>NZ_JAHDSZ010000012.1 GCF_018531145.1 Canibacter zhuwentaonis | reverse complement strand
GCAGGTGCTTTATTTTTAGGCGGCTGTTCAGGCTCGAGAGGGTTTGTTTCGTATGCTGATATAAATAAGGAGTACCAGGAATCTGTGGCAAAGCTCAACTGGCCTGCGGGATACACTCCTCCTGAGAGTTTGAGAGAAGACGAAGAGGGGGGTAGCTACCAGCGAGGATTTGGGGACACCGCTGCTTCTACAGCATATGAGTGCGCCTGGTATAAAGAGTGGCTTAAAACATATGCCACCGATGAGCAAGCCGCTAATAACGCGCTAACTCATCTGGATAAAGTGCTAGATATGGGTTATCTGAGTAAGGAGCGTGCGCATGAGAGCGTGCGTCAACAGGTCAGAAATAACTTAGAAAAAGCAAGGCTTGGTGATCCGTCAGAAATACAATCTTTCGTTACCGCTAACTGCGGAGGTTAATTGAGCGTATAAAATATCTCCGAGAACATATATTCGTGAAGATATTTTATTTACCGCAGAATCTTTAAGCGTTGGCTTTTTGAGCGGCTAGCTGGTTGAAAACCTCGGTGTTGAAATCGTAAGCTATTCCAACTTCCTGTAAGAACTTTTTGCGCTCTTGTGAGTTCAGCTCGCTACCTAAGCGGTCGAGTTGCGCCCGATACTGCTGCTTAAACTCGTTAAGGTCACCGAGCTCGGCAAACTCGTAAAACGCCACGCCGTTACTTTCTAGACCGTGTTGTGAGCGGATTCGCTTCGCAATCATTTGCCCGCCGGAAAGATCGCCGAGATAGCGGGTGTAGTGGTGAGCGACAATGCCTGCGTGCCATCCGTTGGCTGCGATTTCGCGGATTCGGGCGGCGTATGCGCTCGATGCCGGCAGTGCCTTGCAGTGCGCTTCCCAATTGGCACCGAGTAGATGTTGCAGGTCGATTTCTAGCGCTTTAATGCGCCGTAGTGCTGGGGTGTCAAAACCGGCGGTTAAAGGATTTTCTGCGAGTTTATCGCTGGCTTTTTCGAGCTCTTTGTAGAGCACATAGTGCTGCACAACCAGCGCGGTGTAATCGCTCAAGGGGGATATGCCGCGCATAATATCGGTCATAAAATCTGCGCCTTCGCTCTCGCTGTGGTGCGCCCAACTGCTTTCACGCACAACAACAGAAAACGGTTTTTCTCCCGTTTCGCTGTCGGCGGTACACAAGGGGTGCGGGTTTTTGTGCGGATTGTCACCGTGCGGATTGTCACCGTGCGGGTGTGATCCGCCGCTATTGTGTTGGTGCGGGTTGCCGCCGTCGTGTTCGTGTGATCCGCTGCCCTGCGCCTTCTCTGCGGGGGTAATGCCGAACCGCTGCTGCGCGGCGGTGCTGATTTTCACAATTTCTTCACGAATTTGTGGGCGCTCAGTGATCTCTCCACCAGCCCACGGGATTCGCAGCTCGTGCGTTCCGGCAGAGTCAGTGACCTGCCAGACACCGGCGGAGCCGTCAATATCGGTCATTTTTGCGGTAGTTGCTGCGGGAAAACCGTTAGCCTTTGCGATTATTAGACTGTCTTTTTGATGGTCATCGTTCATATGAGCGAGGACTTTGTTTATAATTTCTTTACTAAAATTTGACACGCTCTAATTTTAGTGAAGAAGGTAGGTAAAGCGCATCATCATCAGACGAAGAGCCCTGTGTGGCGCAGCTTTCCGCAGTTGTTGCGCTATGCAGATACGGCGAAGTGAGATAAACTTAAGATTCTCACACTTTTATTTATGAAATGGAGCTTTACAAAGTAAAATTGCTGTTGTTAATGCTAAACCTAGAAAGCAGAACTGGTGAGCGCTAAAAGCAAAACAATGAAAATCGGTCTGACCGTTACAACGGTTGCGCTATTTGCGTTGTCTGGTTGCGCGGGAGAATTTAACGCCGGCAAGGGCGATATAAAAACCGCGAGCGAAACCGTTGTTGCCAAAGTTGACGCGGTGGTTGAGCAGGTCATGCAGAGCACCAAATCGACCCAGGCGATTGTGGGAGTTTGGCTGCCCGATGGTAAGGCATACGCGCGCGGATACGGGGAGAATGTGAACTCGAGCACAGCGATCCGCGCCGCAGAAACCACGTCACCAATGATGTGCGCGCTGGTATTAGAGCTTGCCGCGCGGGGGGAGCTGCAGCTCGACGAGAAAATATCGCAAACCCTGGAGCACGAGAGTGACCTTGAGAATATAACCTATGCGCAGCTGTGCAATGGCACTAGCGGCATTGCCGACTACCGCGACGCGCTGCGGGAGTACACCGCTAAAAACCCGCAGCGTCCGTGGCAGATAAATGAGATACTGGCGCAGGCTCTGGCTAATTCGCCGCTGCCGCACGCGGGAGTTAACAGGTATTTAAGCGAGGCGGATAATATTTTGATCGTGAGAGCTGCAAAAATAAAAACCGCCAAGCGCACGCAGAGTTTATTAAAAGATTATATTTACGGAAAAATCGAGCTAAAAGATACTTTTTACCCGGAAATTTATAATTCAAACAATGAGCTGCCCGAAAATTCATTAAAGCCGATTGCGTATCCGGGTGGCGTTGCCGAGCCGAACTGCGATGCGGAGCCTGCGCAACTTGAGAGCGTGTCTCCTGCCTTTGTGCCGGGCGGTGCGAGCGTGACCACCGTGCACGACATTCACAGTTTCTACACGGCGCTGTTTGGTGGCAAGTTTGGCAGGGCGAAAGATTTTGAGGCGCTAAACCAGCCGGCGAGCCTTGTTAATCCGCCGCGAGATAAAGACGGCAAGGAAACTAGCGCAGTTGAGCCCGTTGCAGAGGGTGAGCTGCCGCACCGTGAAATAGTTTTAGGAGCCACTAAAGTAGGTCCGCTGCGCGGTCGCGCGGGATGGCTGCCGGGCACTATTTCTGCTGCCTACACCGATCCGGCAACCGGGTTCACAATGGTTATCGCGCTCAACAACTCGAGTGCGGGGGCGGATGCGGCGGATGCGGCTCTGCTCAAACTGGCAGCTGAGCTGGTGCCGGAATCGCAGGTTGCTGTGCCGTGGAGCGTTGATGCGGCAGATCGCGCGTTGCAGCAGAAGGCTGTTTGTGTTCCTGCCGCGGTGGAGGAAGCGGACGAGGAAGAGTAGCGTACTTGAGAATGCGCATTGCCACCTGGAACGTTAATTCTATTCGCACAAGAGCCGATAGGGTTATTGATTTTTTGCGCCGCGCCGATATTGATGTGCTTGCGATGCAGGAGATAAAGTGTCGGCCTGAGCAGTTTCCGATGGATAAGTTTGAGGCGGCGGGCTATCAAGTAGTTGCGCACGGTTTCAACCAGTGGAACGGTGTTGCTTTTGCGAGCCGGTACGAGATGAGCGAAATTACGCGCGCGTTTGCGGGGCAGCCGGGTTTTGGCGTGCCCGTTAAAGGGCAGGAGCATTGTCAGCTGACGGGCTTAAACGGGTTGCCGCAGGAAGCTCGCGCGCTCGGGGTGAGCGTTGAGGGTGTGCGCCTTTGGAGCCTGTACGTGCCCAACGGTCGCAGCCTGGATAATCCGCACTATGCGTATAAATTAGAGTGGCTTGCTAAACTGCGTGAGCACACAAAAATCTGGTTGCGGGAGAATCCTGCCGTGCCGCTGGCTTTGATGGGCGATTTTAATATTGCGCCTTGGTCGCAGGATATGGGCGATCCGTCTTTTGTTGAGGGCGTAAGCACCCACGTGTCAGAGGCTGAAAGGGCTGAATTTGCGCGTTTTACCGAGTTTTTAACCGATGTTACGCGAGCCGATAACCCGCAGGGATACACGTTTTGGGATTATCAGCAGAACAAGTTTGATCGTAATCTTGGAATGCGGATTGATTTTATTTTAGGCTCTGCCGAGTTTAGCGGCGCTGTCACCGGGTCAGAAATTGTGCGCGATGAGCGGATTTTAGAGAGCGGATCGCACCCCGAGATTAAGCCTAGCGATCATGTTCCGGTTGTGTGCGACCTGAACCTGGAGTTGCTAGAGAGCGCATGGGGTGACGATGACGCCGATATGCCGATGATTTTTAGCCTGTGCTCGGGTTCTCTAGTTTTGCTGTGTTTTATGGTTTTTTATTGCGCTTTTGGACTGTGATTTTCGGTTGTTGCGTGAGTTTTCAGTTCCCCTGATTTTGTTGGAACTCATCTTGCTCCATGACGCTGTCTTCAAATCCGCTGTCCGTTGTGTGCGAGTTACTGCGCCATTCTGCAATGCCGGCCGCGGCACGGTGGCGCAGTTTTGATAGGAAGAGCACCGAGAGGGACAGTGAAATTAAGGCAGAGCAGGCAACCGCGAAGAAAATTCCCCAGTTAAGACCTACCAGCATATGGCGCGGCAATAGCAGCAAAATTAGCGCCAGCGGAACAGCAAAAAATAATAGTCTGTAAAATGTGTAAAGAAGCCATGCTTTTTTTGCGCTCATATAATTCAGCCTAGCTCAAAGAATCCCCATTTTGCCTGAAAATCATAAGAATAAAACGGGTACAATCTTTTATATGGTGCGTTTATTTCTAATCTTGGGAGTTCTGGCGTTTGCTGTGGCGCTGTACACGGCTGTTGACGTGCTGCTTACAAATAACGCCAGAATTAAAGTTTTTCCTAAACCCGCGTGGGTTGCGCTGGCTTTAATACCGGTGATTGGTGCTGTGCTCTGGTTTTCTCTTGGCAAAGATATGAATGACGACGCGAATTCGGGAACTGGCGGATTTATGCCCTCAGGAAGAAATGGGGAGGGTGCTCTTGGGAGTGCCGCTGAAAGCCCAAAAAGGCGGTTGGAGAGCGATTCTGACGAGCGAATTCGCAGTCTTGAAGAGCGGCTGCGGCAGCTTGAGGAAGAAGAGTTTAATATGCCAGGGTTTAGTGTTAATGCCACTGGTGGCAGAGAGCCGCAGAGCCTGCCTGAAGTGGGTGATTTTAACGCGGTAGCTGCGAGCGATTCGGGTGCGGTCGGTGCTGGTGATTCTGGTGTGGCGGATGAGACAGGCGCGACAGATAATCCCGACTCAAAGGATTAGCGCTTGCACAAGCCCGTTAATGTTCCAGCGAGCGTTATCGCCGCGGCAATCGTTGAAACGCTTGTGCGTGCGGGAGTGCGTCACTTTGTTGTTTCGCCAGGATCGCGCTCGCAGGCGCTGGCGCTCGAAATTGCACGGCGAGAGCAGCGTGAGGAGCTGCGCCTGCACGTGCGAGTTGATGAGCGATCGGCGGCTTTTTTTGCGCTCGGCATTGGCAGGGCGAGTGGTGTTGCCGCAGCAGTGCTGGTGACCAGCGGCACTGCCGTTGCAAATCTCGCGCCGGCCGTTATGGAGGCGCACGCGGCAAGAGTGCCGTTGTTTTTGGTGACAGCGGATCGCCCTCCCGAGTTGCACGGTATCAGGGCGAGCCAGACGATTAAACAAAGCACTGTTTTTGCGGATTTTTTAAGGGACTGTGAAGACTATGTCGCGCCGCGAACCGTTGATTTTGCCGGTATTGATGCGGGTGCTGGTGTTGGAGTGGGTGTCGGCGCTGATGCCGCTGATACTAGTGTTGATGTTTGTGCTGATGGTGTTGAAAGTGGTGCTGGCGCGGGTGATGGCGGTGCTGGCGTGCGCAGTGGTGACGGCGAGTTGTCGCGTTTGTGCGCGCGAGTTGCGGCGCTTTACAAAAAAACCGGCGGTCAGTTTAACGGAGAAGCTGGCGGTCCGGTGCAGTTAAATGTGCGGTTGCGAGATCCGCTGTCATCAGATTTAACGGACGCGGCGCAGCGGTTCGTGCGTGAGTGCGCGAGTTACGCGGTGTGTGATGCGCAGAGCGCGGAGTTTTCCACGACGTGCACAAATGAGTGCGTGAGTGGTGCTGCGGGCGCTAGTGTTAGCCGTGATACAGGAGAAAAATGGAACGGCGCAGCAGAGGAAAGTGCAAGTTGCGAGGCGGGCATATATGGCGCGGCACTTGAATATATTTTGCACAGTGACAAACGCACCGTGATTGTTGCGGGCAGCGGCGCGGGCACGCGGGCGAGTGAATTTGCGCACAGCGCGCATTTGCCCCTGCTTGCGGAGGTTGTGAGCGGTGCACGCATTGGTACGGAGAGCATTAAGCACTACCAAGAACTTTTGGCAGATCCCGAAACAACAGAGCTAATTGAGCGCGTTGTTATTTTCGGGCATCCCACACTAACGCGCGAGGTGAATGCGCTTGCGCAAAATACGGCTATCGAGATTATCGTTGTTGATGCGCACACCTCGGAAAATTACGCGGCAAACAACGCAAGAGTTGTGCGCAGTGTAGCACTCGCGCGGGATTACGATCCGCTTGCAAATCATCGCTGGTTGGGAATGTGGATTGCAGCGGATCACGCGTTTGATGTTTCATGTGAAACAATCCACGAGCCGCAGGTGGAGCTGGTGCGCGCCAGAGGATATAAAGAGCTGAGCCAGTATGCGCGGCAGGAGCTGGCGGCGGCGCGGACGCCGATTACTCGGGATATGCTGGCGCGGGATATTTGGCAGGCTTCGTGGTCGCACGACAAACTGTTTGTGGCGGCATCTAGAATGGTGCGGCATCTTGACAGGGTGGCAGCTTCGCGCCCCGTTAGAGTGTACTCAAACCGCGGAGTTGCGGGAATTGACGGCACTGTGAGCACGGCTTTGGGAGTTGCCGCTGTGACAGAACAGCGGTCTGTTGGTGCGGCGCTTGGAATTACCAGGGTTTTACTGGGAGATCTTGCCCTGCTGCACGACGCGAACGCGCTGGCGCTAACGCCGGGGGAGGCTTTGCCAAGAGTACAGATTTTTGTTGTGAACGATTCCGGGGGAACTATTTTTGACTCACTGGAGGTTAAAAATACCGCTGCGGCGGATATTTTCGAGCGGGTTATGCGCACCCCGCAGCAGCTGGGTATTAAAAATTTAGCGGCGTCTTTTGAGTGGGACTATCGCGAAATAAAAACGCGTGGTGAGCTTGCCGCCGCGCTAATTAGCGCGCCTAAGCTGCCGCAGATAGTAGAAGTTAAAATACTGCCGGCGCAGAACTGAGCGCTTGGGTGAGTGCCTAAGCACGTGAATATCTAAATGCGTGAAGACTTGAAGCCTGAGCACCTAAGCGTTCTTTAGAGCCTGACTGATCGGAACCATTTTCACGGTGGTTTCGGCGAGCTCGGCAAAAATATCAGAGCCGGCAACTAATCCGCCGCCCGCAGTTGCGGTGATTTGTGCGCCGCCTGCCGTGCTATGCACCTGCGCGCACCGCAGCCCGAGCGCCCATTCCCCGTCGCCGTGTTGGTTGATCCAACCCACCGCGCCAGCGTAACGCGCCCGGTCAAAATCTTCAATTTCACCAATAAGCCGCACTGCCGCGGCGGTTGGTGTGCCAGCGACCGCAGCGGTTGGGTGCATCGCCGCGAGCAGATCCAGGCTGTTGTAGCACGGCTTAATTTTGGCGCGAATATTGGTTGCGCGGTGCAGTACGTTCGGCAGCTCGATTACCAGCGGATCGCGATTCCAGCTTATTTCATCAACCAGCGGAGCAAGGGCGTTAATCACGCTTTGGGTGGCAAAATCGTGCTCTTTGTTGATTCGGGGGCTTGTTTTCAAGATATCGCCAGCGGCGCTGTTTGCGAGCGGATCTTCCGGGTTAAAGCGGACGGTCCCCGCGAGCACGCGGGAAGCGAAACTGCGATCTGTGCTGCGCACAATCGTTTCGGGAGTTGCCCCGAAAAATCCGTCAATCGCGAACGTTGTGCAGTTGCGATAATTGCGCCAGAGCCACTTAAGCGGCGCTCGCAGATCCGCTCTGACCGGAAGAGCTGCGCTGGTTTGCCTGGCGAGCACAATTTTTTTAAGCTCCCCGGAGTCAATCGTTGCCAGTGCGCGCCGCGCTTTTGCGAGATAGTCGCTGGTTTCTGCCTGATTCGGGTCGTGTTGCAGGGCGACTTCTTGCCAGGGCACAAGTGGCGTGGGCTGTGGAATCAGATTGTCTGCAGAGTTTGCGCCACGCTCTGTGACGGTGGTTTTGAAATACCGCCCCTGATACTCGCCAAAAATAACCTGGGGCACAATTAAAACCGAGTTAGTTGCGCTCGCACCGGCAAAAGTTATTGCGCCGTACGAGGTGAGACCGCTGTGCGGGGCGTTCACGAAATCGTGTATTTGAGCGGCGCGCACAAGCTCTTGCCACTTGCTGTTGAGCTGGGTGATCCGCTCGTCACCGCTCGCGGTGAGCCTTACAATCTCACCAACTCCCACAGCGCTTAAATTTGCCTGCAGCCACACCAGCGGGTGCGTGCTATCTGCGTAGCAGAGCAGGTCGCGTTTGTTGCACCAGTTGCTCTTAACTATAAGCTGTTTGGCGACCAATATACTCGAAGTTTCTTCCAACTAAAATCTGTTGTCGACTAATTAAATACCGTTTGCGCGTATAAGTTTACCCGCCGCCGCTTAATTTTGCTGCAAAAATACAGTCCGGCAGAGTAGCATAGAGAGTGTGAATCGAGCTGACGCAACTACTAAAATCGGCGCAGAAGTGTCGAGTATGTTTGATTCAATTTCTGTGCGCTATGATTTAACTAATGACGTGCTTTCTTTGGGCGTGCACAGGCTATGGCGTATTGCTACGGTTAGAGCGCTTAATCCGCGCCCCGGCGAAATTGTGTTGGATCTTGCGGCGGGAACTGGTTTTTCATCGGGTGCGCTGGCAAAAACTGGCGCGCGCATTATTGGCGCTGATTTTTCTGAGGGAATGTTAAATATTGCCCGCGAAAAATATCGGGGCGTGCCAAACCTCAGTTTTGAGTGGGCGGATGCAACAGAACTGTCCTTTGCAGACGATTTTTTTGATGCCGCAACAATTTCTTTTGGGCTGCGCAATGTTAATAACGTTGGTAAAGCGCTCGCTGAAATGTATCGCGTGGTAAAGCCCGGCGGGCGCATTGTGGTGTGCGAGTTCTCGCAGCCGCACCGCCTAATTGAGCGTCCGTATGCTTTTTATAATCGTTCAGTTGCGCCGTACATAGCTTGGATTCTCAACAATAACGGTGACGCTTACGATTATCTGGCAGATTCAATCTCAATATGGCCCGCGCAGGAGCAGCTCGCGCAGGTGCTCCAAGAGGCAGGTTTTGAGCGCGTTAAATATCGCAATCTTGCGGGAGGAATTGTTGCGCTGCACCGCGGCTTTGTGCCACCAAAAAACTCTGGGGCGAGCAAAAAATGAGCGAGAAAATAAACATCACAACGGCAACTTCAGCCCTGCCAGCAAAACTGCTCCAGTCGGTGGCACACCAGCGCCATATAAAAGCACTCGAGCGCGAGCTGGCGCTGGTTGAAGCGGGGCTGCTCTCGCAGATCCGCTTTGCCTCACCAATAGCGGATGCTGCCGCAAAATACCTTGCCGCGGCAGGGGGAAAGCGGATCCGTCCGCTCCTGCTATTGCTTGTGAGCGAGCTTGGTTCCGGGCCAACCGAACAGGTGCGGCGCGTGGCGCAGGTCATTGAAATTACTCATTTAGCGTCGCTCTACCACGATGACGTGATGGATGAGGCGGTCACAAGGCGCGGGGTGCAAACCGCGCACCTTGCCTGGAGCAATTCGGTTGCTATTTTGGCCGGTGACCTGCTGTTTGCGCGCGCTTCTCGCCTGGTTGCGGATATGAGCGCAGAAGCAATTTTGCTGCAGTCAGAAACTTTTGAGCGTCTTTGCCTGGGGCAGTTGCACGAAACCGTGGGTCCGGGCACCGAAGATGACGAGCTGAGCTTTTATTTGCAGGTGCTCGCCGATAAAACCGGGTCGCTGATTTCGTGCGCGGCTCGGATGGGTGCGCTGGTGAGTGGTGCGCCGCGCGAGTTTTTGGATCCGCTAACAGCCTACGGCGAGGGCATCGGGGTTGCTTTTCAGCTTGTTGATGATGTTATCGACCTGTCGCCCGCAGCGGCAGACACGGGTAAGCGCGCGGGCACCGATTTGCGCGCCGGAGTTACAACGCTGCCGCTTTTGCTGCTGCGCAAATCTGCCGCCACAAATGCGGCTGATGCAGATCTATTGCGGCGGATCGAAACGGGCGTTGCTGCGGTTGCCGCAGGAGCTGACCCGAGCGTTATGGATAAGGAAGTCACCGAGCTGTATCGCCACGAGGTGACTGCGCAAACGGCAATGCGCGCTCACAAGGTTGCCGGTGACGCGGTGCAAGCGCTGGCGAGTTTGCCTGCCGGGCGGGTTAAAACCGCCCTTGAAAAACTCGCGAAAACAATCGTTGAGCGGGTTGGCTAGGGAGTGAGCGGTGTCTGAGCAGCAACAGCCGGTTTTGAAGGTTGCTATAATTGGCGCGGGGCCAGCTGGTATATACGCCGCCGATATTTTGCACAAGAGCGTTACTGATGCGGCGGTTACGATCGATATTTTCGAGCAGCTACCAGCCCCCTACGGGCTTGTGAGGTACGGTGTTGCGCCTGATCATCCGCGGATTAAAGCGATTATTAAAGCGCTGCGCGAGGTGCTTGACTCTGGCACGGTGCGATTTTTCGGCAATGTGTGTTACGGACAGGACATCACGCTCGCCGATTTGCGCGAGCACTATCACGCGGTTATTTTTGCAACAGGCGCGGTTAAAGACGCGGCGCTTGACATCCCCGGCATTGACGCGGCGTACTCTTTTGGGGCGGCGGCTTTTGTGAGCTGGTTTGACGGGCACCCTGACGTGCCGCGCTACTGGCCGCTTGACGCGCGATCGGTTGCCGTTATCGGTAACGGTAATGTTGCGCTCGATATTTCGCGGGTTCTCATTAAGCACGTGGCGGATATGCTGAGCACTGAGATTCCAGATAATGTGCGCGAGGTGTTCGCGCAAAACCCGATTGAAACACTGCATATTTTTGGGCGCAAAGGACCGTTGCAGGTGAAATTCACACCGCTCGAGTTGCGCGAACTGGGCGAGGTTGCGGGCGTTGATATGGTGCTTGATCCGCAGGATTTTGCGCAAACTGATGAGCATATCGAAAATTTAAAAAACACCAATAAGCAAATACTCGTTATTTCGCGTATTTTCAGCAAGTGGCTTGCCGAGCAGGCGGCGCGCGAGAGTGCTGCGCCGCGGCAGCTGGTTTTCCATTTCTGGGCAAAACCGGTTGCGGTGCTAAAAGACGAGCAGGGCAGGGTTTGCGCTTTGAAAATACAGCGCACAAAACCCGATGGCAGCGGCGGGGTTATTGACACCGATGTTTTTGAAACAGTTCCTGTGCAGGCGCTTTACCGAGCTGTTGGGTATTTCGGTTCCGCCGTGGCGGGTGTGCCGTTTGACAGCGCGCGCGGGGTGATTCCAAACACTGCGGGCAGAGTGCAGAGCAACACGGGTGAAATTATGCCGGGGGTATACGCAACCGGCTGGATCAAGCGAGGTCCGGTGGGGCTTATTGGCGCAACAAAATCTGACGCGCGCGAAACCCTGGAGTGCCTGGTGGTAGACTGGCAGCGGGGCAAACTCTGGCATCACACGGCGGATGCCGGCGATCCGCCACAAATTACGTCGCTACTGCGGGAGCGCGGTGTTGAGTACACCGATATTGAGGGATGGCATCGGCTTGATGCTGCCGAGCAGGAGCTGGGCATGAAAAACCAGCGGGAGCGGATTAAAATAGTGCCGCGCGGGCAGATGGTGCAGATCAGCCGCGCGGGTAGAAGCTAGTTTTTATAAAATATAAATAAGGGAGATAATTTATGAGCGCAAAAACAAAACTTATTGAGCTGATTAAAAGCGAGGCCGTTTTTCACGGGGATTTCACGCTCACCAGCGGCAAAAAAGCAAGCTACTACATAGACCTGCGCAAGCTCAGCCTTGACCATCGTGCCGCGCCGCTAATTGGCGAGGTTATGTGTGATTTGATCGCCGATATTGACGGGGTTGTTGCAGTTGGCGGGCTAACCATGGGTGCCGATCCCGTTGCCAGCGCGATTATGCACGAGAGCGTAAAACGCGGTGAGAATCTGAACTCTTTTGTTGTGCGCAAAGAGCCTAAAAATCACGGCAGGGGCAGGCAGGTTGAAGGTCCCGATGTGGCGGGCAAGCGAGTTGTTGTTGTTGAGGACACCTCGACAACGGGTGGTTCGCCGTTAAAAGCGATTGCGGCTCTTGAAAAGCTGGGCGCGCAGGTTGTTGCGGTAGCTGTTGTTGTGGATCGCAATGCCCCGGCCAAAGCTCGTATAGAAACTGCCGGGTACGAGTACCGCTACGCGATTGACCTGGCAGATCTGGGGCTGGACCCGCAGTAGTTTCGGTTGTTTAGGAAGGTTGTAAAAATGGTTCAAGAAGCTGCATCCGCACCCCAAAATGGTGCTATAACGCCGGCAGTAACACTGCCCAGGCTAATTTTAATTGGCGCGATCGCGGGGTTTTTTGGCGGTCTGTTTGGGCTCGGCGGCGGTGTAATTATCGTGCCGGCGCTAGTGTTTTTGTGCGGGTTTAATCAGCGGCTTGCCGCGGCGAACTCGTCTTTTGCGCTGCTGCCAACAGCGCTTGTAAGCATTATTAGCTACGCCCTGCACGGCGGGGTTGACTGGCTCGCCGGGTTGGCGTTAGCCGGTGGGGTTTTTGTTGGCTCGCGGATAGGCGCAGCATTTTTGCACCGGCTGAGTTTGCGCGCGCTCGAAATATGTTTTTTGGTGTTTTTAATTTTCGCTATTGGCACGCTCTGGACGGTTGTTCCGGCCCGGCAGGACACAATCGAAATGAACCCGCTCGTTTTTGTTCTGCTGATTTTATTTGGAATTATTCCGGGCATCGGGGTTGCGCTGCTGGGAATTGGCGGTGGTATTGTTGCAATTCCCGTGCTGATCGCGGGATTTGGTGCCAGCGATTTAATCGCTAAGGGCACCTCTATGGTAATGGTAATTGTTGGCGCTGTTAGCGCGTCGTACAAAAACGTTAAGCAAAAAACAATCGAGCTAAAAATCCCACTGATAATCGGGGTTGCGGCGGCTTTTGTGAGTCCGTTTAGTGTGCAACTGGCGGTGTTTTTAACGCCCTTGTGGAGCAATATTTTATTTTCTGTATTTTTGGGATTTATCGCGGTGCAGTATGTTTTGCGTATTCTGCGGCACGGTAAAAAAACGGCGTAGCGCGCATGCTCCGCTTAAAAATGGTGCTCAGTTACGAGGGCACTGATTTTCACGGTTGGGCTGCGCAACCCGGGCTGCGCACGGTGCAGGGCGAGGTTGAGCGCGCGCTCAACACTGTTCTGCGCCGTGGCAGCGATAACCCTGTACAGCTGACCGTTGCGGGGCGCACAGACGCGGGCGTGCACGCCCGCAGGCAGGTTGCGCACTTTGATATTGCGGCGGATGAGCTCGCCACGCTGTTAAAAAAAGGCGCTGTTACGGGGTTTGACCGGGCGGGGCGAATTAACGGGGTTTTGAAGCGGTTTAACGCGAACGATGTTGTTATTCGCGATATTGCGGTCACTGTGCCGGAATTTGACGCTCGTTTCGGAGCGCTCTGGCGGCTCTACGAGTACCGGATCTGCGCGGCCTGGGCGTACGATCCGCTCGCTGCCCGGCACACCGTAACTCTGCCTGGTGAGCCTGACTGGCAGCTGCTGCAAGAAGCGAGCCAAAGCCTGCTCGGGCTGCGCGATTTTGCGGCGTTTTGCAAGGCGCGAGAGGGCGCAACGAGCGTGCGCACGCTAACGTATTTTGAGTGGCGCGAGGTTGCGCCGGGTGTGCGCGCGGCGCGAATACAGGCGGACGCTTTCTGCCACTCGATGGCGCGCGCGCTTGTGGGCGGTGTGATTGCGGTTGCAAGCGGGCGGATTACACTGCCGCAGCTGCAAGAATTGCAGGAGCGCGCGCAGCGCACCAGCAGGTTTACTGTGATGCCTGCGCACGGGCTGAGCCTTGAGGAGATCGGGTATCCGCCAGAGTCAGAGCTGGCGGCGCGAGCTTTGCAAACTCGGGCGGTGCGCAATGCTGCGGCGACCTAACTCGCGCGGCGATTCAATTCGCGCGGCGCGCCGCAGCGCGGTGCTTAATACCGCAGTGCGTTAACTAGCGCGGTAGCAGATCCGCCACCGATCCCAGAACCTCATTGGGACGGAAGGGGTATTTCAGAATCTCGCGCTCATCCGCAATGCCCGTTTTAACGAGAATTGTGTGCAGCCCGGCTTCCATTCCCGCAACAATATCGGTGTCCATGCGGTCGCCGATCATCGCGGTGTTCTCTGAGTGCGCGCCGATTTTGTTGAGCGCAGAGCGGAACATCATCGGGTTTGGCTTGCCCACAATGTAAGGCACGCGCCCGCTCGCCTTTGTGATGAGCGCGTTAATTGCGCCGGTTGCTGGCAGCGGCCCGTCAGCGCTGGGTCCGGTTGCGTCGGGGTTGGTTGAAATAAACCGCGCACCCGCGTTAATGAAACGGATCGCCTTGGTCATCGCGTCAAAACTGTAGTTGCGCGTTTCACCAACAACAACAAAATCGGGGTTCGATTCTGTCATCACAAACCCGGCCTCGTGCAGCGCTGTTAGCAACCCCGCCTCCCCCAGCACGAATGCTGTGCCGCCGGGTGCTTGTGCCTTCAAAAATGTGGCGGTTGCTAGCGCGCTGGTCCAGATGCGGTCTTCTGGCACGGCAATGCCGCTGGCTGCGAGCCGCGCGCTGAGATCGCGTGCCGTAAAAATAGAATTATTGGTGAGCACCAGGTATTCCTGCCCGTTTTTGCGCCAGTGATCTAGCAGCTCGGCAGCTCCCGGGATCGGTTTTTGCTCGTGCACAAGCACGCCGTCCATATCTGTTAGCCAGCATTTAACACGATCACGCGCGCTGTTTTTTGAATTATTTTTTTCAGCCATTTTTACTCCTAGGTGGATTATTTCGATCGTTTTCGCCAGCGTAAAACATTTTTTGCGCCTGTGGTTACGGTTTACCCAACTTTTATTATAACTTGCGTGCCAAACTATATAATATGAGCCAAAATAAAACAGCGGACGCGCCCCTGTTGGATCTTGCACAACTGCGGCACGCATACTACGCAATCACCCCAGATCCTGAGGATGCATCACAGCGCGTCGCTTTTGGCACTGCGGGGCACCGCGGCACCGCGTTTAATGGCAGTTTTAACGAGGCGCACACACTCGCGGTTTGCGCTGCTATTGCGCAGTATCGCGCGGACTGCGGGATTACCGGCCCGCTGTTTTTAGGGGCGGATCCGCATCCGCTGTCAGAGTATGCGCTGCCGGGCGCGCTCGAGATGTTCACTCGACTGGGGGTTGCTGTGCGCGGTGCTGCGCCGGGCGAGTACGTGCCAACGCCGGTTTTAAGCCGCGCGATTATTAAGCACAATCGCGGGCTTGTCGGTGGTGCGGCGGAAAATGCGGCGAACCTGGCCGACGGTGTTTTATTAACACCGAGCCATAACCCGCCGCAGGATGGTGGCATTAAATACAATCTGCCGCACGGAGGTCCTGCGGGAACAGCGGAAACGGCTGAAATTGAGCGACTCGCTAACGAGTTTTTGCGCGAGATTAGCGCGGCGGGTGGTGCGCAGGAGTGGTTGGCTAAACCGGAGCAAAACCGGGTGTCGCGCGGCACGGTTGTTGCGTATGATTTCCTCGGTGACTATGTGCAAGATTTGGCGCAGGTTGTTGATATGCGTGCAATCAAAGACAGCAAGCTCAGGTTTGCTGCTCATCCGCTGGGGGGTGCGGCGGAAGCCTACTGGGTGGCAATTAAAAAAGCGTACGATCTTGATTTAACACTGTTAGGGTCGGGCATCGACAAAACCTGGTCGTTTATGAGCCTCGACTGGGACGGCAAAATCAGGATGGATCCGTCGTCGCCAATGGCAATGCGCACCGTTACAGAAGCGGGGCTGGATTATCCGCTAATACTTGCCAATGATGCGGATGCTGACAGGCATGGAATTGTGACCGCCGATGCTGGGCTGTTAAGTCCGAACCATTTTTTGGCCGTTTGTATTGATTATTTACTAACTCATCGCGAAGCCTGGCAGCGACCCGCGACAATTGGCAAAACTATTGTTTCATCTGCGATTATTGATAAAATCGTGGTCGCACACGAGGCGACGCTGTATGAGGTTCCTGTGGGCTTTAAGTGGTTTGCCGACGGTCTTGCAGCGCGGCAAATAGTGTTTGCGGGCGAGGAGAGCGCGGGAGCAACCCTGTTAGCACGCGATGGCGAGGTCTGGAGCACCGATAAAGACGGCATCGCGTTGTGCCTGCTCGCGGCGGAAATATACGCGGTAACGGGTCTGAGCCCGAGCCAGTACTATGCTGAGCTGGTGGCGCGCTATGGCGAGTCGGCGTATGGCAGGGTGGATATGCCGGTCACCGCTACCCAAAAAGCGGTGCTTAGAAACCTGTCTGCTGCAAATATCGGGGCAAGAGAGCTTGCCGGTGATGCGATTGTTGAGGTGCTTACTGCCGCTCCCGGTAATGGTGTGGGCATCGGGGGCGTTGTGATTCGCACAGAGCACGCCTGGGCGGCGATCCGCCCCTCCGGAACCGAAGCGGTTATGAAGGTTTATGCCGAGTCGTTTTTGGGTGACGAGCATTTGCGGCGCGTGCAAGAAGCGGCGGCGCAGATTGCGCAGAATGCTGCGGCGGGCGCGGCGTGAGCGGGTGTGATGGGAGCGGGCGTGATGTTAGCGAGAGCCGGCGCGGCGTGAGCGAATTGCGCAGCTACAGCTATCTCGGCCCGGCAGGTACTTTTACCGAGGCTGCACTAGGGCAGGTGCCCGCGGCGCAGGGGCAGGAGTGGTTGCCCGTGGCAAATGTGACGCGCGCCCTGTTGAACGTGAGCGAGCACATTAGCGATGCGGCCATGATCGCGATCGAAAACTCGATTGACGGCGGAGTTTCTGCCGCGCAGGACGCACTGGCGCAGATTTCCGGGCTGCAGATTCTGGGCGAGTATCTTGTTCCGGTACGGTTTGCGCTGGTGACGCGCCCCGGCGCCGAGCTGTCTCGGGTGCAAACGGTTGCGGCGCATCCGGTGGCTTATGCGCAGTGCCGTGCCTGGCTCGAGAGCAATTTGCCCGGTCACAGGCTTATTCCCGCAACCAGCAACGCGCAGGCGGCGGCGGATCTGCTTGCCAGCAGCGCGCAGATAGACGCGGCAATTGCGCCCCCCAATATCACTTCCCGCTTTGAAGTGCGTGTGCACAATAATAATGTGGGCAGTAATCCTGACGCGCAAACGCGATTTTGCCTGGTTGGGCGCAAACAGCCAGTGGGGGCAATTACCGGGCGTGATAAAACCTCTTTGATTGTGACCCTGCCGGAGGATCGCTCTGGCTCGTTGCTGACTCTGCTCGAGCAGTTTGCGGCGCGGGGGGTTAATTTGACGCAGATCGCGTCGCGACCCACGGGCGAGCAGATGGGCAATTACAGGTTTTTTATTGACACGGAGGGGCACATTCGTGAAGAGCGGGTGCGTCACGCGCTAATCGGACTTAAAATGCACAGCCCCGAAGTGGTTTTTCTCGGGTCTTATCCGCGAGCGGATAATATGCGCGTGAAATCAGATCCGAAATACAGCGACAGTGCTTTCTGCGAGGCAAGCGCCTGGGTCGAGGGGCTTTTGTAGGCGAGTGCGGAGCACTCTGCATTTAACTGCGCCCGCTGGGAGCTGTAGCATCGAGGCGCGCTATATGGTCGCCGCCCGCAGGCGTGTTGTGCGTGCTCAGGAGCGGTGTCGCAGATTCGCGCACGCACCGCCGCAACCCGTCTCTTCCTGAGCCTATACATAGCATTTGCCGCTAAACTCGTAGCATGATTGATTTATCCCTGTTGCGCCACGACCCTGAGATTTTAAGAGCTTCGCAGCGCGCCCGCGGTAACGATCCGCAAATTGTTGAAGATGCAATTACCGCGGATGCTCAGTGGCGGCAGGCGCAGGCAGAATACGAGAGCCTGCGCGCCAATCAGAACCTGTTTAATGCAAAAGTTAAGGCGGCCGATCCCGCCGTGCGAGCCGAGCTGATCGCGCAGGTAAAAGAACTCGCGCAGCAGGTGAAAGGCGCGCAGCAGCGGGCGGCGCAGGCGCAGCAGCGGGCGGCGCAGGCGGCAGAGCGGATCGAAAATGTTGTGCTTGCAGACGTGCCGGCTGGCGATGAAAGTAATTTTGTGACTCTGCGCACACACGGCGAAAAACCGCAGTTTAATTTTGAGATCCGCGACCATTTAGAGCTGGGCGAAATGCTCGGCGCAATAGATATGCAGCGCGGGGCTAAGGTTTCTGGCGCGCGGTTTTACTTTTTGCGCGGTGTAGGTGCCTTGCTCGAGCTTGCGATTATGAACCTGGGGCTGCAAAAAGCGCTTGCCGCGGGTTTTATCCCGGTTATCACCCCGACTCTTGTGAAGCCGGAAATTATGCACGGCACGGGTTTTCTGGGCGAGCACGCCGCCGAGGTTTATCACCTGCAGCAGCAGGATATGTACCTCACTGGCACGAGCGAGGTTGCTCTCGCTGGGTTTCACGCCGACGAAATAATTGACCTGCAGGGTGGCAGTATCCGCTATGCCGGATGGTCCACCTGCTACCGTTCTGAGGCGGGATCTCACGGCAAAGACACCCGAGGTATTATTCGGGTGCATCAGTTTAACAAGCTTGAAATGTTCGTGTACGCAACCCCTGAAAACGCCGCCGTCGAGCACGAGCAGCTCGTGCAGATGCAGGAGCAGATGTTGCAGGAGCTAGGGCTGAGCTATCGGGTTGTTGACGTTGCGGCTGGCGATCTGGGTTCTAGCGCGGCGCGCAAGTTTGACATTGAAGCGTGGATTCCAACGCAAAACACTTATCGTGAGCTGACCAGCACTAGCAACTGCACAAGCTATCAGGCGCGGCGGCTGGGCACGCGATTCCGCAACGAGAACGGCAAAACCAGTGTTGCGGCAACTGTTAACGGGACGCTTGCAACCACGCGCTGGCTCACCGCGATTCTCGAGACGCACCAGCAGGCTGACGGCAGTGTGACGGTGCCAGAAGCGCTGCGACCGTTCATGGGCGGGCTGCGCGTGCTTACCCCGACGGCTGCAAAATAAAACGACAAGAGAGCGGATTTATGACCTCCGATGTGACAGCGGTTCGAGCAGCGTGCGCGCTAATGATTGCGCTTGACCTTGACGGCACGGTTTTGCACGAGGATGAAACAATAGATGCTGATCTCGCTCAAACACTGCGTAAAATTGATGCGCTGCCACACGTTGAAATTGTTCTTGCTACGGGGCGGGCGTTTGATGCAACCCTGCCCGTTGTTGAAAAATTGGGCTTGAGCTTGCAGTGGCTTGTCTGCTGCAATGGCGCGGTAACGCTGCGCAGGAGCGAACCGAGCGGAGTTTTTGAGAAGCACCGGGTGTGCACCTTTGATCCGTCACCGATGCTGCGCCGACTGCGGGAAACACTGCCGGAGGCTAATATCGCGGTTGAGGGAGGCGACGGTGTTTTTTACTATATGCGCGAGATCCCTTTTAAAACCCTGCCAAATCGCAGAGAGCTTGTGGACTATGAACGTCTGCTCACGATCGAGGGCACGCGCGTGGTCGCGGTTTCGCACGGCTACACGCCGCAGGAGTTTTTAGATATCGCCGATGAGATGCGGCTTAATCACACTGTTTACGCCGTTGGCGAGGCTGTGTGGCTTGATGCGACCAGGGCGGATGTTGATAAATCAACGGCGCTCGAGCTGGTGCGCAGGGCGCTGCGGGTGCAAGCTGCGGGGGTTTTTGCCGCGGGCGACGGTAATAACGATCTGCAAATGATTGAGTGGGCGGCTGCGCATGGCACGGCGGTTGCGATGGGGCAGGCATCAGAGCGGATCAAAAACGCGGCAACACGGGTTACGGGCAGTGTTGCCGAGGGGGGTTTAATGCGAGCACTGCGCGAATGGGAGCCGTTGAAGCGGGTGTTATAGGGGAGTTGCGGGGTGTGCCCCGCGCAAAATAGATTGCGCGGGGAGTGTATTGCTGGTAAAATTTGACGCGGAAGGTTGTCCGAGCGGCCGAAGGAACTAGTCTTGAAAACTAGCGGGTGAAAGCCTCAAGGGTTCGAATCCCTTACCTTCCGCCAAAAATGCGGGCTGATTGTTGCTACAGTCAGCCCGCATTGGTTTACCCGGGGTTATTTAGTGCCTAGCAGTTGTTGGATTCGCTTTATTCCCTCTAGCAGCGGTTCGTCTCCGAGTGCGTAGCTAAAGCGGAGGTATCCGCTCGGTCCGAATGCTTCGCCGGGCACCGCAGCAACTTCTGCTTCGCTGAGGATGAGATCCGCCAGTTCGAGTGAGGTGTTTGCGATTTTGCCGTTGATCTCACGCCCGAGTGCTTCGCTAACATCTGCATACGCGTAAAATGCGCCGTCTGGCATGGGGCAGTTGAAGCCCTGCACCTTATTAAGCTCGGTAACAATTAGTTTGCGGCGGCGGTTGAATGCTTCGCGCATCTGGTCAATCGGCGCAACCGGCCCTGTGAGTGCCGCGATGGCAGCGCGCTGCGCGATGTTGTTAACGTTGCTGGCAAGGTGCGATTGCAGGTTGGCACAGCCTTTCATAACGTCTGCCGGACCGATAATCCAGCCGAGCCGCCAGCCTGTCATGGCGTAACTTTTTGCAACGCCGCTAACGATTAGGGTTTGTTCGGCTAGCTCTGGCACGGCTTTGACGATGCTCACAGCTGTTACGCCGCCATAGGTTAGATCCTGGTAAATTTCGTCGGTAATAACCCAGATTCCGTGCTCGTAAGCCCAGCGCCCAATGGCGGTTGTTTCTTCCGGGCTGTATACCGCGCCGGTTGGGTTTGACGGTGACACAAACACCAGCGCCTTGGTTTTTTCTGTGCGCGCGGCTTCGAGCTGCGCTACTGTGACCTTGTAGCACTGCTCGGCTCCTGCGTAAACGGGCACTGTTGTGCCGTCGGCGAGTGCGATTGCTTCCGGGTAGGTTGTCCAGAAGGGACCGGGCACAATAACTTCGTCGCCCCTGTCGCAGAGAATCTGGAAAGCCTCGTAAACGGCCTGTTTGCCGCCGTTTGTGACAATTATTTGGGAGGGCGGATACGTGATTCTGGTTGTTTCTGCGGTTTTGGCAGAAATTGCCTGCCGCAGCTCAGGCAGACCTGCGGCTGCGGTGTAGCGGAAGTTTGCGGGATCGTCGAGTGCTGCGCGTGCGGCAGCTACGATGTGTGCGGGCGTTGCAAAATCTGGTTCACCCGCGGCATAGCTAATAATTGGTCGTCCGCTGGCTTTGAGCTCTTTTGCTTTGGCATCAACCTTGAGCGTTGCTGATTCTGCAATCGCGGAGATCTTCTGCGACAATCGGGTTTTTGTAGTGTTCACACTACTAATTCTATTGATGGAAGCGTAAAAAAGATAATCTTTCTCTGCAGCTTTGAGAAATTTTCAGCTGAACTCGACCCTTGGAACGCAGTTTAACGAGAACGATTTTTACGACCGCGCCACGGCGCTGCATCCGCTTGTGGGCTTTCTGATCGCGGGAGGTCTGGGCGTTGTTTACGTGTGGCATCGGCGGCTGCAGTTTGCTAGCATACTGCACGCGGGCGCGCGCAGAGAAAACCTGCTCACAATGCTGGGGCTTGAAATATCGTGGTGGATCGCGCCTGTAATCGCGCTGGCGTTTTTATGCAGTGTTATTTTCTGCGTTGTAACTAAGCCGTTTGAGGGTGTTTATATGCTGCTGGGCTTGCGCACAATTTTGCCGGCTGTGGCGGGATTTTACTGCGGCGCGCTGCTGTATTGCGGTATGATTCGTGAGCGGCAGCTGTTTAAGCTGTTTAAGAATCGGTAGCTGAGATAATTATGGTTCGACAAATAGCGCGCGGCAGGGTAGACTTGAACGGTGACTAGATAATAGTGCCGTGTCCGCAAAGTGAGCTTGGTTTCAGTTTGATTATCTAGTGCGTTTAGGGCGGTGGCACAATTGGTAGCGCAACGGTCTCCAAAACCGTCGGTTGCAGGTTCGAGTCCTGTCCGCCCTGCTCCTCAAAGCAAAATAGTTTGAGCGATCGCATTAATTATGCGTAACAGAATTACGGAAAGGAACGTCAGTGAGTAGCAGCGAAGTGCAGTCTGCCGCTTCCATTAGCGGGCAAACTCAGAGCGGTAAGAAGCCTAATTTTGTGATGCGCATAGTGCTCTTTATTAAAGAGGTTATTGCAGAGCTTAAAAAGGTTACAACCCCGACTCGGAAGCAACTGTGGAACTATTTCCTGGTGGTGCTCGGGTTTGTGCTGATCATGATGGCGTTTGTATGGTTGCTTGACCAGGCATTTGGCTGGCTTGCTATAACCATTTTTGGTTCAGCAATATAAGCTGTAACGGTTGAACTATCGCACTTATAAGGTGGATTATATGGCAGACTCTCAAGAAGAAAACAAGACAGACGCTGTTGTAGCGGAATCTGCGGCGGATGATTCGCAGCAGGCGGCTGCTGCCGAGCAGATAGATAGCGCGGCTGCTGCCGGTGAGGCAGCTGAAGCTGCTGAGGCTGCAGCTGATCCGTATAAAGAATTCAAAAAAGAACTACGCCGGAAGCCTGGTAAGTGGTATGTTATCCACACCTATGCCGGCTACGAGCGGAAAGTAAAACAGAACCTCTGGAATCGGCGTGAAGTTATGGGCGCCGTTGATGATATCTACGAAATCCAGGTTCCTATGGAAGATGTTATGGAGGTTAAAAACGGGCAGCGCAAGATGATAACCCGCGTGCGTGTGCCGGGATATGTAATGGTGCGCATGGAACTAACTGAGGATACCTGGTCAGTTGTGCGACACACCCCGGGCGTGACCGGATTTGTTGGTAACGCTAACGATCCTGTGCCGCTGCGGCTCACCGAAGCCTTCGAAATGCTCAAGAGCACGGTTGAAATTGAGGGTGAGAACAAATCTAATGCAGCTGCGCGAGCAGCTGCGAGCGGTAACGTTGAGTTTGAGTTTAAGGTTGGCGAGACCGTCACAATCAAAGACGGTTCGTTTGAAAGCCTGCCGGGCACAATTAGCGAGATTAACGCAGCAAGCGGCAAGCTCACCGTGCTGGTTTCACTGTTTGAGCGCGAAACTCCGGTTGAGCTTGGTTTCAAACAGGTAGTTAAAATCGTTTAAGAAACGATGTTATACGGGGCGAGATTTTTATCTCGCCCCGTGGATTTTAGTGAGATAAACTAATTCGTGTTATGAACAATCACGAAACGGGTGCAGTAAACAAACGGTCGCGCAGGCAGCCGCCACCGTTGCTGCCCGGTTTTAAGTATCTTGCTGATATTGGCTCGGGCGGCTTTGCCGATGTTTACAAATACGCGCAAGATTTACCGCACCGCACAGTCGCGGTAAAAGCGCCAAAACAGTACACCGCCGAGACGTACACGCAGTTCATCCACGAGGTGCAGATGCTTGCCCCGATAGCGGATCATCCCGCAGTGGTTTCACTGTACCAGGTGGCAGTTGCGGCAGATGGCAGACCATGCCTAATTATGGAACTGTGCTCAAGGCAGATTAAACCAACCAGATTGGAAGCGCAACAGCTATCGGCTGAAACCGTTTTAGCAACCGGGGTGCGGATCGCCGGCGCGCTTGAAACCGCACACCGGGCGGGGATTATCCACCGCGATATTAAGCCCACAAACATACTGATAAACCAGCGCGGGCACGCGGCACTAACAGACTTTGGCATCGCTGCTCAGACGCGAAAAATAGACGGAGGTGTGCAACACGCGCTCACAATTCCGTGGGCGGCCCCTGAAGTCGTTAGCCGCAACACACCGGGAACCGTTGCGAGTGATATTTGGTCGCTCGCAATTACGCTGTGGCAGTTATTGGCGGGCAGGCGGCTGTTTGATCCGCGTGCCCAAGACAAAGCATTAGCAGAGCGCGCAAAAGCGTGGCAGCAAAACATTATTAAAGCGCAGTATGAGTCGTTGCCCTGCCTGGAAGCTGAGGTGCTCGACCCAGTATTTATGCGGGCGCTGCAGCAGAATCCCGCCGCTAGGTATTCGAGTATGGCGCATTTTGCGGCAGAGCTGCAGGTCGCGCAGAAAAAGCTGGGGTACGCCGTAACGTACTGTGATGTTTACACGCCGGGGCAGGGTGCGGTCACAGAGCAGGCAACAAACATAACCTCGCTGCAGCTTGCGCCTGATCGATCCGCTCGAAAAGCCGTCAGGCTGGCAAACAAGCGGGCAGCGGCGGATCGCAAACCGCAGGATATATGGGGCTCAGCAGAGCTCGTCCCGGAGGTTACACAGTCTGTTTTTAAGATGCGCCCGGCTGTCGCGCTGCGGGCTGATTCGGGTTCTAAAAAACTGCGATATGCGGTGTATACGGTCGCGGGGGTTGCGGTAATTAGCGTGCTCGTGGCCGCCGTGAGACTGCTGGGGTTGTTCTAGTGTTACAGCGGGTGCGTTTCACTGTGAAACAGGTTGTTGCGGTGGTGGCCGGGGCGCTTGTTGCGGTTTTGCTGGTCACGCTCGCTGTTATGCACGGCGGGTTTGACGCTAAACAGGTGGCGCACAGCCCCGGCGACGTGTGGGTGTGGCGTGAAAACGGCAGTGTCGGGCAGTATGCGCGTGTGAACACTAAAACGGGCGAGCTTGATGCCGTGCGCAGTGTTGCCGCGCCGAGCGCGGTTGTGCAGCTGCGCGGGCAGGCGATGGTTTTAACGAGTGGGAATACCCGTGCTTGGCAGGTGGATCCCGCTAATCCGCGAGATATTAAAGCCAATCAGAATGAGGCGGATGCCAATATTCCGCTGCCGGAAGACACCGTGGCTATGGCCGCTGCCGCGCAGTGGTTAGTTTTTATTACAAGCGGCGGGCAAGCCTATGTTGCTGACTTTAGGCAGGGCGATGATGTGCGTAAAAACATTGAGAGCGCTCTGCTAGTTGCGCAAAACAGTGGGAATCCCGCTAATTTTGTGGCGGCCGCGGTTGCCGAGAGCGGCGAAGTTATGCTCTACGACAAGGCTAATAATGCGGTTGTGAGATACAACGCGGTTCATAAAAGCTACGCGAAAACGGTTCATTTGCCGCAGCGGGCGGCATCCGCAGCAGGTTATGAGGTTACTTTTGCCGGTAACTCCTGGGCTGTTTTAAGTGAAAACAAGAATATTTGGGTTCCGAATGCGACCGATCCGCTGGAGGTGCCCGGAGGCGCGGCGCGGCTTGCGCCAGCGAGCGCCGCAGCGGCAAATATAACCGTTGTGAGCAATTCTGGGCTGTATCAGGTTGCCGGTGGGCAGCTCTCAGAGCTTGCGCAGGTTAGCGGCGCCCCGGCAAAGCCGGAGATTGTTTCGGGCGTAGTATATGCCGCGTGGGCTGCGGGCAACAGTGTGCGGCTCTGGCGCAGTGACGAGCCAGATAGCACCCAAAATCTAACTGTGCAGCAGAGTGAAATTGAGCCTGCTAGGCTTGTTATTAGCAGCAACGGTGACACCGCTGTGCTGACAGACACCGCTGCGGGGCGGATCTGGCAGCTGCCCGATGGCATAGCGCTGCCGCTGACGCAGTGGCAGCAGACGGATCAGCCGGATGTGGACACCGGTGAAAACGTGTTAGAAGATTCGCCCGACTCAAAGCCTCCGGTTGCAACGGCGGACAGCTTTGGCGCGCGCGCTGACAGCACAGTTGAACTGCCCGTGCTGTTAAACGATTTTGACCCAAACCGGCAAGATGTGCTCACAATTGACACCGCCGACACTGCGGCGGTTACGTCCGAGTTTGGTGAGCTGAAAATAAGCAGTGACCGGCAGCGGTTGATTTTACAGACTAAGCCCGGGGCAACCGGTACAGCCAGTTTTAGCTATCGCGTTACCGACGGTGTATTAAACTCTGAACAGGTCGGTGTGACAGTTACGATCCAGCCTGATAGCGTGCAGAATCCGCCGGTCTGGTGCGGAGTTAACAACTGCCGTGCAGAGTTTGTAAGCCCCTCTATTGCGCCGGGCGGGATGAGTGTTTACGACGTTTTGAACGGTTGGGTTGACCCCGAGGGGGATCCGATCACGCTGGCGGCTGTGCAGCAGGCACAGCCGCAAGATCCGCTAAAAACCGTTATAGCAGCTGACGGGCGGGTTGCTGTGCAACACACTGATGCGCAGCAACCGGGTAGTTTCGCGGCAGTTGTTGCGGTGAACGATTCGCGCGGCGCAGTTGGATCTCACGAGATGACAGTCACAGCTCAGCCCGGAGCACCGTTGCGGTTTGCGGCGCAGGCTGTGAGCGCGACGGTTGGTGAGCGAGTGAAAATTGATCCGCTGAAATATGTTGTTGGCGGATCCGGCAGCTACCGGCTTGAGAGCGTCACCTCGGCCGCAACAGGGGTGCTGATTAGCAATGATTACGCGGCGGGCAGCAGCCTGGTTACGGCGCAAAGCGAGCTTGTGACACCGCTGAGCGTGAGTGTTATAGACACGGTTACGGGGCAGCAGATTGAGAGTGCGGTGTGGCTGTATGCTGCTGCACAAAAGAGCGCGCTGTCGCTGCAGCCGATGCGCGCCTACGTGCGTAAGAACTCTGATATTACAGTTGATCTGGCGGATGCGGTGTCGGGCAGCGCAAGCCGCGTGTTTGCGCTCACAAGCGCAGTTCCAGCAGCTGAACCGGGCGCGCAACTCTACACCGACACGATTGAGCATTCAAAACTTAGAATAGCTGGGACCGCGTCAAACTTCGATAGCGTGCGCTACCGGAACGGCGACGAGGATCGCAACGGGCAGGGCGCGGCAAAAGCGATTGCCAGCATCGGCAAGATTACGGCCACGGTAACAGACGGCACAAACACCGCAACCGGGGTTGTGAGCGTGTATGAGGTGCCAGAAAACACTGCGTCGCAGATTATTGCGAGACCCGACGAGGCAATTGTGCGCGCGGGAAATATTGTTGATATTAAAGTTCTAGAAAACGATGTTTCGCCGTGGGGTGAAAATCTTGTGCTTAACCCCGAGGTTGGCGCAACAACGGCGGAGGGTTCCGATCTCGCCTTTGTGTCCGGCGATACGCTCAGATATTTAGCGCCCAAAGAGCCGGGTGTTTACAATCTGGAATACACCGTGAGCGCGGCGAACCATCCAGAAGTGGTTGAAACCGCTGTTGTTAAGGTTACGGTTTTAGAGGCCGCGGGTAACCGCGATCCGCTCCCGCAGAATACGACTGTGCGCCTGGCTGCGGGGTCGAATGTGACCGCGATGATCCCGGTTTCCGGGGTGGACCCGGACGGTGACAGGGTGCGGATCACGGATGTTACCGCTGAGCATGAGGGGATTACCGCCTTTGTGACTGCGCGCGGCATTAGGGTTGCCACGTCGAGCACTGTTGAACCGGGTGTTTATAACCTGGGATATACGGTGCGCGATGCTTTTGGGGGTAGCGGCACGGCGAATTTGCAGGTTTTTGTTGTTGCCGAGGCGGCAACAGCGCCGATTGTGTATAACGATTATGTGCGGGTAGCTGAGGGTGTGGAAAACGCGGTTGCGTTGTATCCGCTTGATAATGACAGCGATCCGAGCGGTGGCGTGTTGGAGCTTGTCAGTATTGAGCCGCAGCTGCCCGGAGGTGATTCGCACCCGGAATACAAAAAAATGCGGGCGCTGCTTGACACCTCAGAGCTTGAGGCTGGTAAGGTCACTGTTAAAACCCTGGCGCACGCGGCGACAACTGTTTACCGCTATGAGGTGCGCTCTAGGCTCACCGGGAGTAGCAGTGAGGGGCTTTTGACGGTGCAAACAACGGGGCGTGTGCAGCCGCAGCCCGCAACCGTTTACGACACTGTTTTGAGCGTTAGCGAGCGCACCCAGCTGGAGCGTGCGGGAATTAATGTTGTTGCGGGTAAAGTGCGCTGGCTGAGTGGTAATACCGCGGGCTTAGAGCTGAGTCTTGTTGGTGATAACGCCGCTAAATACAGTGTTGAGGGGCACTTTATTAGGGGTAGTTATAATCCTGCTGGGGATCAGGTTGTGTTTAAGCTCGCGGGCAAAGACAGCGCGGGGCAGGATGTTGTGAGCTACGGGTTTATGTTCGTGCCGCCGCTTGATGACCTGAGGCTAACGCTGAGAAATAGTTTTGAAGGTTTATCGGCGGCTGAGAATGAAACCGTGACGCAGGCACTTGAGGATATTATTGAAACATCTCCGGGAGATACGCTGCAGTTTGTTGACAGAGTGTCGCGCACTTTGCGCGCGGGATCACGCTGCGAAATTAAAAACGGGCAGGTTATGTATACCGCTGGCAGTGGCGCGCCGTGGCATGATGTTTGCGTTATTGAGGCGCGAGTTGCCGGGCAAACAACATACACTAAACTCGCAATAAAAATTAATGTTGTGCCCAAACAGCCCGTTCCTGAGCTGCGTGAAATGCACGTTACCGCGCAACCGGGGAGTGTAAAAACAATAAACCTCACAGATATGGTGCGCTGGCTGGGAGGAAGTGTTGGAGACAGTTCCGCCCTGCAGTTTAGAGTTGGCGCTGACACGCAGAGTGTGCGCACTAGCCTGCAGGGGCACATTCTACAGCTAGATATTGCGGCGGATGCGGTATCCGGCTCAAAAGTTGCGCTACCGGTGAGCGCGGGGCAGTTGCAAGCGCCCCTGGTTGTGAAAATAGGACAGGTTAGTGAGCTTGCCCCGCGCGGCGGAATCGTGCAAATGCGGTGCATAACTAACGCTGAGTGCGCCGCGCTTGCGATCGGTGTTCCCGGTGAGTTTGATCCTTTTGCTGGCAGCCGCGGAGCAGGGTTGAAACTGCAGCGCGTTGAGAGCGGCAACTGCGCGACTGCAGGTAATTTTAGGCAGCTTGCTAACAGAATTATTTTTGAGCCTAAAGATAAAACCGCAGGTCTTAGGTGCAGCGCTGGTTTTATTGTGAGTGACGCGCAAAACCGGTTGGGCTCGGGCGCAATTGAGCTTGACTTAAAAGGGGTTCCGAAGCCCCCTGTAACCGTTGTGCAAACCGCTTACACCGCTAACAGCGCAGTTTTTAACGTTACGATTAACAACGAGCAGAGTTATCCGCCCGTGTCAGAGGTGAAACTGTATAGCGAAAGTGCTGGTCAAGTAACGTGTGCGCAGCGTAACGCGCTGGTCTATGAGTGCCGGGTAACAGGTCTTGTAACCGGACAAGAGCACAGTTTTGCTGCGATCGCGGTAAACGAGGTTGGTGAGTCTGCCAGATCGGCCCAGGTTGTGGGGTGGGCGTTTGAACAGCCACAGACTCCCCAGGTGAAAATAACCCAAACTAGCGCAACCTCAGAGTTTGGTGATTTAGAGCTGCAGCTTCTCGGTGGTAGCGCTGATATTGTCGGCTACGACGTGAGCGTAGACAGGGGCAGAGCGCAGCGGCACGGCGGCGCAACAAACAAGATTTTACTGCAGCTGCGCGAGGGTGAGCACGAGGTTAGGCTACACCCCGTTAGTAAGTTTGCACCGCCTCCAGTGTTTGGGCAGCAGGAGAGTGAGCCCATTATTAAAATCGTGCGAGTTAGCACAGCGCCACATCTTGTGCAGGTGCAGCAGCTTGATAGAGACGAGTCTGAAAACACGGTACGGGTTAAAATAACAGCGCGCGGCGGCGTGGACGAGAGCACGTTTTACGGCGTTAGCACATCTGGCGTTTGCGTGCCCAGCGAGCCTTCTGCCGAGTTGACTGTGCCGGGAGATGCCGGATCCTCAATAAGCGTTGTGGGGTGCGTTAAAAACAAATGGGGCATCGCACAGAGTGATCCGCAACAGTTTATCGTCGGCAAAGTGCCGACTCCAACCGGTCTGAGCTACCAAATATCACCTTTAACGGCGGACGACAACAGCGGGCGCAGGTTCAGTGCGCGGGTTATTGCTGAGCCGCAGCCAACAGGTGAGGGCAAGGTCAGCTATATTATTAACGGGGTAGAGCACAGCAGTTTTAAGCTAGAGGCGGACACTCGTAAACCGCAAATTACCGCGATTAGAGAGTTTGCTGGCAGAAAATCCGAGGCGGTTGCAGTTGCTGCCAGGGGTGAAAACGTGGGCGCAGCCCCTGTTTCAATTGTAATTGACAGTGACGTGCAGCAGGTCGCCACTCCTGAGGAGCTGGCGGATCATATTACCGAATTGAAAACTGGCGGCGCAACGGTTAGCTACGGCAAAAACGATGACGGATTCGTGACAATCAGCGTTGCGGGTTTCACAGAGCCTATTGTCACAAGTGTTAAAACAGGGTAATTCGGAGGGAAAATAACCTATGCAAATAAACAGCATGGTTTCAGCGGATCAGGCAGCTGCTGCGAGCGGATACCTGACAACCGCCGCTGACGCGGTTTCACAGATGTTGCTCGGCAAACGGTACACAGTAGAGCTTGCGCTTGCAACTCTTGTTGCGGGCGGGCACTTACTGCTTGAAGACACGCCTGGCACGGGTAAAACCCTTTTGGCTCGCGCAGTGGCGCAGGTAGTTGAGGCGGAGAGCTCGCGAATTCAGTTTACCCCCGATTTGTTGCCCGGTGATATTACAGGGTCGAGCGTTTACAACCAGGTGAAAAACTCTTTTGAGTTTCACCCCGGACCGATTTTTGCGAACATTGTTTTAGCTGATGAAATAAACAGGGCCAGCCCTAAAACACAGGCGGCACTGCTTGAAGCAATGCAAGAAAAACAGGTTACTGTCGATAATAAACAGTACCGGCTAAAAGCCCCGTTTATGGTTGTGGCAACACAAAACCCGGTTGAACAGGCCGGCACATACGAACTTCCTGAGGCGCAGCTCGATAGGTTTATGGTGAAAACATCTATCGGATTTCCCGATGAAATTGCGCTCACCCAGATCCTCGCAGGTCACGGCGTGCCAGAAATAAAACAGCCGGTGCTATCGGCGAAACACCTTGCGGCAATTAGCGAATTGGCCTCAAACATTTACGTTAGTGCCCCGGTTATCGACTATGTGCAGCGGATAATTATTTCAACCAGAACGGTTGTTGAGCTTGCTTCCGGAGCTAGTGTGCGCGCCGGTATTGCGCTGCTGAGCTTAGCGCGCGCGTGGGCGCTGATCCGCGGCAGAAATTACGTTTTACCCGAAGACGTTTCAGAACTCGCACAGAGTGTTTTAGCGCACCGCCTAATTTTATCGGCGGATGCGGTTTATAATGGGATTTCAACCGCGCAGGTGGTGCAGGAGATTTTGCGAAATACGGCAGCACCAACCGAGACTTCAGTGCGGCAGGGTGGCAGACAGTAGCGATAATGGCAGATTCGCAGTTTGCGCAGCAGCTTCCTGAGCGTGTCGCACCGGCGGATGGTGCGACAGGGTCTCGCACGCTTAAATGGCGGGTGCTGCTCCGGTTTATTGTGGAAACCGTGACCGCTCTCGGGTGGACCATTATTATTTTGTTTGGAATCTGTTTTTTTGCGGTTGTGTTTGGTGGCTGGCAAGAGGCGTTTTTTATTATGCTCGCCTGCGCAACCGTTTTGATTATTGCGCTGCCCTTTCTGTTGGGTGGGCGCGACTACACTCCTGAGCTATTTTTTGGGCGCTCTCGCACGGTTGCGGGAAGCAACCTAAGCGGCAACTTAAGGCTTCTAAACTCCGCAAAACGTGCGCAGCCAGCAACCGAGTTGGAGCTTACCGCCGGGAGTGCGATTCTGAAATACACCGCCCCTGCACTGGCAAGCTCGGCGGCAGCTCTGCTGCCCCTGGAGCTGCGCAGTTTGCCGCGCGGGGTGCTTAACGTGGGGCCTTTGAAGATTATGCGGAGCGATCCGCTCGGGTTGTTTAAGCGTGAAACCGTGTGGCACATTGGGCAGACCATTTTTGTGCATCCGGAAACCGTGCCTTTGAATCTCGCGTCTGTTGGGTTTGTGCCAAACCTTGAGGGGGTTAACGGCAGCAAGCTCACGGATTCTGATTTCGCGTTTCACGCAATTCGTGACTATCAGCCCGGGGATCAGCAGCGGCACTTAGACTGGCGATCGACCGCGCGCACGGGCAAATTAAAGGTTAAGCAGTTTACACAGACGCAGAGCGCAAAAACGCTTTTTGTGCTTGATATTACCGCAGGTTCGTACACGGATGCGGATGATTTCGAGCTCGCTTTAAGCGCCATTGCGTCAATTGCTGTGGCGAGCGCAAAAGAGATGCGCGGCGCTGTTTTTGCGGTGGTCGGCGGCGCAGCGCGCGGCGGATATCGGATTCTGCAGTACGACACGGGCGAAACACTGCTTGATGAGCTGTGCGGGCTGTACCCGAGTGCGCAGCCCGCCAATTTGCGGTTGGTGGCTCAAAATATGGCGCAGGCGCTTAATAAAGATTTTACAACAACCGTTTATGTAACGGGCACTGCGGGGATGGGAAACGCCGTTTTATTGCGTGAGCTTGCGCCGCTGGCGGTTAATTCTGCAAATATGAGCGTGGTGCGCGCAGCGGCGCAGGAGGATACAGCTGCACAGCGCTTGCGCGGCAGGGCTGTTATCACGATCGGCGAGCTGACAGATATGCTCACGTATTTTGGCGGGCCGGCATGAGTCGAAAAGAATATTTACTGTTTGCGGCGGGTGGGCTCGTAATAATTTTTAGCGCGATTTTCGCCTGTGCCCCGCTATATGCAAACTGGCGAATAATCCCGCTTGCGGCTGTGATCACAACCGTAACGTTAGTGCTCTGCGCGCTGCTAAAAGCACAGAAAATATCTCGCCTGTTATTAGTTGGACTTTTTTTCACGTTTTTTGTTGCGGTTGTAATTCCGCTTGCTGTGCCGCAGGTTGTGGAGCGGCTGCCCGGGTCTTTAGTGCATATTCTGGATGGTTTAAGCGCCGTTGTAACCGGGTGGAAAAAACTTTTAACCATCGACCTACCCGCAGGCGACTACCAAACGGTGCTAATTCCATACGCGGTAACGGTGTTTGTTGCGGCTTTGGGATATGCGTTAACTTTTATCGCGCGCCGCGCTAAGCAACACTGGGCGGCGCTCTGGTTTGCGCCACCGGTGCTGTTTAGTGCGGTGTTTGGAAGCAGTCGGGTGAGCGATGCCGCGCAAATTTTCGGAGTGCATATAAAAGCTCCGTATGAGAGCGCGATCTGGGGCGCAACCGCGCTTGTGGCTGTTATCTGGGTCTGGTTTTTCAGCACTCGCGAGCGTCGCCAGGCACTAGCGTACGGGCGCGCAATAGCGCTTGGCGGATCCACTAGAATTGTGCGCGGAGTACTCACGGGCGGTTTTACAATCGTCGCAATTACGGTTGTGACAACCCTTGTAATTACCACGCTTACAGGGGAGCTGCAGCGCCGGGTTGCACGAGATAGCGTGACCATCCCAATAACCTCGGCAAACAGCAATAACCTGCTGAAAAGCTATAGAGATACCAAATCAGACGCGCGTTTAAAATCTGAGCTGTTTAGCGTGCAGGGCGCGCCAGAAAATGCGGATCGCCTACGGATCGCGGTTTTCAACGAGTACAACGGGGTTAACTTCACCGTTTCAGAAAAAACACACTTCACGCGGCTTGCTGGCGGGCTGTTTAATTTTGAACGGCGCGACGCAGAACTGCGAGTGCGTATAGCCTCAGACTATCTGCAAAACTGGTTGCCGCACACGGGCGTGATTACGGGTGCTCCGGTGTTTGATAAATTGGGCGCAGGTCACGAAAACAACCGTTTTTACAGGTCGCAGAGTCTTGGCACAGCGCTGCTTGTGCCCGTTGGGCGCGGGATGAATGAGCGGGTGGCAAGTTTGCAACCGGGCGATGAATACACGGTCGGAATTACCGTGACAAATTCGCTAACTGCGGCTAAAACCGAGGAGGTTTATGAGCTGCCACTGACAGAGTATCCGCAGCTGCAAAAATGGCTTATGGCGCAACAGCTGGGCAACGAGATAACAGATTTAGAGCAGCTGTTTAAGAGGCTTGCTTCGCGCGGATATTTAAGCCACGCGCTAACACTTGACGGAGGCAGAAGCAACTGGCTTGATGGCGTTGCCGGTCTGGAGTTTGTGTCGGCCGCGGGCGGGCATTCGCAGGCGCGTATAGAGCAAATGTTTGAGCGGTTAAACAGCAAAGAACAGCAGTTCAGCGGTGCGGGTGGCAGCGTCGACGCAGGCAGTGTGGGTGGTTCGGATGGCGGCAGCGTCACTGGCACGGGCAGCGCTGGCGCTGGCGCAGGTGCGAGCGGCACAAACTCCAGTGCGCAGCTTGTTGCGGCGGTGGGAGATGACGAGCAGTTTGCGAGTGCTGCGGCTTTGCTCGCCCGCGCTCTGGGCTATGATTCGCGGGTTGTTGTCGGTGCTAGGTTGAAAACCGATGTGCCGGGTGTGCCAGCCTGTCGCGAAGGAGTGTGCCGCGGCGAAAATATTGCCGCCTGGGTTGAGGTGCAAAACAAACAGGGCGAGTGGCTGAGCTATGATGTCAGCCCGCAAATAAAGGATAAACCGATAAGCACAGCGGTTGGCGTGAAACTGCCCGAGTTCAATACCTTGCCTCCCGCACACACGCTTCAAAAAACAAGCCCGCCGCAGAACCTGGGAGCGGACGGTGAAAATGCTCTAGAGCCGCATCTGAGATACGATTTCGTGGCAAAATTGCTGGTTATTCTCGGGGCAATTGCGCGAGTGCTGGCGGTTATTCTGCCAATCGCGCTGCTGCTGTTGATTGTGCCGCTTATTAAGATTTTGCGCTGGCGAGTTAGGCGGCGCGGCGAAGCGTCCGTCAGGGTGCTTGCAGCATGGCGTGAGCTTGTTGACAGAGCCTTAGACGCGCGTGTTTTGGCACCCGCGCAACTAATGCTGCCGCGCCTTAAGATCGCTGAAATAATAGGATCTCCCGGGGCAAAAGTGCTCGCTGAACATGCTAATTTGATTAATTTTGCACCGACCGATACCGGGGCTGATGCGCGAGTGCCTGATGCAGTATGGGATATTCTCGCGGCAGAGCTCGCCACCAGACGCAGTATCCTAGGCAGGGTGCGGCGAATTAAAGAGCTGTACACAATCATTTCTTTGCTTGAAATGGCGCAAAAAATGATTAGTCGCACACAAGAAAAAATCAGGAGAAGGTGGCAAACCGCGCTCGGTAGGTCTGGCTTTTCTGGCGCGCTCAGCAGATTAAGCGCATCTGGCAGGTTAAGCGCGCCAGCTGTGTCCCGCAGGTCCGGCGCGCTAAGCACACACCAAAACCTTAGAGAACACAAAGAAAACCCCGCCCGCACCTTAAGCGGCGCTAAAATATTTCAGAGGAGCAGTAATGATTGAATGTGAAACAAAAAATAAAACGGAAACCCCGCAGCGCATCCGTGTGGGAGTGATCGGCGGGGGTCAGCTTGCGCGTATGATGGTTCCGCCCGCACTGCACCTGGGGCTTGAAATCTCAGTTCTGGCAGAATCTGAAGGCATGAGCGCCGCTCGCGCGGCTGACGCCGTTGGCGACTATCGCGACCTGCAAACGGTGCTTGATTTTGCCGCAAACGTCGATGTTGTAACGTTTGATCACGAGCATGTGCCGGGCACGATTCTGACAGAGCTACAAGCGCGCGGACACGCGGTTTATCCGCCGCCCCAGGCATTACAGTATGCGCAGAATAAGCTTTTAATGCGTGAAAAACTCGTTGAGCTAAAAGTTGCAACCCCCAAATGGATGCCCGTCAAAAACGAGACTGAGCTTGCTGATTTTCTCGCCGAGTGCGGCGGTAAAGCGGTTGTTAAAACACTGCGCGGCGGGTACGACGGAAAGGGCGTGCGTGTTATCACCGGGGTAGTCGAGGTCGCAGACTGGCTGCGCGAGTTAGCTCCCGGCGACGCGCTGCTGGCCGAGGAGCTGGTTAATTTTAAACGCGAAGTGTCGCAGCTGGTGGCGCGCCGTCCCGACGGTGAAATGCGCGTTTGGCCACTGGTTGAGACCGTGCAAAAAAACGGTGTTTGCGCAGAGGTTATTGCCCCCGCGCCGGTGCTCGACGGGTACGACACCAGCTCGCGCGCGGCGCAAATAGGCAAAACTATTGCCGAGGGCGCGGGTGCTGTGGGTGTTGTGGCGGTTGAAATGTTTGAGTGCGCTAACGGCGATCTGCTGGTCAATGAGCTAGCAATGCGCCCTCACAATTCGGGGCATTTTACAATCGAGGGGAGCGTCACAAGCCAGTTTGAGCAGCATTTGCGCGCTGTTTGTAATCTCCCGCTGGGCGAGGTTGCAATGACCGCACCCGTTGCGGTTATGATAAACGTGCTCGGCGGCCCGTCTGCCGGATCCATGCTGTCGCAGTACCAGCAGGTTCTGGCACAGTATCCCGCGGCTAAGGTGCACAGCTACGGCAAAGCATCCAGACCCGGGCGCAAGGTCGGGCACGTTACGGTCACGGGCGACAATCTGAGCCGGGTTTTGGCGGATGCGCACGCCGCCGCACGGCTTTTTGACGCTTAGTAGCTAGAATTAAAGGATGACAGATCTAAACAATAAACCGCTTGTGGGCGTGATTATGGGCTCTGATTCTGACTATCGGGTAATGGCGGATGCGGTTGCAACCCTAGAGTTCTTCGGCATCGCACACGAGGTCAAGGTTGTGAGTGCGCATCGTACCCCCGAGGTTATGTTCGCGTATGGCAAATCGGCCGCCGAGCGTGGCATTAAGGTTATTATCGCGGCGGCGGGCGGCGCGGCGCACCTGCCAGGCATGATTGCATCACTCACAACGCTGCCGGTTATTGGGGTGCCTGTGCCGCTGAAACAGCTTGACGGGCTTGATTCGCTGCTGTCAATTGTGCAGATGCCCGCGGGCGTGCCCGTTGCGACGGTTGCAATCGGAGCGGCTAAAAACGCGGCAATTTTGGCGGCAAAAATGCTCGGTGCGTTTGATCCGCTGCTGTCGCAGAAGCTTGACGAGTACGCGGTGGATCTGGCATCCGCCGTGGCGCAAAAAGAAAAGGCACTGCTGGCGCAAATCGAGCAACAGTAGTGTGAGTTTAGCGAGGGTAGTGCGCGCGCCCGCAGCGCGAAGTTGCCGCCGTTAAACCGTAGCGGTGTAATTTTCCCGCGCAGCCATCCTGTGCGACGGTAACCGAGCATCCGCTCGGCGAACCCGCACCCGCAGCGCAACATTCCTACAGCGTTGCGTGCAGTTCCCGCAGCAGCCGGGATGTGCCTTCCCAGCTGTGAACTTGCGAGCGATTAGCCGCCAGTGTTTTGAGTCGGCTAAGTTCGGTGCTTTGCGCGGCAAACAGCTCGCACAGTTTTGCGCCAAGCTCTGTGTCGTCACCAAAAGTTATGCCTGCTCGGCGGCGGCGTCAAAAACAGCACCTATTAGGTTAATCACAGCCACTTATTTCGCTCCTTGCGCTCTATTCGGGGATTAGTTTACGCTACTAAACGAAGTTTCTTTTAAGGGATACAGCGCCCGAGTTTTCCATATCCGGGCTGATTAATCGCTATTATTCAGTGTTTTGTTTTATTCTATTATTTATGCATGTAATTTTAACGGGTGGTGCTGGCTATATTGGTTCTCATACTGCGGTTGTGCTCGCAGAACGCGGGCACACTGTGACGATTATTGACGATTTTTCAAACTCGCACCCCGCCGCTGTTGAGCGAGTGCGCGCGATAACGGGCGCAAATATTGAGCTGCGAGAGGCCGATCTGACCGATTCTGTCGCAGCTGCTAAGGCATTTGCCGGTCTTAATGCGGATGCTGTGATCCACTTTGCAGGGTTAAAGGCGGTTGGTGAGTCTGTGGCGGAGCCGATCCGCTATTACCGTGTTAATATTAATTCCGCGTTGAACGTGCTCGATCAGATTCGTGAGCGCGGCATTAAAACACTTGTGTTTTCAAGCTCCGCGACCGTTTACGGCGACCCGCAGGCGCTGCCGATCGACGAAACACAGCCTGTTGGTGTGGGGCTTACTAACCCTTACGGCTGGTCGAAGGCGATGATTGAGCAGATTATTCGAGATGCGGCGGTGGCGCAGGGCGATCTTGCAGCGGTGCTGTTGCGCTATTTCAACCCGGTTGGCGCGCACCCGTCGGGTCAGATAGGTGAGGATCCAAGCGGCATCCCCAACAATCTGATGCCGTTTGTGTCGCAGGTTGCTGTTGGTAAGCGGGCAAAATTGAGCGTTTTTGGCGACGGCTACAAAACAAAAGATGGCACGGGAGTGCGTGACTATATCCACGTGATGGATCTTGCGGCGGGGCACGCTGCGGCTCTTGAGCATGCGCAGGCGGGGGTTACCGCGTACAACCTCGGCTCTGGCGAGGGTTCTAGCGTGTTTGAGGTGATTGCCGCGTTTGAGCAGGTTAGCGGGCGTAAAATTGCCTACGATGTAGCGCCGCCGCGCAGTGGCGACGTTGCTGAGGTGGTGGCGAATCCGGCAAAAGCCAATCGCGAGCTAAACTGGCGCACCGAGCTGTCACTCGAGCAGGCCTGCCGCGACAGTTGGAAATGGCAATCGCAGAATCCTGGCGGATATCTTGGCTCCGCTCAAGAAACGCCATGAATCTAAGCGCACAGCTCCGCTTGCCGCTGCGGTATCCGAATGTGAGTTCTGCGGTTTTTATGACGAAGCGGGCGCGCTGGCTTGTTTTGCTGGGGTTTCTGATTCCTGGAAGCGCGCAGATTCTCGCGGGTAAACGCGGGCTGGGCAGGTTTGGGCTTGGCGCAATGCTGCTGTTTGTTGTGTTGGGGCTGTGCGCGCTAGTTTTTTTCCTGGTTGATCGCGCGCTCGCGCTAACTTTTTTTACTAACACCTGGGCGCTTTTAGGGCTGCAGATTGCGATGGTGTTTTACGGTCTGGTCTGGCTGATTTTAGGCTTTGACACGCTGTGTTTAATAAGGCTTAACAGGGTTGCTGTGAACTGGCGTCCCGTGATCGCTTCGCTCGCGGTGATTTTAACCCTGGCGCAGGTTTGCGCCGCGGCATGGACAACAAGCACTATCGGCGCGGGTCGCAACCTAATCGACACGCTTTTTGCCAATAAAGCCCCGGTGGTTGCGCCGGTTGAAGGGCGCTACAACATACTGCTGCTGGGCGCTGATGCAGCCCCGGATCGCGAGGGTTTGCGTCCCGACAGTATCTCGCTAATCAGCGTTGATGCTAAAACCGGGCAGTCTACAATAATTGGTCTGCCGCGTGAAATGGCGGATGTTCCCTTCCCGCAAGACAGTCCCATGTACACCCTGCACCCTAACGGTTTTGGCGTTGATGGCGGATGCAACACTGGTCGCTGTTGGCTCAACAGCCTGTACGCCGAGGCAGAATATTTCAACCCTGAACTGTACCCGGATGCTAGCGGGCGCGCCTCATCTCCCGGTGTTGAGGCAACAAAAGACGCTGTGAGCGGTGTGACGGGCCTGAAAGTGCAGTTTTATGTGCTCGTTAATATGGACGGTTTTGCGAAGCTGATTGACGCGCTCGGCGGGGTGCAGATGCACGTTAAAGAGCGCATCCCGATCGGCGGTGACGCTTCCGGCTATGGCGTTGAGGGATATATTGAGCCGGGAGTGCAGCAGCTGAACGGGTATAACGCGCTCTGGTATGCACGCTCGAGATACGGATCCGCTCGTGGCGACTATGACCGCATGGAACGCCAGCATGAGCTGCAGACGGCGATTTTGAAGCAGATGACCCCGCAAAACGTGCTGCTGCGCTTCCAAGACATCCTAAACAGCGGCGAGTATTTGGCGGAAACCGATATTCCGTCGTCCATGTTTGGGCGCTTTGTTGATTTGGCTGGTAAGGCTAAAGAGCACGAGCCGGTGCGGGTGGAGTTGTCGCCGCCTGCGATTGACCCGGAATACCCAGATTTTAATGAGGCGCAGCGTTTGGTGCGGGAGGGTGTTGTGCGGGCATCAGTAGAGGGGTAAAAGCAGTGATTGGTTTTAGAGAAGACAGAATTAAAGAAACGGTGAGCGTTACCGCGGTGATTGTTTCACACAATCGCAAACACCGGTTAAAAGAAAGCTTGCACGCGTTGTCGCGGCAGACGGTCTGGCCCGAGAGAATAATCGTGGTTGATAACGCGAGCACGGACGGATCTGTTGAGTACGCTGCCGATGCGCTGGGGCTGTGGCCGCGCGAGGTTACGGTCGAGCTAATTGATCTTGACGAGAACACCGGCGGCGCTGGTGGCTTTGCCGTGGGTATTGCTGCGGCGCTGGTTCCCACCGCGCTAAACAACGGCGGCGATAACAGCAGGCAGGGTGTTAGTGACTGGATTTGGGTTATGGATGATGACACAATTCCGCACCCGACCGCGCTGGGAAACGCGGTCAGGGCGCACTCCAAGTATGCGGCCGCGGGACCGGATCATCTTGCGGTTATGGGCTCGCGTGTGGAGTGGGTGGACGGCAGCGATCACCCGATGAACACCCCCAAACCAAAAATAGGAGCGAGGCGGGCTGAACGGCTCAGGGCTGAGGCAAGCAACTGTATGGAGATCCGCTCGATCTCTTTTGTTTCGGCGTTTTTACGCACATCGAGAGTGCTGCAAGAGGGGCTTCCCGTGGCTTCTTATTTCCTGTGGAATGATGATTTTGAGTATTCTGCGAGGCTGCTGAACGGCGCGCGGGGTTTGTGCGTGCTGGATTCTGTTGTTACTCACAAAACCGCCACCGCAAAATCGAGCGACACTAACCCTGGCGCTCGTTTTAAGTTTGAGGTGCGCAATAAAATCTGGGTGTTTACGCGCTCGCGTGCGCTGCAGCCCTGGGAGCGTGTCGCCTACACGGGGGCGTCTGTGCGGCGCTGGCTGCGCACGTTTATTAAAAGCACCGATCGCTCCGCCCTGTTGCAGTATTTCCTGGAGGGGCTGCGCGAAGGTATTACCACTAAGCCTGAAACAAATGCACAGGCGCTGCAGAATGCTGAAGTGCCGCACGCGATTGCAGAGGTGCTCAAAAATTCTGATGCCGATACTTTCAGGCTTACAAAGCGCAGGAGGAAACAGTGAGCGTGTCAGAGGGCGTTGCAGCGCCGCAGCGCGCCCCTTTTGCGTTGCTGATCTCGGTTTATCACCGCGATACGTCTGAACTGTTGCTGACGGCGCTAAACAGTTGTGTGCGCGAGCAAACCTTGATCCCCGCCGAAATAGTACTCGTTAAAGACGGTGCGGTTTCGCGAGAGCTAGCAGCTGCCATCGCAGAGTTTGTGACAACCAGCCCGGTGCCCGTGCAAATCGTTACCCTGCCCGAGAACCGGGGGCTTGCCGCGGCTCTGAACGCGGGGCTGGAGCGGGTTTCGTGCGAGTTTGCTGCGCGCATGGATGCCGACGATGTATCCGTCCCTGATAGATTCGCAACGCAGTGGCAGTTTTTGCAGCAGCACGGTCTAGACCTTGTTGGTACTGGTATGGCGGAGTTCGTATCAGACCCCGACACTGTTTCCACTTTGCGAGTGCCTCCGGTGGGGGCAGAGCGGATTCGCGCTCACGCGCGTACTCACGCACCTTTTAACCACCCTACTATGATGTACCGGGTTGCCACTGTGCAAGCCGTCGGCGGATACCAGGAGATGGGCACAATGGAAGATTACTGGCTCGCGGTGAGAATGCTGCTGGCTGGTGCGAAGGTCGATAACATTGCGCGCCCGCTCGTGAAATACCGGGTCGGACAGGGTGCGTACTCGCGCCGCGGCGGATGGCAGGTTTTACGCACCGAGTGGCGAATGCAGCGCAAAATGCTGCAGATAAGGTTTATTTCGCCAGTGGAGTTTGTGCGCAATTGCCTAATTAAAATGGTTTACCGCCTGCTGCCCGGCGAGGTTAAGCGGTTCTTGTTTAGGAAATTTGTGGCCGGGGGGCTGCCCGGGGATAAAAAGTCCGCGCCCGGCAGCTAGAAAACTACGAGGCGCGGATTAGTAACGCTTAGCTTACTGTTTTTCTGGAGCTAGCCAAATATCTTCGTCGTCGCGGAATGACTGCCACAGTGAGTACCCAACAGCCGCTGCGACACCAATACCCGCCAGAATAGCGAGGGTTTTGCCTGGCGTGTTGCGCTTTTTGATAACACCGTTCTTTTCTGCGAACTTGCGGATAGACTTAGCAAGATTCTTGTTGCCGGTGCTGTTTGCAGCGTTGATTGCGCGCAAAACCGTCTGCTCTGCAAGCGGCGGCATTTTGTCGCCTAGCCCCTGACTGAACTTGATAAGATTTGCGAGCCCACGCTCAACGGTTGGACTAACCGTCTTATAGGCTTTAGCAACGCGTGGCAGAAGATGCTGGTTGCTCAATTTTTTAGCCTGATTGCCAGCCTCTGACAGAACAACGCCGGCATGATCAATTACATCTCGCTGTTCATCAAGAACAACGCCAACGAGTTTGCGTAATTTTTTAAGCTCGCGTTTATTTTTGCGGGATAATGACATTGCACTCTCCAAATGCTCGATTGATTTGTACGGATATTATAAACGATACACTGTGATTCTGAATGGTCGCCAGGGGTTTTGTTTAAGATCACCGTTTACAATATTAGACATGACTATTCCAACTGCAAAAGCAACTATTTCAACCAATCACGGCGATATTGTAGTCAGCCTGTTCGGCGATCACGCGCCCAAAACAGTGCAAAACTTTATCGACCTGGCAGAAAAAGGTTTTTATGACGGCGTGATCTTCCACCGCATTATTAAAAGCTTTATGATTCAGGGTGGCGACCCAACCGGTACCGGTACGGGCGGTCCCGGTTACACCTTTGACGATGAGATCCACCCGGAGCTCGTGTTCGACAAGAAATACCAGCTCGCAATGGCTAACGCCGGCAAGCGCCCCGATATGACCGGTCGCCTCGCAGGCACCAACGGGTCGCAGTTCTTTATCACAACCAGCGAGCCAATGTACCTAACCGGCAAGCACACTATTTTTGGCGAGGTTGCTGATGATGAGTCACGCAAGGTTGTTGATGCGATCGCAGCTGTTGCAACCGGCGCGCAGGATCGTCCGCTAGAAGATGTCACAATCACCGGTGTTGTAATCGAAAAACTGTAGCGTTGCAATTTTTAGAATCGGGTGTGACACGCCTTTGCGCGCTGCCACACCCGCTTTAAACAACAAAACGGGAGATACTAATGGTGCGGATACCAGAGTACGGCGAAATGGCAGACTACAGCGATGCTGATAGCTGCTATAGGCATCCGGGCAGAAACAGTTTTACGCTCTGCCAGCGTTGCGGGAATACCGTCTGTAACGACTGCCAGCAGCCGCGCCCGGTAGGGTTGATCTGCCCCGCCTGCGTTGCTGAGCTGATGCCTCCGAAAGTTGCGCGGTTTCAGCGCGGAGCGCGATCCGCCGTGAAATCCCTGACAAGCAGTGACATGCCGGTTGTCACCTACGCAATAATGGCACTCTGCGTGCTCGTGTGGGTCGGGCAGCAGTTGATGCCGCAGCTCACCGGCGCGCTCTGGTATATTCCCTGGCACGCCACCAGTCTGGATTTTCAGCCCTGGCGCATAGTCACCTCTGTTTTTGCGCACTCGCAGGGCAGTGTGATGCACCTGCTTTTTAATATGATCACGCTCTGGCTGTTTGGCGCGCAGCTCGAAAGAACGCTTGGTCGTCGCTATTACGGGATACTGTTTCTGCTTGCTGGAATCGGCGGAACCGCGGCAATCACGCTTATTGCGCTGCTCGATCACGGGCTGTTTAGCACGGCAACGCTGGGCGCGTCGGGCGCGGTCTTTGGTGTTATCGGGGCGTTTATAGTTATTTCTTACAAACGAAAAATAAACGTTACGGGGCTGCTCGTGTTTTTGGGTCTCAACACGGTTATCGCGTTTTTGCCGGGCATGAATATCTCCTGGCAGGGACACCTGGGCGGTTTTATAACCGGTGCGGCGCTAATGCTGCTGTGCTGGCGGGCAGGTAGCAGCGTGCAACGACAAAACAGTGTCAGACCGCTTATGTACGGCGCTGTTAGCGCGGTGCTGATTGCTGTTTTTGTTACGTTTTATCTGTTGTTTTAGATGTGAATGCGGGAGCGGATCACTAGCGCCAGCGGGTTGTCATTAGAAACCCGATCATAATAAAGCCAAAGCCCACGAAAATATTCCACTGCCCAAACTGCGGCACCGGCAGTGCCAGGGTTGCGCTTGTGATGTAGTAGAGCACAATCCACACCAGTCCGAGCAGCATGAAACCCAGCATCACGGGTTTAAACCAGATTGGGTTTGGCGCTAAGTGACCGGACTGTTTAGCTTTTTCTTTAAGTTCTTTGCGGGCAAGTTTAGCTTGCTTGCGGGCAGTTAGTTCTTTTTTAACCATGTGTAATATTTTAGCTGAAATACAAGCTTGTTTGCACACAGCACACAATCGCCTGCTGTGCAGCGAGATTGTGCTCGGTGTTTTATTGTGCGCGAGGGGGGACTTGAACCCCCACGCTCTTGCGAGCACTGACACCTGAAGCCAGCGCGTCTACCAATTCCGCCACTCGCGCGTGCGAGCTAAAGATTTCTAGCTCGGTTGAGAACTTTACCAGATCGGAGCGGTGGAGCGCAATACGGGATCCGCTTGCTGGCGGGTTCGCGGGGGTGGATGCTGGCATGGGTGCTGGCAGGATCGCGGGTGCGGGTGCGGGTGCTGTCTGGCACGGTGGCAGAACTGCGCCCGGCGGTGTGCGCGGCGGCACAACAGTTCATTTGCGACGCTTTCAGCCAGAGTCGGTAGCATATTCTGAGATGTATCCTGTAAAGTTGTTGATTTAATAAATAAGCAGGCTAAAACCGATTTATGATCAAGGAGGCGCTACGTGGGTTTAATTACTAAAATTGAACGCGGCATTGAGCGCACGGTAAACGGTGCGTTTGCGCGCACTTTCCGCAGCGGTGTGCAGCCCGTCGAGGTTGCTGCTGCGCTGAAACGAGAGCTTGATGTTAACGCGGTTGCGCTCGACCGCGAGCGCGTGATTGCGCCGAGTATTTTCGTTGTTAATCTGGCGGCAGAAGACCTAAAAAACCTAAAAGCACACGGCATTTTGCTCACAGACGAGCTCGCGCAAATGATCGCAGAGTACGCCGCAGCGCAGAGCTATCAACTGCTGAGTCCGGTTGCGGTTGTGCTGCAGCACCGGCGCGGTATCCCGGTCGGCGCAATTGAAATTGAGGCGCGCAAACCAGATGCGGCAACGGGCTGGCAGCTAGTCTTGCAGCTCGATGGCAATAGCTATCCGCTCTCTCACGGTGTTACGGTTGTGGGTCGCGGCAGCGAGTGTGATGTGCGGATCGTGGATGCGGCCGCCAGCAGGAAGCACCTCGAAATAGTGTGGCACGGTAAAAGCGGCGTGCTGCGCGACCTGGGCTCAACTAACGGATCAAAAATTAACGGACAGCGTTTTAGAGAGACCAAGCTGCGGCCCGATACGGTTGTTTATATTGGCAAAACCGCGTTGCGCTTCAGGTTTTCACCCGTTATCGGCGCGAAAGCTGATAGTTTAGGAGCGTAGAGATATGAGCGAACTAACATTTTTAATTTTACGTTTTGGCTTCCTGGCGCTTTTATGGATATTTATTATCGCCATAGTTTATGCTATGCGCAGCGATTTATTCGGCGCCCCAGTGCGCAAAATAAAGGCGGGCGGCGAGACTGGTGTCGCGGTCGGAGTTGTTGAAACGCCGGCTTTTATAGCTCCTTCCGGGGGTGCAGAAATTTCTGACAGCGCGCTGCCGGGAGCGGGCAGCGCCGCCAGCGCGAGGAAGCTGATGATCACCTCGGGGGCGGCCAACGGCACTGAAATAATCCTTGACGAAGATATTTTAACCATCGGGCGCTCGCCGGACTCGACGCTTTCGATAGTCGATGAGTACACATCCACACACCACGCTAAACTGGAGCGTCAGGCTGACGGTTGGGTGCTCACAGACCTTGACTCCACAAACGGCACCAGGGTTAACGGGCAAAAAGTTGTGGGGAGTATGCCGCTGGCAATTTTTGTTCCCGTGACCATCGGCAAAACAACTTTTGAATTGAGGCCGTAGTTTGACTTATTCTTACCGAAGCGCAATTCTGTCGCACGTCGGTATGGTGCGCAGCAACAATCAGGACTCCGGGTACACCGGGGAGCGCCTGTTTTTTGTTGCCGATGGTATGGGAGGTCACGCGGGTGGTGACGTTGCCAGCGCGCTAACAGCGCAGTACGTCGCTAAAATAGACGGCAAGGTTTTTAATTCCGCCGATGCCGCCGCATTCGCGCTGAGTGAGCGGGTTGTTGACGCAAACAGGGTGCTCTCCAACGCCGTGCACGAGCGCCCAGAGCTTGCCGGGCTGGGAACAACTTTTAGCGGATTTTTCACGATTGCAGACAAAATCGGCATCGCGCACATTGGCGACTCTCGAATCTACCGTTTCCGCAACGGCGAGCTAAAACAGATCACCTCCGATCACACCTTTGTGCAGCGGCTTATTGACAGCGGGCAGATAACCGAAGAAGAAGCAAAGATGCATCCGCGCCGCAGCGTACTAATGCGCGTGCTGGGCGATGTTGAGACCGAGCCAGAGGTTGATGTGCTGGTTGAGCAAACATATCCGGGTGATGTGTGGCTGCTCTGTTCTGACGGTCTGTGCGGATACGTTAGCGAGCGCGCAATCAGGGCTGAGCTGCAAGATCTCAAGAAAATCGACCTCACAACAGAAAAACTTGTGCAGCGCGCCCTCAATAACGGTGCGCCAGATAATGTGACGGTTGCGCTCGTTGAGGTTGCTGAAGCGGTCGCTAGCCCGGCTGAGGAGAGCAAGACCACCGACACAAAATCGCTGCCAACGCACAGGTTTGTTGGATCCGCTGCCAATGAGCAGTCAACAAGCAGTTTGCAGCCATCACAAAAGCTCTCGAAGTTGAAGTTTGGGCGCAAACGTGCAACGCCCGTTGCTGAGTCGGAGTTCCAGCCGCGGGTTGATGAGTATCTCGCGCAGCTTATCGCGGAAACGCGCAAGCGTAATCGCCAACGCAGGCTCTACTGGGCAACTAGCTTGCTGCTCGTGGCGTTGTTGATGTGTGGCGCGGGCACTTTGGCTTATAAGTGGACGCAAACCCGCTACTATGTGGGCACCGCCGATGGCAATGTTGTGATCTACCAGGGTGTGAAACAAAACATTATTGGTATAGAGTTAAGTCATGTTGCAGAAGACACTGGCATTCCGCTCACCGATCTTGACCCGTTCGAGCAGCGGCAGGTGCACCGTTCGCTGCCGGCAAAGTCGCTAAAAGAGGCGCGAGATATTGTGTTGCGGTTAGGAGGTGACCTTAATGGCTAGCCAGAGTGCGGCAATCGCTAAGAAGCGCAGTTTTGCTGACGATGCGCGCAGCGAGGTTGTTATGGCGCGGATTAACGCGCTCAAAGCCTCACGAATGCTGCGTCTGCTCGAGTTTGTGCTGGTGCTTGTTGCGCTCGGCATCGGCGCGGCGGCGGTTATTATCACCGATCTGCAGGTGCGGGGTGAGCTGACGGGCAATCTGTTCGTTGCAGGAAGCGCTTTTGCGCTTGCCGTGCTGGTGCTGCACTTTGTTTTGCGGTGGATCGCGCCGCAGGCGGATCCGCTGATTCTGCCCCTGGCAGTTTTTCTGAACAGTATTGGGATCGCGCTGATTTACCGCATCGACCTGGGAACTGGCGACCCTATCGGGTTTAGTTCGGCGAGTGTGCGGCAGCTGGTATGGGCGGTGCTCGCGGTTGTGCTCGCCGGATTAACCCTGGTGCTGCTGAAAAATCATCGGGTTTTGCTGCGCTATACCTATATTTTCGGCATTGTTGCGATAGTTCTGATGCTGCTGCCGCTCGTGCCCGGGTTGGGGCTTGAAGCTGGCGGCGCAAAACAGTGGATTTCAATTGGACCGCTGGTTTTTCAGCCGGTTGAGCTTGCAAAAATTGGGCTTACCGTATTTTTTGCCGGGTATTTAATGCGTAATCGCGACGCGCTCTCAATTGTGGGCAAGAAAATCGGGCCGGTGCTGCTGCCGCGCGCTCGTGATCTGGGCCCGCTGTTTGTAATCTGGGCGATAGCAATGGGAGTGCTCGTGTTCCAGCGAGAGTTGGGCACATCCGTGCTTATTTTTGGGCTTTTCCTGGCGGTGCTCTATGTTGCTACGGGGCGGATTAGCTGGGTGATACTCGGAGTTTCCCTGTTTGTGCTGGGCGGAGTAATCGCTGCTCGCACCCTGAGCTACGTGGGCGAGCGCTTTGAGAACTGGCTTGATCCTTTCCGTGATGCGCAGGGAGCAAGCTACCAGCTGGTGCAGGGGCTGTTCGGCATGGCAAACGGCGGTATTACGGGAGCGGGTCTGGGCGCTGGATACCCCGGGCTAACACCGCTGTCACGCAGTGATTATATTGTGCCGAGCATCGCAGAAGAACTCGGTCTTGTTGGGGTTGCCTTTGTTTTGCTGGGGTATCTGCTGCTCGTGTCGCGTGGGATGCGGATCAGCTTTGCCGGGCAGGATGATTTTGGTAAGCTTCTCGCGCTGGGGCTTTCTTTTACCATTGCGCTGCAGGTTTTCGTTGTTGTAGGTGGCGTTACTCGTGTGATCCCGCTAACGGGTCTTACAACCCCGTTTCTTGCTGCGGGCGGATCTTCGCTTATGGCAAACTGGATTATAGTCGCGCTCTTAATGCTGATGTCAAACTCGGTGCGCAACCGTCCTAAGCTGGTGATCCGCTCATGAATAAACAGTTAAAAACAGTTACTCGCACGATTTTTGTGATGTTCTTGGCGCTGTTTGTGGCGCTTACAATGATTCAGTTTGTGTATGTTGATTCTTTGCGGGCGAATCCGCTTAATGAGCGCACAACCCGTAACTCCTTCAATATTGAGCGTGGGGCGATTTTGACCAGCAACGGTGACCCGATCGCGTATTCTGTGACGCGGGATGACTTTTACAAGTTCGGGCGCGAGTATAAAAACGGCGAAATTTACGCCCCGATTACGGGATATTTCTCACACTATCAGGGCTCGTCTGGCATCGAGCGGGTTTTGAACGAGGAGCTTTCTGGTGCCACTGGCGGGCAGTTTTTCAGCCGCCTTAGCCGGATTTTCAGCGATCAGCATCCGCAGGGCAATTCTGTGCAGCTGACGGTTGATGATGCGGTGCAAAAAGCCGCGTTTGAGCAGCTGCAGGGTTTGCAGGGGTCGATTGTTGCGCTTGACCCCGAGACCGGCAAGATTTTGGCGCTCGCTTCAACGCCTAGCTATGATCCTGCTAAGCTGTCTGCCAACGAGAGCGCGACGGTTATTAAGAATTACAACGAGTTGGTAGCGGATACCAATAATCCCCTGTACAACAGGGCTATTGCGGGTAACCTGTACATCCCAGGTTCGGTGTTTAAGGTGCTGACAACCGCTGCTGCGCTGGAATCTGGCAAATATAACCTTGACAGTGAGGTTGCCGACCCTGCGGAATGGCAGCTTCCCGGATCTGTTGATTTTATGCGTAACTATCATCAGCGCGCCTGTGACAACGGCGATAAGGTTACGCTCGCAACGGCTTTGGTGCGCTCGTGCAATATTCCATTTGGCGAGATTGTGAACGAGCTGCCACCGAACGCCCTGCCAGATATCGCAAAGGCATTTGGGTTTGGGCGCGAGTATGAGATCCCGTTGAAGGTGACGGCGAGCACAATTGGTCAGCCCACGGGTGCAGCGCAGCTTGCGCTCACCTCTATTGGGCAGTTTGACGCGCGTGTTACCCCGCTGCAGATGGCGCTTGTGAGCGCTACGATCGCAAACAAGGGTGTGCAAATGTCCCCAACTTTAGTTGATAAAATTATTACACCCGATTTGTTGACGACTGCAGAGCACAAACCAACAGAGTTTGCTAGGTCGATAAGTCAAGATACTGCCGCGAAAATGAGCGAACTGCTCGTGAGGTCGGTAACTGACGAATCCGGTCTGGCAGGCAATGCCGCTATTGCCGGTGCAACCGTTGGCGGCAAAACGGGTACGGCGCAAGTTGGTAAAGATGAAAACGGTAAAGATTTGCCATATACGATATGGTTTACAGGTTTTGCCGAGAAAGACGGTAGAAAAGTTGCGGTTGCAGTTGCTATTGAGGAGGGCGGTGGTGTCGCGCATAACTTCTCTGCGCAAAGCGGGCAACTCCCTACACAAATTGGGAAAAAAGTAATGGAAGCGGTGTTGAATAAATGAGACCAGTGGCAGGAATCGTTTTTGGCGGACGTTACGAATTAAGCTCTCGTATTGCAATAGGCGGCATGGGTGAGGTTTGGAAAGCCCGTGACGGCATAATCGGGCGTATCGTGGCGATTAAGATACTTAAAGACGAGTATATGGGTGACCCGGGCTTCCTGGAGCGTTTCCGAGCCGAAGCGCGCCACGCCGCGCTTGTTAACCACGAGGGTATTGCTAATGTTTTTGACTACGGCGAAGAGCAGGGATCCGCTTTCATCGTGATGGAAATGGTGCCGGGCGAGCCGCTCTCGTCGATTATTGAACGCGACGGTAAATTGCCCGCTAACAGAGTGCTCGGAATTACCGCGCAGACCGCCACGGCGCTGCAGGCAGCTCACAATGCGGGGCTTGTGCACCGTGATATTAAGCCGGGTAATCTGCTGATTACGCCTGACGGGCGAGTTAAGATCACCGATTTTGGAATCGCGCGTATTGCCGACCAGGTGCCGCTCACGGCAACCGGGCAGGTTATGGGCACGGTGCAGTACCTTGCGCCCGAGCAGGCGAGTGGCAAAACAGCCACCGCCGCGACGGATATTTACTCGCTGGGAGTTGTTGCGTACGAGTGTCTCGCGGGAAGGCGGCCGTTTACGGGCGACTCGCAGGTTGCGATCGCGATGGCACAGATTAACGATACGCCACCGGATCTTGACCCTACCTTACCGGCTCCTGTGCGGAATCTGGTGTATTCGTGCCTGGCGAAATCGCCGGCGGATCGCCCCGAATCCGCTGATAAACTCGCTCGCGCGGCAACCGCGCTGCACCGCGGCGATGTGCAAACTGCGGCCGGTTATGTGCCGCAGGTGCTCGGTCCGCAGGTTGATGACGTAACCCAGTTGCTCGCAACCGGGGATGATGCCGCAACCCAGCTGCTGCGTACGGCGAGCGCTGATTTGCAGGCGACATCCGTGATGCCACAGACGGGGGTTGGAGTTGCCGCCGCTGCTGCGCACGGCGATCACGCGGTGGTTGTCGCGCAGGGAACGCAAGAGCCTAAAAAACGTGGCCGCTGGACGTGGCCGCTGGTTGCGCTTGTGCTGTTGCTGGCGCTTATTGCGGGTGGTACGGTAATGGCGTTAAACGCTAATAAAGAAGCCAAACCTGATGAAACAACCCAGGTAAAAAAACCCGAGGTTAAAAAAGAGTCCGAGGTTAAAAAAGAACCCGAGGTTAAAACCGGTGCGGTAAACGCGACAGAGCTGAAGGGTCTAAACTGTGAGCAGGCTCGCGGTAAACTCGCTGCGGCGGGATTTACCTCTGTGCAGTGCGTTGACGCTGCTCCCGCTAACGATTCAGAGGTCGGCACAGTAATCGACGTGTCACCAACCGGCACTAAAGTTGAGCTGAGCAAGCGGATTGTGCTGAGCGTTGCCACCCGCTACGGCGAGGCAATTGCGCCAGCGGAAGCGCCGCACGCGCCTGAGCAGGTTGTTCCGGGCGAGCAGTTTACCGTGAGGTGGCAAGACCAGAGCGCCGCGTGCCCTGCTGGCACAACCGTTACAAGCTACAAGCTGCAGGTGAGCGGATCGGGCACAACGGTTAGCGAACCCGGCACGGGTAGGAGCGCAACAGTGCGTGCTGATGCTCCCGGTAAAGTTTCTGTTTCGTACGCGGTTGTGTGCGGTCGTGAGGGTATTTCTGACAGGCAGTCAGAGTTCTCCGCTGAAACAACGGTGAAAATCGTGAGCAGGCAGGCTTCGGAAAGTAACAGTGGCACGAACACCAACAGTGACAGCAACCTTCCGGATTCACGCGACTAGAGTTTCACGGCGGTATTTTAGACAGAGTTTAAGAGTAAATGGCACAGAGTAACTTTACTATTGACGGTCGTATTCTGGGTGATCGCTATAAACTCGGCGAATTTATAGGGCAGGGTGGAATGGCGACCGTTTATCGCGGAGTTGACACCAAGCTAGGCAGGCAGGTTGCGATCAAAATTATGAAAGCGGATCTCGCTGAAGACGAGACTTTTCGCGACAGGTTCAGACAGGAAGCGCAGGCTGCGGCGCGAATGGCGCATCCGTCTATTGTGCGCGTGCTTGACGCGGGGGATGATATAGTTCAAACCGCAACAGGACCTAAAAAATTGCCGTTTATTGTTATGGAGTATGTTGCCGGGTGTAACTTACGCGAGCACCTCAGTGAGAGCCGCGTGAGCATTAAAGAGGCGTGCCGCATCACAACTGCGGTGCTGGCGGCTCTTGAGTATTCACACCGCGCGGGGATTGTGCACCGGGATATTAAACCGGCAAACATTATGATCACCGAGACCGGGCACGTGAAGGTTATGGACTTCGGCATTGCCCGTGCGGTTTCAGATACATCCTCCACGCTCCAGCAGACAACCCAGATTCTTGGCACCGCGGCTTATTTTTCACCCGAGCAGGCCAAGGGTGAAATGGTGGATCCGCGCACCGATCTGTATTCAATCGGTGTTTTACTGTACGAGCTGCTTACGGGAATTGTGCCGTTCAGGGGGGATTCTGCTGTTGCAGTGGCGTATCAGCACGTTTCAGAGCGCCCGGTGGCTCCTGTTGAGCGCAACAGTGAGATTTCAGCGCCGCTCAACGCGGTTGTAAACTACGCGCTAATAAAAGACCGCACCCGCAGGTTCCAGAGCGCCAGCGACTTCAAACGTGCGCTGCAACAGGCGGCAAACGGAGAAATGCCGCCGTCGCTGCAGCACGAGCTTGCAACTAAGGAGATTGCGCTGACCGCTCCCGCCGCAAGCAAGCTGGACACTGCTACCAAGCGGATGATAGCTGCCGGCGCTGCGTCTAAGGCGCAGTCTCGACCGCCGGTTTTGTGGATCTGGGCATCAATAATAACGCTGATAACGGTTGTTGTTGCGGTTGTGTTCTGGCTTGTAAACCTTGCCCCCAAAGAGCTTTTCCCTGCGAACTCGCGCACCGTTCCCGATATTGTGATGGTTTCTTCTGAGGATGCTCTGAAACAGCTGCGCGATCTCGGTCTGGTTGCAGTTCCTATTGATGAGCCGCACGACAAAATAGAATCGGGCAAAGTTACGCGGGTTGATCCGGCAGTTGGCGCTCATCTTGTAAAGGGTGACACCGTTGCTGTTTATGTTTCAAGCGGGCCGAGCAGTAAAAAAGTTCCTGATCTGATCGGGTTAACGCTCGCGGAAGCTGAGCAGAAACTCGGTGAAATAGGGGTTACAGTTGGTGCTGTCACGCGTGAAAATAACACTTCAATAGCGGAGGATCGGGTTTTGGCATTGGATCCCGCTGCCGGTGCAACAGTGCCGAGCGGCGGCACTGTGACGGTTACTGTCTCCAGCGGCAAAGTTACGGTTCCAGACGTTAAAGGTCATAGCTTGCAGGTTGCGCGCGATATTCTCAACGAGCTTGCGATGAACGTTAATCTTGAGCCGCGCGCGTGCCCGATTCCTGAAAACGGGGTTACCGTTATTGAGCAGTCGGTTGTGGGTGATGTGCCACAGCGCAGCGATATTAATATTGTGTACTGCGCTGGCGGGCGCTAGAGCCACTGCGTATTGTGACATCGAGAGCACAGTGCGAGCAGTTATTATCCGCTTTATTAGTGGCGAAGGGTGTCTTATTGGCGCGGATTGTGCGCCGTAAACGTTCGCCGGTTAGCGTTGCCGCGGGCTAATCTTGCTGGCTGCCAATTATTGCCGAAAGCTCTTTTGCTTTTGCCGCAGCGCCTTTAACACCAACAGATTCAAGCCAGTTACCCAGCTGCTGATAGCCGTATTCTGTGAGCACAGATTCCGGGTGATACTGCACACCGTAGAGCGGCAGCTCGCGGTGTTTTAGGGCCATAACCACGCCGTCATCGGTGCTCGCGGTAACAAGCAGATCGTCTGGAAGGGTGTTTTTCACAACGGCCAGCGAATGGTAGCGTGTCGCTTTGAACTTGGCTGGAACGTCCGCAAAAAAACCGTCACCCTCGTGATTTACCGGGGTGGTTTTGCCGTGCAGGAGCTGCTCTGCGTGAGTTACCTTTGCACCGTAGGCTTCCGCGAGCGCCTGATGCCCCAGGCACACGCCGAGCAGTGGTTTTGCAACCTCCGCGGCGTGCTTGATAATCGGGATTGTCGCACCTGCCTGCTGCGGGTTGCCCGGTCCGGGTGAGATTAGCACCGCATCATACTTGGCGAGCAGCTCGCTAATGTTTGCTGCGGCGGGGTCGTCGTTGCGAATAACCTCGGTGGTTGCGCCAAGCTGTTCGAGATACCCGACAAGAGTGTAGACAAAACTGTCGTAGTTGTCTATTACGAGTACTTTTGTCATGTTTCATTCCTCAACAGTGCTTGGTGGTTCGGGTAGAATTTCCTGCACCAGCGGATAAATATAGTACACCAGCGCAAAAACCAGCCCGACAATCGCGGCTAAAATAACGAGCACGCGCAGCCACGCGGGTCCCGGTAGAAATCGCCAGATAAGTGAGAACATAAGCTATTTACCCCCTATAATACCGGCAATTGCGGTTAGCGCCAGAAGCCCTAAATGCGCCGGGGCGCTGTCTGTTGTGCGAGCGGAACTCGCTTGCTCTTGGAGCGCAGGGACATCGCGGATCATATCTGCTGGCGGGCCATCGGCTCGCGGTGTGAAACTGTCAAACACGCTGTAGGCAACCATGCGCTCGTTGATGCCGTAATACTTGGGGTTGCAGGTTGTGAAAGTGAGAATGGAATCCTGCCCCGGTGTGCCTTCAAAATGGGGGAAGGGGTTTAGCGTATCGACCTCTGCGGGCAGCACGTATTCGAAGTTGCGGAATTTGTAGGTGTACCAGCCATCCTCTGTTTCAAAGTAAACAGAGTCGCCAACGCGTAAGAAATCAATGTCTTTAAACGGGGTGGCGCGACCGCCGCTGCGGTGTGCGGCGAGCGCAAAATTGCCGTATTCGCCGGGCAGGTTGGTTTCGCTGTAGTGTGCGACTCCGTTGTTGCGGTCGTTGAGCAGTGGCAGTATGGGCTCGCCGGAAGATACCTTATTGGCCCAGTTTTCGCCAAAAGCTGGCACATATAAAACTCCGAACGGTTCGCCGTAGCCACCAGGGCGCGCCACCGGAATAACAGTGTTTTCCGCAGCTGGCACTGCGGGTGCTGAGAGTGTTTTCTTTTGCCACTCGGCCGCTACTTCACGGGCGGCGGCTGACTGCTCTTTGGCAACAACGGTTGTTGTGTACCACGGCTGCCAGAGCATGAACCCAAGCACTGCAAGCCCGGAAACAAGCAGGAGTTCTCCGATAACCGTGACCGGATTAAGGCGCGCGCGTTTACTCGTCATAGCTACATATTCTAGTAATAAATATTGTGTGTGCGCTAGGTGTGTTTTAACGTGTAAACAAGTGTTGGCAGGGTCGCTGCGATAATAACGAACAAACTTCCCACCGGCGGCAACGCATATCACCGGTTCGGGATCAAACCTGATTACCGCGTCAGGAACTTTGCCAAGCATAATCCACCAGCTTGTGAGGCTTGCAAATGCTCCCGCGCACAGTCCGGCTATTGTTGCGGTCACTGCGTATATTACAGCCTCAAAAAAGGCTGTTGCAGTAATTCCCGTGCTGCTTGCGCCGTGCAGCTGCAGCTTCTTGAAATCAAGCTCGCGCCCTCTGCCGGTCATCACAATTCCCGCAACGGATGAGACCATAAGCAAAACCAGCGGCGCATCAAAAATAATTGCCAAAACAATATAGTTTTGTGTGGCTAAACTTTTACCAATGGATTGCAATGCTGCCCGTAGTGTTTCATAAAACCCGGAGTATCCGGATACAATTCCGATAACAAAAGCCAGGGGTGACACAATAAGCGTTGTTGCTGCGGCTTTTTTGAGCGCAAAGCGCTTAGCTAAAACCATATCCACCAGTTGCCGCGCAGCGGCGCGAGCCAGGTGTGCATTACTAGCTTCACCGTCAGCGGGGCTAGCGTGTTGAAAATAGCAGGAACAAGCAGAATTAGAGTTATCGCAATGCCGCCAATATTCTCTAAGCGAACATCACGGCGCACGCTGATTGCGAGGAGAACCACAGCGGTTATAAGCAGCACACCAAAAATTATTCTTTTTAAGGTGATCCGCCCGAGAGGTTTTTCAGATTTCAGCATTCCGTGAGCAATATCCTGTTTGCTCGCAATTACCGCTTGGTAGGCGGGGTTGTATTGTGTGTGTGGTTTTTAACTTGATTTATCCGGGGGGGGGGGGGGTACTCTTAATTATTGTAAGGTATTCCTGATTAAGGGGGGTTTGTTTTGAAACGATTGGTTTCAGGGTTTTACGGGGCGCGTAGTATCGCGTCTACTATGCTCGTGTTGGGTCTGGTGTTAGGGTTTCTGGTTACACCACAAGCGACAGCATTCGGGCAGACTACAACCGGGCAGACCGGGCAGTCTACAACTAGAACCGTTGCTTCTTCCGCAGCGTCAGCAAATACTGTTAGTGCGCAGGTTGCTAGCCTGGTGGCGCGTAGTGTTTCAAACGTGTTGTTGCGTGATGTTGTTGCAGCGACTATGGGTTTGTTTAACACTAAGACACCCGCTGGTTTTGCAACACGTTTAGAATCAAAAACTAACCCCACCGCCGCTGACATATCCACCGAGACTAGTGTTGATAGTGAATCTAAATCGTATCTTCCTGGTGATACTGTCACGATCACTGTAACAGTAAAAGCAACAGGCAGCGAAGCCAAGAATGTTAAAGTTTTCGTGCTATTACCGCAGGCTTCAGAAGGGTTTATTGCTACTAAACAAACAGGAGCACCAATATGCACCCCAGCAGGTGGCGCACAATGTCCGGATGCTCCATGGAATTATGATGCGCTTATTAGTTCGCTGGATGTGACTGCTACTAGAATACCCGCTAACGGTAGTTTAGAGTTCAAGATAACAGGTGTAGCTGGCGTACAAAAGACGAATCAGGATGGAAATGGGATAATAGCGAATGCCGAAGCTGCCGTAGGCAATGATGCCAATGCGATGAATAATTATTCTAATGCTTCGTTTACCGTTAAAAAGGAGAATGTGACTGTTACAGCGTTGTTTGATCTCACCGGGAGTGAACCCTGGACCGGTAGTGTTGGTTTCAATGGAATGCTTAAATGTACTGTGCCAGGCGGTAGTGATGTTAATAGTTCGTTTAATAAAACTGCTGTGTTTAACAGTGATGATCAGGGGCCTGTGCAATGGGTTGATCCGCAACAGGTTGTAAAAGGTAGTACTTGTACTGTGACTGTTCATAAGGGTGATACTCCTGCTGATTGGATGTGGGAGGGGGTGAACCCGGTGATAGTACAGAAGCGAGTAATACAGAATGATACCGTGACTGTGCCGTTGAAAGTTACCGCTAGAACCGATGTTTCAACTACAACCATGGTTGATAGTGAATCTAAAACGTATCTTCCTGGTGACACTGTTACGATTACTTCAACAGTAAGCGTAGCAAAAAAGAAAGCTGAAAAGGTTCAGGTTCAACTGTTCCTACCATCAGCAGGAGAGGGGTTTATTCACACTGGAGAGTTGAAACCCCAATGCACGGCAACTGGTAACGCAAAATGCCCGGATGCTGATTGGGAGTATAGCGAGATAGGTTCTTCTGGGTATTTAACCACCGTGGTTGAGAGCATCCCCGCAGGGGGTAGTCTAGTGTTCACAGTAACCGGTAAAGCTGGGTTGCAGAAAACGAAGCAGAGTGAGCAGAGGATTCTAACGGGTGCTTTTGCCACTTCTCCTGAAGATGTGCAGGATGCTAAAACGGAAGATAATTATTCTGGTGCTTCGTTTACCGTTACAGAACAGCAGGTGCCTGTTGCAGCATTGTTTGACTTCAACGGGAGTGAGTCCTGGACTGGTAGTGTTAAGGTTTCTGGAACACTAACTTGCACCGTGCCAGGTGGTGAGAATGTTAGCAGTGCGTTTGAGTATGATGTCCAGTCACCAAACAATAGCACTGCGCAGCAGTTATCCGGGGATGTTTACAAGGGCAGCACTTGTACTGTAACTGTTACGAGGGTTGATACTCCCGTGGGTTGGGGGTTGGGCACTCAAGTCCCAGTGACCCAAATGGTTAGGGTGACGGAGGATAATACTACCGTGACTGTGCCGTTGAAAGTCACCGTTAAAACCGATGTTTCTACCGAGACTAAGGTGGATAAGAAAGAGTATCTTCCAGGTGACGCTGTCGCGATCACTTCAACGGTAAACGTGAAGGGTAGTGAGGCTAAGAAGGTTAATGTGCAACTGTTCCTACCGTCAGAAGCGGAAGGGTTTATTCGCACTGGTGAAACATTAAAACCATCGTGTATGGCATCGGGTGGGGCTGAATGCCCGACTGAGTGGTCGTATGATGAGACGGGTTTCTTAACCACTGTGGTTGAGAGCATCCCCGCAGGCGGTGGTTTGGTGTTCACGGTAACGGGTGAGGCCGGTCTGCAGAAAACGAAGCAGAGTGAGCAGAGGATTCTAACGGGTGCTTTTGCCACTTCTCCTGAAGATGTGCAGGATGCTAAAACGGAAGATAATTATTCTGGTACCTCGTTTAAGGTTAGAGAGGAAAAAGCTACTGTTGCGGCGGTGTTTGATTTCACAGGGAGTGATTCTTGGACCGGTATTGTTAAGGTTTCTGGAACACTAACTTGCACCGTGCCAGGTGGTGAGAATGTTAGCAGTACGTTTGAGTATGATTTCCAGTACCCAAACAATAGCACTGCGAAGCAGTTATCCCAGGGTGTTTACAAGGGTAGCACTTGTACTGTGACCGTTAATGGGGTTGAGACTCCCGTGGATTGGCAGCTAGAGACTCAAGTTCCGGTTGCGCAGACAGTTAGGGTGACGGAGGATACTACTACTGTGACTGTGGGGTTGAAGGTTGTTGTGGATACTCCACCAGCACCTGAACCAATGCCTGAGCCAGCACCAGCGCCTGAGCCAGCACCAGCGCCTGAGCCAGCACCAGCGCCTGAGCCAGCACCAGCACCTGCGCCTGTTGTGCCTGTTGTGCCGGAAGCACCAGTGACACCGGACACTCCGGTAGTGCCTGTGCCTGTGCCTGCGGAGACTCCTGTGGGTGATAGTGTAACAACTGGTGGTAGGGTATTGGCGAACACTGGTGCCGTGGGAACGGTTGTACCGTTGTTGGGTGGTGTTTTTGTTCTTTTGGGAGCTGGTGTTGTGATTATCACCGCTCACCGCCGCCGCAGTAGTAAGGTATCTGTGCTTTAACACGACAGTTCAGAGAACCCCTTGGATTCGTTCGTGCGAGTTCGAGGGGTTCTCTGCGTTTAGATTGTATGCACTGTTTTTTATGTGTGTGGTTTTTGATTTGATTTATTCGGGGGGGGGGGGGTACTCTTAATTGCTGTAAGGTATTCCTGATTAAGGGGGGTTTGTTTTGAAACGATTGGTTTCAGGGTTTTACGGGGCGCGTAGTATCGCGTCTACTATGCTCGTGTTGGGTTTGGTGTTGGGGGTTTTGGTTACGCCGCAGCCGGCGGGAGCGCTTGACCAGTCTACAACCGGGCAGTCTACATCTAGAACCGTTGCTTCTTCCGCAGCGTCAGCAAATACTGTTAGTGCGCAGGTTGCTAGCTTGGTGGCGCGTAGTGTTTCAAACGTGTTGTTGCGTGATGTTGTTGCAGCGACTATGGGTTTGTTTAACACTAAGACACCCGCTGGTTTTGCGACAGGTTTAGAGTTAGAAGCTAACCCGGTCATATCCACTGAGACTAAGGTTGAGGAGTCGTATCTTCCCGGGGATTCTGTCACGATTACTGTAACAGTAAGCGCTGCTAGTGTTGCTAATGGAGGTAAGGCTGCCAGGGTGCGTAAGACTGCTGAGAATGTTAGTGTTTACGTGTTGCTACCGCAAGCGGATGAAGGGTTTGT
>NZ_JAHDSZ010000011.1 GCF_018531145.1 Canibacter zhuwentaonis | reverse complement strand
ACCAACCAGAAACCAAGCAAAACTGCCCCTCAACCGGTTAAACCACCCCGCCAACAAACAACAACTATACACACACCCCAAACAAAACACAAAACCCAATCACAAACCCGGGCGCGTCACCCAAAAAAACAAGGACAACTGCTAAATCACAAAACTACACACACTAATCACCCGACAACAACTACACACCAAACAAAACGAACACACCACCCCACAAACTACACTGGGCACAAATTACATCGCACACAAAAAACACCAAACCCCGACCATACAACGTACAGTCTAAATAGCAGGTACAAGCATAAGCACAGGCAAACACCCAACACCAACCATTAAAACCTGGTTGAATAGTATAGTATGAACAAAACACCAGCGCACGCGCAGCAAGAGCGGCCAAGCCCCGCAGATTTTCGTTTCACAATCGCCCGCGAACAAAACCGGGGCGCAATAGTGGGCATCAAAACGGGGCGCAAACTCGGGCGGGCGGGCACGATCCGCACCCCGCACGGAGATATTCAAACACCGGCGTTCATTCCAGTGGGCACAAAAGCGACGGTCAAGGGGCTGCTGCCACAAACGGTGCGCGAGCTGGGCGGGCAAGCAGTGCTCGCCAACGCATACCACCTGTTTTTACAGCCGGGCAGCGAGATTCTCGATGCCGCCGGCGGGCTGAGCAGCTTTATGAACTGGCACGGGCCAACATTCACCGATTCTGGCGGGTTTCAGGTGATGTCGCTCGGGGTTGGCAACAAAAAAACGCTCTCGATGGAAGCGGCCAGACACGACGCCGCAGAGGTTATCGCGAAGAAAAAAGAGCGGCTCGCGCAGGTCGATGAAGACGGGGTCACCTTCAAATCATTCCTAAACGGTGACACGCACCGTTTCACACCCGAGGTTTCAATGCGGGTGCAGCACGAAATAGGCGCGGATATAATTTTCGCCTTCGACGAGCTCACAACCCTGATGAACACCCGCAGCTACCAGGAAGAATCTGTTGTGCGCACCGCCAGGTGGGCGCGCCGCTGCCTTGATGCCCATGCGCAGCTAACAGCGGATCGCCCACACCGCCCCTATCAAGCTCTGTTTGGGGTGGTGCAGGGTGCGCAGTACGAAGATCTCAGGCGCGGGGCGGCCGCCGAGCTTGCCGCGATGATCGGGGATAAGCACCCCGAGCAGCAGTTTGACGGGTTTGGGCTGGGTGGCGCTATCGAGAAGCAAAAACTAGGCGAAATAGTCGGCTGGATCACCGACGAGCTCCCCGCAAATAAGCCCCGCCACCTGCTGGGCATTTCAGAACCTGACGACCTGTTTCTGGGCGTTGCCGCGGGGGCTGACACTTTTGACTGTGTGGCGCCGTCGCGGCAGGCTCGGGGTGGCACTATGTACAGTCGCAACGGGCGAATCAACGCGAAAAATTTGATCCACAAAACCAGGTTTGAGCCGCTGGAATCGGGGTGTGACTGCTTCACCTGCGACAACTATGACGCAGCCTATCTGCACCATCTTTTCAAAGCCAAGGAGATGCTCGCCTCCACTCTGGCAACTATTCACAATGAGCGCTTTATAGTGCGGTTAGTGGATGAGATTCGCGCGTCAATTATTGCGGATGATTTTGACGAGCTGGCACGCGAAACTCTGCACCGCTATTACGGTGCAGAGTATGCCGTAAACGTGTTAAACAAACTCGGACTTTAAACCGCTAAATGACTTGGCTCTGCTACAAAGTCGCATTTACAGTTTAAGAGAGAATCTGAAATTGTAGGAACTGCAGCGGTGGCGTGCCCTGCCGCAACCAGCAGCTGCGAAGGTGTGCCGGATGCAACCTCGCCCACGGCAAAAACCCCTGGAATGCTCGTAAATGATCCGCCCTGCACACCGTAGCCAGCGCCAAAACGGCGCAGACCCGAAAAATCAAACTGCGGCTTAACATCATACCGCGGACTCACAAAACCTGCTGTGGTCGGTACTTCTTCGCCAGAGGCAAGCTCAACGGCAACAAGCCCCGTGCCTTTTCCGCGCAGCGCGACAGCGGGCGCTGTTTTATAATCAAACCCGCGCTGCTGTGCGAGCTGTTGAATGTTGTTTGCCGCAGCCTCTGTTAACGGCGCGGCAGGCATCAGCGTGACACGCTTAGCGAATCTCACCAGCTGAGATGCAGCTCGCAGCGCGTAGTTATCAGAGCCAATAACAGTTAGGTTACGGTCTGCTTTCTCGTAGCTGTCGCACTCAAAGCAGCTGTGTAAAGCAGTGCCGTAAAACGCTCGGATATTTTCGATATCCGGCAGCATCTCGCGAATCCCGGTTGCGAGCACAACGCGTCGCGCCAGGGCGGTAATGCCACCGCCGCGCACACTGGTCGCAGTAATCTCAAACCCGATAGGCTCTTGAGCGGCAGAATTTTCCTTAAAAACGCCGCGAGCAATAGTATCTTCCTCAAAAGGATCAACGGAAGAACCCCCAACCGAAGAATCGATGGCAGAACCTGACGCCAAAGGATCACGAGGAAGATCCGCCCCAGAAACAGCGCAGACCAGATCCGCCGCAAAACCGCCTGGATCTTGTAAGAAATTAACCCGTGTTACCAGCGCCTGTGCGAAAGTGGCGTGCTCGTAGCTCTCGAAATCCGCACGCGCCAGCTTGCGCAATTCCAGGGGCGAAATACCGTCCCGGGTTATAAAACCGTGGGTTTTCAGCGTCGCCGCATGCCGTGGGCGGTTGCTATCGAGCAGCAACACCCGCCAGCGAGCGCGCACAAGATTCAGCGCCGCCGCAAGACCAGCAGGTCCAGCACCTATTACGGCGACATCGTACACCTTATGGGAGCTTGAAAAACCTGCGGCAGAATGCATCGCGCAATCCTATTACTGTGTTAAAAACTGCCGCAATCGAGCAAGCCGCGCCAGAGATTCGGCCTTGCCGAGCAGCTCAAGCGACTCAAACAGCGGCGGCGATACTCTGCGCCCCGAGACAGCAACCCGCAGCGGAGCAAAAGCAAGCCTCGGTTTTAAGCCGAGCTCTTCAACCAGAACCTGCTGCAGTATTTCTTGCAGGTGGGGATGCTGCCAGGTCTCGTCTGCGACCTCTGCGAGCGCATCCGCGCTCAGTTGCAACGCCACGGCAGCATTATCCGCTAGAGTCTTTAAGGCGTCTGCCTGATATTCAATAGCGCCGCCGGATACAAACAGGAAGGCAAGCATATCCGCCGCCTCCTGCAGCACAACAATGCGAGTTTGCACAAGCGGCAACGCTGCGTGCAAAGTTGTAAGCTGCGCGGCAGTGGGCTCGGCAGGTAGCACCCCGCCAGAAACTAGATACGGCAGCACCCGCTCGGCAAACACCTCGGGGGTAAACAATCTAATGTGACTGGCGTTGATCGCATCCGCCTTCTTCTGATCGAAGCGCGCCGGATTAGGGTTAACGTTGTTAATATCGAAACTCGCGACCATCTCGTCGATTGTAAAAATATCGCGATCGGGCGCGAGCGACCAACCCAACAGTGACAGGTAGTTGAGCAGCCCCTCGGGTGTAAAACCGCGATTTTTGTGGTGCAGCAGGTTTGATTCCGGATCGCGCTTAGACAGCTTTTTATTGCCCTCGCCCATCACGTACGGCAAATGCCCGAACTGTGGCATCTCGCGGCACAGCCCGATCTCAATAAGCGCGTGATACAGCGCGATCTGGCGCGGGGTTGAAGACAACAGGTCTTCGCCGCGCAGCACGTGAGTTATCCCCATTAGCGCATCATCAACGGGGTTTACCAGCGTGTAAAGCGGTGCGCCGTTTGGGCGCACAACAACAAAATCAATGGTCGACCCGGCGGGGAAGCTAATTTTACCGCGCACCAAATCGGTGAACGACAGATCAACATCCGGCACGCGGAAACGCAGCGCGGGCTGCCGCCCCTCTGCCCTGAACTGCTCACGCTGTGCAAGTGTTAAATCGCGGTCATAATTATCGTAGCCGAGCTGTTTTGGACGCCCGTTTGCAATATTACGCGCCTCTATCTCTTCGCTAGTAGAAAAACTCTCATAGAGGTATCCCGCGTCTTTTAAGCGCTCAATCGCATCAGAGTATATGTCGCCCCGCTGTGACTGGCGGTAGGGCTCGTGCGGACCGCCTACATCGATGCCCTCATCCCACTCTAAACCAAGCCAGCGCAGCGAGTCTAAAATCTGCGCGTAACTTTCCTCGCTGTCGCGCTGCGCGTCAGTGTCTTCTATTCTAAAAATAAACTTGCCGCCGGTGTGCCGCGCCCAAGCCCAGTTAAACAGGGCGGTGCGCACCAACCCCACGTGCGGAGTTCCAGTTGGTGACGGGCAAAAACGCACCCGCACCCGATCGCCAGTGGCGGTTGCAAAACTTGGTTTAACAGATGTAGTCATATCTTAACAATCATAATATTAGTCGTTTAAGAGCTGTAGATTCCAGCGCCGGTAGTCAACTCGCGAGCTGAGCGCGTACGCCAGTTTAACCGCCGGGCTGGGCTGTGTTGTGCCCAAAAACGCGATCCCCACAGAGCGCTGCCGCGCCGGAATCATGCGCGCTGTATGCACACCCTCCGGTAGCATCCGCATTCCAGACAGCGCCAGCTCGGGAACCATCGCAACCGCGCCGCCCGCGGCAACCATCGCAATCATCGCCGGGATATTATCGGTTTCCTGCACAATATCCGGCGCAAAGCCCTGCTCCGCCGCCGCAGTCAGCAAATGCCCGCGACACTTCGGGCAGCCAGCTATCCAGTGATCCTGTTGAAAATCTGAAATTCTAATGCGCCTGCCCGGTTTGATCCGCGGATCAGAACTCACCGCAACCATATTTAGCTCCTCGTACCAGAGCTGCTCATAAATCACATTAGAAGGCAGTTTAGTTGTGCTCTGATAGTCAAAAATAATCGCGCAATCAACCTCGCCTTGCGACAACAGCTCCAGCGCCTCGGGAGGCTCCGCTTCACGATATTTGAAGGTCACAACCGGCGCTATTTCGCGCATCGCACGCATCATTTCGGGCACGATAGTGGCGGAAGCGGATGGAAAACCCACGAGCCGAAACTCCCCTCCGCGAGTGTCGCAGAGCGCGGATATTTTATCAAGCGCAACCTCCAGCTCTGCCACTATTTTCGCTCCGTGAGAAGCCAGAATCTGCCCCGCTGGCGCAAGCCGTATTTTACGCCCAAAACGCTCTGTTAAAGGCACTCCGAGCTTAGTTTCAAGCCTTTTAATGCGCTGGGTAATTGCCGGTTGGCTAATGTGCAGCGCCTCGCTCACACCGGTCAAACTTCCCGACTGCGCCAGGGCCTGCAAAATCCGCAAATCAGTTGCGTCGATGCTCTGTGAAACATCGTGCAAATCTAACACTCCACACGCACCCTAAACAGCAACAGCCGCCTGAGCTGCCACTGACGCTTTTTGCCGGTGCGGCGCACCGAACCGAGCCGCGAAACCTGCCCAGCCTGCTTAATTGAGCTTGTGCCAACGTGACCCTGCGCCGTGTGGTCACCACGCGAGCTGTTTATTGAGCTTTTCTGATAATCCATAACCCCTGTTTCAGCGTTAAAAGAAGCGTGCCAAGCTGTCACGCTCGCACAATATAGCCGGTAGCTAGCTGATCCGCTCCAGCCATCCGTTCGTGTCACTTATTGTGCCGTGCTGAATACCCATTAGCTCTTCTCGCAACTGCATTGTGATTGTGCCGGTTGGCTCTGGTAGCTTGATTTCGGGCGCATCTTTCACAAGCAAACGCCCAATTGGGGCTACAACCGCCGCGGTGCCGCACGCGAAGGCCTCGCGAATTGCGCCGGTTGCTGCGCCCTCGCGCCACTCGCTAATGGTCACCCGACGCTCTGCAACCTCGTAACCTAGATTTTTAGCCAGCTGAATAATGCTGTCGCGGGTCACGCCCTCGAGAATATTACCGTTCACCTCGGGGGTGATAAGTTTATTATCGTCGGTTACTAAGAACAGGTTCATACCGCCGAGTTCATCTATTGAATCACGGTCGTAAGCGTCGGTGAAGAGCACCTGCTGACACCCGTTCTCATACGCCTCGGCCGTTGCGGCAAGCGAACCAGCGTAGTTGCCGCCGCACTTGGCAAAGCCAGTGCCGCCTGCTGCTGCGCGCGTCATCTTGGTTGACAGCCACAAATCCAACGGCTTTACACCGCCAGGAAAATAATCTCCTGCGGGGCAGGCAATCACAATAAAACGTGCCCGCTGCGCGGCGCGCACGCCAAGGAAAACCTCGTCAGCAATCATAAAGGGGCGCAAATACAGCGAGTGGTAAGCGGTTTCTGGCACCCACGCCTCATCGGCCCTAACAAGTTGACGACACGCCTCTAAAAACAGCTCTTCTGGAATCTCCGGCAGCGCTAGCCTTTTCGCGCTGCGGTTAAACCGCACCGCGTTCTTACCTGGGCGAAACAGCGCGATACCACCGTCTGGCTGGCGATACGCTTTCATGCCCTCAAAAATCTCCTGCGCGTAGTGCAAAACCGCAGCTGCCGGATCCATCTGCAAAGGCGCATACGGCGTCACCGCCGCATTGTGCCATCCCTGCTCAGAATCCCACTCAACAACCGCCATGTGGTCTGTGAAGTGTACTCCAAAACCGGGGTTCTGAAGCGCTTTTTCACGCCGCTGAGCAGTAACACTATCGCTTAGCTGAATATCGAATTGTGGTTGCACAGTGCATACTGTCCTCTCAAACTATAATTAAAACTAATAGTTCAATTCTAGCGCGCTTCTATGAAAACAGCAGCTTACAGCTGCTTGCACTGTTGTTTTTGCTGCAGCTTCTCTTCCTGCGCGGTGACTTTACGCGCTTTCCGCTCGGCCTTACGTCGCGCACGCGGGCTATCAACCTTAGCCTTATCTTCAAGCTCAAACACTTTCGCCGCGCTGTGCTGTGCTGTTTCTTTGCTCTCAACAGCCGGCAGATCAACGCGAAAGGTCGCACCACCCCCGGGGGTCTCAACGCAACTAACCCGACCATTGTGAGCCTTCACAATCGACGCCACAATCGCCAGACCCAATCCGCTGCCGCCTGTTTCACGGTTGCGGGAAGTATCCGCCCGCCAAAAACGCTCAAATATTTTATCGCGGATCTGCTCGGGCACACCCTCACCATGGTCACGGATCTCAAAGCGCGCGCAGTGCGGCAGCGAGATCACCACAAGCTCAATATCGCTCTGCGGCTCCGTGTGCCTGATCGCATTACCCAGCAGATTGGTCATAACCTGGCGCACCTTATGCTCATCACCGAGCGCCATCGGTGAGTCAGGGCTGATTATCGCTTTAAACTCGCGCGCTGGATCCTGCGCGCCCGCGTCAAGCACCGCGTCCTGCGCGAGCGCGTTCAAATCGAGCGGCACCAGATCGAGCGCGCGGCTCGAATCAAGCCGCGCCAGCGAGAGCAGGTCTTCAACCAGCGAGGTCATACGGATCGCCTCTTTCTCAATGCGATCCATTGCCTGCTTCACAGCCTCGTCTTCTTTCAAAATTCCCATGCGATACATTTCAGCGTAGCCGCGCACAGAAGCCAGCGGGGTGCGCAGCTCGTGACCGGCATCGCCAACAAAACGGCGCATATTGTCGATTATCGTGGCACGATCCTTGAAAGATTTATCAATCTGGTCGAGCATCACGTTCAGCGACGCGCCCACGTGCCCCAGCTCGGTATTTGGAGTGATAACATGAATCCGCTTTGAAAAATCACCCCGGGCGATCTCGCGCGCGGTGCGCTCAACCTCGCTCAGTGGCTCCAGAGTGGTTGTTACAAGCACCCTTGTGAGGGCCGCGCCCAGCAGAATCACCGCTATTCCAAACCCCGTGAAAATTGTGAGGTACGACACAATTACCGCGTCAATAACCCTGGTTGACGAGGCGAACACGAGGTACGCGGTAATCGCGCCGCTTGAACTGTCTCGAATCGGTGAAATGACGGCGCGCCAGTCGCTGCCGTCTCTTGCTCTAACATTGAAAATCGTGTTCGGCGGGTTGCTAGCTATTTCATCAACCTGCAGGCGAGCAATCTGCAGCCCGCGCGCGCCCTGCTCGGCTTGCTTATAGCTGTTATCGTAGAGAAAATTACCCGCGCTATCAAAAAGCGCAACGTAGTTGTTCGTTGGCGCGTAAATAACATCGGCGCGGGTGAACGCGCCTGCGGTAGCGCCCGGCTGCAGGGCACTGGTCGGATCCGCTTGAATACTCAACAGGTCACGATCCTGATTACCGTACAGCGTGGGGCGCAAAACCGAAGTTGTGCCAAACCCGGCAACCGCCAGGCCAAACAGCAGAATCAGCACCGTCACACCGGTTATTTTGCTGCGCAGCGAAACGTTCGCCCAGCGCTGCATCAGAGTGCCCCGTTTTGCCATTAGTTAACCTCGTACACCGTGCGCGGCAAGCCCTGCGGCGTCGCGGTGCAAAATCTAAAACTACACTTATAACACCTAGAGGTTATCAATTTTTAGCATATAGCCAAAACCGCGCTTCGTGTGAATTAGCGGCTCTTGGGTGAGCGGATCGAGCTTGCGCCGCAGATATGAAATGTAAGACTCAACAATTCCCGCGTCGCCGTTAAAATCGTACTCCCAAACGTGATCCAGGATCTGCGTTTTAGAGAGCACCCTGTTTGGGTTCTGCATTAGATAGCGCAGCAGTTTATACTCTGTTGGGCTCAGCTCGATCCGCGCTTCACCGACCTGCACTTCGTGAGTATCCTGATCCATTGTAATCGGGCCAATTGAGAGCGCCATAGTCTCTTCTTCTGGGGTCGTGCGACGCAAAATTGCTTTGATTCGCGCGATAATCTCGTCAAGGCTAAACGGTTTTGTGACGTAATCGTCACCGCCTATGCTCAAACCCTTGATTTTATCTTCGGTGTCATCTTTAGCCGTTAGAAACAGGATAGGTGCGGTGTAACCGGCTTCACGCAGGCGCTCTGTGACGCTGAAGCCGTTCATATCCGGCAGCATAATATCGAGCAGAATCATATCTGGCTCTTCTTCAAGCACAGCGGATATTGTCTGTGCGCCGTTAGAAACGCCCCGCACACCAAATCCGGCGTGTCGCAGGGTTGTCATTAGGAGCTCCCGAATATTGGGCTCGTCATCAACAATTAGAATACGCGGACCTTTATTTTGCTGGTTCATAACTTACATTTTGGAGTATATTTCTATGACTTTGCTGGAAGCTGGTGTTTTCGAAGAGGCGGCGGATGCGCCGGGCGCTCGCCACTGCCCCGCTCGGTCACAGCAGACTAGCGAGGACGCTAGCAACAATCGCCAGCTGGTGTTTTCAGGGAGTAGTAAGCCCCTGGGCAGGCGCTAGCAGTAATCCGCCGCTTTTTGAATCGCATAAGAGTAGCCCTGCTCGGCTAGAAACCGCTGCCGGTGCTGTGCGAACTCCTGATCTACCGTATCCGCCGCAACAAGCGCGTAAAACTTCGCCTCAATCGCCTCGGATTTAGGCCGCAGCAGCCTGCCCAGCCGCTGCGCCTCCTCCTGCCGCGAGCCGTAGCTACCCGAAACCTGCACCGCCACGCTCGCCTCGGGCAAATCCACCGAAAAATTTGCAACCTTAGAAACCACCAGGGTATCAATAATGCCCGCGCGGAAATCATGCAGCAACCGCTCGCGTTCGGCAATGGGCGTTTTGCCCGTTACGAGCGGGGCTTGCAGCGCGCAACTAATCTCGTCAAGCTGCGCTAAATACTGCCCGATAACGAGTTTCTGCCGCTTAGGATAGTGCGCCAAAATATCTTTTGTGAGCTTTATTTTCCCGCTGCTGCACGCCGCAATGCGATATTTTTCGCGATCCTCCGCGCAGGAATACTGCGACCGCTCCGCCTCGGTAAGTGCTGTGCGCACCTCGAAACATTTAGCAGCTGAAATCGCACCGGTAGCTTCAAGATCTTTCCAGAGAGCCTCGTAGCGTTTTGGGCCAATCAGGGTGAAAACCTCGCCCTCTAGCCCGTCTTCGCGCACCAGGGTTGCTGTGAGCCCGAGCCTGCGGCGCGCCTGCAGCTCCGCTGTGAGCTTAAAAACCGGCGCAGGCAGCAGGTGCACCTCGTCGTAAATAACCATGCCCCAATCCTGCGCGTCAAGCAGGGAAAGGTGCGCGTATTTACCCGAGCGCCTGCTCGTTAAAATCTGATAGCTCGCGATTGTGACGGGTTTTATCTCTTTCACCTGCGCGGAATATTCGCCAATATCCTCCGGGCGCAGGCTTGTGCGGCGCAACAGCTCGTCACGCCACTGCCTGGCGGCAACAATGTTGGTCACAAGAATCAGCGTTTTAACCTGAAACTCCGCCATCACAGCTGCCCCCACAACCGTTTTACCCGAACCACACGGCAGCACGATTACGCCCGATGACCCGCCGTCTCTGAAGGCTGTGACCGCCGCACGCTGATAATCGCGCAGCTGCCACTGCTGCGGGGTACCCGCGTGCTCATCAAGCGCCACCGGGAACGGATCGCCGGGTCTAAAACCCGCGCTGTCTATTGCGGGCATACCGCGTTTTAAAAGCTGCTGTTTTAGCTCGCCACGCGCATACTCGGCGACAACATAGCTGCGACCATCCAGCTGCTCGCCCAACAGCTCAGCAACTTTTTTTGCGCCCACAACCTCGCGCAGCACGTTCTCGCTGTCGCCGCGCAGAATCAGACGCCCCGACGTGGAATCTGCCCGCGTATCGAAATCTGCTAGCGGCTTAACAGCTGTCCCCAGACCAGAATCCATCCGCGGCTCACGAATAATTTCAAGCCTGCCATAGCGCCCAATCGTGTCAGCAATATGCGCCACAACATTTTGCGGTACCGCAAACTTCGCATACTTATTGAGCGTGTCAATAATTTCCGCTGCGCTGTAACCGACCGCGCGGGCATTCCACAGCCCCAGATTTGTGAGGCGGTAGGTGTGAATATGCTCGGGAGCGCGCTCCAGCTCAGCAAAAACCGCTATTGCTTGACGGGTGTCGTTGTAATCTGGGTGGTATGTTTCAAGCAGCAGAGACTGGTCACTCTGCACAATTAACGGCCCAGGAATCATTCTATCAAGCATACAGGGCAGCTCTGAGATATCTCGAGACGACGCGGCGAATCGGCTGCGCTAATAATCTCACCGCGCAGCGACGCGACACCATCACACCTGGCAGGTACTAGCCGCCATACGCGCCGGCCAGCCGCGCTACACAGCAACGCACCGCCCCGAACTACAACACCTCCAGCACCGCAGCAAGCGGCAGTGTAACCTCAGAATCAGTGCTAACGTTCAAAGCGCGCACCCAATTTTGCGCCAGCCCCCGCACCTGCGCCCGCAGCTCTCGCTCCCCGCTCGAGTGTTTGATCCGCATGGTAACAACGCCCTGCTCTGCCAGTGCAAGCTGCAATCGCAGCTGTATTACAGCGGATCCGCTCGCCCGCGTGCGCAGCAGCTCACTCGCGTGCGCCGCGGCTCGTGCATAGTCTAGCGTGTCAGCAAAATTCACGGGAGTTTCCAGGTCATCCTCAAGCACCTCGGGTTCTGCACTACGGGAGCGCGTTACCCGCACCGGTTTTACAACGCTTGTAAGCTTATCGGCAAGCTCTGTGAGCGTGAACTCGAGCGCCTGCGGCAGCTCGCTGGTGCTGCGCGCGGCAAGCTCCGCCCTGATTTTCTCCAGGGACAGCCCGTTCGCAACAGCACGCGACAGCGTCTGCTCGGTAATCTCGTAAACGCTCGCAACACCCAGCTGGCGGGGCGCACCAACGCGCATCAGCAGCGTTTCGGCAGCACCGTTAAGCACCGAGGGCGCAATCACACTGAAATCTGGCTGCACAATAAACTGCTCGCCAGCTTCCGGCAGGCACTGCGCAACCTGTGACACCGCTTCTTGCCGCGCGCCGCGCAGCACCAACGCGCCAAGCTCGGTGAACTGACCGTCCGCAGTAATACCGAGATCTTCCAGACTGTGCAACCGCGCCAGCTCCAATTCAATAGTTGGCTCGCCCCGCAGCAGCTTAACCAGGGTTTTTAGCGGCATGGATGCGAGCGCAGCACGACTCAGCACGAACCACCGCTCGGCGTGATCAAGCTCCAAATAGGCGAACAACCGCGCTTCGCTGTCGAGCAGCCCGACGGTTTTTGCGATCGCCACGCTCTGCCGCACATCGTCATTGCCGATCCGCAATTGCGCCGCCAGCTCCTTGCGCATTTGCGCGGTGAACCGGTCTGGAACGTGGATATTTTGCCACTGATGCAGCAGGAAATGCGCAGCGTTAACAACCACACCGGCGCGCGTGAGGGCGTGATTCCACCACTCGGGCGCTGGAGGCACGGAGCTTTGCAGCGAACCGTTTATGATTTCCAGCATGATTTCGCCGATGTTTTTAGACGCGCCACCCCCGGAGCTCGCCAGACGCTCTTTTACCGCCAGCGCCCTTGTCACGTCTGCAAGCGGCGCGAGATCGCCATCTGTGGTCAGCCCGACAAGCGCGAGCAGCCGCGCGAGCGGCAGATCCGCCGCGGTCACAGTGGCAGCTTCGCCGTTGCCCAACCGCAGCAGCGCCTCTGCTTCGCTATCAGAAATTAGCGTGCATGATCTCACGATGTTGGTTTTATTAAGCAGCAGCCGGGCGCTCTCAATGTAGTCGCCGCCCTCGCAGCTGCGCAGCCTGAACAACGTCACCAACTCAGCCTCGCTCATCCTGCTGAGCGCCAGCGCGAGGCTCAAAACGTCATGGTGTTTCATCGCGACCTCCTACTTGCGACTGCGCGCGCGACGGCGCTGCACCCTAAACAAAAGCACAAAGATTAAAAAGAATCCCAACGGCAGCCCCACATAAGCGAGCAGGGCAATATTTTGCATCCCCGCGGCCACGAGCACGTCACGCCCGACAATAGCAGCCGTTATCAGAGTCACAAAATATGACAGAATAGACAGCGCAATGCTCGCAACCGCTATATACACCAAAACTCTGTCGAATTTCGGGAACTCATCTGCGCGCGAGCTGCCCTGTGAGGGAGTAAAATTATTTTCATTCACATATTTAGCCTATCTCACAGTGACCAACGTTAAAATAGCTAAACTGGATTATATATTTTAGACAAGATTTTTTGGGGTAAATATGCCTATTGGCAAAATTCGTTTTTTTGACACAGAAAAAGGGTTCGGGTTCATCAGCGGGGCTGATGGGAAAGAAGTTTATGTGCATGCGTCGATACTGGACGAGGGGCAGGAACTAGCAGCCGGCGTCAAAGTAGAGTATTCTGTGGCTGATGGTCGTAAAGGACCACAGGCGCTCTCACTGAGCGTACTTGAACCCGTTGCCACCGTTCACAAAAAACGCAAAAAGGCTGATGAAATGGCAGTTATTGTTGAAGATCTCGTGAAACTACTCGATCTAGTCGGCGAGGATCTCAAGCGCGGCAAACATCCCGAGCGCGCCAAGGCTCGCAAAGTAGCCCAGATGTTGCGTCACGTTGCGGGTGAGCTAGATGTATAAAGACATACACGAGAAGGCGCTACGCAAGCGCGCCAAAGAAGAGCTGCTCAAAGTTGCTGAGCCAACGGAAATCGGCAGGCTAGTTTCTGTGCAAGAAGAGTCAGAGCACAGCTTAACCTTTTTGTTTAAGTGCAAACGCGAGGCTTACACCGGCTGGAACTGGGTAATAACCCTCACCCAGCTCGACCCTGCCGAACCCGTAACCGTAACCGAGTTGTCACTGCTCACTGGCAGGGAATCCCTGGTCGCTCCCGAGTGGGTGTCGTGGGATGAGCAGCTACGGCAGTATAAAGAAACCGTCAAACAGGTCGCGCAGCTGAAGCTGGAAAACACCGATGGCGAGTCTGGCGAAAATGCAGCTGTCGAGTCAGCGCCAAACTCGAGTGACTAATTCACATTTTCAAGGTGCGCTAAGTTTTAGCTCATATTCTTAGAAGTATGGCTGATAACAATAATGATCCGCTGGCTCTTGCGCAGCGAGCCGCACAAGCCTTGACAGCGGCAACCGGCGTTGCACGCTTTGATATTGCGCTCACGCTCGGCTCCGGCTGGGGGCAGGCAGCTCTCTTACTCGGCACGAAAATCGCGGAGGTTAGCGCGGATCAGATTCCCGGCTTCACTCTCAGCCAGGTTATCGGGCACAGCGGCGAACTATCCGCTCTGGAAATACCCGACGGTCGCAAGATCTTAATTATCGGCGCGCGCACCCACCTGTACGAGGGACGCGAAATCGATGCGACCGTGCATAGTGTGCGCACGGCGCACGCAGCGGGAGCGCGCACGATTGTGCTCACAAACGGCGCGGGCGGAGTGAACTTCGACTACGGTGTTGGCGAGGCGGTGCTCATTAAAGACCACATTAATCTCACTGCTCGCAGCCCGCTAAAGGGCGCGAACTTTGTTGATTTAACCGATCTTTACAGCGCCGAATTGCGCGCAATTGCAAAACAGGTGCATCCCGAGCTGAAAGAGGGCGTGTACGCGCAGGTACCCGGACCGCACTTCGAGACCCCGGCAGAAATCAAATACCTGCGGGCTATTGGCGCGGATGCCGTTGGTATGTCCACCGCGGTGGAGGCCATTGCAGCGCGCGCGCTGGGCATGAAGGTGCTGGGCCTTACCCTAATAACAAACCCCGCAGCCGGAGTTACTAATGATCCGCTCGATCATGAAGCCATCATCGCGAAGGGTAAAAGCGCGGCAGCGCGGTTAGCGGATCTGCTAGCGACCGTTGTGCATAAACTCCCCTAACTTATTAATCCGACTAAACAAGAAGGTAATCATGCGCCCTGCAGAATTCGCCGCACTTTGCGAAAAAGCTCAAGCCTGGCTCGCCAGTGATCACGACCCGGAGACCAGAGCCGAACTAGCAGAGCTGTTGCAACAAGCAAAGGCGAATTCGAGCCGGAGCGGGGCTGCTGCCCAGGGTGACACTGCTCTGGTCGATAAGCACAGCAGCGCATCACGCGCCACGGCGCTCGCAGAGCTGGCCGACAGATTTGCCGGGCGGCTCTGCTTTGGCACCGCAGGATTACGCGCCAAAATCGGGGCCGGGCCAAAGCGCATGAACTCCGTGGTTGTGAAGCAGAGCACAGCAGGCTTTGCCGAATTTCTGCTGGATCGAATGCACAAGGGCAAAATATCCGATACCGAAATTAAAGTTGTTGTAGGCTACGACGCGCGTAAAAAATCCGCTCAGTTTGCGCAAGATACCGCACAAACCCTTGCCGGGTACGGCATAACAGCGCTGCTAATGCCAGCCGCCGCACCAACGCCAGTAACCGCTTTTGCGGTGCGCCACCTCAAAGCCGCCGCAGGGATTATGATCACGGCAAGCCACAATCCGCCCGCCGATAACGGCTACAAAGTATATCTCGGAGATGCCGATAACGGCTCGCAAATCGTGACCCCCGACGATAAAACAATAGCTAGCAATATTGCGCGCATAGCCGAGCGGGAACTGCAGGAGATTCCCAGCAGCTCAAAAGTTACCGAGCTTAGCACTTTTATTTTTACCGAGTACATTGCCGCAAATCTTACAAGCACAACTGGCACAACAGGCGCAACTGGCATAGCGGCGGGCTCCTCGGACGCAGTAGCCGCGTCTCACCAACCGCGCACCGTTTACACAGCAATGCACGGTGTCGGGGCTGAAATCACGAGGCGGCTATTTGACGCGGCGGGGTTTGATCCGCTGTATGAGGTTGCCGAGCAGAATACTCCAGATGCGGCTTTCTCAACCGTGACTTTCCCCAACCCTGAAGAGCCCGGCGCGCTGGATCTCGCGTTTGCACGAGCCGCAGAGGTTGCGGCGGAGTTAATTATAGCGCACGATCCCGATGCGGATCGTCTCGCGGTGGCGCTCCCCGCGCGCGGTGGCGGATACACCGCGCTCACGGGTAACCAGCTGGGCTTATTACTAGGCTGGCAGGCGGCTGAGCGCTATGCTGCGGATTCTAACCGTAAGGTTGGCGGGGCGCTCGCGTGCACAATCGTGTCATCTCCCGCGCTGGGAGCTGTTGCCGAGCACTACGGAATGCGCTACGCAGAGACGCTCTCCGGGTTTAAATGGATCTCCCGCGTGCCCAATCTCGTATTTGGGTTTGAGGAGGCGCTCGGGTATCTTGTGTCGCCCGATGTTGTTGGCGATAAAGACGGCATCTCCGCCGCAGTTGCGATTGTTAAACTCGCCACAGAACTCAAGGTCGCGGGCAAAACCCTGTGGGATCGCTTGGATGAGGCGAGCATTCTGTTTGGGCACTATGAGAGCGGGCAAATAAGCCTGCGCCTGCCCGATCAGGCGGCAGCTGCTGCGCTCGTTGAGAAGTTGCGAGCGAATCCCCCTGCCGAGTTTGACGGTATTGCGGTGAGCACCAGCTCGGATCTGCTGCGGCACGAGTTAGCGGATATGCGCGCGAACGTGTTGCGCTACGATTTGAGCGATGGATCGCGAATTATGATCCGTCCGAGCGGCACAGAGCCGAAACTTAAGCTTTACATTGATACGCTGTGCAAAGAGGGCACGCTCACAGCCCGCCAGGAACAGGCGCAGGCGCGCCTTGCCGCGCTGAAAACCGCTGCAAAAGAGCTACTGAGATCACTGCAGAGCTAGGCGCGGCAGATCACGCCACGGTGCAGCCCTTAAAAATATAAGATTATCCGCAAAGCACTGCTCGTAGCGGATGTTTCACACGCTGCAACTCCAAGCACCGCTCACACCAGCTACTTCACACAGTGCACAGCTCAAAAACGCAGCAAATTGCTGCGGCTAAGCTCTAAGATTCTTTGTGCAGCACAGCCCGTGCGGCGGGCTCTAGATCGTTAGTTTCGTATGTCGCTGACTTATAGGTCTCATCTGTGACGCCTGCACGGCGATAAACAGCGCGGCGTGCAGCCTCACGCTTGTCTTTCTCAATTAGCGCCGGGGGCAGACCGATCTGTTTGCCCTCGCCAACCGCGATCCATGATGCGGTGAGCAGCAGCACCCGGCTAATAAAGTTAAACCACAGCAACAGACCAACAAAAACAGCAAAAGAAGCCAACAGCGGGTTCTTAGTTGCTCCGCCGAGCAATCGCGATCCGAGCAAAACAAGCACTAGCGTTCCAACCGCGCCGGGAAATGTACCCCACCACAGTTTTTTAGGAATCAGGCTGATCCCGGCAAGCCATTTGTGAATTGCAAACAGCACAAACCAGTACGCCAAAAAAAGCACGCTGTAACGCAGCATCACGCCACCGATTCCAAAAATCCAGCTGTTGGTAAGCTCGGGAGAAACTGTGTCAGCGAGCGCGCTTAAAACAGCTGTCACGCCAATCGTGGTTGAAAAAACGATTAGAATCAACACACCAAAAGCGATCGCCATCGCAAAATCGCGCAGCTTCAGCAGCAGCGTGTTTTCATCCGCTTGCGCTCGTGGCTCGTCAAACAGAATCCGCACAACAGAGCGCGTGCTGCTAAACCAGCTCACAACCAGCCAAACCAGCGACGCCAGCGAAACTACGGTTGAGAGCGTGAGCGCGTTACCGCTCAGCAGCTTGTCCACATCAACCGCGCCGCCCGGGCCAAACAGCCCCGGCACCATCTCGTTTAAACCGTCAAAAATAGCGCCGAGTAGCTCTGGATTGTTGCGCAGATAAAAACCGAACAGCGTAAAAGTCACCCAAAGCGCAGCAAACAGAGCAAACACCGATTGAAAACTCATGCCGGCAGAGTAAATCTCGCCGCCCTTAGAGTCCAGGTGCGAAAAAGTGCGCGCAAAGCGGGTGCGCTGCACCCACTCCAAAACCGTGGAAATTAGCTTAACTCTTTGCTTTATTGAGGCAGGCTTGTCACTGCCAGAGTCTTGACTCTGGTCAATATCTGCCACGCGAATTTTATTTTTAAACATTTATCAACAACTTTTACAGCGCCAAGGCAAAACCTATTTCACTTTGCCCGTGCGCAGCGCGCTTTTAACCTCGGCAATGGCTTTGGTAACCTGAATACCGCGCGGGCAAGCGTCCGTGCAGTTGAATGTTGTGCGACAGCGCCACACACCCTCAGTTTCGTTCAGAATATCCAAACGCACCTGCGCTTTATCGTCACGCGAGTCAAAAATGAACCGGTGCGCGTTAACAATCGCCGCCGGACCGAAATACTGCCCGTCGGTCCAAAAAACCGGGCACGAAGTTGTGCACGCGGCACACAGAATACACTTTGTTGTATCGTCAAAACGCTCCCGCTCAGCCACCGACTGCAGCCGCTCTTTGCCGGGCTCTGCCGGAGTTTCCGGCTGCAAAAACGGCTGCACAGCACGGTATGCGTCAAAGAACGGATCCATGTCAACAATCAGGTCTTTTTCAAGGGGCAACCCCTTAATCGCCTCAACATAGATCGGCTTAGAAATGTCAAGGTCTTTAATGAGTGTTTTACACGCCAATCGGTTGCGACCGTTAATCCGCATCGCATCAGAGCCACAAATGCCGTGCGCGCAGCTGCGGCGGAAGCTCAAAGATCCGTCCTGATCCCACTTGATTTTGTGCAGTGCGTCAAGAATTCTATCGGTCGGGTAAAGCTGCACATCAAAATCTTCCCAGTATGCGTCGTCGCGCACTTCCGGGTTGTAGCGGCGGATCAGCAGCGTTACGCTAAACGGTTTTGGCGCTTCTGGTGCACTGCTTGTCTGCTGTACTGTCTCAGTGCCCATGCTTAGTATTTCCTCTCTTGAGGCTCGTATCGGGTCATCCGCACCGGTTTCCAATCAAGTTTGATGTGATCCTCAGGTTTTGCTGAGTGCGGATCACCCACCAAATAAGCCATGCTGTGTTTCATATAGTTCTCATCGTCACGCTTTGGATAATCATCACGCATATGCCCGCCGCGGCTCTCCTTGCGATTGCGCGCTGTGTAAACCAGTACCTCCGCCAGATCGAGCAAAAAGCCCAGCTCAATCCCCTCTAGCAAATCAGTATTATACCGCTGTCCCCTATCTTGCACCGAAATATTCTTGTAGCGCAGTCGGAGATCGTGGATCGTGCCGAGCACTCGGGTTAGCGACTCCTCAGTGCGAAACACCTGCGCCCCCGCATCCATAGCTTCCTGCAGCTCGCGGCGGATATCCGCTACCGACTCGATTCCTTGAGAGCTACGCAAAGCTGCGAGCAACTCGCGGATTTCTTTTGTCGGATCATCTGGCAGCGGCACAAAATCGGCCTTCTGCGCGTATTCTGCGGCGTTTCTGCCCGCGCGCTTGCCGAACACGTTAATGTCAAGCAGCGAGTTCGTGCCGAGCCTGTTTGAACCGTGCACAGACACGCAGGCGCACTCGCCCGCAGCGTACAGCCCCGGCACCGTGCGGTCGTTATCCTGCAGCACCTCGGCGTCATTGTTGGTTGGGATACCACCCATTGCGTAGTGCGCGGTCGGGTAAACAGGAACTGGCTCGTGTACTGGATCCACACCCAAATAGGTGCGTGCAAACTCGGTAATGTCAGGAAGCTTGGTTTCTAACACCTCAGCGCCAAGATGCGTACAGTCGAGATAAACATGGTCTTTGTGCGGTCCTGCACCTCGCCCGTCAAGCACCTCTTGCACCATCGAGCGTGCCACAATATCGCGCGGCGCAAGGTCTTTAATGGTTGGCGCGTACCGCTCCATAAAGCGCTCGCCGGAATCGTTACGCAAAATCGCCCCTTCACCGCGTGCACCCTCTGTGAGCAGAATGCCAAGCCCCGCAAGACCCGTAGGGTGGAACTGGTAAAACTCCATGTCTTCAAGCGGCAGCCCCTTGCGCCACACAATTCCGACGCCGTCGCCAGTAAGGGTGTGCGCGTTTGAAGTGGTCTTGAAAATCTTACCGAAACCACCTGTTGCAAAAACGAACGATTTCCCCTGAAAAACGTGCAGGTCACCGCTCGCCAGATCGTATGCAACAACCGCGGAAACACGCTTCTGCCCGCTCGCATCGGTTGCCATCGCAAGATCCAGAGCATAATACTCGTTAAAGAACTCGACCTCGTGCTTGACGCAGTTTTGGTACAGCGTCTGCAAAATCATGTGCCCCGTGCGATCCGCCGCGTAGCAGGAGCGCCGCACCGGTGCTTTGCCATGATCGCGCGTGTGCCCGCCGAAACGGCGCTGGTCAATTTTACCGTCTGGCGTGCGGTTAAATGGCAAACCCATGTTTTCAAGGTCGATTACAGCCTCAATCGCCTCTTTAGCCAGAATCTCAGCGGAATCCTGATCAACCAGATAGTCGCCGCCCTTAACAGTGTCGTAGGTGTGCCATTCCCAGCCGTCCTCCTCAACGTTCGCAAGCGCAGCAGCCATACCGCCCTGCGCTGCTCCCGTATGCGACCTGGTTGGGTAGAGCTTTGTGATAACAGCTGTACGAGCACGCGGCGCAGCCTCAATTGCCGCGCGCATTCCAGCACCACCGGCACCAATAATCACAACGTCATACCGGTGATAGGTCACACCATCTTTGATTTCTGGTGAAGTCACTATAATATATTCCTTACAGCCCTAGCTAGCTAACGAAACAGATTTTGGAGAGCAATTCCGGATCCGCTCCCGCAGGGCACGGATCGAAGGTGAACACAACCAGAGTGCCAAGCAGAATTAGCAGCGCGGCAGCCGCATAGATTGCGTATTTTAGAACGGTTGCGAGCTGCTTGTTGCTCACATAGTCATTGACTATCGTGCGCATTCCATTAGAACCGTGAATTAGTGCGAGCCACAGCATAAGCACATCCCAAACCTGCCAGAAAGGATGCGCCAGCTTGCCGCCAACAAAACCAAAATCGATGCCGTGAATGCCGTCGCCGAGCACCAGGTTTGTGAACAGGTGACCGAAAATGAGCACAACCAACAGCACGCCGGAGACGCGCATATAGATCCAGCCCCATTTTTCCCAGTTCGTGGTTTTTTTGTTCTTTACGAACGGATTTACTCTCGTAGCTGCTGTCGTATTGATAATTCCTCCTAGTGCCCAAACACGTTCATTAGATGGCGCGGCGCAAAGCCGAGCATCAAAATTGCCCAGAGCACAATCACTATCCAGAACATAAGCCGTTGATATTTCGCGCCCTTGCTCCAGTAATCAACGATAATAATGCGCAGCCCGTTAAGTGCGTGGAATATCACTGCGGCCACAAGCCCCAGCTCGCCAACTCCCATAATCGGATTTTTGTATGCGCCAATAACCGCGTTATAAACCTCGGGAGAAACTCTAATAAGCGCCGTATCTAGAATGTGCACGAGCAAGAAGAAGTACAGGGCAACACCTGTTATGCGATGTAGCACCCACGACCACATTCCCTCGCCGCCCCTGTAGAGGGTGCCTCCCAAACTGAGTTTGAGGGGCTTGTTTTGCCGCACTGCACGCGTATCGGCTGTCACTGTCTGCTCCTTAGCTCCTTGATGCGGACTCCTGACGAACCCCGCTATCGCTCTCGGTCGCGCTTAAAAACGGAATTAATGCACAAGCTATTATCCCATTTATTACAAACACTTTTTAACTCTATACTAAAATTTTCATCAGATGAAAACTATAGATTTTCATAAACGCAGACTGAGTTAGTAATCCGCTTTGATTATCATCACAATTCCACAAAGTAGCATGGAAAGATGATCGACAAAAAAAACTTTTGGTGTATTATTCCGGCGGGTGGCACAGGCACGCGGCTGTGGCCACTGTCGCGCGCGGACGTGCCCAAGTTCCTGCTCGATCTCACTGGCTGCGGGCATTCACTGCTGCGGAGCACCTGGAATCGCACCTCGCAGCTGGTATCAGCGGATCGCACTCTCGTTGTGACCGGAGTGAAACACGCCCACTCGGTTGCGGCACAACTGCCCGAGCTCTCCTCCGAAAACATTATTGCCGAGCCCGCACCCAAAGACAGCTCAACAGCGATTGGGCTTGCTGCGGCGCTCATTCTGCGGCGCGACAGAGACGCAATTATCGGCTCTTTTGCAGCCGATCACGTGATTCAAAACAACCTCCTGTTTGAACGCGCCGTAGCCAACTCGATAACCGCTGCCACAACGGGCGCTATTGTAACGATCGGAATCCGCCCGACCCACCCCGCAACGGGCTTTGGGTACATTAAAATTGGCGCACCACGACATGATATTGCACCCTACGACGTTTACGACGTGGCGAGTTTTATTGAAAAACCGAGCCAGGAGCGCGCCTCGAAGTATCTCGCCAGCGGCAACACTCTCTGGAACGCGGGCATGTTCATTGCGCGAGCGGATGTGCTGCTGGAGCAAATGGCGCAGTCGCAGCCGCTGCTGGTTGCACACCTGCAAGAACTCGCCAAAGACTGGGACACCCCGCAGGGAGCTACCACGCGGGAAGCGCTGTGGCACAAGCTCCCCCAGATTGCGATAGATTACAGCGTTGCAGAGCCGGCTGCAGCCGCCGGCAAAATGGTTTGCGTTAGCGCTCACTTTAGATGGGATGATGTGGGCGATTTTGCGAGCATCGCAAACATTCTCAGCAGCGGGCGTAAAGACGAACTTGCGATTTTGGGCGGCAAACACTCACAGGTGCTCTCTGAGCAATCCAGCGGCATTGTTGTTGCCCAGCCGGATCGCCTGATCACAGTTGTGGGAATGGAAGATGTGGTTATTGTGGACACACCCGACGCGCTGCTGGTTACCAACAAAACAAACGCACAAAACGTGAAGCAACTGGTGCACCGCATTCGCGACTCGCGCGGCAGCCAGTTGCTATAAGACCGTAGCGTCAGCCAGCCAGTGTAACGCAACAGCGGCGGCCAGCTGGCTGTGATGTAACACATCAGCTGCTGTGAAGTAAGAGCGGCTGCCGATTTGCTGTGTCACAATATACGACAGATCTTAGTAAATTACGGTAGCAACACGCCGAAAATCAGCAAAACCCTAAAGCTACAGTTTAAAGTTTTGTGAGTTTTTCTTGATTTTTGATAACTACAGCGGTGTAATTATTAGGCACGGAATTTTAGAAATCACATCCGCGTCGAGCACCAGAAAGGAATCACTATGCTCAACCAAATCGGAGCTCAGATCCCAAATGACTGGTACGTTGATCCGCTACAACTGGGCGTTTTAGGCACTCCCGATGCCGATGAGGGCGCGCTGAGCTGGCAACAGCGTGCGCTCTGCGCAGAAACCGACCCGGAAGCGTTCTTCCCAGAAAAAGGCGGCTCGACAAGAGAGGCTAAAAAGATTTGCCAGCAGTGCGAGGTGCGCGCTGAATGCCTGGAATATGCGCTGCAAAGCGACGAGCGTTTTGGTATCTGGGGTGGATTATCAGAGCGCGAACGGCGCAAACTCAAAAAATCTCGGGCAGCATAGCCGCACCGACTTCCCGCTTGTTCCTAAGCAAACACGGGCTCTGCCAACATTTTTTAATCGTTTGCGCGTATTCTAGTAGACAGTATGCGTACCTCAGTAACTGCAATAGTTGTCACAAAAACAGGCGAGTGGCTCGACACAACCCTAGAATCATTGCGCGCACAAACTTTGAAACCAGACCGCGTGGTCACTGTTGTGCGAGAAAATAGCCCCGAGCTTGCCCAGAAACTAAAGCAGGCGGGGGTCACAAAAGTCGTCGCCGTACCGGCCTCGACGGCGTACGGATTCGCCATTGCAATTGCTGAGCGCCTAACCCCTCCCGCAACAGAATTACTAACAACAAAGAGCGGATCAGAGCGCCACGCGAGCAACCTCACTGGTCCCGCATTTAGCGGCACTCCCCTACTCGCGGGCGATACGGGCACAGCAACGTACGCAGCAGATGCAACAGCCGAGATTTCAGAGTGGCTGTGGCTTTTAACCGAGGATGCCGCGCCCGAACCCAAGGCTCTGCAGGAGCTGCTCCAGTCGGTTTTGCGCGCACCATCGGTCGCAATCGCCGGTCCCAAACTTATTAACTGGGATCACCCGGAGCGCATTGTTGAGCTCGGGCAGAGCCTTACCAAACACGGCTCGCGCTGGCTGCTGCGCAACCAAGAGCTCGATCAGGAGCAGTACGACCATCTGCAGGACACGCTCGGGGTTGGCCCGATCGGAATGCTTGTAAAGCGCGAGGTCTGGCAGGAACTTGAGGGGTTCGACCCCGCCCTCACAGTTTACGACGATGGCTTAGATTTAAGCGTGAGAGCACGCCTTGCCGGGCATCGCGTAATTGTTTCGCCGCGCGCTAGAATCCGGGTTGCGATGAGCGGTATCGCAGGGCCGCGCCTCGGTCTCAGCCGTAAAATTGCACGGCGCAACCACACCGCCGCGCGCAGCGCACAGATTCATCGCAGACTCACATATATACCCGCAATTTTCGCGTTTTGCTACTGGCTGCTACTGCCGGTGACAGCTGTTTTTCGCCTGTTTTGGGCGCTGTTGCGCGAGCAACCGGGGTACATTCCCGGCGAGCTGGCAACAGCTTTTGGAGCATTCTTCAGACCCGGCAGAGTTTTTGCCGCGCGCAGACGCCTAAAGCGCAACAATATCACGGGCTGGGGCGCAATAGATCCGCTGCGCACCGACCCTAAAACAGTGCACACAGCACGCCTTATCGACCGCGAGGCGCTGCTCGAGGCGCAGGGACGCAAACGCAAAAACCTACACTTTATTTCAACCGGCGGGCTGGGCGTGCTACTCTTTAGCATTGTTGCGGCGGCAATTTTAACCTGGTGGCTGTACGACAAGCAGTCGTTGGGTGGCGGATCCGCACCCCTGAGCGACTTTGAAAACCTGTGGGCAAACACCCGCATTGTCGACGGTGTGCCTGCCGATCCGTTCACCTGGGTGCTCGCGATTCTCGGCTCGATCACTTTCTGGAAACCGGGGCTGGCGCTGGTGATATTTCTTGCGGCCTCAATTCCGCTCACCACGCTTGGCGGGTGGATCTGGGGCGCGCAGTTCACAAGCACGCCCGCGGGTAGGGCGCTTGCAGGAATAGCCTGGTCGCTCAGCCCGGTTGTGCTCGGCTCGATCGATCACGGGCGTATTCAAACCGTGATTTTAGCGACACTTTTGCCGTGGGTTTTAATTGCCGCAACCCGCGCGCATGAAAGCTGGGCATGGACGGGCACGGCATCGCTGCTCAGCGCGGTTGTGCTCGCGTGCGCGCCAGTGCTGATTCCATTTGCCGCGCTTATGCTGGTAATCGGGCTGCTGCTGCATCCGCGACGCATAGCACAGATTTTTGCAACCGCAATTGCGCCAGCCGTGATGTTTGCGCCGATTATCGTACACGCGATAGTTGTGCGCGATCCGCTCGCAATTCTGCGCGATCCCGGCATTACACAGCCATACGCACCGGCATCGCTACCGCACCTGCTGCTCGGATTCCCAGAATTCGGGCTCGAAAGCTGGGGCGTTTTGCTCGAACGGATCGGCCTCACCACAATTCCCGCAACCCTGATTGTAGGGCTGATGCTGCTGCCACTCGCCGGGTTGGCATTGCTCGGCGTGTTTGCGGGCAAGATTCACATCACAGTGTTTTCAGCTCTGCTCGGCGGTACGGGCATGGTGACGGCGATTTTTAGCTCCGGCACAAGCCTCACCGCGTCAGGGCCCGATAGCGTCAATCTCTGGACCGGCTCGGGGCTTGCGCTCTACTGGATCGCCATTATTACCCTGGCAGCTAGCGGACTCACCCTGCTGCACAGATCAGCTCTCCTGTTTGCGACGATCGCGCTCATTATGAACCTGGTAGCAGTGGCTCCGCTGCTCGCCAACCTCGCAACAGGACAGAGTCAGGCACGGCAGAGCCCAACACCGATCCCGTCAATTGTACAGGCTGCCGGAACGCAGAACCCAAACCTGCAGACACTGCGCCTAACTGCAACGAACAATCAATCTATCCGCGCGGAAATTATTACCGGGGCGGGACTGCGCCTCGACCAGATTCGCACCGCGCAGGCGTCCGTGTCAAACAAGCGCAGCGCGCAAATCGCGCACGTTACCGGTGCTCTGGCAAGCCCCGGGTCACCCGAGCTGGCGCAGGCGCTAACCGACGCGGGAATTAGCTACGTGCTGCTGAGCAATGCCGGGAACCCCAGCGAAAGAGCCGAACTGCAGGCGATTCTTGACGAGCACAGCGTGCTCGCCGCCGCCGGTTCAACCACAGCGGGCAGTCTCTGGCGCGTTACCAGCAATAACCCGGCTGCAGTGGATGCTGCGGCAAATGCTGTTGCCAACGCTGAAACCGCGAGCTTCACGCGCACCCTGTTCAACCTCGCAAAACTGCCCTTGACGGCGCAGACCGTATGGGCTTTCCAAGCAATAATGTTGATCGCGGTATTCTTGCTCGCGCTGCCAACCGGTGAGGTCACAGAACAGGCACCAAGACGCCGCAAAAACAAGCGCAACAAGCCCGTGACGGACACCAACGCCGCTGAGCTGCTGCAAAACCAGAGGCGCAAAAAGCGCCTGCTCGCCAGCAAGCGCGCCGCGCACAAAAAAAATACGCAAACAGCTTGGCCAGAAAACCGAAAGCACCTCACAAACCCGGGAGACAGTAATGACTAGCAGAGCCAGAGCGACTATTTACACCGGGCGCGCGCTAACCGGCACGGTTGTGAGCGCGGTTGCAGTTGCCGGGATTATCGCCGCAACGACCATTAGCGCACAGTATCCGCAGCAGCAGGTGCGGGGCATCCCGGTCGATATTTCCGGCACAACAAACACGCGCATCGCCTGCTCTGGCGGATTTGCGGAGCTGGGCACGAACCCCAGCGACCTGACAGCGTCATCCGCTCACAGCGGGCAAGAAGTGAGCGCGACCCGCACCGATGCCATTGCGCTGGAACGCAGCAACGGCGAGGCAGCAAGCTACGCCACGGCTTTTAGAGCGCCCGGCAGCACCAAACTCGCCGCCGCACAAACACAGACGCTCGCAACCGAGCAACTGCGCGGCGTGGCAGCTCACAGTTGCACCGCGCCCGCCACAGACCAGTGGATCGTCGGCGGCAAAACAGAGCTCAACTCGAACGCAACTCTAACGCTCTCGAACCCGGGCGATAAAGACGCGGCGGTGTCAATCCGCGCATATAACAGCACCGGTGAAATCACGGGCACAAAAGCCGTCGGCGCGCTAGTGCCAGCAAAGCAGTCGCGCACCATCTCTGTCAATGGTATTGCCCCCAATTCGCCAGAACTCGCACTGCGTGTGCAGGCCAATGGCGCGGCGGTGAGCGCGGTGCTGGGCGTTGCGGAGACGCACGATATTCGTCCGCAGGGCATCGACACGATCACCGCGCAGGGTCTCGGCGACAGAGTGCTCACGCTGCCGAACGTGCGCAACAACTACGACAGCGGCAATAACGACGCGGCCGCTGGTGACAGCAGTATTCTGGCGCAGGTGATGGCGTTGCAGGCGGACGGGCACGCCACTGTTTACGCCGTTAGCGCCGCTGGCACAAAAACCGAGGTTGGCAAGCTCAAGCTCGAGCAGAAAAAGCTCACTCCGCTTAAAATAGAGCCCTGGAAAGATGAATACGCGGCGCTGCAAATAGCTGCGGACACCCCGATTGTCGGCGCTGCCGTAGGCAACAGTTTTCAAACCGGCAACGCCGACATGGTTTGGTTCACACCATCACCGCCACTTAGCGGCGAGCACTACGCGGCAATTGTGTCAGGCGGATCGCTAACCGTGCAAGCAGGTAACGCGCCGAGCGAAGTAACTGTAAAACCGTTGGGCAGCAGCGCTGCGCAGACTGTGAAACTTAAAGCAAACGAGATTAAAAAAGTAGCTCTTAGCGTCAACACCGTAAGCATTAAGAGCGATGCCCTAGTTTACGCAGCCGTCACAATTTTCACACCCGCAGGAGGTGCGGCATACCCTGTAACAACTGTGCCGTCACACAGATCGCAGGTTTTGGTTTACACTAATTAAAACACTTTATACTTTAGGGAAAGAATCATTATGAGCGCTCACATCCTCGTTGTCGATGATGACGCTGATTTAGCAGAAATGCTCGGTTTAACCCTCAGCTCTGAGTGTTACACAACCACCTTTGCAGCCGACGGCGACAGCGCAATCAAAGCGTTCCACGAAGAGCGCCCGGATCTAATCCTGCTCGACGTGATGCTTCCGGGCATCGACGGCATTGAGGTTTGTAAAATCGTGCGCGAAGAATCGGGCGTGCCAATAATCATGCTCACAGCCCGCACCGACACCGAAGATGTTGTGCGCGGGCTGGAAGCAGGAGCTGATGACTACGTCGTAAAGCCGTTCGATCCTGCGGAGTTAAAAGCACGTATGCGGGCGCGGTTGCGAGAACCACAGATTGACGAGAGCGCACCGATCCGCATTGGTGATCTGCGGATCGATCTGACAAAGCACGAAGTTAAACGCGGCAGTGAGATGATCCGCTTAACCCCGCTCGAGTTTGACCTACTGGTTGTGCTCGCGCGCAACCCGCAACAGACGTTCAGTCGCGATATGCTACTCGAGCAGGTTTGGGGCTATATTTACAAGGCAGATACTCGGCTTGTAAATGTGCATGTGCAGCGGTTGCGCTCAAAAATCGAACTCGACCCGGACAAGCCACAGCTTGTGCTGACAGTGCGCGGGGTTGGTTACCGCGCCGGTAAACTGGTTAATTAGCGCGCTATGCAGGCAGATCGCAGGTGGCTGGCGCGGCGCGAAGATTCTCAAAACCTGGGCGCACAAAACAATTTTTTGTCGCGCCTAAAATACAAGCTGGAATCTGTGACCCGCCCGTTCGCCAGAGCAATTGTTCCGGCGCTGAAACCGTTTACAACAAGGTGGCGGCAGTCGCTGCCGTTTCGAGTTGTGACGGTTAATGTGCTCGTTGCAACCGCGCTGATTCTGCTGATCGGCGGTAGCACGGTAACAACCATTTCCAATGATCTGGCAGAACGCAGTCGCAATCACGCCCTCAACGACAGCGCGCGCGCAACAATCGCCGCGCAACAGGTGATTAACTCTGCAGCCGCTAGCGATCGTAGCACCCTCAGCACCCTGATGCTGCAGGTGCGCAGCGCTATCCGCGACACCTCCGCAAGCTCGCTAATCTACGTGCGCCGCCAGCCCGGACAGCCGCCCTCAACCGACGCGCCGCTCGATTTTCGCACCGGACCGGGCGTTATGGAGGCCGTTACAAAAGAGCTCAGCAGCTCGATTGCGACCGGCAATCTACCACAGATTTGGCAGCACGTCACGCTCGATAAAGCCAACGATTCGTTCGGCAATAAAATCCCCGCGATTATAGCCGCAACATCGCTGCATTTTCCCGGCAGCGCTGGCACCTACGACCTTTTTATCGCCTACGACCTCGACCCAACCGCGAGCGCGGTTAAAACCATTTCACGCGCGCTGCTGGGATCTGGCGCGGCAATTGTTGCCCTGATCGCGCTGTTATCCTGGCTGATGATAGCCAAAGTGACCCGCCCGATCCGCGATGCTGCCGAGGTCACCAGGCAGATTGCAGCGGGCGTACACAGCGCTAGAATGCGACAGCATGGCGATAAAACGCTCGATGTGCTGAGCGCCAATTTTAATGAGATGGCCGACACGCTGAATATGCGCATCACCGAGCTGAACACGCTCTCTACAATGCAGCAACACTTTGTTTCTGATGTTTCACACGAGCTACGCACCCCGCTCACAACGATCAGGCTCGCCAGCGATGTGCTTGTTAATAACAAGCATCACCAGAAGCTCGATCCACAGCGCCAGCGCGCCACCAAAGTGCTGTCTGATCAGGTAAAACGCTTTGAGTCTCTGCTCACAGACCTGCTCGAAATATCACGCTACGACGCCGGGCGTGTGCAGCTGAGCATCGAACCAACGTCGCTGACAAGCCTCACCCGCGAAGTGATCGAGAGCCTGCAGCCGCTGTCAAATTCACTGATTGAGTTTCGCCCGCGCGGCGCGTACGCGAGCATTGACATCGACCCGCGGCGAATCCGCCGAATTCTCACCAATCTTATTGGCAACGCAATCGAGCACGGCGAAAACAAGCCGATTATTGTGACCACCGACTCTAATAACTGCGCTGTTGCGGTGACTGTGCGCGACTACGGCACGGGCATGACCGAGGAGCAAACACAGCGCGTTTTTGATAGGTTCTGGCGAGCGGATTCATCGCGCAAACGCACGCTCGGAGGCACCGGCTTGGGGCTTGCGATCGCGAAAGAGGACGCTAGCGTGCATGGCGGATCAATTGACGTGTGGGCGCTGCCCGGCAAGGGCAGTAGTTTCAGGCTGACACTGCCGCTAGATCCCGCGCAGGAAAGAGTCGTTTCGCCGCTGCCGCGCGAACCGGATGATGCCCCGGGAGCAGCCAACAGCGCAGCTGAGCTCACAGCCGGAGCGCCCGAGTTGCCCGAGCCGGGCGCTGCTCGCAAGAGAGCAAGCAAAAAAACGGCAGCTTGCATGAGCACGAGCAAATCCGGTCTACCCTGCAACGACCCGAACAGCGGAGAAAAGCGATGAAACGCAGCATTTTTGCGACAGTTTGCGCGTTTTTCATGCTGGCAAGCCTATCCGCCTGCCAAACAATCCCCGAGCACAGCAAGGTTATGCCTGGGCTCAGCAAGCTCTCCCAGGCAGAACAGCAGGTGTTATTTAACCCGTCCGGTCCGCTTCCCAATGCCTCGCAGGAAGAAATAGTGCGCGGCTTCTTGGAAGCCGCAGCCGCCGCCAATAGCAACTACGAAATTGCGCGCGAATATTTGACCCCACAGTATCAGAACAGCTGGCAGCCCGTGGGTGTAATTGTTGACGAGAACACCCGCTCTTTCTCGCAGATTAGCGACAGAGTGACGAAAATAACGACCTCGGCGATCGCGATTTTAAGCGCGGCCGGTGAGCTAGTGCACCAGCAGCCGCAGGCGCAAAACGTGGATTTGCGCTTCGAGCTGGAGCGCTACGATGACGAGTGGCGCATCTCCAGCGCCCCGGCAAATCTGGTGCTCGACTACTCGACCTTCACCGCAGTGTGGTCTAAACGCAGCCTCGCCTTTGTTGACGCTGCGGGCAGCATCGTGCCAGACACGCGGTGGGTGCTGAACGGATCCGGGTCGGTCACAGAAACGATCGAACATATGCTGCGCGGCCCCGCCACGAGGCTGCAAGATGTTGTGCAGTCAGCTTTTGGTGCCGGTGTACGGCTGACCGCGCCGGTTAAAGTGCATAACGGCAGGGCTTATATTCAAGTCTCCGAAGATTTTGCGGACGCGCCCGAGAGCGACATGAGCATCACGCGCGCGCAACTGGCTAAAACCCTGAGCAATTTCGACTACATCAGCAATTTTGTGCTCAGCTCTAACGGACGCAAAATAACGCAGGGAAAAATTGCCAAGCAGCAGGCATCAACAACGAGCACGCCCGCCTACGCGCTAACCGCGGAGCGCATTTTGTCGTTTGACGCAACCGCCGCCACCGAGATTCTGGCGCTCTACCCGACTCTTAACAAGCTAAATCCGTCTGACATCACGCTCCTTCCCAGAACCACTGCGAACGCGGAAAAACTGACACCGCAAATGGCAGTGCTGCACAATGGCGCAGTTTCGCTGGTGAGCGCGGATCGCGTCACAACCCTCTCAAACCAGCATAACAACCTGGCACCAAGCGTCGATAAATGGGCTTATATCTGGACCGGCACTTTTGACGGCGCAAAAACCGTGCGCGCGTACACCGCCAATAAAGACGAACTGCAGCTAGATTTGCCGGCAAATATTGCACATACCAGGCTAAAATCGGTGCGGATCGCGCCCGACGGCAGCCAGCTGGCGCTTTTGGTGCAGAACGGCAACAGCAGTAGCGTGTACCTGGCGGGGGTTGTGAGGGCGGCAAACGGTACTCCCCTGCGTCTAACTACTGAGGCTCATTTAACCCTCAACGCGCCCGGCACCGCGCTCGATCTTGACTGGCTCACCGACGGTAAACTAGCGCTTTTAACTCACTCTGGCGATATTTCAGTAACAACAGTCGGTGGCAACGGCAGTTTCGGCAATGAGCTCACCAGAGCGCCCAGTGGACGCTCGCTGGCGGGTAGCACCGCCGCGGATGTGCGCGTGCTAAACGCTGAGGGCGAGGTGTTTTCGCAGCGCGAATCGCTAGTTTGGAATCAGATCGCCAGTGGTGTGCGAGTGCTGATTAAGAATAATTAGCTTGTTTTGCTGGGCACTCAGACGCTGTTACATTTTGCGGGCGCTGTTAACTTCCCTGGACGTTTTGGGTTTTGTGCGCGTTACTGCGTTTCGCGGACGCTGCCGTGTTTTACGCGAGGATTCCCAGGGCGAGGTTATTGCCTTCAACATGCGTAACTTCGCTCACTTTTCAACAGCCACACTCAAAATCCCCGCCGCGCGGCAGCAGCAAGCCATACTGTAAATATGCAAGAAATAGCAGCACGTACTCTCGCCCCGAGCTGTCTAAAAGCGGTGCGCGCGCATCCGCTGCACGAGTTTCTGGCGGATCTACAAAGCCTGGTGTTACCGTGCAGGTGTCTTGGCTGCGGACGTTTTGACCGGCTTTTTTGCGTTCCCTGCACGAATGCAGTGCGGGCTTTAACGCGGTTTATGCCCCTTGAAACAACCCTGGCACAACCACTTGCGCTGCCGGTTTTCAGCGCGGGGGCGTACGCCTCACCCGGCAAAGACGCGCTGATCGGAATTAAGCACGAAGATATGCCCGGGCTTGCAAAAGTGTTGCGCCCTGTTTTTGAGCACACAATCGAGACGACCCTCTGCGAGCTGCGGCGGCGTAACGCTCTTACTAGCGATGCGCGGGTGCTGTTTGTCCCGCTGCCCTCGCGCGCCAGCAAAGTGAGACAGCGCGGTTTTGATCATCTTTCTTTGCTGCTGCGCGACAATCGTTTCACACGCAAAAGAACCGTGCGAGCACTGCGCGCAGGGGGTGCGCGCAGCAGCCAGGTGGGGCTGGATCACGAAGCGCGGCTGGTCAACTCGCGCCGTCTAAAAGTGACCCCGGCAAAATTAGAACTGCTGCGCCATCAGCATATCCGGGTTGTGCTCGTTGATGACGTGTGCACAAGCGGCGCAACTCTCACCGCAGCCGCACAGATTTTAGCCACGCACGGGGTTTCTGTCAGCTGCGCAGTAACCCTATTTAGGGTTGAGATTAGAGACAGCACTGTGTAGCAGTTCCGCTCTAGCATAACTTTCACAGTTGCATATACCTTTTACATTGATATACTTTAACTTTAAGACCGCCCTATGGCGCAGCACATTACATAACGCATCGGGATATAAATGGCATCAGTTATCGAAAAGTTACTTCGTATTGGCGAGGGTCGCACTCTCAAGAAGCTTGAGCGGCTCGCGCAGCAGGTGACGGATCTTGCAGAACACTTTGCAGATCTTAGCGACGAAGAATTACGCGAAGAGACTACGGATTTCAAGGCGCGCCTTGCTGCGGGCGAAACTCTCGACGATCTCCTGCCAGAAGCCTTTGCCGCCGTGCGCGAAGCCGCAAAGCGCACTATTGGTTTAACCCCGTATCCCGTGCAGATTATGGGTGGCGCTAATCTGCACCTCGGCAATATTTCAGAGATGAAAACCGGCGAGGGTAAAACCCTTGTTGCAACTATGCCGGCGTATCTCAACGCGCTGGCGGGGCGCGGCGTACACATCGTAACCGTAAACGACTTCCTTGCGCAGTATCAGAGCGATCTGATGGGTAGGGTATTCCGCGCGCTGGGCATGACAACCGGCTGCATCGTATCCAACCAGGATTCATCCCTGCGCCGCGAGCAGTACAGCGCAGATATTACATACGGCACAAATAATGAGTTTGGCTTTGACTACCTGCGCGATAACATGGCGTCGAGCAGTGCTGAGCGCGTGCAGCGCGACCACTATTTCGCAATCATTGACGAGGTTGATTCGATTCTGATTGACGAGGCGCGCACCCCGTTAATAATTTCAGGTCCTGCATCCGGCGATGCTAACCGCTGGTTCAATGATTTTGCGAAGATCGCACAGACGCTAGTGCCAGGAGTTGACTACGAGGTGGACGAGAAAAAACGCACCGTTGGCGTGCTTGAAAGCGGCATCGCAAAGGTTGAAGACTACCTGGGCATAACGAACCTATACGAGTCGGTTAATACTCCGCTTATTTCTTTCCTCAACAACTCAATCAAGGCACGCGCACTGTTTACGCGCGACAAAGACTATGTTGTGCTTGACGGTGAAGTGCTGATTGTTGATGAACACACCGGTCGTATTCTCGCAGGTCGCCGCTACAACGAGGGTATGCATCAGGCCATTGAGGCTAAAGAGGGCGTGCAGGTTAAAGCTGAGAACCAGATGCTCGCAACCGTAACCCTGCAGAACTACTTCCGCCTGTACGAGAAGCTGTCAGGCATGACCGGCACAGCTGAAACCGAGGCTGCGGAGTTTATGAGCACCTACAAGCTCGGGGTTGTCCCAATCCCGACAAACCGCAAAATGCAGCGCATTGACAGATCCGATCTTGTTTACAAGAACGAGCAGATTAAGTTTGACGCGATTGTTGACGATATAGTTGCGCGCAACAAAAAAGGGCAGCCTGTGCTTGTTGGCACAACCAGCGTTGAAAAGAGTGAGTACCTGTCACGCCTGCTAGCAAAACGGGGTGTGCGTCACGAAGTGCTGAATGCCAAGAACCACGCTCGCGAGGCTGCAATCGTGGCACAGGCTGGGCGCTTCGGGGCCGTTACTGTGGCAACCAACATGGCTGGCCGCGGCACCGACATTATGCTCGGCGGCAACGCTGAGTTCCTTGCAGTGCAGGAAATGAGCGCGCGCGGGCTATCAACAGAAGAAAACTCGGAAGAGTACGAAAATACCTGGCCCGAAGTTTTTGCGCAGGTCAAAGAAACGGTTGCCGCCGAAGCTAAAAAGGTTATTGAGGTTGGCGGATTATACGTGCTCGGCACAGAACGCCACGAATCACGCCGCATCGACAACCAGCTGCGCGGTCGCTCTGGCAGGCAGGGAGATCCCGGCGAAAGCCGTTTCTACCTGTCACTAACCGACAGTCTAATGCGCCTATTTAACGCTGGCGCGACACAGGCTCTACTGAGCCGCTCCGGCATTCCAGATGATGCCGTGATTGAAAACAAGATGGTTTCACGTGCGATCCAGTCTGCGCAGGCTCAGGTTGAGTCTCGCAACGCGGAAACTCGCAAAAATGTTTTGAAATATGACGATGTGCTAAACCGTCAGCGGCACGCTATATACGGTGACCGCCAGCAAATTCTTGAGGGCGAAGATATTCAAAACCGTGTCGATCAGTTCCGCGAGGACACGATCAGCGCGATTATTGACACGCACCAAAACTCCAGCGGACTGTGGGATTATGACGCACTCTGGGCGGATCTGAAACAGATCTACCCCGTTGGCATAACCGTTGAAGAACTACTCGAAGAGGCAGAAGATCTGCTTCACAAAAACGGCAAAGCGTATTTGGCTCGCGAGCTAGTCAGTGACGCTGAGGTGGCATACCAGCAGCGCGAAGCGGAGCTCGGCGAAAAAGCTATGCGCGAGCTAGAGCGCCGCGTTGTGCTCGCCACGATCGACCGCCGCTGGCGTGATCACCTCTACGAGATGGAGTACCTAAAAGAGGGCATCGGGTTGCGGGCTATGGCGCAGCGCGATCCGCTCGTAGAATACCAGCGCGAGGGGTACGAGCTGTTCCAAACTATGATGGGACAGATCAAAGAGGAGTCTTTAAGTATGTTACACAACATCCAGGTGCAGGTGCAGCAGACGACCGACGGTCTTGCAGAATCGGTGCAGCTGACAGGTGGCGGACTTGACGAGCAAACAGGTCCGGATACTTCAAAGCTCAGCTACACCGCACCGGATGAAGACGGTGAAGCTAGAGTTGTGGCTTCTGCGAGCACTAAAAAAGCGAAGCCTAAAAACGGCAAGAAATCTAAGAAAGGCGGCAATCCTGCCGCAAACAGCAAAACCAGAACCACCGCAAGCGAGCACGCTGCAGCGCAGCAAGCCGCCACGCAAAAATCTAAAAAGGGTGGCGGCGCGTTCGGGTTATAACCCCAGTTTTTTAAGCGCTTAACAGAGTTTGAAAGGAAAACATGAACCTTAAAGATAAAAACTTAACCAAAAATGAAAAGCGGGCACAGGCTCGTGAGCAGGCGCGGGTCGCTCGCGAGGCGAGCGTCAAGCGCGAGAAGCGCAAGCGCTTTTTAATAAAAGGTTCGGTGGTGCTAGGTGTTATCGCTGTGCTCACAACCGTGGCTCTAGTTGTCACCTTCTCTTTGCAGCCGGGCGCTATCGCAGCTCCTCAAAACATGGCTACTGGCGGAACTATATTCACTAAAGATTTGAAGGTTAAAGAAACCGGTAAGCTCAACGAGGATGGCACTTTTAAGGCAACCGAGTTTGATGCCAGCAAACGCCCGGTTTCGGTTAGAGTGTTTGCCGATTTTATGTGCCCTGTCTGCGGCAGTTTTGAGAGCACATACGGCAAAATGCTTGAGCAGTACACCGGCTCTGGAGATATTGAAATGGAGTTCTACGTTCTAAACTTCCTTGACAGTTTTTCCTCAGGCACAAAATACTCATCACGCTCCGCTAACGCATTTGCCTGCGTAGTTAACGAACAACCAGATAAAGCTTACGCTTATCAGAAAAAACTTTTGGAGGTGCAGCCTAAAGAAGGCACAGCCGGTCTAACCGATCAGCAACTACTAGACTACGCGATCGAGATCGGAACTGAGAAAACTCCTGAACTTTTGGACTGCATTAACAAGCGCACCTTTGTTAACTTTATTGACAAAGCAACAAAGCAGGTTTTGCAGGAGGGCGTGCTCGGTCTTGCTGAAGGTGAGGTGCTTACCGTACCTCGCGGAGAGCCACGACCTGCTGATCAGCCGCAGCGTATAAGCTCTACTCCAACGGTAATTGTTAACGGCAAGCAGTGGATTCAGCAGCGCGACGGCGATCTTGAACAGTATCTGCTCAAGATTTTGCAGAAGCTAGATTCCTCAGAGCAGGAATAGAGCCCAGCTCACCGGCTGACTATAGTCTGCGGTGCTCGCAAAACTGTAGTTTAGGTTTTGCGAGCACCGCGGTTTTAAGATAAAATTGTAAACGCTGTTAAAACAGCTTGCCACCTTGGCGCAATTGGTAGCGCAGTGCTCTTGTAAAGCGAAGGTTGCGGGTTCGAGTCCCGCAGGTGGCTCAGGTTTGATAATTAAACTTTGGCATTATATATACACTAGCTCGCCCGGGCTTCGCTAAAAAACAAGAGGGGTGAAAACTCGGCACTCCGCTACAAAAATCTACTTAATATTGCCATCTCGGCAAACGTGAGAGCAAATTATCCTTGACACTCTTTCTTCAACGATTAAACCATACTCCAAATCTGCCAAACAATTTCCCACAAGCCCAGCGGCGGGTATATCACAGCACTTGCCAGAAGAGTGAATAAAATGTACAATCAAGAATATCCACCGACTTCAACTTGAGTATTAGGATACTGCATAAAAGAGCAGGAAATGAGTAAATCGATAAACTTAGGCTGGAAGTTCAACGCTGTAGGTTTAGCAATCGCGTCTGCAATCCATTGCCGCAATGAATGGTGAATCCCGTGAAATCTTTAAAAGAACTCATTCTTATTTTATCTGCGGCAATTATTTCGGCTGGTCTAGCAACGTTCTTCGGCTGGATCACAAACATTTGAGTTATAAGCTCAATTGGTGAATTTCTATATATCGTTTTTGGTGCCACTATCACCGTTTACATTTCAAACCTAATCGAACGACGCAAACCACCCAAAAGGAACAGCAAATAAAATCACGGATCTTGAAGGATTCAAACTTCTCGAGCAATATTTCAATTACGGTTGTCGGGGTTAGAGATCGCTTAAAATAATCTCTTCAATTTATTGACTTTCAAAGGCGGTTACGCTAATCTTTACCTCAGCGTGGTGGTCTTGCGCATACGCTCGATGGATAAAGTAAAGGATTCCGACTCCACAATCGGGGATAAAAATGGTGGAAGCATTAAGCGTACGAAATTTATCTTTTAGCTACGCACGAAATCACAGCGTCATTAAAAATCTTTCGCTCTCAGTGCCGTTTGGGAAGATCACCAGTCTAATCGGTCCCAACGTGTCCGGGAAATCCACACTCATGCGGGTTGCCGGTGATCTTCTCAAATCTCAGACTGGGGAGATACGTATCTGCGACGCTCCGAACAACACAAAACAAGCAAAACAGAGTTCAATTCTATTAGCTTCGAACGATTATTTACCAGAGTTCTTAACGGGTCTAGAATACCTGCAGTTCATTCATAAAATGTACCGGCTAGACTGCAATATTGCCGAGCTGGAACGACTGTTTAGTCGCTACCAGATGGAGCATCGCTAGGATGACCTAATCGAGGATTATTCGCACGGCATGCGAAAAAAGGTTCAGCTCATAGCCGCTCTGATGGTATCGCGTCCGCTTACTATGATCGATGAAACCCCGAACGGAATCGATATCGAAGCTCTTTATAACCTTGAAGTTGATCTCCTTGATCTGCTAGACGAAAACCACGGCATACTTCTCTGCAATCACGATTTCGCAGTGTTGGAACGCATCGCCGATTCCATAGTGCTTATGAGCCACGGTAGAATACTGGTGCATGAAGAACGTCACGCGCTGGTGTCAAAATACGGATCTATTGACACCTTCGTAAAAGAGTTTATCACCCGCGGGCAGAACGACTGGGATGAGCGGTAACACATTAAGACTGGTTCGCTTTTTATTCCTGTTTTTCACCCGGCGCTTGCTTTTGCACAGCGCAATGAAAAGCAAACTATCAAAAACCCTACTGTTCACCGTTGCTATAGGAACTTACGCTGGTTTCTGCGCACTCACATTTGTTGTAGTCCGCGGCATGACACTCGACGCTAGTGCAATCGCACTTGTGAGTCAAAGTATTTCTCTCACCGTAGGTTTGTGGACTCTGCTGTTCTTCATCGTTATTCGGATTCTGTTCTTGAAAGCAGACAAATTAATCGAGCTAACATACACATTTCCTGTTACGAATAAACAGCGGATTCTTGCATATACCGTGTTTGAAGCTGCAACCGTCTTGTCTTGTGTAGCTTTAATGTCAGGGCCTTTAACGGTTTCGATGGCAATCCGAGGCGGCGCAGCTACTTTTCCTGAGATTGCACTCGGAATCATCGCACAAATTGTTGTTCTCTACCTACTGTTGGATATTTTATACCTGGCTTTTGATAGAGTTCTGCACCTGCTACATATGACGCGATGGCGTAGCTTCCTGCTTCCATGTCTCTTCGTTGCTCTTCTCTATGGAGCCTACGCTTACGCGAATAATGAATCGTCGAAGTTTCTTGATGCATTCTATGAGGGGCAAGCTTATTACGGGGTCTCTCGTTTTTATGTGTTCCTATATGATCGATTCGGGTCTCTTGTAGCTGGCGGGGCTTTCATCGTATCTACTCTGATTGCACTAACGCTAATTATTCTCGTAGCTCCAAACCAACACTCACGGTGGAAGTACTTTTTCAAAGTTCTCGTCTGGGGCAATACTAATCTATTTGGTGCTCATCTGCGGGCTGTGGTTCGCAGTGGCGAGTTCCTCTTAGCAACGTTCTTTGTTGTATCAGCGTCACTAATCGTGCTCGGAATCCCCGGATACTACCCGCCCTACTGGTTAGCAATTATATCGCTACAAGCAGTTTATGCTGTGTCCACAACCGAGTCCATACGTAAAACATACCGGCATCAATTAAGCTCTCTACAGTCCTATGTTTATCTAGCCGCACCCTACATTCTAGTTGAGATACTAATCCTCATTCCGGTGATAACAGCAAGTATGATAAAAGGTATGAGCTTCTCCGAAGCGGCAAAGACTACTTTTATTTGCTTAGTTACTCTTATAGCAGCACTGGCGGTTAGCATTTTCTTCCCTGCAGAAAAACATAATCCATTCTCTGTCTTAGTGGGAGTGGTTACAGCTTTGGGGCTTGTTTCCTTAATAGCCTTCACTACACTAATTTGGAAGATTCCAGATAACTATGCAATTCTGGCATGGGCTTTAATCGGCAGTATATGTGCGTTTTATTCCGTAATAGGTATCAGCTCAACACAAAGGAAAGAATATCATGCAAATGTTTAAGCGAATCCTCAGCGCTATAATGCTCGCCTTCACGGCTACTGCCGCCTCTCTGCTGCGACGATTATAATCCTTATGTTCACAGAAGGTCAGGAACTCGGGCATCACGTGGGACTTTTCTGGGGTGTTTTTCGACGCACGCGAAACGCCCACCGGTTCTATCCTGGTGGGTTTCGGAGTCGACAATCCTTGGGCGTTGGCTCTAATATTCCTGATTATATTTGCGCTCTCGATGATATTCCTCACCATATTATCCGCACTAAAACAACGGAATGCACTGTTAGAGCAGCGTACGGCAAATCTTCCTGAATGAGTCGAACATTTTTATGGCGTGGTATTTCGCAAGTTCTTCTCGGCTTCCTCAAAGGGTACGGACTTATTCTTTTGTCGTGCTCTTTGGCATCAGTAGGGCTATTCCTACTATCCATTCACTATAATGACCCTTTCCTCTTTGAGCTAAGTCTCACATTTCTTAAGCATCTATATTTCGGTCTAATCGCAGGAATCCTTGTTCACGAAATTGCCCATGTAGCTCTCCTTTCGGCAACTATGCATAACCTAAAATATATTGTGGTAGAAGCGAAATTAGCACGTTTTTCAGTATACGGCGTAGGGAGCAGCACCGGTCGCGGCATCTTTGTAACTGCTTTGAGTGGTTCTCTGGCAACAGTCGGATTCGGGTCTCTTATTACCTTCATATTTCCCAATTCTGATTTGGTAGGCTGGTACATTTTTCACCTACTCTTTTTACTCCCTATATTTGGGGATGGACGAGCACTAATATTCGGCATTCAGCATTGACGTTCTATCGTGAATGTTAACCAGTGATATTAGGTGATGTCCCAGTTCTAGTACTAAGAAAGTTAAACAATTGATCCGGCATCATCAAACTAAACCATCATGCATCTCTGAAATGCCTGAAGGTATAATGGAAAATAACACATCCAAACAGCTTATTGAGCGCTCACAAAAGATTGTTCAAGTCGCCGATATAGAGTTACTCAATGTTCAGGACGCAATCGAACGGGGCATCTGCAATACTCAGGCGCATAACAGTCACAACTAATGCTCGAACAAAACGACCCTCACTGATATGCGTAAAGCAAAACGGCTTTAATTGTACGTATCTAAATAGTTTTATGAAAAATTACCTAAGGTGTATCCCGACTTGTCACCATCTAATTTCAGTTTGCAAGATTAAAATACTTTTATACGGACGTAAGAGACGCTTTGTCGCCTCACAAGTCAGCACTCAATCAAGACTCAGAAGCTTTACAGTGATTTTATTAAAGTATAAGAGTATATTCAACACTAATAAACCTAAATTTCTTCTTTCTTCAGCTCCTATTCATCGCTCTTCTAAACTAAATAATAATATTAAGTCACTGCTGGTGATGGCATTATCCGCTCTTGTGACGGCTGCCGCAGTGTACTGGAATGCGAGCAAGAGAGACAGCTCAGACCCAAGGGATCAGCGCAAAAATGACCAAAACGCGTAATTAATATGCGCAGGGTCTAGGCGGCTATTGCTCAGCAACAGGCACAAGTTGCAGAATGCGGTCGCAGCGTTCGGCAACTTTCGGGTCGTGCGTTACTACGAGCAGGGTTTTATTGTGTTCGTGCTGGAGTTTCAGCATTTCGTCCAGCACACAAGAGGCGAGCTCCTGATCTAGCGAACCGGTAGGCTCATCCGCAAGAATAAGATCGCCGTTTTTGAGAATGCAGCGAGCCAGAGCGAGGCGCTGCTGCTCCCCGCCGGAAAGCGTTGAAACTTTATCGTTGCTCACCTGCGAAAGCCCCAGGCGCTCAAAAATACGATTAATCGCTTCAAGTTTTTCGCTTTTAGTGGCCTTTGTGTGATGCATTCCGAGCATCGCGTTTTCTACCGCGCTGCTATCGGTAATGAGCGCAAACGACTGAAAAAGATAGTTTATTTTATGTCGCCGTAGCTTAGTTGCCTCGCTCGAATTGGGCTTTGGCAAAACCTTACCGTCAAGCTTGATAGATCCGCTGCTGGGGGCTTCCAGCATACCGATCATATTCAGCAGGGTGCTTTTACCGCACCCCGACGGACCGGTGATCGCGATGCTCGTACCGCTCTCAACAGAAAAGCTCAGGTTGTTGATTATCGGGCGCGCCCCGAAACTTTTGCTCAGGTTTTCCACTTCAAGAATGTTTGGCATTTTCTTCTCGTTTCTAGGTGATTACTGTGTCGACTTAATTAGGGATACAATTCCGCGCGTGCTGGCTCTCCTTGCCTGATACATGAGCAGCGCAAACTGGAAAAGCCCGAAAATTGTGAGCACAAGAGCTCCGCTTGTGCTTCGCAGCGCCAGCGCAACAATCGCGCAAATAACCGTTGTGCACACAACCAGCAGAATTGGTGGCAGGAAAACGCTAAGCAGCGAGTGCCCCATTAGGCGCTTAACCGCTATTTGCTCGCGTCTAACTATCGAAAACATTTTAACCAGCGAGGTCATAACAATCGTTCCAAGAACTGCAATCAGCAACACGGCCGCCCCGAAAAGCTGTATGGTTTCACTAATCGATTTTTGAAGCCCGGCAATAAACTGCGACACGGGTAAAAACACGGGTTCGTTATCGTCTAAATTGTATTTCGCAAGATAACTAACATCTAGATATTTTTCTGCCGCCTCGGAAGTTAGCTTGAGGTAGCTATTCTCCAAACTACCGCTCGCCCATAAGCTCTCTGATTCAAAAGGAATCATATTGGCCGCTGTTGCAACCAAAAGCACCGGATCAGGCACGGCATTAGGCAGCTTTGTATCAGTGTTCCACAGAAAGATGTTTTTATCTGCGTGGTAGGTTACGAACGAAAAGCGCTGCTCCCGCGTGAAATCATTTTGAATCAGGCTTTCCAGTCGTGAAATAGATACTTCAATAAGGTGCGCCTCCAGCTGTTTCCTGTCAACATCGCTCAACGAATCTGGAATCAGGTAGACTCGCTCGCCGCTGTGCGCAAGATTAATATGCTCAGGGCTAACTGCAATATCATGTGCGGCAAGATAGTTGGGTGAAGCAAGAACACTCCAGAAAGGCTGGTTTGGAATATGTTTATAAATCCCATTTTCCCTATAAAACTCCAAGCATTCCGCACTACAAAATTGAGAGTGCGCTAAAAACACTCCGTCACGCCCCTCGATCGATGAGTACCAGTTGTAGTACTCAACAGAATGATCCGATCTTTGACCTGTAAATGAAGTCGCATTATCACCTATTTTTTCTTTGTAAAGAACGTTCAGGTGCGAGTATTGAACCCACCTCTGCTGTACTTCATGCATTTCCGCAACACTTACTAACGGTCCATCAATGGCTCGCATTGTTCCCACAAGAGCCCCGGATGCCGCCAGATACAGCGCAACCAAGCTCGCCACAAGCACCTTTGAAGACACTCTGTTGCGGATCGCATTAACCGGGCTGATAAGAAACAGCGAGACAGTTCCGGCGGCGACTGCTAGCAGCGTCAGACCGATAACCGGCGTAGCTGCAAGCAATGCACGCAGAATAATTTCTGTTCCGACAGAAAACCCCTGTAAACCATAGAGCATAAACGCGAACGCTACTAAAACTCCCAAAAAAGAAACGGCAACAACGGGCGCGAAAACTTTCCGCGCATAGTCTAGGCGCGTCCACCCTAAAAGCACGTGCGTTCCCAGCACTGCCATGCTCTGGTAAGCGCCGAGAATCGATAAAAACACCAGCACCAACCAAGAAGCAAACCCCGCTCCAAACGCTATGGTAATCAGCAGCGTACCATACACAAATCCTCCACTTTGTGGCTCCAAAAGGCTATCTCGATTAACCTGCAAAAGCGCCGCAATACGATCAACAAGCTGGTCAAAATCCCGAGGCTCTAGACCGTCAATGCGATAGTTTGCGTTGACGGTTTCTGTGTCTCTAACCAAATCAACAAGCTTAACCCCAACTACCTTTTTACCACCCAAAACTTCTGGTAGCGGGATGATTCTGTCAGCGATATTACGATCAAGCCCTAATGTAGCTCCACTCTCAGCCTGCAAAAGTTTAGCAATATTCTGACTGTTAAATATACTGTTTCCAAGAAAATCAAAGCGTACCGCAGACGCATTAACTTCGGGGTCGCCATGAAAACCAAACTTTAGACCCGATGCATTGCCGTCATTATCTCTTAAAGCATCAGCCCGAGTAATGAAACCCTTCTTCTCATCAATTGTTTTTATCATCTCAGAGATAATGTCAGATTGAAGCTCTTCAGGCACCTGATGGAGGTAAATAACAGTTTTAGCGTTAGTGCGGGCGTAGCTTTCAGCTGCTTTCAGGTACTCATCACCAACCGTTAAAACAGCTATAAGCCCGAACACGAAACCAAGAAACAGCACCAGCGCAGCTGAAATAAAACGTAAGATCCTGCTCATTAGAGATCTGCCACCATCCTCGACATCTAATTAACTACAGCACAACCAGCTAAGCCCGCCACTTCCGTTAAGCGAGGTAACAACTAAAAGTTACGAGACGCACATCACAATGAAGTGTGCCTATCACCCACATGGTACACCCACAAATAGCAAACCGCAACAAATTTTGTCAAATCGAAAATCTAGCTCAAAATCCCCCGTAGAGCACTCCTACCTAGCCATCCTAACTATATGATTATTCAGCCACCAGCAAGTACACTTTTAACGTGTTTGATTCTTTAGAGACCGTCTCGATTCTTGCGCTGTATTCGGCGATGATAATTTACGCGCTCGCGTTCATTTTCTACACCATCGACCTCTCCGGCAGGGCAAGCAGCCCCGGGCAACAAAGCGGGCAGGTCACCCGCTGGGCACGTGTTGGCTACAGCCTCACCATACTCGCCTGGCTGCTACACACCGCAGCAACAGTGATGCGCGGAATCGGAGCGCACCGCGTGCCCTGGGCAAATATGTACGAGTTTGCGCTCACCGCAACCGCGGTCACCGTTACCGTGTACCTGGTGGCGCAGTTCTTTCTCGAGATCCTCTACCTTGGCACGCTAATAACGGGCTTGGCGCTGCTGTTTCTGGGCATCACCAAAGTTGGCTACTACGTGCCTATAGCACCGCTGCAGCCCGCACTCGACTCGTACTGGCTGCTCATACACATTATTGTTGCGATGCTCGCCGTCGGTTTCTTAACGCTTTCGTTTGGGTTCTCCGTGCTACAGCTGCTGCAAACGCACCGCATCAAACAGCAGAACTCGGGCAAAACGCCCGCGCTAAAATTCCTGGCGGGCATTCCCGACGCAATAAGCCTCGAGAACTTCTCGTACCGGGTGGCGATAATCGGCTTCGTATTCTGGAGCTTCACCCTGGTTGCAGGCGCGATCTGGGCGGAGCGCGCCTGGAGTCGCTACTGGGGCTGGGATGTTAAAGAGGTCTGGACCTTCGTGATCTGGGTGCTCTACGCCGGTTTTATTCACGCGCGAGCAACTCGCGGATGGCGGGGTACTCGATCCGCTTGGCTCTCCGTGATTAGCTACAGCGCGGTGATTTTTAACTTCTCTATCGTGAACGTCTATTTCAAAGGCTTACACGCGTACTCTGGATTATAAAAAACATTTAATTATGCGTAAAATTTCAGATTCAATCTGGTTTCAGATTTACCCCGCCCTGTGCTTTTTGCACCTGATCGGCTCAATCGGAGTGCGCAGTCTGATCGGTTGGGGCGGGTTTTTGGTCGTTAGCGGCGCGCTCGTGATTGGCGGCGTGATTCTTTTTAATAAGGCTCGTCAAACAAAACAGTTCAGCTGGCATTTTGTGCCGCACTCGCTGCTGTTGTTTTTGGCTTTCGCAACCGTTTCTATTATCTGGTCAGCATACCGCGTTGAATCACTGCTCGGGATTACTGCACAGCTCGCAACGAGCACGGTCGCGGTGCTGCTCGCGTTCCTGTTCAGCTGGCAGCAACTGGTGCGCGCGCTTGCGACCTCCCTGCGCTATATTCTGATGCTGTCGCTGCTGTTTGAGCTCTATGTTGCGGCGATTCTGCACAAGCCGCTGCTGCAGGGGTTTGTCACCGTGAACGATGCCACAAACCCATCTGAGCTGCTCTACTGGAGTCGAGCGTTGTTATTTTCTGGCGGACCGATTCAGGGCGTAATAGCCAATTCGGCGCTGCTCGGGCTGTTCGCTCTAATCGCACTCGTGGTGTTTGCCGCGCAGCTGCTCGACAGCGAAACCAGCCGTTGCAGCGGCTGGTTCTGGATCTCAACCGCCGCTCTTGTGCTGCTGCTAACACGTTCAGCAACGGTCTGGATCGCGTTGCTAGTGGTTGCCGCAACCGCGCTGTTTGCGCTGTGGGCGCGGAGATCCGCCGCAAATCGCACGCCGGTCTACATTTCCGGGTTTGCGCTGCTTGCGACAACAACCGTTGCCGCTCTCACGCTCTACGAGCCGGTCTCGAAGTTTTTGGGCAAAAGCCCAGATTTCACCGGGAGATTTGAGATCTGGCACAAGGTCGCAATGCTCGCGCAAGAGCATCCCGTGCTTGGTCTGGGGTGGGTCAGTCACTGGGCACCGTGGGCGGAACCGTTCGCCTCGCTCGACACGAAAGTGGGGCTTCCCGTTATGCACGCGCACAATGCGTGGCTTGATGTGCGACTGCAGCTGGGCTGGGTCGGGCTGGTGATTTTCACAGTTTTTGTGCTGGGAACCGTGCAGCGCGTCTGGTGTTTGGCGGTGGATCAGCCCCGCCAGGGTGTCACAGAGCGTCTGCCGTACCGCGCGTACACTATGTTGCCACTGCTGATAATGGCTGCGCTGTTAATTCAATCGCTCACTGAGAGCCGGTTGCTTATTGAGTCGGGCTGGTTATTGCTGGTGCTTTTTGCCACAAAAACCACCTCGCACTACCGGATACCGCTGCCTGCGCAGAAATCAAAAAAGCTGATGCCCTATGCCACGAGCGTGTCGCACTAGTCGAGCCGCGCTTGCAGATCTGCGAGAGCCGCCGCGCGGTCTCAGTGCCGCAAGCACACTGCACTGACCGGCGTGAGCGAACCGCCCGCGCACCCGCAGCTCACCAAGCGCACTGCGCAGGAGAGCCACACGAGCGATCCGCGCCCGCTAAAGCTCAGCCTGTTTCGATATACTTTATCCCTATAATTTTCTAGCGAAAGATAGCGATGAATGTAATTTTACAAAACGTAATTTTCCCCGTCAACATGGATCCGGACGTGCTGCCACTCTATGCCGACCCGGATACCTGGACGATGGTCGCGCACAAGCCCGTAAAACTAACCTCGCTCGCGTCAATTGACAACGTGCTATCGCGTCACAGCACCAAAATCACGAGTGGCAAGCGAGTCTCGTACGCAACCTATTTCAATGCCTTCCCGGCATCCTACTGGCAACGCTGGACGATTCTAAAAACTGTCACCCTCAACATTAACCTTAGCGGCACCGGCACCGTTATTGTGTACCGCTCTAATGCTGCGGGAGCGCAACAAAAGGTGAGCTCTAAGGTTGTCGCTGGCGACAACCGGGAGTTTAACTTTGAGCTGCCGCTTAACAACTTCAGTGACGGCGGCTGGTACTGGTTCGATCTGATCGCAAACGACCAAGATCTAATTCTCAATCGCGCAAGCTGGCAAACCACCCAGGCTTCTGTTAAAAAGGGCAAAATAAGCCTGGGTATGTGCACTTTCAATAAGTCTGACTACTGCATTAACACCCTCAAAAACATTGCGGCCGATAAAAACCTCACGGTCGTAATCGATAAGATTTTGTTGGTGGATCAGGGCACTAAAAAAGTGCAGGACGAGGCAGAGTTCCCCGCTGTTGCCAAGCAGCTTGGCTCGCAACTGCGCGTTATCAACCAGGGCAATCTGGGTGGTTCCGGCGGATACTCGCGCGCCATGGCAGAAACGCTAAAGCTGCCAGACACCGACTTCTTACTGTTACTGGACGACGATATTGAGTTTGAAACCGAAAGCGCGCTACGCGCCCTACAGTTCGGGCGCTACAGCCGCGAGCCCCTGATCGTTGGCGGGCATATGTTTGACCTGCACGATAAACCTGTTCTGCACGCCTGGGCCGAGGCGGTGGATCGTAAGCACTTCATCTGGGGTCCAACTTTTGTGGAGCAGCACCGCCACAATTTCTCTGTAGCCAACCTGCGCTTAACCCCGTGGATGCACTCGCGGCTCGATGCTGAATACAACGGCTGGTGGATGTGCATGATCCCGAAGCAAGTAATCGCGGATGTCGGCCTGTCTCTGCCAGTGTTTATTAAGTGGGATGATGCCGAATACGGTTTGCGCGCGGCGCAGCACGGCTATCGCACAGTTTCAATGCCGGGCGTTGCGCTGTGGCATATGTCATGGCTCGACAAAGACGACACCCAAGACTGGCAGGCTTATTTCCACACTCGCAACCGCATTATTGCCGGGCTAATTCACAGCCCGCGACCAAAGGGTGGCAGGATGTTGCAGAACAGCTACCGCCAGGATCTTAAAAAACTGCTCAATATGCAATATTACGCGGTACAACTCTCTGTGAACGCCCTGCGTGACGTGCTTGCAGGTCCTGCACACCTGCACGAAGGTATTGACAAGGCAATGCCGCGAGCACGAGAACTGGCCAAAAAGTATTCCGAAACGAAAGTGTGGAAACCTGAGGATGAAAAAACCCCGGTTGCCGCGCAAAAGCGCGCGCTTCCGATCGTGAAAACGCACGAAGACTATAAGAAAAACACTGTTCGCAAAGCTACGAAGTATCCCAAGGGTCCGGCACTGGCTGTGTTTACACTTAAAAACGTGGTAGCTCACCTCATGCGCGACACCTCTCGTGACGAGCACCCCGAAATGGAATTTGCAAAAATCGACGCACTCTGGTGGACAGTGCCCAACTATTCGAGCGTGATTGTCGGGTCCGCTGATGGATCAGGCAAGATGGTCTACCGCCACAATAAAAAGCATTTCCGCCGGCTCTGGATTCAAAGCTATCTGTTAACTCGCGAAATCGATAAGCGGTGGGACACCCTGGCGCAACAGTATCGCGAGGCACTCACGGATATCACCTCCCCTGAGGCATGGCAGCAAACTTTCGAGAGTACCCAGCCACAGGAGTCCGAAGTTAAACAGTAACGGCTTATTTTCAATTCATAAATAAACTAGTAGGGTAGAAAACATGGATCTTGTAGTAGTAGGCTCGGGACTCTTCGGGCTAACAATTGCCGAACGAGTTGCGTCAAAGCTTAATAAAAAAGCTGTAATTATTGAACGGCGCCATCATATCGGCGGCAATGCTTACTCCGAAAACGAGACTGAAACCGGTATTGAGGTGCACCGCTACGGCGCGCACCTGTTTCACACATCTAACGAGCAGGTGTGGGAGTACGTTAACCGGTTCACAAAGTTCACAAACTACCAACACCGCGTGTACAGTAACTTCAGGAACGAGATTTATCCGCTCCCAATTAACCTGGGCACAATTAACCAGTTCTTCCGCGCCGCGCACTCCCCTGAATCCGCTAAAAAATTGATAGCGGATCAAGCATCCGAGTTCAACACCAAAGAAGCTAAAAACCTGGAAGAAAAAGGCATTTCGCTAATCGGGCGACCCCTGTTTGAAGCGTTTATACGCGATTACACGGCGAAACAGTGGCAGACCCCGATTCAAGAACTGCCAGGCAGTATTATCAGCCGTCTGCCCGTGCGCTACAACTACGACAACCGTTACTTCAGCGACAAATACGAGGGTCTGCCCGTTGACGGCTATACCGCCTGGCTGGAACGGATGGCGGATCACCCAAACATCGAGGTGCGCTACAACACCGACTTTTTTGACGAGTCGCAACCACTAAACCAAAAAGCGCTGGTTGGTAAAGTGCCGATTGTTTACACGGGTCCCGTTGACCGGTATTTTGACTATTCTGAGGGTGAACTTGCCTGGCGCACCCTTGATTTTGAGGAAGAAGTTGTGCCAGTTGGCGACTATCAGGGCACAAGCGTTATGAACTACGCGGATGCAGCTGTGCCCTACACACGCATCCACGAGTTTAAGCATTTCCATCCCGAGCGCGACTGGTATCCAAAGGATAAAACCGTGATTATGCGCGAATACTCGCGCTTTGCGCAGCGCGAAGACGAGCCATATTACCCTGTGAACACTCCCGAAGACAGGGAGCGTCTGCTCAAGTATCGCGAGCTTGCCTCACAAGAACAGCTCGTGTTTTTTGGCGGTCGCCTGGGCACATATCAGTATCTTGATATGCATATGGCTATTGGCTCAGCTCTTACTATGTTCCGTAATGAACTGACCCCTGCGCTGCAGACTCAATAGCGGTGTCCGTTGTGATCTATAGGGGGCGATTTCGTAGCTGCGAAGTCGCCCTGCTTGTATTCCTAACGCAGCGGATATAATCAATATATTAAGAAGCAAGCTCTAGAAGGATTAATATGCAGATAAACGGAACCGAGCGCGCACGCGCGACCCTATCCTACTTGCGGCGCAAAATAACAACCGGAGAATGGCCCATCGGCGAGCGGATTCCTATCGAGCCGGAGTTGGCGCAGCAGATGAGCGTAGGGCGTTCTACTGTGCGCGAGGCTGTGCGATCCCTTGCCAATATGGGTATGCTTGAGACCCTCCCCGGGCGCGGCACTTTTGTGCGCTCCGCAACACCAACCAGCGCCCTGCTAAACGAGTTTCTAAACGCGTTCACGCTTGAAGAGGTGCTCAGCTACCGCCGCGCGCTCGAGATTGAAGCTGCCCAGCAGGCAACCATTCACCGCACCGCAGAGGATATTATCGCACTAAAGCAGGCAGCTGCACGCGAACAGGGGTGCTCAATGTGCCCTATTGCAACCGCAGGCAGCTCTAACCCTGCCTTTGAAAGCCAGTTTCACCTGCTCATGTTTGACGCCGCCAAAAACCGCCTGCTTGCCGCGCTCTACGCCGGAATTAACGAGCAACTTCGCAGCCCACAGCACCGCGGCAAACTCGCAAATATAACCAGCGCAGCGGATATGGAGCACTACCACCAAAAACTTATCACCGCTATCGAGAAGCAAGATTTTATTGATGCGGTGCATGCGATGGCTGCCCATGTCGATCACGATATTGTGATCGTCACCCCGGAGCAGCAGGTTGTGCCAGCTCTCGCGCGAACAAAATCTCAGCAGGATCGTATTAAAGACCTAGAGCGTGATATCTAAAGACCGTGTTAAGCAGTTCTGACAAACAAACACCCCGGCATTTTCGCCAAAGAGAAAGGAAACACAATGAGTAACAATAGCGTACTAGCAAACTGGATAGACGGGAAACTAAGCCTCGGTGCGAGCAAGAACCTCTCGTCAGTTTACAACCCGGCAACCGGTGAGGTCATTGCGCAGGTGGCGCTTGCCTCGCAGGAAGAAATTGACGCAGCTATCGCATCCGCTAAAAAAGGCTTTAAAAAGTGGAGCGGATATTCAATCGCAAAGCGGCAGGCGGTAATTTTTAATTTCCGCGAGCTGCTAAACAGTCGTAAAGAAAAGCTTGCCGAGATTATCACTCGAGAACACGGCAAAGTTTTAAGCGACGCAATGGGAGAAATTGCGCGCGGTCAGGAGATTGTCGAGCTCGCGTGCGGTTTCCCGCACCTGATCAAGGGCGCATTCTCTGAGAACGCATCCACGGGCATCGATGTTTATTCGATTAAACAGCCACTCGGCGTTGTGGGCATTATCAGCCCCTTTAACTTCCCCGCGATGGTGCCAATGTGGTTCTTCCCCGTGGCGCTTGCCGCAGGCAACTCGGTTGTGCTCAAGCCCAGCGAGAAAAACCCATCCGCCGCGCTCTGGCTAGCTCAGCTGTGGCAGGAAGCCGGACTGCCAGACGGCGTTTTCACCGTGCTCAACGGCGACAAACTCGCCGTTGACGGACTGCTCAACTCGCCAGATGTTGCCTCAATCTCGTTCGTGGGCTCAACCCCTATCGCTAAATACATCTACGAAACCGCAGCCGCCAACGGCAAGCGCGTGCAGGCTCTTGGTGGCGCTAAAAACCATATGCTGGTACTCCCCGACGCAGATCTTGATCTGGTTGCCGATCAGGCAATTAACGCCGGTTACGGCGCGGCCGGCGAACGCTGTATGGCGATTTCCGTTGTGCTCGCCATTGACACAATAGCTGATAAGCTTATCGAAAAGATTAAATCGCGCATTTCACAGCTGCGCGTTGGCAACGGGGCGGATAAGCAAGAGCCGGATCTGGGTCCGCTAATTTCGCAGGCGCATCTTGAAAAGGTTTCTGACTATGTTACCATTGCCGAAAAAGACGGCGCCAAAGTGGTTGTTGACGGACGTAACTACAGCGTTGAAAACCACCAGAACGGCTTCTTCTTCGGTCCGACTCTGCTGGATCAGATGCCAACAGATTCCAAGGCATACACAGAAGAAATATTTGGTCCTGTGCTCTCAATTGTGCGGATCAACAACTTCGACGAGGGCGTTGCACTTATCAATTCTGGCGCATTTGGTAACGGAACCGCGATTTTCACGAACGACGGCGGAGCGGCGCGGCGTTTTCAGAACGAGATTCAGGTTGGCATGATCGGTATCAACGTACCTATTCCTGTGCCGGTTGCCTACCACTCATTCGGTGGTTGGAAAAACTCCCTGTTTGGCGATGCGAAAGCATACGGCACCCAGGGCTTTGACTTCTTCACTCGCGAAAAGACCGTTACCAGCCGCTGGCTAGACCCCGCACAGCACGGTGGCATTAATCTGGGATTCCCTCAAAACGATTAGCCCTTTATTAGCTCTACAGGGGGGGGTATGTTTCACATAAAACATACCCCCCCCCATTTTAATTTTAAGCATTCTGCAAACCCCGGCAGCTATAATTGTGAATCATTATCAATAAGCGAACGCAAACGGAGATATCCATGAAAAAAATAATTACAATGGTCGCAGGAGCCGCGCTACTTTTCGGCATGACCGGATGCACAAATACCGAAAATGCAGCCACCAATAAATTAGAGGTAACGGTGAGCACAACTCAGATTAACGATTTTGTCTCTCAAATAGCGGGTGACAAGGTTAATCTACACCGACTGCTTAAACCCGGAGCATCAGCTCACGGCTTCGACCCCAGCCCAGCCGAGCTTGCCGCACTTAAAAAATCCGATCTGCTTGTTCTTAACGGCGCAGGTCTCGACAGTTTTATGGATCCTGTAATCACCTCGTCAGGATTCAAAGGTAAAAAGATTTCTGCCGTTGACGGAATCGACAAAAAACGCGCAGAGGCTGAAACTACCGCAGCAAAAGAGGCTCTGGAAGCAATTGGCGAATCCGCTGACGAACACAGTGACGAACACAGTGATGAACAAGGCAACGAGCAAGCTAATGAGAACGGCGACGAGCACGATGAAGACCGCTACGGAGCTATTAATCCACACATCTGGACTTCACCCGAATTTGTACGTCAAATAGTTAACTACATCGCCAAAGAACTCGCCGAGCTTGATCCTGCAAACGCCACAACATATACGCAGAACGCAACCGCCTACGGGGCGAAACTAGACGAACTTAACCGCTGGATTAAAAGCGAATACGCCAAGGTTGATCCTGCCAAAAAGAAATTTGTAAGCAGCCATAATGCGCTTGTATACTATCTATCCGAAAACAATATTGAATACGTTGGCGGTGTAATTCCGAGCTTTGAAGATAACGCCGAGCCGAGCGCGGCAGAAATAAACACACTGGTACAAAACATTAAAACCAAAAACGTTCCGGCTGTGTTTGTTGAGTCATCCGTCAGCTCTCGCCTGGGCGAAACTGTGGCGCGCGAAGCCGGGGTGCCGATTGTGCAAGATCCAATCTACGCCGACTCGCTCGCGGCAAGCGGCGAAGCGGCGAGCTACATCGGGTCCATCATCAGCAACACCCGCACCATCCTCAAAGCGTGGGGGTATCCAGATGTAAGCGTGCCATCATCGCTGAAATAACCGACGCACAACCCCTAATAGCGGTTGTCGACGCAAGTTTCGGATACTCCCAAAACCCGGTGCTGCAGGAAATTACCATGCAACTATATGCTGGGGAATCTGTTGCGCTAATCGGTTCTAACGGATCGGGCAAGTCAACTCTCTTAAACGCGTTCGTGTCGCTAAGCTCGCACCTTGGCGGCACGCTTCGCGTGCTCGGCACAAGCCCTGATAAGGCGCGCCGCAAAATCGGTCTGCTCCCCCAGCAGGACACGCGCCAGAAAGATATACCGCTCACCGCATATCAGGTCGCCGCCATGGGTCTCTATCCGGAGCTGGGAGCACTCCGCCCGTTTAGCCAGCGACACAAGCAAAAAGTGTTTGCCAAGCTTGCGCGGGTTGGTTTAGCGGATCAGGCAAAAAAGCCGTTCGGAGACCTATCAGGAGGGCAACAGCAGCGTGTTATTCTGGCGCGCGCACTTGTTTCCGACCCTGAACTGATTCTGCTCGACGAACCTTTTAACGGACTCGACCGCTCCAGCAGAGACACTCTGCTCCAAATTCTAAGCGAACTGCGCGAACAGGGGTGCGGCATTGTGGTTTCAACCCACGATTTAGAAATCGCTCACGCAGTTTGCAGTCACGTGCTGCTGCTTGACAAAAAACAAATCGCTTTCGGCGAGCTGCACTCAACGCTAACTGCCACTAACATCGCCACCGCATTTCACGACACCACTGTTGAAATAAACGGAACAGCTTTTACAACGCGCCATGAAACAAGCGATCACAGCCATAAACTAGCATGAACTGGCAAGATTTTATCGCTGTTATGGGGCTACCGTTTGCGCAGCGCGCACTGCTCACCCTAGCACTGCTGGCGTTCGGAAGTGGCATAGTCGGCGTTTTCGTTAGCCTGCGCGGGCTTGAGTTTATGACCGACGGGCTTGTCCACGCGATATTTCCGGGTCTTGTGATCGGCTATATTCTCGGCGGTAGCACGCTACTTTTGGGGGGTGCGCTCACGGCAGCGCTCGTCACGGTAGTTCTAATTTCACTGCTTAAAACCAAAAATATAACGGGCAGCGACACCGCAATTGCAATAACTTTGAGCGCCGCTTTTAGCCTCGGCATCGTGCTTGTGTCCAAACAACAAAACTACGTCAGCGCGCTTGAAAACCTCCTGTTTGGCAACGTGCTAACGGTCACAACCGAGCAGCTTCTAACACTCACAGTTGCCGTTGCGCTCGCGCTTTTAATAATCGCTCTAACCTGGCGAGCACAGCTCTATTTGGCCTTTGATCCGCAAGGATTTAAAGCAAGCGGATACCGCGCCAACCTCACAAATCTTGCGCTCGGGTGCGCCATAGCGCTGCTCGTTGTGGCAGGAACGGGAGCGCTCGGTAACCTGCTCGTCATTGCGCTGGTGATTGTGCCAACAGCGGCCGCCAGGCAGCTCAGCAAAAAACTTCTGACACTGATTCCCATTGCAATTATCGTCACCCTGATAGCCGGTTTTGCGGGTCTGAGCGCTTCTGTGTGGGTTTCTTTCGCACTTGACGCGCACCTTTCGGCTGGAGCAGCCACTGTAATTGCGCTGGTGTTACTGTATCTAGCCGCAATTTTTTACAAGCAAACCACCGCGCGCCTAAAGCGTTTACGCGGGGGCTTACAATGAGCTATCTGGTTTTAGCGGGCATAGAACTCACCATGCTATCTCTACTCTCCGGCATTGTCGGCACAATCGCCGTTTTTAGACAACGCGCGTTCTTCTCGGTTGCACTCAGTCACGCCACCTTTCCCGGCGGTGTAATCGCCGCATTAATTGGCGCGAACGTGCTGTTAGGTCAGGCAATAGCGGGCGCAATTTTTGCCGTGCTACTGGCGCTGCTAAGCCGCGTAAAGAACCAGGGGCAGGGCACGGCAACCGGTATTTTGTTGGTGTTCGGGTTTGCGCTCGGGGCGCTGCTAACGTCTTTGCAAAAAGGTTTCACGGTGCCAGTTGACGCGCTGCTAATCGGCTCTGTTTTCGGAGTGCAAAAAACGGATCTAATAGCCACTCTGCTTGTGCTGCTCTGCGCGATTATAACAGTGCTCTGCTACGGCAGACAGCTCTTGTACGATACCTTCGACTCACCGGCAGCCCGAGCCGCGGGATACAGCCCGCTGCGGGCTGAAATCATCACCACCGTGCTGGTTGCGCTCACAACAACCGTTGCGCTCCCGGCTGTCGGCGCAATTTTAACGACTGCAATTGTGATAGCCCCGGCCGCATCCGCAATTCTGCTAACCCGCGACATCCGCTTTATAGCGCCCCTAGCAATCCTGTTTGGGCTGCTCGGCAGCGCCGCGGGCTTGTTCCTCTCGGTGAAATACGGCTTTGCCGCGGGCGGCACAATCGGGCTGAGCCTCGCCGCAATTTTCTTTTGCGCCTGGCTGTGGCGGCTGATCCGCAATAAAAATACATTGACACGGCACGCTAATGCGCTAAGCTAATTTTGCGAAAGGGGTTGATCCACGATGGTCATTAAGCGTAATACTTGGCAGCGCGACACAGTGCGCACCGAAATGCGACGGATTCAGGGGTTTATTAGCGCGCAGGGGCTCTACGACCAGCTGCGTCTCAAGGGGCTGCACATTGGGCTCGCCACTGTTTACCGTACCCTCAGCTCGATGACGGAATCGGGGGAAGCGGATATGCTCAACTCCCCCGACGGCGAGAATCTGTTCAGATTCTGCAAGTCGAACGAGCATCATCACCATTTAATCTGCCGGGAATGCGGATACGCGAAAGAGATTGAGGCAACCCCGGTGGAAGCGTGGGCGGCGCAGGTTGCCCACCGGAACGGCTTTACACAGGCGCAACACATAATAGACATTTTTGGAATCTGCGCAAACTGCCAGAGCAACCCTCCCGCAAACGGTGCAAAATAGCGTCTTTTAGGACAGCACGCGGCGTGGCGAGCGGATATTTGCCGGTTTTTCTTGCGCATCCAGCGGCATAAGCTGTAAACTTGTTGGCGGTTGTGCCTTGACCTATGGGCGCATACCGCAGATAAGCAACTTGCTTTTTCTGCAGACAAGAGATCTTGGGAGGGCTCTGCGCCCTCGGTACTGAGAGGAAAACAAAATGGCAGCAGTATGCCAAGTGACCGGAGCCGTGCCAGGCTTTGGGCACAACGTATCACACTCGAACCGTCGCACAAAGCGCCGATTCGATCCAAACATTCAGAAAAAAACTTACTATGTGCCCTCACTCGGTCGCAAAGTAAAGCTTACACTTTCAGCCCGCGGCATCAAAGTTATTGACGCGCGCGGCATTGAAGCGGTTGTGGCAGATCTTAAGAAACGCGGGGTAAAGTTCTAAAATGGCTAAACACCATGATGTACGCCCGATTATCAAACTGCGCTCAACAGCGGGCACAGGTTACACCTATGTAACCAAAAAGAATCGCCGTAACACGCCAGACAGGCTCGTGCTTAAAAAATACGATCCTGTTGTTCGTAAACACGTTGAGTTTAGAGAGGAGCGCTAGTCATGGCTAAAAAAAGCATGATCGCTAAAAACAAACAGCGCCAGGCAGTTGTAGAGCGCTACGCAGAGCGCCGTCTCGAGCTTAAAAAAGCTCTTGTAGACCCTAACGGCACACCAGAAAGCCGTGAGGAAGCACGTCGCGGTCTGCAGAAGCTGCCGCGCAACGCTTCTCCTGTGCGCCTGCGCAGCCGTGATGCGATCGACGGTCGCCCACGCGGTGTGCTCAGCAAGTTCGGCATCAGCCGTGTGCGTTTCCGTGAAATGGCACACCGCGGCGAACTGCCAGGTATCACCAAGTCAAGCTGGTAGCGATATTGTGTTGCCCCCGGGGGTGACGCAACCTGTTTCTAGAAATTAAGCCCCTCTTGTTGTTTAGTAAGAGGGGCTTAACTATACCGTCACAAAACCCGAGCCGCAACGTGTAAAGAATCTTTGCACATCATGTTTTATATGTAAAGAAAACTAAAATTTTTTACACATCGACCTATATATGTAAAAAATTTGCGAAAAACTTTACATAAAGACCGCAATATGTAAAAATGTTTAACACGTTATTCACGCATTCAAACTAGGAGGTGCGCCCATGTGGGATCCCAACATTCCCTACAACAATTTGCCTCAAATACCCGAGGCTAAGCTTGAAACTCGCAAGGTGTTAAAAGCGCTACCCAGTGCGCGGGCAATTCTCGCCGAATTAGACCGTGCCGCAAAGCAAACAGTAAACCCGTCACTGTTTATTAGCGCAATGCACCTGTTCGAGGCGCAGGCGAGCTCCGAAATTGAGAATATCATAACCACAACCGACGAGCTCTTCACCGCCGCATCACAGAAGTCAACAACCGTGTCCACCTACACAACAGCAGCCACAAAAGAGACTCTGCGATATAAGGAGGCTCTCACAGAGGGCACGGAAGCAATCCGCCAGCGTCCTTTAACTGCCAACGCCGCAAAAGACATCTGCAGCACTATTCACGGGTACGACGTGCGCATCCGCGACACCCCTGGCATCTATATTCGTGATACCACCAGAAATACGCGCCGGTACACTCCACCCGAAGGCAAAGCTGTTATTGAGCAGAAGCTCGGTGACTGGGAGAAATTCATCCACTCTGCCAATATCGATCCGCTGCTGATAATGGCTGCCGCGCACTACCAATTCGAGGCTATCCACCCGTTTTCAGACGGCAACGGGCGCACAGGGCGAATCATTAACCTGCTAATTCTCAAAGAGCACAAGCTACTGTCAGAGCCGGTGCTTTTTCTTTCTAAGCACATAATTAAGCACAAAAACCGGTATTACGACCTGCTCTTAAACGTTACGAAAGAGAATGATTGGTAATCCTGGCTGCTGTTCATGTTGGAAGCGATAACCGTCACCGCGCACGACACCCTGAGCACTCTCGATCAGGCTCAAGAGCTGCGCAATGACTACAAGGAGGAGCTGCGGCAAACACTAAGTTCAGGCGCTAATGAGGATCTGCTCGACACTATCTTCAAGCTGCCCTACTGCCGCATTGCCAATGTCGAGCAGTACTGCAATGTGAGCCGCCCCACCGCAACAAAATGGCTCGAAGTGCTAACAGCGGAGGGGATTCTACTCAAGCGCAAAAACGGGCGTGAAAACATATACATTAACAGGGAGTTTATGCGCATTCTCAGCCAGGCATAGGCGGCGGATCGGGCTTCCCGACCTGCTCCGCAGCCGCCGCGCAGCCCCCCCCACGCAACCAAAAAAGAGGGGGGTGAGCCAGCCTACACCCCCTTGTACAGTCAAAAACCAGCCAACCGCCCCGTACCAGTAAAACACAACCACAAGCCCCGCCGCAACACCAATCACAAGTACACCTGCACCGGTTAGATACAGCCAGTCGGATGCGACACCGCCGGTGAGTGGTAGTGGTGGTGCTACGGCCATGAATTTGCGTTGTAAACGAACTGTGTGTTGAACTGTGGCGTCCATCATAACCTGTTGCAGTTGATACGCAAACGGGGTTTGGCTGGTGAACTCCCAGCCGTTGGGGGCTGTTGTGTTGCGTACTGTTACTGTGCAGTTGCTTCCAGCCCATACTATTTTATGTATAACTTGGGGCGCTCCTGCGCCGTTAACAAGCCGAGCATAATTGAGCGTGTACGTGAAAGTATTGTTATGTTGAAACGGTGTTACGCAGTTGATACTACCCGTCACGGTCACAACACCACTAGCAGGGCGTTCTCCTTCGGGTTTTACAATGAGTGAGACTGTGACCCTTTTGTTTGTGACATTAAAGCTTGCTTGTGAACGGTTATTGTTTTGGTTGGCGTCTGTAAACGCTGCGCTAGTGGTTGCAGTGAAACTACGCCTGTTAGCCTCAAACAACCCAGCCTCACCTGTAACAGTCACCGTAACACTACCCCCAGCAGGAATCCGCGGTATAGTTGCTGTTACCGTGTGACTAGCTGCGTTGTACACCCACCGGGCAGGACACATAGCACCACGCCCTGTAGCCTGGCATGCCGAGTTTACTGTGGCGGCGGTGTTTACAAACCCGTCCTTTGGTAGTTGAATAGTAACGGGTACGTTAAGCGCTGGGTTTCCGCTGGCTTTGATTGTTGATATTACTTGTACTTGTTGGCCTGCGGCTACTGTTGGTGTGGCAGTTGTTTCGGTGGATACTTCGACTGGTATTTTTTCAACCTCCAGCCGTATTGTGCTGGTGCGTGAGCTGGTGATGTTTGATTCTGTTTGGGTGATCCGGTCGGGTGTTTTCCATCTCCAGCCTGCTGGAACAGCGCCCTTAACAATGGTTATCACACAGGTGCTACCCGCATCAACCATGTTGTTTAACACTCGATCCCATTTGCCGCCTACTAGCTGGTTGTGTTTTAGAGTAAACATGATGTTACGCCTGTCTGATTGGCCTTGGGGGTTAATGCATAAAACCTCGCCTGTTACAACAACCTGTCCTTCGGTAAGCCCCACAGGCTGAAACGACGCTGTTAGCGTGGTTTTACGGGGAACAATCTGAAACACAGCTTGAGAGGGAGTGGCGGTGAAATATTCTTGCACATCATAAGCACGGGAATTGGTTTTGTCGATGTAGGTGAAATCCAAAACCCCATCAGCGGTAGTCCTAACTGTGTGGGATGTGTTGGGTGTGCCTGTGACTGTTCCTGTTATGTTAAGTTCCTCAAAAAGCTGGTACTCACCGCCGTCCTTATAGTGGGGGGTGGGTGTGGGGAAACTACCGGTGAGCCTGCGTGTTCCTGCATTATAGTTCCACTGGTAATCCTGGCACTCCCGCCGGTTTGTGCAGTCTCTTGTGAAGGGGCCTTTGGTGAGTGTTTCTTGTGAGATTGCAAACCCGGCGGGTAGTTGCACAGTAAAATTAACAACAGCAGTATAAAAGTCCTGGGCAGATTGTATATCCTGAACCATCGGATATTCCACCTCGTTATACCTGAATGACACTTGGATGCTAGCTGCTTCACCGGGATAGTATTCTGTTTTGTCGGTTGTTGTTGTGCTTGTGACTAGATCCGTGATGGTGGTGCGGTTTATTCCGGCTGGTAGTTGTGTAGTGTGCGGGGGGTTTGCTGCTGGTTTGGTTTTGTTTGTGTTGTTTGCACCAGTGTTGCCTGGTTGTAGGCTGGTGGTAGTTGTGGTGGGTTTAACAGGTTCACCACCTGCTACTTGCAGCAGCGTGGTGTTTTGCCCTGTTGCAACACCCACCCCAACGGTTTGACCTGTTTGCGCGCTAGCTAGTGTGCTGAACACCAGCACCAGTGTGAGGATGTTTGAAACAACACCCCGTGCTTTTAGTAGCAGGGAAACCACACCGCACAAAAACCCCACCACACACTGCCAACACACCCCAAACCCACTAAAACAACACAACCCCATACACACAAAAAAAGGGTGGACTGGAACAGTCCACACCCCGGAAAGTCAAACCCAAACATTTCAACTAAAAGGTGAAAAGAGAACATAGAATACTAGCAAAAAAGAACCAGTAACCTCTTTTATGCTGTATTTGCCGGCTTTAACCGCAATGGGTGAAACCAGTTTACCCGTATCGCGTGTTATAAGGGTTTCTTGTAGGTCTACTTTATTAGTGCAGGTGTCACCGGTGTAGAGTTCGAAGGTTGCGCCTGATATTGCGATCATGGTGTCTTTAACATATTTTTGAATATCAAAATACCCGTAGATGAGAGTTGGTGCGCCACCCGGACCACCACCCGGCACAGGGTCTGGTGTTGACTGTGTGGTATCTCCTCCATTAGAGGTTTTGATTCTAACGTTGGCGGTGTTTACAATCTTCCCGGGATCGTTTACTGTGGTTGTGATTTTGAATGTAACAGTCTGACCTCCTGTGAGATTTTCTGGGTTATCTAAGCTACCTGCTAGGGTTCGACCCCCGTCACCCGTAGCGGTAACGGTTACACCAACCTCCATGCCGTTAACCTGCGCGGTAGTTTCAACGTAGCCTAGTTTTTCGGCAAGCTGGTCTGTGAAGCTTACCTCTGTGAATGTTTCACCATTTTGGAGTTCTGGTAGTACTTGTGTGATAGTCCAGGTGACACTGTCACCGATTTTTGTGGCGTTTGTATCGTCTAGGGTTTTAGATGGTTTAGCGCTGACAGTGTTTTTTGGGTAGACGTGTACGTTATAGTTCCACGCGTTGCCGTTTGGGTGGGGGATGGTAACAATAAAAGGCGCAGCCTTTTTAACCACACCAGCAGGAGCCTGGGTTTCTGTAACCAGATAAGCACCAACAGCAAGATCACTGAATGTGGCTTCCCCGTTGTCGTTTGTTGTTTTAATAGTTTCAGACCCTGCTGCTAGCCTGTTTTTAGCTTGATCAGCGGTTA
>NZ_JAHDSZ010000010.1 GCF_018531145.1 Canibacter zhuwentaonis | reverse complement strand
CCGCCGTGTAGTAGATCGAAACGATTGCTGAAAAGGCAACTTGCCACCAGCCGAGGAACTCGGCTTTTTTCGTGAAGCGGCGGAATGCTAGGGGAGCTGATCCGCGATACTTGTGCCCTAGCGCGTACTCGAGTAATAGAATCGGAAGCCCAATGCAGAGCAGTGAGACAAGGTAGGGGAGCAGGAACGCTCCGCCGCCGTTATTGTAGGCAATGCCCGGGAAGCGCCAGATGTTGCCGAGACCTACAGCGGCTCCAATGGCCGCCATAAGAAAACCGTATTGCCCAGTCCACCGCCCGCGGCGTGTGTCCGGTTCGTTATTAAGAATCTTAGACATATTTTTCCTCTGTAAGAGCGCTACACGGTAACGCAAAATAACAGTCTGAGATGATTGATAAATTGTACTACGTTGCCGCGCTGTTTGTGAAATCGCAGGTTTTCTTTTAGATAATTTTTTACAGTTTCAAGGATCGGGTAGACGCGGACTCGTGGGTTTGGTGTGCGGATATTCTGCGCTAGCGCCCTGAGCGATAAAATAACGCCGGTGCGTGATTTTTCCTGCCGTCCCTGTGACAAACTTAATCCCCGCCGTTATGATCAACAGCGGGGATTAAGCCGTGGTAGCTAGAGCGGTGATCCGCTTCCTTGCGCTACTCTGTTACGTGCGACTTGTGAGCGGCGCTTGTGCTATCTTCTTCAGTAGCCTCCGGGATCGGCAGGAAGCGCAAAGCCACTACTGAGGCAGCGAGCCCTCCCCACACGATCACGAGGGTTACTACTAGCATTATTATAGCCGGTGCTGTCATTACTTTACCTTTCGATCAACAAAATTAATAACTGGCTCGTGCTGCACCTTCGGATTCCATTTGAGGAGGGACATAACGGTTGCGAAAATCACCGTCACAATCAGGCATCCCCAGCCGAAGAAAATGATTCGCGGATCATCTGCGGCATGGTCGCTGTAGCCATTGGCTATGTAGTCGGCGGTAGCTACCACTAGCATCACACCGATTGCGAGCGGCGCAATAATACCGACGAAGTACTCCCAAATGCGGGGCAGCTGGATCGATGATGTTGCGTTAAGGTGCATCCGCAGTCCGCGCAGGCGAGGGCGTACGAAGACCGCCAGAACGGCCATCGCGATAGCGCCGCCGACAAGACCGATATCGTTAATGTAGGCGTCGATAATATCGAGCGTTGTAATGCCAGTTGTTGTCGCAAAGAAAGCGACTGAAACAACGGCCATAATAGAGCCGAGAATCAGTGAGCTGCGCTTTGCGCTCCATCCGAACTTGTCTTCAAACGCACCCGTTGCTGCCTGTACGTTTGAAACCTGTGAGGTTATTCCCGCGAGGGCGAGAGAGGCGAAGAACAGCACGCCGAAGATCGGACCGCCCGGCATCAGCGAGATGATAGTCGGGAAGGTGATAAACGATAGGTTCGCTCCGGTAACTCCCGCTAACTCGTCGATGGCGGCGCCCTGTTGTGCGCTCATAAAGCCCAGCACGGCAAACACGCCAATGCCCGCGAGAATTTCAAAAGCGGAGTTTGCAAAGCCGGCAACAAGACCGGTGCCGGTGATGTTGAAACGGCGTGGCATATACGAAGCGTAGGTGGTCATAATTGCGCACGCGATTGACAGCGAGAAGAAAATCTGGCTGAAAGCGGATAGCCAAACTTTACCGTCGCTAATCGCTTCCCAGTCGGGGGTGAAAAACGCGTTAATGCCGCTGATTGCGTCGGGCAGAAACAGCGCGCGCACCACGATGATCAGGAACAGCACAACCAACAGTGGCATGAAGATCTTGTTGGCAAGCTCCACGCCTTTGGTAACGCCGCGGCTGATCACGAACGACGAAACCACCCACACGAGCAGGAGCGGAATCAGCACGGGGATCACGGGAGTGAAAGAAGCCACCGAAGAGGTATCGACCTGCAGGTAGGAGTTGAGGAAGAACCCGAGCGCGTCATCCTCCCACGCAAGGTTGATCGAGTAGTACATATAGCTGATAGCCCAGGCAATCACCAGTGCGTAGTAGATTGAAGTGACTGCTGAAATAGCAACTTGCCACCAGCCGAGGAACTCGGCTTTTTTTGTGAAGCGGCGGAATGCTAGGGGAGCTGATCCGCGATACTTGTGCCCCAGCGCGTACTCGAGTAATAGAATCGGAAGCCCAATGCAGAGCAGTGAGACAAGGTAGGGGAGCAGGAACGCTCCGCCGCCGTTATTGTAGGCAATGCCGGGGAAGCGCCAGATGTTGCCGAGACCTACAGCGGCTCCAATGGCCGCCATAAGAAAACCGTATTGCCCGGTCCAGCTGACCCGCTGACCTGTCGGGCTGGTGGTGGTAGCTTTAGACATATTCCTCCTTGATATAAGAGCACTAGGATTATAGCGCTAATTAAAAGCTATCTTTTTGATAGAGCTTAATACAAGTATAAAGCAAAATCTTCGCCGAGTGGTGAAAATTTTTTGCGGATGCGGTGTCGAGCAGCTGTTGTGCGCTGTATATACGGGGCAAAAAGCTGCCTGCTGTGTTTTGATAACGATTTTATAACTGTTGTAAGGGGCAACAGAAAAGGCTCTGTGCGACCTAAGGCGGGTTACTGCAGAGCCAATTGGCGGAGACGGGGGGATTTGAACCCCCGGTCGAGTTCAACCCCGACCCTTCATTAGCAGTGAAGTCCGTTCGGCCGCTCCGGCACGTCTCCGTGTGTAAAAACACACTCATCATTGTAGCGTACAGGGATGTATCTTGCCACTTCTCGCAGACTACTGGCGCGGCGCACGCGCCGCGCGCTTATTTGCAGGCGGCGTGCTAGCGGTCAGTGCGCCCGGCTGAGCAGGTCACAGTCGCCGCGTTCTGCCCTTTAATGTTATCCGGCTGCGGCATCGCAGATTCCGGTGCGGGCGATTCGCCGGGAGGCGCATCCGCTGCTGACTCTGCATTCTCCTGAGCTGTCACTTCAGGCTCTGTGACCTTCACCGCAGCAGCTCCCGTGTCGCCAATAGTGAACGGCTGATCGCTCAGAATGCGCTCCATCAAAATGCGCCCGTTTGCGGTGTCAGGTTCAAGCCTGCCCGGGCTGCGCGTGCTCGAGTAGCTCGGATACTGCACAAAATTTACCTTCTCAAGGTCGAGCTGGTTTACGGTGGCGGCCATAGATTTCATAAAGGCAATGCTCGCCATATTGCTAGAGAGGGTCATATTTTCAACCGCAGCTTTTGCGAGGGAGTAAACTTTGCCGGGGTTTGAGAGAGTCTCTGCGCTCTTGATTTTGCGGATCAAAGCGGACAGAAAAACCTGTTGATTGCTGATTCGACTCACGTCTCCGCCGTCACCAACCCCGTACCGCGTGCGCAAAAACTGCAGCGCTTCCAAACCTACCAGGTGCACATTGCCGGCGGGCAGGTCGAGATCCGTTTTGGGGTCTTTAATGGGCTGGGTCAGGCACACATCCACGCCGCCAACAGCGTTTGACATATTAATAACGCCGTCAAAAGTGATCAGTCCCGCGTATGGAATCTCAGCTCCTGTGAGCTTTTCAATTGTGCGCGCGACGCATACTAATCCGCCCTGTGATAGCGCCGAGTTGAGCTGCGCTGCAGAACGCGCCGAATAGTAGTCTGCTTCGCCGTTAGGGCCGGGGCAGCTTGGGAAAGGCACTAGCAAATCGCGAGGAAAGCTCACAGCAGTGGCGCTTTTGTGATCTTTGGAAATGCGCAGCAGCATTGTGACATCGTTAAGGCTGCCCTCTTCGCCGTCGTTAATGCTCTGTTGCCCAACGCGAGAGTCGGAACCCACCAGCAGCACGCTAATTGCGCCGTCAAGCGATTTCAGAATTTCTTTCTGCGCTGCGGGGGGAGCGGATGTGAGCTCAACGGTGTCAATTTTGTTGCTCAAATCTACTGCGGCGTAGGCAACAACTGCAATGACGCTCAGACAGAGAGCCAGTGCCACAGCCAGCAGGGATTTGAAAAAGTTGCGGATGGACGCTGAACGCCGGAGCTTGCCATGCCTCACTGCCGTTTTATGGTTGAGGGGTTTTAGGCCTGCCATACAAATTGTCCTGTCTGCAACGTGTGGGGTGGGATAAATAATGCTGCGCGCGTTAGCGCTGTTTAGTAAATAATAGCCGCTTAAGCTATTTTAGCGCCACAAACTGGGTTTGTGGCGTACTCTAACTGCGCACAATAACGCCCTAAACAAATGCCGCGCACAGTTTTATTCAGACTAGCTGAGTAGACTGTTTAAGTTGTACGGATTATCTTTAGAAGCCGTGCCGCATGGTTATTATGCATTCTTCAGCAAACTTAAACGAGCTACAAAACACCGCCATTGGTGTGGGTTTGGCGCACGGTAAAAGCATTCTAATAGGTGAGCACTCTGTTGTTTACGGGGCTCCGGCAATAGCTTTTCCGCTGCCCGATCTGCAAGTGCGAGCAACTGTGCAGCACAGCGCAGCACCGGTGCTCTTAAGCGAGGTTTATTCTGGTCCGCTAAGCAACGCGCCTGCGCGCATGAGCCCGCCGCTTACCGCAATGCGCGAGAGCGCGAAACGGTTCGATCTTGACCCGGCGGCAATATCTTTAACGATTGACAGCCCGATTCCTGTGGAGCGCGGGCTCGGTTCGAGCGCTGCGGTTGCGACCGCGGTTGTGCGGGCGACGGCTAGCTTGGCCGGTGTGGAGCTGACCGAGCTCGACCGGTTTAATCTTGTGCAGTACGCAGAACACATCGCACACGGCACCTCCTCGGGGCTTGACGCGCACGCGGTTGTGGCAACCGGTCCGCTGCTGTTTCGCGGTGGCGTGCCTAAGCTGTTACGCAACAAAAAAGAGGTGACGCTGGTTATTGCGGACACCGGCACGCCCGGCAAAACCTCGATTGCCGTTGGCGGGGTGCGCGCGCTGCGGGAGAATCGCCCGCAGCTAATAACCGTTTTGATTGAGCGCCTGGCCGCGCTAACCGAGAGCGCAGAAGCTGCGCTTGGTGCTGGAGATCACGAGCTGCTGGGCGGTATTATGACCGAGGCGCACGCAACGCTCAACGAGCTCGGGGTGAGTTCGCACGAGCTTAATAAACTGGTGCGCGATGCGATCGCAGCGGGCGCGCTGGGGGCAAAAATGACCGGAGGCGGTCTTGGAGGGTGCACTATTTCGCTGGCGCGAGATCCCGCAGATGCGCGGCGGATCGAGCTCGCACTGCGTAGCGCCGGAGCGGTTTGCACCTGGGTTTCAACGCTACAGCAGACAGCGCAGTAACAGTAGAATTGAATGCGTATGAACGGATCGCAAACAACATCGACCGCTGGCGGGGGCGCGTCTGCAACGGCGATCGCGCACCCAAATATTGCGCTGGTGAAATACTGGGGCAAGCGCGATGAGCGGTTGATTTTGCCCGTTGCTGGCAGTATGTCGATGACGCTCGACTCTGCCGCCACAACAACAACCGTGCGGCTCGGTGGCGCGGCTGATGCATTCTATCTAAACGGTAAGCGAGTAGATGGCAAAGCTGCGCAGCGAGTGAGCGTTTTTTTGGAGCTGATTCGCGAGCGCGCGGGCAGTTGCGAGTGTGCAACCGTGGTTTCTAATAATCGGGCACCCACGGGCGCGGGGCTGGCCTCATCCGCCGCTGGATTCGCGGCGCTTGCAGTGGCCGGAGCTGCCGCGTACGGTTTGCAACTGTCGCGGGAGCAGCTGAGCGCGCTAGCGCGACGCGGATCGGGATCGGCCTGCCGGTCGGTTATTGACAGGTTTGCGGTGTGGCATACGGGTGCGGATGACACCAGTTCGTATGCAACGCAGCTGTCCGCACCCGAAATGCGGATGGTTGTGTGCCAGGTAAACAGCGCAGAAAAGGCGGTTTCTAGCCGCGAGGCAATGCTGTTAACGCGCGACACCTCGCCTTTCTGGGGCGCGTGGGCCGGGCACACCGAGCGGGTGCTGTCGCGCATGATCACCGCGTGTGAGGCCGATGATTTCACGGCGCTTGGTGAGATTGCCGAGGCGCACGCGCTGCAGCTGCACGCGTTGATTATGTCAGCTGAGCCGGCGATCCGCTATCTTGAGCCGGTGTCGTTCGCGATTTTTGACGTGATCAAACAGCTGCGCGAGAGCGGAATTGAGTGCTATGCGACGGCGGATGCGGGACCCAACGTGGTGGTTATTACCCGCCCGCGCGACACGGTCGTTGTGAGCGCAAAGCTCGCCGAGTTTGGCGCTGTGCACACCGCAGCACCGGGGCGCGGCGCGTATTTAAGCGATAACCACCTGACCGTGCCGGAGTGTCATGCATAGCGCCTACGCCTGCGGCAAACTGTATATTGCCGGGGAGTACGCGGTTGTGAAGCCCGGCGGCAGGGCTGTGATAGTTGCGGTTAACAGGGGAGTGACCGCGACCGTGAGTGACGCGCAGGATGTTACAGTGCGCTCTGATTTCTACGGCAGCAAACCGCAGTCGGTCTGCTTTGATGCCAGCCTGTCTGCGCGGGTCGCTTTGCGCGAGCGTGATTACGCCGCCGCCGCAATTATGGTTGTTGAGCGGCTGCGGGCGGCGCGGGGCGTGGCGCAGCGTGGCTATGAGCTGCGGCTGGTTTCCAACCTTGATAATGGCACAGGCTATAAAATAGGGCTTGGCTCGTCGGGCGCGGTGGTTGCTGCGACCGTGCAGGCACTCACTGATTTTTACGGACTGGGGTGTGATCGTGGCACGGTGTTGCAGCTCGCGATTATTGCAACGGCGGATATTTCAGTGCGCGGCTCGGGCGGCGATATTGCGGCGAGTCTGTACGGCGGATGGATTCGCTACACATCGCCAGACAGAGCCGTTATTAGCGCCGCTTACACCGCCGGCGGCGTGCTGGCGGCGCTTGAGAGTGTGGGTTGGCGGAGTATGAGCGTGCGCCAACTGCCTGCTCCTAAGAGCGGTAGTTTGCTGGTTGGGTGGACGGCGAAACCCGCGGCAACCGAGCACATGGTGGCGACGGTTGCGGCGGATCAGAGCTTTGCGGACACCGAGTTTTGTGAGTTCGCTAGCGCCAGCGACAGTAACGTTGAAATGCTGATTGAGGGGCTTGCTGATGGCGATTACGCGCGAATATCTGGCGCAATTGCGCGAGCAGGTGAGTTGTTGCGCGAGCTGGCAAGCAAGCGCGGCGCCGAAATTGAGACCGCGCAGCTAAAAAAACTCGGCGAAATAGCGGTGCAGCAGGGTTGCGCGGCAAAAACCAGTGGTGCTGGTGGTGGCGACTGTGGGATCGCGTTTGCGTCAACGCACGAAATAGCGCAAAAAGTTTTAGAATTATGGGTAGAAGCTGGTATAACACCGCTTAAACTTGCGGTTTCTGAAGGGTGCGGGGAAGATTTTGAGCACTGAACCAAACGGCGCTGCGGCGCGTAAAGCTGACCATATTAGAGTTGCGCTCGAACAGCAGCGCGATCCGCTCAGCGCACGCGATTATAATGATGTGGAGTTCATTTACCATGCGCTGGGCGCAATTAACCGCGAGAGTGTTGATTTAACCACCGAGGTTGCCGGCAGCGTGTGGCAGCATCCGCTGTATATTAACGCAATGACGGGTGGTATTGAGCAGGCCGCTAAAATTAACAAAGTGATTGCTGAGGCTGCCGCTGCAACCGGGATCGCGGTGGCCTCCGGCTCGCTCGGTATGGCGCTCGACCTGCCAGAAACCAGGCGCACATTCACCGTTTTGCGCGAGTTAAACCCGCACGGTTTTGTGTGCGCAAACATCGGAGCCGGGCGCAGCCTGGACGACGCCAAGCGCGCGGTTGAAATGCTGCACGCAAACGCGCTGCAAATACATCTGAACGCTGTGCAAGAGACCGTGATGCCAGAGGGCGAGTGCGATTTTGAAACGTGGCTGCCGCGGCTCGAGGAGATTGTGAACCGCGTGCAGGTGCCGGTTATTGTGAAAGAGGTTGGGTGCGGGCTGAGCCGCCGCACGCTGCGCACGCTGCGCAATATCGGGGTGCAAATAGCGGATGTGAGCGGCAAAGGCGGCACAAATTTCGCGCAAATAGAGGCATCGCGGCGCGCCGACGGGTACGCGGATCTTGCCGAGTTCGGGCAATCAGCCGTCTGCAGTCTGCTTGACGCGCCAGAGTTCCACACCCTGCTGGCTTCGGGTGGGGTGAAAAGCCCGCTCGACGCGATTAAACTTTTGGCGCTCGGCGCGCGCGGCGTGGGCGTTGCCGGGGCGTTTCTTACGGTCGCGGCTGCCGATGATCCGCAGTTGCTAATAGAGAGAGTAGACTGGTGGGTGTCGCGATTGCACGAGATCAGCGCGCTTTTGGGCGCGGCCAGCGTGGCTGAACTAGCCCGCACCGATCTGCTCATTCGCGGGAGCGTGCGGGAGTACTGTCAGCTGCGCGGAATCGACCTGACGAGTTTTACGCGCCGCAGCAACAGCGCTCACGTTGAGTTGAGCACTGCCGCAGAAGGGATCGAACTATGAGCGAGCGAGAAACACTAATTACCCCCATTCCAACACAGTGGATAGGTCCGCTGCGTATTAGCGGTAATGTGCTGCAGGAGGAAGTTTATGTGCCGCTTGCCACCTACGAGACTCCGCTATGGCCTTCTGTGGGGCGTGGCGCTAGCATCTCACGCGAGGTTGCCAGTGGTATAACCGTCACAATCACCGGCGAAAAAATGACTCGCTCGGTTATTTTCACCGCAGATTCTGCGGTTGTTGCTGTTGCTGCGGCAGAGCGGATCGAGCAGTGCTTCGCAAACCTGGCAGAGCTTGTGGTGCAACAGAGCCGATTTGCACAGCTCACCGAGATTAGCACTGAGATTGTGGGTAATCTGCTGTTTGTGCGGTTTGCGTTCACAACGGGAGATGCGTCGGGGCATAATATGGTCACCGCCGCGGCGGAAAAACTTATGAACGAGATTTTAAGCTGGGATTTAGGGCTCAGTTACGGCTCAATTTCGGGTAATGTTTGTGCCGATAAAAAACCTGCTGCGGTGAACAGCATTTTAGGTCGGGGCAAAGCGGCAATCGCCGAGATTTTCCTGCCGCACGAGATTGTAACGCGTCGCCTGCGCTCGAGCGCAGCAAAAATTACCGAGCTTTCAACCCAAAAAAACCTGGTCGGCTCAATTCTTGCGGGTTCTGTGCGCGCGGCTAACGCGCACTACGCAAATATGCTGCTGGGAGTGTATCTGGCAACGGGGCAAGACGCGGCCAACATCGTGGAGGGCTCGCAGGGCATCACTTACGCGCAAGAACGCCTCGGAGGACTGTATTTTTCATGCACCCTGTCCAACCTGATTATGGGCACGGTTGGCAACGGCAAAAACCTTTGCAGGATCACCGAGAATTTGCGGCGGATGGGCTGCGCCGAGGCGCGTGACCCCGGTGAAAATGCGCGGCGTCTAGCGGCAATTACCGCCGCCACGGTGCTCTGCGGGGAGCTGAGCCTGCTCGCCGCGCAAACCAATCCCGGAGAACTAATGGCAACGCACGTCGCAATTGAGCGCAAGCACGGGGTGTAAAGTGAAGCTCGGCATTGTAGACATGGAGCTAGCCAGCGCTAATTACGTTGTGAGGCTGGACACGCTCGCAAAAGCAACAGGAGTTGACCCAAACAAGTATCGCTTCGGACTGCGTCAGGAGGCTTTTTCTATTCCCGCGCTTGATGAAGACGCTGTGACACTCGGCGCAACCGCCGCTGCGCGGGTGCTGGAGCGTGCCGGGCAGGAGGGGATCCGCACCCTGATTTTCGCCACCGAAAGCGGGGTTGACCAGTCAAAATCGGCGGGTATGTTTGTGCACTCACTGCTCGGGTTGAGCACCGCGGTGCGAGTTATTGAGACTAAACAGGCGTGTTATGCGGGCACGGCAGCGCTGCAGCTGGCGCTGGGGCTGGTGAGCCGCAACCCGAGCGAGCGGGTGCTTGTTGTGGCAAGCGATATCGCGCGGTATGCGGTCGCGTCCGCTGGCGAGCCAACGCAGGGTGCGGGCGCTGTTGCGATGATTATTGGGGCGGATCCGGCGCTGCTCGAAATCGAGCCGGTTTCTGGTATCTGGTCGGCTCACATCGATGATTTTTGGCGGCCGAACGATCTGTCAACCCCGCTCGTTGATGGCGAGCGCTCGATGGATGCCTATTTGGGTGCGTTCACGGGGGCTTGGGAAGATTACCGTGCGCGCGGCGGATTTGAGCTTGCGGAGATTGATTTTTTTGTGCACCATCAGCCGTTTACGAAAATGGCGATTAAGGGGCATCGCAGGCTGGTTGAGCACACGGGCAAAAACGTTGAGGAGTCACGGGTTGAGCCAAGCCTGAATTATACCCCCTACCTGGGCAACTGTTACACGGCTTCGCTCTACATCGGCTTGCTGTCGCTGTTGCATTTTAAGCGAGAACTATCTGGTAAGCGTATCGGTTGCTACAGCTACGGATCCGGTGCCGAGGGAGAGTTTTTTACGGGTGTTGTGCAGCCCGGTTACGAGCGGTTTTTGCACCCTAATATTGCGGCGCAAGAAATTGCGGGGCGCACAGAGCTTAGTTTTGAAGAGTATCGAGACCTGCACGTTGCTCACGAGCGGGGCAGCGCTGTGAATTACTCAAACTCGCGAAAAACGCGCGCACCATACAGATTTGTTGGGTTGCGTGACGGTGCGCGAGTGTATGCCGATAGCACGCTACCGATTGTAACCGGCACCTGGAATGTGCACGAGGGGCACTAAGCGCCGACTTGATTTGCGCTTTAGCGTTTTTTGCGCTTTAATATTTACTATGAATCACAATTTTGGCACTGCTCAGTTGATCCGCGAGGTGACTGCAGGAGTTAAGGGCATGATGATGTGCCGCCGTAGTGTGATGCGTTCCAAAATGTGCGCCTAATAAATTTTTTGGCTTAATTCTCATCTTGCTCTGAGGGTTTTAACCCCTGATTACGGGCATATTCTGTAGCCCTATCGCGCGGCTGCTCTAAAATTGCGCGTGTTATCCGCTCCCATATAGCGGATGCTAATTACCGGGTCACTAAACCTGTGACCTGTGCCCTGAAAGTTTTATACCCGTGTCTAATCTTGCACTACTAACCCCAGCACCCGCACAAATAAGCTCCGAAATAGCCACGCCCGAGCGCACAAAACCGCACCTGCAGGCGGTTGCATTCCCCAAAGAGGTGCGCGGATTTGCGCTGTATGTCGGCATCACTGACGAGCAGCTTGCGGCGGGCGGCACAAAACTCGCCGAACTCGTGGCGCAGCTAAAAACACAGCTCGCAGAGCTTGCGCCCGGTGCGCAGAGCTATACCGCGGTGGCGCTTGCGCCGCAGGGCGCAACGGGTGACAACGTCGATGTGACGCGGCTTGCGCTGGGAGAGCCTACAGCCTGTGCCAGATACCAGCAGCGCTCTCGCGGGCAGGCTGAGCACGGGCTGGTGGTGGATCTGCGCCGCCGTCGCGTAATCATAAACGGTGAATCTGTGAGCTGCACATTCCGCGAGTTTGCCCTTTTGCGTTATCTTGTTGTGCGCGAGGGGATTACTGTTAGCCGCGAGGATATTATCGAGAATGTGTGGGCGGATCTTGACGCCGCTGCCGCTCCGAACGCCCGCGCAATAGACGTGCACGTGAGGCGACTGCGCGCAAAACTCGGCAGCTATCAGGAGCTGATCTGTACCGTGCGCGGCGCTGGATACCGCTTTGAGTCAGTGCCCGGAGTGAAAATTATTAGCAATCAGGCAGCGACCAAAAACCTGCGTGCAATATAGGCCGGTGGGCGTGGGTGAGCTGTGGGTAAGGCGGCGCTGGGTGGCTGCGTTAGTGCACAGGGCAGCGTATCTAACCGCGACAGCTAGCCTGTGCTGCGTGAATTGATCCGCTTGTTAATAAGTGCGTGACTAGTCAGTGCCCTTTTTGCGGTTGCGGAACTTTGTGAGAGCCGTAAGGAGTTTTGTTTTTAGCCAGGCTTGCGTTTTTTGTGCCCAGGTAAACTCTGTGCCCATAATCGCGAGACCGAGCAGAATAGTGAGCCACCCCGGACCGGGCAGTGCGAGCATTAAAACACCCGCAAAAATAACGATGCTACCGACGCAAAACACAAATATTTTATGTAAAAATAACAGCCGAGGGAACTTCGCCAGTTTTTTTCTCACGTAACTCTGTTGCACAAAATATGCCGCTTTTGTTTCGGTCAGTTGAATCTCTTTATCAGGGTTACTGTTTGTGTGCGGGATCATTATGCAACCTGCCTGCGTCTTACACTGCTGTGCCGTAGAGTCGATCGCCCGCGTCACCAAGCCCGGGTACAATAAAGGCCTGCTCATTAAGACCCTCGTCGAGCGCCCCTAAAATAAGCTTAACTTTTTTATCGCCGACGGTTTTTTGAATCTGTTTGACCCCCTCGGGAGTACCCAGCACGCATATTGCGGTGACATCATCCGCCCCGCGCTTGAACAGAAACTCAATTGCGGTGGCAAGAGATCCACCGGTTGCGAGCATCGGATCCAGTACAAAACACTGCCTGCCGGTGAGGTTTTGCGGCAGGCGTTCTGCGTAGGTTGTTGGCTGGTGGGTTTCTTCGCTGCGCACCATGCCCAAAAACCCAACCTCTGCGGTTGGCACAAGGCGCATCATGCCCTCGAGCATGCCGAGACCGGCGCGTAAAATCGGCACTACCAGTGGCAGGGGTGTTTTGAGGGTTACGCCGGTTGTTGTCGCCACGGGCGTGTCTACTGTGATTTCGCTCACACGCACCTCGCGGGTTGCCTCGTACGCTAACAGCGTCATTATCTCTTCTATTAGCTGCTTAAAAATTGGCTGTGAAGTATTTTTATCACGCAGCACGGAGAGCTTGTGAGTTATTAGTGGGTGTTTGGCAACAAAAATTTCCATAATTTAATTCTACTGCCTAGCGGATAAAATCTGCCTAGAACTTTAATCGCGGCAGGTTCTGGGCGCGCGGGTGCGGTCGGTAGTGGATGTCGGGCGTGGGCGGCTGTTGGTTGGTGGTAGGCGCGTGATAGGTTTGGGCGGGTGCGGTAAGCGACGAGGGGCGCGCAATTTTGCGCAAGAATATACAATGTAGGGGTGTCCTTAAAATCTCCTTTAATTCCGGTCAAGCCCGCGCATATGCGGGCAATGCGGCGCGCGCTGCAGTTCGCGAAGTGTGCCGGGCAGGCTGGTGAAGTGCCGGTCGCCGCCGCCGTGTTAGACAGCAGCGGCGAGATTATCAGCCTGGCGCACAACGCCCGTGCGCAGTTGCCCGAAATAACAGGACACGCAGAAATCATCGCGCTAAACGCGGCAGCTCAGCAATTGGGTGAGCGTATCTTAAGCAGCTGCACGCTGGTTGTTACGCTTGAGCCCTGCGTTATGTGTGCGGGTGCTATTCTTGCGTCGCGCGTCGACACCGTGGTTTTTGGAGCGTGGGATGAAAAAGCCGGCGCGGCCGGAAGCGTCTATGATCTGTTGCGCGACGGCAGGCTGCCGCATCCCGTTCCCGAGGTTATTGCGGGCGTTTTAGAGTGCGAATCAGCGCGTCTGCTGCAAGATTTTTTTGCGCACAAGCGCTGATCAGCTGCAACTAGCGCGTTTTAGCGGCGCGCATCGCTACCGGCGAGCTTTCTTATCCGCACTCAATCTAGCGGCGCGCAAATCTAACTGCGCGACCTAAGCGCGCACTTCAGTCACGCGACCTAGTCGTAGCTGAGGGTTACAATCGCCGATGTTGTTGGCGCATCGTGCAGGTTCAGGTAAACATCGGGACTGATGAAAACCTGCGCCGCTGTTGGGCATGCGACCGCCACAGCGCGCTCCGCGCAGGCGATTACGCGCGAAACCTGCCACATTTTCATATCCGCCGGCAGTGAGATTTTCGCGCCGATGAGCAGCTCCGCGCTCGGGGTTACGGCGGCACTAACGCGAATTACCTGCGCAATGTCCGAGTTCTCTAACAGTGCCTGCTCTGCGGCGTGCACAATTTTTTTGGTGTTGGTTGTGTTTTTCATGTCCGCTCCTGAATATTTAGGTGACACCTATTTATAGTTGCACATATGCCTTAGAATAACTGTTATGAACTCACAGCACACAAGCAACAGTAACAAAAAAACTAGCACACTCCTGCACGATATTGAGCATATTAGTTTTTTGGGCGTGGGCTCTATGGCATCCGCTATTTTGGAAGGCCTGCTTAGAAACACGGCGAATGCGCGCTTCAAAGTCACCGCAACAACCAATTCTGCGCGCAGTGCGCAGCGGCACAGTGACCTGCCCCGCACCGAGGTGCTGAGCGTTGAGCAGTGCGCGGATGCGAACAAGCGTGCGGTTACGGGCGCGCAGCTGGTGGTGCTCGGGGTTAAGCCATGGGCTATCACTGATTTGCTGCGCGAGATTGCGCAAGATCTGGCGCTCGGCGCAACGGTTGTGAGCGTTGCCGCAGGAATCACAACCGAGCTTATGCGGGAGGCGCTGGGAAGCCGCGATGACGTGCAGATTCTGCGCGCGATGCCAAATACTCCTGCGCTGATTGGGCGTGGTGTTACGGGGCTAGCTGCGGCTGCTGCCAGTGAGCGGGCAACCGCGCTTGGCGTGGCGCTGTTTGAGTGCGTGGGCGAGGTGCTGGTCGTGCCCGAACGAGAGATTGACGCGCTGAGTGCGATTTCCGGGTCTGGTCCCGCGTATCTGTTTTGGTTTGCTGAGCAGCTCACTGCGGCGGCTGAGCGTGCCGGATTTACAGCGGATCAGGCTCGCGTGCTGGGGGAGGGTACCGTGACCGGCGCTGCCGCGCTGCTGCACAGCAGCGACAAGTCTCCTGCGGAATTACGCCGTGAGGTAACAAGCCCGGGTGGCACAACAGAAAAAGCGCTTGAGGTTTTTAACGCCGCCAGTCCGGAGGCGATTTTTGACGGTGTTGTGCGTGCGGTAAAAAACCGCGCTGCCGAGCTTGCCAAGAAAACCAATTAGGAGTTTATTAAGATTTGCTAACCGGTGTTAAGTGCGTAGTTCTGCAGTTGTTAAAGGAGGTCACTGATATTGCATAAAACATATTTCGCACTGAAACGAGCGAAACCCTCACGGTGCGCAACCTAAGAAAATATCTGGTGCACTGTGAAATAGATAGTTTCTCCAAGTCACCGAGATAAGACTACTGAGGGGGTAATTATGCAGGAGAGGAAAAGCACGCTGCTGGTAGTGCCGGGTGTTATCGCGGCGATTACGATTATTGTTACAACATTTTTACGTTTGCCGCAGAATACAGTTTAGAGAGACCGAAAATAACGAGAGTATTTTACCGTTAAAAATACGGGATAGTTATTTTGGAAAAGCAAAGATACTATAACGATACAGCGGGAGCATGCACGCAGCTCTGTGCAAACGCAACTGAGGGAGAGTGTTCTTTGGATGTTTCTATTAAGCCACAACACCAGGCTGAAACAGCGTTCGGCGCTAATCTGACAGGGTGCTTAAACTGCTCTCCGGAGGAGTTGAGCTGCCCACTGAATCTGTCATATGTAAGGTAAATAAGATTGAGTCCGGAATTTGTTACCGGGTGTTCCCAATAGGTCAAAAGATAAGCTACATGATTAAAAAGACCGCTGCTATAACCGGGGCGGAGAGGGTGAGTGATCCGCTTATCGCAACTATTGAAACCGGAATTAGCTGTGGCGGCACACTGAGATAGCTCAGTAGCCGGTTAAAATACTTGCCTAGTCTGCATGGTTTCAGATTGGGCGGGTATTCTTGAGAATATGTCTGACATTTTTTATGTACTAGCTGATGCGACGCGCCGAGATATTTTAACGGCGCTGTTAGGTTCGGGAGCCGTCGCGTCAGTTGAAAAAAGCGTTTCTGATCTTGTTGAAGAGCTAAGTGTAAATCAGCCTACGGTGTCAAAACATCTTAAAATAATGCGCGATGCTGATGTTGTGCGGGTGCGCGAGGAGGGTGCGTTTCGGTTTTATAAGCTCAACATTGAGCCTTTTAACGAGGCGGAAGATTTTCTTTTGCGATTTTTAGCAAACGGCATCGACACTGAAATATCGGTTGAGTACATAACCGAAGACAGCTATAAAAACAGGGATGTTTACCAGGTGTGCAATAAATGCGGAGAGCTGCACGCCGCAGCAAAAGACTCGGTAGTTGGCGACAAAACTCTGCACGCGGCAGAGTCCGTTGGCAGGGTCGCGGCAAAAGCAACAGTGCCGGTAAAAGAACTGGTGGCAAGAATTAAACTGCGCGGATAGCGGTGCGATGGCAAAACCTGTTATTATCGACACCGATCCGGGCATTGACGATGCTGTAGCAATTATGCTGGCCGCCGCCAGCTGCGAGCTTGATGTGCGCGTAATCACCACCGTTGCTGGCAACGTGGGAATTGACATTACAACTTCCAACGCGCTCGGGCTGCGCGACCTATTGGGGCTGCAGTGTCCGGTTGCCGCCGGAGCCTGGCGCACGCTCAACAGAAACCTTGCGGTCACCGCCGCCGAAGTGCATGGCGCGGGCGGTCTTGGCAACTGGCATCCGGAGATCCCGGATATCACCGGGCGTAGCGAACTGATCGCGCTGCCGCTAATGTCGCAGGTGCTGCGCGAGGTTGCAGAATCGGGAGAGCTGGCAACGATAGTGGCGCTTGGTCCGCTCACAAATGTGGCGCAGCTGCTGGTAGCCGATGCTGCCGCGCGTGAGCTGATCAAAGAATTAGTCATAATGGGTGGTGGCTACGGCACGCGCCTGGGCAATATCACCCCCGCCGCAGAGTTCAACATTTATACCGACCCTGAGGCGGCTGCGCTGGTGTTCAACTCGGGAGTGCCGGTGCGGATGGTGGGGCTTAACGTGACAGAGACAACAACTCTCGGTCTGCGCCACCTGCCGAGAGTTACTGCCGCCGGGGGAATTATCGCCGAGGGGCTGCGCAAAATGCTGCCCGCCTATCAGGACACCCCAGATATTGCGGGCGAAACTGCGCAACACGACGCGCTCACGATGTCCGCGCTGGTGGATAGTGAGATACTCGAATTTGTGCCCGCCAGGGTGCTGGTTGAGGTGACCGGCGAGCACACTCGCGGGATGACCTTGGTGGATCGAAAATCAGCGGATCCTAACGCGCAGGTCGCAATTGCCGCGGATGTTGAGCGGTTTAGAAGTTTGCTCAATGAGCGGCTCGGCGTTCTTGCCGAAAGGGTGCACGGCTAGTATTCTACTCTTTTCAGTAGATTGTGAGACGTTCATATTTTTTTATTAGTAAACTTGTTGGATATGGTCAAGATGCACGCAGGGTGCTGTCTTGTGTATTTATACTTACTAGAGGTGAAACACTATGGGTTCAGTAATCAAAAAACGCCGTAAGCGAATGTCGAAAAAGAAGCACCGTAAACTGCTTCGCAAAACTCGTCACCAGCGTCGTAATAAAAAGTAGCATCTTGTTTGATGTGGGGCGCTAGAGCGCTGTTCCTTAGCTTTATCACAAATGTATACCCCAGCTGTTAGATTAACGCTTGTTAGCAAGCCCGAGTGTTATCTCTGCGTTGAAGCTCAACAGGTTATCCAGAGGGTGCTAGATGCCGCCGCTGAACGAGAAATAGATATTGACTATGACGAGATTAATATTTTTGAAAACGATGAGTTGGCGGAAAAATACGGCGACGAAATCCCGGTGGTTTTGATCAACGATATGCCCTACGCTTCTTTCCAAGTGCATGAAGACAAACTAGCGTACGCCATTTTGCACGAGCGGAGCAAGATGAGAGCTAAAGCAAATCGCCGTGCCTGGTGGCGGCGCGGCAAGAAATAACTCTAAAGCGTGACTATAAAATTAAGTGGGTGTCAGCTGTGCTGACACCCACTGTTTTATTGGCGGCAATGAATGCGGTGCGGTTTGACAAAGAACAGCTCTGCGCTCTGCTCCGCAGTGGATGCTGCGCTGTTCAGGAATGAATACCGCGTGACCAAGTAGTGAACGCAGCATGACTCAGTAATGAAGGTTACGCGACTCAGGCGACCAGCACCGCGCAGGCACGGGTCACCTTTACCGGGTCGATCCGCCGTTTGCTACTCGGTAACAACCACTGTGCCGCGCATTTCCGGGTGCACTGAGCATTTATACTCGTAGGTGCCGGCCTTTGCAAAAACGTGCGTATAATTGCCCGTTTGCATGAGTTCGCTAACAAAACTGCCGTCGGCGGCGATCACATCGTGCTTTGCCGTGCCGGTAAACTCCCACTTAACAGCTTCACCTACTTTAACCGTCACCGTTTTTGGCTTGTATCCGTTATCGTACGCCTGCACAACCGCTGCGGGGCTTACGCCCTCAGCTGATGGGGTCGGCGCAGGTTTGCTGGAGCCGCACGCTGTGAGGGATGCTAACAGAGATAGCGTCGCCACAAGGGAGGCTATAGCGGTTGCTGTTTTAGATCTGGTTTTCATAGTTCGCTTTCTGTGGTTGGTTACTTGATTTTTGGTCGTACATGAAGATCTCGGGAAACATCAGAAATTGAGTCTGTCATGGAGGGGTAAACAGTGAATGCGGCAGTTATTTGATCAACGGTGAGACGGTGTTCGACCGCGACCGCGAGCGCAAAAATTAGCTCGCTGGCACGCGGGCCAACAATCACCCCGCCGCGCACGGCTCCGTTGAGCTTGGAGGCAATAATTTTTACAAAGCCTTCTTTAACACCCTGCATTTTAGCGCGCGGGTTTTCGTGCAGCGGCAGCATATGCACGCTCGAAGTTGCTGCGAGCTCTGGGATTTCTTCAATATCTTTTTCGCTAAAGCCAACTGTCGCAATTTCTGGCGAGGTAAACACGTTAGATGTAACATTGCGTACCTCAATTGGGCGCACAAAATCGCCCAGTGCGTGCATAATTGCGGTGCGGCCCTGCATTGCAGCAACAGAGGCGAGCGGATAAAAATCCGTGCAGTCTCCCGCTGCGTATATCGATGGAACAGATGTTGAAGCAACCCTGTTTACGCGAATATGCCCGCTGTCTGTTGTTTTAATTCCCGCGTTTTCAAGCCCAATACAGGAGGTGTTTGGAATGGATCCAACTGCCATTAAACAGTGCGAGCCAGTTACTGCGCGTCCGTCTGCAAGCTCAACACGCACCCCGTCTGCGGTGCGGATCACCGCATCCGCTCGGCTTTTGCTGAGCACTTGCATACCGAGCTGCTTAAACTTCTCTTCTAGCACTTGTGCGGCGTCTTTGTCTTCTCCCGGAAGCACCCGCTCGCGACTCGACACGAGCGTTACTTTAGAGCCAAGTATTCTATAGGCGCTTGCAAACTCTGCCCCTGTTACACCCGAGCCAACCACAATCAGGTGCTCGGGTAGCTCGGTTAGGTTGTAAAGCTGTTTCCAGGTGAGAATGCGCTCGTTGTCGGGCTTGGCGCTGACCAGCTTGCGCGGGCTCGCGCCAACTGCGATAACAATCGTATCCGCTTCGATAAGCTGTGTTTCACCGGTGTTCGTGCTGATGCTAACAGCGCTGCGGCTAGCAAGTTTTGCGTGCCCGAAAATAACCTTCACTCCCGCAGATGTGAGCTTCTTGAGCATATCTTGTGACTGTGTCTGCGCCATTCTTAAAAGGCGTTTGTTGAGCGCTGCGCAGTCGACAACCGTTGTAACCTCGCAGCTCTCGCCAGATTCTGTTACGGTGCAAACGCCCAGCTCGCTCGCGTTGCGCACGGCAGCCACCGCATCCGCGGTTGCGATCAAGCTTTTTGAGGGTACAACATCGGTGAGCACGGCGGATCCACCAATGCCGGTTGCTTCAACGAGCGTGATGTCTGCGTCGAGCTGCGCGCCAACAAGTGCGGCTTCGTACCCTCCAGGACCACCGCCAAGGATCACAATGCGGTGCTTACGTTCTATAGTGTTGCTCATGCTGTTTCGTGTTTCTGTAGGGTTATGCGGCGAGGCTGTTAAGAACCGTGTCTATGCACGCGGTGAGTTTGCGTACATCAGCGGGGTCAATCGCTGTGAAAGTTGCTATGCGCAGCTGGTTGCGTCCCAGTTTACGGTACGACTCGGTGTCAACAATACCGTTTTCGCGCAGGGCTTTCGAGACTAGAGCGGCGTTTATTTCGGGTGCAACATCGAGAGTTACAACAACCTGCGAGCGGTGCGCCACATCCGCTACAAAAGGCGTTATTTTGCTGTGTTCTGCCGCCCACGCGTATAGGATATTTGCCGACTCTTGTGTGCGTGAATCGGCAAATTTCATGCCGCCGGATCTGATAATCCACCGCAGCTGCTCATCCATGAGCGCGAGTGTTGCAACAGAGGGCGTGTTGAGAGTCTGGTTTTTGCGCGAGTTTTCTAGCGCAACCTGCAGTGACAGCGTCTCCGGAATATAGCGCCCGCTGCTTGCAACTTCGGCAATTCGAGCAACGGCTGCGGGAGATACGAGCGCAAACCAGAGCCCGCCATCGCTCGCGAAGTTCTTTTGCGGTGAGAAATAATACACATCAACCTCGCTCGCATCAAATGCAAGACCTCCCGCCGCGCTCGTTGCGTCAACAACCGTTAGTGCGTCACTCGCGCCCGCTGCGCCGCTTGCGCTGCCCGCGCTGTTCGCGTTACGGGTGCGATCCGCTTCGGTTGTCACATCTGTGCCATACCGCTTCACATCGCTCATCACCCCGGTTGAGGTTTCGTTGTGCGGATACGCGTACACGTCTATTGTGGCATTCGCGGTGCGGCAGGCAGCATACTGCCCGGGTTCTGCCGTAATTATTTGTGGATCCGCCAAAAACGGGGCATTACGAGCGGCACTGGCAAATTTTGCGCCAAATTCGCCAAAACTCGCGTGCTGACTGCGATTCCGGATGAGCGAGTGCACAGCGCTATCCCAAAACACTGCTGCGCCGCCGTTGCCCAGAATAATCTCGTAACCCTCAGGCGCGGCAAACAGCTCTAGCAGCTGCTCTTGCACACTGGCAACCAGATTTTTAACTGGACTCTGCCGGTGCGATGTGCCCAGCACCTGTGGTTGCAGGCTTGCTAAAAACTCGAGCTGTGCGGGGCGGATCTTTGATGGTCCGCATCCAAACCGCCCGTCTGCGGGGAGCAGTTCCCGTGGAATTTTAATCGCTGTCATGCATATTATTCTACTCTGCTAGCGGTTACTTGGTTATTTGCTGCGGTGTGTGGTAAAAGCTCAGAATTACGCGGGTATGCTGGGAAAGAAGCTATCTATGGGAGTGATAAGTGACTGACCTGATTGACACAACCGAAATGTACCTGCGCACAATTCTCGAGCTGCAGGAAGAGGGAATTGTGCCTTTACGAGCTCGCATTCTTGAGCGGCTGGGGCACTCCGGCCCGACCGTATCGCAAACGGTTGCGCGCATGGAGCGCAACGGACTGGTGACCGTCAGCAACGACAGGCATCTTGTTTTCACCGCCGAGGGCGAACAGAAAGCGCTTTTGGTGATGCGCAAGCACCGCCTCGCAGAGCGGCTTTTGCACGATGTAATCGGGCTTGAGTGGGAGTTTGTGCACGCCGAGGCGTGCCGTTGGGAGCACGTTATGAGCGAGCGGGTTGAAAAGCGGATCATACAGCTGATTGAGACGCCGGTGCGGTCGCCGTATGGCAACCCGATTCCCGCACTAGACGGGCTGGGCGTGAAAACCCGGGGGGCTTTTATTATGCCGGTGCAGAGCGCGGTTGAGGTTTTTGCGACGCAGGATTTGCTGAAGTATGCGGCGCAGGTGGATCGGTTTGCAGAGCCTTTACAGGTGCATTCGGAGGTGCTAACCGAGTTTAGAAAGGCGCAGATTATGCCCGGAGCGACTGTGGAATTCGAGCTTAGCAGTGAGGGGGTGCGGGTTTCTGCGCTGAAATCTGAGATTGTGCTGCTGCTGGCTAAGGACGAGGCCGCTCATGTGTTTGTGCTGACGGATACTATTGCGGAGTAGCTCTTGTCGTTGCAGGGCAGTGCTTGCTGCTGCGGAGCGGTGACTGCTTGCGCAGATCAGCGCTTGCCGTCTTAAGATAGCGTTTTAGCGGGCGCTGCCTGTTGTGCGTTCAGCTGATTTTCAGATTCGACATCGTTTGCCTCCGATTTACGGGGCGGGCGTTGGGCTATGACTTTTAATATATTTTGGTTATGATTGTCAGAACGGTTATTTAACCGTTATTCGTTTTTGCAATCGAGTAGAGAGTAAATAGTGAATATATTTTCTCCGAGCACAGAAATTGTTTTGACCCAGCAGGTTTCGCGCAAAAAGCGCGCTTGCGGTCTTGGTTGGCGTGCAACAGCAGTGTTCTTCGTTTCCTTATTTGCGGCAACGGTTGCCATTCCCGCACACGCTGTAACACCTAACTCTGAGGGCGCGTTGTATTCTGTTAAGCGCGGTGCGGTGCAAGAATTTTTTGTTTCCTATGCGGATGGCGTTTCTGATATCGCCGAGGTTGGCGCTTACTCGCTCGACGTTGTGGCGCAGGTGGCGCAAACTCCGGTTCGTAATGCGGGAGTTCCGCGCGGTCTTTCCTCAGCTGAACAGAGCGCGCGGATCGCCGCTGCGGTAAATGCTGCTCCTGCCGGTTCTGCGTCCGTAGCCCTGCTGGCTGCCGCTCGTGCGCAGCTGGGAGTGCGCCAGGATTGCACCGACATGGTGCAGAACGCGCTGGCGGCTATCGGGTACACAACTCGCAGAGACCAGGGCGGTTATGATCACGGCATTATGGCATTCTTGCGCTACGGCGTTGTTGTGCCGCACGCTGATGCACAGCCGGGTGATATTATGATTGCCCCGGGTTTCCACGTTGCTATTTACGCCGGTAACAACACAGCAGTGCATGGCGGATACAGCGGCGGCAACACGGTTGAAAACAGCTGGCGCGATTCAAACCCTGATACTTACGCTTATATAGTGCGTTTGCAGTAGTTTCGGGCTTTGCTTGCGGATAAGCGGGCGCGGCAAGCTGTTATTTGATATTTACAGCCGAGCTTGAGTAAAATTATACGGCTTGCGCTTATTTAAGCGCTAAACCACTGCAGAACGTCTGCAAGTGGGAGAGATCTTACAGATCTCGTTAGAAAGGAAAAAATGGCAGTCAAGAAAAAGAAAGTCACGGGTCTGATTAAGCTTCAGATTCCTGCTGGTGCCGCTAACCCAGCACCTCCGGTAGGTCCGGCTCTGGGGCAGCACGGCGTTAACATTATGGAGTTCTGCAAGGCCTATAACGCCGCAACAGAATCACAGCGCGGCAACATTGTGCCCGTTGAAATCAGCGTTTACGAGGATCGCTCGTTCACGTTTGTGCTCAAAACCCCACCCGCAGCTGAGCTGATTAAAAAAGCAGCTGGTGTGCAGAAGGGCTCATCCACCCCGCACGCCGTTAAAGTTGCGAAGGTGACACGCGATCAGGTGCGTCAGATTGCCGAGCAGAAAATGGCGGATCTGAACGCTAACGATCTTGACGCGGCAGAGTCGATTATTGCGGGCACTGCTCGCTCAATGGGTATTACGGTAGAGTAGGAGCGATTACTATGGCACAGAAATCAAAAGCGTATCGCGCCGCCGCCGCAAAGATTGAAGACGGCAAGTTTTACACCCCCGCAGAAGCTGTTGCGCTGGCACGTGAAACAGGTTCTGCTAAAACCAACAGCACTGTTGAAGTTGCCGTGAAGCTCGGCGTTGATCCGCGCAAGGCAGATCAGATGGTGCGTGGCACCGTTAGCCTGCCACACGGCACGGGTAAAACCGCTCGTGTTATCGTGTTCGCTATCGGTCCGGCAGCTGAGGCAGCAATTGCTGCTGGCGCTGACGAGGTTGGTGGCGACGAGCTTATCGCTAAGGTTGCAGCAGGGTGGACAGCGTTTGACTCTGCGGTTGCAACCCCAGACATGATGGGTAAAGTTGGCCGTTTGGGTAAGGTGCTTGGTCCGCGCGGTCTGATGCCCAACCCTAAAACCGGCACGGTAACACCCGATGCGGCTAAAGCCGTTACCGACATTAAGGGTGGTAAAATCGAATTCCGTGTTGATAAGCACGCTAATGTGCACTTTATCGTTGGTAAGGTGTCGTTTAGCGCCGAGCAGCTCACCGATAACATTAACGCGGCTCTTGAAGAGATTGTGCGTCTAAAACCAGCTTCGGCTAAGGGTAAATACCTTGTGAAAGGTGCTGTTTCAACAACATTCGGTCCTGGTATTCCGCTTGACATAAACGCTATCTAGTGTGTTTTAACGGGTGGGCAAATCTTGAATAGGGGGTTTGCCCACTTTGTTTTAAACGGTGCAAAACTGCGCTGTATGCCCCAGTAGCTCAGTGGATAGAGCACTTCTCTCCTAAAGAAGGTGTCGTAGGTTCGATTCCTATCTGGGGCACTTTTCCTCCTAGCGGTATTAGTGAAATACGCCTGACACAGCGGCTGCGCAGGTGTTAGAATATCGTTATCATTATTATTAGATAAATTAAGGTAGTTAATAGTGAAGCGTAAACTATTTGCCACGAGACTTGCTCTGGCTGTTGGATTGTTACTGATTTTTGCTTTGTTCACGTTTCTTCTCGTGAGCAGAAGCAATCAAATCGCCGCAGCAAAACGGGCTCAGGAAATGCAGATAGCGCGAGAGCAGCAGACAGCGGTTGTTGATGATTTTCACCACCGTCTGCTAGAATCTGCTTTTGCGCTGCAGGCAAGGCGTAATCTGATTGACAATCCGGTTTCTCCTGGCGTTGTTGTTAATAAACTACGCCCGGTTAATCCCATAGATTACGTGCCGGCCAAACTGGCGAAGCCAGAGGGCGTGCCGCACTCTGGTGAGCAGATGCTTGTGCCTGTGGCCGCATCCGCTGCCTCCCAGATGTATCAGGATGTGCGCAAGGCAACGGGCGCGGGCTTCACTATATGCTCCGGATACCGCAGTTACAGCCTGCAGAAGCGGCTGTACGACCGCGAGGTAGCCGAGTTTGGTCTTGCGCAGGGCGAGGCCTATGTGGCGCGCCCCGGGCACAGCGAGCATCAGCTCGGTTATGCGATGGATATTATGGGCGATCAGCCGGAAAATAACTGCGCCCTGGGCAGCGCGTATGCGGCGACTCCGGCGGGCAAATGGGTACGCGAAAACGCTTATAAGTACGGGTTCATTCTGCGCTATCAGGAGAATCTACAGCATATTGTCGGCTTTGCCGCTGAGGAGTGGCACTGGCGCTATGTTGGAGTGGATCGGGCAAAGTGGATGCACGACAAAGGCATTAAAACGCTCGAGGAGCTTTTTGAACTGCCGTATGCGCCCGACTATGCTGATTAGCAGCTTCTAACTTATAGCGGCTGAAATCGCCTGCGCGGAGCGATAGCGGTTTTAGCCGAGAGCTGTCTAAGAGCGCTGTTTGCATACGCTTTGTGATTTGCGGTATGCTTAAGGTTGCTCCTCACGCGGCGCGATCCTGGCTAACTCCCCCAGGGCAGAAATGCAGCAAGGGTAACCGGGCTCTCGCGGGTGCGTGGGGAGTTTTTAATACCCGCTAGTGGCGAACGCCGGCGGTAAACGGTGTGGGCTTGATTCGCCACTATTCGCGGCGGTTTATCTGCTGCAACTAGCGACGTTTTTACCGCAGCGCCAAGTTTTTTTTATAGGCTTGCCACGAGTGATTGCGCCTGCAGGGCTATTTCGAGTTCTTCATCTGTGGGCACAACCAGCACGCGTACGCGGCTTTCAGCCGCGCTAATTTCGCGCACTTTGCGCGAACGCTGCTGGTTTAGAGCGCTGTCTAACACAATGCCGTACGCGGCCAGATCCGCGCACACAGCCGCGCGAATCTGCGGCACGTTTTCACCAACTCCGGCGGTGAAAATAACCGTGTCAAGTCCGCCCAGCTCAAAAGCGTACGCGCCAAGATAGTGCCTGATACGGTGCGTATAGACAGCAAGCGCCTGCGTTGCGCGCGCGTCACCGGCGGCAGCGGCGGCGGTGACATCGCGCATATCCGCTGATCCGCTTAGCCCCAAAAGTCCCGACTGTTTATTGAACAGGGTGTCGATTTCGTCGATGCTCATACCAGCGGTACGGTGCAGGTGGAACACCACAGAGGCGTCAATATCGCCCGTGCGCGTGCCCATAACCAGCCCCTGCAGGGGAGTTAGCCCCATTGAGGTGTTGATCGAGGTGCCGCCTTGCACAGCGCAGGCGCTCGCACCGTTGCCCAGGTGCAAAACCACCTGTTTTAGATCGGATACGGGACGCCCTAAGAATTCTGCGGCGCGGCGTGCAACATAGCTGTGCGAGGTGCCGTGGAAGCCGTAGCGCCTAATGCTGTATTGGCGGGCGGTGTTTTGATCGAGTGCATACTCGTAGGCGGCCGGCGGCATTGACTGGTGAAAAGCGGTATCAAAAACTGCCACGTGGGCGGTTTTGGGGAAAACTTTGCGAGCCGCGCGGATTCCGGCAAGCTGCCCGGGGTTGTGCAGCGGCGCGAGCGCTGAGAGCTCGGCGATTGCCCGCTCAACTTCGTCGGTGATCAGGGTTGGCTCAATAAACTTTTCACCGCCCTGCACAACGCGATGCCCGACGGCGGTTAGTTGCAGCGATTCAAAAGGCATCTGCTGCTCGGCAAAAACCCTTGTGACAGCGGCAAAAGCGAATGTGTGATCTGGTATTTCACGGGTGTGCTGCGTTTTGATACCGTTTTGCTCGTGTGCGATGTTGGCGCCCGGCAGACCGATCCGCTCGACCAGTCCGGCGGCGATTTTAGAGCCGTCGACCGTGTTTACGAGCTGGTATTTGAGGGAGGAGGATCCGCTGTTAATAACTAAAACTGTGCTCATACTATGCCTTTGCTGTCGGGGATGGATTGGGGAGTCGCGTTTGCGGTGAGTCGTTGCTGGGCTGCCCGACATTGCTTGTCCGTTGCTGATGCGGGTTAGTCGTGCGCATCTGTGCCTGCCGTTGGCGTGGTAGGCTCGGCGGCGCTCATGCCCGCCTGCACTGCGGTGATTGCGACCGTGTTAATAATGTCGGTGACCGTCGCGCCGCGCGACAAATCGTTAACCGGCTTGTTGAGCCCCTGTAAAACCGGTCCCACAGCAACCGCGTTGGCGGATCGCTGCACCGCCTTATACGTGTTATTTCCAGTGTTCAAATCGGGGAAAATAAAGACCGTGGCGCGCCCGGCAACCCGCGAACCGGGCAGCTTTGACTTGCCGGTGTTCGGGTCGCTGGCGGCATCATACTGAATCGGTCCGGCAAAGGGCAGATCTGGGCGACGCTGCTGCGCCAGTTCGGTTGCAATGCGCACCTTATCAACATCCGCTCCCGAGCCGGATGTGCCGGTCGAGTACGAGAGCATCGCAACTCGCGGATCCACTCCGAACTGCGCCGCAGTTTCTGCCGAAGAAATCGCGATGTCGGCAAGCTGCTCAGCGCTCGGGTCGGGATTTACCGCGCAATCGCCGTACACAAGCACGCGATCGGCCAGTGCCATGAAGAAAACACTGGAAACAACAGAAACCCCGGGCTTGGTTTTAATAATCTCAAAACTCGGCTTGATCGTGTGCGCTGTTGTGTGCGCGGCACCCGAAACCATACCGTCGGCGAACCCGAGCTGCACCATCATCGTGCCAAAATAGCTCACATCCTGCATTCTTTCGTGTGCCTGATCGTAGGTGATGCCCTTGTGCTTGCGTATTTTCGCGTACTCGCTCGCGAACTGCGGTAGCAGCGCAGATTTTGTCGGGTTAATAATCGTGGCATCTTCAATGTGCAGACCCAGCTCAGCGGCACGCTTGCGGATGCTGCCTGGCTCGCCCAAAATTGTGAGCTGTGCGATTTTACGCGTCAAAATGCTGCTCGCCGCGCGTAAAATGCGATCGTCTTGCCCCTCCGGCAGCACAATATGGGAAGCCGATTCCTTAGCGCGTTCAAACAGCTCGTAAGCAAACATAATCGGGGTGCGCACGGTGCCGCGATCCACCTGCATTCTGCTGCGCAGCAGCTCGGCATCAACGTGTGTGTGAAAGCTCGAGAGCGCAATATCAAATTTGCGTGGGGACGCCTGCGAGATCACGCCGCGCGCCCGTAGCACGCCCAGCACGGTATCAAAAGTTGAGGTTTTAACGCGGATCACAGGGAGGCTCGAGTCGATGCCGTCGAGCAGGCGCGACACGTCTTTGGAGAGCGGGAAATCGCCGTTAATAATAATTGCGGCGATTGTGGGAAAAGTCGTTGCCTCGTGCGCCATTGTGACCGCGAGCAGGGTTTCTGAGCGATCCGCCGCGATAATCAGCAGCGCGCCCTCTTGCAGGCGGGGTAGCACGCGCTCCATCGACATCCCCGCGACAACGAGCCCGAGCACTTCGCGATCGAGCAGGTCAACACTGCCGCGCACCAGCTCGCCGCCGGTGGACTCCAGCACCGCCGCGACAGGGGGCGCCACGAGCAGCTGGTTTTCAGGGATAGCCCACGTGGGCACGTGTTCCGGCAGCACTTTTTGGATAGCGGATACGGTTTCGTCCAGTTTTTCACGGTCGGTTCTGTTTACAATAACCCCGAGCAGCCTGGCGTGGGTCTGCGATAGATGCCCGCGAGCGAGATCCGCTACCTGCGCGAGTTCCTGCGGGGTGCGCGGTGCTAGCTGACCCAGGCGCTGTTCTGAGCGCTGGTTGATCCGCCCACCCAAAACGAGCAGCACCGGGGCGTCGAGATTCGCGGCGATCTGGGCGTTAAAAGTTAGTTCTGTGGGGAATGCGACGTCGCTGAAATCACTGCCAACAATCACCGTGGCGTCACATTTTGCTTCGAGCCGCTTGAATTTCTCAACGATCGTGCTTAACGCCTGGCGCGGATTCTGGTGCGCTTTCTCGTATGTCACCCCGACGCAGTCCTCGTAGGGTAGCTGTGAGCGTGAGTGTTTGAGCAGCATTGTGAGGATTCTATCGCGCTCCTTGTGAGTGCGCACGAGCGGGCGGAAAACTCCGACCTTGGGAGCTTCCGAGAGCAGCGTATCAACAACGCCGAGGGCAACCGAGCTTTTGCCCGAGTTGCCTTCTATTGAGGTGATATATATTCTAGCTGACACATACCTAATAATATTGGGTGAAACATTAAATTGGGTGTGAATTATTCACAAGCGCTTATAGCTTAGTGCGGGCTTATATCGCAGCCAGTAGGATATATGCTATGGCAATAGCTTTATACCGCAGATACCGTCCCGAAACGTTCGCCGAAATGATTGGGCAAACGCACGTTACCGAGCCGCTGGTAACAGCGCTGCGCAGTAACAGAATCGGGCACGCCTACCTGTTTAGCGGCCCGCGCGGGTGCGGTAAAACAACATCGGCGCGGGTGCTGGCGCGCTGCCTGAACTGTGCACAGGGCCCGACGGACACGCCGTGCGGAGAGTGCGCGAGCTGTGTTGAGCTGGGGCGCAATGGCGGCGGATCGATGGACGTTGTTGAGATAGATGCTGCGAGCCACGGCGGCGTTGAAGACGCGCGTGATTTGCGGGAGCGCGCTAATTTTGCTCCGGTGCGGGATCGTTACAAGATTTTTATTATCGATGAAGCGCACATGGTGACAACGCACGGATTTAATGCGCTTTTGAAGATTGTTGAGGAGCCGCCGGAGTATCTGAAGTTTATTTTTGCCACAACCGAGCCCGAGAAGGTTTTGGGCACTATTAAATCGCGCACCCACCACTATCCGTTTAGGCTGATAGCGCCGGGGATGCTCGCTGATTACGTGAGCGCTTTGTGTGAGAGCGAGTCGGTGGCGCTCGAAGCCGGGGTGCTGCCTCTGCTCGTGCGTGCTGGCGGCGGATCGGCGCGAGACACGCTGTCAATTTTAGATCAGCTGATAGCGGGGTCTGCTGAGCGGCGCGTAACTTTGCAGTTGGCTACCGCGCTGCTCGGGTTTACCAGTGCGGAGTTGATTACTGAGGTTATTGCCGCGCTTGCCGCGGGCGATAGCGGGCGGGTGTTTGCGATGGTTGAGCAGGTTGTGCAGGCTGGGCAGGATCCGCGCCGGTTTACCGAGGATTTGCTTTTGCGTATGCGTGATTTAATCGTTGTTGCGGCGACTGATGAGCATGGCGCGCAAAGTGTTTTTAGGGATTTGCCACAGGGTGCTGTGCCTGAAATGCGTGCGCAGGCGCGGTTGTTTGCGCAGGGGAAGCTGTCGCAGGTTGCGCTTATTGTGAACGATACGCTCAACAGCATGGGCGGTGCAACTGCGCCACAGCTGCAGTTGGAGCTGATGATGGCGCAAGCGCTTGTTGTGATTGGGGTGAAGCCTGTGCGGGGTGCTGATGCGACCGTTCAGTCTGATGCGCCCGAGCAGTCTGGTGTGCCTGCGCAGTTCGGTGCGGTGCAAAACGAGACGGCAGGTGAGCAAAAGCCGCAGAATCAGGTGTCTATTAGCGAGATTAAAGATTTCTTGCGAAAGCAGATTCATAATGTTGAAACATCCGCGCCCTCAACCAAATTTTTAGCGGACTCTCCCGCTCCGGCAGCTTCTGTGCAGCCTGGCGTGCAGAGTGCTCAGAGTGTACTTCCTGTAGCACAGACCGCGCAGCGTGTGCCGTCCGCGCCTCAGCGCGTAAACTCGGGTGAGACGCATGGCACTACTGTGCCGGTGTCGGGGCAGATTCCCGGCGGTGTTCCAGCGGGCGTGCAAGATGGTGAGCAGCTATCTGGCGGTACTCCAGCGGGTGCGCAAGATAGTGGGCAGCTGCCGGGTAAGGTCTCAGACGCCATGCAAAACACCGCGTCAGTCCTCCAAAACCAAACTATAGCGGGCGATGAAATGCAGGAACTTTGGCAAGAACTGCTCGGCGAAATTCAAGAAAACGCGCTTGCCCTGCAGGCGAGCTTGTTGATTGTGCCGCTTAAGCTTGATGGCGCGTTGTTCAGCGTTGGCGTGCGCAGCGACAGCGACCTTGACCGCTTTAAACAGCACGGAGCAGCTTCTGTGCGAGAAGTTTTGCAAGAGGTGCTTGGTGTGCAGATTCGCTACAAGGCACAACAGATCACCGACGCGCAGTTTGAGCACCAGCAAGAATTGCACAGACAAGCCCGGCAAGCTGCTGAAAACGTTCCTGTGCCGCAGCAGTCGATGGGCGGATCGGGCTCTCCTGCGCCGCAAAACGCGCCGACTTCTCCGGGATCACCAGTATTTCAGGGGGCGTCTCCGCCGCAAAACGAGTCGTGCTCTGCGGTAACGCCAGAGAGCACATCGCCCGCAGTGAGCGGAGGCGCTCACGCCTCACAAACCTTAGCTAGTGTGCAACCCCCGCAGCAACCAGCACCGGCTGCGCAGACCGCGCCTGCGCAGGATGCGCCGCTCCAAAATCAGCTTCCAGAGGTTGAGCGCTACGGTGACAGTGTTGTGCAGAACGTGTTTCCCGCGGCGAAGGTAATATCAGAGGGACCCTTTGAGCGTCCCAGCGAGAATGCGTCCGCAGAAACCGACGAGCAGGCGTACGGCGGCGCTAGTGAGGGTTATGGATTCAGCATGGATCAGAATTAGGGCGGATAAAAACAGTGTACGAGGGAATAATTCAAGAGCTTGTTGACGAGTTCGGCAGGCTGCCCGGGATCGGTCCAAAATCGGCGCAGCGAATAACCTTTCACATTTTGCAGAAACAGAGCTACGACCCGAGCCGGTTGGCGCAGATTCTGGGCGAAGTGCGCGAGCGGATTAAGTTCTGCGACGTTTGCGGCAACGTGAGCGAGCAGCAAACCTGTACGATATGCAGCGATCCGCGTCGCGAAAACAGCACAATTTGTGTTGTTGAAGAGCCAAAAGACGTTATCGCAATCGAGCGCACTCGCCAGTTTAACGGCAAATATCATGTTTTGGGCGGCGCGATCAGCCCGATTGACGGCATCGGGCCAGATCAGCTCAGCATAGCCGCGCTAATGCAGCGGCTTAGCGGCAACACCGTGCAAGAAGTGATTATTGCAACGGACCCAAATATTGAGGGCGAGGCCACCGCCGCTTACCTCTCTCGAACGCTACACGCAATAGACGTGAGAGTGAGTCGGCTCGCGTCTGGCTTGCCCGTTGGCGGCGATCTTGAGTTTGCCGACGAAATCACCCTCGGGCGTGCTTTTGAAGGGCGCAAACAGCTGTAATGCGAGGTTTTGCGCGGGTGTTTTGCGGTTTAGCTGGGTTCTTATGCGTGGGCAAAGGATGTGTGCGGCGGCGTGTTGTGCGGTGGCGCGGGATTTTCGCGGATGCCCCCGCGAAGGCTTAGTGGGAGCGTCGTGTTTTGCGCACCGACCCGGAGCTGCGCGAGCTGAAAATCGCCCGGGGTCGAATTACACCGGGGCTGTGAAATCCGTTATATATGTTGCGACCGTAGGAATGCAGCGCGCTAGGATAGACAGATAGGTTTTTAACAGGGGGAATTTATGGCGCTAATAGTGCAGAAGTACGGGGGTTCATCGGTCGCGGATGCCGCCAGTATTAAACGCATTGCAAAACGAATCGTGGCTGCGCGCAAAGCCGGCAATAACGTTGCTGTTGTTGTGAGCGCAATGGGCGATACCACCGATGAGCTGCTAGATCTCGCCGATCAGATTACCCCCATTCAAGAGCCGCGCGAGCTGGATATGCTGCTAACAGCGGGCGAACGAATCTCGATGGCGCTGCTGGCGATGGCGATTAAAAGCATGGGAGCTGACGCCATTTCCTTCACCGGCAGCCAGGCAGGGATGCTCACCGACGCGACGCACGGGGCGGCGAAAATCGTGGCGATCGAGCCGTGGCGCGTAAAAGCGGCGCTCGACGCGGGAGCGATCGCGATCGTCGCCGGATTTCAGGGGTTCGCAACCGGTACCGGCAACATCACAACGCTCGGGCGCGGCGGATCAGACACCACCGCAGTCGCGCTGGCCACCGCGCTAAACGCCAACTGGTGCGAGATTTACACCGATGTTGACGGTATTTTTACGGCGGATCCGCGAGTTGTGCCGCTGGCACGTAAACTCGATGCGATCACCTGCGAAGAAATGCTCGAGCTGGCAGCGAGCGGCGCAAAAGTTCTGCACCTGCGAGCGGTTGAGTTCGCGCGTCGGCACGGGGTTAAATTGCACGTACGCTCGTCGTTTTCTAACACCCCAGGCACTTTAGTTTACGATCCAAACAGGGAGATTCCAGAGGAGATAGCGGATATGGAACAGCCAATTATTAGCGGCATTGCCGCCGAAATGAACGACGCTAAAATCACAGTTGTTGGCGTGCCAGATGCACCCGGCCGCGCGGCGCAAATTTTCGGGATTGTTGCCACAACAAAAGCGCACGTTGATATGATCGTGCAAAACGTTTCGGCGGCCGGTTCGCGCCGCACCGATATTAGCTTTACCGTTCCAATAAGCGAGGGCAAAAAGGTTGTTGCCGCGCTGCAGGCAGCGGAAGTGAGCATCGGCTTCGAGTCGCTGCAGTACGACGACCAAATTGCGAAAATAGCGGTTGTTGGTGCCGGTATGCGCACCAGCACCGAACTGTCCGCGTTGCTGTTCAACACCCTCTACGAGGCCGGGATCAATATTGAGATGATTTCAACCAGCGAGATCCGCATTTCTGTTGTGACCAGAGCGGATGTGGCAGCCCGCGCCCAGCAGGTGCTGCACACAGCGCTTGAGCTTGACGCGGCAGAAGCGGCAACCGTTTACGCTGGCAGCGGTCGATAAAATACGTACAAACTAATACACCAGGAAAATTTTACAATGACTAGAAAAATAACCGTTGCAGTTGTTGGCGCAACCGGGCAGGTTGGCGCGGTGATGCTTGATTTTCTCGCGCAGAGCGAAGTGAATGCCGACAGTGTGCGGTGTTTCGCGAGCGCGCGTTCGGCGGGCAAAACTGTTATTTATCGGGGCGCGGAAGTTACCGTTGAAGATCTTGCAACAGCAGATCTTAACGGCATTGATATTGCGCTGTTTTCTGCCGGGGGAGCGACATCCGCCAGCTACGCACCAAAGTTTACCGCCGCGGGAGCTGTTGTGATCGATAATTCAAGCCATTGGCGGCTGGATCCCGAGGTGCCGCTGGTTGTGAGCGAAGTTAACCCGTATGCGATAGCGGGCGCAAAAAAAGGCATTATCGCCAACCCAAACTGCACGACGATGGCGGCCATGCCGCCGCTGCGAGTTTTGCACGACGCATACGGGCTGACGCGGCTTAAAATAGCCACCTATCAGGCAACCTCAGGCTCGGGAGTGCACGGGGTGGCGGAGCTTGCCGGGCAGCTGACGGAGCTTGTGAAGAGCGGCAGAATAGCTGATCTTGTGCGCGACGGGCAGGCGATACCGCACGCGCAGCCCGAGGTGTATGCGGCCGCTATTGCCGCAAATGTTGTGCCGGTTGCGGGCGGATTCGTTGATGATGGGTCGCTTGAGACCGATGAGGAGCAGAAACTACGCAATGAGAGCCGCAAGATCCTTGAGATTCCAGAGCTGTTAGTTGCGGGAACCTGTGTGCGAGTTCCCGTGTTTACAGGGCATTCCCTGGTGGTGCACGCTGAGTTTGAGCGCACGGTTGATGTGGCGGAAGCGCAGGAGCTGCTCGCAAAAGCGCCCGGGGTTGAGCTGTGCGATATGCCTAATCCGCGGGATGCCGCCGGTAAAAACCCGAGCTTTGTGGGGCGTGTGCGGCATGATCAGAGCGTTCCCGATGGCAAAGGGCTGGTGTTTTTTATTGCGAACGACAACCTGCGCAAGGGTGCAGCTCTGAACGCGGTGCAATTGGCGGAAATTGTTGCCCGGCAGCTGCGAGCATAGTTGTTTGCCGGTTGCGATCTGAACAGCTCGCCGGTTGAGCCGCGCTTATTTAGGCTCTAGCCTGAGTAGCGTTGCTTCTGGCGGACAGGCAAACCTGATGGGCGCATAAATCGAGTGCCCAATTCCGGCGCTAACGTGCAAGAACGAGTGTTTGTCTGCGGTGTGCCAGGAGGAGAGCCCGCGCGCCTGTGGCAGCGGTAGATCGGAATTTGAGGTGAGTGCTCCCACGAACGGCACGCGCACTTGTCCGCCGTGTGTGTGCCCGGCAAAAATCAGTTCTGCGCCAGCATCCGTGAGGGTGTTCAGCGTTTTTATGTACGGTGCGTGTGTGACACCCAGACTCAGCGGCACAGTGCTGTTTTGGGTGTTTTGTTCGCCGCCGTTTGCAGTGCTCTGTTCGGTGTTGTTTTTGATGCCCGACTCGGCGCTGGCTGCTGCGCCCCGCTCGGCAGCGATTGCGGCGTGCATTTTTGCCGGGTCATCGTATTTAAGATGAGCGTCGTTGAGCCCAAACCAGAGCATTGTAGAGTCTTTAATCGTGACCTGCTTTGCGCTGTTGTTGAGGTCGATTGCACCCAAACCGTTTTTAAGCTGGAGCATTAGCCGCTCATTATAAAGCGACACACTGGGGTGTTTTGAGCGCTTACCACTAGCGTTGCTGGCGCGCAGCAGGTATTGCAGCGGATTTTTTGCTACCGGGCCAAAATAGTCGTTCGATCCGTTTGTAAAAAATATTTTTGCGTTAGTTTCGGCGAGCGGCAGCAGCGCCTCCAGCAGCGCAGCTAAAGCGTCGCGGTGTCCGAGCAGATCTCCGGTGAGCACAACAGCGTCGGGGTTAAGCTCTGCCAATGATTTCAGCCACGCGATTTTCCTTTCCTGCCACGGTGCCAGGTGAAAATCTGACAGGTGCAGCACATTCACGGGTTTTTTGCCCGTCTCCAACAGCGGCAGCGACTCGTGTCGCAGCGTGTACAGGTGGCGCTCTACCAGGATGCCCCAGGCGAGTGCGGATGCGCTCGCCACGCCTGCAATAATTGCCGCGTTACGAAAACTGGTGAGGGTGTTTTTAGCCACTTATTTCATCCTTTGTGCGGAGTGGTTCTTGGGAGTGGGAGGAAGGGTGGTGGCGCTTGGGCACACCACCCACCCGGTCGGTTACCTACACTTAATCGTGAGGGTAATTCTGGTGTTGTGGTTTGCCTCTGTTCCCGGAGCGGGCGACACCGAGGTAACTTCGCGGCGCGGGTGCGGGCTTCCGCCACTCGAACACTGCATCACAACGTCATAGTAACCAGCCGCGCCGAGCCTGTTAGCCGCCTCCTGCGCGCTAATCCCTGTTAGCTCACCGGGCAGCCTAGGCGTGCCCGGAATACCGTTTGAAACTATTAGGCGTACGGTGTCGCCGTCTGACTCCATGCGCAAAACCTGACCCTCTGGCTTGTCAGAGTGCTCAGAGCCAGCCTGCTCTACGATAAAGCCAGCGGCCTCCAGCACGTGCTTTGCCTCTTCAAACTGCTGACCTGTGATGTCAGGAACCTGCTGTTGGCGTGGCTGCAGGGTGCTTTCGCTCGGGCGCGGAAACGCCTCGCCTTTGTACTTGCGATCGGCAGAGTTCATAATATCGCGCCAGACTTTGCCTGAGTTGCGGTAGATTCCAAGGTCCATCAGGTCGGTGTTACCCGTCACGTTACCGTGCCACACAGCGGTTGCAACCTCGGTTGATCCGCCAACCCACCAGTTGTCTTTGTTGTTGTCTGTTGTTCCCGTTTTGCCGTAGCGTGGCACTCCGGTGTTGCCGCGACCGAACCCGCCAATACCCGAGGTGATGTAGTGCTCGAGCGTGTAGAGCACTCCGTGCGCAACGTTTTCGGGGATGGCCTGTTTGCAGCTGGCTTTGGTGAACGCAACCTCTTTGCCTTCAAAATCGTGTATTGACGCGATCGGGGAGGGCTTGCACACTTTACCGTTGTTGGCGAATCCGGCGTACGCGGTTGCCATTGTGAGCGGAGACACCTCATCGTTGCCGTTAAAAACGCCCGCGGGCACGATCGTGAGATTTTTTGTGCCGTAGTTTGACAGGCTGGGTTCTGTGTTCTGCGCGGCCGCGCGATGCACGCCCATCGCTTTTTGCACGTCAAAGATTTTGCACAGATCAAGTTTCTGTGCCATCGAGACGAAACCGCCGTTGAGCGAGTTGTCCATCGCGTGCAGCACAGTGTTCACTCCCGAGGCGAGGTTGTGGTTGCGGAAGGTAAATGATCCGCCGCCGTAGACGCCGTTAGGCAGGCAGCTGGCTCGGAAACTTGAGAAGTTCACGGTGCGACCGCCAACGTTCACGCGCTCGCGGATGTTGTGCCCGCTGTTGAGCCACTCAGCCATGGTGAACGCTTTTGCAACCGAGCCGTACTGGAAGCCGTGCGATCCGCCGTACTCGTAGTCGGTGTTGTAGTTAATGCTCGTGTACTCGGGGTGCTCCTCGACAAACTCTGGCACATCGCTGAACGGCCGGTTTTGAGTCATGGCGAGCACTTCACCCGTTTTAGTGGATACCGACACCGCCGCACCGCCGTAGTCGATTCCGGGTCGCGTTGCTGGCATATACTCTGCCATACCGTCTGTTGCCGCCTGCTGCAGGTCAAGGTCGATTGTGCTCATAATCTTAAAGCCGCCGTTTTGGAGGCGAAACCAGCGTTCTTCTGGAGTATCGCCAAATCGGGAGTCATTGCGCAGGTAGTTCACGATGTAGTCGCAGAAGTGACCGAGTTTGCGGTTTTCAGCCATGGAGCACCCTGCTGTGGTGTCTGATAGCTTCGGCTCAACGGGGGTTGCGATCGCCTCGTCGTGCTGTTCCTGAGTAATTCTGCCCTCGCGCAGCATCGATCCGATAATTCTGTTGCGGCGTTTTTCGTTTGCCTCGTAGTTGTCAGGGTTGCGCAGGTTCAAAGTCGCCGGCGAGTTCACTATGCCAACCAGGCTGGCGGCCTCGGCAATGCTGAGCTCATCAGCGTTTTTACTGTAGTAGGCGTGCGCTGCGGCCTGGATTCCGTAGATCCGCCCGCCATAGTTAGCAATGTTGAGATAGCCTAACAAAATATCGTCTTTGGAATAGCGTTTTTCGATTGAAATAGCCAGCCTCATTTCTTTGAGTTTGCGGTCTATATCTTCGCGGGTGGCGTTGACGTACGCCTTCTCGCGCTCTTCTTTGTCGGCGATCAGTTCAGCTTCTTGCACCAGTACGTTGCGCACATACTGCATTGTAATTGTTGACGCGCCGGAGTGCCCGCTGCGGGTGACTTTTTGCGCAACCGCACGGGCTGCGGCCAGCACGTCAACGCCGCCGTGGGTGTAAAAGCGCGGATCTTCCTCAGAGACTGCGGCGTCTTTCACCGACTGCGCAATCTGATTCCACTTCACCAGCTGCCGGTTTTGCGCGTAAAAACGGGCGATCAGCACCTCTTCATTGTTTTTGCCCTTGGCGTATATTTCTGACGGGCGCGACAGTCTGCCCGGGTCGATGTAGCCGGGCAGGTTCTCAAAAAGTGAGATCGCGGTGGATGCGGTAGCGCCGCTCAGAGCCACCACCGGGGTAACCGCCACAGTTAGCAACACGCCCGCAATAACGCTCATCACGGCTGCGCCGATTAGTGCACCAATGCGTCCGCCTGGGGTGCGCGGTTTAAAACTGTAAACCTTGCGGGGCGTTTTTGATATAGAACTCATAAAATTAGCATATGCCAAAACTCTGAAAGGTGTTTAACAGTACAATTTTTAGAGATCTCAAATCACACAGAAAAGAGGCGAATGAACACGGTGAATAACGGTTCAAAAACAGCAGCGGATGCTATGGGAATGTGCGCAGTAACGGCGGATGCTGCGGACGCGGCAGGCAACTGCGCGGTAGCTGCCACGGGAACTGACTTTGATGCGGCTGTGGTTACAGGAACGTGTGCAGGAACATCCGCAGCAACAGCAGCGGCGGAAACAACTGCGACGCTGGCGCACGCTAAATGGGAGTACTTTGTAACCCCGCTGCTGTTGCACAACGAGGCTCAAATTCTCAATAATTGGGGTGCGCAAGGCTGGGAACTGGTGCAGATAATCACCGGTCCAGCTGGCGGCAACGTGGCATATCTAAAACGAAAGGCAAAATAACAGTGTCAACTATTGCAGAAAAAATCGCAGAGCTCGGCTACACCGTGCCCGAGATCGCAGCTCCGGTCGCGGCTTATGTGCCAGCAACTCAGGTTGGTAACTTTGTTTACACCAGCGGACAGATTCCGCTGGTTGAGGGTAAAGTTGCGGGATGCGGAAAGGTTAAAAACACCAACGAAGCAGGGTTTGTTTCGCTCGCGCAGGCGCAAAAGCTTGTTGAGGTTTGCACTCTGAACGCGCTCGCGGCAGTGCAGGGTGTTGTGGGTTCGCTCGACAAGATTAAAAGGGTTGTTAAAGTAACCGTTTTTGTTGCTTCTGACCCTGAGTTCACGGATCAGGCGCTTGTTGCTAACGGCGCATCGCTGCTGCTGGGTAAAATCTTCGGCGAGAGCGGCGTTCACGTGCGCTCTGCCGTGGGCGTTGCTGTGCTGCCGCTTGATGTTCCCGTTGAGGCGGAATTTGTTTTTGAAATAGCGGAATAAACTACGTGCTAAGAGCTGCGTATCCTGTTGGGTGCGCGGCTCTGTTATTGTTTCCGGGCTGATTTTTAGCGGATCTGTTGAGCGTGTGGCTCTGTTAAGGGTTGTTTTTACGGGTTGTGGCGTTTGTGTTGTGCTGGCTTTGGGTGCGCGGATTTTGGGGTTGAGCGCGGTTGCTGTACGCGGGTTTTCTCTGGTGCGGTTAATTACGTTTTCGACAGATTGAGATAAGCCAGGTTTTGCACAGGTTTCACGGTTTTAGACTCGATAGCGTCAGTGGCAGCTAAAAATTATTGCATGAAATTTTTTACGAAAAAACACGCGCTATCGCTTGATCGGCAAACCAGCGGCGCATCGCCGCCGCTTAATGCTTTTATGCCGCCGCAGCTAGAATCTGCCTTTATGCCCGCAGCGGAGTTTATGCCGGGCGCTTTTGGCGTGGGCGTGCCGGGTGCTGTGAGCTTTGCGGGCGCGGGATCGCCGGACTCAAGCACGCGCGGGAGCGTGCACGGGAGTTTGCTGAGCGCCGTTGGCGTGCCGAGTGCTGGCGCACCGGCTTCAAGAGCGCGCGGGAGTACGGGCGTGAATGTGCGCGGTGCTGCGCAAAACCTGCCGCCTCTGACGGTGATCAGCGAGACGCTTCTGTTGCACCAAAAAAGGGCGTTTTCGTGGCTGCTGCCCCTGCTTGACAGGCCGGGAGTGCGCGACATTTTCGTCCAGAGTCGGGGTGAGCGAGTGCAGTTGTGGGCAGATATTGACGGCGCAATGCAGAGCTTCACTCCGCCGATCCGCCATGCGCGCGAGCTACGCGAGTTTGCTTGCGGACTGATTGTAGCGGGCGGGCGTCAGCTTGATGAGCTGCACCCGGCGCAAGATGTGCGGCTTGGCGCGGGAATTCGAGTGCACGCGGTGCTGGCACCGATAGCGGTGCACGGGGCGGCGATTTCGATCCGCGTGCCAAACCTGCAGCGCCTAGCACTGCGTGACCTGGTGCATAACGGAACGTGCAGTGAGCAAGTTGCGCGGCAGCTACTCGCTGCTGTGTCTGCGCGGCGTAATATTCTGATTAGCGGCGGGACCGCAACGGGCAAAACAACGCTTTTGCGGGCGCTGCTGGATGCGGCTGAAGCGAATCAGCGGATTATCACAATCGAGGATGTCACCGAAATTGTGCTAGAGCATCCGCACCATGTGGCGCTTGAATCGCGCGCTGCAAACAGCGAGGCGGGGGGAGCGGTGAGCCTTGATGAACTTTTGAAACAGGCGTTGCGGATGCGACCCGACAGGCTAGTGCTTGGCGAGTGCCGTGGTGCGGAGCTTGCCACTATGTTAAACGCGCTTAACACCGGTCACAGCGGTGGAATGAGCACTGTGCACTGTTCCGGGCTGGGTGAGCTTCCTGCGCGCCTGGAGGCGCTTGGAGCGCTCGCTGGAATGGGTGCGGTGGCGCTTGCAAAACAGGTTGTTGCGGCGGTGCATCTGGTTGTGCAGTTGCGGCGCAATGGTAACGGGCAATTGCGGATTGCGCAGCTGGGTGCGCCGCGGCTAGGCGCAAACGGTGAGCTGCAGATTAGCGTTGATGCGGGGGTTGCGGGTGCGGTTAGCGACGCGTCCGCGGTTGTGGATGGCGGACCTGCGGGCGGCACAAGCTTTTCTGTATCGGACGCGGCGGGGTACGAGAAAATATCAACCACTGGATTCGCGGGGGTTAACGACACCTGGCTTGAGAACACAGAAACACAGCTTGTTAGATCATGAAAGCGCGCTATCTGTCCAAAATAGCCGCGATTATGCCGGGTGATAGCGAAAGCAAATTCGACGCCGAACTTGCACAATACAAACAGGAATTGCAGAGCGCGGCGGCTTGCCTGCGCGCAGGGGTTGCAGCCTCGGCTGCCGTTTCACTAGAGCAAAACAGCCGTGCGGCGAGCGTTTTGCGAGTTGTGCAAGATATTGCCATCACAACGGGCGCTCCCTATGCGTGGGGGTTGCAAAGCCTGGCGCGTGCGTTTGACGCCCTGCTAGAAGCTCGCAAACGCAGACGGGTGCTGCTCAGCGGTATTAAAGCTAGCATGGCTTTGGTTGCAGCGCTGCCGTTGTTTGGCGTTGCGATGGGCTACCTGGTTGGGTTTGATCCGCTCCGCGTGCTGCTGCGCGGATACGGCGTATTGCTGCTGTTTGCCGCCGCCTGTTTGATGCTTGTTGGTGTTCTGTGGTTGCGGCGCATGACTGCGCAGGTTGCGCGGCTGGAGAGCCTTGCCGGTTACGAGAGCGAGCTGGTCGCCCTTGCTATGTGCGGGGGTTTTGCCGCGGCACAGGCTAAAAAACTGGTGGCGGATGCAATCTGCAGCAACAATGCAGAGTGGTTGAACACGGACGAGCTTGCTGCGGACGGGTCTGTTGATTCGGTGCTGGCAAAAATGCGTTACGCGGGAGCCGGTTTTAACACGGCGCTGCAGGAGGTGGCGCTTGAAGCTCGTCGCAAGCAGCTCGAAAAACTAGAGACCGCGGCGGAAAAACTGGGCACAAAAGCGCTTTTGCCGTTAGCGTGCTGTGTGCTTCCAGCGTTTATTTTAACGGGTGTGATTCCGCTTGTTGTTGCGATGTTGCAGGGGGTTGGGGATTAAACCGCGGGTGGTTGCGGATTAAAACGTTATCCACAGCCCCTGTAAAACGAGCAGCTGCGCGGTTATCAACAGGTATCTGATTTTTAGGCGGTGCACCCCTGCAACGCCGTGATAATTGAAGTCTCACATACTAGAACAGGAGTAAAAATGTTCACACTAAATAGCATCCGTGAGCGGATCTCAGCTTGTGCGCAACCGCGTAATAAATCTAACTCGGTCTCGTATTCGGGGTTTAGATTTTTAGACGTTTATTTATATTTATGGTTGCACCGATTTTATGTTGCGAATGCGCGCAGGTATTTGCTGTTTGTAAATCTAATGCGCGGGCGCACAAGCTACAAAGAGCGGTGCAGGCGTTTGCACAGAGCGCAACAACTGCTGAGCTCAGAACGCGGCGGAGTGACGGCTGAGTACGCAATTGTGATTATCGCAGCCGTTGCTTTTGCGGGTCTTCTCGTTGTTATTATGCGCAGCGGCGAAGTTCGTGCGGCTCTCACGCGGCTAATAGAAAACGCCCTCAACAGCGCAGGGTAGCTCTCGTGTTGCGCAGAGTAACCGCCATTGCAGGGCTAATGTGGAGCAAAAAATCGGGATTAACCTTAGTTGCGAAGTTCGCGCGCAACGGAAAAATGGAACTAACTTCCATTGCGAAATTGGTGCGGAGCGAAAAAGGGGGAGTTACCGCCGAATTTGCGATCCTGCTGCCCGTTGTGGTGGTTACTCTCGCGCTGATTGTTGGCGGCTTATCCGTTAGCGCGCAGAAAATAAAACTAATATCCGCCGCTGCTGAAATCGCGCGGCTCGAAGCCCGGGGAGACACTGCACAAGCGGCAAAATATCGCGGCGATTTAGGCGAGGGCGTTGAATATCGGGCGGTGGCAGCGGATGCAGCGCTGCACTGCGTCACTCTGCGCACGCATAAAAACACTACGGTGTTAAGAGCGTTTGCGATTGAGGCGCGCAGCTGCGCGGCAAAAACGGACGTGACCTAATGAGTAAGGGAGGGGGTAATGCAATTGGGGTGGTTGTGCGAGTGGGCTGGCGTTTGTGTGAGCAGCAGAGAGCGTTGCAACACACTGTGCGGGCGTGATTGTGTTTTGTTTGAGGGGTATTAATGAGGTGAGTAAATGAGTTTTCTAATGTCGGTGTTAATAGCCGTAACACTGGCGGTCGGCGCAGCCGTGCTGGGAGTTAGCGCGGCGGTGCAGAAACAGCACACGGTCACAGCTGCCGCTGATAATGCTGCGCTTGCCGCGGCGGATGCGTTATTCGGACTGCGTGGGGATCCGCCATGCCGGATTGCGTCTGATGTTGCCGCCGCACACGGAGCCGCACTGACACAGTGTGAGCTCGCCGCAACAACCGTGCAGGTTGAGTGTGCCGCGCAGTTTGCGGGTTTTGCGCTTGTTGCGCGAGCGCGGGCGGGGAGCGAGTAAAGGCGTGTGGGATATCAAGGATCGTGGGATATTATGATTACTATTAGGGAGAGGTTTAAGAGTTTTTGAGTAAAGATTAAAAACTTTTAGTGTTATAGTGTTCAATTGGTTATTATGTGACAGAATCGTGTAGCTAATCTCGGTAATAGATTATGCAAGTTTTGCTTTAATCGGAGAGATTAAATGTTTACACACAGTGTTAGAAGGAGCCAGATGGCAGCCTCAAAAAAACTAGTTATAGTGGAGTCACCTACAAAAGCCCGCACTATCAGAGGATTTTTAGGCAAAGAGTACGAAGTGGTTGCTTCTGTGGGGCATATCCGTGACCTTGCTGAACCGTCAGAATTACCGGCAGAGTTGAAGCACGGCGAACTGGGCAAGTTTGCTGTTGATGTTGGAAATGATTTTGCGCCGTATTACGTTGTTAGCGACAACAAGAAACAAACCGTAGCGCAGTTGAAACGAGCGCTAAAAGACGCTGACGAGCTTTGGTTAGCAACAGACGAAGACCGCGAGGGAGAAGCAATCGCGTGGCATCTGCTCGAGGTGTTAAAACCTAAAGTTCCCGTGTGCCGTATGGTTTTTCACGAGATCACCAAACAGGCAATTGATGAAGCGGTCGCAAACACCCGTGAAATAGATACTAACCTGGTTGACGCGCAAGAAACCCGACGGATCCTTGACAGGCTATACGGTTACGATATTTCGCCCGTGCTGTGGCGGAAAGTCGGACCAAAACTGTCTGCTGGGCGGGTGCAATCCGTTGCAACCAGGCTGGTTGTTGACCGTGAGCGTGAGCGGATGGACTTTATCAGCGTTGATTATTGCAGCGTGACCGCACAGTTCAACTCTGCCGAAAGCGATTTTTCTGCCAGACTGAACACCGTGAACGGTAAAAAAGTTGCTACGGGAGCAGACTTTAACGAACACGGCGAGCTATCAGCTAAAAACGTCGGTGAAATTCACATCTTAAACGCGGAAGCCGCGCAAGAAATAGCAGCAACTCTGGCAAAACAGGCGCAGGTTGTTAATCGTGAAACAAAACCTTATAGGCGTCGCCCCGCCGCGCCTTTCACAACCTCAACCCTGCAGCAGGAAGCATCACGCAAGCTTAATCTCAGCTCGTGGCAGGCAATGTCGGTTGCGCAGTCGCTGTACGAAAAAGGCTATATAACCTATATGCGTACTGACTCGAGCAACCTTTCTGCGCAGGCAGTTAATGCCGCCAGAACCGCCGCTGCGCAACTCTACGGCGGCAACTCGGTCGCTCCGCAGCCGCGAGTTTACGCGCAAAAGAACAAGAGCGCGCAGGAGGCACACGAGGCGATCCGCCCCGCAGGTGAGGTTTTTGCGCAGCCGCAGAGCCTCAAACGCCAGCTCACCAGTTCAGAACTTGCGCTTTACGACCTCATCTGGAAGCGAACCGTGGCCAGCCAAATGGCAGACGCTACAGGATCCACCGACACCATCACAATCGCGGACACCGCCAGCTTGTCGGGCACATCCGCGCAGCTGGAGTTCAAGGTTAGCGGCACGGTAATCACCTTCCCCGGGTTCTTAGCCGCCTACGAAGAAGGGCGCGATGACAAATCGCGAGCGGAAAAAATGGAGCGCCTGCCGCTGCTTGAAGCTGGCGATGCTGTGCAAATTACTGGCGCTGAAGTGAAAGAGCACAACACGACACCGCCCGCGCGATACACCGAGGCGAGCCTCACCAAACGCCTGGAAGAGTTGGGAGTGGGCAGACCCTCAACCTACGCGACTATTATGTCCACGATCATAGACCGCGGCTACGTTGCTAAAAACGGTAACGCGCTTGTTCCCAACTGGATCGCGTTTAGCGTTATACGGCTGCTCGAAAACCACTTTGCAGAGCTGGTTGACTATGATTTCACCGCCACGATGGAAGCGGATCTCGATGATATCGCTGCGGGCACAAAAAACCGCGAAAACTGGTTGCGCGAGTTCTATTTTGGATCCGCCACCCATCCCGGATTGCGGCGGGTTGTTGACAACCTTGGAGAGGTCGATGCGCGCGCTATTAACACGGTGCAGATCTCTAAAAATATTGCGCTGCGCAACGGCAGGTACGGCCCTTACCTTGAGGTTCTAGACGAAAAATGCGAGAGAGATGATAACACGGGCAAGCGGAAGCCGCGCGCGGTTTCTATTCCGGCGGATCTCGCTCCCGATGAGCTAACAGAGCAAAAAGCAACCGAACTTGCTGCCGCGGAACCTGCCTCAGACAGGGTGCTGGGCGTAAATCCTGCGAGTGGGCGCAATGTTATAGCCAAAACGGGTCGCTTTGGGGCGTATGTCGCAGAACAGCTGGCAGACGGCGAAGAGCTGCCCAAAGGCGAAAAACTGCCGATTGCGTCACTGTTTAAGACTATGGATCCGGAAACCGTTGATCTTGAAACCGCAATAAAACTGCTGAGTTTGCCGCGCGAAGTGGGCGTAGATACCGAGCACGGTGACGAAATGATATACGCACAAAACGGACGCTACGGGCCGTACATTAAGCGCGGTATAGAAACCCGCAGCCTGAGCAGCGAGGCTGAGATTTTCAGCATTGACGTTAAGGGTGCGCAGGCACTGTTTGCCTCTCCTAAATACGGTAAACGCAAAGTGACAGGGCCGCTGCGCGTTTTTGATGTTGATCCGGTAACCGGAAGACCGATTGTTGTTAGAGACGGTCGTTTCGGACCGTATATAACCGACGGGTCAACCAATGTGACAGTGCCACGCGGCGAAGGCATACCAGAGCTCACATACGAGCAAGTTGTTGATTTGCTCGCTGCTAAACGGGCGAAAGGTTCGGCGAAAAAATGGGGCACAAAAGCGCCAGCGAGGAAAGCGGCAGTTAAAAGAGCGGCAGCTAAAAAAGAGGTGGATCAGGTTCGTTCAGCCGCTGCAAAAAAAGCAGCGGAGACGCGCAAAGCCAATCGCGAAGCAAGACTAGCCGTCGAGCGGGGCGAGTAGCACAAACTATGCGATCTCATAGCGGGCTGTTTGTAGTTTTTGAGGGCTGTGATGGCGCGGGTAAAAGCACGCAGCTGCGCTTGCTGGCGAACTCTCTGCGGGAGCAGCTGCCGCAGCAGCAGATAGTTTGCACGCGCGAACCGGGGGGCACACTTCTGGGCTCGCGCATCCGCGAATTGCTTTTGCACGGGTCTGATGTTGCGCCTCGCGCAGAAGCACTGCTGTATGCGGCGGATCGCGCGCAGCACTACGCCGAGGTGATCATGCCAGCGCTCGCTGCGGGCTCGATAGTGTTGCAGGATCGCTATATTGACTCGTCAATTGCCTATCAGGCGGGCGCACGAGGTCTTTCAGAAGAGTGGATTTACGAGCTTAGCGCGGCGGTTACAGAAGGCACAACCCCGGATTTAACCGTGCTGCTTGATTTTGATCCGGCGCTGCGCGGTGAGCGCATTGCACATCGTGAAGAGGCAGAGGATCGCATCGAGTGTGAAACACTAGCGTTTCACACGTCGGTGGCAGAAACTTTTAGGCGGCTTGCAACAAAAGCACCTGAGCGGTATCTGCTTGTTGACGCAACAGCACCAATTGCAGAGATTAACAGGCTTGTGGTCGCTAAAGTAAACGATATTTTAGCGACCAGCTAGCGGCGGACTTACCCTGCGGGCTTGCGCGCACCATTGCAGCGCGGATTGGCGCGCAGCGAGCTGTGTGCGTTCTTACCGTGGGTTTGCGCCGCGCGAAATTATCGCAAGCCCAGTGGCGAGCTACCGCCGGGCTTATTCACCCACTAGCGATCCAAACTGTGTGGGCAGAGTGCGTGAGTGCGTGTTTTTCAGTTCGGTAAGCGGGATGGTGAACTGATCCTGCACCTCCAAAACAGCGTTTTTACCCGTGCCGTCGGTCACACCGATGCGTAGCACACTAACGCCGCGACCGTTGCACAGCCCTTGAAACTTAACGTTCTCTTCGCGCGGCACAGCAACCAGTGCGCGAGCCTGTGATTCGCTGAAGAGAGCTGCGGTTACGTCAATGCCGTCGCGCTGTGTCAGCTCTGAAATCCAGACGCGCGCGCCCACGCCAAACCTGAGCACGCCCTCTGCGAGAGCCTGCGCAAGACCGCCCTCAGAAAGATCGGTTGCTGCCGAAATAATGCCGTTTACGCTGGCCGAGTGTAGCAGCCCGGCGAGTTGAGATTCCGCAGCAAGATCAACTTTTGGAGGCGTGCCGCCCAGATGATTATGAACCGCGTCAGCCCATGCAGAGCCGTCTAGTTCGTCTTTAGTAACCCCGAGCAGATACAGATTTTCGCCTTGATCTTGCCATCCGCTCGGCACGCGGCGGGCAACATCGTCGATAATTCCAAGCACACCGACAACAGGGGTTGGGTGGATGGGGGTTTGATCGGTCTGGTTGTAGAGCGAAACATTGCCGCCGGTGACGGGCACTGCAAGCTCCAAGCAGGCGTCGCTCAAACCCTCAACGGTTTGTGCAAACTGCCACATAACGTTTGGATCCTCAGGGCTGCCGAGGTTTAGACAGTCGGTAACAGCCGTTGGCACAGCGCCCGAAGCTGCCACGTTGCGATACGCCTCTGCGAGCGCGAGCTGTGCTCCCGCGTAGGGGTCAAGGTAGCTGTAACGCCCGTTTGCATCTGTGGAGCAGGCAACCCCCAAGCCAGAACTTTCATCAACGCGCACCATTCCCGCAGAATCAGGGAAAGTGAGGGCGGTGTTACCCAAAACGTAAGAATCATACTGGTTGGTTATCCACGCCGGGCACGCTTGATTTGGGTGACCTAAAATTTGCAGCAGTTGCTCGCGCAATTCCGCGCCGTTTTGTGGGCGAGCAAGTTTTGTGGCGCTGTCTGCCTGCACCGCATTAAGCCACGCCGGGCGTGCTGCTGGGCGATCGTAAACAGGACCGGTAACGGCTACAGTGCGCGGATCCACATTCACAATTTCACCGCCCTGCCAGTTGATAACAAGCCGTCCGGTATCTGTAACCTCGCCGATAACGCTGGTTTCAACCTCCCACTTTTGAGTTACGGCCAAAAACGCGTCGAGCTTTTCGGGAGTAACAACGGCCATCATGCGCTCCTGCGACTCCGACATGAGAATTTCTTCCGCAGTTAGCGACGGATCGCGCAACAGCACGTTATCAAGCTCAATAAGCATTCCGCCGTCACCGTTTGCGGCAAGCTCGCTTGTTGCGCAGGAGATACCCGCAGCGCCCAAATCTTGGATGCCCTCAACGAGCTTTGCCCGATACAGCTCCAGACAGCACTCAATGAGCAGTTTTTCTGCAAAAGGATCGCCAACTTGCACGGCGGGGCGTTTCACCGGCCCCGCGCTGTCAAAACTGTCAGACGCGAGAATTGAAGCGCCACCGATACCGTCACCGCCCGTGCGGGCGCCGAACAGAACAACTTTATTGCCGGTGCCGCTCGCGTTCGCAAGCCGAATATCCTGGTGTTTCATAACGCCGATGGCGAGTACGTTAACAAGCGGGTTCTTTTGGTAAACACTGTCAAAAACGGTTTCCCCGCCGATGTTTGGCAGCCCCAGGCAGTTCGCGTACGAGCTAATGCCCGATACAACCCCATGCACAACACGAGCAGTGTCGGGATCGTCAATTTTACCAAAGCGCAGCTGATCCATCACCGCAACCGGGCGCGCACCCATTGAAATAATATCGCGCACAATGCCGCCAACACCCGTTGCCGCGCCCTGGAAAGGCTCAATATATGAGGGGTGGTTGTGACTTTCAACCTTGAAGGTTACCGCCCAGTTTTCGCCAATATCGATTACGCCGGCGTTTTCGCCCATGCCTACCATGAGCCGTTCGCGCATTTTATCGGTAACTTTCTGCCCAAACTGGCGCAGATACTTTTTAGAAGACTTGTAAGAACAGTGCTCTGACCACATAACTGAGTACATCGCAAGCTCGCCAGAGGTCGGGCGTCGCCCAAGAATCTCGCGGATCTTGTTGTACTCGTCGAGCGTGAGCCCGAGTTGATCATACGGCTGTGTTTTATCAGGAGTCGCGATGGCGTTTGCGACGGTGTCTGGTAAAAGGGTAGACATAATGACTCCTCGGGTAATTTTAGAGTTGCAACTGCCTCAATTTTAGCCGTTTTTAGCTGAGATTTTATAGCCCGCCGCTAATTGTTGATAACTCGATTTTGTGCGGGCTGTGATAAACAATTAGGATGTCACGATTCGCCACCCGTATTCGGGCGGTGACAAGCAATCAGCAAGCGGAAGCCAGTCACCCGCGTGCGGGCTGTGATGGGCTAGTAACCCGCTACGAGTCGCCGCCCGCACTCAGTTTTTTATTCAGGTAAAAATGAAATACTTATGCGCATGAATAACCCGCAAGAACACCAGCCCAGTATTGCTGCAAATTTGCAGCAATATATACCGAGTCGCGCTCTATTTTTAAGGATTAACATCGCTGCGGTTGCCGTGCTGGGCGTGGTTTCTGTGCTGCTGGTTTTGACCGTGCCAAATCTGCAGCACGTTGGCACGCGCATTTTTGCATCATTTATGCTGTTCGCGATTTTCACGGTGATTGCGATTGTGAGCGCTCGGGTTAAATCGCGCCGCAATAGCTGGATTCTGCCGGTGATTCTGTGCACCAACCTGTACGTACTGGGTGTCGCATTTTTGAACACCTGGTCATACGAGTTTTTCTACTACAGCAGTTACACCTCGGCGAGCGTTGTCTCCTATGTTGCCAGCACGTACAGCTGGTTTTTGCTCGCTCTGGGGTGGTCGTGGTTGATAATTAAGCTGTCAGAGCGCGGATCGTGCACGCGCGACGGCAAACCATCGATGGCGGCAATTTTCGCGCTCGTGGCGGCCGGGCTGAGCTTTTTATTCACTGTTTTGGTGACAGCGAGACCGATTATCAGCAATTTCGGGTTGGAGCCGATAGGTCTGTTCTTGAACGCAGCCATGGCCTTATTTTTATTCAGCGGTATCGCTGCCGTTATGAGCGTGCTGCTAGCTTTCACGCTGCCAGAGTTTCTCCCGCGCCCCGGTAGTTTTTGGGAAAGGCGGATGCAACAGAGGCGGAGGCAACAGCCCGCGCCAACTACCAGCGCGGCTCCTGCAGCAGTACCAGTCTGGCCTGCAGCAACTGTGACAGCGCAGGGGCAAACGGCGGCGCAAGTTTGTGCAAGCCCAAAACATTCTGTTGCGCAGGAGCGAGCAGAACAGCAGGCAGAGCAGGTAAGCCTACAAGAGGCTACAAAGCCTGCTGCTGAGCCTGCGCCGATCGAGCCTGCTACAGCTGCACCCGCTCAAACTTCGCAGGTTGTACCGGCTGAGCAGTCTCCCCCGACGCAAGAAGTGCAACCGGACGAAAACGGGCAGTTTGCATGGCCAACGCTGGCAGATGGCACGCCGCTGCCGCAGCTGCCGGATGGCTCACCAGATTTCAGCGTGCCAGGCGCGCCGTATCCGCCACACCTGCGCGCGCAAAAATCGACGCAGAGCGGATAAAGAGACGCCGAGCGGCTAAGCGCGGGATTGTTAAACCTCGGCAGTCGGTCGGGGTGGTTAGTTAGCGCGCTGTTAGTGCGCGTCCAAAAATCGGTGCAGACTAACTAGACGCTAGGAGCAAACGCCGCACAAGCCTGGCTGTTAAAGTACGTTAGCGGTTATATCCGCTATTGCGCTTTGGAATAGGCGCAGACCGTCAAGCCCGGAGCGCATCGCGGCGGGAGTGTCCGGACCAAAACCTGCCTCAACAGCGTGCTCGGGGTGAGGCATCAGCCCAACAACATTGCCCGCGTGGTTGCGCAACCCGGCAATGTCGTTAAGAGAGCCGTTCGGATTAACACCGCTGTAGCGGAAAGTCACAAGCCCCTCGCCCTCAATCTCGAGCAGGGTCTCGGCATCCGCAATATAACCACCGTCGCCGTTTTTAAGCGGAATCGTGATTTCCTCACCGGCGGTAAAACGGTTTGTCCACGCGGTCGCAGTGTTTTCCACGCGCAACCGCTGATCGCGGCGAATAAACTGCTGGTGTGAGTTGCGGATCAGCCCGCCCGGCAAAAGCCGCGACTCAACAAGAATTTGAAAGCCGTTGCAAATACCCAGCACGGGCATTCCCCTGCCCGCAGCCTCAATAACCGCCGTCATAATCGGAGAAATCGCCGCAATTGCACCCGGGCGCAGATAGTCGCCGTAGCTGAATCCGCCGGGTAATACGATTGCCTGCACGTCTGCAAGATCTTGCGAGCGATGCCAGAGCGCAACCGGCTCTGCGCCACTCAGTCGCACCGCGCGCTGGGCGTCGCGATCGTCAAGCGACCCGGGAAACGTGACAATTCCGATGCGCGCGGACATTATGCGCCCGCCTCAAACACGGCAACAACGTTTTCGATAACCGAATTTGACAGCACCTCGGTTGCGATTTGCTGCGCCTGCGCGAGCGTTTCGGCGGTAACCTCACCGGCAACTGCAAGCTCAAAACGCTTACCAACTCGCACAGCGGTAAACGGGTTTGCGGCGTTACGAGCGAGCGCCGCGGCGATAGCTTTGCCCTGCGGGTCAAGCAGCTCAGCCTTCGGCATGACCTCAACGATAATTTTAGCCACAGCTTCTCCTTACGGTTTCTAACAATGTGTGCTTGTTTCCATTTTATCGCTAGGCGGATGGGGTTTTCTGGGGAGCTTGTAAAACGGTGTGCATTCCGTTGTGCGAGCAGATTTTGTCGCTGCGTTAGCGCCCAGCATACCGTGGGGTCGGCAACTCGCTCACCGGAGCGCTAACACCTACAACGGACCCGTTAGGCCGGCGCAGTTTCACCGGTGAGCCTGCTAAACAGGGTGCGGTACTGTTGCAGGGTGCGCTCCACGATCGCATAGGGCAGCGTTGGCGCAGCCCCCGTGCGATCCCAGTTTGTAAGCAGCCAGTTACGCACGATCTGCTTGTCAAAACTGACCAGCCGGGCAGCCCCCTCGCCGGTGTTATAAGCTGTCGCATCCCAGTAGCGCGAAGAATCGCTTGTGAGCACCTCATCCGCCAAAGTTAGCTCGCCGGTATTACGGTCAAAACCAAACTCAAACTTGGTATCCGCCAAAATCAGCCCCGCCGCGGCAGCGACTCGTTGCGCGTGCGTGAAAATCTCGAGCGACGTGTCGCGCAGCTGCGCAGCAGCATCCGCACCTACCAGCTCGACAGTTTGCTCGTAACTGATGTTTTCATCGTGCTCGCCCTGCGGTGCTTTGTACGCGGGGGTGTAAATCGGCTCTGGTAGCAGCGCACCATCTTCGAGCAGCGCTGGCAGCTTAATGCCGCACACCGCGCCGCGGCTTAGATATTCTTGATAACCGGAGCCGGTAATCGCGCCCCGCACAATGCACTCAACCGGCAGCATTTCGAGTTTTTTCACGATTACCGCGTTTTTGCTGTGCGCGGCGGGAGGGGTTGCGCCGGTGAGATGGTTTGGGGTTTTCAGCTGGCTCATCCACCAGCTTGAAAGCTGCGTTAGTAGCGCGCCCTTGCCTGGAATTGGCGGGTCAAGCAGCCTGTCAAAAGCGCTCACTCTGTCGCTCGCCAGCAGCAACAGGTGCGCGCCGCCAGCGGCGCTCTGGTAGATTTCGCGCACTTTGCCAGACGCGATGTGTTGCCAGCCGGGTATTTGCGGAGGAATATTTGTTATGCTCACACTACTATTTTGCCAGTTAAAACGGATAGGCTAATACTATAGAGTCTTAACACGAGGAGATCAGCATGGTGACGCACGGACCGGTAATTGTCCGCCAGAATATCGAGCAGCCGCGAGATTCGGTGTGGCAGGCGCTCACGAGCGAGGCAATTTTGAGCGAGCTGTCGGATAGTACGAGTCTGCGGTTTGACCCGCAGCGCGGCGGTGAGGTGTGGTTTTTTGACATCTCGGGCGAACTCGATGTGTGGGTGCCCGGGCACGTGTTTGGCTATCGGGTGCGGCGCGATGGCGAGCCGAGCACAGCAACCCTGGTGACCCTGCGCTCGCGCGGTGATGAGGTGCTGGTGACGGTCACCGAAACCGGTTTTGACGGCGTTATTGATGGGGCGGATCGGGCTGCCGCGTCGCAAAAGTTTTGGTCTAATGTTTTAACCAGGCTGAGCGGGTATGATTTTTCTGAACTGCAGCAGTGCGAGACGAGCGCTGCTGCCACAGCGTCAGAAAGAGGAAGTAACTATGATGGTATGGATTCGCCGGGTTGTGCTGGTGTGGGTAGTCAAGCTGATTTCAGAGCGAGTGATTCGCTGGTTCGGGAACCGGGGCGACAAGAACAAAGCTCAGGAGAACTCGAAGAACAAGAAGCGGCGCTAACGCGCGATTCTGAGTGCGGGGCTGCGGCAGAGCCGATTCCGGGCGTGACAGGCGCGGAATCGTGCGCTGCAGCAGTTGCTGTTTGTGATGGGGGTGCTAGTGCGGCGGATGCTGTGGGTGCTGGCGAGCAGGTTCGAGTTGTAGATGCGCCGGATGCCGCGCAGCATCCGGCTGCAGAGTTGCAGAGTGACGAGCCTGTGACTCAGGTAACTCAGGATTTCGGCGAGGCTAATGTTCCGCTGGTGGTAACAGCGCAGGAATTTGTTGATAGCGAGCAGGGTGCGAGTGTTCAGGCTGGGCAGGCTCAGAGCGCGTCCACGGCAGAACCTGTGGCAGATCCTGCGGCAGAAACCCGGACAGAGCGCGCGGCGGAGACGCTGACAGCGCCCGAGGCGGGGTCTGCGGCAGAAACACTTGCAGCACCCACAGCGATAGAACCCGCGGCAGACACATCCGCCGCAAAAGACTTTGAGCAACTCTTCGAAGAGATTCTCGACGATCGCGCCACTGCGTCGCAGCCCGTGCAGAAAGAGCTTCCCAAACGCAAGTGGTGGAAGCTGTAATCACAACCCGGCAGTTGATTTATAGAATTGGTGACACCGTGAAAATACTTGTTTTAGGATCTGGTGCGCGTGAGCACGCTATCGCACTATCGCTAACAGCAGAAGGGGTGCACGATATTGTGTGCGCGCCCGGCAACGCGGGAATATCCGCCGCAGGAATCCAAACAGTGCCGCTCGACTACACCAGCCCGCAGACCGTTGCCGAGTATGCGGAGCAAGCAGATTTTGAGCTGCTCGTTATAGGCCCTGAAGCGCCGCTAATAGCGGGCGTTGCTGACGCGGTGCGCGCACGCGGCATTGCGGTTTTTGGCCCCGATAAGAGCGCTGCAATGCTCGAGGGCTCTAAAAATTTTGCAAAAGAGATTATGCAGAGCGCACAGGTGCCTACGGCGCGATCAGCTATAATCACGGTTGAAACCGCGCGGCAAAAACTCGATGAGTTTGGCGCGCCGTACGTGATTAAAGCCGATGGGCTCGCCGCTGGCAAGGGCGTGCTGGTTACCTCTGACACCGAGGCGGCAATAGCGCACATTGCAAAATGGCAGCCGCACGGGCGAGTGATTATCGAGGAGCACCTTTGGGGGCAAGAGGTCTCACTGTTTTTTTTCGCCGATGGGAAAACCGTGAAACCGCTCACGCCAGCGCAAGATTTCAAGCGCATTTTTGACGGTGACAGGGGCGAAAACACGGGCGGCATGGGTGCTTACAGCCCGCTTACCTGGCTACCAGCAGATTTTGTGAGCACCGTTACCGAGCGTGTTGCGCAACCGGTTGTGAGTGAGCTTGCTTCGCGCGGCACGCCTTTTATTGGGTTGCTCTACTGCGGGCTGATAGTCACTGATGCGGGCTTAAAAGTAATCGAGTTTAACGCCCGCTTTGGTGACCCCGAAACTCAGGTTGTGTTACCGCGTATGGTTAGCCCGCTCAGCGAGTATCTGTTGGCGAGCGCTCGTGGTGAGCTTGAGAGCTTGCCGGAGCCAGAGTTTGCCTCCGATAGAGCGGCGGTGGTTGTTGTTTTAGCTAGCGCGGGGTATCCGGCGGAGGCGCGCACCGGCGATGAGATTAAGGGGCTTGAAGAGGCTGTGCAGCAGCAGGGAGTGCACCTGGTACATGCGGGAACTGTGAGCAAGTGCGGCAGGGTTTGGCGCACGGCTGGCGGGCGTGTTTTGGGCGTTGTTGGTTTAGGGGCGGATGTTGCAGCTGCTAGGGAGCGCGCTTATGCGGGAATTGCCAAGCTGCAAGTTGCGGGCGGGCAGTATCGTACAGATATTGCGGCTGGGCGCTGAGACTGTTTTTAAGGAGGGTGCGAGCTTGGTTTAGCTCGCACCCTCCTTTTGTTTGTGCGTGATTTTTGCTATTGCCAATTTTACTTTTTGGTAGAATACTGCTTTCATTAAAGATACTTTCAAAGACTGCTCCTTTTCATAAAGGTGTTTCTTGCTCTTTTGTTTACTTCCTGTTGCTGCTGAATGATGTGCCTTTCTTTTTGTTTTGTAACTGCTTGATTTCTTCTTCTGTCATTAAAAGTTTTCTATATATTTTTCATTTTCTGTTTCCCTTTTCTGTTTTGAACAACAAAAAAAGAGATAACATTTCTGCTATCTCGACAATAAACTTCTGTATGTACTACATAAAAATACACTTTTGTGGTTTATATATTTTGTAAGTTAAATATCCATTTAAGCCATGAATAAACCGAACTGGAACGTCTAACTATCTGTTGATCATTACACACATTATTTTCTCTCATAATATTTTGAATTTCCTCTTTGGTAGGCAACTCTCCACCATTATAAACCTTTAGAAATAGCTTATTAAATATTTCATGCTCTAAAATCAAACTAACCAATTTCAATTGACGTTCTTTGTATCTAAGTTTTACTGTGTCCCTCCCCAATCTAGATAAAAAAACTTTTTTTACTTTTTTTCCATCTTCTTCTTTAACAGCTTTCTTCTCGAATAATCCAAGATACCTACCTGCATTGTGATAATAATCAGATTGCCTTAAATCAAATTCCATTTTTTCAGCTATATTTTCCGCCGTTCTTTCTTCCTCGAAAAGTAATTCCATAAGCGATATAATTCTTTCAAAAGAATTAGCTTGTATAAAAGGGATATCGGTTTTATTTTGATTATCATCATAAACAACTTCTACATTAGAATACACATCATAAATCTCATTTAAAGAAATATCCGTATCTTGTAAAGAATAGTTTTTAGATTTTACCAATCTTATTGATGAATAGTTATTTTTATCTTCAAACTCATATTCAAATAATCTATATATTTGGTTTGAATAAATAGAAAAAACAAGTCTAATAGGCTTATTAACTTTACTTGCCCATAATCTATACGGATAATAAAGTTGCCTTACATGAAAATCTGGATGAACAACATTTTTTGCTTCTAAAATAACAACTGAATTATCATTTTCCATTCCTCCATCAATTTCACATTGTGCATTTTCAACATCAACTTGAAATGCAGTTCCTCGATGTCTATCTACACGAAAACTGAAAACACCTGTACCCATTCTGCCATTAAATGTAGCAATATTATTATCTTCATCTAAAAATCATCTAATATTTTTGAAAGCATTAGAACATTAATTGCATTTGCTTCTGATGATATGTTTCCAATATCAATCGTTTCATATTCAGGAATTTCCACTTTTTGCATTTCAGTTATATGTTCTCCCAATTCTGGAATTGGTTCATACAACTTAAAATCACTTAAAATATATTTTGTTCGGCTAATGGGTAAGATGTTGATATTGTGTTTTTTGAAAATACTCGGTAAATTTTCGGAGCTATCCCATTTTGCCATTAATCTTGGTTCTTTAAAAAATTTTATTTGACTAGCAGTAATATAAAAGGCTCCTTCGCTCTTAATTTCGCTAAAAATATCATATTTTTCAAAAAGTTTAGTCCAAGCTTCATCAATATTCATTTTATGCGTAGTTCTTTACCAACACTTCATTTATTTCTCCACGTTTATTTCCATTCCTATTTATTGAACGTTTTGCTTTTACAGTAATAATTTCATAATGCTTGTATAACTCTCTAATAAAAGGATGATCTGAGTTAGACAATAAAAACTTAATCCCTTTAGAGTTTAATTTATCACATTCTTCCTTTAGTTCGATTTGTTGCTTCTTATCAAATCCATTTTCCGTGTAACCCGTAAAAGATGATGAAGATGAAATCGGCATATATGGTGGGTCAAAATATACAAATGCACCTCTTGTCAAGTTTTTTAAAGGTTTTTTATAATCCCCATTAATTATTTTTATATTATTTTCATTAAAATATTTTGACATGGCTAATACAACAGGCATATTAACTATATTAGGATTTTCATATTTTCCATAAGGTGAATTAAATTGTCCTGCTTGGTTTACTCTAAATAACCCATTGAAACATGTTTTATTTAGATAGATAATTCTTGCGGCTTTTTCTATATCTGTCATTACACTATAGTTTTCATTTCTATCTAATGCCCTAACTTCATAAAAATATTCCTCTGAATTAAGTCGTTCATGATTTTCTAAAGCTGAAATTAATTCATTAGGTTTGTCTTTAATTACCTTATAAATATTTATCAGATCACTATTAAAATCGTTTATAACTGCTTTTTTAGGCTGAATATCAAATATGACTGCTCCTCCACCCACAAAAGGCTCAACATAAGTGGAAAATGTCTTTGGAATAAGTGGAACTATATCACTTAGTAGCTGTCTTTTGCCACCAACCCACTTTACTACAGGAGAAAGAACGACATTCTTTTTTCTTGAATTTTTAGTCATAGTCTTATTCTCCTTATCTTTTATCACTTACACAGAACTGAAATACATCATTTGGGATGCACTCTAAAGCTTCACATATACGGTTAATATTTGCCATTGAAATATATTTATTATTACCCATATGAGCAGCACAATTCCTTGAAATGTTTACTATCTCAATCAAGCCTTTTTTCTTCATTTTTTATCTCCTAAAATCTTCCGAAACGGTTGATAAGATGCATTTATTTTATACCCCTCAAGTTTAATTAACAATAACAAAAAACTTGTAAAATCACAAGTTTTAAGTGTGGTTCAAAAGGTTATTTTTATAAAATTTTAGGTATTATTTTTTTATTCTGTGGTACTTAACAGTTGCCTATAAAATTAAAATACACATCGACTTGTTTCTTCGATTATTTCCCTGTCTTCCTACTGTTGCTCCGTGGACACAACTTTTTCTATATACTTATTTTATCATTGGTGTGGTGTTCTATCACTCCTCCTGGAGCGTTAAACCCCACAACCTCACTACTCTTGTACAACTGGCATGATAAATGCTAAACCGGCACAAAACCACACTGTATAAAGTTTAACTCCACGAGAACTAAGTTTCGAAAGAAACTTTTAACCCTAGAGAACCAGACATTACAGACAGTTTCAAACCCGCAAAACCCATCCACACGAGAACACAAGTTTCGAAAGAAATCTTTTAACGCTAGAGAACCAGGCGATTTAAACACCCAAAAAATGGGTGTTTGGTGGTGGGTGTGAAAGGGTGGGTGTTGTGTGAATCTAATCACACAGCACCCACTTGCTTTTTTGGTTCAACCTATTAGTGAGTATAGGAAGTTTGTTAATGTTGTATATTGTTTTTGTTTGCGGTGAGTTTTCGTTTCCTGTGTACTATAGCAACGGCTGCTATTCCAGCTGTTATGAGTATTCCACCGGTTGTTAGCATGATTGTTTGGCCTTGTGCGCCGGTTAGAGGAAGCGCAGGAACAATGGCTTTGCTGTTGTAGACAGTTACTGTTGCAGGGTTAGTTAGAGTGTTATTTTCACCCACGGTAACCTGCGTACATGTATCGTTAAGCACGTATCCGGTTGGGGCTTTAATTTCTTTTATGCTGTATGTGCCGGCTTTAACCGGGATGGGTGAAACTAGTTTACCCGTATCGCGTGTTATAAGGGTTTCTTGTAGGTCTACTTTAGTTGTGCAGGTGTTACCGGTGTAGAGTTCGAAGGTTGCGCCTGATATTACGATCATGGTGCCTGTAACATATTTTTGTATATCAAAATACCCGAAAAAGATAGTTGGTGCGCCACCCGGGCCACCACCTGGGCCACCATTCGGGTCTGGGTCTGGGGTTTGCTGTGTGGTGTCCCCTCCATTAGAGGTTTTGATTCTAACGTTTGCGGTGTTTACAATCTTCCCGGGTTTATTTACTGTGGTTGTGATTTTGAATGTAACAGTCTGACCTCCCCTGAGGGTTGTTGTGTCATCTAAGTGACCTGTTAGGGTTCGGTTTCCGTTTCCTGTGGCAGCAACGGTTACACCAACCTCACGGCCGTCAACTTGCGCGGTAGTTTCAACGTATTCTAGGCCTTCCTGTAGCTGGTCTGTGAAGCTTACCTCTGTGAATGTTTCACCTTGTTGGAGTTCTGGTAGTGTTTGTGTGATAGTCCAGGTGACACTGTCACCGAGTTTTGTAGCACCCTTATCGTCTAGGGTTTTAGATGGTTTAGCGCTAACAGTGTTTTTTGGGTAGACGTGTACGTTATAGTTCCACGTGTTGTTGCCGTTTGGGTGGGGTACGGTAACAATAAAAGGCGCAGCCTTTTTAACCACATTATCGGGAGCATTGGTTTCTGTAACCAGATAAGCACCAACAGCTAGACCATTGAATCTGGCTTCCCCGTTGTTGTCTGTTGTTTGGGTAGTTTCAGACCCCATAACTACCCTGGTTTTAGCTTGATCAACGGTTAAATTTTTAAGCGTTTCCCAGTCGGTGTTTTGTGTGAGATCAAGATTGAGTTTTTGAATCTTAAACACTACCCCAGCAATCGCAACCCCCGCAGGGTTTTCAATTTGTCCTGTGCCGGGGTTGCCTTGAGGGCCTTGTTGTTTATGTTTGTGCATAATAATCGAACCCTGCTGGCTTGTGTCAATATCACCGGGCGCGGCGGCGTTAGCCGGTTGTGTAAAGATCAACCCACCCGCAACAAGTAGCTGGTGGTGAACCTGTTAAACCCACCACAACTACCACCAGCCTACAACCAGGCAACACTGGTGCAAACAACACAAGCAAAACCAAACCAGCAACAAACACAAAACCCCCACATATTTCACAGCTGCCGGCCGGGGTAAACCGCACCACCATCACGGATCTAGTCACAAGCACAACAACAAACAAAACAGAATACTATCCCGGTGAAGCAGCTAGCATCCAAGTGTCATTCAGGTATAACGAGGTGGCATACCAGGAGGTGCAGTATATTCAATCCGATCAGGATTCGTATACTGTTAAAATTAACTTCAGGGTTCAACTACCCACCGGGTTTACAATCTCACCAGACACACTAACCAGAGGCCCCTTCACAAGAGACTGCACTGATCAGCGGGCATGTATGGCGGATGGTTTTGAATATAGTTACAATCAACAGTCACGCAGGCTCACCGGTAGTTTCCCCACACCCACCCCCCACTATAAGTACGGCGGTGAGTACCAGCTTTTTGAGGAACTTAACATAACAGGAACAGTAACAGGCACACCCAACACATCCCACACAGTTAGGACTACCGCTAACGGGCTTTTAGATTTTACCTACATCGACAAAACCAATTCTCGTGTTAATGATGTGCAAGAACCTTTCACCGCCACTCCCTCTCAAGCGGTGTTTCGGATTGTACCCCGTAAAACGGTGTTGAAGGCTTCGTTTCAGCCTGTAGGGCTCACCGAAGGACAGGTTGTTGTAACAGGCGAGGTTTTATGCATTAACCCCCAAGGCCAATCAGACAGGCGTACTAATCTTAGGTTTACTCTAAAACACAACCAGCTAGTAGGCGGCAAATGGAACAGAGAATTAAACAACATGGTTGATGCAGGTAGCACCTGTGTGATAACCATTGTTAAGGGCGCTGTTCCAGCAGGCTGGAGATGGAAAACACCCGACCGTATCACCCAAACAGAATCAAACATCACCAGCTCACGCACCAGCACAATACGGCTGGAGGTTGAAAAAATACCAATCGAAGTATCCACCGAAACAACCACCCCCACACCAACAGTAGCCGCAGGCCAGCCGGTACAGGTAATATCAACAATCACAGCCAGCGGCTATGAGGCGCGTAACATCCCCGTCACAATCCAACTACCAAAGGGCGGGTTTGTAAACACTGCCGCCACAGTAAACTCAACATGCACCACCACAGGGCGTGGTGCTATGTGTCCTGCCCAGTGGGTGTACAACGCAGCTAGTCACACGGTAACAGCAACAATACCGGTTATTCCAGCCGGAGGCAGCATTAAAGTAACCGTTACAGGCAAAGCAGGGTTCTTTGATGCTAACAGCCGTAGTTTCACTGCAACCACCAGCGCGACGTTTACAGACGCTAACCAAAACAATAACACTTCAAGAGCAAGTTTTAATGTCACAAACAAAAGGGTCACAGTCTCACTCATTGTAAAACCCGAAGGAGAACACCCCGCTAGTGGTGTTGTGACAGTGTCGGGTAGTATCAACTGTGTTACCCCGTTTAAGCATAACGCTACGTTCACGTACACGCTAAACTACGCTGCGCTTGTTAACGGCGCAGGAGCGCCCCAAGTTATACATAAAATAGTATGGGCTGGCAGTAATTGCACAGTAACAGTACGCAACATGACAGCCCCTGATGGTTGGGAGTTCACCAGCCAAACCCCGTCGGTGTATCAACTGCAACAGGTTATGATGGACGAAACAGTTCAACACACAGTTCGTTTACAACGCAAATTCATGGCCGTAGCACCACCGCTGCCACTCACCGGCGGAATCGCAACCGACTGGCTATATCTAGCAGGAGCAGGTGTACTGATAGTTGGTGTTGCGGCGGGGCTTGTAGCACGCAGACGGCTACGGGCTCGCGTGTAACACCCACAAGCAGAAGCAACAGGCGGCAAGTGGTTTCACCGCTCGGGTGTCAGCCCCTGCAGGCTGGCTAACACCGGCGGGTGGTGTGGTTGTTTTAGTAAGCTGTTGGTTGCGGGTGGGTTGATCCTTACACAACCGGCTAACGCCGCCGCGCCCGGTGATATTGACACAAGCCAGCGGGGTTCGATTATTGTGCATAAACACAAACAGCAAACCCTTCAAGGCAACCCCGGCACAGGACAGATTGAAAACCCTGCGGGGGTTGCGATTGCTGGGGTAGAGTTTAAGATTCAAAAACTCAATCTTGATCTCACACAAGACACCGACTGGATGACGCTTAAAACCCTAACCGCTGATCAAGCTAAAAACAGGGTAGCAGCGGGGTCTGAAACTACCCGAACAACAGACGATAACGGGGAAGCCACATTCAGTGATCTTGATATTGGTGCTTATCTGGTTACAGAAACCAATGCTCCTGCTGGTGTGGTTAAAAAGGCTGCGCCTTTTATTGTTACCGTACCCCACCCAAACGGCAACGCGTGGAACTATAACGTACACGTCTACCCAAAAAACACTGTTAGCGCTAAACCAACTAAAACCCTAGACGATAAGGGTGCTACAAAACTCGGTGATAGTGTCACCTGGACTATCACACAAGTACTACCAGAACTCCAAAATGGTGAAACATTCACAGAGGTAAGCTTCACAGACCAGCTTGCCGAAAACCTAGGCTACGTTGAAACTACCGCGCAGGTTAACGGCATGGAGGTTGGTGTAACCGTTACCGCCACAGGAAACGGAAACCGAACCCTAGCAGGCAGCTTAGATGACACAACAACCCTTAGAGGAGGTCAGACTGTTACATTCAAAATCACAACCACAGTAAACGATCCCGGGAAGATTGTAAACACCGCCAACGTTAGAATCAAAACCTCTGGTGGAGGAGATACCACACAGTCAACACCAGACCCTGTGCCGGGTGGTGGTCCGGGTGGCGCACCAACTCTCATCTACGGGTATTTTGATATTCAAAAATATGTTAAAGACACCATGATCGCAATATCAGGCGCAACCTTCGAACTCTACACCGGTAACGACTGCACAACTAAAGTAGACCTACAAGAAATGCTTGTAACACGCGATACGGGTAAACTGGTTTCACCCATTGCGGTTAAAGCCGGCAAATACAGCATAAAAGAAATTAAAGCCCCAACCGGATACGTGCTTAACGATACATGTATGCCAGTTACCGTGGGTGAAAATAACACTCTAACTAACCCTGCAACAGTAACTGTTTACAACAGCAAAGTCACAGTTCCTGCGCTTCCTCTAACCGGCGCACAAGGTCAAACAATCATGCTAACAACCGGTGGAATACTCATAGCTACAGGCCTAATAACCGTTGCTATAGTACACAGGAAACGAAAACTCACCGCAAACAAAAACAATATGCAACATTAACAAACTTCCTATACTCACTAATAGGTTGGAACTGCTTGGATTGCATGGTTCTTTGGTGTTAAAAGGTTTCTTTCGGGGTTTAGTTTTCGTGGAGTTAAAACTTTATACGGTGTGGTTTTGTGTCGGTTTAGTGTTTATTTTGCTGTTTGCGTGTATTGGGGGTTTTGTTTTAGTGGGTTTGGGGGGTGTTGGTGGTGTGTAGGGGGTTGTTTGGTTTGACTTTTCCGGGGGGGGGGGGGGTAGTTTTAATGGTGGTTTATTTTGGATGCTAGGGTCTGAAGCTCTTATATCTTATATAGGGGGTTTTAGGGGTGTTTGTTTGGAGGTTGTTTTGACTGGTGTGGTTTCTTTGCTGTTGCAGGCACGGGGTGTTGTTTCAAACATTCTCACACTAGCGCTGGTGTTCAGCACACTAGCTAGCGTACAAACAGGTCAAACCGTTGGGGTGGGTGTTGCAACAGGGCAAAACACGCTGCTGCAAGTAGCAGGTGATAAACCTGTTAAACCCACCACAACTACCACCAGCCTACAACCAGGCAACACTGGTGCAAACAACACAAGCAAAACCAAACCAGCAACAAACCCCCCGCACACTACACAACTACCAGCCGGAATAAACCGCACCACCATCACGGATCTAGTCACAACCACAACAACAACCGACAAAACAGAATACTACCCCGGTGAAGCAGCTAGCATCCAAGTGTCATTCAGGTATAACAATACGGCGTACCGGATGGTTGAGCAGATAAATGATGCATCAAGTTTTTATACTATTAACGTTAACTTCAGTGTTCAACTACCCACCGGGTTTACAATATCACAAGAAACACTCACCAAAGGCCCCTTCAAAACGAGGAATTGCACAAACCAGCTTGCTTGCACATTGTCTGGTTTTCAATGGAACTATAACCAACAGTCACGTACGCTAACTGGTAGTTTACGTTCTTATCACAGTAAGGACGACGGCGCGGCACAGTTGTTTGATGACACTGTTCTAATAAAAGGTACTGCAACAAACCATATTGGGTCTCACACGGTTAGGACTACCGCTGACGGAGTGATTGAGTTTCCTATCGGCAAACTTGGTGGTGTTGCCCATTCAGAATCTTTCACCGCCACTCCCTCTCAAGCCATGTTTACAATTGTTTCTCGTAAAACGGTGTTGAAGGCTTCGTTTCAGCCTGTGGGGCTTACTGAAGGACAGGTTGTTGTAAGGGGTGATGTT
>NZ_JAHDSZ010000009.1 GCF_018531145.1 Canibacter zhuwentaonis | reverse complement strand
TTTGATGTAGATAATCTTTGGATATATGGAAAAAACAAGAATTGGAAAATAAGGTGTGATACACAAAAAGAAAACAGCTTACCAGTAATAAGTGGTATTACTGTTAACAACGGAGTTAATTATTATACAGATGATATGCCAAATGGTGAAGATATTTTTAGTGATAGTTTAACAATTTCAACTAGAGGTGTATATAGTGGAACTGTAACTTATCATAAAGGGAGATTTCTTTTAGCAAATAATATTTTGGTAATGCAAATGCCAAATTATACAATAAATCAAAAGCTATTTTTCGGTTCTTTAATAAATAATTTATCTTATGGTGGATATGATGGGTATCCTAGAAAAGAAACCCTGAAAAACGATATAATCCAGCTTCCTGTGAAAGATGGTGAAATTGATTTTGATTTTATAGCGGCTTATGTAAGCGAGCTTGAAGCGGCTTATGTAAGCGAGCTTGAAGCGGCTTATGTAAGCGAGCTTGAAGCTTATCTGCAAGCAAGCGGGCTAGACAATTATGAACTGTCTAACGACGAACAAGCATCCTTAAAACTGGTCTCAGAACACAAAATCAAATGGAGCGAGTATCGGGTTGGTGATTTATTTGATGTAGATAATCTTTGGATATATGGAAAAAACAAGAATTGGAAAATAAGGTGTGATACACAAAAAGAAAACAGCTTACCAGTAATAAGTGGTATTACTGTTAACAACGGAGTTAATTATTATACAGATGATATGCCAAATGGTGAAGATATTTTTAGTGATAGTTTAACAATTTCAACTAGAGGTGTATATAGTGGAACTGTAACTTATCATAAAGGGAGATTTCTTTTAGCAAATAATATTTTGGTAATGCAAATGCCAAATTATACAATAAATCAAAAGCTATTTTTCGGTTCTTTAATAAATAATTTATCTTATGGTGGATATGATGGGTATCCTAGAAAAGAAACCCTGAAAAACGATATAATCCAGCTCCCCGTGAAAGATGGTGAAATTGATTTTGATTTTATAACCACTCTGGTTGTAGCGATTCAAAAGCTTGTTATTAAGGATGTTGTGCTTTACACAGAGCGGAAAATAGCGGCAACAAAAAAGATCACGGGCGGTTGTTAAAGCTCTCTGGGAGCACGAGAGGGTGGGCTGTGGGGGTGCTATAATTGCCTGCAGCAAGGGTAGAATTGTAGACCGGGAGGAATGAAATGGCGCTTAAACCTGCACTGGGAGTTCTCGTTTCCAAATCAAGCAAAATTGCGCTGCAGTTGTTAAAAAGAAAAGGAACCCACTATCCAGGGAAGCTCGCAAAGCTTGTAGACAGCCAGATAATTAAAAATATAGAAAAACCCGAAAAAAGAATAGCCGTAATGGGCACCAACGGGAAAACAACAACCACTAACTTAATAGCGGATTTTATGAAACATAAGAATATTTCTTATGGCAGCAATAGGCTCGGCTCAAACACCTACTACGGCATAGCCACAAGCCTAATAGATAACCTCTCAATCACCGGGAAAAATAAAAAAGAATTTGCGGTTTTAGAAATTGACGAACTGTGGGCTGCGCGTATCCTGTCAGAGTTTGAGCCAACAACAATAACAATCACTAACCTGTTTCAAGACTCTTATGAGCGAAACGCCAATATTTTTTACGTGTTTAATAGGTTGCAAGCGGGAATTCCAGACAGTGCAAAACTGATCCTGAACGCAAACGATCCAATTTCAAGCACTATTAAACCTGAAAACGAGAGAGTTTATTTTGCTGTTAACAACATTTTCAACGAGGAAGAAAGAAAATCTAGGATCAATGATTTCACTTATTGCCTGGACTGTCACGAAAAAATAGTGTGGGAGTTTAACAGATACCACCACATAGGGGAGTATCGTTGTGAAAAATCAGGCTTTACAACACCCAAAGCAAAATATTTAGTTAAAGCTTACGACGCCGTCAAAAACGAAATTATCATAGAAGAAGCCGGCATTCAATACGTTTTGCCGGTGATAGAGCCTATAATCGAGGTTGTCTACAACCAAATTGCAATGTACGCAACACTAAGAGAACACGGGCGCACTTACGAAGAAATATATAGCGTAATGGTGAAAACAAAAGTCGATAAATCAAGATTTGACAGTAAAAACGTTAAGGGCAGAAAAATAACAAGAATTGTAGCCAAAGGCTATAACCCCGTAGCTAACTCTAGGGTTTTTGACACTATTTCTAAATCTAACGATAAAAAAATGATCGTCTACCTGTTTGACAATCTAGAGATGGGTAATTATCTGCAAGAAAGAACCCCCGGGTGGATTAGCGACATAGATTTTGACGTGTTAAAAGACGGCAAAACAAAGATAGTTTTTAAAAGCGTGGTCGCAGCAGATTTCCTGATTCCGCTGCAACTAGCGGGAGTGGACAGAGAGAATATAAAGATAGCTGAAAGCGAAGCAGAAATAGCCAAATATGTAACGGATGAAACATCCATATACGTGCTGCACGATATTGAGGACATAAACCGGGCACAGGCCGAAAGGGTGATAAACCTTATCGCCGAGCACATAAATAAGGAGGGATAATAATGATAGTGGAAGTTTTATACCAGGAATTATTTATATACGGGGAAAAAGGCAACACGGAATATCTAAGGCAGATGTTCAAAGACGCAAAGTTTGTGCATACACAGCTAAACGACAAACCGTATTTTGCTGATAATCACGTTGATTTAATCATTATAGAACCGATCTCAGAGAGACACCTAGAGGTGGTATGCGGCAGGCTAAAACCCTATGCGGCAAAGCTGCGAGAGCTAATAGGTGCCGGAGTGCATTTTATTGCGTTTAATAACGCCCTAGACATACTGGGGAAATTTCTAACAGAGCAGGGTTTGGGCAAAAAAGAAGAAAAAGAAACTTTAAACCTATTTGACTACACAACAATCAGAGATTTAGATGATCGCTATGCGGAGCTTGCGGTTTTAGAGTATAAAAACACAGAGGTGCTTGCTATGAGCATGGGGTTTAGCCAGTATTACGGAAACACTAGCAACTATATTTACGATGTGAAAAGCGGTTTTGGGTTTAATAAAGAAACTAAAAGGGGAGGATACAGATACAAAAATGCTTTCCTTATAGAAGCATTGGGAAACGTGTTTATGTACAACCCTGAAGTAGCTAAGCTGCTGTTAAAAAGGTTTGATTGCGACGATAGTTTGCCTTTTGAAGCAGACGCATACGCCGCACATAAGCAGCGTTCCCGTTTGTGGAAGAAGTGCGGGATACACTAAAACACTAGCATTTAAACATAAAACACACAGCCTCACGGGGGTCTTTTGAATCCAGCGTGACGTTTGGTTGGAGCGGGTGACGGGAATCGAACCCGCGTCATTGGTTTGGAAGACCAAGGCTCTACCATTAAGCTACACCCGCAGTGTTTTGCAACAGTAGATAATGTTACTATAGTTTCTCTAAAAATGAAAATGTCCATATTTTGGGGCTGTAATCTACGCATCTGCAGCGTTTTAGATGCAAAAGATAGCCTGTTCGAGAGATGCAACATTGTAGACGGTAAGGCAAGTCGGCACACAAACATAATTTGACATCTTTATTTTTTCGTGATAATTTTATTTTTTACGTATGTCTAATCAAAATTACCAACAATAAAAGAGGTCTCATGCTATATTCGCCACGTGCCCCGCAAACGTTACTTGCTCTGGGTATTGCCGCCAGCATACTTGCGCCGACAGGCATTGCTGCGGCTATTTCAGCAAACACTGTTACCCCTATTACCTCGCAAAACGAGGATCCGATTTTAACAGTTGAGCAAGCCCAAGCAGCCGTTGATAGGGCGCAGGCTGCTGTTGCAAAAGCTGAGTCTCTGCTTGCTGCGGTAACTGCTGAGACTGCCGATGCTGTTGCAGCGTATGAGAAGGTTGAGAAGGCTTTGAAAACGGCTCAGACGGATGCTGATAAAGCGCTGGTAAACGCTGAGACTGCCCTTTCTAATGAGTTGAAAAAAGCCGAGGCAGGGCTAGCTGAAGCGCAGACTGCTGCTACTGCAGCGCACGAGAAACTTGCTGCGGCTAAGGAAGAAGCTAAAACTGCTTTGCAGGAGCATCAGGCTGCGCAGAACGCTGTGGCGCGGGCAGCGCAGCGGGTTGTTCGAGCACAAGCGGCAGCGCCTGATCCAAAGGTTTTAGAGGCGGCAGAAAATAATGCAGAAACAACTCAGAATGCTGCAGATAACGCGACTGAGCTGGCTCAGGCTAAAGCGAAAGAGCTTGATGATGCTAAGAAAGCAAAATCGGTAGCTGACGCGGCTCTTGTAAAGGCTACTGCAGCGCGTGAAGCTGCTAATGCTAAGGTGGCGGATGCTGCTGTTGCAGCTGCTGCAAAAACAGCAGATTTAGAGGCCGCTAAGCAGTCGAAAGCTGATGTTGAGGCTGTTATTAGTTCTGATTCTGCTTTGAGTGAGGCGAAAAAAGCCTTGGATGAGGCGCAGACGAAGCACGCAGCTGCTGCTGAGGTTGTCAAGCAGAAGCGTGCTACCCAGGAGGTTGCTGCTGCTACGGTTGTTGCGCAGAATAAGGTTGTTGAACAGGCGCAGGCTCGTGCTGCTGTTGAGCAGGAAAAGCTCGAAAAAGCTAGCAAGGTTGTGGCGGATAAGAAGGTCGCTGAGAAGGCAGCGGATGAGACTTATAAGGCTGCGAATGAGGTTTATAAGGCGGCTGTTGCTGCTAGTGATCAGGAAGTCAGGGGGGGGGTGTTCCAGAATCTAAGATTCGTGACGCTGAGGCTCGTGTAAACGCGGCGAAGACTGTGTTGCAGCAGAAGCAGGCTGCGCAACAGGCTGCTGAGGCTGCTTTGGAAAAGTCTAAGCTGGAAGCCACTGCGAAGTGGAATAGAGGCAGTGTGGGTTTCTTCGAACACAACGGGTCCGAGAGAGCGGTGAATGAATTTAAAACAAAATATAAAGCTCCCTATAACCTACAGGGTAAAAAAGTCCAAACACCGATTATAGATTTCACAACCATCGGCGCGAAAGATGATGCGACTGCGCTTGATAATATGTTGAAGGCTCTGACTTTCATCGATAAAGGCAACGAGTATCGGCAAGCCGGCGACAAGAATTTCCCTGTTTCTGCTGCCCTTATGGTGACCGATCAGCTGATGGCTATTTCTCAAATTAACGCTAACTATTCACGCACATACATGTTTGGTCACTCGGGCAACTGGGGGTTTTTGCGTGACTTTGGAACCGCGAGTGAAAACCTTGCGTGGAGTGATGATGCCTACGACGGTTGGTATGCGGCCGAGAAAAAATTGTATGACAAGCACGGCAAGGTAGGCTACGATCGTAATATTTCAGAGAAATACGGTACTTGGCAAGTAAACACAACGGGACACTACGAGTCTCTGATGAAACCCGACTTCAAATACACGGGTTTCGGGTATCGTTCTGGTCAGATAGTAACACAGCAGCTCTTCACCACTCGTCCTGACATGGAACAAACTTACACCGTCGCAGAGTACAGGAATCGCCTGAGCAGCTATATGCAAAATCTGCGCGAGCAAATAGCAAATGGTGATCCTGCTCTTAAGACTGTTTTGCAGGCCGCTGTTGTAGAGGTTGCGCAGGCGCAGAAAAATCTGGCTAGTACGGAGGCTGCGTTGGAGGATCTGCGTAACAGCAAAGTTGATCCTGATAAAGCACGCGCTGAGATGGAAAAAGCTAAAGTCATCTACGAGGCTGCTGTTGCTGAGCGTAAGGCTGCCGAGGCAGAACAGCGCAAACAGCAGGCAGCACACACTGCAGCGTCTCAGGCTGTAAGCAGCGCGCAGACAGCTCTCGCACCGTTGCAGAAAGTGAAAACTGAAGCGGACGCGGAGGTGGCAGTCGCGGAGGAGGTTCTGCAGGCAGCAACCGAGAAGCGTGATGAGAAGCAGCGGGGTTTTGATGCTGTTACAGCTATTAAACAGGATCCTCAGAAGGCGCTTGAAAAAGCGCAGGCTGCTATTGAGGCTGCGCAGGCTGCTTTAACTGCCGCGCAAAAGGTGCAGGCGGCGGCTGAAGCTACAGCACGTATGCTAGCAGATCAGCAGGATGCTGCCCGAAAGGTTGTTGATGGTGCTGCTGCTACTGTTACTGAAAAAACAGCGGCACACGGTCAGGCTTTAGCGGCTGCTGATGCTGCTGCTCGGGTTGCTAAGCAGGCTGCTGATGTGTTGCAGCCTTTGCAAGAGGCTCAGGCTGCGTTGGATGCTGCTTTGATTTCTAAAGCTGTTATTGAGCGTACTCTAGCAGAAGCTACAGTAGCGCTAGAGGCGGCGGATAATACTGTCGCCACGCTAACCATCGAGCAGCAGAAAGCTGAAATGGCTCTTGCTGCCGCTACTGCGTATCTTGCGAATGCGCAGGCGCTGCCGGCTGTTCGCGCCTGGTTGGATGATCCCGCAGGTTACACGCTGCCAGATTTCTTGTTGTCAGCCTATAGCGAGGCGCTAAAGACCGCTGCTGTGGTGCAGGATGCTACAGCACAGCTCGCTGCTGCTACAACGCCGGAGTATTTGGAGGCGAAGCGGAAGTTGGCTGCTGCTGAAGCTGAGCTTGCGCAGGCGCGTGCTGGTTTGGAGCGTGCGCAGGCTGTTTTAGATGAGTTGAAGGCTAGAGCTGGGTCTGATGCTGCTGATAAGAAGGGCGATCAGAGGAAAACGCTGCCGCACACCGGCGGGGCGGATCTGACAGCTATTTTTGTTGCTGCTTCTGGAATCACGCTTGTTGGTGGCGTTGTTGCTGCGTCTCGCAGGCGTGAAAACAGCTAGCGGCTCGCTGTTATAACAGGAGGGGTGCCTGGTCGGGCATAATTTGTCTGGTCGGGCGCTTTTCGTATAACCTGAGGTGGTTGAGGTGTCGATACGCGCATCACCTGCGAGGGGATATATATAAAAAACTTCCGTGTTTCCAAGAAAGTGAAAACACGGAAGTTTATGTGGACAGCTGCTACTGCAAGGAGAATTCCTTGGAGATTTCACCGTCAGAGAATGTCCCCGAAACCTTCACAGTCACCGGTGAAGTTTCATCTGAGAGCACATAACCTCTCACATAGTTCAATGTCCCGCCCGGCTGAATTTTTTTCAGTATGTCGGCAGCTTCGTAACCTTCAGGTTTTTCGTTGAGATAGACGGCAGTTTCTAACTCAACACCATTTTGAAAGGCCTGCACGTTGTAATCAAAAATATTGGATTCTTTGTCCTTCTGATTATTTGTTACTTCCAGCCCCACAGCGACAGTGGGCTTTGAATTATAGTTAGCAACTGACTTAGTAACGGAAGTAATCTTGATGTGGTACTTGCCGTCAGCAACATCACCTTCATCATCCTTACCGTCGGAATCAGTCTTTGCTGCAGTGTCGGCTGGTTTTTCAGCAGGAGCAGATTCCGCCTTATCTGATTGAGCTGAGGTGCTTGGCGCAGAAACAGAGGACTGTAAGTCCAATGCTTTAGAAAATAAATACTGTGTACCAAGGGTAATCGCGATGCTCAAAACAGCCACGACAACAGTCGCGATAGCAAGACCTCTGCCTTGACGCTTCCCTTGTGGTTTAGTGGCAATAAAAGCAACAATGCCGAGGATCAGGGCAATTGCGCCAAGGAAGAAAGCGAAATTATTAATTATCGGAATCCAACTGGTGACTAGCGCAAGAATGCCAAGGATGAGACCAGCGATTCCAGAAGCGGTCATTGACTTGTGAGTAGTTACATTGTTATACGTTGGTGAAACACCGCTCTCAGGAACTACGGATGGGGGGGGGGGTACTCATATTTTTATCCTCTCAAGGTTGAAAAGACCCTCAAAGTGTAGGGCTACGCTAAGTATAGCATTTTTCACTGCGCGGGGGAAGTAAGAACACTGTCTGAGTGAGTATGTAACGATGAGGTCATTTCAATTGAGGTGTTGTGCTGCGGGGATGTTGAGGTGTTGAGCTGTGGGTGCGGATCCGCTTTCCACAGCCCGTAATTCTTCAGATGTTGCACAGTTAGGCATAACTTACTAGATAATCGCGCGGGCGGGTATTACTCTTAAAACATAATTGTAAACCAGCTGTGAGGAGATTAAAATGGCACAGAATAAAACATTAACGGCTTCACCGGATTTAGCGACTGGAGTTGCGCAGTTTTTGACTCCTGTTGTGCGGGATTTGATCGCGCTTTCGGTGAATGCGAAGCAGGCGCACTGGCATTTGCGCGGGGTTAATTTTGTGAGTTTGCATGAGTTCCTTGACACCGTAGCAGATCATGCTCGGGAGGCTTACGACACCGCTGCCGAGCGGGTTGTGGCGCTCGGTTTGCCCATTGATGCGCGCTTAACAACGGTTGCGCAGAAGGCAACGAATCCGGTGCCCGCTGAGGGTTTCCAGCAGTACGAGCAGATTGTGGCGGATATGCTGGAGCAGTTTGATGCGGCGCTCGGTTCTGTGCGGGAGGCTGTTAAGGAGCTTGACGAGATTGATCCTGTTTCGCAGGATATTGCAATTGCGATTCAGCAGCAGTTGGAGCAGGACCGCTGGTTCTTGTACGCGCATATCGGGTCGTAAACAGGGGTTAGCAAACCCTTGCTGGTTAGGAACGTGCTCGTAGCGAGTTTTTTGGCGGGCTTGTGATGAGTCTGTGCGGGCGCTTGACAGGTTTTTCGGCGTGCTCGTGGCGAGTTTGTGCGTGCTCGTGGCGGATTTAGCCGCCCGGATAGCTTATTGCGAGCGCGCAGGCAGCAGCACGTAGTCGTTCTTCACTGTTGGACAAAACCCGCCACTTTTCCACAGGGTGGCGGGTTTTGTGCGATATATCGCGGGTGAATGTAGAATTAAAATCTACATAATTTTGGAATCAAGGAGTTTACGGTGGCAGACGGCTTTGCTCGCTTCAGTGATCGCAGTGTTATTGCGATGCGTGTTAATGGTGAATTAAAAGACCTTGCTCATCCGCTCACAGAGCATGACACGGTAGAGCCGGTAACTCTCGATTCTCCTGACGGGCTAGATATTCTGCGGCACAGCGCAGCTCACGTGCTCGCGCAGGCCGTGCAGAATATTAACCCTGAGGCAAAGCTGGGGATAGGCCCGCCAATTCAAGACGGTTTTTATTACGATTTTGATCCGGCAGAGCCTTTCACTCCTGAATATCTTAAAGCTATTGCCGTGCAAATGCAGAAAATCATTAAGCAGGGGCAGCGCTTTGTGCGTCGTGTTGTAACAGAAGAGCAGGCGCGTGAAGAGCTTGCAACGGAGCCCTACAAGCTAGAGCTGATTGGCTTAAAAGGTGGCGGCGACAACGGTGAAAACGTTGAGGTTGGCGGCTCAGAGCTAACCATCTACCAAAATATCGACGCTAAAACCGGCGAGGTTTACTGGCAAGATCTCTGCCGTGGCCCGCATCTGCCAAACACGAAGCTTATCGGCAACGGCTGGGCTCTCATGCGTAGTGCCGCAGCATACTGGCGCGGCAGTGAAAAGAATCCGCAGCTGCAGCGCATTTATGGCACTGCATGGCCAAGCAAAGAGGAATTGCGCACCTATCAGACCAGGCTTGAAGAGGCTGCAAAGCGCGACCATCGGAAGCTCGGCACGGAGCTGGATTTGTTCAGTTTCCCTGAGGAAATCGGTTCGGGGCTGGCTGTTTTCCACCCGAAGGGTGGCATTGTACGCAACGAGATGGAAAACTACCTGCGTAAGCAGCTGTTGGCGGCGGGGTACGAGCTGGTAAACACGCCGCACATCACCAAGGGACAACTGTTTGAAACCAGCCAGCACCTTAACTGGTATAAAGACGGGATGTTCCCGGCGATGCACCTTGACGCGGTAATCGACGGTGAAAAAGTTGTTAAACCGGGGCAAGATTACTATTTAAAACCCATGAACTGCCCTTTCCATAACCTTATCTTTAGGGCGCGCGCGCGCAGCTATCGTGAGCTGCCGCTGCGGCTTGCGGAATTTGGCACGGTGTACAGGTACGAAAAAAGTGGTACGCTTGCCGGGCTTACAAGGGTGCGCGGTATGACCCAGGATGACGCACATATTTATGTCACCGCAGAGCAGGTAAGCGCTGAAATCAAAAGTCAGCTGGAGTTTATTTTTGAAACCCTGCGCGGTTACGGGCTAGCAGATTTCTATCTTGAGCTGTCTACTCGCGACGCAGAAAAAAGCGTTGGAAGTGACGAACAGTGGCAGACTGCGGAGGCTATGCTGCAGCAAATTGCTGTTGAATCAGGGCTTGAGCTGGTTGCGGACCCGGGCGGAGCTGCGTTCTACGGGCCGAAAATCTCGGTGCAGGCGTATGACGCGATCGGGCGCACCTGGCAGCTGAGCACTGTGCAGCTTGATTTTAATCAGCCGGAACTGTTTGAGCTTGAGTATGCCGCCGCTGACGGCAGTCGGAAACGCCCGATTATGATCCACCGCGCTCTGCTCGGCTCGATTGAGCGCTTTTTTGGTATTTTGCTTGAGCATTATGCGGGTGCTTTCCCTGTTTGGTTAGCGCCGACACAGGTTGTTGGAGTTCCGGTTGCGGCAGAGTTTGCGCCCTATCTTAACGATGTTATTGAGCAGCTGCGCAGCCGGGGTGTACGTGCTGAGCTTGACAACAGCGACGACCGGATGCCGAAGAAGATCCGCACCCACACTAAAGCTAAGGTGCCTTTCCAGCTTATTGCTGGTGCTGACGATATGGCGGCCGGCGCGGTTAGCTTCCGTTTCCGTGACGGATCTCAGCTAAACGGGCTGCCGGTTGCTGCTGCTGTGCGGCGTATTCTGGACGCTATTGCGAGCCATGAGCAGGTTAATACGGCGTGGAGCGAGTAGCAGGTAGCGCGATCAAACCAGGGACGGGGTTTAGTGCTGAGGCGGCGGGAGTGGCAGCTGAACCGGTGTATCAGCAGGCGGTAAAGTCGGTGTCACAGGTGACTAGGGCAGCGGCAGCAGAGACGCCCGGGGCGGGGGTTACACCTGAATCCGTGGCGGATTTTGCGGCGGGCGCGCCTGACGGGTTTTCAAGGTTGTGGGTGCCGCATCGCATGGCGTATATTGCTGATCACACGCAGGCGGGGGCTGATGACTGTCCGTTTTGCGCCGCGCCGCAGCTTGCCGACGAGCGGGCACTGATTGTGCACCGCGGTGCATACGCCTTTGCGCTGCTCAACCTGTACCCGTATAACGGCGGGCACCTGCTGGTTTGCCCGTACCGGCACATTGCCGGGTACGACGAGGCTAACCGGGCAGAAACGGCAGAAATTGCGACCCTCACACAGCAGGCCATGCGGGTTTTACGGAGTGTCTCAGGGTGTCACGGTTTTAACATCGGAATGAATCAAGGTGAAGTTGCTGGCGCGGGCGTTGCCGCGCACCTGCACCAGCATATTGTGCCGCGGTGGCGTGGGGATGCTAATTTCCTGCCGATCATTGGTCGTACCAAAGCTTTGCCCGAGCTGTTAGCGCAAACAAGAGAGAAAATATCTGATGCCTGGTCTAAAATCTAAGATGCAAACACTAAAATAGTGGGAAACAGTTTTTGATTTATTAGAACGAGGTGCACAGTGTCAGGACATTCCAAGTGGGCAACAACAAAACATAAAAAAGCTGCGCTCGACGCAAAACGCGCAAAAGCGTTTGCTAAACTCACGAAAAATATTGAGGTTGCAGCTCGCGCCGGCGGTGCTGACTTAGAAGGCAACCCGGGGCTTGAGCTGGCGGTGCATAAGGCTAAAAAGCAGTCTGTGCCAAACGATAATATTGAGCGTGCTATTAAGCGCGGCGCGGGTCTAGCCGGCGACACAGTTAACTACGAAACTATTATGTACGAGGGCTACGGCCCAAACGGGGTAGCGCTGCTGATCGAGTGCCTCACTGACAATCGCAACCGCGCGGCAACAGAGGTGCGCACCGCTGTTAGCCGCAACGGCGGCAATATGGCCGATCCTGGCAGCGTTGCTTACAACTTCGCGCGTAAGGGAGTTATTACGGTGCCGCAAGAGGGCACAACAGAAGATGACGTTTTAAACGCGGTGCTTGAGGTCGGTGCAGAGGATGTCTCACCAACACCAAACGGTGAGTCCTTTGAGGTTATCACCGAGCCTAACGACGTTGAAGCTGGCAGGCAGGCGCTTATTGCTGCTGGAATTGACTACGACTCCGCAGAGGTTGAGTTCGTTGCCGGGCTTAAAGTTGAAATCGACGCTGACACCGCGCGCAGAGTGTTTAAACTAATTGACGCGCTAGAAGACAGCGACGATGTGCAAAACGTGTACTCTAACTTTGATCTAACAGCTGAGGTGCAGGCTGAGCTTGTTGCTGACGAGTAGGTTTACGCGTTTCAAAGCGTCACTATGAGGGTTGTTTTAGGAATCGATCCGGGGCTTACTCGCTGCGGTGTCGGCTTAATCGAGGTTAAATCCGCACGGCGGCTTGAGTTTTTACACGTTGAGGTGCTGCGCTCGGCGGTTGAAGATCCGCTAGAGCAACGGTTATTGCAGCTCGGGAGCGCGATTGAACGCCTGCTTGACGGGCCAGAAAAGCCCGCCGATATCGCGATTGAGCGGGTTTTTGCGCAGGAGAATCTGCCGTCGGTTATGGGTGTTGCGCAGATTTCTGGGATTGTTTTATACGCGGCCGCAAAGCGCGGTATTCCGGTGAAAATGTACACCCCAAACGAAGTGAAACTGCAGGTCACAGGGTACGGAGCCGCAGAAAAATCGCAAATAATCGCGATGGTTACGAAAATCCTGGGGCTGCAGACCCCGCCAAAACCGGCGGACGCGGCGGATGCGCTCGCGCTCGCAATCACGCACGCCTGGTTTTTAGCGCGCGGCGGTGGATCACAGAGCGCAGCAGCTGGAATAAACCAGAATTTGCGGGTGACTCCGAAACCCGCGAGCGCGCTCACCGCGGCGCAGCGCGCCTGGCGTGAGGCGGAACAAAAAACTGGTCGCCGCAGGGGTGGTATCCGCCGCTAGAGCGCCGTAGCTATTCTCGCGGGGTTGCGTTTGGCCCCTGCGGGTTAATATCCGGAATTGAGTTAAGCTTAATTGTGTGTGTGCGAATCGCTTTGATGGTCTCTTCAACCTCGTGAGCTTTGCGACGTCGCTTCCGGTCGAATGCGCGCTGTTCTGGCAGACTCCAGCCGAAGAACATCGCGAGCAGGCGCAGCGCCGCTGTGACAATCACACAGGTTATGCCCGCGGCTGTGGCATCCGCATTAAAATACGTCATGGTTGCAGTTATTGTGCACCCCACAACCGCAGCAATAGCGTAAAACGAGCCAACGTGCATCGCTGCAATGGGCAGGTTCAGGAAAATATCCCGCAGAATGCCACCCCCGACGGCGGCGAAAGTGCCTATCATAATCGAGGGCACAACCGGCAGCCCGTACGCGAGCGCTTTGGTCGTGCCGATAGCGGCAAACGCCCCGAGCGAGAGCGCGTCAAAAATGTTCAGAATCGTGTCCACCTTAACCAGCATCCGCTGCAGCAGCATACCCAGCATTCCGGTGGTTATCGCGACCAGCAGATGCACGTTAGAGCTGAAAGCCGCGGGGGTGATATCGATCATGGTATCGCGCAAAATACCGCCCCCAACCCCGCAGGTGACCGCGATTAGAGCAACCCCGAGCAGGTCGATCCGCTTAAATGTTGCCGCAAACAGGGCGCCCTGCAGGCTGCCGAGCCCGAGAGCGGCAGACTCCAGGGCGGGGTGAATAGCGAAAATTTCAGTAGAGACCACAATTAATTTTCGCAAATTTTAGCCTCCGCAACAAGCTGGATACAGTAGACTTGAAAGTATGGCTGTTTTACGGGATTATGGGATTGTGCTGCGCACCCACAAACTCGGCGAATCAGACCGGATTGTTTCGATGCTCACAATGCGGCACGGTTTGCGGCGGATCGTCGCGCGTGGCGTGCGGAAGACCAGCTCTAAAATCGGGGCGCGGTTGGAACCGTTTTCGGTTGTGGATATTCAGTTTTACGAGGGGCGCAGTCTTGACAGCGTAAATCAGGTTGAGACGGTTGCGCTTTACGGTTCTGCAATTAGTGCAAATTACGAGAAATACCAGGTCGGGATGGTTATTGCGGAGACGGCCTATCAGATAACCGAGTCGGCCACCGGTGCCGAGCAGTTTCAGCTGCTGGCAGGTGCGCTGCGGGTGCTTGCGAATGCGCGTTCTGATCCGCAACTGGTGCGAGATAGCTATATGCTGCGTGCCCTCGCTTTTGCGGGATGGCAAATTGAGCTGTTGCGGTGTGTGAACTGCCAGGAGAATTATTATCAGGCGTTTTTTAGTGCGGCATTGGGCGGCACCGTGTGTCAGGTGTGCAAAACTGAGCCGCTGCCGGTTTTGAGCGAGAACGCTATAGCGCTACTCGTTGCGCTGTTGCGCGGCGACTGGGACACTGCGTTTGCAAGCTCCTCCCGAGCGAGAAAAGAAGCCAGCGGCACGGTGAAAGCGTTTGCGCGGTGGCATTTAGAAAGAGCACTAAAATCGTTATAGCTTTATTTGCCAGCTTAGAATGGGGATTATGTGACATCTGCACAAAAACTGTTGTCGCTTGATTGGACGCAGCAAACCCCGCCGAAGTTTGCCGGTGCGTTGCCCGCGCACGTTGCAATCGTTATGGACGGCAACGGGAGGTGGGCGAACGAACGCGGGTTAACGCGCGTTGAGGGACACCGGCAGGGGGAGAAAACGCTTTTGGACGTGGTTGCCGGGGCGGTGCAGGCGGGGGTTGAGAATCTTTCGGTGTACGCGTTTTCAACCGAAAACTGGCGGCGCTCTCCCGAAGAAGTGCGGTTTTTAATGGGTTTTAACCGGCAGGTTTTGCGCTCCAGGCGGGATCAGTTGCACGCCTGGAACGTGCGCATGAGATGGGCGGGTAGGCGTCCTAAGCTGTGGTCGTCTGTGCTTAAAGAACTGCAGGAGGCGGAGCGGCACACCCGCGCCAACACGGGATTAACCCTCACAATGTGCATTAATTACGGCGGGCGCAACGAGATTGTGGACGCAACTCGCAAGGTTGCGGCGGAGGTTGCGGCGGGACGGTTGCACCCGAAACACATTTCTGAGCGCACTCTGGCGCGGCATATGTACGTGCCGGAGTTGCCTGATGTGGATCTTTTTTTGCGCACCTCGGGCGAAATGCGCACGAGTAATTTTTTAATGTGGCAGTCGCCGTATGCTGAGCTGATGTTCACAGACACTCTCTGGCCCGATTTTACGCGCGAGCATCTGTGGCGTGCGCTAAGCGCGTACAGCTCGAGAGAGCGTCGTTTCGGGGGCGCTCTTGATGTGCCGTGCAGTTTTTAGGGGAGCGGGGTGTTTGTAGGTTGCTGCGGCTGTTGGGCGGTGGATTTATTTGTGCTTTGGTGCTGTGCTTTTAGGGACTCGGGGTTATTCGCAGGTTGCTGCGGTTGCTGAGTGCGTAATTTATCCACAATTTAGCGCCGCTGTGCCCTTGATTTTGCGGGGTGTGGCAAAATATATGTACGATGAATGAAATTTGTGCCAGACCGTTAAAAATTGGTGAGCTGAGTTTTGATATCCCTGTTGAGCTCGCTCCGATGGCCGGCATCACCAACACCGCGTATCGCCGGCTCTGTCGCGAGTACGGCGCAGGGGTTTTTGTGAGTGAGATGATTACGAGCCGCGCCCTTGTTGAGCGCACGCCCGGCACAATGCGATTAATTCAGTTTCACAGCAGCGAAACTCCCCGGTCACTGCAGCTTTACGGGGTTGATCCGGTAACTATCGCCAAGGCCTGCAAAATAATTGTGGACGAAGATTTAGCGGATCATATAGACCTTAATTTCGGCTGTCCCGTGCCAAAAGTAACCCGCAGCGGCGGTGGCGCGGCGTTACCGTGGAAGCAAGATTTATTCGCGTCAATTGTACAAAACGCAGTGAAAGCGGCGGGGCATTTGCCGCTCACAATTAAAATGCGTAAAGGGATCGACAGCTCACACCTAACCTTTTTAGACGCCGGAAAAATGGCGGTGGATGCGGGAGTTGCCGCAATCGCGTTGCACGCTCGCACGGCGGCTGAACACTATTCGGGTCAGGCCGACTGGGATGCAATAACAGAGCTTAAAAACTTAGTTAGTGCAATTAGCGATATTCCGGTGCTCGGCAACGGTGATATTTGGTGCGCGGCAGACGCGCTTAAAATGGTTGTAAAAACTGGCTGTGACGGCGTTGTTGTGGGGCGCGGATGCCTTGGGCGACCGTGGCTGTTTGGTGATTTAGAAGCCGTTTTTAGAGCCCGGCGTGGTGAAATAACTTTTGAACAGGCAAAACAGGCGATGGCAGCACCCAATTTGGGTGTTGTAATGCAAGCGGTACGCCGTCACACAGAGCTTTTAATTGAGTTTTTCGGCGGTGACGAAGCTCACGCCTGCCGCGATATTCGCAAGCATATGGCTTGGTATTTCAAGGGTTACGGGGTTGGCGGTGAGGCGCGGCGCGCGCTTGCCACTGTAACAAGCCTTGCGCACATGGACGATATTTTTGCGACAATGGATGCGCAAATGTCGTATCCGGGAGCGGGCGCTGAGGGGCAGCGCGGCAGGGCTGGCAGGCCAAAAACCCCGAAGTTGCCCGAAGGGTGGCTTGAGTCGCGCAGCTGTGAGAGCGTAGATTTTACTGAGCTTGCTGACGCCGAAAGAGATGACAGCGGTGGTTGAGACGCAGGAGCTGTTGTCAGCACAGGGATATGCGGAAGCGGATTTTGAGCGCTACACTCCAGAATCGCACGGCACACAGCGCGGCGACTTTGCGCGCGATCGCGCGCGCATTATTCACAGCTACAGCTGGCGCAGACTGGCCGCGAAAACGCAGGTTTTAAGCCCCATAGCGGGGCTTGATTTTGCGCGTAACAGGCTCACCCACTCTTTGGAGGTTGCGCAGATCGGGCGGGAGTTGGCGGCGAGTTTCGGAGTCAGCTGTGATCTTGTGGATTCTGCGTGTTTGGCGCATGATCTGGGGCATCCGCCGTTCGGGCACAATGGCGAGGTAGCTCTTAACGCCTGGGCTGACGATGTCGGCGGTTTTGAGGGCAACGCGCAAACTCTTAGAATTTTAAGCAGGCTCGAAGCGAAAAAATACAGCCCCGCAGGAGATAGCGTGGGGCTTAATTTGACGCGGGCAACGCTTGACGCCAGTTGCAAATATCCGTGGTCGCGCTCTGGCGGTGTCGATGAGGCACCGCGCGCAAAGTTTGGTTACTATCTCGATGATAAACCCGTTTTCGACTGGCTGCGTGAGGGTGCTGTCACCGGCAAAAAGTGTTTTGAGGCTCAGCTGATGGATCTTGCCGACGATATTGCGTATTCTGTGCATGATTTTGAAGACGCGGTTTTTGGGGAGTATATCGATCCGCTATTGCTAAACTCGCGTGCCGGGCACGAGCAGCTGCTGCAGAGTATTGTTGCTTGGAACGGCGCGGATGCTGCGAGCTGTGATGAGGTTGCGGTGGCTTTTGAGCGGTTGGCTGCGCTGCCCGGGTGGTTGCACAGCTGGAGCGGATCGCGGCAGGACGCGGCGCAGTTAAAGAACCTAACGAGTGATTTAATAGGGCGTTTTGTGAAGGGGGCTGTGGCGCAGACGTGTGAGGGATTTGCGCGGCACGATTTTGCCCGGTACGGAGCTGATGTGCTTGTGCCTGTGGGTGTGCGCGCTGAAGTGGCTGTTTTTAAGGGGCTTGTGGCGGCTTTTGTGATGAATGCGGGCAGGAGCAAGCCCGCCTACCAGCAGCAGCGCGATGTGCTTACGGAGCTGCTACAAAAGCTGTGGCGGGAGCCGGCGCATTTGGAACCGGTTTTTGCAGCGGATTTTGCGACCGCTAAGAGCGAGCAGGATGCTAAAAGGGCTGTTGTTGATCAGGTCGCAAGCTTGACAGATGCGGGAGCTGTGGCGCTGCACAGCAAGCTTTGCGCGCTCGGAAGTTAGCGCAGCTCTGGGGGTTGTTGCGCGCGCGGTGGCGCAGCGTGTGCTGAGCGGTTTTGAGCGCCTGGGTGGCGTTGAGCGGTGCGTTTTGCGACGCAGCAGGTATCGCGCGGGGCAGGCAGCGTCAACTGGTGTCAGATAGCGCGCAGCTAGCCGCCTTCGCTGATAGCTAGTAGAATGTAATTTATGGCAGGCATAATTCCAAAATCAGATATTGCCGCTATTAAACAGCGGATTAATATAGTTGATCTGCTAAATGATTATGTCACGCTGAAGCGCGCCGGGGTTGATTCATTTAAGGGACTGTGCCCTTTTCACGAGGAGCGCACCCCGAGTTTTCACGTCAGCTTGAATCTGGGAACATACCACTGCTTTGGCTGCGGCGAGTCGGGCGACGCGATCAGATTTTTGGAAAATTATGAGCATTTAAGTTTTATTGAAGCCGTAGAAAACCTCGCGGGTCGCATTAATTACACAATCAACTATGAAGCGGGCGATCACAAACCCGACGGTGTTAGTAAAACGCGACTCTATGTGGCGCACCAGGTGGCTGGCGAGTTTTACGCTGCGCAGCTTAATACGCAACAGGGGCAAATCGCGGTGGATTTTTTGGCGCAGCGCGGGTTTGATAGGGAAGTGCTGGCGCGTTTTGGGGTGGGGTATTCACCCAACAGCTGGAACGCGCTATTCGGGCATCTTATGGCAAAGGGTTTTAGGCAGGAAGAAATTCTTGAGAGCGGGCTTGTATCCCGGGGCAGCAAGGGCGTTTACGACCGTTTCAGAGGGCGTATTATGTGGCCGATCCGCGATTCCACAGGGCAGCCCGTGGGGTTTGGTGCGCGTCGCCTGCTGGATTCTGACACCGGCCCCAAATATCTCAACAGCCCCGAGTCGGATATTTATCACAAAGCGCAGCTGCTGTACGGAATCGACCTTGCGAAGTGGGTTATTGCGAAAAACAAGCGGGCCGTGATTGTTGAGGGCTACACTGACGTGATGGCGTGCCATCTGGCAGGAATCGAGTGCGCTGTTGCAACCTGCGGCACTGCCTTTGGGGCGCAGCACGTTGCTCTTTTGCGGCGGATCTTGGGCGACGATAGCACCGCAGAGGTTATTTTCACTTTTGACCCGGATTCTGCGGGGCAGGCCGCGGCCCTGAAAGCGTACGGGGAAGAGCTGAAATTCAGTGCGCAAACATACGTTGCAAACAATTTATGGGGGCTTGATCCGAGCGATCTGCGGCAGCAGCGGGGTGATGACGAGCTGCGCAATATGTTCAATACGAAAACCCCGCTGTTTGAGTTTGCGCTGGAACATTCGATTCAGGGTTTTGATCTGAACGCCATTGCAAGCAGGTTTGCTGCTCTCCAGAATGCCGCGCCGATTGTGAAGCGGATCCGCAGCGCCACACTGCGCGCGGAGTACACACGCGAGCTAGCAATAATGTTGGGCATGGAGCTTGGACCGGTGCGTGCGGCGGTTGCAAACGCGAATCCGGATGCTGCCGGTCAGGGTTCGCGGCAGGCAACTGCGCAGGCGGAGCGGGTGGCAGGTGAGATGCCGTCTGGTGTGTATGCCGGGGGTGTCGGTGGCGTGTCGCCTGACGTGCGTGCGACCGCTGGCGCGGGTGGTGCACCGCGCGGCATGGATGCTGCCGATGGCGGCGCACAACCCGGCATATACGCCGGCTCTGTTGGCGAGCAGGAGGCTCTGAAAGTGATGATTCAGTATCCGCAGCTGATCGGGCTTGAGCTGTTATCGCGCGCAATGGAGGCGCATTTGAGCGCCGTGGCGCTGCGCGATGTGCGCGACGCGGTTAAAGCATGCCTGCCTAGTTTGGTAGCTGGCGCATCCGCTTTTGATGTTGAAGAAATAGTCGCGCGTACTCCCGAGCGGTCGCGATCGCTTGTGAGGGCGCTTGCGTGCTCGCCGCTGCCTGTTGCTAACAGGGAAGGGCTTCCCCGCTACTGTAAGCAGATAGTGCGCGAACTGGTGCGGCACGATCTTGAGAACCTACAGCGCGAACTGCGCCAGCGGCTGCAGCGCATGGCTGATGTTGGCAGCGCAGAAGCGGTGCAGATACAAAAATATCTGAGCGCTATTGAACAGGAAAAACGCAATTTAAGACTTGCGGGAGAATTGTATGAATGAAGTTTTTGTGCGCGTGAGCGACCTGTCACTAGAGTATCTCGGACACGGCGGTCTGCCGCCGCATCGGGTGCTGATTATGCAGCACGGGCAGGCCGTTGGTGAGGGTCTTTTGCAGAGCGTGTTTGTCGGTGCCGGTCACGAGTATGTGAAACAGATGGCGGATATTCTGCGCAGCACAGCTTTTGGCGAGGCAGCGGCGCGCAAAATCGAGGGTGATAACGAGGATCGCTGAGACTATTTGCGCTTTGTTTTGGATTGCTGTATAGTTTATTGATGTCAATCGACATTCCCTTGTAGCTCAATTGGCAGAGCAGCCGGCTGTTAACCGGCAGGTTGTTGGTTCGAGTCCAACCGGGGGAGCAGCACTGTCGCCGGTGGTGGTGGTTTTGTCCGTTGGCTGTTATCTGGCTGCTGCGCCTGTGAGCTTTGCGATAGCTATAGCGTTTCACTATCCTTCATTATGTTCGTCTGTTAGCTTGTTGTACACAGCGGCGGTGATACTGCAATTCTGTGTTTGCCCGGCGGAGCGCGGATTTGCCGCGAGCAGAGGCTTGGTAAACACCGGTGTTTGTGAAAGAAGAGCGGTGCTGATGTTTTTGCGCAAGCATACACATCTTGGGTATTTTTCTCTTGCTGAGGTACTGTGTTACGGGTCAATACTGGGATATTTTTAGGCGATTCAGGGGTGTGGTTTTGTCGTGGAGATTGCTGAACACGACCTGCTTGGAATCCTGATTTTGGCTCACGCGGCAATTGTTGGTTACGTTTTTCAATTATTAAGGCAAGCAAATCAGAGCATCGCAGGCGCGCTAATATTATCGGGGCAGCGGTGATTGCGCCGGTGATACTGGTGATTTTGGTGGTGGCTAATAATGCCCTATCCGGGGCTGTTTTCCTCGTTGCGATACTGCTGTATATGTTCTGCAAGCAGCGCGGATACTGTTTCAAGCGCCCCGCACAGCTCTCCTCGTTGAAAGTTACAGAGGGCGACCAGACTGCTTAACGTTGTTTGGTCGCCTTTGTTTTAGGGATAACTTGTGCCGCAGTTGCGCAACTGCGGGTAAGTTGCTCCAGTTTGTGCTAGTATTTCAGTATCTCGCAATTTGTGTCGGTGTGCGTTAATTTTTTGTTAACGCACAGGTCGGTTGTTTGTGGCGCTTATTCAGCTTGATCGGGTATAATAGTTAAGATGTAAGTGTGCTGTAATGGCAATTGCTTGTGTTGGTTTGGTCGGTTTCCCGATTGCCTCGGGGTGTAGCTCAGCTTGGCTAGAGCGTCCGGTTTGGGTCCGGAAGGTCGCAGGTTCGAATCCTGTCACCCCGACTGACCGACACAAACAAAACTTATTATTTTGTATAAGCGATCAAACGAGAGGTTTAATTTTGCCGATTAACAAAGCTGAAAAGCTAAGCTCAACCCGCGCAAAACTCACTGTGATGCTCACAGAGGCAGATTTAGAGCCTTATCTAAAAGATGCGTATAAGAACATTTCAAACCAGGTTTCAGTTCCCGGTTTCCGTAAAGGTCACGTGCCCGCACCCATTATTGATAAGCGTATTGGCAAAGGCGCTGTTATTCAAGAGGCACTTAATAACTCACTTGATGATTTTTTCCAGATAGCGCTTAAGGAATCAGGCGAGCGTCCGCTCGGTCGTCCAACCGCAGATGTTGAAAAGTGGCTTGACCCTAAAGATCCCGAGAGTGAGCTTGTGCTCGCATTTGAGCTTGAGGTGCGTCCAGAGTTTAAAATGCCGCAGTACTCACGCTACGTTATCAACGTGGACGATGCTGATATTGCAGAAGACGCAACTAAAACAGAGCTTGATAAACTGCGTGAAAACTTCGGTGAGCTTAAAAATGTTGAGCGCGCAGCCGCTAAAGACGACTATGTAACCATTGACATGGTTGCATCAATCGACGGCAAAGAGGTGGATCGTGCTGAGGGAGTTTCATACAAGGTTGGTGCGGGCAATATGCTTGACGGGATGGATGAGGCGCTTGAAACCCTCACAGCAGGAGAAAAAACCACATTCAAGTCACAGCTGCTGGGCGGTGAGTTCGAGGGTCAGGACGCTGAGATTGAGGTTACCGTAAATGTCGTGCAGGAGCGCGAGCTTGCGGCAGCTGATGACGAGTTTGCAAAGCTTGCGAGCGAGTTTGAAACCATAGCAGAACTGCGCGAAGACATTGCTAAACGAGTGCAGCAGCGGGCAGTTTTTGAGCAGGGAGTTCAGGCACGCGATATTTTCATTGAAAAATTAATTGACGGTTCAAAAATTGAGCTTTCCGATGAGTTTATTGCTGAAAGCGCGCAAGAGCACATTGCAAACCAGGGCGTTGAAAACGACGCAGAGCGTCGCGCTGAAATCAAAGCTGAAGTTGCAAAACAGGTTAAAATGCAGATTCTCTTTGACGCGATTATCGAGCAGGAAAATGTGCGCCCAACTCAAAACGAGATCAGCGCTTATATTTTCCAAGCGGCACAGCAGTACGGCATTGAGCCTGGACAGTTTATACAGATGGTTTCTCAGAACGGACAGCTGGGCGTAATCTCCGGCGAGGTTGCACGCAATAAGGCACTTGCTATTGCGCTTGGTAAAACAACCGTTAAAGATAAGAGCGGCAATATTGTTGATCTTAGCGAGTTCACCCGCGTTGATGAGGAGTCAGACGATTCCGACAGTAACGCTGGAGCAGCTCATGATGAGAGCTCAGCAGTTAAATAACTAATTGTTTCTAAGACCCGGTTGCGCAAAATGTGCAACCGGGTCTTGTCGCAGCAGGGCAAATAGTTTGCCCTTGGCGAACAAACGAGATAAATTTCACAAATGCTAGTATTCTCGTAATTGTACTAATAGAAAGTGAGTGGCAATTAAAATGAATAATCAGGCTGCGCAACAGGCTAGTGTTTTTGATCGTTTACTAAAAGATCGCATTATCTGGTTGGGTCAAGAGGTGAGCGACTCTAATGCTAATGAAATCTGTGCAAAAATTCTGCTGTTAGCTGCGGAGGATCCAAAATCTGATATTTATTTATACATTAATTCTCCCGGCGGATCGATCACTGCCGGAATGGCTATTTACGATACGATGCAGTTTGTGCAAAATGATATTGTCACAGTCGGTATCGGCATGGCAGCGTCGATGGGGCAGTTCCTACTCACAGCGGGCACACGCGGTAAGCGGTATATAACACCAAACGCCAGGGTGCTGTTGCACCAGCCGCACGGCGGATTCGGTGGCACAGCCAGCGATATTCAAACACAGGCGCAACTGATTTTGGGAATGAAACAGCGCCTGGCTGAAATTACCGCAGCAAACACGGGCAAAACTGTTGAGCAAATACACGCTGACGGAGATCGCGATCGCTGGTTCAACGCAGAAGAAGCGCTTGAGTACGGTTTTATTGATTATATTCGAGAATCAGCAAACGACGTTGTCGGTGGCGCAGGCACTAAAAATTAATTACAGAGGATAAAAAGCATGTTGAACACTTCACAAAAACCAAACGTACTACGCAATATGCCACAGGCGCGCTATGTGTTACCAACCTTTGAAGAGCGCACAGCATACGGTTACAAAAGACAGGATCCGTACGCAAAACTCTTTGAAGACAGGATTATTTTCTTGGGCGTGCAGGTTGACGATGCTTCAGCTGACGACATTATGGCGCAGCTATTGGTGCTCGAAAGCCAAGATCCGGATCGTGACATTATGATGTACATTAACTCTCCGGGCGGCTCATTCACTGCGATGACCGCAATCTACGACACCATGCAGTACATTAAACCGCAGGTGCAAACGGTGTGCCTGGGGCAGGCAGCATCCGCAGCCGCTGTTTTGCTGGCGGGCGGCGCGCCAGGGAAGCGTCTTGCATTGCCGAACGCGAGAGTTATGATCCACCAGCCCGCAACAGGTGAGGCGGGGCGCGGTCAAGCATCTGACATTGAGATTCAAGCAAAAGAAATTATGCGGATGCGTGAATGGCTTGAAGAAACTCTCGCGCAACACTCCAATCGCAGTGTTGAGGATGTTAAAAAAGACATTGACCGTGACAAAATGCTAAACTCGCAGGAAGCGCTTGAATACGGGCTAATAGATCAGATTCTAAAAAGCCGTAAAGAAGCACAGGCTTCATAAAAGTTTTAGCTTTGCGGCGGGGTATGCGATTTTGCCGCTAAAAATGTTTAACATTGTTAAATAGTTTGGAGGCGATAAATGGCTAAAATTAGTGATTCGGGTGATACCCTAAAATGCTCGTTCTGTGGCAAAACACAGAAGCAGGTTGAGCAGCTAATCGCGGGCACGTACGTTTACATATGTAACGAGTGCGTTGCAACCTGTGCTGAAATAATTGCAACCCGCGAAACCTCAGAGAGCAGCTCTGAAGTTGCGCTAAACCCGGCAAAACCGCGTGAGATTGCGGAGTTTCTAGACCAGTATGTGATCGGTCAAGATCGCGCAAAACAGGCTCTTGCGGTCGCTGTTTACACCCACTATAAGCGGGTGCAAAACAGTCGTAAACTCGCCAGGCAAGATGATAAAGCACAAGATCTTGAAATCTCAAAATCTAATGTGCTGATAATCGGGCCCACAGGAACCGGTAAAACTCAGCTGGCGCAGGCGCTCGCCAAACAGCTTGACGTGCCCTTCACAATAGCCGACGCAACCGCTCTCACGCAGGCGGGGTACGTTGGAGAAGATGTTGAGAGCATTCTGTCGGGGCTGTTAAGAGCAGCGGATTTTGACGTTGCCAAAGCCCAGCACGGTATTGTTTATATTGACGAGATAGACAAAATAGCTCGTAAATCTGACGGTCCCTCAACCTCGCGAGACGTTTCAGGTGAGGGAGTGCAGCAGGCGCTGCTTAAAATCTTTGAGGGAACTGTAGCTGCCGTGCCACCCGAGGGCGGTCGTAAAATGCCTGATCAAGAACACATTAACATTGACACGAGCAACATTTTGTTTATTGTTGCCGGTGCTTTTGCCGGCCTTGATGAGGTTGTGCAGAAGCGTTTGGGGCGCGGTGGAATTGGCTTCGGCGCTGAAATCGGCGATAAAATAGTGGCGCGAGATGCCTATTCAAAGGTAGAGCCAGAAGACCTGCAAAAGTACGGCATAATTCCTGAGCTGATCGGGCGCTTGCCCGTGATCACGAGCGTTGATCCGCTAGATGAAACGTCTCTTGTGCGAATTCTTACAGAACCGCGCAATGCCCTGATTAAGCAGTACAAGTACCTGTTTGAGCTTGACGGGATTGAGCTTGACTTTACGCAGGATGCGCTCGCAGAGATTGCGCAGCAGGCGCTTGCGCGCGGCACGGGCGCGCGAGGTCTGCGTTCGATTCTGGAGCGCGTGTTAGCTCCCGTAATGTTTCACGCGCCATCTGACAACACGATTGTGAAAGTGTTAATAACCGTTGATGTGATTAACGGATCGGCGCAGCCCCGGGTGCTTCGCAAAAAACGCGGCATTAAAAAGAGCACCACGGGCGCGGCGTAGCATCTACGGCGCGGAATGGTTTGTTTAATGGCACGATTATTCCTGCGCGGCTGCTGCTATTTCCAGGCTTAGCAGCGCTCCGGCTGCGTTTTGCGGATCGGGCGCTGTAACAGTAAGGACGGTGAAACCGGGTTTTGAGTAGTGTGCCGAAACAAAGCCGTGAGCATCAGTGCTTGTTTCGCCGTCGCTAACATACCCGGAAGCGCTCATAAGTTTTTCGCGCAGTGCGTCTGCTTGATCAGCCTGCGGCACAGCATAAACAATAAACCACGACCCGGCAGTGCGCTCACCCGCATCATAAATCTCCTTGTCAGCTGGGGCATATAACGCAGCAGCGGGCAGTGAATGCGGTCTTTTCTGATTTCGCTGATAGGTTTGATCCTTTTCCGTGTCCTGCCAACTGTTAGATTCAGCAGATTTAGCGGGGTCTGGTTTATTGTCGCCGTTTACAGAGCTGCACGCGCTTAAAGCTAGTGTGAGAATGCTCGCAATGGCTAACAGCTTAGGTCGTGATTTTTTAGATCCAGTCATCATCTGCCTCAGAAAATCCTAGCTCCGCGGTAATTTCGCGCGGTTCGGGGTTGGGGGCATGCACGATGTTAAACTTATCAGCCAGCGCCTGTGCGGTAGCGCACCCGGCAGGGGGCGTTACACTAAGGCGCGGCTCGTTTTCAAGCCAGGTTAGTTTCCAGTATCCGCCACGCAGGGGATTTATAGTGTGCTGCTGGGGTGCAGGGTCGCCCTGCGAGGTTACCGGGTCGCTCGGATTCGTGCCTGCGCCGCTTTGTCGAGTTACTACGGGAGTGCTCTGGTGAGCCGGTGTTGGGATGCCCTGGCAGGCTGCATCCCAATTCCTCTCGGACTGGCGTACAAGATCGTGCAGCTGCGGAGGAACACCCGTGGGTATTTCTGCCGTACCGATACGCCAACTAGTGCCCAATCGCATTATACCTGCCGCAGCTCGATTTCTGAGACGGTGACTTTATCTGTGCCCTCGGCGAGCTCTAACCGCTGCACCTTGCCAAGCTCGGTAATGTCTTGCTTTGCGCTGTTAAGCAGTGCGAGCTGCGCTACGGGAGCTGTTATTTTAGCGAAAACAACCTCTGTGCGCTGCGACACTTTCGCCTCGCTTTTGGCGGCGCGAATGCCCATTATTGCCTCGCCCGCAAGCTCTAGCAGTTCTGCAGAAGCACCTGCAACAGCGGCGCTAAACTCATCGGCAGCGGGCCAGGAGGCGGTGTGCACCGATCCGCTGTTAAACCACGACCACACCTCAGCGGTTGCGTATGGTGTAAAAGGAGCCAGTAGCCTGACCAGGGCGCGTAAGGCGATCCGCAGAGCAGCAATGGCAGAAAGCTGCTGTGCGCCGTCTGCGGTGTGCGCGCGGGTTTTTACAAGCTCGAGGTAGTCGTCACAGAAGATCCAGAAGAAAGTTTCGGTGACGCTCAGCGCCTTAGCGTGATCGTACTGTTCGAAAGCCTCGGTTGCCTGCGTAATCACATCCGCGAGCTGCGCCAGCATTGCGCGATCGAGCGGCTCAGTGACTGCGGCCGGCTCGTCGCTTAGAGCGGTTGCATCAAAACCCAGCACAAACTTTGCCGCGTTGAGCACCTTAATTGCGAGGCGCCGCCCGATTTTAATCTGCGTCGGGCGTTGCGGATCGAAGGCCGCATCAACCCCGAGCTTAGCGGAAGCCGCCCAGTAGCGTACAGCATCGGCGCCGTGCTGCTCGAGCATTCCGATCGGGGTGACCACGTTGCCCTTAGACTTTGACATTTTTTTGCGATCCGGATCTAGAATCCACCCGGAAATACCAGCGTTGCGCCACGGTAGTGCGCCGTGTTCCTGCTCGGCGCGCAAAAGAGTGCTGAACAGCCAGGTGCGGATAATATCCTGCCCCTGTGGGCGCAGATCGAATGGGAACACGAGCTTGAACAGCTCCGGGTCGCGCTCCCATTGACCAGCAAGCTGAGGCGTTAGCGAGGATGTTGCCCAGGTGTCCATAACATCTACCTCGGCGGTGAAGCCACCTGGAATGTCGCGCTGCGCTGCGGTGTAGCCGGGGGGCACATCGCTTGCCGGATCAACGGGCAGCGCGCGCTCATCGGGCACCAGCACCGTGTTGTAGTCGGTTTCGCCGCTCGCATCTACTGCGTACCAGACGGGCAGCGGTACGCCAAAGAAGCGTTGCCTTGAAATTAGCCAGTTGCCGGTTAACCCGGAAACCCAGTTTTCGTACCGCACTCGCATAAAAGCAGGATGCCACAGCAGTGCCTTGCCGTGCTCGATCAGGCGCTGTTGCAGCGCCTGATCATGAGCGCCGTTTTTAATATACCACTGGCGAGTGGGTATGATTTCAAGCGGCTTGTCGCCCTTTTCAAAAAACTTCACGGGGTGCGATATTTTGCGCGGCTCGCCAAGTATCTCGCCGCTCTGCTGCAGCAGCTTAACAATCGCCTCTTTTGCGCTAAACACAGTTTTTCCGGCGAGCTCTGCCCAGGCGCTAAGCCCGGCTGCAGAGGTTATCGCCTCGGGCGGATCCTGCACGAACCGGCCGTCAAAACCTAGCACGCTACGGGTTGCTAAATTCAGCTCTCGCCACCAGATAACATCTGTAACGTCGCCAAAGGTGCACACCATCGCAATACCTGTTCCCTTATCTGGCTGTGCCAGGCGGTGCGCAAGCACTGGCACCTCAACGTCAAACAGTGGGCTGATCACGGTTTTGTTAAAAAGTTGTTGGTAGCGCTTGTCGTCAGGGTGAGCCACGAGAGCAACGCAGGCTGGGAGTAGCTCTGGGCGAGTTGTGTCGATGTTTAGCGCGGCTCCCTCTGCTGTGCGGAAAACGAGCGTGTGATACGCTCCCGGCAGCTCTCGATCTTCGAGTTCTGCCTGCGCAACGGCGGTGCGAAAGGTCACATCCCAGAGCGTAGGAGCCTGTGCCAAATACGCCTGCCCGCTGTTAAAATTGCGGATAAAAGCGCGCTGTGAAGTAGCAATAGAATCTGCGCTGATTGTGCGGTATGTTTGCTTCCAGTCAACGCTCAAACCGAGCGTGCGCCACATCTGCTCAAACTGCTTCTCATCTTCCGCGGTGAGTTCTTCGCACAGTTCAATAAAATTGCGGCGTGAAATTGGGAGCTGATTTGCGGCTTTACTGGTTTTATTATCGCCTCCGCGCTGCGGTGGTTCAAAATCCGCTTGATAGGGCAGCGATGGATCGCAACGCACGCCGTAGTAGTTTTGCACGCGGCGCTCGGTTGGCAGACCGTTATCATCCCAGCCCATCGGGTAGAAAACCTTTTTACCTCGCATTCTCTGATAGCGAGCCACAGTGTCGGTGTGAGTGTATGAGAAAACATGCCCGATGTGCAGTGAGCCAGATGCGGTTGGAGGGGGCGTATCAATACTGTAAACACTATCACGGTCTGCGTTTGTGCGAGGGAACGCGTATGTTTCTTCTCGCTCCCAAATTTCACACCACTTAGCTTCAAGCCCTTCAAGCTGAGGTTTTGAAGGAATTTGATTCATTAATCGCTCCTGGAAAATATTTGTTTTACTGCTTTTATAGTGTACCTATTTTTATTGTGCGCGGTGTTAAAACTATTGGGGACGGGCATAAAAACATATCTATTCAAAATTGCTCTGGTCTGTTAGTCTTTTAAGCGGTTTAAAAACCATAAATATGTAATTTACGAAAGGCAAATGGTGCATATAGTAAAACGCAGCGCTAAGACAGCTGCGACAATCCTTACCGCAAGCGCGCTTTTGCTAATGGCAGGCTGCGCTAACACAGCAGAGCAGAACAGCGCTGACACTGTGCAAGATGGCACTGTGAAGTGGGTGATTACGGGCGCTAACCTCGATAACGGGCACATGGATCCACACCGGAGCCAGCTTGATTCCAGCTTTATGATAGGGCGTTTGGTGCTTGACTCGCTTACGTTCTTGAATAACAAGGGCGAGCTGAAACCGTGGCTGGCAAAATCGTGGGAGGTTAGCGAAGACGGTAAAAAAGTTACTTTCAAGCTCCGTGACGATGTGAAGTTCCACGACGGCGAACCGTTTAACGCTGAGGCGGTGAAAGCTAACTTTGAGCATATTGTGGCACTGGAGACCGAATCAGCTGCCGCTAAGGATCTGCTCGGCGGCAGCTCGTTTAAGGGTGTTAATGTTATGAGCGAATACCTCGCAGAGGTTGAATTTGAGCAGCCTTTTGTGCCGTTTTTGAACAACACCTCAAGCTCGGGTCTTGGGATGTACTCGCCAAAAGCACTGCGTGAAAACGCTGATAAACTAGCCACCGGCGGACCAGGCATTAGCGTTGGCTCCGGCCCGTGGAAAATGACCGAGCTGGTTGCTGGCTCAGGAGTTAGCTACGAGCGCAACTCGGATTACAAATGGTATCCTGAGGGCGTTACCGGCATCGCCGACAGCGCCGCTAAACTCGAGCTAGGTTTTGTTGCCGACGACAGCTTGCTAACCGTTCGCGTTGAAAACAACGAGGCACAGATTGCAAGTCAGGTAAAACCGCTTGCCGCTGCACAGTCTAAAGAAACTGTGCACGCGCAGGACGTGCCGGGTCTGCCATATTCTGTGTACTTGAACACAAACCGTGACGGAATAAAAGAAACTAAGGTGCGCCAGGCGCTAAACTACTCCGTTGACAAAGCGGCAGCAACAAAAGCTGTTTACGGCGATCTAGTCGCGCCCGCAGACAGCGTGCTAACTCCGGCAACCCCGTTTGTTGATGTTAAAACAAAAGCGTCATTTGACGTGAAAAAGGCTGAAAAGCTGCTTGACGAGGCAGGTTGGGTGCGCGACACCCCGGACGCTGTGCGTAAAAAAGACGGCAAAGAACTGAAGCTGTCTTGGGTTAGCTGGACACCGCGCTCTGACGAAACTCAGGCTTTTGCTGATCTGGTGATTGACAACTGGCGCAAAATCGGCGTTGCTGTAACTAATGAGGTTGTTGAGCCGGGTGAATACCTGAAGCGCTACACCGCAGGTGATATGGATTTAACCGACTGGAGCTTCATGGCCGTGGATCCTGACGCCCTGCGCAACCACTTGCACAGCAAAGGATTCCAGAATGCGTCACACATTTCTGACCCAGAACTGGACAAAAAGCTTGAGGCCGCAGCTGCCGCAAACACTGCCGCAGCGCGCACCAAGCTCTACAGCGAAATTGTGAAGTGGGCGAACGAGGAGGCGGTAATTATTCCGCTGCACCAGATTTCGTACATCACAATTAATAACAAACACGTTAAAGGACTCGAATTTGACGGTTACGGTCGTCCGCTGTTCTTCAACGTGGCAGAAATAGCGTAACCGTAACAGATGACGCAGCTGCGCGCCCCGCACAAGCAGAGCCAAAACGGTTTTAGTGCGGGGCGTTTTGCTTCCAAAATGGGCAACACACAGATGCGTAAAAAAATCCCTGCGCTGTGGGTACTGCGCACGCTCTTAAGCTCACTCGGGCAGATTATTTTCACGGTTTTTATCGCCGTTACTGCCAGTTTCTTTGCTTTAGCACTGGTGCCCGGAGACCCCGTGAGCGTGCGGCTCGGTTCGCTTGCTAGAATTAGCGAGGCTCAAAAAGAGGCTTTGTGTGAACAGCTGGGGCTGACGGATCCGCTGCCGCAGCAGTATTTGCGACACCTAGGCAGTTTTCTAACCGGGGATCTCGGATATTCTTACCACCAAAAATTGCCGGTTGCAGAAATTATTGGCAGGCAGCTGATGCCGACCGTGCAACTTGCGGTTGTGGCGATGCTGTTTGCGCTGGTGCTGGTACTGCTCGGGCAGGTTATTAGCCGCGCTGGCACACAGTGGGGGGTTGTGAGCTACTGGCGTGAGCGGGTTTTAATGACCCTGCACACCCTGGGAGTGAGCGCTCCCAGCTATTGGGTTGGCTATTTACTGCTAATGCTGTTTGCGTTTAAACTGGGGTGGTTTCCCACCGGCGGCGCAAAAAACTTTAGCGCGGTGATTCTGCCGGCGACGGCGCTTGCGCTGCCAATAGCCGGACTGCTCGGGCAGGTTGTTGATGCTGAGCTGCAGGCTAGCGAGCGGACGGCATTTGCGCTGAGTTCTCGCGCGCGGGGCATGAGCCGCGCCGGATATGCGGTGCGGCACGGCGTAAAACACGCTGTTCCTGCGGTGAGCACGCTGGTAACAAACATTGTGGGCAGCCTGTTTGGGGGCGCTGTGCTCACCGAAACCGTGTTTGCGCGGCCGGGTATTGGCAGAGTTGCGCTGGACGCGGTTGTGCAGCGCGATATGCCAACCGTGCTAGGTCTGGTCGCACTCGCGGCGGTGCTGTTTGCGACCCTCGGGCAGCTGTTGAAGCTGCTGCTGTTGGCGACGGATCCTAGATTGCGAGCTAATAATGCGTAGATTTTTGAAACCGACGGCGCTGCTGGTGCTCTGTTTTGAGGTGCTGCTGGTGCTGATGATTGTTGCGCCGTGGCTTTTAACGCGGGTTGATCCGTTAGCCACCGATGCCGCGCAGGTGCTCGCCGCACCCAGCCTGGCGCATCCCTTTGGCACCGACCAAACCGGGCGGGATTTACTCGCGCGGATCATTCACGGCGCGCGCAGCAGCGTGCTCACAGGTGTTGTGGCCGCGTTCGGAGCGGCTCTAATAGGTACGGTTTTGGGTACAATAGCCGCGTTTGGATCGGGCTGGGAGCGCAGTCTGTTTATGCGCATCACCGAGGCGGGCATGACGCTGCCGGAGTTTCTGATTGCGCTGCTGATTGTTGCGTACACGAACACCGGGTTGTGGGGTGTGACGCTCGCGGTGACGTTGGCGACAATTCCCGGATACGCCCGTATTGCAACCGTGAGTGCGCGCAATGCGGTGCTCACAGAAGCATACATAACCGCGAAAGTGCTGGGGGTTGGGAGGTGCCGCAGGTTTTTTGTGTACGCGCTGCCAACGGCGGTGCGTCCCGTGTTTGCATTGGCGCTGGTTGGTGTGGGGGTTGCGATTTTGATGATTTCCGGGCTGACGTTTTTGGGTCTCGGACTCACCCCGCCCGATCCCGACTGGGGCGCGATGCTCAGCCAGAGCAAAACTTATGTTAATCGCGCCTGGTGGCCGCTTCTGTTCCCGGGCGTGTCGCTAATTGCGGTTGTTGCGTACTTTATGCTGCGCGGTAAGCAGCTGCAGAGAAAGTGGCTGTAAATGACAGAGCCGATTTTAGACGTTGCTAATTTAAGAGTTTATGACCCCGTGGGCAAGCAGCTTGTGTGTGCTGCACAATTGCGCGTGTATCCGGGCGAGACGGTTGCGCTTGTGGGTGCTTCCGGAGCCGGTAAAACGATTTTGGTCAGGGCGCTTGTGGGGTTGCTCGACGCGCCGTTGCGCGCGCAGGTCGACAGCCAGCATTTTGCGGGGGTTGCAGTTAGCTCCGAGCCGCAGCTGCGCGATCGCCAGCTTGCGCAGCTGCGTCGTAAACATCTTGGCTATGTTAATCAGGACGCGCAGGCGAGTTTGGATCCGCTGCAGAAAGTTAGAGCGGCGCTCGCTGAGCAGGCTCTTTTGAACGGCACTAAAAAGACCGCCGCGCAGTTGGCTGCCGCGCTGCAACTGGCGGGAGCTGACGAGTCGCTGCTGCGAATGTATCCGCACGAGCTGTCTGGCGGGATGCGGCAGCGGGTTTTGATTGCCGCGGCGCTTGTGTGCGAGCCGCAGCTGATTATTGCGGATGAGCCCACGAGCGCGCTCGATCCGCACATTGGTAATCGCGTGCTGCAGACACTGTTGCGCGCGCGCCAGGACAGCGCGGGGCTGCTGCTGATTTCGCACGACACCGAGATAGTGGCGAAATACGCGGATCGTATCCTGCTGGTTGAATCTGGTGTGCTGCGTGAGTGCACCGCGGCAGAGCTGTTGCGCCGCAGCAAAACGGAGGCTGTGGACACCGCGGGTGCGGCAGCTGGCAGCGTAGCTAGTAGTTACGACTTTGCGTTTAGCGCGGGCTATCGCAGGGGCGAAAATGCGGTGCATGAGCTGGAGTTTAGCCTGCAAAAAGGCGCGGTTACCGCGTTTATAGGGGAGTCTGGTTCGGGCAAAACAACCGCGGCAAAAACCGTGCTCGGGCTGGTGCCGTACGTAACGCACCGCGCGGGGGTAGCGAGGCAACCCCCGCGTGCTGCCTGGGTGCCGCAGGATACACGCAGTTCAATGCTCCGGGGCATGATGGTCGCGCAGGTTTTAGGCGAGGCGCTAAACACCGCAGCGCGCCGCACGGAATCCAAGCGGATAACAAAAGAACAGGCGCAAGAGAGGGCGATTAAACTGCTCGCGGCAGTGCAGCTGCCGCCGCAGGTCGTGGGTAAAAAGGTTGCGGAGCTTTCCGGTGGGCAGGTGCAGCGTCTGGCGCTGGCGCGTGCGCTCGCGGCGGATCCGGAGCTGTTGATTCTGGACGAACCGGTGGCAGCTCTTGACGCGCAGTCGCGGTTTGCGATTGTGCAGCTTTTACAGCGGGTGCAGGCGCAGCGCGGGCTGAGCACGCTTTTAATCTCGCACGAGATGAGCAGCGTGCGCGCGCTTGCGACAAGGGTTTACGTGTTTGACAGGGGACGCATAGTTGAGAGCGGGAATGTGACCGAGATTTTCAGCTCACCTACGACCGCTGCCACACAAGCTCTTGTCGTATAGCTGGTGTATAATTCTAGTTATCGGCTGTGATCCGGCAATCACCGGGGAGCTCTCAGCAGAACGGCGCGTTGCGCTTATTAGATCTGAGCGTGCGGGCGCGTTAAGCCTTAAATTAAGTGGCTTTAGCAACGCAGGGTGGTACCGCGGGAGTTTTCTCGTCCCGGCACAGTAGTAATTCCATGACTGTTGAGAGGTGGCCAAATGATTTTTCCGCGTTCTAACACCCCCGTGAGCGCATCCGCTGAGCCAATCAGTGCCAGCTACAACCCGCCAGAAATAGAAGAGCAGGTGCTCGAGTTCTGGCGCGCGGATAACACCTTCCGGGATTCAATTGCGGCGCGGGAGAACGCTGCCGAGTGGGTTTTTAACGACGGTCCACCGTTTGCTAACGGGCTGCCGCACTACGGGCATCTGTTAACGGGCTATGCAAAAGATGTTTTCCCGCGTTTTCAGACGATGCGCGGCAAAAAAGTTGAGCGCCGTTTTGGGTGGGACACGCACGGTCTGCCCGCCGAGTTGGAGGCTATGAAGCAGCTCGGGCTGACCGAAAAACAAGAGATTCTCGACATGGGGATCGCGAAGTTCAACGCAAAAGCGCGTGACTCTGTTTTGCAGTACACTCGCGAATGGGAAGAATATGTGACCCGCCAGGCGCGCTGGGTTGATTTTGAGAACGACTATAAAACGCTCAATATCGAGTACATGGAGAGCGTGATCTGGGCTTTTGCAGAGCTCTATAAAAAAGGCTTAGTCTATGAGGGGCAGCGGATTTTACCGTACTGCTGGCGCGATCAAACCCCGCTTTCAAACCACGAGCTGCGCATGGACGATGACGTTTATCAGATGCGGCAGGATCCGAGCGTCACGGTGACCTTTAAGCTGCGCGGCGAGGCTGCTGCAAAGCTCGGGCTTGCGGGGGTGAAAATGCTCGCGTGGACAACAACTCCGTGGACTCTGCCGACGAACTTTTCTGTTGCTGTTGGCCCAGAGGTTGCATACGTTGTTGTGCAGGCTGGTCCTAACGGTGCGGCGGATGGCGCCGTTCCGGGGCAGGGCGCGTACCTGCTGGCGGCGGCACGGCTTGGCGCGTACGCCAAAGAACTCGGATACGAAGACGCAGCAGAGATTACAACAATAGCAGAGTTTAAGGGTGCCGAGCTTGAACGCCTGCAGTATGAGCCGCTCTGGGACACCTACGCCGACGCTGCAACATGGGGCACCGAAAACGCCTGGATTGTGACGGTGGCAGACTACGTCACAGTAACAGACGGCACAGGCATTGTGCACCAGGCAACGGCCTACGGTGAAGAAGATATGCTCATCAACGCCGGCTACGGCATTCCGGTGATTCTTTCCGTTAATGAGGAGGCAGAGTTTTTGCCCGTGTTCAGTGACGGTCCGCTCGCAGAAATTGTTGGGGTGCAGGCGTTCGCGGCAAACCGCACCATAATTAACGTGCTTAAAAAAGAGGGCAAACTGCTGCGCGAGGCCAGTTATGAGCACTCCTATCCGCACTGTTGGCGCTGTCGCACCCCGCTTATGTACAAGGCTGTTTCGAGCTGGTTTGTGCGGGTTACAGAGATCAAAGACGAACTAATCGCCGCCAACGAGTCAATTAACTGGGTGCCTGCCAACGTCAAATACGGGCAGTTCGGAAAGTGGTTGGAGGGCGCGCGCGACTGGTCAATCAGTCGCAATAGGTTCTGGGGCACACCGATTCCGGTGTGGGTTAGTGATGACCCGGAGTATCCGTGCGTTGAGGTTTACGGCTCGCTCGCTGAAATCGAGTCTGGCTTTGGGAAACTGCCGCGCAACGAGTCGGGGGAAGTGGATCTGCACCGCCCGTATATTGACGAGCTGGTGAAGCCAAACCCGAACGATCCAACAGGAAAGTCCAAACTGCGCCGCATTGAAGACGTGCTCGACGTGTGGTTTGATAGCGGATCAATGCCGTTTGCGCAGGCACACTATCCTTTTGAGGCAAAAGAGTGGTTTAACACGCACCAGCCGGCCGATTTTATTGTTGAGTACATCGGGCAGACTCGCGGCTGGTTCTATGTGCAGCACGTGCTGTCGACGGCGCTTTTCGGGCGTCCCGCCTTCAAAAACGTTGCCAGCCACGGCATTGTGCTAGGCAGAGACGGCAATAAAATGTCAAAGTCACTGCGCAACTATCCTGATGTGAACGAGGTTTTTGAGCGGGATGGGTCAGACGCAATGCGCTGGTTCTTAATGTCATCTTCGGTGATTCGCGGCGGTAACCTGGTGGTCACAGAAAACGGTATTCGCGAGAGCTCGCGGCAGTTCCTGCTGCGCCTGTGGAACACCTGGTATTTCTTCAGCCTGTACGCAAATGCTGATGGCAACAGCCCTAAGCGAGACACCTCGAGCGCGCATCCGCTGGATAAATATATTCTTGGCAAATTGCGCGTTGTCATTGCAGAAACCGAGCGTGCCCTTGAAAACCTGGACACAGCAACCGCGTGTGCCGCGCTGCGCAATTTTACCGAAATTCTCACCAACTGGTACGTGCGCGGCAGCCGCGAGCGTTTCTGGGAGGGTGTGAGCGGCGAGCATGGCAAACCAGAAAATCAGGCGGCTTTTAACACCCTTTACACGGTGCTTGAGACGCTTTGCCGCACGGCCGCGCCGCTGGCTCCGATGATGACCGAGCATATTTGGCGAGCCCTGACCGCAGAGCGTTCTGTGCACCTTGCCAACTGGCCGGAGGCGAGCGAGTTTCCGCTCGATAGCGAGCTGCTGGCCGCGATGGACGAGATCCGCCAGATCACCTCGCAAGCTTTGAGTATGCGCAAAGCACAGCAGCTGCGGGTGCGTTTACCGTTGCAACAGCTGACGGTTGTGAGTGCGCAGGCGGATTCGCTGCGCCCCTTTGCCAAGCTGCTGCAGGACGAACTGAACGTGCGCAACATCGAGTTTATTCAGCTCGCCGATGACACCGCTGCCAAGTACGGGGTGCGCGTTGCGCTCACGGTTAACGCGCGTGCTGCCGGGCCGCGCCTTGGCAAGCGCGTGCAGGAGGCGATCCGCGCGGCAAAATCGGGGGACTGGTCAGAGACCGACGGCGTTGTTAGCGCGGGCGGTATTGAGCTGGCTGCCGGAGAGTACGAGCTGACCCTTGTGGCAGCCGATAATGCGGTCGGTGAGCAGGCGCTTGCGCTCACCGCGGGAGGCGGATTTGTGCTGCTGGACACCGCTATAACAGCGGATTTGGAAGCCGAGGGCGTAGCGCGTGACACCGTGCGAGCCGTGCAGGAAGCCCGCAAGAGCGTGGGTTTGAACGTTAGCGACAGGATTAAACTACGGCTCACAGTGCTTGCCGAATACGCGTCCGCAATTGTGGCGCACGAGGCGATGATTAAACAGGAGACCCTCGCGGTTGAGCTGAGCGTTAGTGAGACTGCGCAAATTGCGCCCGCCGCGGGCGTTACAGACGAGCCCGACGGGTATCGCAGCGTTGGTGTGACAAAGGCTATTGGCGTTAAAAAAGATCCGATCACGGTGGCAGTTTCAGTTTTTACTGAAAAGTAAGGTAGTAGATTGACTGAGTACGAGCGCAATAGCGAGCTAGCTCGCGACCCCTGGCAGGAGGCGACACTGGCTGCCGGAATTACTCCCGAGCAGGAGCAGCGCGAGGCGGCCGAGTTTGAAAAGTTGCTGAACCCTTTTTTTGAGGATGATGACGACCCCTCGCTCGTGGCTCCGGAGCAGCTGGCGGATGTGCCCGATCCCGCGCGTATTGCGGCATTTGCCGCAGACACCGGGGACGCAGCGCAGGCAGTTTATGAGCAGCTGTTACAGCGTGCGGGGGAGGCTAATCCGCGACCACGGATAGAGCCGGTGCGGCGGTTTGCGGAGCTTGCGGGAATGCCGCAGGCGACGTATCCGATAATTCAGATTGCTGGTACCAACGGCAAAACCTCAACTGCGCGTTTAACCGAGGCGCTGTTGCGCGCGCACGGTTTGCGCACGGGGCTTTTCACGAGCCCGCACCTGGTAAGTTTTGCCGAGCGAATTCAGATAAACGGCGAGCCTGTTGATGGTGAAACGCTGGCGCGCGCCTGGCAAAATCTGCAGCCAGCGTTGCAGGTGGTTGACAGTGAACTCGCGGTCGCTGGGCAGGGTTCAATAACCTTTTTTGAGGCTCTGGTGGTGCTCGGGTACGAGATTTTCGCTGACGCTCCGGTTGATGTTGCCGTTGTTGAGGTCGGGCTTGGTGGCGAGTGGGACGCCACGAATATTGCGCGCGCAGAGGTTGCGGTGTTCACCTCGATTGACCTTGATCACACCGATATTTTGGGCGATAATATTGCTAGCATTGCGCAAACAAAGTCGCAAATTATCGACGAAAACGCGATTGCTGTGAGTGCCCAGCAGAGCCAGCAGGCGCAAGAGGTGCTCGCGGCAACTGCCGCGCAGCGGGGCGCAGAACTGCTAAGCTGCGGTGTTGATTTTGAGATTACCTCAGACGTGCCCGCCGTTGGCGGCAGAATGATGTCGGTGCGTGTTGCAAAAGACACCTACAGGGAGCTGCTGCTGCCGCTGTTGGGTAAGCACCAGAGCATGAACGCTGCCACGGCGCTAACTGCGGTGAGCGCGTTTTTTGGGCGTGCGCTCGAGACAGAAACAGTGCAGACCGCTTTCGCGAGCGTCACCAGCTCCGGCAGATTGCAACTTATTGGGGCGGATCCGGCTGTTGTGGTTGATGCCGCTCACAATCCGCAGGGCGCAAAAACCCTGTGCGCCGCGCTGCAGGAGAGCTTTAACCTTACCGGTGGGGTGTGCTTTGTTGCCGGTGTGCTCGCTGAAAAAGACGCGCTGGGAGTGCTCAGAGAGTTTGCGCGCGTTGCAGATTCGTTGATTTTGGTACCGGTGTCTTCGCCGCGCAGTCTTGGGCTTGACGAGCTTTTTGCCCACGCCGAAACCCTGCAGCTCGAGTTCCCAAATTTACAGACGCAGGTTGTTGAGTATGACACCGAAGGTTTTGCAGCCGCGCGAGAGTGGGCGCAGCAGGGCGACGATCGCACCGTGGTTATAGCCGGGTCGGTTGTGCTCGCGGGCACCGCAATTGCAACAGCCTACACAGAAAAGTGGTGAGCGGATGACACAGCAAAAAGACCCTAAAAAAGACGCCGACCTGCGATTATCACCCTCAGAACAGCTGGGATACAGCTCGGTAACGGGCATTGCGGGATCCGGCGCGCGTAGTTCCACACAGCGGGCGCTGGCGTCGGTTACGCTCGGCTTTGAGCTAATCGTGGTGTTTTTAGTGGGGCTGGCGATTTTTGGGCTGCGGCTTCTGGATCCGCCAGAGCTCGGAATTATCGCCGGAGTTGCGGTGTGCGGGCTGTGCATTCTCGCGCTCGCGCTAATGCGTCGCACTAAAATCGGCATTTACATCGGTTGGGCGGTGCAGGTGATCGTATTTTTGGGTGGGTTTTTCCTGACCCCGATTTTCGCGGTTGCGTTAATGTTTGGCTCGCTGTGGGTTTACTGTATGATTAAGGGCGCTAAAATTGATAGAGAGCGTGCGCTTTTTGCGAGCTTATAGCAGTTGTACAAAACCCCATCGTGGGATATGAAGTTGGGGAGTGAAGATGGCAGAGCAAACACTTATTCTAATTAAGCCAGACGGCGTGAAAAGACGGCTGACGGGTGAAATCCTGCGGCGTATAGAGGCTAAGGGCTATCAAATACTAGATTTGCGGATGTTTACTCCCGGGCGGGAGCTGCTGGCGCAGCACTACGCAGAGCACGAGGGAAAACCGTTTTTTGAGCCGCTGCTGGAGTTTATGAGCTCGGGTTCCGTTGTTGTGGTACGCGCTGCGGGCGAGGGTGTTATCGAGGGTTTTCGTAATATCGCGGGAGTTTCTAACCCAACAGAGGCGGCAGCGGGCACTATTCGCGGTGATCTGGGGCGTGACTGGGGAGTGAAAGTGCAGCAAAACCTGGTGCATGGCAGTGATAGCGCGGTTGCTGCGGAGCGCGAACTGGCGCTCTGGTTCTAGCAGCGATGGAGCCAACGCGCAGTTTTAAACCCTTTCAGGTTGTTAGTGAGTATCAGCCCAGCGGCGATCAGCCGCGCGCTATCGCGCAGCTTGCGGATCGCTTAGAGCAGGGTGAGAGCGATGTTGTGCTGCTGGGCGCCACCGGCACGGGAAAATCCGCCACAACAGCCTGGTTGATTGAGAAGCTGCAGCGCCCAACCCTGGTGCTAGCGCACAACAAGACCCTGGCAGCTCAGCTGGCCAACGAGTTTCGACAGTTGCTGCCGCACAACGCGGTTGAGTATTTTGTTTCTTACTACGACTACTATCAGCCCGAAGCCTATGTGCCGCAGACGGACACTTTTATAGAAAAAGACACGAGCATTAACGCCGAGGTGGAGCGGCTCGGACACTCCACAACCAATGCGCTGCTGAGTCGTCGTGATGTTGTCGTGGTTGCGAGCGTGTCTTGTATCTACGGTCTGGGCAAGCCCGAAGAATACTACGAAGCGATGTTACCGCTCGCGGTTGGCGACACAATTGAGCGGGATTTTCTGATCCGTCGCCTCATTGAGATGCAGTATCAGCGCAATGACATTGATTTTAGCCGTGGCAATTTCAGGGTGCGCGGGGATACTATTGAGATTATTCCGATGTATGAGGAGTTGGCGATCCGCATTGAAATGTTCGGTGACGAGATTGAGCGGCTCAGTTTTTTACACCCGCTGACGGGTGATGTGCTGCGGCTGGTTGATACGATCTCGATTTTCCCGGGGTCGCACTATGTGGCGCGCCGCGACGTTGTGCAGCGCGCGATGGAGCAGATTAGTGCGGAGCTCGAGGTGCGCTCAAAAGAGCTGAAAAAACAGCAAAAACTGGTTGAAGAGCAGCGGCTCAGAATGCGCACAACATTCGACCTCGAGATGATGGAGGAGATCGGGTTTTGCAGCGGCATGGAGAATTACTCAATGCACATGGATGGGCGCAGCCACGGGGAGCCGCCAAACTGCCTGCTTGACTATTTCCCCGACGATTTTTTGACCGTGATCGACGAGTCGCACGTTACGGTGCCGCAGCTGGGCGCAATGTACGAGGGCGATGCAGCGCGTAAGCGGACGCTCGTTGAGCACGGATTTAGGTTGCCGAGCGCGCTCGATAACAGACCGCTAAAGTTTGCGGAGTTTACTGAGCGGATCGGGCAGGTCGTGTATCTTTCGGCAACCCCAGGCAAATATGAGCTGGAGCGCGCGGACGGGGTTGTTGAGCAGATTATCAGGCCGACGGGGTTGGTGGATCCTGAAATTATTGTGAAACCGAGCACCGGGCAGATTGATGACCTGCTTGAGCAGGTACGTTTGCGCACGGCTCAGGACGAGCGCGTTTTGGTAACAACCCTGACTAAAAAAATGGCTGAGCAGCTCACCGATTTTATGGAGGAAGCCGGCATCAGAGTGCGCTATCTGCATTCTGACGTTGACACGTTGAAGCGGGTTGAGCTGTTGAGCGAGCTGCGTGCCGGAGTTTTTGATGTGCTCATCGGAATTAATCTGCTGCGTGAGGGGCTTGACCTGCCCGAGGTTTCGCTGGTGGCTATTTTAGACGCTGATAAAGAGGGGTTTTTGCGCTCAACAACCTCGCTGATTCAGACCATCGGGCGCGCGGCGCGCAATGTGAACGGACAGGTGCATATGTACGCTGACAGGGTTACAAAGTCGATGCAAACCGCTATTGAGGAGACCAACAGGCGGCGTGAAATACAGCTCGCGCACAACAAAAAGCACGGTATTAACCCGACTCCGCTGCGCAAAAAACTCGGTGATATTACTGAAGTGCTCGCGCGGGAGGCGGCGGATACTGAGGAGATTGTGGCGCGGCGCACTCGCGGGAGTGAGCAGTCGCGCAGCGGTGCTCGCACTGATTTGAGCGAGCTTGAGCGGATAATTAAAAACCTCACCGAGCAGATGCTAGCTGCCGCCGAGGAGCTGAAGTTTGAGCTGGCTGGGCGGTTGCGTGACGAGCTGCAGGATCTAAAGCGGGAGCTGAAGCGGATCCGCGCGGCTCAAAAATAGCTCATTTGTTCGATTTTTCATAATTTTGCGTTATGATTTTATGCTGTGAAAGATTCTTTAACAACCGGTAGCAACACCCGCAGCGATCAGATCAGGGTGCGTGGCGCGCGAGTGCACAACCTTAAAAATGTGGATCTTGCGATCCCGCGTAACAGCATGGTTGTTTTTACCGGGCTTTCGGGCTCGGGCAAGTCAAGTCTGGCTTTTGACACCATTTTTGCCGAGGGGCAGCGGCGGTATGTGGAGTCACTGAGCGCGTACGCGCGGCAGTTTTTAGGGCAGGTGGATCGCCCCGACGTTGATTTTATTGAAGGGCTTAGCCCCGCAGTATCGATAGATCAAAAATCAACTAACAGAAATCCGCGCTCAACAGTGGGTACTATCACCGAAATATACGACTATATGAGGCTGCTCTGGGCGCGGATCGGAATCGCGCACTGTGCAACCTGCGGGGAGCGGATCCAGGCGCAAACCGTGCAGCAGATCGCAGATCAATTAATGCAGCTGGAAACCGGTACCAGGTTTCAGATTCTAGCACCCGTTGTGGTTAAGAAAAAAGGTGAGTTTGTTGATCTGCTCGCGGAGCTTGCGGCAACCGGTTTTGTGCGTGCGATTATTGACGGTGAAATGCACCGGTTGAGTGATCCGCCGCAACTTAAAAAGCAAGACTGGCACTATATTTCTGTGATTGTTGACCGGCTTGTTGCAAAGCCAGAAATTTTGGGACGACTCACTGATTCGCTTGAAACTGCGCTGCGGTTAACCGGCGGCGTGATTGAAGTGGATTTTCCGGCGCGCGAGGGGGAAACGAGCCTGCCGCCGCAGAAATTCAGTGAGCACCGCAGCTGCCCCAATAATCACCCGGTGCAGATAACCGAGATTGAGCCGCGCACTTTTTCTTTTAATGCGCCCTTTGGGGCTTGTGACACGTGTTCGGGGCTCGGCTACAGTATGCAGGCCGATGAGGACCTGGTGATCGGCGATGCCGCGCTGTCGCTGGAGCAGGGGGTTTTACTGCCCTGGTCTACAAAAGGGCAGGGGCTTTACCAGCACTACGTGAAAATGCTGCAGGCGCTCGCAGATGAGCACGGGTTCAAGCTCACCACTCCGTGGCGTAAGCTCAGTGACAAGGTTAAAGAAACGCTGCTGTACGGCAATAATTTTTCGGTTAAGGTGCTTTATAAAAACCGTTTTGGGCGCGAGATTAGCTATAAGAGTGGTTTTGAGGGAGCAATTCCTTTTGTTGAGCGCCGCCACTCCGAGGCTGAAAGCGATGTGCAACGCGAGCACTGGGCACAGTTTTTAAGCGATGTGCCGTGCAATGTGTGCAAAGGAGCGAGATTAAAAGCCGAGGTGCTCGCAGTGACCGTTAACGGTGAGTCAATATCCGCTGTCACAGACTACAGCCTGCTCGACGCGCAGGAGTTTTTTAACGGAGTAACGCTGACTGCGCGCGAGGCGAAAATTGCGGCGCAGGTGTTGCGTGAAATCAGAGCGCGTTTTGAGTTTCTGGTTGAGGTCGGGCTCGGGTACTTAACACTGGGGCGCTCTGCGGGCACACTGTCAGGAGGGGAAGCGCAGCGGATTCGCCTTGCCACCCAGATAGGTTCCGGGCTAACTGGTGTGCTGTACGTGCTCGATGAGCCCTCTATCGGGCTACACCAGCGCGATAACCGGCGGTTAATTGAGACGCTGCTGAAACTGCGCGATCTGGGAAACACTCTGATTGTTGTTGAGCACGACGAGGAAACGATCGCCGCGGCAGACTGGATTGTTGATATTGGTCCGGGAGCTGGCGTTGAAGGTGGCGAGGTTGTGCACTCGGGAACGGTGCGCGAGCTGAAGCGTAACACAAACTCTGTTACGGGAGTCTATCTAGCCGGCACAAAAGCTATTGAAATGCCAGCAAAACGGCGCAAAATCGACTCGAAGCGGCAGTTGCAGGTGGTTGGCGCGCGTTCAAACAACCTGCAAAACGTTACTGTGAAATTTCCGCTCGGAGTTTTTACCGCGGTGACGGGCGTGAGCGGATCGGGCAAATCAACGCTTGTAAACGACATTTTATACAGGGTGCTGGCAAACCAGCTGAACGGTGCGCACCAGGTGCCGGGCAAGCACACCCGTGTTACCGGAATTGAACACCTGGATAAGGTTGTGCACGTTGATCAGGCACCAATCGGACGCACACCGCGTTCTAACCCGGCAACCTACACGGGTGTTTTTGATAAAATAAGAAAGCTGTTTGCCGAAACTCCCGAGGCAAAAGCGCGCGGTTATCAGGCGGGGCGTTTTAGCTTTAACGTTAAGGGCGGTCGCTGTGAGGCTTGCGCAGGCGATGGCACAATTAAAATTGAGATGAACTTTTTGCCCGATGTTTTTGTGCAGTGCGAGCAGTGCCATGGCAAACGCTACAATCGAGAAACCCTGCAGGTTAAATACAAGGGTAAAAATATTTCAGAGGTGCTCGCAATGCCAATTAGCGAGGCCGCCGAGTTTTTCCAGGCGATTACGAGCATTCACAGGTTCTTGCAAACCCTTGTTGATGTGGGGCTGGGCTATGTGCAGCTGGGGCAGAGCGCAACAACGCTCTCCGGTGGTGAAGCGCAGCGTGTAAAACTGGCAACAGAGCTGCAACGCCGCTCTAACGGCAGGTCAATCTACGTGCTTGATGAGCCCACAACCGGGTTGCACTTTGAAGACGTGCGCAAGCTGCTGCTTGTGCTTAATGAGCTGGTTGCAAAGGGCAACACGGTGCTGGTTATTGAACACAATCTCGACGTTATTCGCTGCGCGGATTGGGTTATAGATCTTGGCCCGGAGGGCGGATCAGGCGGCGGCACTGTTATTGCAACGGGCACACCGGAAAAGGTGGCAAAGGTTGCTGAAAGCCACACGGGGCGCTTCCTAAAAGAAGTTCTAGCGCAAAAAAACGGTTAAAATGCAGGATAATCGGGAGAAGTTTAAGCCCGCTCCGGGGGAGGTGCCGGGTTCTCCTGGAGTTTATCGCTTTGCTGACAGCATTGGGCGGGTGCTTTATATTGGCAAAGCCAAAAATCTACGCAGTCGCTTGGCAAACTATTTTCAGCCCTACCAGCGGCTAGCGCCGCGCACCCAGCAAATGCTAAGTCGCGCGGCAACTCTAAGCTGGACTGTTGTTGCCAGCGACACAGAAGCGCTTGTGCTCGAACAGGACTGGATCAGAAGACAGCAGCCCCGTTATAACGTGCTGTTTCGTGACGATAAAACCTTCCCGTATCTGGTCGTAACACTCGGCAGTAAAGCACCGCGCCTGATAATCACGCGCAATCCGCGTATTAAAGGCGCTAAATATTACGGTCCGTATCCCAAAGCCGGTCCGCTAAAAGAAACGGTAAACCTGATTAACCAGGCGTTTACCGTGCGCACCTGCAATGACTCCGAGTATAACCGCGCAATGCGCTCGGGCAAGCCCTGTTTTGCCGGGCAAATTGGCAGGTGTCACGGGCCCTGCTCAATGCTTGTGAGCTGGCAAGAGCACGATGCCGCGGTGGCAGATATGGTGCGATTTTTGAACCGCCTTGACACCGTTAAAATCCATGAAATCGAGCGTGAAATGCGTGCGGCGGCTGAGGTGCAAGACTATGCAAAAGCGACTGTGCTGCGCAATCAAATACGGGCTCTGAACTTAATTATTGAGCGTAACAACATTGTTTTCAGAGCGGACACAAACGCTGACTTTTTCGGTATTTACGCTGACGAGCTGGTCGCTGTTGTGCACCATTTTATTGTTATTAACGGCAGGCTCCGCGGCGAGAAATCATGGCGGGTTGATATCGGTCTTGAAGCCACAAAAGAAGAACTGCTACAGCAGGCGGTGCAAACAGCTTACGACGCGAATAATCCACCGCCCCCTGAAATCTTAGTGTCAGAAAACATTCCCGATCTCGAGAGTGTGTCGCAGGTACTTTCTCAGCTGCGCCCGCGCGGGGGGCGGGTTGCGATTCAAAAACCCCTGCGCGGTGAAAAAGCGCAGCTTATGCAGACTGCGGTGCGCAACGCGGGGGAGATGCTGATCCGCTATAAACTCAAGCGCACCAACGACCTGATCAGTCGCACTGAGTCGCTCGCACAGCTGCAAGAGGCGCTTGCGCTGCCGGAGCCGCCGCTGCGCATTGAGTGCGTTGACGTGTCGCACCTGCAGGGCACGGAGGTTGTTGCGTCACTGGTTGTTTTTGAAGACGGGCTGCCGGTTAAATCAGCCTACAGGCGTTATAAGCTGGAGGATCATAATGACGATGTTGATTCGATCTACCAGGTTATTAGCCGCCGGGCTGCCGCACTGAGCAAGCCAGACGCGCCCGCGCGTGAGCGTCCGCAGATGTTTTTGATTGACGGTGCCGCGCCGCAGGCGCAGGCGGCCCGCGCTGCGCTCGCAGCGCACGGGATCACCGATATTGCGGTGTGCGGCATTGCTAAACGGCTTGAAGAGCTGTGGTTGCCCGGCAGTGAATTTCCGGTTATTTTGTCGCGCAACAGCGAGGTGCTGTTTCTGGTGCAGCGAATCCGCGACGAAGCACACCGCTTCGCAATAACCTTTCACCGCGCCCGGAGAGCCGCGGCAATCACGAGCGATTTGGCTACGCTGCAGGGGGTTGGCAAAGTGCGGATGCAAAAGCTGCTGCGCCATTTCGGGTCGAGCAAGCGGGTGCGCGCCGCTTCCGCTGCGGAAATTGCCGCGGTTGACGGTGTTGGTGAGACTCTGGCAGCTCAGATTTACGAGCAATTGCACGGAGACATTGCGCCTGATCCGGTATAGCCGGTAGATAATCGCCACAGTTGACGGCGTTGGCGAGGCTCAGATTTATGAGCAGCTGCAAGGGGATGCCGCACTCGAGCAAACCTAACCGATGGTTATGCGAGCATTATTTTTCGCGAATAGGGGGTAACATTATTGTTACTTGCGAGTGCACGTTTTAATACTGTTATGAGGGCAAAATGCAGACAGAAGCTACACAGGATATCCTAATCGTCGCCGGTATGTCTGGCGCGGGCCGCACCACTGCGGCAAAAACGCTCGACGATATGGGCTGGTATGTTGTTGACAATCTGCCGCTGCGGCTGCTTACAACGGTGGCGGATATGGCAGAGCGCACAGACGGCGCACTGTCACAGATAGCGGCGGTAATCGACGCGCGCGGGCGCGACATCACCAGGAGCGTACGTGAAACCATTGCCGAGCTATCAGGCAAAGCGCGGGTGCGCCTGCTGTTTTTAGAGGCCACCGACGAGGTGCTTGTGCGCCGCTATGATTCTGTGCGCAGACCACATCCGCTGATGGGTGAGGGAAGCCTGATCGACGGCATCCGTGCCGAGCGCGAGAGGGTGCATGAGCTGCGCCAGATAAGCGACTACATTATTGACACAACAAGTTTTAACGTGCACCAGCTCACAACCCATATCAGAGACCTTTTTGACACCGCCACCGCGCCCAAACTGCACCTTGTTGTGCAGAGTTTCGGCTTCAAATACGGCACTCCGGCGGATGCGGATCTAATGGTCGATATGCGATTTTTGCCAAACCCGTTCTGGGATCCGCAGTTGCGCGATCTAACGGGGGTTGATGCTGCCGTTAGTGATTTTGTGCTGAGCCGTGAGGGTGCGCGCGAGTTTCTTGACGGGTACTGCGAAGCGCTAAAGCCGGTTTTTGCGGGCTATCAGCGTGAAAACAAGCACCACGCTATGCTCGCGGTCGGCTGCACCGGCGGCAAGCACAGGTCGGTTGCCTCAGCTAATTTTTTGGCGGTAAAGCTCGCTGAGCTTGAGGGTGTGCAGGTTTCGCTGCGGCACCGTGATTTAGGGCGCGAATAACGGCTGTTGTGTAACTGCCGGTTCAACCACGCCGCGCTCTGTGACGATAGCGGATATCAGGTCGTGCGGGGTCACGTCAAAGGCTGGGTTAAAGGCTTTGACTCCCGGGGCTGCCAGTTTAACTCCGGCAAGTTCCAAAACCTCTGCGTCATCACGGTTTTCAATCTCAACTAAATCACCGCTTGCGGTTGTAGCATCAACAGTGGAATATGGAGCCGCCACAATAAAGGGGATTTGTGCGCGTGCGCAGGCGAGAGCTAGCGCAAGCGAACCTATTTTATTGGCGCTGTCACCGTTTGCGGTGATGCGATCCGCTCCGATTATGGCAAAATCAACTAACCCGCGCAGAATCGTGCTCGCCGCAGCGCCATCAACCTGCACCAGGTGTGGAATGCCATCCTGCGTCAGTTCCCAGCTGGTGAGGCGCGTGCCCTGCAAAAGCGGGCGGGTTTCGTCGACGTACACCATCTCAAGCTGGCCGCGCGTATGCAGCTCGTGCAAAATGCCGTACCCGGTGCCCCAGGCGGTTGTTGCGAGTGCTCCCGTGTTGCAGTGGGTGATTGCGCGCAGTTTGTGCTTGCCCAGTTTGCTTGTGAGCCAGTCTGCCCCGAGCTGCGACAGTTTGCGGTTTGCCGCTTCGTCTGCGCGGGCAATTTTGTGCGCGGCTGTAAGCACCGCCTCAAACCCATGTGAATACTGCGCGGCAACCTGTTTTGCGCCCCATGCGAGATTTACCGCAGTGGGGCGCGCATCCGCTAGCTGCTCAAAAGCGGCGCGCAATTGCGCTTCGCCCCAGCCATCGCGTTTGCTTTCTAGCATCGCCACGGCAATCCCGTACGCGCCAGCGGCTCCGAGCGCGGGTGCGCCCCGCACAGCAAGGGTCTTTACCGCGTCAATTAGTTGTGCTACGGTTGTGATGTCTAAATAAGCTGTTGTCGCTGGCAGCGCCCGCTGATCGATGAGGCGCAAAAAACCGCCTGCGGGGGTGCTGATCCACTCGATTGCTTTTGTCAAAGTGCTTCTTTCGGTTCTGTGTAATATTTTCTTTACACAAGTATATGACCGGCATCGGTATATGACCAGCCTGTTTAGAGCCTGGCAAAAACAGTTTGGGTGTAAATATTTTGGCGCTATTTGGCGTACAATATTTTCTTGCGAATAAGATTTTAGAAAGGACAGCTCTGTGGGGGATGGGATCGTTGATTACACCAGTCTGGTGTATCGGGAGCTGTGTAGCGTAAAAACGCAGCACGCGAGCGTGCGCAAAGCTGAGCTGGTAACCATCCTGCGGCTGGCGGGCAGTATGAGCCGCATTGCGGGCAGGTTAGCGCCGGTGTACGAGGTTGATTTGCGCAATGAGTACACTGTTGTGCGCGTGCGACAGGCGCTGTCTCAGGTGTACGGGGTTGCGAGTGAGGGCTTCAAAAGCCCCGGCAATAAGGAAAATCCGCGCTTTTCGGTGCGGATCGCGCGGGGCGCTGAAATTACCCGCTTAACCGGTATTTGGGATGTTAAGCGGGGCAGAAACATCCTGGGGTTTCCAAACAGCATTATGACAGGCTCGCTCGAAGAGATGCGGGGAATGCTGCGCGGTGCGTTTTTGGCGCGCGGCAGTCTCATCAGAAAGGGCAACTCGCTCAGTCTGGAGTTTGAGTGCGGTAACCACCTGCTTGCAACTGGAATTATGGGTGCTATCAGCAGGTTTAATGTTAAGTCCGTAATGCGTGAGACGCGCGGAGCTGTTAGGGTGCACATACGCGAGGGCGAAGATGTTGTGAAGCTGCTGCAGGAGATAGGTGCTCATATGCACGCGAACAAGCTAAACCAAGCCAAGCTCGAGCGCGCCCGCCGCGGCGCTGCAAACAGGCTTGTAAACTTTGACGACGCCAATCTGCAGCGTTCTACGGCGGCTTCTGCTGTGGCTCGGAAGCGGATTAAGCGCGCTTTCGAGATTCTTGACGGGCAGGTATCAGCGAAACTGCGCGAGGCCGGTGAGCTGCGCTTGCAGTATGTCGAGGCAAGTCTTGAGGAATTGGGCGCGAAAGCAGATCCGCCCCTCACCAAAGACACAGTCGCTGGCAGGATCCGACGCCTGTTACAAACCGCGGATAAAGTTGCCGAGAAAAAAGGCATTCCGGACACAAACGCGGATATTGATAGCGGTCGAAACACGGGCGCGGATATTTCAGGGTCGCCTAAAAACTGAAGCAGGTGTGAGGCGGCTGGGCTAGAATGCTAGGTATGCCAGTCTAATTGGGCTGTTTACGGCAACCGATATTTAAGGATTAGTATGTCAGTTTATAAACTACCAGAGCTAGAGTACGATTACAGCGCGCTTGAGCCGCATATCAGTGCGCGGATTATGGAGCTGCACCACAGCAAACACCATAACGCGTATGTGACCGGCGCTAATGCGGCGCTTGAGGCGCTTGCGCAGGCGCGAGCGGTGGATGATTTCAGCGGTGTTAACAAGTTCGAAAAAGACCTTGCTTTTAACCTTGGCGGTCACGTTAACCACTCGATTTTCTGGACGAACCTAACCTCGGAGGGTGACTCGCGCCCCGAGGGTGAGCTCGCGAGCGCTATTGACGAGTTCTTTGGCTCTTTTGAGGGTTTCCGTAAGCATTTTTCTGCTAACGCGCTGGGGATTCAGGGTTCTGGCTGGTCTGCTCTTGTGTGGGATACGCTCGGGCAGCGTCTTAACGTGCAGCAGTTCTTTGACCAGCAGGCAAACTTCCCGGCCGGCAGCGTGCCAGTGCTAATGCTTGATATGTGGGAGCACGCTTTCTACCTTGACTACGTAAACGTGAAGGCCGACTATGTAGACGCATTCTGGAAGATTGTGAACTGGCAGAACGTGCAGGATCGTCTTGCACGCGCGCGCACTCAGACTTCTGGTCTAATCTAAAGCTAAAGTAAAATTAATATTTCGTAAAACAATAGTGCGGGGCTTTGCTTTACGGTAAAGTCTCCGGTTCATTTTTATACAACTGAAAGGCAAGTGATCTTTATATGAGCACACGTGTTGCTATTAACGGTTTTGGCAGGATAGGGCGTAACTATATGCGCGCGCTTGTTGAGCAAAACGTGAATCTCGAAGTAGTTGCTGTTAATGACCTGACAGACACTAAAACACTTGCGCACCTGCTCCGCAGGGATACTGTTGGCGGACTGTTTAACGCAGAGATTAGCCACGATGATAACAGCATCACGGTTAACAACAAAAAAATTAAAGTTTGTAGCGAGGCAGATCCCAAGAATCTCCCGTGGGGCGAGCTTAATATCGACATTGTGATTGAAAGCACGGGTCGGTTTACGACGGTGGAGGGCGCGGGTGCGCACCTTACAGCGGGCGCTAAAAAGGTGATTATTTCAGCTCCGGCTAAGGGCGGCGCGCCAATGTTTGTTGTTGGCGTAAACGAAGACAGTTACGACCCTGAAAAGCATGACATCGTTTCTAATGCCTCGTGCACAACCAACTGTTTAGCTCCGCTGGCTCACGTTTTTAACGAGAACTTTGGCATTAAACAGGGCTTTATGATGACCGCTCACGCTTACACCGCAGACCAGCGCCTGCAGGATCTGCCGCACAGTGACCTGCGCCGTGCACGCGCGGCGGCTGCAAACATTGTACCAACCTCAACGGGCGCGGCGGCTGCTATTGGTGCGGTTATTCCTGAACTCGACGGCAAACTTGACGGCAGCTCTTACCGGGTGCCAATTCCGGTGGGTTCAATCGTTGATCTAACACTGATTGCTGAGCGTGATGATTTAACCGCGGCAGAGATTAATGATGCCTATCGCAAAGCATCACAGAGCGGCAGGCTGCAGGGCATTCTCGAGTACAGCGAAGAGCCGCTTGTTTCCAGCGATATTGTGCACAATCCGCATCCGTCAATTTTTGATTCCGGACTAACAGCGGTGCAGGGCAGCCTGGTTAAAGTTTCAGCCTGGTACGACAACGAGTGGGGTTACTCTAATCAGCTTGTTACGCTTACCAGCTACATCAGCGAGCGTCTTTCTTAAGTGTTAAAAAAATGACTAAGGGCAACGGTTTTACGCAGGTAACAGCGTTGCCCTCAAAACTTTAGAGCTGGAGTTTATATATGCGCACACTTAGTGACCTAGGGGCACTGCAGGGCAAAACTGTTTTGTTGCGGGCTGATCTCAATGTGCCGCTAAAAGACGGCAAAATAACGGACGACGGGCGAGTGCGAGCGGCGCTCGGCACGATTAATGAGCTGCGCGAAAGCGGCGCTAAAATTGTTGTGATAAGCCATCTTGGGCGTCCCGCTGGTAAAGTTGTTGATGGGCTGTCGCTGACACCAGTTGCGCAGCGGCTCACCGAACTTTTAGAAGTTGATGTGCGGTTTGTTGCTGACACGGTAGGGCAGCAGGCGCAGGAGGTCGTTGCAGAGCTTACTGAGGGTGATGTGCTGGTGCTTGAAAACCTGCGCTTCAACGCCGCAGAGACGAGCAAAAACGCGCAGGAACGCGCGGAGTTTGCGGCGCAGCTGGCAGCTCTTGCGAATGTTTTTGTGCTTGACGGCTTCGGTGTTGTGCATCGCGAGCAGGCGAGCGTAACGGATGTTGCGCGGTTACTGCCGGCGGCGGCGGGCAGGCTTGTTGCCACCGAGGTTGAAATGCTCAAAAAACTAATTGATGAGCCTGAGCGCCCCTATATTGTTGTGCTCGGCGGGTCAAAAGTTTCTGATAAGCTCGGCGTTATTGATCGCCTACTAGACAGCGTGGATACGCTGTTGATCGGCGGCGGTATGGTTTTCACTTTCCTTAAAGCCAAGGGTTACGATGTTGCCGCGAGTTTGCTCGAATCAGATCAGCTCGATACGGTGCGCGAATATCTCTCCCGGGCGGCTGAAAAGGGTGTTGAAATTGTGCTCCCCAGCGATATTGTGGTTGCGCAGCGCTTTGCCGCCGATTCTCCCTTTGCTGTTGTTAGCTCAGCTAAAATTGCGGAGTCTAAGTTCGGTGACAACGGTATCGGGCTTGACATCGGTCCTGAGAGCGCAAGAGATTTTGCCGAGCGGATCGTAGCTGCCAAGACCGTATTTTGGAACGGACCGATGGGCGTGTTTGAAATGCCGGCGTTCGCGCAGGGCACTAAAACCGTGGCGCAGGCACTCACTAAAGTGCAGGGTGTTGCGGTTGTTGGCGGCGGTGATTCTGCCGCTGCGGTGCGTGAGTTTGGTTTTAGTGACGCTGATTTCACGCACATTTCAACGGGCGGTGGCGCCAGCCTAGAATTTTTAGAGGGCAAAAAATTGCCCGGTTTGGAGGAAATAGCATGAACACACAGCGCAAGCCGCTAATAGCAGGCAATTGGAAAATGAACTACGATCATTTGCAGGCTCTGGCGTTTTTACAGAAACTCTCCTGGAGTCTTAAAAACACCGCTTACGATAGTTCAGTAACCGAGGTCGCGGTGTTCCCGCCGTTCACCGATTTACGCTCTGCGCAAACTATTGTGGCCAGCGAAAAACTGCCCATAAAAATTGGCGCACAAGATGTTTCGCACGAGCAATCAGGCGCGTACACGGGCGACATTGCGGCTGCTTTTTTGAGCAGTCTAGATGTTAGCTATGTGATTGTTGGACACTCTGAGCGCCGTGAGTATCACGCGGAAACCGACTCTCTCGTGGGCAAAAAATCAGCTGCCGCGCTGACCGCTGGAATCACCCCGGTTATATGCGTCGGTGAGAGCCTGCAGCAGCGCGAGGAGCAGGGCACGGTCGTGCCGCTGGTGCAGCTAACAGAGGTTCTTGCCGAGGTGCCAGAGGGTGCGGAATTCGTAATTGCCTACGAACCTGTGTGGGCAATCGGGAGCGGACAGGCCGCAACGGCAGCCCAGGCGCAAGAAATGTGCTCACATATCCGCTCAAAACTGCGCGAACTGCGCGGCGAGGAGGTTGCATCCGCAACTCGCATTCTCTATGGCGGATCGGTGAAGAGTGACAATATCGCCGAGTTTATGCAGCAGCCTGATGTTGACGGGGCTTTAGTCGGCGGTGCGAGTTTGAAGATTGACGAGTTCACCAAGATAGTTCAGTATCAGACGGGCTTAGCAGAGTAAGGCGATTAAGCAGTTGTGGATTACTTGTATGCGCGACTCGCGATATACTGTATTAAAGTAGAATTGTTGTGTATACGACTTTTTGATTATTACTAGAAAGATTACTGTGCAAATTACTCAGATAATTTTAACCGTGTTGTTAGTGCTCACCAGCTTTGTTTTAACGCTGTTTATTTTGCTCCACAAGGGGCGCGGCGGCGGTCTTTCGGATATGTTCGGCGGCGGTGTTACATCTAATCTGGGCAGCTCCGGTGTTGCCGAGCGCAACCTCAACAGAATCACAGTTGTTGTGGCGCTGGTCTGGTTCACCTGTGTTGTTGTGCTGGGCGTGCTCGCAAAGCTCGCACCTGCGGCCGTTTAGGGGTTAACGTATGGCAGGAAATAATCAGGCTATTCGCGGTGCGCGAGTGGGGTACGGTTCTGTCGGTGAGCTTGATCACGGTGTCCGGGTTGAGCGAATAGGTATCTCCTACTGGGATGCCGAGGGTAATGAAACTGTGCGCTACTACGCGGCTGACATTGACCCGGCAGATATTCCAGAGGAGATCGACTCGCCAAAAACCGGATTGCCGGCGGGGCGCGACAAAGACAATCCTCCAATTGCGGTTAAAAACGAGCCGTACAAAACGCACCTGGCTTATGTTAAAGAGCGCCGCACAGAGGCAGAGGCTGAGCAGCTGCTAGAAGAGGCGCTGCAGCGCTTGCGTGATCGCCGGGGTCTTGCGATGAAACAAAATAAGACCTAGTTAAAATTTGCAGGAGGGCTGTGACTGCCGCGCTTACTTGCCGCTGTCACACCCTTTAACTATTGCGCGGTAAACTCTTGCAGCAGTTGTATTAGTTTGCCCGCGTCTGTTGTTATGAGCTGAATTACCCTGTCGGGGTCGTGCCGCCTGAGCACTGCGGCATCGCCGTGCGGTTGCGCAAGCAACAGGCGCGAATATAGCGCCGCATCGACCTCTGGCAGTTGTGTATCCTTTTGTGGCAGATCAATAATCTGTAAGAACAAGCCCTGCTGCGGTCCGCCCTTGTGCAGCTGCCCGGTTGAGTGCAGGTAACGTGGACCAAAGGTTGCCGAAACGGGAACTCGTAGTTTTGCAGCCAGAGCACTGCGCAGTTTTTCTGCCGTGCAAATATTTTCAGCAGTGCGGTTAAAATACAGCTGCACAACCAGGTAGCCGTATTTTTTGCTGCTGAGTGCGGTTGTGATCCGCTCGTAAATACCACGCAGCGAGCTTTCTGTCGGTCCGGCTGTGAGCTGTGTTGCTGCGCAGTCGCTTAGCGCGGTGCCGTTTGCGAGCGTGTTCTTATCGACTTCCTGATAGTGTTTTCTGGCGGCGATTTTTGCGCTCTCAACATCGGGCTGATCAAAAGGGCAGACCTCGAGCAGGTAACAGAGAGCTGTGGTGGCAACCATCCACAGAATCATAATCTCGCCGATTCCGCCGCGAATTAGCACGTCATCGCTCGCGAGGTGTGTCACCGGGTGGTCAATAAAGATGCGCAGCATATTATTAGGCACAAAAAGCGTGTTTTCGGAGCTCTGTGGGGTTATGGATATCGGCAAAACGCCCCTGCCGTGTTTACCCGTTGATTCTGCTACGAGCTGCTCGATCCAGTCGCCGAATCCTGCGAGTTCAGGCTGGTTGGCGATTATTGCGCAGCACATTTTTTGGGGCAGGGCGGCGTACAGCCGAGCTGCGAGCTGGAGTGCGGGATTTTCCGGACTGTTTTGCAGCAGCTTGGGTAACAGTTGCTCAGCCTCAGAAACAATTGGCGCAAGCTCTGCTCCCGCCAGGGTTGGCGGCACCAGCCCAAAGGCGATTAGCGCCGAAAATCTGCCGCCCACGTTGGGATCCGCTAAATACACGCGCCGCTTAGTTGCCGTGTATTTTTCGGCAAGTGCCGAGCCGGGGTCGGTGATAATAATAATTCGCTCGTCGGGGTCAATGCCGGCGGCTTGAAATGCGCGCTCAAAAGTTTCAAGGTGGCTGCGAGTTTCAATCGTTGAACCGGATTTTGAGCTCACAACAACCGCGGTGCTATGCAGATCGCGATTTAGCGCGCTAGCAACCTGTGCTGGGTGGCTGGAGTCGAGAATCGTGATTCCAACGTTGCAGTATTCGCTTATAACCTCTGGTGCGAGCGAGGATCCGCCCATGCCGCACAGCACAATCTGATTAATACCACGCGAGTTTAACAGCGCGCGGTGCTCTGCTGCTGCCGCGATAATCTCATCCGCTCGCTCCGCAAAATCAAGCCAGCCCATGCGGATAGCCGACTCCGCAGCGTTTTTAGCGCCCCACAGGCCGGCGTCTTTTTTGGCGAGGGCAGAGGCAAACCCTCTTGCAAGCAGGCGCTGCATAGCCTCGTGATACGCTTGTTGCCAGATTCCAGACCCAAATTCTATCCGCTTATTGCGCATTGTTAGAGAGCGCCTCCGCTTGTTTCTGAGTCACAGTTTGTAACAGTTCGTGCCACGCCCGCTCAAATTTTTCGAGGCCTTCGCGCTCGAGTTGGGCTGTTATATCGTCGTAGCTGATGCCGTATGTTGCGAGCCTCGCAATTATTGCCGCAGAGTTTGCGAAATTCGCGGTAACACTGTCTGGTGAAATTGTATCGCTGGTTTTAGCGGCGGCAAAAAGCGTTTGCTCGGGCATAGTGTTCACAGTGTCCGCCGCAACAATCTCGGTGACATAATAGCTCGCGGGTAGCTTAGCGTCTTTAACCCCGGTTGAGGCCCAGAGCAGGCGCTGTGGCTGTGCGCCGACCGCCCGCAGCGCCTTAAATCGGGGTGTTGTAAGGGAATCCAAAAATATTTTGTACGCCTGCCGCGCATTAGCAACAGCGGTTTTACTCGTGAGCTGTGCTGCCTGCGGATAGTCGCTCCTCGCGAGGAGCGGATCTACTGCAGTATCAAAGCGACTCACAAAAAACGAGGCAACCGATGCAATCTGAGCCAGGTCATGCCCGCACTGCTGCGCAAGCTCAAGCCCGCTTAAAAACGCAGTAATAACTTCACGATAGCGCTCAAGGCTGAAAACCAGGGTGACATTAACGCTGATACCAGCGCCGATGGTTTCAGTAATGGCGGCAAGCCCTGCGGTTGTTGCCGGGATTTTGATCATTAGATTAGGCCGGCTGATGCGCTCCCAGAGTTGCGCCGCCTGAGCGATTGTGCCCGCGGTGTTGTGCGCGAGCTCAGGCTCAACCTCGATTGAAACGTAGCCGTCCTTTTTGTGGCTCTTTTGGTACACATCGAGCAGCTGATCGCAGGCGGTTTTCACGTCCTCACAGGCGAGGCGCATCACGGTTTGTGCGGGGGATAGCCCGGTTGCGGCAGCCGCACTAAGATCCGCTTGATAAGCACTGTCGCTGCTGATCGCGTTGTTAAAAATAGCGGGGTTGGTAGTCACCCCAACCACGTTATAATTGCTGATTAGCTCCTTAAGATTACCACTGCGCAGGCGAGAGCGCGAAATATCGTCCAACCAGATACTAACTCCGGCATCGCTCAGTTTTTGTGTGTTGGGCGTTTGCGTCATCTTTCCTCCTAGAGCGCCTTGTTAATGCTGCGTTTTGCCGCCGCGGTCACTGCTTCCGGAATTAAACCATACTCCTGATACAGCCGCTTGTAATCGGCGGACGCGCCAAAGTTCTCCACGCACACATACTCACCAGCCGCGCCCGCATAACGTTCCCAGCCCATTGAAATGCCAGCCTCAACAACAACGCGCGCGATTACACGCGGATCGAGCACGCTGTCGCGGTAGATGGTATCCTGCTCATTAAACCACTCCAGGCAGGGTGCGCTAACAACGCTTGCCGCGATACCCTCTGCTGCGAGTTGCTCGCGCGCGGCGAGCGCAATTTCAACCTCGGAGCCGGTGGCAATTAAGATCACGTCGGCAACGGTCTTGTTTGCGGGTGCGAGAACGTATGCGCCGCGGCGGGTTTGTTCGCGATCGGCGAGCGCGTTGCCGCGCTCAAAAACGGGCAGGTTTTGGCGGCTTAGAATAATACCGGTGGGACCCGCGTGACGGCTCAGAATTTCGTGCCAGGCGATTGCGACCTCGTTTGCGTCGGCGGGGCGCACAACAGCAAGGTTCGGGATCGCGCGCAGTGCTGCCAGGTGCTCAACTGGCTGGTGTGTTGGTCCGTCTTCGCCCAGCCCGATTGAGTCGTGAGTCCACACAAAAACGCTCGGAATGTTCATTAGCGCAGCGAGTCTCACAGCGGGTCGCATATAGTCGGCAAACTGCAGGAAGGTACCGCCATAGGCGCGGGTTTTGCCGTGCAACTGAATGCCGTTAAGAATGGCGCCCATCGCGTGTTCCCTGATGCCAAAGTGCAAAACCCGACCGTAGGGACCGCCCTGCCACGCCTTGGTGCTGTGCTCTGCCGGCACAAAACTCAGCGAGTCTGGAATTGTTGTGTTGTTTGATCCTGCCAGGTCAGCGGATCCGCCCCACAGTTCGGGCAGCACAGGACCTAGCGCGGCCAGCACCTTGCCACTCGCGGCACGGGTTGCGATGGCTTTTTCGCTGCTAAACTCGGGGAGTGCCTGCGCAATATCCGCCGGGAGCTTGTGATTTTCCAGTCGCTGCAGCAGCGCATACCGCTCGGGGTTCTGGGTTTTCCAGGCGTTAAAACTGTTTTTCCAGTTTGCAACCTCGGCGGTTGCGCGTTCGCGCAGCTTGCGGGTGTGCGTAATTACCTCGTCTGCAACAGCAAATGTTGCCGCAGTGTTAAAACCTAGCTCTGTTTTAAGCGCCTCAAGCTCTGCGCCACCCAGCGCGGAGCCGTGAATACCGCCCGTGTTTTGCTTGTTGGGGCTTGGCCAGCCGATAATCGTGTGCAAAATGATCAGCGTTGGTCTGTCCGTTTCCTGCTGTGCCTGCTCGATTGCGGCGTAAAGCTCTGCAACATCCTCACGATAGGCGGCATCTTTGCGCCAGTTCACCTCGAGCACTTGCCAGCCGTAGGAGCGGTAGCGCGCCGCAACATCCTCGCTGAATGCGATATCGGTGTCATCCTCAATTGAAATCTGATTTGAGTCGTAAATTGCGATGAGATTGCCGAGTTTTTGGTGTCCGGCGAGCGACGCCGCCTCCGCGGTCACGCCCTCTTGAATATCGCCGTCACCGGCGAGCACGTAAACATAGTGGTCAAAAACGCTCTCGCCCGCAGCGGTTTCGGGGTCAAACAGACCGCGTTCGTAGCGCGCCGCGTATGCAAACCCCGTTGCAGATGCGAGCCCCTGCCCGAGCGGTCCTGTGGTAATTTCGACCCCGTCAGTGTGCCCGTATTCTGGGTGGCCCGGGGTTTTAGATCCCCACTGGCGCAGGGCTTTAATATCATCCAGCTCGAGCCCAAATCCGCCCAAATATAGCTGCACATACTGCGTCAGTGAGGAGTGCCCGATGGAGAGAATGAATCTGTCGCGCCCCAGCCAGTTTTTATTCTGCGGATCGTGCCGCATCACTTTCTGATATAGCAGGTATGCAACGGGAGCCAGGCTGATTGCCGTGCCCGGGTGACCGTTGCCCGCTTTTTCTACTGCGTCAGCGGCAAGCACGCGAGCTGTGTTCACGGCTAAATCGTCAAGATCGTTCCACTCTAGGGGTTGCATTCTGCTCCTTGTTGCTGGGGTTAAAAGTGTGGGGATAGCGTAGGCTGTGACAGCACAAAACACGCCCGCCGTAAATACACACAATCTATTTCTAGTCTAGTTGTTTTTAGCTTTGATAATTCTAGAAAAGGTGTCAGCAACTCATCCCCTGGATAAGAGTAGAATTGAATAAGAAATGGTTACTGGATCTTTGCACGCTGCAAGGGGCGATCACACTCAGGGTGGCGCTCCTAATTTTAAGCGCACAATAAAGGCTTATATTGCGCTAACTAAACCTCGCGTTATGGAGCTGTTGCTGGTTGTGACAGTGCCCGCGATGATTCTTGCGGAGCGCGGTATGCCCAGTCTGTGGCTGGTTGTTGCAACTTTAATTGGCGGGGCAATGAGCGCTGGCAGCGCGGGTGCGTTTAACTGCTATATCGATCGTGATATGGATCGTAAAATGCGCCGCACTAAAAACAGACCGCTCGTAACGGGCGATGTTTCTGAGCGCAATGCGCTGATTTTTGCTTGGGTTTTGGGGATTGTTTCGGTTATCTGGCTGTTTTTTACGACCAACTGGCTGGCTGCTTTGCTCTCGGCGGCGGCGAATTTTTTTTATGTTGTTATTTATACGCTGTTGTTAAAACGACGCAGCGAGCAAAATATTGTGTGGGGCGGTATTGCTGGGTGTTTCCCCGTACTTATTGGCTGGGCCGCGGTAACGGGTAGTTTAGAGCTGACCCCCTGGATTTTCTTCCTCGTAATTTTCCTTTGGACCCCTCCTCACTACTGGCCACTTTCGATTAAGTATCGCGCGGACTATGCGGCAGCTAAAGTTCCTATGCTCGGGGTTGTGCGGACCAGAAGCACTGTGAGCTTGCAAATTATTCTTTACACTTGGGCGACCGTTGCGGCATCGCTGCTGTTGATTCCGATTTACCCTATGGGGATCGTGTATTCTGGCGCGGCTATGCTTCTGGGTGGCTATGTCATTGTTGAAGCGCACCTGCTGTATAGCAACGCTATTCGTGGGCGCGATGGCAAGCCGATGCGCGTTTTCCACGGTTCAATCGGGTATTTGACTCTGCTTTCTCTTGCAATGGCTGTGGATCCGCTGCTACCGTTCTAGGCTGTCGATTCTCATTATCGCCGCCAGTTACGGTGCTAATCGGTGGCGTTAGCATGGAGTTTTAACCGGCGGAGTTAAGCTCTGCAAGGTTGCTGTCGAGCAGGTCGCTGAGCTCAGCGGACGTTTTATGGATTTCGTTTAGCTCAGCGCGTAGGTTTTCGTATTCTACAGCGTATTTTTGGAGTTCTTCAATTTCCTGTTCTATCTGCGAGCGGCGTAGCTCATACGCGGCCTTTGTGCGATAAAACAGCGCTTCATCATCACTAAACTCATAGTTTTCGTTACGCTGGATAAACTGTTTAAAATCGGAGTTGTAGCTGACTATGTCCTGTTGTAATTGCGCCTGGCGCGTGCTGTACTCTTCGTGCATACTTTTTAGCGTGGCTGTAATATCGTCGCTTTCTTCCTGTAGCTGTTTAAAAACACTGTCGTATCCGCGATGCAGCTTAACTATTTTGTGGCGGTTTTGAAACCATTTTGCGTAGTGGTTTTCAAGCCATTCTGGTAGATTGTCAAGCTCTGTTCCCATAATCGAGTGGAGTTCATTCTGAAAACTGTGGCGGGGTAGATCGCTGTACACGCTCATTCTTGTTACAAAATCAGGGCTGCTTGTTTGCATCTGGTCGTATAGTTTTTGCAGTTTTTCTGCGAGAGTGTCGCGTTCTTCCTGCGGGAGCTGCTGCCATACGGAGTGCAGCGTTTCGTGTGCGGCGCTAACTTCCATAATGCCGTTGAGGCGCTCATCCGCCACAGATAGTAGATTAATGCGGTTACTCTTTGGCAGATAGCAGCCGAGCACGTGGGTGGCTTCCTGCGATGTGACGTGGCTGCAGCTCTCTTTAAATTCTAAACCCGTGTGCACGGCAGGGTGCGTTGCGTAGAACACGATTTTGCCCGTGTTTGTAAACTCGAGCGTTTGCGCAATTTCAGCAATGCGGCCGCTGGCGTTGAAAGTTTGTGCGCTGATGAAGTTGCTAAGATGCTGCCTGTTCGAATAAGCCCAGAACGCGCCGAGAAGCAGGCACAACAGAAGAACCGAGGTGACTGCCCGGCTAATGGTTCTGGACTTTTTAGTGCTCACGGTTCTATTATCTCGTAGGGGGTAGTACATTAATTTTATACGCTTGTGTGCGTTTGTTATTAATGAGTGTAGCTTGAATTGTTAATTTTACAGAGGGGATTTAAAGCTTTGCCAAAATAACCGTGTTGCGCGATTTTAGTTTTTACAGTTTTTAGTGTATAGTTGTCTGTATTGTAAAAAGCAATGTGCGGATGTAGCGCAGTTGGTAGCGCATCACCTTGCCAAGGTGAGGGTCGCGAGTTCGAGTCTCGTCATCCGCTCTGGTGGACGGTAAGCAAATACCTAAGCTAACAAAAACTACGGTGGCGTGGCCGAGAGGCGAGGCAGCGGCCTGCAAAGCCGTATACACGGGTTCGAATCCCGTCGCCACCTCCAATTAAATGGGCGATTGGCGCAGTCTGGTTAGCGCGTTTCCTTGACACGGAAGAGGTCGCTGGTTCGAATCCAGTATCGCCCACAAAATTAGAGCATCGATATTTATTAACAGTACGTAATGATCCGTTAATAAAACTGAATTTATGATGCTTGATGTGAACTAAGTTTTGCCGTGCTGTTATTCTAGTTTAAGCTCTAATAAAGATTAGGAAGTTGAGAAACTAAAATCTCAATTACAAATTCCAACTGCAGCGGTTCAACGAGCGTACTGTAATTGTGGGAGCTTTAGTTCTTTACGCAGGATTTAACAGAGCCGATTGCACGATATTGTGCCGCTGCTTAGCTTGGTAGCAGGGTGTGAGTAGTGGTGTAATTATTGGTGTTGCAGCACAGATTGAGAAATCATGTATTAAACTGGCGCGCTAAAAAATAATGCGACTCTCACAGTTGGAGAGCCGTATTACTTTGCAACTTGTGGGCAAATAACTCTATGGTTTAGTTTTTACGCTTATTGCGCACCCTTGTTGGAGCAATGCCCGCGGCAGTGAGAGTTAAAGCGCCCAGCAGCAGCGGGAGCGCGGCAGGGTTATCCGTTGTGGCGAGTCTGTGCGCAATACTCTGCTGCGGCTGTGTTGGTTCCTGCGAAACTATGTGCTGAGTAGATTCGGGCACAGTTTGCGCGGCAGGGTTATCCGTTGTGGCGAGTCTGTGCGCAATACTCTGCTGCGGCTGTGTTGGTTCCTGCGAAGCTATGCGCTGAGTAGATTCGGATACAGTTTGCACGGCAGGTATCACATAGATTGGCGGCGGATCTTGCACCAGAGTTTCTGCGATCACGTAGGGAGTTCTTGTTGCAGCCTGTTTAGCCGCAGCCTGCTCAGCTAATAGTTTGTTCAGCTCAGCTGTTAAGAGTGCTAGCTGCTGCTGCGCGGCTGTAACCCCTGCTGCAGCGCTATCACGCTGCGCAGTTGCCTCGCGCACAGCCGCTCCTGTGGCCGCCTGTTTACTTTCCGTTGCTGTTAGCGCAGCTGTTGCGGCTGCGAGTTTATTAAGCGGATCAACTAGTTCAGGAAACAGAGGAGTTACCTGAGGCGCAAGCTGAATCAGAGTTTCTACGCTAAGCGCAGAAATTACCCCGTTCTTTTTTTGCAACTCAGACACTGTCTTGTTTGCTGCGGCAAGCTGCGCTTCTAGCGAGCTTATAGCAGCCGCTATTTTTCGCATATTATCAGCGGCTTTTTCCTGAGCTGCTGCTGCATCCGCAGCAGCAGCTGCAGCAGTGTTAGCGAGCGCTTCAAGAGTTGTTAGCTGTTTCTGTGTTTCTGCTGTCTCAGTATATTTGTGAGCAATGACAATAGCTTCCTGCATCACCTTCTGCGCCGCAGCTTCCTGCAACTGTAATTCTTTATTCAGAGTTGCTAGCTGCAGTGTTTTTTGACCGTGAGCTGCGGTTGCGCTGTTCAGAGCCTTATCGACCTCAGCGAGCATAGCAGCAGCACGCTCCTGATGTGCTAAGAACTCATCCAAGACATTTTTCTTTGCAGCAGTTTCCGCAGCAAGCACAATGAGAACATCAACTGTAAGCTGTCCGTGTTGAGCTGTTTTTTCTGCGAGCGTTTGCTGTAATTGTGCGTACTCGCCCTGTTCTTCAACTGCCTGTTCGCGTTTTAGCTCAAGCTGGCTTGTGAGAGCGCGTTGCTTCTGTTCCGCATCGTAATAAGTCGTGGAAGCTTCGGATATATCGCTCCTAAGCTGCTCAAGAAGTACCTCCTGTTGCGTGTGCAATGCCCGCAAGTTTTGCAAGTTTGCCTGCTTTTCAGATATTTCCGCTGTGAGCGTGGTTATCTCCTGCGTCAGTCTGTTGAGAATATCCTGCAACTGCTGTATATCATCATCAGTGAGCTGATCTGGCGGGGTGTCAGAGGTTTTGTTGCTGGTATCTGCAATACTAGCAAAATAGTTTGCAAGGGATAGCACCGGGCGATCCGCAACCGCTCCCAACACAGCGTGGTGTCGCGCTGGGGCGGCGGTCTGCTGTTTGCCATCGGTGAAGATAGAGCTTCTAAACTCTTCGCTGTCGCGCATAAACTGGCTAAACAGAGCCTCTTTGAAGCGATAAGCTGCGGAGTCTTGCGCGCGATACTTATTCTTTTCAAAGTCCTGCTGCAGGAACTTTTCAAACTGGCTGAGCAGATCTGCGTAATTGCGGATTGTTATTGTTTCACCGCGGAAATCATTAAGCGTAACCTCTTTCAGCTTAGACTCCGCGCGTAGTTTATTCTGCGCGTAGGCGTCTTTTTTATAATCTTTCAAAGAGGTGAACTGGCCCTCAAAAATGCGCGGCATAATAGCGGTGTCTGGTAGGTTGCGAGCTCCCTCAGCAGCCGCAGCAGCGCCATATTTATCTGAGGCATACGGCACAAATCCGCCCTCGTAACCGCGCGCTGCGAGTAGCTCAAACGCGTTGCGTCTAAACGCGCTCTCGCCTGTTATGCCAAGATCAGATTCTGCTGTTCCGTATAGCGGATCAAGCACCGGGATCGTCCAGTATCCGTTCTGTTCTTGCACCTCACCCGTTGCGCGTAGCTGTCGTGTAAGCATCAGCGAGTTTTCAACCAGGTCGCTGATACTGCGCAGGTTCATTGCCTCAATATCCTGCTGTGTTAGCGGATCATAAGAGTTAAGGTGGCGAATTGTGCCGGTTGGATGGTTGCCGAGGCGCGCCAGAATTTTTGCTTGATCCGCTGTGCTACGTTTCAAGATTGCTTCTGCCTCAGCGTTTTCTAACAGGTGCAGTGCTTCAAAATAGCCTTTGAAATACTCGTTAAGATCGTTAACGCTCTGGAAGCGGTCAGGGTTCTTATTGTGCAGGTAGCTGTCGTTTGCGCCGGGGGTGAAATTATCAGCCTGGTTGAAGCCGAACACATCGTGCGAGGCTGAATCAGGGTTTTGTAGCAGCGAAGTTGGGTAAAGCTCAGGCTCTGAACGGCGGCGTGTTTTCTCTCCGCCAAGGAAAACGTGGCGGTCAAGGTTGTGTACCATTTCATGAGTGTAGGTGCTAACACCGTTGAGGATACCACGCACAACCATAAAGGTCTCGCTGTGGTTAGAGTATCCGTACGTTCCGTTTGCCGGATACCACCTGCCGATAGGACCAAAGAACTCTTCAATAGCGCGGAAGCTTTTTGAGCCGTAGCTCTCTCTCCAGCCTTTAGGTGAGAGATAGCCGTCCCACACAGGAATCGCATTGACGAGTTTCTCGCGCATCTTTTCGTTACCGATGCGATACCACATATCGTAATAGTCACGATATTTCTTAGCGTATTCACCGATGCGATCTTTAACCTCAGCGATTTTAGCTGGCACATCCGCAGCTGTTGTTGTCGTTGCGTCATAGTAGCGTTGGAAAGTGCCAAGCGCCACGCTTGTCATATTAACAACAACAAAAAGGCTGTTCTCGCTGACGGTAAGAATTGGCAGCAAGCCATTCCTGAAGCGGGAGTTCTTAGTGAATCTATCAGATGCAAGCACATTAGCATCAGGGTTAGCTGTTGATGGCGTTTCTAAGATGTACGCTTTTGTGGTTTGTTTAAACCAGTCATCAAAGCTAGCCGTCGTGGTGTGCTGCTGTCGTAGCTGCTCAAGCAGGGTTGCAATATCGCTGTGACCTGTTTCTACCGCAAAAAGCTGTTCATATGTTTTTAGAGTGTTGCGCGGATTAAGTAGATTATAGCTACTTCCCAGACGAATTAGGGTGTCAAGAGCGGATCTATTGAGACCGTAGTACTCCGGATTGAATATCAGTGCATCACGTAGATTCACAGACCCGAAATTAATGTCATACCACTTGTTGACATAGGCAAGACCGAGCACCAGGGCTGCTTTGTTTTGCATAGCCTTGATAATCAGCTGCTCCTGGGTGCGCCTATCAGCAACAACAAAGCCGTCAAGGGTTAGCACTTTTGCGATTTGCGAAGCCAGCTGATCGCGCTGTTTCTCAATGGTTTCACGCAAATACAGCAGCCCACGGTAGTCCTGTTGCATTTGTGCTAGAGTGCTCTGCTCAGATGGCGCAGGGCGGTTTTTCTTGGTTGCCTCAGCAACTGCGCGCTCGTGTCGTTTTTGTAGCTCGTTTTGCCAAGCATCAGCGCCGTAAAGTTTTACGATGTCAATATTATCAAACTTAACTCGACGCAGTTCAGAAGCGATATTTCTGTAATCTGTGGCGCTAAGCTCACTCACCTGTCGTGGCGTGTAGGGGAGAGCATCTGACATCAAATAATTTGCTAACCCGTCAGACTTGAGCGAGTCTTGTGTTAGCTGAACCGCGCGTTTCTCGACTGTGCCGTCGCTGAAGTGCAGCAGAATCGCGTCAATCCGCTTTGCTTGGGTAGCTGTTGTTACAAGCGGTGCTCCGTTAGCGGTTGCAGTAACCGAGCGCAAAACCTTGGTAACCAGCGCATCCGCCGCATCAAGTTTGTTAGCTGCTTTCACAACGGTTGCTGCATCAGCGTAGGGGAGTAGCAGTGAATAGTTGTGGTAGGCTTGTATTCTTTCGGCGATGGCCTCTGGCTTGTTGAACTGCGCTGATGCCTGCTGCGCGGCAACGACGCGGGCATCGCGTGAGAGTTGAAGCCCGTCACGCATGAACTGTTCAGCAACATTAAGTGCTATAGTTCTGCCGTAGTTGCCGCCTCGATCCGTTTTTCCGGAGCTTTCATTTTCAAGCATGAACACTTGCTGAATCTTGCCCCTAAACCCGGTGTCACCATGAATTAGAGTTCCTCCGTTCACTTGCATTGCGCTCAGCGCACGATTTAGTGTGCCTTGCCTGCCGCTCCACAGAGAGCCGATGAGCCCGCCAACTTGACCGTGCCCGTTCACGTTGTTAATTTGCCCTCCGGCGTAGACCCTGTGCGCAGCGGAGCCATCTACCAAGCGACCGGCAATACCGCCAACTCGGTTGCGATTGTCTCTGCCGTGCATTGTGTTAATAGTGCCCTGGAAGCTGGCGTCGGTTATTTTACCACCGGAGAAGTTGCCGAAAAGCCCGCCAACGTTAGACTCGTTGCCTTTGTATTTCACGGTGATTGTGCCAACCATTGAAACGCCCGTTGCGGTGAGCTGTGAGGCGTTTGCAACAATTGCGCCTACGTGCTGCGCCGCTTCGATGTTTCCGCTGACGTGTACCTGCTCAATAACAGTGGCAGCGGTGCTGGTTTGTGCGAGCGCTGCGGTGGCGGCAGCGGTGCTTACGATGTTCACACCTGTGAGCTCAAGATTTTTAACCTGCGCGCCCGCTAGTTCGCTAAACAGGGGTTTTTTGAGCCCGTGAATTTGAAACCCCTGGGCGTCAAAAGTTCCTGTAAAGGGTGTTGCTAGGTAGCTGGGTTCGTTTGGTGCTGGAACCTCATCCGCATACACGTTTTTGCCGAGTTTGAAGTTACCTGCCGGGTTTTGTTGCATAGCGTTAAGCAGGCTTGCAAACGATGTGTAGGTGTTATCAACAACAGGAGCTGTTTGGGTTACAGACACGCTAACTGTGCGTGCAGTGCCGTTTTGACCCGGCAACTCTGCGCTGAATTTGTACTGTGTAATCCCGTTTTCAACCGTTTCTGAAACGCTGGTTACTGGCATTCTTGCTTCGTCGCCGTTTGGCATTTTAACACCTATGGTGTACTCATAGCTTCGCTTGGGTAGCTGCTCAATTTCTGTGATGCGCACCGGAGCTTTTCCGGCGGCGGATCGGAACAGCGTAGCCGGTTGCGCTGTAATATCAGCGAGCAGCTCGGCATCTTGTATTTGCGCAGCAGGTTTTGCATCTGGTTTAGTTTGCGCGGAGGTTGCTGGCGCAGTAGCTGGCATTGCGGAAACCTGACCAGCAGGTTTTGCTTTTGCCTTATCTATTGTGTCGCTGATCTGCTTGTGATCATCCTGTGCTTGGGCTAGCTCAGTTTCGTTCTGTGCGAGCTCTTGCTGTAGCTGTTTGATCTGGTGTGAAAGCTGTTCTTTTAACGTTTGAGCGATTGTGCTTGACTCGGTAAGCGTTTTGAGTTTTTCTCTGAGATCATCTTGAGTCGTAGTTGCCTCGGTAAGCTCGCTTTCAAGATCTACAATCTGGCGTGCTAGCTCTTGAGATTTTTTAGTTGTTACAGCAATAGCTGCTGCAGTTTCTTTTATCTCTTGCTCGATTGTTTTAGCTGCTTCAGTTTTGCTCTCTTCTATCGCAGCCGCTTTTTCATAATCTTCTCGAGCTTTGGCCACTTGTTGCTGCAGATCGGCTAGTTTGTGCTTTGTCTCATGCTGCTGTGCTGTTATATTTTGCAGCTCAGTCTGCGCCTGATCAACTTCGCGTTGCGCGTCTTGCTCCCGCGTTTGCAGCTTCACTATCTCGGTAATTAGGTCGTTTTGTTGCTGCTGTGCGGCTTTAAGTTGCTTATCAAGAGCCGCAATTTCTTGTGGCAGTTCGGCTAATCGCTGCTTAATTCTCTCGGCAGTAGCCGGATCGTTTACGAGCGCGCTGTCTACTGAGCTTAGCGCGCCGCGTAACGCTTCTCTTGCGGCTATGCTGTTAGCGGCGGCTTCCTCGCTTGCAGCGGCGAGCTGTTCGAGCTGTTTTTGCGCCTGCTGCTTTGCGGTCTGTTGCGTGCTAATCTGCTGCGGAATATCTGTTATGTTTTTATTTGCCTCGGCAAGTTCTGCCACGCTTTTGCGCTGCGCCTGTTGCAGGGCGGTGGCTACCCGCTGCTGTGCGAGTTGCGTGTTTGCCTTTGCTTTTTGTGCGGCTTGTGCCACAGCAGTTTGCTTTTGAGCTGCTGCGGCAAGCGTTGTTTCCTGCGCTTGTGCTTGCTGTTGTGCTGTTGCGTGCGCAAGCTGTGCCTTTTGCACCGCGGTTTGCGCCGCCGCTATCTGATCGTCGGTTGGATCGTGCGGCATAATTGGTCCGGGTATTTCAACGCAACGCGGATCTGATTGCCAGAAGGTTGCGTTGGCTGCTGCGAGCGGGGTTAAAGCGGACCCTAAGACGCTTCCTACTAGACCGAGACCTGCAATTTTGTTGATATTTTTATTATTTTGCACATAAATATTTTAGCCGCCTTAGCTGGGATATACCAAAAAAAGCGTTATTAAATCTTTACTAAACCGTCATCTTTGCGTTATGAAAAACTTTCAAAACAGCGGGTCGGTTGCGGTTTTAAGCTGTGCGACCGACCCGCCAGGTGAATACTAGTTATGCTTGTTTTCCCGGTTTTCGCGCCGTACTAAAAGGATGTTTAGAATTATAGCTCCGAGTCGAGCATTGCTATGCTCCCGCCCACGCCAGAGTTATGCCAGATGTAAACCACCGATATTAGTCCGGCGGAAAAAAGCGCATATGTATTACCGTGGATTTTTATATTCCCTATTCTAAACACAATAAATCCTCGCCGGTTTTAGATCACTCTTTAACCCGTATTCGGCTCGCACCGTTCCTGGGCTTGATATAGTTAAAGCACAGACGACCAGTGCTGATACAATCCCTGCTTTAGCTTATTTGTAATCACTGTTACCTCCTTATGGTAAATCCCGGTTGTTTGGGAATAACCCGCACCTGACTATTTTCAGCAACTCTGCAGAAAACAGTTCCTGCAGAGTTTGGCAAATTGTAAAATCTGCCGTGCAGGGCGTTAGCTGTGTTGCTAATGCTGGCTATTTCTAGCTTGGCTTAAACATACTAAAAGAGGCTGAAAATAAACTGAATATGTAATGGTTTGGTGCTTAATAACTCCTTTGGCAGTTGTTAGATAAATTGGATGTTTATTTGGCTAATAGGTGGTTCGTTTTGATTCGGTGGTTTTATTTGATTTTTTAGCAAGACTGTGAGTATAATTTTACGATGTTGTAAACACTGTTGGGATATGGTGTAATTGGCAACACGGCTGATTCTGGTTCAGTTGTTCTTGGTTCGAGTCCAGGTATCCCAGCCAAATAAGGGTGTGGCGAAAGGTAAACCTTTCGCCACACCCTTATACTTGCTAAGTGTTAGTAGCTGCGCACCGCAATAACCGCGTTATGCCCGCCAAAACCAAATGAGTTACTGATTGCAAGCTGATCCGCTGATCCAAGCTTAACAGGCGCGGCTGAAATATTTAGCGGAATTTCAGGATCCTGCTCAACAGTGTTTATCGTTGGCGGGGCAGTGCGATTAGCAACCGCGAGCACCGTGAAAATAGCCTCCAGAGCACCCGTGCCACCGAGTAAATGCCCTGTTGAGCTCTTCGTTGCCGACACCGGAATCTCGTTAACGCGATCACCAAAGACGCGCCGCAGTGCGGCGTACTCTGCAATATCGCCAACGGGGGTGCTGGTTGCGTGCGCATTAATATGGGTTACCTCTGCCGGTTGCGCACCGGCCTCGGCAAGTGCCAGATCAACTGCGCGCTGCGCGCCAATACCCTCGGGGTCGTTAGAGGTAATGTGATAAGAATCAGCGGTAATACCGCCGCCCGCAAACTCTGCATAAATGCGTGCGCCGCGCGCTTTGGCGTGCGCCTCTGTTTCGAGCACGAGCGCAGCCGCGCCCTCGCCCATAACGAAACCGTCGCGGTCAATACTGTAGGGGCGTGAGGCTGTTTCTGGGGTGTCGTTGCGAGTTGACAGCGCTTTCATCGCCGCAAAAGAAGCAACTGTGACCGGATGGATAGCGGATTCTGTGCCGCCGGCGATAACAACATCCGCCAGTCCCGCTTTGAGATTGTGGATCGCGTGCACAAGTGATTCCGTGCTGGATGCGCAAGCGGACGCAACAGTGTGCGCGTACGCGCGCGCGTTAAAATGCATCGAAACTGCGGCAGCTGCGGCGTTTGGCATGAGCATTGGCACTGTCATAGGCAGCACGCGGCGCGGTCCGCGTTCCCGCAGGGTGTCCCACCCGTTAAGCAGACTCCACACGCCACCGATACCCGTCGCAAAATCAACTCCGAGCCTATCGCAGTCAACCTCGGGGTTGCCAGCGTTAGTGAAAGCCTCAATCGCGGCGATAACGGCGAACTGACTTGCCGGATCCAGCCTTTTAGCCTGCGGTCGTGGCAGGATTTCTGCGGGGCGCACAAGCGCCTCACCCGCAAAGGTAACAGGCAGTTCATACTTGCTAACCCACTCGTGAGTTAGTGTGCGCACACCAGATTTACCAGCGAGCAAAGCTTGCCAGGTGTCTGGCACGTTACCACCCAGGGGGGTGCTTGCGCCGATTCCAGTTACAACAATTTTGGTCATGTTAATACTCCAGCAAATCTGTGACGTACACAAAAGCTGCGCGGGACGTTAAAGTTAGAAAACGTGCCCGCGCAACATCTTTAGTCTAAAAATTAGACCTGCGCCTTTGTGATAAATTCAACCGCGTCACCAACAGTGCGCAGGTTTTTAACTTCTTCGTCAGGGATTCTAACATCGAATTTTTCCTCGGCGTTAACAACAATTGTTGTCATCGAGATTGAGTCGATGTCAAGATCGTCTGTGAAAGATTTCTCCAGCGCAACAACCTCTGGCGCAATACCGGTTTCATCATTAATAAGCTCTGCCAGACCACTAAGTACTTCTTCGGTGGTAAATGCCATATGTGTCTCCTTGTAGTAAATAAAAAAAGTTCCCGCTAACGATTTTACGTTAAATTATATCTGAAATATGTATTTTAGTGTTTTTACGGCAAACGCACCACCTGGGATGCGTAAACAAGCCCCGCACCAAATCCAATCTGCAGCGCCAAACCACCGCTGGCCTCGGGGTTTTCTGCCAGCAGTTGATGCATCGCTAGTGGAATGGACGCCGCTGAAGTGTTGCCGGTTTCGCGAATATCGCGGGCAATCAAAACGCTCTCTGGCAGTCCCAGCTGTTTTGCAAACTCGTCAATAATGCGCATATTTGCCTGGTGCGGCACAAAAGCGGTTAGATCCTTCGCCTCGATGCCCGCTGCTTCCATGGTTTTGCGGGCAACTTTCGCCATTTCCCAGACGGCCCAGCGGAACACGCTGGAACCATCCTGACGCAGGGTCGGCCATGCCGCCTCTCCATCACGGAACTCAATAAGCGTGTTGTTCATGCCAACTGCCGCGGCGCGCGATCCGTCAGCACCCCACACGGTCGTCGAAACCCCGGGTTCGCTGGCAGCGCCCAGCACTGCCGCGCCCGCGCCGTCGCCCAGCAGGAAAGAAATGCTACGGTCGCTTGGATCCACCACATCTGAGAGCTTCTCAGCACCGATAACAACCGCGTATTTAGCCTGCCCGGAGCGGATCATCGCGTCCGCCTGCGCGATACCGTAGCAGTAGCCGGCACAGGCGGCGTTGCTGTCGTAAGCGGCAGCGTTGATCGCGCCAACCTTATCGGCCAGCACGGCCGCAAGGGACGGGGTCTGCTGCACGTTGCTAATTGTCGCAACTATTACAAGACCGATTTCTACGGGGTCAACACCCGACTTTGTGATCGCCTCCTGCGCCGCACTAACGGCCAGATCTAGTGCGCTGGTGCCTTTTTTGGCGCGCTTGCGGGTTACAATTCCGGTGCGCTGTTGAATCCACTCGTCAGAAGAATCGATCGCTGCAACCAGCTCGTTGTTTGTCACCGCAAGCTCCCCGCGAGCCGCTCCCATCGCGAGAATTCGGGATCCCGGCGCGGTTTCTGTCTGCTGAAGTTTAATGTTCATGTTATGCCCTAATCGTTTTGTGCGTTTGCTGTAAGCTTGGTAACTAAAATTTTAACGTCCTCCGGAGTGCTGATCTTAGATATTGCAACCCCTTTCATGGCGCGCTTTGCAAGCCCGGATAGCGCCCCGCTGGGAGCTAGCTCGACCAGCTGCGACACGCCGTCTTGCAGCAGTGATTCCATGCACAGATCCCACCTCACTGGGGTTGCGATCTGTGAAATCAAAAGCTCTAAATATGCGCTGCCAGAATCAACAACGCTGCCGTCTCTGTTTGTGTAGAGGGGTACCTTAGGATCCTCGATTAAGAACTCCTGCTTCGCCTGCGTCAGCTCATCACGCGCCTGTGCCATTGCGTCAGTGTGAAAAGCGCCGGCTACGCGCAACTGGATAACTCGAGTTTTTGCGGGCGGATCGCTAACCAGCTTGGCAACGTTTGCGAGCGCACCAGCAACCACCAGCTGCCCGGCTCCGTTGTAGTTTGCGACGGTTAATTGCAGCTCCTCCAAGCGCTGCTGCAGTTCTGGGGTGGCAGCGCCCAAAACTGCAGCCATCGAGGTAGCGGATGCGCCGGCACACCGCTGCATTGCGCGAGATCTCGCCGCAACAAACTCGAGCGCGGCTAGTGCGTTAAAAACACCGGCACCGTAGGCGGCTGTGATCTCGCCAACGGAGTGCCCGGCAAAGCACAGTCGCTGCTGCACGACCGCAGCTGTTGCAGTGTCCAGTTTGGCAAGTTCAGCGTTGATGGAGTTAAGCGAGAGAATCCCCGCGGCAACTATTAGCGGCTGCGCAATGTTGGTGGCGCGGATAGTCTCAGCATCGCTAACTGTGCCGTGTTTGACCAGGTCGATTTCGATCCGCTCTGACATCTCGCGCAGCCAGCGTTTAGCGTCGCTGCCGGCAAGCCACGGCTCTAAAAAGCCGGGGGTTTGTGAGCCCTGACCAGGGCACGCAATTACAATCATTACACTCTTCTTCCTTAGTTTTAACGGCTTAGTTTTTAACGGGTGAGCGAGCTTAGGAGTCGCCTCCGGTGCTGCCCGTTGAACCGGCGTTTATTTCTGATATGCGGTATTTTTTGTAGGCTTCAAAAGGTATCCAGTCGGCAATTTCGCCCTGCGCTGCAAGCTGCTGCAGCACTTTCACAACAACTGATTCGCGGTCAATTTTGAAACTGCGGCGAGCTGCGGCGCGGGTGTCGCTGAAGCCAAAACCGTTAGCGCCGAGCACGCTGTAATCACCCGGAATAAAGGCGCGGATCTGCTCTGGTACGCCGCTTTCAAAGTCACTGACAGCGACAAAAGGACCCTTGGCATTCGCAAGTTTCTGCGTCAGATAGGGCTGCGGAGCCGGCTTATCGAGATTTGCAAAGGCCGTATCGCGCGCGCGCACTCCGTCGCGATACAGCTCGCTCCAGCTTGTGACGCTCCATACATCGGCACTAACTTTCCAATCTCGGTGCAGCAGCTCAGCGGCCTCAATCGCCCACGGCACAGCAACGCCGGAAGCTAGAATCTGGGCTTTGTACTCTCCGGCAGCACCCTCGTGTACGCGGTGAATACCGCGTACAATGCCCTCAACATCAACATTTTCAGGCTCGTTAGGATGCACAATTGGTTCGTTGTAGACGGTTATATAGTACATAACGTTTGGATCTTCATGCTCACTGCCGTACATGCGCTCTAACCCGGAGCGCATAATATGACCGATTTCGTAGCCGTAAGCAGGGTCGTACGAAATAACCGCCGGGTTTGTTGATGCCAGCAGCAGCGAATGTCCGTCAGCGTGCTGTAGCCCTTCGCCGGTGAGCGTTGTGCGCCCGGCGGTTGCGCCGATTAGGAAGCCGCGGGTCATTTGATCGCCCGCCGCCCAGAAAGCGTCGCCGGTGCGCTGAAATCCAAACATTGAATAGAAAATATAGATCGGAATCATTGGCTCACCCTGGGTTGCATAGGATGTGCCGACGGCAGTGAACGCGGCAGCCGCGCCCGCCTCGTTAATTCCAACGTGCAGCAGCACGCCCTGCTCGCTCTCTTTGTAGGCGAGCAGCAGGTTGCGGTCAACGGAGGTGTATGTTTGCCCGTTTGGGTTGTAAATTTTAGAGCTGGGGAAGTAGCTATCCATCCCAAAGGTGCGCGCTTCATCCGGAATAATCGGCACAAATCGTGGTCCGTAGTTAGGATCGCGCATTAGGTCTTTTAGCAGCCTGACAAACATCATAGTCGTTGCTGCTTTTTGCGAGCCGGAACCTTTTTTGGCTATTGCGTAGCGTTTTTGTTCTGGTAGCTCAAGCTGCGTGTACTTACTGCGGCGCTGCGGCACGTATCCGCCGAGCTGTCGCCGCCTGTCCTTGATGTAGGTTATTACATCGCTGTTTTCGTTAGGGCGGTAGTATGGCGCTTGATACGGGTTGGCCTCTAGCTGCGCATCGGTAACAGGAATCCGCATTGTGTCGCGGAACAGTTTCATGTGGTCAACCGTCATCTTTTTCATCTGGTGGGTTGCGTTGCGACCCTCAAAGTGCGGCCCGAGACCGTAACCCTTGATAGTGTGCGCCAAAATTACGGTTGGGCGACCCCTGTGCTCGGTTGCTGCCTTATAGGCCGCATAAACTTTGCGATAGTCGTGCCCGCCACGCCGCAGCGCCCAGATTCGATCGTCGCTATAGTTTTCAACCAGTTTCAGGGCTTGTGGATCGCGCCCGAAGAAGTTCTGCCGAATATACGCGCCGCTTTCGGCTTTGTATGTTTGGAAGTCACCGTCCGGGGTTGTGTTCATCAGATTCAGCAGTGCGCCGTCTTTGTCGCGGTTGAGCAGGTCATCCCACTCACGCCCCCAAACAACTTTAATTACGTTCCAGCCCGCACCGCGGAAATAGCTTTCAAGCTCCTGGATGATTTTACCGTTACCGCGCACAGGACCGTCAAGGCGCTGCAGATTGCAGTTGATAACAAAAGTGAGGTTGTCGAGCCCTTCATTTGCCGCAACCTGCAGCTGCCCGCGGCTCTCAACTTCGTCAAGCTCGCCATCGCCAAGGAAAGCCCACACGTGCTGGTCGCTACAGTCTTTAATGCCGCGATTGGTGAGGTACTTGTTAAACTGCGCCTGATAAATAGCGTTAATTGGTCCAAGCCCCATAGAAACGGTTGGGAACTGCCAAAAATCAGGCATTAAACGCGGGTGCGGATAGCTCGGGATGCCACCGCCGGGGTGCGACACTTCCTGCCTGAAACCGTCAAGCTGGTCTGCTGTGAGGCGTCCCTCCAGGAAGGCGCGCGAGTATATCCCGGGTGAGGCGTGCCCCTGCACAAAAATCTGATCGCCGCCACCGGGATGATCCTGCCCGCGGAAGAAATGGTTAAAGCCTACCTCGTACAGTGACGCGGCTGAAGCGTAGGTCGAAATATGCCCGCCAACCTCAACGCCGGGACGTTGCGCACGCTGCACGAGCATGGCCGCGTTCCAGCGGATGTACGAGCGATACTCGCGCTCTAAAGATTCGTCACCGGGGAACTCTGGCTCATTAACCGACGCAATTGTGTTCACATAGTCCGTTGTTGGCACCTGCGGTACGTTTAAGTGCAGCTCGCGAGAGCGAGCCAAAAGCGAGGTCATAATTTCGCGTGCGCGACTCGGACCGCGTTGCTCTGCGAGCTGGTCGAGCGATTCTTGCCACTCGGCGGTCTCTGCGGGGTCTGAATCCGGCGTGTTTGGTGCGTAAGGATCTTCTGTATTAACAGGCATTTTAATTCCTCTGCTCGTGGTCTAACGCTGAGCGCAGCAGATCGCTCAATTACGCAAATAGTTTACTATCGTCTCGCTGAGTAATTGGAGTTTTGCGTGCGTTCGCACTGTAAATGATTACTTAGAGGTTGCTTAACAGTGCACACAATCTAAACGCAGAGAACCCCTCGAACTCGCACGAGCGAATCCAAGGGGTTCTCTCTGAACTGTCGTGTTAAAACACAGTAGCTAAACTATGCCCTACTGCTGCGGCGGCGGTGAGCGGTGATAATCACAACACCAGCTCCCAAAAGAACAAAAACACCACCCAACAACGGTACAACCGTTCCCACGGCACCCGTGTTTACCAGTGTCCTAGCACCTGTTTCACTACTATCCGCAGGCGTTTCTACTGGCGCAACAGACTCCGGTGCTACCGGTGTTTCCGGCACAACAGGCACTGACGGTGCTGGCTGTTCCGGCATCACCGGTGGTACCGGTTCTGACTCCGTCTCTGACTCTGGCGCTGGTGCCGGTGATGGCGCTGTCTCCGGTGCTGTCTCCATCTCCGTCTCCATCTCCGTCTCTGGCGCTGGAGCTGGCGCTGGAGCTGGCGCTGGAGCTGGCTCTGATGGTGCTGGCTCTGATGGTGCCGGTTCTGATGGTGCTGGTTCTGATGGTGCTGGCTCTGACGGTGCTGGCTTTGGTGCTGGTGGTAGAGCATCCACAGCAACCTGCACCTCAGTATTCTCCGTCACCTTCTGCACTACCGGATTCGGAAGATTCCACTCCCAACCCTCAGGAACCTGAACATTATTAACAGTCACAGTACACGTACTACCCTTTAAAACACTCTCAGATAAAACCTTCTTTGCAGTGTTACTGTTTGGAAACTGAAGCACCTGGGTAAACTGACTGTTAATATAG
>NZ_JAHDSZ010000008.1 GCF_018531145.1 Canibacter zhuwentaonis | reverse complement strand
TGTTCCAGAAACAGTAACCTCAGCAGAAAGATTCTCCTCACTCTCGGTAAGATTAAACACTCCTGTAACAGTCGCGTTCTCTTCTTTAACACTAAACGAAGTACCATGATAGTTGTTATCTGTTTTAGCATTCACCACAGTCATCGTATTAACACCCTGCACAGGAGGAGTAACAGAAGCACCCGTTAGAATCCTATCCGTATTCTGTGGTTTTGACTGCAGCCCAGCCTGACCGGTTACGGTGAACACTAGACTACCGCCTGCGGGGATGCTCTCAACCACGGTGGTGAAATACCCA
>NZ_JAHDSZ010000007.1 GCF_018531145.1 Canibacter zhuwentaonis | reverse complement strand
ACCAACCAGAAACCAAGCAAAACTGCCCCTCAACCGGTTAAACCACCCCGCCAACAAACAACAACTATACACACACCCCAAACAAAACACAAAACCCAATCACAAACCCGGGCGCGTCACCCAAAAACACAAGGACAACTGCTAAATCACAAAACTACACACACTAATCACCCGACAACAACTACACCCCAAACAAAACGAACACACCACCCCACAAACTACACTGGGCACAAATTACATCGCACACAAAAAACACCAAACCCCGACCGCTCCCGATCCACCTGATCTAGTCGAAAACAACAACCGCTTTAGCTTTTTTGCCACGCCCCAGCACAACAATCCGCCGCCCCCTCGCATAGTCGGCAACCAGATCCGCCACATCAGCCACCCGCACACCATTCACCGCAGCACCACCCTGCGCAACAACCCGCCGCGCCTCCGCCAGTGACGCCACAAGCGAGGTTGCAACCAGCGCCTGCCCCACTGTTATGCTCTCCTCGCCCGCAACCGAAACAAGATCGCTCGTTGCCTGGCGCAGCAGCTCCTCAGGCACACTGTCAAAGAATCCTCGCCCAAACAGCGCGTCAGCCGCAGCAATCGCATCGCGAGCAGCCTGCTCTCCATGTACAAGCGCGGTCACCTCAAAAGCCAGACGCTTCTGCGCTGCTCGCGCGCCAGGATCCGCCATAACTTGTGCCTCATACTCCAGAATCTCCGCGCGCGACAGAAAAGTGAAGATTTTGAGCCGCTCAACAACATCTGCATCCGCCTGATTAAGCCAAAACTGGTAGAAAGCGTAGGGCGAACACATTTGCGGATCAAGCCAGATTGCGTTTCCCTCGCTCTTGCCAAATTTGGTGCCGTCGGAGTTGGTGATTAGCGGGGTTCCCACAGCGTGCACACTCGCGCCCTCGGCTTTGCGGATCAGGTCGATGCCACCCACGATGTTGCCCCACTGGTCTTGCCCGCCAGACTGCAGAGTGCAGCCGTGACTGCGGAACAGCTGCAGAAAATCGTAGCCCTGCAGAATCTGGTAACTGAACTCGGTGTAGCTGATACCCTCTCTGGATGCCAGCCGCGCCGCGACAGCGTCTTTTTTAATCATCGTACCGACACGGAAAAACTTGCCAATATCGCGTAAGAAATCGAGCGCGGATAAATCTGCCGTCCAGTCGAGGTTGTTCACCATGCGCGCGGCGTTATCACCATCAAAGCTAAGAAAGCATTCGATTTGCGAGCGCAGCGAGGCGACCCACTCGGCAACTGTTTCGCGTGAGTTTAGAGCGCGCTCAGCGGTTGGGCGGGGGTCGCCGATAAGACCGGTGGATCCGCCGACCAGCCCGAGGGGCTTGTGACCGGCGAGCTGCAAGCGTCGCATGAACAGAACTTGCACCAGGTGTCCGAGGTGGAGGCTTGGCGCGGTGGGGTCAAATCCGCAGTAAAAAGTTATTGGCTCAGAGCCGTTGAGGGCTGCCGCAAGTGCTTCTTTGTCGGTTGAAACGCTTACAAAACCACGCCAGGTTAGCTCATCAAAGAGCCCCTCGAAAGTGTCGTCGTTTTTTTGTGCGGCTAGAACATCAGCCCTGCTTTTGGATAGTGCCATACCGATATGCTACCCGAGCAAAACGGCAAGCGGCGTTAAAATACACCGTTTGCTCCGAAAAAATTAAGTTAATTAGTTGTCGAATGTGTGTTAATAACCAAGCAAACGGGCTGGGTGTCTGCTGCGCGCAGATCGAGTACCTGCCTGTATTAGTGGCAGATCTGCCACGCCTAATTAAGCACCCGGCAAATCCAAGCTAAGCGGTTACCAGATAACCTCAAGCGTCACATTGAGCACGAGCAGACTGGACATAGCTCCCAGCACCACCGTTGATACGTTTTCTTTTTTACGGAAGAAAACTATCAGCCCTACAATAACCAACAATACTGCCAGTTTAACACCGATTTTAAGGTTGTTTGGCTCACCTCCAGTCGCGTAAATTATGCCCACAAGACCGGCTCCTGTAAGCAGCAACCCGATGGCGCTGTGTAACATACCACCAGAGATCACCGCACTGCCGTTTTTAGCAGGTTTGAACTGCGCAATAGTAGTGCCCAGTAACGCGCCAAAACACAGGAAATGCAAAATTAAAATAATATTTCTCAGAATCTCCATGCTAACAAATATAGCAACTGGTGACCTGCTTTCTAGGTTAGTGATCGCTAACCTAGATCTGCTCTTTAGCTAGTGCGCAAAATGACGCTCTCCCGTGAAATACATGGCGATCCCGGCGGCTTCTGCGACAGCTATAACCTCGGCATCGCGTTTTGATCCGCCGGGTTGCACAACCGCGCTCACACCCGCATCAACCAGGGTTTGCAGACCGTCAGCAAACGGGAAAAAGGCATCCGAAGCGGCAACGCTGCTCCGCACTCGATCTCCCGCGCGCAAAACAGCGAGCATAGCAGAATCAACGCGATTAACCTGCCCCATGCCAATGCCGACACTGGCCTGATCTTTAGCCAGCAAAATCGCGTTAGATTTAACCGCGCGGCAAGCCACATATGCAAAACCAAGATCGCACAGTTCAGCGTCACTTGCCGCGCGAGATGTCACCAGATGCCATTCGCTAGCGGAAACGAAACTACGGTCTGCCTCCTGCGCTAAAAATCCGCCGGAAATATGCCGCACCTCGATGCTCTCCTGCCTGAAATCGGCGGGCAACTGCAAGACGCGCAAATTCTGCTTGTTTTGCAGTATCTCAAGCGCGGCTGGCTCATATTCTGGCGCAATAATAACCTCGGTAAAAACCTCCGCAACGGCTTTTGCGAACTCTTCTGTAACGAGCGAGTTGCTCGCAACAACACCGCCGAACGCAGAAACTGCATCACACGCTAAAGCCTTTTGATAAGCTTGCGCAACTCCGCCCGAGCTGGTTGCGATACCGCAGGGGTTGGTGTGTTTAATAATCGCCACCGCTGGCAGCTCATGATCGTACGCCGCGCGGATCGCCGCATCCGCATCCACAAAATTGTTATAGGACATCTCTCTGCCGTTGAGCTGTGCGGCCTGCGCCAGCCCTGAAGTGTCACTGTCCACAAACAACGCCGCGCGCTGGTGCGAGTTTTCGCCGTAGCGCAGAATCTTCTTGCGTGTACCAACAACCTGATAACCGGTAACCGTGCCCTCGGAGGGGGTAAATAGCAGCTCTGCATCATCTTGCAGATCGCTCTCGCCATCAGCTGATGCGAGAGTGCTAGCCTCGGCCCAACCGCTTGCTGCCTGCTCAAGCATCCAGTTAGCGATCTCTCCGTCGTAGTTTGCAGTGTGCACAAACGCCTCGGTTGCAAGGTCGCGGCGCTGCTGTAGCGTAGTACCCCCGGTCTGCACCGCCGCAATAATCTCATCATAGCTCGCAGGTGACACCACGATTGCCACGTTGGCGTGGTTTTTTGCGCTCGCGCGCACCATAGCGAGACCGCCAACGTCGATATTTTCGATCACATTAAGCGCGGATGCGCCGCTTGCAACTGTCTCTGCAAAGGGGTAAAGATTAACCACAACTAGCTCAAAGCTCTGATAACCGCAAGATGTGAGCTGCTCTTGATGGGAGTCTAAGCGTAAATCTGCAAGCAACCCCGCGTGCACCGCCGGATGCAGGGTTTTAACGCGCCCGTCAAGCATCTCGGGAGCACCGGTTACCCGCTCAACATCGGTAACGGCGTACCCGCCCTCGCGAATCAGCGCCGCTGTTGACCCGGTTGAGACAATCTCGACCCCCTCTGCAACAAGCGCCGCCGCAAGCTGCAACAGCCCCGTTTTGTCGCTAACAGAAATAAGCGCACGCTTTACCCGAATGCAATCGCGATGCTTGTAATCTGCCGGATTTTGAGCATTAACTGACACGGTTTCCCCTTAAATATTAATCTGCCAACAATTCTACAGGACGGATAGGACACTAAAAATTAAACTGTTGATAAAACAATCTTGTAAGCCAAAAATCAAGCTGTTGCAAGCGTATTTTTGCCCGCGACACAGTAGCGCCCACGACAAGGCCAAACCGTCAGAAAGCAGCCCAGCCCGCAACGAAATCAAGCTGCTACCGGCGCAATCTCGCCCGCGACAAAACTAATCCGCTAATAACGCAATTTTGCCCGTGGCGATATCCTGCACAACATCGACGAGCAGCTGCCGCTCAACAACCTTGATTTTCTCGTGCACAACCGCAACGGTTTCACCCTGCAGAATATCAACCTCACACTGCGCAATGGTTCTTCCGGTATCCACGCCCTCGTCAACAAAATGCACTGTTGCGCCGGTCTTGGTTGCGCCCGCCGCGAGCGCATCCTCTACCGCGTGCGCGCCTGGAAACAGCGGCAACAGAGCCGGATGCGTGTTAATAATGCGTGGCGTAAACTCGTGCACAAAATCCGCGGGTAAAACACGCATAAACCCGGCAGAAACGATCAGCCCCGCATCTTTCGAGATGCCGCACGCCACTATTTTCGCGGCGAGTGCGCGCCCCCAGGCTTGTCTATCCGCAAAATCAGTCGGCGACACAACAAAACTCGGCACCCCAAAATCTGCCGCATGCTGCAACCCTGCGGCTTGATTATCCGCGCCAACAGCAACAATTCTGTAGCCAGCATCGGGGCGTGCCGCGCGCTCCAAAAGCGCCCGCAAATTACTGCCCCCGCCAGAAATCAACACAACAATATTCAGCATCTAAACCACCTTGCCAACGCACAAACCGCGATACTCTGCAACAAGTTTCTCACAGAATATGTGCGGATAAAAAACCTCTCGATCCTGCCGCGTCGCCAGCGCCGCCCGCTGCAAACGCTCCGGTTCGGCAAGCAGCTCGCCCAGTAACCGCGCGAAATCACAGGGGGTTTCACCGGCCGCATAGATTCCGCTGCCCGCCGTTAGCCCCTCAGTAATTAGCGGATCGCACAGCACCACAGGTCGGAACAGACTGACAGCCTCAACCACCGTCACTGGCTGATTGTCGAAGCCGTAGCTGCTCAGCACAACAGCGTGTGCGCGCTCCATTTGCGCCCGCACCTGCTCTCGCGTGAGCCTGCCGGTGAACACGACCGGCAGCTGCGCCGCAGCCCTTTTTGCGCGGGATAGCAGCTCGCCCTCGCCCACGACTGTGAGCTTAAAATTAGCCTGCCCGTGCTTCTGGCACGCTAGTTTGAACCCGGCGAGAAACTCGAGCAGGCGCTTTTCAGGCACAACACGCCCAACCCAGACAAGGCGCAGCGGCGGCTGCCAAGCATCCGCTGACCCGTGAACTTGCCCTGCGCCCGCCGGCTCGCCGCGCTGCCAGATGCCCGCTGTGTCGTGAGGCTGCCCGGCGCGCTCAGGCTCGCGATCTGCGCACATATCAAAACCCGCCGGCGACATCGGGTTTGGCAGCACAACAACATTTTCAACCCCCGCCTGCTGCAAACAAAAACGCTGGTGAGTAGACGGGCTAACCACAAGATCCGCCGCCAGCGCCTGCTGCAGCGTGATGGCGCGCAGCGCGTTGTCAGCGCGGGCGCGTGTGAGGGACGGGCGCGACACCGACGAGCCGGTTATGAAACGCGCGAACGCGCGCACCGCGCCCGCCGCGCACAGGTCGAACACCCCGCGCAGACGCGCCTGCCAGAAAAACGTATGCACGGTAAACACGGTTGGCACGCCCAGCTGCGCGGCTACCTCGCGCGCGGCCGTGGTAAGCCCAAACTCAGAATGCGAGTGCACAATGTCAATGTTTTTATGCTGTAAAAGACGTTTCAGCCGCGCACGCAGACGCGCGGTATTGCGGATCAGGGGCAGCCCCAGAACCGGAATTGTGCCTGCGCTTGCGACCGTGACAAAATCGTATGCGGAGGCGAGCTGCGCGGCGGCGGAGTCAGACCGATTAGGGCTGAAAGACTCGCCCGCTGCGGGCTCACACACAGCAAACTCACCCGTTTCAGGTTTGTGTGTTGCAGACTCGTGCCCGTGCGATTTGTGGTCGGGTAATTCATCCCCAGGCGACTCGCCCGCGAAACCCAGCGGCATATCGGGTGCGATAATCACGATCTCGTGTCCGGACTGTCGCAGTGCAGCTGCTTGATCCAGGAACGCGCTCTGCGCCCCGCCCAAATAGGTTAAAGAATAGTCAATTACAAACGCAATACGCACTTTACACCACACCTACAGCTCGTCCGCTTGTTTCTTTAGATGGCTCGGCTCGGCGCGCGGCACTGCTGTTTTCAAAGCGCCTGCCCGCGTTAACGGACTCCCTTTACGCTGGGCACTCTCCGTAAACGACTTACCTCCCAGTTGCTCCGCTGCTGCAAACGGCTCGGCTTCTTTCGCAGTGCCCGCCTCAACAGATGATTCATCCTCGTAAAGATAGCCGCTCTCTAAACCTTCTGCCAGGATGTTATCGTCGTATTCATACACGAAATCGCCTGTGTCGCGATAGCCTGCAAGCTCGCGCTCGCCACGCACGCCACTCACACCGCGCGTACTACGCACCCCACCAAGCTCCGTAAAATCAGACCCAAAACCTGTTTTACCCCACTCAATCCCGCGCCGCACAGCATCGGGCACAAAAAATCCGCATCCCAACCCAAGCAGTGCCTGCGCCGTCAACAGCGAACTCGTCTGCCAAGGGTTCGGACCGGTAAGGGTGAACTTCGCCGGCCCTATAGCGCCGGTTGCCAAGCTGAAACTCCACACAAAAACCAAAAACAAAACAAACCCAACAGCACCTACAACGCACAGTTTTTGCAGACTGTGCAAATTTTTTAGGTGTTTATCCGCTAAAACACCGATGAGCACAGCACCCGCAACAAACGTGAGGGGCGCGAGAAACCCAAGCTCACCCCAGCTATCAGGAATCACCCCAAACAGCGGCAGCGCCGGAAGGGTTGCACGATCCGCCATAAAGGGCGAAAAAGCAGTTGCAGTGTCGATCATAAATCCCGCGCCGCTAAACCACGCGAGCGTCCACAGCAAAACCGTCGGTAAAAACAGGGCGTGCAGCATCCAGAACGCTAAAACACCCAGCCAGTCAAGGTGCAAACTCTGACTCAGGCGCAGAAAATCCGTCGCGTGAAGCGCCAACGCGAGTCCAAACCCAACCCCCGCAATAGTCACAAAAACAGCCGCCAACGCCGCACAAATACGCGGCGCAAAACGCAGCGGTGAAACCCAGAAAACCCACTTTTCAGAATCCACCAGCGGTAATATTCTGCTCTCAAACAGCCGCGCAAGCCTGATGCGCTCCCCCAAAAGCACACCAGCGAGGAATGATCCGCTAAAAAACAGCACCGGTTTTACAACCAGCCAGCTCACAGGGGCAGCGCCCAGCGGCTGCCCGAAGCCCGCAGCAACGACCGCAACTATCGCAAAGCCGCAAACAGCGCCACCGCACACCGCAACAAGCTGCGACAGCCTGCCAGAAGCCTGCGCCGCCGCACGATATCCCGCCCGTAGCGCGCCGATCACGGTGATCGCCATAATTCCCAGCAACGGCAGCGAAACTGGGAAGGTGATCGCGGATTCGCCAGCCCCGAGCGCCATCGCTTGCCCCGCAGAAACCTCGAACTCGAGCGGCAGGGCGTGCCCCCACAGCCAGATAGCAGATGTGATCACGATCACGAATTTGAGGTCGAAACTCGCGGTAATAGAAAATAGCGCGATAAAGAGAGCAGGAAACCCGATCAGCACAAAACTACCAAGACCCACCAAAAACGCTTCTAGCACAGCAAAAAGCATCGCCCTCAAGTATTTCATCGCTGTTAAGTCTACTAAACCGAGATTGGGCGGATCTAAACACCAAGCCCTCCACAAGCAACGGCAGCAAACCAGCACGTCACCAGCTAAAAGGTATAGGTTAGATTGGGTAAATTGCTTTTAAGGAGTCTGTTTTGCAAAAGATCTACTACACATATACTGACGAAGCACCAATGCTTGCAACCCATTCGTTTTTGCCGATAGTTAAGGCCTTTGCCAAAACATCGGGTATCGAGATAGTCGTTAAAGATATTTCCCTGGCAGGGCGCATAATCGCGGCCTTTAACAACCTGCTACCAGAGTCGCAGCGCGTCACGGATGCGCTGCAGGAGCTTAGCGCACTCGCTAAACAGCCGGGCGCCAACATTATTAAACTTCCTAACATTTCCGCGTCTGTGCCACAGCTAAAAGCCGCAATTGCCGAACTGCGCGAACAGGGTGTGATGCTCCCTGAATACCCTGACGAGCCGCAAACAGAGGCTGAAGCTGATATCCGCGCGCGCTATGACAGCGTTAAAGGATCCGCTGTGAATCCCGTTTTGCGCGAGGGTAACTCGGATCGCCGTGCACCGCAGGCGGTGAAAGAGTACGCGCAAAAGCACCCGCACAGCATGGGCGAGTGGAGCGCGCAGTCGCAAACCAGCGTGGCGACCATGAGCGCCGGCGATTTTTTCCACAACGAAAAATCAGTGACCTTCGCGAACGCTAACACACTCACAATCAAACACACCGCAAAAGACGGCACAGAAACCGTGCTAAAAACGGGTCTGGAGGTCGTGCCAGGCGAGATTCTAGACGCAACCTTTATGAGCGTGAGCGCGCTGGATGACTTCCTGCAGGAGAACATTACACGGGCGCAGGATGCCAGAGTGCTTTTCTCTGTGCACTTGAAGGCCACGATGATGAAGGTTTCTGACCCGATTATTTTTGGGCACGTGGTGCGCGCGTATTTCCGTGAAACTTTCGAGAAGTACGGCGCAGAGCTCGCCGCTGCGGGGCTTAACGGTGAAAACGGCTATGGCGCATTACTAGACGGGCTCGCGGAGCTGCAAAACGGCGCGGAAATTAAAGCGGCGTTTACCACCGAAGCCGAGAAGCGCTGCGCTCTCGCGATGGTGAACAGCGACCGCGGCATCACCAACCTGCACGTGCCAAGCGATGTTATTGTGGACGCTTCAATGCCTGCTATGATTCGTGGCGGCGGCAAAATGTGGAACGCGCAGGGTTCAGAGCAGGACACGCTCGCAGTTATCCCCGACTCCTCGTATGCGGGCATTTACAGCACGGTAATAGCCGATTGCAAACAGCACGGAGCGTACGATCCGCGCACCATCGGCAGCGTGCCAAACGTCGGTCTAATGGCTAAAAAGGCAGAAGAATACGGCTCGCACGATAAAACCTTCAGGATGCCAAGCTGCGGTGTTGTTGAGGTTATCAACAAGCGCGGCGAGGTTGTGCTCGCTCACAAAGTGAGCCGCGGTGATATTTGGCGCGCCTGCCAGACAAAAGATGCGAGCGTGCGCGACTGGGTGAAACTCGCGGTTGCACGCGCGCGAGCAACCAGCACCCCGGCGATTTTCTGGCTCGACGAGAACCGGGCGCACGATGCTGAGATCATCAAAAAAGTGCGGGAGTATCTCGCAGAGCACAACACTGACGGTCTTGACATCCAGATTCTCGATCCGGCAAGCGCAACACAGGTTTCTGTAACGCGAATGCGCCAGGGCAAAGACACCATCTCGGTAACCGGCAACGTGCTGCGCGACTATAACACTGACTTGTTCCCGATTATAGAGCTTGGCACGAGCGCAAAAATGCTCTCGGTTGTGCCGCTGCTCGCAGGAGGCGGGCTGTATGAGACGGGGGCTGGCGGATCCGCGCCGAAACACGTTGCGCAGCTCACAGCGGAAAACCATCTGCGCTGGGATTCGCTCGGTGAGTTTATGGCGCTCGCGGAGTCACTGCGTTATGCGGGAGCGGACGTGCTAGCCGGCGCACTTGAGCGTGCTACAGCGAGATTCCTTAACGAGAACAAATCACCGTCGCGTAAAACCGGCGAGCTTGACAACCGCGGCAGCCATTTTTGGCTAGCGCGATTCTGGGCGGAAGAACTTGCCGCGCAGCGCGAGTGCGAGAAAACCGCGGCTCACTTTGCGCCGATCGCGGCAGAACTTGTTGCGCAAACTGAGGCGATTATGCGCGAGCTTATTGCGCCGCAGGGTAATCCCGCGCAGCTTGGCGGATACTACCGCGTTAACAAGCAGCTAACGGACGATGTTATGCGCCCATCTATAACCTTCAACAAGATAGTCGCGAGTGTTTAAAAGCAAGTCTGCTTAAATTAGTTAATAAAACGTCTCGGCATAATCTCTGCCGAGACGTTTTTAATTAACCGCGCAGCTTAGAGCTTACTAATAATTTCGCGCATCAGCTCTGCCGTTTCTGTCGGTGTTTTACCAACACGCACACCAGCTGCCTCTAAGGCCTCTTTTTTCGCCTGTGCTGTGCCAGCTGAGCCTGAGACAATAGCGCCTGCGTGCCCCATTGTCTTACCTTCTGGAGCGGTGAAGCCTGCAACGTAACCCACAACGGGTTTTGTCACGTTGTTTTTAATGAACTCAGCGGCTCGCTCTTCTGCGTCACCACCGATTTCACCGATCATCACAATAGCCTTGGTTTCAGGATCCGCTTCGAAAGCCTGCAGCGCGTCAATGTGAGTTGTGCCGATAATCGGGTCGCCGCCGATTCCGATCGCGGTTGAGAACCCGATATCTTTCAGCTCGAACATCATCTGGTATGTCAGCGTGCCAGATTTTGACACCAGACCGATCGAACCCTTGCCCGTAATATCCGCCGGCGTGATCCCCGCTAGCGCCTCGGTTGGGGTGATAATTCCCGGGCAGTTTGGGCCGATAATTCGCGTCTTGTTGCCCTTTGATTTCGCATACGCCCACAGCTCTGCACTGTCTTTAACGGGCACACCCTCGGTGATAATAACGAGCAGTTCAATACCCGCATCAATAGCTTCAAAGGCTGCGTCTTTTGTGAACGCCGGTGGCACAAAAGCGACCGACACTGTTGCGCCCGTCTGCTGTATAGCTGCTGCGACGCTGCCAAACACTGGCAGCTCAATTTCTTTTCCTGCGCTGTCAGTATGAGTTACCACGGTGCCTGCTTTTCTCGCGTTCACACCCCCGACAATCTGGGTTCCGGCGGCAAGCATCCGCGCGGTGTGCTTGCTGCCCTCACCGCCGGTTATACCCTGCACGATGACCTTAGAATCTTTGTTAATAAAAATAGACATTTTGTTGCTCTCCTAAATCTTTACGTAACTTACGCGATGTGTGCCAGCTCGGCTGCTTTATCAGCACCCGCATCCATTGTTGGCATTAGCGTAACCAGCGGATGGTTAATACCCGCAAGAATCTCCTGCCCGGTCGCAGCATTGTTGCCGTCTAGGCGCACAACGAGCGGCTTGTTGGCGACGTCGCCGAGTTTTTCAAGGGCTGCGACGATACCGTTTGCCACCGCATCACAGCTTGTAATACCACCAAATACGTTCACAAACACACTCTTAACTTGCGGATCGCTCAAAATAATACCAAGCCCGTTGGCCATTACCGTTGCGGATGCCCCGCCGCCAATATCTAGGAAGTTAGCGGGTTTAACACCACCGTGCTTGCTGCCAGCATAAGCAACAACGTCGAGCGTGGACATTACAAGCCCCGCTCCGTTGCCGATAACGCCAATTTCACCATCAAGTTTCACGTAGTTAAGATCCAGCTCTTTAGCTTTCTGCTCGAGCGGATCGGTCGCGGCAGAATCCGCCAGAGCAGCGTGTTTTGGCTGCCTAAACTCGGCGTTTTCATCGAGTGAAACTTTGCCGTCAAGCGCGATAACATCGCCCTCAGCGGTAATCACAAGCGGATTAACCTCAACTAGGGTTGCATCTTCAGACTCATAAACTTTGTAGAGACGCTCAAAAACGGATGCCACTTTTACAAGCAGCGACTCTTCAAATCCCGCTTTTTTAGCTATTTCGAGAGCTTTTTCAGCGTTTATACCCACAAGCGGATCAACCTCCACCTTCGCCAGAGCGTCGGGATTCTCAGCTGCCAGCTGCTCAATCTCAACACCTCCCTGCGCGCTGCAGAGCGCCAGCAGTGAGCGATTCGCCCTGTCGAGCAGCACCGAAAAATACATCTCCTGCGCTATGTTTGCACCGGCGGCAACCATCACCCGTTGCACTTTATGACCCTTAATATCAAGCCCTAAAATCTCGCGCGCCGCTTGCTCGGCAGCTGCCGCATTGCGCGCAACTTTAACACCGCCAGCCTTACCACGACCGCCGGTCTTCACCTGAGCTTTTACGACCACCACACCCCCGATCTTCGCTGCGGCTGCGCCCGCAGCCTCCGGAGTGTCAGCAATAATTCCGGGAAGCACAGGAACTCCGTGCTTTTCGAAAATGTCCCTTGCTTGGTATTCGTATAGATCCACACTGTTCCTTATCAGTCAGGGAGCGGGCACTGTTGTGTCCACTCAGTTTTTTATACCTAAGTACCAGGCTACACCCTAAAAACTAGAGCATAGCCCTCTTTTTCAGAGTTTTTTAAGGCGGATCAGCGCGGGCAGAATTCGCTTCAACCCAACAGAGTCAAAATGGATATCCGCAACCGTTTTACTACCAGAGCCGGTGAATTTATCTATCCGCCCTTTACCGTATTTGGGATGCTCTATCCAGTCACCGACAGCAAACTCCTGCGCCGCATTGCCACGCACGCCCTCAGCACCGATCATGTTTGGAAACTCGATTTTTGCTCTAGTCTTACCGTCTTTCTTTGTGTCAAGATTATCGTGAGCTTTTCTCATCTTCCAAGCAGCGCCGACCTGTTTCGTAGCCCCGTATACACGCGCGACCTCACGCATACGATTCATTTTGCCACCGGTAAAAAATTCCAGCCGGTCTTCGCCACGCCAGTCTATAATCTCCGCAGGAACACCCAGTATAAAGCGTGACAGCCCGCTTAACTCTCCAGACCATCCATACTGCGAACGATTTTCGGCTCTTGTTAAGTACAGTTGTTCTTCTGCGCGGGTTACACCAACGTACATAAGCCGCCGCTCTTCATCGATAGCCTCTTTAGAGTCACCAGCCATTCTATGGGGTATTATGCCCTCTTCAACTCCTACCAGGAACACAATCTTAAACTCAAGCCCTTTTGCGCTATGCAGGGTCATCAAAGATACTGCGCCGCTGTCGCTCTCAACATCTGCCGCCGTTGCGTAAAGACTCACTTCGGTTAGAAAATCTTGCAGTCCCGCATCTGGATTTGCGGCATCAAACTGTTTTGTGAGCGCGAGCAGCTCTGCAACGTTTTCAGCCCGTGACTCGTGCTCGGGGCTGGCGTTATCACCGCGCAGGATCTCAGTATATTTTGTTTCAGAAATTATCCGCTGCAGAATCTCTCCCGCCTGCATTCTGCCCGACTCGTTTTCTGCAAGCGTTGCAGCGCGTAATTCACTTAAAAAGTCACCCAGCCGGCAGAGCTTTTTACCCGCTCCCGCCGCAACTCCCGCCTCATCGGCGCGCTGCATAGCGGTGTGAAAATCGAGCTGTTGCTGCTCTTTGAACTGCACGATTTTGCCCGCGGTAACCTTTCCTATGCCGCGGCGGGGCGCAGCTAGTAGTCGCAGGAAGGAAATCGGATCGTACGGGTTAATAATGTTCATCAGATACGCGAGCATATCTTTAACCTCTGCGCGATCATAAAACCTGGTGCCGCCGATAATTTGATACGGCACCCCGGATCGAACTAGCTGCTCTTCAAGCGACTGCGTTAGCGAGTTAACCCGATAGAGCACCGCTATATCTTTGTAAGCTGTGCCGCGCTCGTGCAGTCCTACTATTTCATCCGCAACAAAAGCAGCCTCACCACGGGGAGAAGAACCCGTGTAGCCGATAATTTTAGAGCCGTCTCCAGCTTCCGTCCAGAGTTTTTTAGTGGGGGCTTTTATATTCACATTCAGCACGGCATTAGCCGCGCTGAGGATATTTTGGGTTGATCGGTAATTTTGCTCGAGTTTAACAACCTCTGCATCTTCAAAGTCTTCTTCAAAGCGCAGTATGTTTCTAATATCCGCACCGCGGAAAGCGTAAATAGACTGATCAGAATCACCAACAACCGTCAACGCAGCGGGATTTGTTGTGTAAAGCTCATCTCCCCAAGCACCTCCAACGTTGCTAAGCAGCAGCGGTTTTGTGAGTTTTTTAATTAACAGGTACTGCGCAACATTTGTGTCTTGATACTCGTCAACGAGAATCCGCCTAAACCGTTTCTGGTAGCGCGCGAGAACGTCTGGAAAGTGCTCAAACAGGTGCATAGTCTGCCCGATTAGATCGTCAAAATCTAAGGCGTTCGCCTGTTGCAGCTGTTCCGTGTAAAGCTTAAATATTTCGATGAACAGATTGTCGTCTTCTGATTTAGAGCCTAGGCTGTCGGCGTATTTTTGCCATGTTATCAGCTCGTTTTTCAGTTTCGAGATTCTCCCGCTAACCTGTTTCGCGGTAAAATCATAGTTTCTAAAACGCAAATCGGAAATTATTTTCTTAACCAGGGCTGCCGCATCAGAAGTGCTGTAAATCGTGAAATTGCGGTTGTAGCCGAGCCTTTCGGCGTTTTCAAGCTCGCGCAAAATACGCGCGCAAGCGGAGTGAAAAGTATGCACCCAAATACCGCGCGCGCTCTCACCGAGCAGGTTGTTAATACGACTTTTCATTTCGTTAGCCGCTTTGTTTGTGAACGTGATCGCAAGAATCTGCCCCGGATAGGCATCTCTCGTGGCAATCATGTGAGCGATTCTGTGAGTGAGCACGCGCGTTTTACCCGACCCCGCACCGGCAACCACCAAAAGTGCTTTACTGCGCGACTCAACAGCCCGTTTTTGTGGCTCGTTAAGACCACTCACAAGCTTGCTAACCACCTGCTCCGTGGCTGCCGAGTTAATGTTGCCATTCACGTCCGGTTCGTATTTTCCCATGGCAAACAGTCTAAACCAGAGGTAGGGCACTAATTTTTAAGCTCCCACACAGCGTCCGCGCCACACGCTTAAACAGCTAACACGTCCATCACCGCCCACACCACGCACATCACATCAGCTCCCCCGCACACCACAACCAGCAACTATTAACCCGCCAGTAGTATAATTGGTAGACTAAGACAAACCAATCAACACTAGGGGGCACCAGATGAGCAATCCTGCGTTAAAATCCATGCCGGCTTTTTCCAATCGCACACTTACTGCGAAAGAGCTAGAAGAACTGTATAATCAGCCATCCGCTCAAAAACCCGTACAGCAAGAACCCGCAGCGCCACAAACTGTTGCCGATGTTGTTGGCGGATCAGCCACTCCGATGACATTCGAAAACACGATCCGCAAAACAGCCGTGCTCTTTGGTGTTCTTTTGCTCGCCGCGGCAGTCGGCTGGTTCGTGCCCGCCCTGGCGCTTCCCGCCGCGCTCATTGGCTTCGCACTGTGCTGTGTAATCACGCTTAAAAAGAAAATTAGCGTGCCTCTCATTGTGCTGTACTCCGTTGTCGAAGGGCTTTTTGTTGGCGGCATTTCAAGCTTTTTTGAGCGACAGTGGGATGGCATTGTGCCACAGGCAGTGCTTGGCACGCTCGTTGTGTTTGCAACCGTGCTCGCGCTTTTCTGCAGCGGCAAGGTGCGCGCAACCCCGCGCATGACCAAAATTGTGACCGTTGCCATTATCGGCTACGCTCTGTTTTCACTTGTTAACGTTGTGCTGATGATCACAGGAGCTGTTACAGACCCGTGGGGTCTCAGGGGCGCGACAATAATGGGCATCCCGCTGGGCGTGCTAATTGGCGGGGTCGCAATATTCCTTGCATCATACTCGCTGGTTATGGATTTTGAGCAGATTAAAAACGGTGTTGCGAGCCGCCTGCCTGAGAAGTACGGTTGGCTAGCTGGTTTCGGTCTCGTTGTGACCCTGATTTGGCTGTACGTTGAGATTCTACGCGTGATCGCGATCCTGCGCGGCAACGATTAGCCTAAAACATAAGGGGTCGGGGGCTGCCTCCGACCCCTTTTATATACTGCTATTAGCTTCTGCCCCCTTAATAAATACGTTACAATCCCGCTGTATAATTGCCTTATACACTAAACCAGATTGGGGCGGATATTCATGGCACAGCACACAGAGAGCACCGAAATTGCTCGGGAAAGGTTAATGATCACTAAAAATGGAAATTAAACTAAAGAATATCCGCAAGAAGTACGGCGATTTTGAAGCACTAAAGGGAATTACCCTCACGTTTGAATCCGGCAAGTTCTACGGACTGCTGGGTCCTAACGGCGCGGGAAAAACAACCCTGTTCAACCTCCTCATTAAGAACTTCAAGCAGAGCTCAGGCGAGATTTCATGGGAGGTTGACGGGAAACCGCTGCCGTCAAAAGAACTCTACCGTCATATCGGAATTGTCTTTCAGAGCAGCCGCCTAGATCAAAATCTAAGCGTTGAGGAGAATCTGATTTCTCGCGGATCCCTGTACGGTCTGTCAAAAGCTGAGGTGCGCGAGCGCATCGAAGAACTGCGGGAGTATCTCGACCTGTCTGAGATTCGAAAACAAAAATACGGCAGCCTGTCGGGAGGGCAACGGCGCAAGGTTGATATCGCCAGAGCACTGCTGCCGCAGCCAGCGCTACTGCTACTAGATGAGCCAACAACAGGGCTAGACACAAAATCAAGGCATGACCTGTGGAACGCCCTGGGCACGCTGCATAAAAAAGCCAATATGACGGTGGTACTGATTACTCACTATCTAGAAGAGATGAAGGGATGTGATGTGCTGAACGTGCTGATTTCTGGCGAAGTACACTACTCTGGAGATATCTCCTCTTTCATTAAACAGCGCTCCACGACTAACCTGAATGTAACCCTTCAAAACGGAGCATCTCTGCGGCTGCTATCAGCTCCTGAGCTTGCCAGCAAAATGCACGTTCTTGACGAAAAAAATATTACCTTCAAAGACGTTACCGTTGATGAAATGATAAGTGTTATCGCTGACAATAAGGACACCTCGGTTATTGAATCATTCAACGTGGAGCATTCAAACTTAGAATCTGCGTATTTAAACTTGCTTAACGGAAAATAGGTTTCACAAATGTTTGAGTTAATTTCAAGAAATAACAAAGTACACACCCGCGATAAAACGGCGCTTATGATGTCGTTTTTGGCCGTTATTATTCTGATTGTTATTTACAAGTTCTTCTTGGGCAAACTGCAGCTTGACGCCATCAAAACCGCGTTAAACGCCGACTCTGTACCAGACTCAACCGTCGAAATGGCCAATCTCTGGCTGATTTCCGGCATCACAATAGTTTGTTCTATGACCAGTACGCTGGGAGCGTTCGGGGTTATGGTCTTAGACCGTGAAAAGAAGCTGATTGAAGATTTTCACGTGAGCCCCGCACCGCGATTCAAACTTGAGCTGTCCTACGCCATTTTTGCGGTTGTGTTCGGGATCGGTCTAACACTGCTCTCTTGTGTTGTTTCGCTTGTTGTTTTTAACGGTTTTGATTCGCTGCTTGAATACACAGCTACGGACTATCTGAAAATAGTTGGAATCGCATCGCTGGGCGCGGTGCTGTCAGCCGCAATTGCGCTGCCAATTCTGGCTTTCATCAGGTCAAGTTCAGCTTTTTCAACGCTAAGCACACTTGTTGGAACCCTCATCGGCTTTATTGCGGGAGTTTACGTTCCAATTGGCACTCTGGGAGCAACCCTGCAGCAGGTAATGACGTGGTTTCCACTAACTCAGGCAAATGCGCTGCTGAAACAGGTTTTGATGGAGTCCGCCATAAATAAGGTTTTCGACGGGGCTCCGGCAGAAGTTGCAGAAAATTACCGTGAGACGTATGGTGTTATTCTCTCAAACCCCGACGGAGAGCACCTGTCGGCAGAGTTTATGCTGCTCTATATTGCTGCGATAACCCTTGGACTGCTGCTTATCCACTTCATCATCAAAAAGGTGAAGCGGTAACCGGTCGCAGCTCTACTCCCACTCAATAGTTCCTGGCGGCTTTGAGGTCACGTCAAGCACAACTCGATTCACCTCGGGCACCCGGTTGGTTATCATATTAGATATCCGCGCCAGCAAATCATAAGGTAGGCGCGTCCAATCCGCTGTCATCGCGTCCTCGCTAGAAACGGGTCGCAACACAATCGGATACCCGTACGTGCGACCGTCGCCCTGCACGCCAACGGAGCGCACATCAGCCAACAGCACAACCGGGCACTGCCAAATTTCAGCATCCAGCCCCGCCTCGGTGAGTTCCGCTCGCACAATCGCGTCAGCGGCGCGCAGAGTCGCCAAACGCTCCTCTGTCACCTCGCCAACAATCCTAATCCCAAGCCCCGGACCGGGGAAAGGCTGCCGCCCAACAATCGCCTCGGGAAGCCCCAGCTGCCGCCCAATCTCGCGCACCTCATCCTTAAACAGAGTGCGCAACGGCTCCACCAGCTCAAACTGTAGATCCTCTGGCAAACCGCCCACGTTGTGATGGCTCTTAATATTAGCGGTGCCCGATCCGCCGCCAGACTCCACAACATCGGGATACAGCGTGCCCTGCACCAGGAAGCGGATCGAGTCACCCTCGCCATTCGCAGACTCCGCAAGCAAATCAGCCTGCGCCTGCTCAAAGGAGCGGATAAACTCGCGACCGATAATCTTACGTTTCTGCTCCGGATCGGTGACCCCCCGCAGCACGGTTAAGAACTTCTCGCGCGCATCAACTGTGACAAGCCGCACACCTGTTGCGGCGACATAATCCACCTCAACCTGCTCGCGCTCGCCCGCGCGCAAAAGACCGTGATCCACAAACACGCAAACAAGCTGGTCGCCCACAGCGCGGTGCACAAGCGCGGCGGCGACAGCAGAATCCACTCCCCCAGAAAGTCCGCAAATAACCTTACCGGTACCAACCTGCGCGCGAATGCGCTTAACCTGCTCGGCAATCACGTTTTCGGCATTCCAGTTCGCGGGAATCTCGGCTATCTCGCGCAAAAAGTTCTCGAGCATCGTCTGCCCGTAGTCAGAATGCTTCACCTCGGGATGCCACTGCACGCCGTATATCTTTTTATCAGCGGATCCAAACGCCGCCACAGGAGTCACACAGGTTTTAGCGAGCACTTCAAAACCGGCGGGGGCTTCCTGCACCGCGTCACCGTGGCTCATCCACACGTTCTGCTCGCGCGGCAGATCTTTGAACAGCGGATCGCCGCTCTGCGCCGCCAGCTCAGCGATGGTTGCGCCATACTCGCGATCGCCCGTGTTTGCGACCTTGCCTCCGAGCGCCCGCGCCATCACCTGGAAACCATAACAGATACCAAAGAGCGGCAGCCCGAGGTCAAAGATCGCTTCGTCGAACGCGGGTGCGCCCGCCGCGTAAACAGACGACGGACCGCCCGAAAGCACAAGCCCGAGCGGGTTTTTCGCTTTCACCTCGGCGGCTGTGATAGTGTGCGGCACAAGCTCCGAGTAAACCCCGGCTTCACGCACCCGCCGCGCAATAAGCTGCGCGTACTGCGCGCCAAAATCAACAACGAGCACTGGGCGTTGCGAGTTAGTCTCGGTCGCTGCCACCCTCTACCTCTTTTCTGCGGCGTTTCTAAAGTTCAGTAAGCTGTGTTTCTAAAATCTAGTAACAAGAATACCCTAGCAAAAACGGTGTTGGCTTAGCGCCACGCACGCGCCTAAGCAGCCATCCCGTCCGCAGCAGGGGCGTCACGCCCGTAGTTAAGCACCGCGCGCGCCTCGCGCACAACCCACCGCTCGGCAATAAACGAAACAATAATCACGCAGCCCGCAAAAGCGAGTGCCAGAAATTTCCAGAAGTTCCAGCGCATAGCACTCCAGATACTAAACGCGGCGATCAAGTAAAGCACATAAAACCAGCCGTGCGCGATCAAAAAAACCGTCGTAAAATTAACACCGGAAGGCTCAAAATCAACGCTCACACCCTCGGGCGGCAGCTGCACCAGCTGCGCAAACGAGCTGGTGTTAAACAGGTAAATATCGCTGTGCATAAACCAGCGAATACTCGAAATAATATACAGCCCAAACAGCATCACGCCGGTAATCATCGAAGACACCCTAAAAAATTTCAACGAACGCGCCAGCTGCGGGTACGTCTCCGGTCTAGGTTTTAAGCTACCACTCATAATTTCTCCTGTTTCTGTGTAAAAACGTCATAACGCGGGTGCAAGCCGCAGTTCGTGCTCTTTCTCCCAGGTGTCGCGCATAATCCGCACCCAAAAATAAACTGCAAAGCAGGCAAACAGCACCCATTCAATCGCGTAAAAGAGGTTCAGCCAGTTCAGTTCCGTGGCTTGCTGGGGTGCGCGCGAGTGAATCCGCTCCAGCCCCAGTTCCTGTAGCAGCTGCGTTTCCGGCTCCAGCACCAGAAATCCGGAATAGCTGGCGGATACCGCCTCCGCCCCCCAAATATTGATCAGTTGCGCCGGCGCAACCGTTGCCAGCCTGTCGCCATACCCCGTTGCAGAGCTGCGCTGCGGCGGCTCCGTCGGGTTGTATCTGCCCGTGTAAACGGCTGATTCGCCCGCCACGCCCTGCAGTTTTTGCGCCGCGACGGTGATCTGCTGCTCGTCTGCCGCCCAACCAACCACGACCGCGAGATTAACCGGCGCGTCCGCCCCGCCAACAACGGCACGGGTCACAAGCCAGTACCCGATAGCACCGTCTTCACGCTGCCGGTTAATTACAGTTTGCGTATCGCCCGTCAGCGCGCCCTCAACTTGCACCCTGTGCCCGGCGGCAATATCGTCAAGCGGTTCGCCCGGAACGTTCACGCTCCGCAACGGCACAACATTCTCACTGTCGTACGCCTGCGCGGTTTGCGCCTGCACAGCATTACCCAGCTGCCACTGGGCCAGCCACGCAAAACCCGAGGCAACCACCAGCGCTACCAGCAGCGCCAGCAGCGATTTGGGGCGCAGCATAACGCTTTTCAGAGTCGGCTGTGCGCCACTCAAACGCAGCTCACACAAGCGTTGCCGCTGCGCCTGCCGCGCCTGTTTTACGCTGTTTTTAGTATCCACCACAAGAACCGCTCTTATTTAACGGCGTGCACAATGTCGATCCGCTGAAATTTCTTCAGGTCAGAGTAGCCCGTTGTTGCCATCGCGTAGCGCAGCGCCCCCATCAGGTTTGCTAAGCCGTCGGCAAAAACCGCCGGGCCGTTGATAATCTCCTGCAGCGGCACCAGACTGCCCACGTTAATGCGCCTGCCGCGCGGCAGATTCTCGTGATGCGCCTCCTGCCCCCAGTGCCAGCCCATGCCGGGAGCCTCCGTCGCGCGCGCCAAAAGCGAGCCGAGCATAACCGCGTCGGCTCCGCACGCGATCGCCTTCACAATGTCACCGGAGGTGCCCAATCCGCCGTCGGCGATAATGTGCACGTAGCGCCCGCCCGACTCGTCGAGATAGTGCCCGCGCGCACCGGCAACATCGGCAAGCGCGGTTGCCATCGGCGCGCGCACGCCGAGGGTTGCGCGGGTGCTCGAGCTTGCGCCGCCGCCAAAACCAACCAGCACCCCGGCGGCTCCCGTGCGCATCAGATGCATAGCGGATCGATACGTCACCGCGCCCCCAACGATAACCGGCACATCAAGCTCGTAAATAAAGCGCTTCAGGTTCAACGACTCGCGTTCGGCGTGGCTCACGTGCTCTGCGGAAACATTATTCCCGCGGATCACGAATAGATCAACGCCCGCGCCCACAACTGTTTCGTAGTGCTCAGCCGTTCTGTGCGGGGAGAGCGAACCCGCCACCGTCACGCCCGCGTCGCGCACCTGTGCAAGCCTGTCGCGGATCAGCTCAGGTTTAATCGGCGCGCTGTAAAACTCGCGCATTTTTTGCACGGCGGCGCGCTCGTCCGTGACTTCCGCGAGCTGCTTAAAAATGTTTTCCGGGTTTTCGTGGCGGGTCCACAGACCCTCTAGGTTGAGCACCCCGAGACCGCCCATGTTACCTATTGCGATGGCTGTTTCCGGTGATGTCACAGAATCCATAGGAGCTGCGAGCACTGGAATCTCAAAGTTAAACGCGTCAATGCTCCAGGCCGTTGAAACTAGCTCCGGATCGCGGGTACGCCGCCCTGGCACAACCCCGATATCATCAAAACTATAAACTCGGCGCGCGCGTTTTGCGTGCCCTATCTCAACTTCGTAATTCACTGCTATTCCTTAAAATCGTTACCACCGGCGCAAACAGCCGCTATTTGCGATAGTTTGGCGCTTCCACAACCATCTGAATATCGTGCGGATGCGACTCTTTCAGCCCGGCCGCTGTGATCTGCACAAAATTACCGCGCTCTTTCAGCTCCTGGATCGTGCGCGAGCCGGTGTAAAACATCGACTGGCGCAAACCGCCGATCATTTGATACAGCACGGCGGATGCCATGCCACGATACGGCACCTGCCCTTCAATGCCCTCCGGAATGAGTTTTTCATCGCTTGGCACATCCGCTTGGAAATAGCGGTCTTTCGAGTACGAGGTGCGCTCGCCACGGGTTTGCAGCGCGCCGAGCGAGCCCATGCCTCGATAGTTCTTAAACTGCTTGCCCGCGGTAAACACCAGCTCGCCGGGGCTTTCAGCAGTTCCTGCAAGCAACGAGCCAACCATAACAGAGCTTGCTCCGGCAACAAGGGCTTTTGCGATGTCGCCGGAATACTGCAGACCACCGTCAGCGATAACCTGCACACCAGCGGGAGTTGCCGCCCGCGCGGCCTCGTAAATAGCCGTGACCTGCGGCACCCCAACACCGGCGATAACCCGAGTGGTGCAGATTGAGCCCGGACCAACCCCGACTTTAACAGCGTCCACTCCGGCCTCAACTAGCGCAGCAGCTCCCACGTAGGTTGCAACGTTGCCACCGATAACGTCAATCTCCGAGAATGCGCTATCTGATTTGATCCGCTTGATAATGTCTAGCACCCCACGGCTGTCGCCGTTAGCGGTGTCAACCACGAGCACATCAACGCCAGCGTCGCGCAGCGCGCAGGCGCGCTCCCATGCATCACCGAAAAAGCCCATCGCCGCGCCAACTCGCAGCTTACCGCTGGGATCTTTGGTGGCGTTGGGATACTGCTCTTCTTTTTCAAAATCTTTAACAGTGATCAGCCCGGCGAGTTTACCGTCAGACTCAACAAGAGGCAGCTTCTCTATTCTGTGCTGGTGAAAAATTGCGCGCGCTGCATCCCGCGTGATCCCTTTAGGCGCGGTCACCAGCGGGGTGCGGGTCATAACTTCCCCAACCCGCGTGCTAGCCCGCTCGGTATCGTCCATAAAGCGGATATCGCGATTTGTTATGATACCCACCAAAATACCCTCGGCGTCAACAACCGGCAGCCCACTAACCCGGTACTCACCGCAGAGTTTATCCACCTCGGTAACGGTTGCGTGCGCTGTTGTTGTGACGGGGTTTGCGATCATCCCAGCTTCGCTGCGCTTAACCCGATCAACCATCACAGCCTGATCGGCAATAGCAAGATTGCGGTGCAAAATGCCCAGCCCGCCGTTACGCGCCATGGCAATTGCCATGCGGGTTTCTGTTACCGTATCCATCGCAGCGGAAAGAACCGGGATGCCAAGCTCGATGCGCCGCGTAAGCTTCGTTGAAACGTCAACCTCGCTGGGAATAACATCAGTGTGCGCGGGCAGTAAAAGCACGTCGTCATAGGTTAATCCGGTTGTGGTGAACGGATTACGCTGCTGCATATAAACCCCCTAAAGCTTGGATAACGGAAATAAAAATTACAAAGTATTAACCCCTTTAGTTTAGCGTCTATAGCTGTGTTAGAGCGCAACATTATAGATACGCAAAGAGTCGGGGCGCGGCAGAAACCGCATCCCGACTCTGCGAAAATGGTTTAGCGCTCTACAATGGCGAGCACGTCACGAGCGGACAGAATCAAAAACTCATCCGCGCCGTATTTAACCTCTGTGCCACCGTATTTAGAGTAAATCACGCGGTCGCCAACTTTTAGCTCAAGCGCGATTCGGTTGCCGTTATCGTCAACGCGCCCGGCGCCAACAGCAACAACCTCACCCTCCTGCGGCTTTTCTTTAGCGCTATCGGGAATCACAAGCCCCGCAGCGGTTGTTTGCTCTGCTTCAACCTGGCGAATTACAACGCGGTCTTCAAGCGGTTTAATTGCAACAGACACAGTTACCCTCTTTCTGCTTTTAAGCTAACGAATAAAATAAGTACAGGAATAAAACTATCAGACTTAACCTGTGAGCAAAGCTAAAAACTAATTATTAACCTGCTCCAGTTGCTCTTTGAAGGTGCGGTAGGTTTCATCGGTTATAAAACCGTTCTTGTGCAACTCCTCAATAGCATCTGAGTTGTTCACAAAGTAGTAGGCAAGCGCAAATATTCCAACTAATGTGATCACAATAGCCAGCCCTCCAAACACAATACCCGTGATCCACAATCCCTTAGGCTGTTTTTTAACACCGGCAACAATGCCCAGAACAACTCCCGCTAAACCGAAAAGCAGATTGAAAACCGGCAAGAAAATTATCAGCACAAAACTGCTTATGCCGGTTATAAGGGATGCAACTCCTAGCCCTTTACCAACTCCCTGCAACTGCTGCACAGACTCAGAATTGTATCCGCCCTGAAACTTAAAGCTGTCAAACTGCGCAGACGCTGGAGCAGCGGATAACTGCGCGGCTGTTACAGATTGCGCTGGCGTAACAGGCTGCGCAGGCGCAACTGGCGGCACGGCTACAGGATCAGCGCTCGGCTGTGTCGAGGCAGCAGGCTGCGCAGGAGCAACAGGCATCTCTTGCATAATTGGCTGCGCTGGGCTAGCCGGAACGCCGCGGCGCGGAAGATTACCAGCACCCAAAATGTTGTCGTTATCTTTGCTCACTGTGCTTCCTTTCTCTTAAACACTTCAATTCTACACGGTCAGACCAAAAGAACCTTTAAAACAAGAAACCGACCGCCAAACACTTGACGACCGGTCTCCTGTATTAACAGTGCTTAAGAAATGCCCAGCTCAATATTTGCGCCAGGAATCGCCTCAAGCAGGCGCTTCGTGTACTCTTCCTGCGGATTATCAAACACGCTATCAGTTGTTGAGTGCTCAATAATCTGCCCCTGCTGCATCACACAAACCTTATCGGCGATAAGGCGCACAACCGCCAAATCGTGGGTGATAAAGAGATAAGTCAGTCCGAGCTCGTGCTGCAAATCAGCAAGCAGATCAAGAATCTGCGCCTGCACCAGCACGTCGAGAGCTGAAACTGCCTCGTCAAGCACCAGAATCTCTGGCTTTAACGCAAGACCGCGAGCAACCGCCACGCGCTGACGCTGTCCGCCAGAAAGCTCGTTCGGGTATCGCGTCGCAACAGAGCGCGGCATCGACACCTGGTCAAGCAGCTCAAAAACGCGCTGCCGCCGCTCGCTCCTGGAACCCACTTTGTGCACGTTCATAGACTCGCTAATGATATTGCCAATATTCATTAGCGGATCCAGCGAGCCGTAAGGATCCTGAAACACTGGTTGCAACTGACGGCGTAGCTCAAACATCTCTTTCGAATTGAACTTAGCCGTATTAATACCGTTGATGAAAATCTCACCGCTGGTTGGCTTTTCAAGCTGCAGCACCATTTTTGCGATGGTGGATTTACCCGAACCTGATTCACCAACGAGCGCTAGCGTCTCGCCCCTGTTAACAACAAAGTTGGCTTTTGAAACTGCGGTAAACAGCTCAGATCCAAAATTGCCCTTACGGATCTTGTACTGCTTTGTGAGATCTTTAATCTCAATAACCGGCTCGCCAGCAGCCCGCTCACGCTTACCGGCAATATTCTCCTGAATATTTGAAAGCTGATCAATCCCCGCCGCCGCAACCGTTCCAGAGCTCTGAATACGGCGCGATGCAAGGCTAGGCGCAGCAGCAACAAGGCGTTTCGTGTAGGAGTGACGCGGACGCTGCAGAATCTCACGGCTAGGACCAGATTCTACGATGTTACCCTTGTACATCACAATAAGTTTTTCGGCGCGCTCGGCAGCAAGACCCAAATCGTGTGTAATGAAGACAACCGCAGTACCCTTTTCTTTCGCGAGCTGCTGCAGGTGATCAAGCACAACCCGCTGCACGGTCACGTCAAGCGCGCTTGTTGGCTCGTCCGCAATTAGCAAATCAGGGTTTGCGGCAAGCCCGATACCAATCAGCGCACGCTGCTTCATGCCACCGGAAAACTGGTGCGGGAACTGCTTCATACGGCGCTCCGCATCAGCAAGACCAGCCTGCTTTAGCACCTCAACAGCCTTCGCGCGGATCTGCTTTTTATCAGAAGCAAGACCGTTAGCTTTAATCGCTTCTTCAACCTGGAAACCGATTGACCACACAGGGTTTAGGTTTGACATTGGATCCTGCGGCACCAAACCGATATCACGACCGCGCAACTTCTCCATTTCGCTGGCGCTGATACCGACCAGCTCTTTGCCTTTCCACTTAATAGATCCGCTAGTGATCTGCCCGGTGCCGGGCAAAAGGTTAATAACCGCGTGCATTGTTGTTGACTTACCAGAGCCTGACTCGCCCACAATCGCAACTGTTTCACCGCGATTAACATCAAAGCCAACACCGTGCACAACGTTATTTAGGGTGCTGTCAATCCTAAAACCGATTGACAGATCCCTCACACTGAGCAGCGGCTCATTGGTTGCACTCGTGTTCATCGACGTGCCCTCGCTTTCGGATCAAGTGCGTCACGCACTACCTCTCCCATCATAATGAAGCCAAGCACTGTTATTGTCAGCGCCAGAGATGGCCAGATCAAAGTGGACGGATTGTTGCGCAAATCAAACTGAGCAGCACTAATCTCGTTACCCCAGCTCAAGAATTGGCTAGATGGCAAACCCACGCCCAAGAATGAGAGTGTTGCTTCCGCTACGATTGCGCCCGCGAGCGACAGGGTTGTAACAACAATAACAGGAGCGATTGAGTTTGGCAGCACGTGGCGTGCCATGGTTCTAAAACGGGACAGACCCATAGCTTCTGCTGCGGTTACAAAGTCCTGGTTTTTAACCCGCAACACCTCGGCACGCATAATACGAGCCGTTGACGGCCAGGCAAACGCACCAATGGCAAGTGAGATAACCCATACGTTGCGGTGCTCAGAGAAAACGCTCATAATTACGATCGCAGCCAAAATGTAAGGAATCGCAAAGAAGATATCACCAAGTCGCGATAACATCGAGTCAACGAATCCGCCATAGAAACCGGAGATAGCTCCGATTATCACGCCCATAACGCTAGTCATCAGAATTACAATGAAACCAACTGTAACGGATGTTGCGGTGCCATGGATGATACGCGCATAAACGTCACAGCCCTGTTTGGTGTAGCCGAGCAAGCTATCCCCGCCAGCTGGCTGGTTGGACAGCTTCAAGTCACAGTATCGCGGATCGACTGTCCCGGTAAACATACTGGGGAAAAGCGCCACAACCGCAACAACCAGGATGATAACAGCGGCGATCCAAAACATGGGACGGCGGCGCATATCACGCCACGCATCACGCCACAGGTTAGACGGTTTGTCGCTGATTTTAACCTTATCAACAGGCTCAACTTCAATCACGTCAGTAGGTGATACAAAATGCTCCATAGCGGGGATTTGCCCTCCGGCAGCAGAACTCATGTTTTGATTATTGTTAGGCATATCGAATCCTCGGATCTAATAGAGCATAAAGCAAATCAACCAGCAGGTTAACCCCCAGGTACATCAGCACCATAACGGTCACAAAGCTTACAACAGTTGCGTTTTCACCCCTAATAATCGCCTGGTACAGCGTATTACCAACACCTGGCACGTTAAAAATACCCTCTGTTACCGTTGCGCCAACTATCAAGGTGCCAAAGCTAGCGGCAGAATTGGTCACGGTTGGGATTAATGAATTGCGCAATACATGCACGGGGATTACTCGCGAGTGAGAAAGACCCTTAGAATACGCTGTGCGCACAAAATCTTGGTTAAGCGTGTCGATAGTTGATGCACGCGTTAGTCGCATACTCACAGGATACGCTGAAATACCCAAAACCAGACCGGGCAGCAGCAGTGAGTGTAGTGAAACGTTGCCCGCAACGGTGGTTGGGAATAAACGCCACTCGATAGAAAGAACGTACTGCATTAGGAATGCAACAACGAAGATCGGGATGCTCATCAGAATCAGACCGACAATCAGGTTAATGTTATCAAACCATTTGCCTTTACGCAGACCTGAAAACAGACCTAGCGTGATAGCAAGCAGCAACTCAATGGTTGTTGCAATGATAGCGAGCATGATAGTTACTGGAAAAGTACGTGCCAGAATTGAAGACACAGCCTCTCCAGAAAAGCTTGTGCCCAGATCTCCCTGCAGCACATTACCCATAAACAGCAGATACTGCACAATAAAAGGCTTATCGAGGTTGTACTCTGCACGAAGCTTGGCAACAATTTCAGGAGAAGGAGTTTTCTCGCCGAATAGGGCAATAATCGGATCGCCCGGCATCGCAAATACCAAGAAATAAATTAACAGTGTAGTACCGATTACAACAGGGATCACCTGCAGTAACCTGAACAAAATATACTTCAACATGAAAACTACCTTGTTGGATTGTAATTACGGCTACGGGGGAGGTGCGCTATGCGCACCTCCCCCTACAAACATAACCTAGTTAGCCTTTTTTAATCTCATTGTAGAGTGGCACACCATTCCAACCGAACTTAACGTTGCTTACGTCTTTGCCGTAAACGCCATTAACGGTTGAGTACCACAGTGGGATAGCAGGAAGATCTTTCAACAGGATCTCCTGTGCTTCGTTGTAGTACTTATTAGCTGTGACGATGTCTTTTGACTCATTAGCTTTTTTAATGAGTGCGTCAAACGCTGGGTTCGAGTAGTCACCGTCGTTAGAGCCAGCGCCGGTGCCATAGATCGCGCCCAGGAAGTTGTAGATACCTGGGTAGTCAGCCTGCCATCCCGTGCGGAATGCAGAACCAATGGTGCGGTCAGTGATCTTGGTGCGGAACTCTGCGAATGTTGGGAGCGGGTTGCCCTCTGCATCAGCACCAAGAGTGTTCTTGATTTGGTTAGCAACAGCATCAATCCATGACTGGTGTCCACCGTCAGCGTTGTAAGCAATCTTTAGTGGACCCTGGAATGGTGCGATAGCGTTAGCTTTCTCCCACAGTTTCTTAGCTTCTTCTGGGTTGTGCTCTAGAACAGAGTTACCCTTAAGCTTGTCGCTCCAACCGTCAACAACAGGTGAGGTGAAGTCTTTAGCAGGGGTACGGGTATCGCTGAAGATGGTCTTGGTGATGGTCGCACGGTCAAGCGCCATTGAGATAGCTGCACGACGCAACTGACCCTCTTCGCCTGAGAAGCCAGGCAGTGAGCTAGGAATAACAAAGCTCTGGAAAACAGCAGCTGGCTGTTTCACAGCGCGATCGCCAAAGTCTTTGATGTAGTTGCCCAGTTCAGCAGATGGCACAGCGTCGAGAACGTCAAGGTTGCCGCCCTGCATATCAGCGTAAGCTGCTTCCTGTGTTGCATAGAACTTGATCTTCACACCGTCGTTCTCAACTTTACGTGGACCCTTGTACTGCTCGTTCTTAACGAGAGTTACGCCCTGTGAGGGGTCAATGGTGCCCTCCATTTTGTACATACCGTTGCCAACTGGCTTCTTGCCGAACGCTTCAATGTCAGCAAAAGCTGTCTCTGGGAGTGGTACATAAGCTGTGTAGCCAAGCCGCTGTGCAAAGTCACCAGCAGCCTGCTTTAGCTCCACGGTGAATGTATGATCGTCAACAACTTTGAGACCCTCAAGCTCCGCAACGTTTTCCTCATCGCTGTAGCCCTTGATGTCTTCAAAGAAGTAACTGTTAAGCTGATCATTGTCTTTAGCCGCGCCATAGTTCCATGCTTTTACAAAGCTAGAAGCGGTTACTGGAGTTCCGTCTGTAAACTTCCAGTCTTTCTTGATTTTAATGGTCCAGTTAATGTTGTCACTAGACTCGATCGATTCAGCAATCTCGTTGTGAATCTTACCGTCAGCGTCATAGCTTACAAGACCTGCAAATAGCAGATCCATAATCATGCCGCCCTGAGTTTCATTGGTTTTACCAGGGATCAGCGGATTCTGAGGCTCTCCACCATTGGTGCTGATGATCTTCGATCCGCTAGCACCATCTGAAGATGAGCCGCCATTATTAGCGCATCCGCTTAGCATTAAGGCACCTGCTGCGCTTAGCGCAACCATGCCAGTAAAGAGTTTAGAACGTTTCATGTTCTCCTCCTTCTCGAGCTTAATCGGGTTATAACGACAGGATTGCCGTCAATTGCAATTTGCAATAACTAGAGTTTAGCCCCAAATTAAAAAAATTTCACACTGGATCTGCGAAATATCGCGAGATTGTAATAATTTTTTACGCAAAATTCGCCGAAAAATCAAGAAACAAAGCATTTTTACAGCTTCAATTGTTATCAACAAAAATTTGAAAATCGTCGACACCCTGTATTAAAACAGCTATTTTCAGCTTCAACCAGCACAATATAAGTGTTATGCAGATACCCAAAATGATAGTTTTTGACCTCGACGACACCCTTGCTCCCTCCAAATCAGAGCTGCCGCAAGAGATGGCGAACCTGCTGACGCAACTGCTGCGGCAAACCGCGGTCGCCGTTATTAGCGGAGGTGATATCAGACAGTTTAAAACCCAGCTGCTCGCCCCGCTCACACAGGCGCTCGGCAGCAAGCAGCGGCTGCTGCGCAATCTGCACCTAATGCCAACCTGCGGCACACGCTACGAACGTTACGCTGACGGATCATGGCAAACCCTGTATAACGAGACTCTCACAGAGGGAGAGAAGCGCCGCGCGATCCGCTCCCTGCAAGAGTGCGCGCGCGAACTACAGCTCTGGGAATCTGCCACCTGGGGTGATATTATCGAAGATCGCGGCAGTCAGATCACATTTTCGGCGCTCGGGCAGGCAGCGCCCAGCGAGGCGAAAGCCGCCTGGGATCCCACGGGTGCTAAAAAAAACGCGCTCGCTGTCGCGGTACAAAAACAGCTCCCGGAGCTTGCGGTGCGCAGCGGCGGATCAACCTCCGTTGATATCACCCGCGCCGGTATCGACAAGGCCTACGGCATTAAAAAACTTACCGAGCACAACTGGATAACGCCACAGCAGATGCTGTTTATCGGCGACCGGCTCGACCCTGCAGGTAACGATTACCCGGTAAAAGCGCTGGGCACCGTGCCCTGCGTCGCGGTTAAAAATTGGCGAGAATGCGCCAATCTGCTGCACGAAATGCTCACAGCAATCGGCGACTAGAGCGTGAAGCCATCCGCTTCCCGCTCAAAACCCGCCATGAACTCGGCAATATCCGCTGCTATCTGCGGCTGCACATAGGTTTCAAGCACCCGCGCGATCTCGCCACGGTGGCGCGCCAGCGCGGTTGCCAGTTCTCGGCAAACATTGTAATAAATCGTGTTGTGCACCGCTGTTGCCCGCTGCAAATCCAGCTGCTCTGTATCCGACATTTGATGCCGCAGCAGCTCGTCGGTAAAGTCAACTATGCTGCGCGTATGCTGGGCAAACTCCGACAGCGTAAACAGGAACGGTCGCTCCGGATCTTCAGGCGGGTCAAGCTCTAGCCCGTCATACTCGGGGTCAAGAGCCAGGCGCGGATCATACTCAGCAGTCAGGCGCGCCTGATCCAGTCGCATATTGCGCTCGTGCAAATTAGGCAGCGCAACCGCCACAACCTCGTCAACACGCTTACGAACAACCCTGTACATGCGCGAGGTGAGCGCGTGTTTCACGGGATGCGGCACGCCGTTATCAAAGGCCGCGCCGAGCACAAAAGGATCACCCGGCTCGCATTTAATGCACGTGCGCGTTCTTACCCGCGCGTGATTAAACTCCCATTTTGACACCCAAAACTTCCAAACCTTAACCTGCTTAGCAACAACCGCAGCAACATCAAAGGATGACAGCCCGTTCTCGCCGCTCACTGTTCTGACTGTTCCCAAATCATGCGCAACCGCACAATTTCCTGCCGTCTACGCTCCGCCTCGTTCCGCTCGCGACGCTCCCACCACCACAGCGGCGTATCTTTTGCGGTGTAGATCCGCCGGTAAAGAGCCGCCCAGCAGGCTCCGTAAGCGAGCATAAAACTGCCCAGATAGATCAGAAAATAGCTCAGTTGCGCTCTCGCAAACAGGTTTGCGCCGTAATATAGCGCCTGCCCCAGCCAGAGCGCCACGAGCACCGCGCCCAACAAAAGTGGCTCAAGCGCCGGTTGCACTGTTACGCCGCGCAGCATTTTTATTGCGCAACGGTGTTCTGCAGCGGATGTGACACCCACGGCAAGCAGCACCAGTGAGGGCAAAAACCACACCGGCATGGGAGGCAGTGCGGGCTGAGTTTCGGTTATGTACGCGGTAATCCCCCAGCCCGCAACCAACAGCGAAACGCCCGCCAGAGTTGTGAAAAAAATTACCGCCGCCAGGTAGCCGCGCGTTATTTTACGCGTTGGGACAGCGCCGGTTGGCTCCCCGGCACTCCCAACGCGCCCGCGCATTTTAGCGTTCCGCTTCGGCCAGCAGCGCTTCGTACTCAGCGCTGGCGGCGCGGTTGTACTCTGTCATTTTGCGACCGCGGGCGCCGATCCACGCCCCAAACCAGACGGTTACCTCGCGCGCGATAACAGCGGCGATGAACACCCGCACGGCCAGCGCGATGCCCGCGAGCGCGGTTAACGATTCTCTCTCTAGAGCGAGTAGCCGGCGCAGTGCGACCTCGTGGTTGCCAGCCAGTTTTGGTTCGAAAATAAAACCGGCGGTAGTTGCCGCCCAGACAAACAGTGCGACCAGAAATCCGCCCAGCACGTACGCCCACCAGCCAGCACGACCCACTATTAGCACCAGCAGCGACAGACTCAGCCAGAATCCTGCGACCGCAGCAATGTAGCCCGGTGACATGAGATATGGCAGCAGTCCATCTGTGAGCACGGTTTCAAGCGGATAGTACTGCAGCTGCAAAAGCGCAATCGCGCCCGCGTAGAGCACTCCAAAAACGAGCGTTGCGAGCAGCGAAATTGCCACGCCCACGCCACGGTTGCCCTTCACCTCGGGTTGCATTGGCACCTGGGTATAAAAATCGGCCATCGGATTATCGTGCTCGTATTCACTAGCAAGCGGCGCAACATCGGGGGTTTGTGGTGCGGCGGCCGCGCTCGGCGGCGTAAGCGGGGTTTGCGCGTCAGTGAAATCTACTGTTGTGTACGCCCGGGTTGCTGCGCTCTGCGACTGCTGTGGCGCGGCTACCGGAGCCGCAACCGGGGCGGTCAGTGGCTGCTGCGGCGCTGACACAGGAGGCAGCACCGGCGCGGGCACTGGTTGCTGCGGCGCGGGCACTGGTTGCTGCGGCGTAAACACCGGGGCAACCTTTGGAGCTGCAACCGGCGCAGGCGGCAGTGTTACAGGCTGTAAACCAGACGCGGCTGCGCCCGCTGAAGCCTGCGTATCACCGATAAGCTGCGCGCCCGGTGTTTCGACACCGTTATTCTGTGAGGCTGTGGGCAAACCCTGTTCCTGCGTTGATTCGCGCGCGCTGGCCGAATACATTTCAGCGCCCGTTTCAAGCGGTGCTTCGACCTGTTCAGCTGATACCGCAGACTGTTGCGCCCGTACCGGCTGCGTAAACTCTGCCCGTTCAGCCTGCCGCGAACCAAGCGGTGTCGCCTCTGACCTTGCACCAAGCACAGGAGCAGCGGGTGGTAATGACGCCACAGTGGGCGCGGCTGACTCGACCGCAGTTTGTGCAGCACTCGCGGGCGACACCGTTGCAGCGTGATCCGCCGCAAACTGCGCGGGGCGGCGCGTCGCCGGCTGGTAAATCTCTGCGGTAGTTGGCGTAGCTGTTACGTATGCCGCCGCAGGCGCCAGCGCAACCGCTTCCTGTACGGTGAGCGTCTGCTCTCCAGAACCCGCGCCAGCGTTTTCGCGCTGCCTGCTAGCGATGAAGTCTGCGACCTCACTAGCGGCTTTTTGTAGTTTTGCCTCTTCTGCGATCGTTGCCTGCACGCTCAAAACCGGGTCGGCGGCGATGCCGTGAGCAACCGCGTTGTTGAGGTCCTCACGTGTTGACTCCTCCTCCGGGAGCGGTGTGCCAGGCTGTTTAGCAGCTGGATTTTCAGTCATGTTATCACCTTTCAAAACTACGGTTACTACCGGGAAAAATACCAAAAATTTTATGTGAATTACAGCTGGCGCGCCGTAAAACATCAATAATGTACGGTGATATACCGGAAAACACTAATAACTTGAATTACAGTGTATACGCCGTAAAACACAGATAAAACGCAACGCTGAGCGCCACAACCAATACTGCAAGACGCTCAACCTTGTGTTTTAAGCGGGTTTACTTATTTTCTTCGCCGAGGCGGTCAAGGGTTTCCTCAAGGCTGGCAGCCTCAAACTCGCCTCCCTGATACGCATCCGAGTCAACAAATGCTATATCGCTCTCGTCATACGCCATGTCAGCGCCAAACAGGCGATTCGGGTACAGCGCAGAGCGAGCCTCTTCCGTTGGCTCAACAATAACCCTACTGTACTTATCCAGACCCGTGCCGGCAGGAATCAGCTTACCGATAATCACGTTCTCTTTCAGACCAATTAGCGGATCAGTGCTGCCCTCACTCGCTGCTTGTGTCAGCACGCGAGTTGTCTCCTGAAAAGAGGCGGCTGATAGCCACGATTCGGTTGCCAGCGACGCTTTTGTGATACCCATAACCTCAGGACGCGCAGTAGCTGGCTTCTTACCCTCTAGCAGCGCTTCGCGGTTAATGGTCTGGTAGCGCGCGCGATCAATCAGCTCGCCCGGCAGCAGATCGGTTTCACCGTGATCAACAACAGTAACCTTGCGCAACATCTGTCGCACAATAACCTCAATGTGCTTATCGTGAATAGGCACACCCTGCGAACGGTAAACGCTCTGCACGCCACCAACCAGGTACTTCTGCACAGCGCGCTCGCCCGGCACATGCTTGCCGTTCTCGGTAGCACCCACCTGCAGCACATCCTTCGGGTCCAGCGTGCCCTGAATAAACGGCTGTCCAAGAGAAACACGATCACCGTCGTTAACAATCAGCGTGGTACGCTTCAAAACAGGGTAAATCCGCTCTTCAGAACCGTCATCAGGAATCAGAATAATGCGACGCGCTTTTTCTGTGTCTTCAATGGTGATACGTCCGCTAGCTTCCGCGATTGGAGAGCTGCCCTTTGGCGTGCGCGCCTCAAACAGCTCCTGCACGCGCGGCAGACCCTGCGTGATATCGTCAGCAGAAGCTGATCCGCCGGTGTGGAAAGTACGCATTGTCAGCTGCGTGCCCGGCTCACCAATTGACTGCGCGGCAATAATACCAACTGCCTCGCCAATATCCACGCGCTGACCCGTTGCCAGTGAGCGCCCGTAGCAGCTGGCGCAAACGCCAACTTTAGACTCACAGGTGAGCACAGAGCGAACCTTGATCTCGGTGATTCCAGCCTTTACAAACTTCGCAATTGCCACGTCGCCAACGTCAACACCAGCAGCGGCAACAACTTCGCCCTTGCTGTCAACAGCGTCGGCGGCTAGCGTACGCGCGTAAACAGAATTTTCAACGTCCTCACCAAGCACGAGCACACCGTTTGCGTCGGTCGTTGCAATTAACAGGTCAAGACCGCGACGCGTACCGCAGTCGGCTTCGCGAATGATCACATCCTGCGAAACGTCAACAAGACGGCGGGTTAGATAACCCGAGTCCGCCGTACGCAGCGCGGTATCAGCAAGACCCTTACGCGCACCGTGTGTCGCAATAAAGTACTCAGCAACAGAGAGACCCTCACGATACGAACTCACAATCGGGCGCGGAATAATCTCGCCCTTCGGGTCGCTCACAAGACCTCGCATACCCGCAATGTTGCGGATCTGCAGCCAGTTACCACGAGCACCGGAAGATACCATCCTGAAAATAGTGTTGTCTGCCGGGAAGCTCTCACGCATCGCAACAGCAACCTCTTCGGTTGCTTCCGTCCAGATGGCAACCAGTTCACGGTGGCGCTCTGCCTCAGTGATCATACCGCGGTCAAACTTCTGCTGCACAGCAGCAGCCTCAGCCTCGTGCTTGCTCAGAATCTCAGCCTTGTTACCGGGGGTTACGATATCGCTCAGCGCAACGGTCACACCCGAACGGCTTGCCCAATAGAAACCTGCGTCTTTAATCGCGTCAAGAGTTTCAGCAACCTGCACTTTCGGGTAACGCTCCGCCAGGTCATTAACCAGCCCCGACAGGGTGCCCTTGTCAGCAACCTTGTCAAAGTATGGGTAGTCTGATGGCAACGCCTCGTTAAAGAGCGCCCTGCCAAGCGTTGTTTCTAACAGGGTTGCGTCATCAGCTGTCACGCCTTCAGCATCTGTGTACCCGCGCAAGCGGATCTTCACAAGCGCGCCCAGATCAAGAGTTCCCTGATCAAAAGCGAATATTGCCTCAGCAACAGAGCTGAATGCGCGAGACTCCCCGATAGCTCCAGGCTTCACAGTTGTGAGATGGTGCAGACCGATAATCATATCCTGCGCTGGCAGTGTTACAGGGCGACCGTCAGACGGCTTCAAAATATTGTTTGATGCGAGCATCAACATCCGCGCCTCGGCCTGCGCTTCAACAGACAGCGGCAAATGCACAGCCATCTGGTCGCCGTCAAAATCGGCGTTAAAAGCGGCGCAAACTAACGGGTGCAGCTGAATTGCCTTACCCTCGACGAGCTGCGGCTCAAAAGCCTGAATACCCAAGCGGTGCAGCGTTGGTGCGCGGTTAAGCAGCACCGGACGCTCGCGAATAACCTCTTCAAGCACATCCCAAACCTCAGGACGCGCGCGTTCAACCATCCGCTTGGCAGCCTTCACGTTTTGCGCGTGCAGCATATCAATAAGCCGCTTCATAACAAAAGGCTTGAACAACTCTAGCGCCATCTGCTTTGGCAAACCGCACTGGTGCAGTTTCAGCTGCGGACCAACCACAATAACCGAACGACCCGAGTAGTCAACGCGCTTACCGAGCAAGTTTTGACGGAAACGACCGGCTTTGCCTTTGAGCATATCGCTCAGTGACTTTAGCGCACGGTTGCTTGTGCCCGCCACGGGGCGGCCGCGCCTGCCGTTATCGAACAGCGCGTCAACAGCTTCCTGCAGCATCCGCTTTTCGTTATTAATAATCATTTCCGGAGCGCCCAGATCAAGCAGCCGGCGCAAACGGTTGTTACGGTTAATTACGCGGCGGTACAGATCGTTCAAATCGCTCGTTGCGAAACGACCACCGTCAAGCTGCACCATCGGGCGCAGCTCTGGAGGAATCACAGGGATTGCATCGAGCACCATAGCAGCCGGGCTAGCGCCGGTCTTCAGGAAGCTATTAACAACGCGTAAACGCTTGATCGCGCGGATCTTCTTCTGCCCTTTGCCCTCCGCAATTTGCAAGTGCAGGCTGTCGCTTTCTGCCTGCAGGTCAAGGTCAAGCAAACGACGCTTAATCGCCTCAGCACCCATATAAGCCTCAAAGTACTCGCCATAACGATCCACAAGCTCCTGGAATACGTCATTCTCAGCGCGCAAATCACCGGTTTTAAGGTTTTTAAACTCTGCCCAAACCTCTTCGAGCAGGTTGATTTTATCGTCGGCATCGCGGCGCATCCGAGCCATTTCACGGTCTGCGGCGTTTTTGATGCGTTTTTTCTGATCCGCTTTTGCGCCCTCAGCCTCAAGCCGCGCTAAATCGGTTTCAGCCTGCTGCTGGCGCTTAGAAATGTCGAGATCACGCGCAGATTCTAGCTGGCGAATCTCCGAGCGAAGCTCCGCCTCAAGCTCTGGCAGATCTTCGTGGCGACCCTCTTCATCAACGTCAATAACCATATTAGCGGCAAAGTAGATAACCTTTTCAAGATCCTTTGGCGCGAGATCGAGCAGGTAACCAAGGCGGCTCGGCACGCCCTTGAAATACCAGATGTGGGTTACAGGAGCGGCAAGCTCAATGTGCCCCATACGCTCACGGCGCACACTTGATTTAGTAACTTCAACCTGGCAGCGCTCACAGCGCACCCCGTTATAGCGAATCCGCTTGTACTTGCCGCAGGCGCACTCCCAGTCACGGCTTGGACCGAATATCTGTTCACCAAACAGACCATCACGCTCCGGTTTTAGTGTGCGATAGTTGATCGTTTCTGGTTTTTTAACCTCACCATACGACCACTCGCGGATGTTATCTGCTGTTGCAAGACTGATCCGCAATTCATTGAAACTGATTCTTTCGAGCAATGTTCTCCTTAAAATAGGAAGACTAATAAGTTCTATGTGTTTAGGGGAGCTTAGATTTCGTCAATTGACGCTGGCTCCATGTGCGATGACATCTTGATTCCTGAGTCCTCTGTTGGGCGAGAAGTTTTCTGCTGCTCGTTGAGGCTCACAGGTTTTCCGGCAGCGTCTAGCGCTTCAACATTTAGGCAGAGCGACTGCATTTCTTTCATCAGCACCCTAAACGACTCTGGCACACCTGGCTCTGGAATATTTTCACCGCGCACAATCGCTTCGTAAGCATTCACGCGACCCGGAATATCATCAGATTTCACGGTCAATAACTCTTGCAGCGCGTATGCGGCACCGTAAGCTTCAAGCGCCCACACCTCCATCTCACCGAAACGCTGACCACCGAACTGAGCTTTACCGCCCAGTGGCTGCTGCGTAATCATCGAGTAAGGGCCGGTTGAACGCGCGTGAATCTTGTCATCAACAAGGTGGTGCAGCTTCAGGATGTACATGTATCCAACAGAGATCGGATACGGGAAGGGCTCACCCGAGCGGCCGTCAAACAGCCGCGTTTTACCGGTTGCGTCGATCAGGCGCACACCGTCACGAGTCGGCAGGGTCGAATCTAGCAGACCTGCGATTTCAGCCTCGGTTGCGCCGTCAAAAACCGGTGTTGCAACCTTGGTGTCCGGATCCGCCTGGTATGCATTAACAGGCAGGTTTTTCAGCCATTCTGCGGTCTCATCAACCTTCCAGCCCTGTTTTGCAATCCAGCCGAGGTGGGTTTCAAGCACCTGCCCAAAGTTCATACGACCAGGAATGCCGAGCGGATTCAGGATCACGTCAACCGGGGTTCCGTCTGCCAAGAACGGCATATCTTCAACCGGCAGAATCTTCGAGATTACACCCTTGTTACCGTGGCGACCAGCAAGCTTATCACCCTCGGTAATCTTACGCTTCTGCGCGATGTAAACAACAACTCGCTGGTTTACACCCGAGCCGAGCTCTTCGTCACCGTCATCGTTCTTCTCAAACACTTTAACCGCGGTTACAGTTCCGGAAACACCGTGCGGCACACGCAGTGAGGTGTCACGCACTTCGCGGCTCTTCTCGTTGAAAATCGCGCGCAGCAGACGTTCTTCAGCGCTCAGCTCGGTTTCACCCTTAGGCGTCACCTTACCAACGAGAATATCACCGGGGCGCACCTCGGCACCGATGCGCACAATACCACGCTCGTCAAGGTCTTTTAGAGCCTCTTGTGACGCGCTCGGCAGATCACGGGTGATCTCTTCGCGACCGAGTTTAGTGTCGCGCGAGTCAATGTCGTACTCTGAGATGTGGATCGACGACAGGGTGTCATCTTTCACGAGATTCTGGCTCAGGATAATAGCGTCCTCATAGTTAAGACCCTCCCACGGCATAAATGCCACGAGCAGATTTTTACCCAGTGCAAGCTCACCGTTCTCCGTTGCAGGGCCGTCAGCAATAACCTCGCCAACCTCAACGCGCTCACCCTCGCGCACAATAACGCGGTGGTTGTAGTTCGTGCCCTGGTTAGAGCGGTTGAACTTGCGCATATGGTACACATCGCTATTGCCCTCATCGCGCTGCACAACAACCTGATCCGCTGAAACATAGCTGACAACGCCAGCGTTCTTTGCGATCACAACATCGCCAGCGTCAATCGCCGCGTAACCCTCCATACCGGTTCCCACGAGCGGGCTTTCCGAACGCAGTAGCGGCACAGCCTGGCGCTGCATATTCGCGCCCATCAGCGCACGGTTAGCGTCATCGTGCTCAAGGAACGGAATTAGCGAGGTTGCAACAGAAACCATCTGTCGCGGCGAAACATCCATATAGTTGATGCGACCGGCATCAACCAGGGTCACCTCAGAACCACGCGGACGCGCCAGCACGCGCTCATCAGCGAGTTTACCCTGCTTGTCAAGGCGCGCACCCGCCTGCGCGATCAGGTACATATCCTCTTCGTGCGCGGTGAGATAGTCAATCTGGTCTGTTACAACACGATCAATAACGCGGCGGTAAGGGGTTTCGATGAAGCCGAAAGAGTTGATGCGCGCAAATGTTGCGAGCGCACCAATCAGACCAATGTTTGGCCCCTCCGGGGTTTCAATCGGGCACATTCTGCCGTAGTGAGAAGGGTGCACATCTCGCACCTCAACACCTGCACGGTCACGTGACAGACCGCCAGGACCCAGCGCAGACAAGCGGCGCTTGTTGGTGAGACCGGCTAGCGGATTGTTTTGATCCATGAACTGCGACAGCTGGCTAGTGCCGAAAAACTCTTTAATTGCCGCCAAAACCGGGCGGGTGTTGATCAGCGTGTTTGGAGTGATCGCCTCAATATCCTGAGTTGTCATCCGCTCTCGCACAACGCGCTCCATGCGACCAAGACCGGTGCGCACCTGATTCTGGATCAGCTCACCGACCGCGCGAATGCGACGGTTACCGAAGTGGTCGATGTCGTCAACATCAACGCGGATATCAGTAACTTCACCGTCGTATATGCCCGGGATGGTTTTGTCACCGGCGTGCAGGGCAACCAGGTATTTGATAGTTGTTACAATGTCTTCAATTGTTAGCGTGGACTGCTCGATAGGCAGTGCCAACCCTAGTTTGCGGTTGATCTTGTAGCGACCAACTTTTGCAAGATCGTAGCGCTTAGGGCGAAAATAGCTGTTGTCGAGCAGCGCACGCGCGGCCTCAATAGCAACCTGATCACCCGGACGCTGCTTGTGGTAAATATCTTTCAGCGCGTCTTCTTGAGACTCGATGGTGTCTTTTTCAAGCGTTAGCGCGATTGACTCGTAGCCCGCGTACTCTTCAAGAATATCGGCAGAGCTCAGACCCAATGCCTTTAAGAAAACAGTAACCGACTGTTTACGCTTGCGGTCGATGCGCACAGAAACCTGATCGCGCTTGTCGATCTCAAACTCGAGCCATGAGCCGCGGCTTGGGATAATGCGCGCGCTGAAAATATCTTTGTCGCTGTTTTTTTCTTGGATACGCTCAAAGTAAACACCGGGCGAGCGCACCAGCTGCGACACGATCACACGCTCGGTGCCGTTGATAATAAAGGTGCCCTTGTCGGTCATAATCGGGAAGTCACCCATATAAACCGTCTGACTCTTTACAACCTCGGTTTCTTTGTTATAGAATGCTGCCTCTACGTAAAGCGGAGCGGCATATGTTTTACCTCGTTCTTTACACTCTTCGATACTGTATTTCTGCTCGTCAAGAATTGGGTTTTCAAACGACAGCTCCATGATGTCGCTGTTGTCTTCAATCGGTGAAATTTCAGCAAAGATCTCTTCAAGACCGCTGGTTTGTGACACGTCGTCACGCCCCTCGGCTGCCGCTGCGGCGGCGCGCTCACGCCACGCAGAGTTGCCGACCAGCCAGTCAAAGCTCTCTGTCTGCAGCGCGAGCAGGTCGGGCACTGCAAAACTCTCTGATATCTTCGCAAACGAAAGACGCTCGTGATTGCGTCCGTTCTTTGGTGCGTTGGATGCGTTATTAGCAACAGCCAAGGAAACTACCTCCGGATTGCCTGTTAGGCGATATTATTAGAATTGAGTCTGATCTCTACCTACATTTACCCCGGGAATAAATAGAGACTCTGAATTAAACGCCACCGACCGCTATATGAGGGCAGACTTAACCCAGGGTTAAGTATCCATTATATTCCATTAGTATCTAAAAACACAACAAGAAGGCGCAGCAAACGCACATGACAGAAATTGGCAGGCGCATTTTAGCCAGCGGCGACACCGCGGTAATAGAGACAGATCCCTACAATCCCGGCGCGCTGCAGCTATCTGTCAACGGTGTTGCACAGTCGCACGTGCACCCGAGCGCCCCACACAAGCTGTTCTTCGAGTACGTGCAGCGCATTGGCAACATTATCGACGCCTACTGCAACCCCGGCAAGCCCTTCACAGCGCTGCACCTGGGCGGCGGCGCTCTCACACTGCCCCGCTATATCGCGGCAACAAGACCCCGCTCACAGCAGCAGGTAATTGAAATCAGTGCCGATCTTATAGATTTCGTGCGCGAGCACATCCCCCTCCCCAAAAATCACGGAATCCGGGTGCGGATCGGTGACGCCCGCGCGGTCGCAAGCAAACTCCCCAGCGGGCTGCAGGGCGCGGTGGATATTTGCGTTGCAGACGTTTTTAACGGCAGCCGCACCCCCGCGCACCTAACCAGCATAGAGTTTTATCAAACCCTGCGTCCGCTCTTAAAACCCGAGGGGCTACTCATAATCAACACCGCCGCGAGCAACGCGGGCAACTTTTTAAAGCGCGAACTGGCAACGGTTAGCGCCCTGTTTGCTCACGTTACTGTTGTTGGTGTGCCGCGCGTGCTCAAGGGTAAAAGCGTTGGCAATATTGTTGTTGTGGCAAGCACGGATAACAGCGTTTGTGAGCTGCTGCCGTGCAGTATGAGCGCTGGCCCGTATCCCGCAGCAACCCTTGAAAAAGCTAAGCTTACAGCCTATATTGCGGGCGCGAAACCGATCACCGACGCAGCCCCTTTAGCCTCCCCCGAGCTACCCGAAACACTGTTCGGGTAGCCGCGCTAGGTTGCATACAGCCTCACAAAGTTTTTCAGCACGCGCTGCGAGGCGACAACATCCGCCGCCGCGATCTGCGCGAGCAGGTCATCAATTGTGGCGGGATCAAAATAGCCGTGGTCACGGTAGGCATAGATCCGCTGTTTAAAGGTCTCCGGTTCAAGTTCCGGATGAAACTGGGTTGCGTACACGTTCTGACCCACCTTAAACGCCTGCACGGGGCAGTTTTCGCCGCTAGCCAGCACGCTAAAATGCGCGGGGGCTGCCAGCAGAGCTTCTTTATGCCCTACATAGGCGTCAAACACGGTAGAAACACCGGCAAACAGCGGATCCGCCTCCCCCGCTGCGGTGAGCTGGACGGTTATCACCTGAATATCTTCGCCGTTTGTGTTACTAACGACGGCTCCCTGGTGATTGCCCAGCGTGCCAACCCCGTAGCAGATACCCAAGAACGGATAATCGAGCGCAACAACCCCGTCGAGCAGCGCCGCAAATTCACGCTCAACTCGCAGCTCTGTTACGGTTTTCTGCGCGTCACTGTTGCTAACTGTGAACGGCGAGCCGGCGAGAATGATGCCGGAATACTCGGCAAGATCGATTCCTGCAATTTCGCTCTGCTCTGCACGCAGCCACGCCAGCTCGCCTTCGCCGGTAAGCCCTGTGAGCTTGCGATACGAGTTTACCTCCGGATACACGAGCGTATCATCGGCACGGCTTGTGATTAGCAAAAATGGTTTCATGGCACAGTAAAGAATACCGGCTAAAGACGCTGCAAGAAAGTTGTGTTACAAAATGTTGCGAGAGCACAGCGGGCTATTTTGCTAGCTCGGCAGTCAGAAAATCGCTAATATCTTGCAGCTCGGCGGCGCAGATTGAGTGCGCAATGCCGTCATAGTGCCGCTCAGTAAGCGTTGTGTGCGCGGGTGACCATGCGCTTGTGATCTTAATTGCGCCGTGACCTATCACAGGATCTAGCGGATCACGACCCCAAAACAGCGGCGGTTTAATTTCACGCAGCCGCGCATCGCCAGCAAACTCACCGGGTGAAATAAAGCCAGAGCAGTTTACGCCCGCGAGGTATTCTGTGGGGCGCTCGCGGAGCATAGTTGTTACCATCACTCCGCCCTGCGAGAACCCCATAAGCGCAACCGTGTCAAGTTTGCCACCGATTGATTCTAGGGTTGTGCGCAGTGAGTCGATCCACTCGATAACCGCACGAGCAGCCACCAGAGCGATGCCCTCGCTGTCGTCTGGCTCAACACCACCCGGCTGCAGGGAGAGCGGAAACCACGAGTATCCGCCGCTGTCGCCGTAAGAGTCAAGCACAGCGCGTACGCTCGCGCACACAAAGGTTGCTGGCAGCTTGTCTACCAGCTGAATCAGGTCGTTTTCGTTTGACCCTAAACCGTGCATTAGCACGAGCAATGGCTGACCGGCGGCAAGAGCTGCCATGGCGTGCTGCTCGGATGTTTGCGAACCGTTAACAGCCCACTTAATAACCGCGCGATCAAGTTGCAATGTCTGCTGTGCCATATTTTAGACCTCATTTCAGAAGTTGTTGTAAAACCATCATAAATGAAGATTATGAGTAAAAAAACGCCCCTGCCGAGCAGTAACCTCGAGCGGGGGCAGTGGCTCCGACGGGCATCGATCCCGTGACCTTTCGATTTTCAGTCGAACGCTCTACCAACTGAGCTACAGAGCCAGGGGAATAAAAATACCCCTTAGATAAAGAACCTTGCAGAGTCAAACTCTGCAAGGTCTCTATCTGCGACCCTGACGGGACTTGAACCCGCGACCTCCGCCGTGACAGGGCGGCGCGCTAACCAACTGCGCCACAGAGCCATATTTATTTCTATTGGTGGTGACCCCAACGGGATTCGAACCCGTGTTACCGCCGTGAAAGGGCGACGTCCTAGGCCACTAGACGATGGGGCCGGATTGCGCCGGAGCGCCATCTTAACACCATATAATATGTTACACACTCTCAAAACAGAACGCAAATAGACCAAGCTAAAACAACAAAAACCGCGATTCTTCTGGCGTGTCACACGATCCGCTAGCTATCCCTCAAGCATTCTAAAGAACCTATTCTTTGAGATGTTGTTATACTCGTAAGAGCCGTCACTCGTGCGCTGCTCAAAGCTGATGCTCTCGCCACTCTGCCGCAGCAGCCCGATTAGGGTTGGTTCGTGCGCATTCCAGAGAATCCACGAACTCATGCCAGAGTCATCGCCCAGGTAAGTAACCTCAATAACGCGATCGCCAACCTGCAACAGCGTTGGTGTCAGTAACTGACTCTGAAAAACCAGCTCGCTCCTGTTTTGACCGTGATTACTCATATAATCTGCCGCCTTCTTTGTGTAGTGTGTTTTAACCTAGGTTACATTATCGCTCAGGAAAGCGCTGCCAAGCTGCGCCATCGACCATAGATCTGCTGTGTGAACAAGCTCCCTGACAGAGTGCATTGACAACAGCGGCACGCCGCAGTCAATTGTCGCAATACCCAGGTTAGCCGCGCTAATCGGGCCAATGGTTGTGCCACAAGAAACCGCGTTATTAGACACAAAAACCTGCGACTTTACACCCGCCTGCCGTGTTATACGATGCCACAGAGCCGCACCCTGCGCGCTTGACGCATAGTGCTGGTTGGCGTTAATTTTCAGCATTGCGCCGCCACCTGCCAAAGGGCGGGCTTCCGGATCGTGCTTTTCTGTGTAATTGGGGTGCACCGAGTGCCCCGCATCAATTGACAACAGCACGCTTTTAGCGCGAGCGCGCAGCAGGGCATCAGTATCTGCGGACACCTCCGCTGTGCCGAGCCTGCTCAGCAGGCGCGTAATCACGTCGTTTAAAAAGGTTCCGCACGCACCCGAGTGCGTTAGCGACCCGACCTCTTCGTGATCGTAAATCACGGTGAGCAAAACCTGATTTTGCGGCTGGGCTGCGTGCACAATCGCGTGCAGCCCAGCAAAAGTTCCAGTCAGGTTATCAAGCCGCCCGGAGCTTAAAAAGTCACCGCTTGCGCCGATTACGGCGGGAGCTTGTGTGTCGGCAAGCTGCAGATCCCACCCGGCAATATCATCCGCCGCAATCCCCGCTGCGCTCGCGATCAGCTCGCGGGCGCTTTCACCGCTCACTCCCAAAACCGGGTGCAAATGCTGCTGCGGATTAAGTTGCAGCGACTTATTAGCGCTGCCGTCAAGGTGGATCGCGAGCGATGGGATGCGAGCCACAGCGGCGGTTTTCACAAGGTGGTTTTTACCCGCGCTATCAACAACCAGCCCGGCAATGGCAAGGTCACGATCAACCCACGAACTGTACTGAGGCCCGCCGTAAACCTCAATATTTAGCTGACTCCAGCCAGCCGTCACGGTATCAGGCTCTGGCTTAACTTTAAACCCGGGAGAATCACTGTGCGCACCGATAATGCGCATCGCAGCATCGGCGCGAGCTTGCAGCCCCACGCGCCACGCAATTAGCGCCCCGTCGCGGCGCACAAAACCGGCCAGACCGGGCGTAATCTGCCACGGCTCTGTTTCAAAAAACTCGCTAAAACCCGCGCGTCGCAGCGCCGCAGCGCCCTCCGCAACAGTGTGATACGCTGTTGGTGACGCTACAACATACGAGGCAAAAGCCTGCGTATAAGCTGCAACGCTCGTAATATTTTTAAGCTCTGTGTGTGCCACTTAAAACTACTGCTCCAAAAGCTACTCAGGTTATACCGAGGGCGACCGATCCGCCGCAACAAAAACTGTGCTGCGACGGATCGAGTACGACTACTCCAGCTCTGTGCCGGTGATATCGCCCTGCGGCTTTGTGAATGCGCTCACAAACTCTGCGAGTGTGCGAGCTGCAACTCCCGTTGAGCCCTCCGACTTCCAGAGTTTGTTCTTGTCAGTCTCCATAGGGCCCGCGATATCAAGGTGACCCCACGCAATGCCATCAACAAACTCGTTCAAGAACAGCGCCGCGGTAATCGCACCGCCTGCGCGCGGACCGAGGTTGGTGATGTCTGCAACACTTGACTTCATGGACTCTTTGAAGCGCAGGTCAAGCGGCAGTCGCCAGGTGGTTTCATCCGCTTTCTCGCCGGCTGCAGCGAGCTGCGCGGCGAGTTCGTCATTGTTTGCAAACAGCGCCGTGGTTTCTTCGCCGAGCGCCATCAGAGCTGCGCCGGTCAAAGTTGCCACATCAACAATCGCATCGGGGCGCGGATTCTGCTCCGCAGCCAGCGCAATGCCGTCGGCGAGCACAAGGCGACCCTCAGCGTCGGTGTTACGCACCTCAACCGTTTTACCGCTGCGCATTGTGAGCACATCACCAAGTTTGGTTGCGGTGCCAGACGGCATATTGTCAGTGCACATCAACCATCCGGTTACTGCGACCTCTGACTCAAGATCCTGCAGCGCCGTCATCGCCGAAACAACCGCGCCAGCGCCCATCATGTCCATTTTCATAGAGCAGTGCGAGGCGTCTGACGGCTTCAGGCTGATTCCGCCCGAATCGTACATAATACCCTTGCCAACGAGCGAAACATTAGCCTTCGGGTTTTCTGGCGCATAGCTCAGCTTGATAACGCGCGGCTCGTAGGCGCTGCCAGCATTAACGCCGAGCAGACCACCAAGCCCGAGCTGCTCGATTTTCGCGAGGTCGTAAACCTCAACTTCAAGCCCAAACTTTGGCGCGAAAGCAGCCACAACATCAGCTAGTTTTTCTGCTCCCAGGTGGCGCGGCGGGGTGTTACCAAGATCGCGCGCGAGTTTCGCAGCGCGCGCAAGAGCCTGACCGCGTTTCACGCCGCGCTTAATACCGTCAACGCAGCAGCACTCATGCGGCATTAGCGTGAGGCTTGTAAGTTGCACCAGCTGTTTTTTGGTTTTCAAAGCCTCATAGGCGTAGCGCGCGAGCAGCGCGCCCTCTGTGGCAGCCTGCGCTGCGGCAGCGGATCCTATTTCGTTTGTGATCCCCTGCATGGGCAGCGCAAGCTCACTGTATTTAGCGGCAGCGCGCGTGAACGCGGCAACCGCGTTACGAGCTGCGGCGGCGGATTTTACGCCCTTGCCAACCCCGACGAGCACCCGCGCTGGCGTGCCGGGCACAATTAGAGTTTCGCCTTTGGATCCCTTAAAACCGGCGGCTGCAAGCTCTGCGCTCGAGTAGGCAAGCTCGCCGGCAGATTCTAAGCAAGAGTTTACAAAAACGGCAACTGCGGCTTCCGCAGGCGCCGTAGTGCTGACAAGAACCTCGGTTTCTTGGCTCAGCGATGGAACCGGATCAAATTTAGCATCAATAATTACGTTCATGGCTTTAGGATAGCCCCCGAATCGTAAAAAAATCTGAGCAGACAGCGGATGTGCGCCGCCCACGCCGGGCGCAAGCCGCTTCGCAAGGAACACACAGCTCGCCTCACAGGACGCGCACAGAGCCGCACACATCACCCGCGGTCGCGGGTTCATCCCCGGCACGTCACCTACACGGGGCAATGCTCAATGCGCGGGCAATGCCCGACGCGCGCAGCGCGCGATCCGCCCGAAAATAGCGCAGTCACAAACCCGCAGCACCGTCCCACAAAACTGTGGTGTAAAATAGTCTAGATTGGTAGCGTGTCCGAGCGGCCGAAGGTGCGACTCTCGAAAAGTCGTGTGCGGTAACCCCGCACCGTGGGTTCAAATCCCACCGCTACCGCCACACAAAATTCAAGCGTTAAAAACGAAAAGGCTACGTCCGTGCAATTACAGCCCCCCCCCCCCCGCAAAGCCCTGTGCGAGCAGTTTTAATGCGCGGCACTCAGCTCAGAAAGACAGCACATAGTGAGAGCAAACGTAACAAACAGCTGGCTACTTGTTGTTGATCCGCAAAATATTTTTGCCGATCAAAGCTCCCCCTGGGGCTCCCTGTATTTTGAGAGCGCGTGGCAAAACATCGCGGCGCTACAAGAGCAGTTTGCCGCGCGCACGGTTATCACCCGCTGGATTCCGACCCCCGCCAACAAGCGCAATAACAGCTGGCGCGAGTATTTTGAGCACTGGCAGTTTGCGGATATTCCCGCGAGTGACCCACAGTATGAGCTCACGGGCGCAGCGCAAAAAATGGCGGCAACGCTCGCTGCCAACCGGGTTTTAACAACCACAACAATGAGTAAGTGGGGGCAACCTCTGCGACGACTCGTGGGTGAGGGCGCGCACCTGTTTATAACCGGGGTTACCACCGACTGCTGTGTTATCTCAACCGTGCTTGCCGCTATCGACGACGGCGTTTATGTTACCGTGGTGAGCGACGCGGTGGCGCATTCAACGACCGAAAACGGTGCCGCCGCAATGCAGGTGATGGCGCTGTTTAAGCCGCACGTTGAGATTAAAACGACCCGGCAGGTGCTGCACGATTTTCAAGCCGCAGCCAACGGCGGCAGCTCGCTGTAGGAGCTGCAAAGGCGGCGGTGCGGTATCGCACGCTTCACCGCAACAGTATCCGTGCTTCACTGTAGCACCTGCCAGCAAAACGGCAGCGCTACGCTATAAAAACGGCAGCACCTCATCGTAAAAATAGCGCAGCTGCTGGCTCTTTAGGAAAACTATTTCGTCCCAGTCGGCATCGGTTAGCGTGTCATCAGCAAAATCAGAGGGCACCTTGAAAATGCGGATCGGCGCCCCAAAAATTGCTGCTGTTTGCAGATAGGCATAGGATTCCATATCAACCAGGGTTGCACCGAGTTTGGCGATCCGCTCGCGCTCCCGGTCGCTCTTCACAAACACGTCACCCGTGGCAATTGTTGCGGTGCTATCTAAAATCTGTTTGCCAGCTGTTAGCGCCGGTGTTGGCAACGAAAAATCATGCTGCACGGCGCGTGTCACCTGCACAATTGTGTCGATGTCGTGCCCGTGTGCCACGATTCCCGCCGTGCCAAACACAGTTACCCGCGAGATTGCGTGCCCCCGCGCCGCCGCCTCGTGCAGGTGGTGCGCAAGCCCGGCTGCCGCATTGATTTTACCAACCCCCGTCACCAGGTGCGGCACGTCTTGAAAAGCGCTCGCCTCGTCGACGTGCGCAAAAACTAGAAGCTCGTTTGATTTCCGCATAATTAATCCACTCGATTTTTACTACGCATAGAGCCTAACGAAAAACGCGCCCAAAGTCACCCGGGTCACGTCATAAAACGTAACATTAGCGACACGACCTAAGGAGCGGATGCAAAAGCGCGGGTCGGGCTTGCGCTAGGTGCGCGCAGGGCGCAACCCGGGAACAGATTCCAAAGCGCGCACCGAGCACACCTTAACAACGCAAGCACCATAAGCACCGCACAACAACGCATTCCGGAAACCCAGAACGACGCGATCTAGAACGCGGCGTGTCCGGTGAGGGAGCGACCGATAATCAGCGCGTGCATATCATCGGTACCCTCGTAGGTGCGCACCGACTCGAGATTTGCCATGTGCCGCATAACCGGAAAATCACTCGTAATACCGTCGCCGCCGAGCAGCTCGCGACAGGTGCTCACAATCTTAATCGCCTCGCGCACGTTGTTAAGCTTACCAATGCTGATCTGCGCGTAATCCAGCTTGCCAGCGTCTTTCAGGCTGCCCAGATAGTGCGCCAGCAACAGCCCTTTCTCGTATTCAAGCACACAGTTGGCGAGTTTGCTCTGCACCAGCTGTTTGGCCGCCAGAGGCGAGCCAAAAGTGGATCTGTTTTGCACCCGCTCAAGAGTCACCTCGAGCGAGTTGCGCGCAGCACCCATAACACCCCATGAAATACCGTAGCGAGCCTCGCTCAGGCACTTAAACGCAGCGCCCAGCCCCTCCGCCTTAGGCATCGCAGCCGATGCTGGCAAGCGCACATCGGTAAGGGTTATTTCCGTCTGCAAAGAAGCGCGCATAGAAAGCTTGTTTTCAATCGCCACGGCCTGATACCCTGCGGTGTCGGTTGGCACAACAAAACCGCGCACCACGCCCTCTTCATCCTGCGCCCAGATCACAGCAACCTGCGCAATGGTGCCGAGCCCGATCCACCGCTTTTTACCGTTCAGCACCCACTCGTCGCCGTCACGGCGCGCTTTGGTGATCATAGTTGCGGGGTCGGATCCGCCCTGCGGCTCAGTTAGTCCGAAGCAGCCGATTTTTTCGCCGCGACCCATGGCCGGCAGCCACTCGTTTTTCTGCTCCGCAGAGCCGAACTTGTAGATCGCGCCCATCGCGAGCGAACCTTGCACGCTAAGCATTGTGCGGAAGCCAGAATCGACCGCCTCAAACTCCATCGCCACCAACCCGTACGCAACCGAGGTTGCGCCCGCCAGCCCGTAGCCCTGCATATACATACCGAAGAATCCCGCCGCGCCAACCTCAGGCACAAGCTCTGCCGGCAAGCGGCGCTGCTCAAAATCACGGTCAATAATCGGCGCGATTTTTGTTTGCGCAAACTCGCGCGCTTTGAGCTGCCACTCGCGCTCTTCGGACGTCACAAGGCTGGCAACGTCAAAAATATCGTCTAGTTTAGTCATAGTTTTTCCTAGGTTCTAATCGGTTTCTGAAAGCCACGTTTGGTTTTGATGCTCCCCCAGGTGTGGCGGCGGGAGGTGGTAGACAACCGGGGTTGCCGAAAATTCAATGGGGTTCGCAACGGTTTTAACCGTCACCGGGTTGCCGGCCGCATCTGTGGCGACCTGCGACACCACAGGAGAAAGCCCCAACTCTGTTGCGTACGTAAGCGCCTCGAGCACACTATTCACTTTACCAGCGGGAATCTTCCGCTCCTGACACAACCGCACCCATTCATCAGCGGATCTCGCCACCAACTGCCGTTCAATCAGCACGCGCAGCTCGCCACGGTGCATAACCCGCGCCGCATTACTACTAAAGCGCGTATCCTGCGCCGCCTCGGGAGCTGCCAACAACTCCATAAACCGCGCAAACTGCGCGTCGGTGCCAACCGCGACCGCGAGCATGGCGTTGCCAACAACGAATGTTTCGTACGGCGCAATGCTCGGATGCGCATTACCGAGCCGTGGCGGCGGCGTGCCCGTCTCAAGCGTTGAACTCGCCTGATTTGCGAGCGCCGACAGCAGCGAGCCGAGCAGTGAGATTTTGACGCACTGCCCCGATCCGCCATTGTTATCACGCTCACGCAGCGCCGCCTGAATGCCTATTACCGCGTTAAGCCCGCTAATAATATCGACCAGCGCAACCCCGACTTTGTTTGGCTCACCGTGCTGCTCGCCGGTTATGCTCATCAGCCCGCCAACTGCCTGCACCAGCAGGTCATAGCCGGGCAGCGCCGCACCCGCTTTGTCACCAAACCCCGAAATTGACGCGTAAACAACACCCGGATTCACGCTTTTAACGCTCTCGTAGTCGAGCCCAAACCGCTGCATTGTGCCGGGTTTGAAGTTTTCTATAATCACGTCTGCCGAAATGGCGAGCTCTCTGGCTCGTTCCAAATCGGCAGGGTTTTTCAAGTCAAGCACAACAGAGCGCTTGCCCCTGTTCGCACTCACATAGTAGGTGCTGTGCCCTGCCATATTGACGGGCGGCGCCCACTGCCTGGTACCGTCACCCTCGGGGCTTTCGATCTTGATTACATCCGCCCCAAAATCTGCGAGCAGCATGGATGCGTGCGGACCGGCAAGCACCCTCGAAAAATCAGCAACGCGAATACCGCGTAGCGGGCCGTTAGCCGCTTTGTCTGTTGTCATCGATCCCCCGATCACTGGAGTCACCGCGCAAGTCGCGCCTTATAGGCTATTTTAGCCTATTTAGTAGAGTAAAAACTGTTTATATTCACTGCCCGCAATATCGCCCAGCTGCACTGACAGCTGATAGGCCGCACCCTCTCCGTCGACCTCAACCCGCTCGGCTTCACAGGTTTCGAGAGCGGATACCGTGCGCTGCCACACCAGATTCTCGGTTTGCAGGGTTTGTCCCGCAGCAATTAGCACGGGTCGGTTATCGGGGTTTGTTTGGCAGTCTTTTGAGCTCCATATTTTCTGTCCACCGCTGCTAACTTGAAACAGCATTTGCGAGGTGCCGAGATTGCGCTGACAGGCAGCTTCGCTCTTGTTTGTTATGGTCATCGCAAACTCGGGCTTATCGCCCGGGGCGAAACTGTCCGCGTTAATAACGGGTGCAATTTCGAGCTGCGCGGCGGTGCACTCGGGAGCGTCTGCCAGGTTGGTCGGTTTTTCAGACTTGGTTTGTTTAGGTGATGCTGGCTCGGCGGAGTCTGCAGCGGATTCTGCCGCTGCAATCGATGATTTTTTACTGTTCAGCTCGATAAGCTCTGCAGTTAGACTGCCCGCGCCGATTACGAATACAACAAGACCCGCCACGAGCACAATTTTCGCGCGGCGACTAAGCCCGCGCAAAAAACCGCCCCGGCGTGGCGCGTTGCGCCTATATGAGAGAGGCGTGCTGCTGGACGCGTCCGGGCGGAGCGTGCCCGGATTTTGCCGGCCTCCCGCGCCCAGAACACCTCCCGCTCCAGGGAAGCTGTCGCCCACCCCACCGTTACGCTCACTCACCGGCTATACCTGCAACCCGTAAATATTCGGCTCGGGCACGAGCACAACCCCAAACTCCGCCTGCACAAGCTGCACAATATACCGCGCCAGCTGGGCGACATCAGCGGCGGTGGCAGATCCGCGATTCGTGATCGCGAGAGTGTGCAGCTCAGAAACCGCCGCGCCAGAGCCGGGCAGGCTGAACCCGCGGCGCACCCCGGCGTTCTCAATCAGCCAGGCGGCCGAGAGTTTAACCCGCTCGCCCGCCTCCTGTTCGTCTTGCAGCATATCCGCCGTTAAATAGTGCAACTGCAGCGGCTGCCCCGCAGCAAGCTCCTCAAAAGTCGTCACCAAATCAGGGCGCTGCGGCGCAGCTACCGGATAGCGCGGGGCGTTTTCGGGCAGCCCGCGCGCAAAGCCCTGGCTGACAATCGGATTCACAAAAAAAGATCCTGCTGACCAGCTGTTTTTGTCTGCCAGCTGCCACACCATACCCTTTGCCGCGCGCACTCGCAAAACCGCTTCGCGCACCTGGCGTAGCGGCAGCTGACAGCCCAGTTTCACGCCCAACACGGTCGCTAATTGCGGAAAAACAACGGGCATTGCGAGCGGATCGCGCTGCGCACTGTGATTGCGTAAAATCAAATCAACCGAGAGGATTACCGCCGCATAGCCGCGCTTAAAAGCGGAGGTGCGATATCCGAGCCCGAGCTGCGCCGCTTTCAGCTCACGCACCTGCCCGCTCTCGCGCTCATAAACCCGCACAGAATGCAGCACCTGCGCCAGCTCGCCGCCGTACGCGCCGATGTTTTGTACCGGTGCAGACCCGGCAAGCCCGGGAATGCCCGAGAGCACCTCGAGCCCCGCATATCCGCACTCAACACTCCAGCGCACGAGGCTGTCCCAGTCGTGACCGGCCGCAACTCGCACACGCACAGATCCGCTCGGCAGGGCGGGATCAGTGACCGGCTCGATACCTTCGGTGCGCACCAGCACGACCTCGCCTGGATACCCCGCATCGCTAACCACGGTGTTTGAACCGCCACCCAGCAGCAGCCACGGCTCATCACTCGCCCAGTTACGGGCAGCTCCGGCGATTAATTCCTGTTCGGTGCGGCAGACTGTCAGACCCGCGAACGCGCCACCCACGCGCATTGTTGTGAGCTGCGCAATACTGGTAGTGTTGCGCAGCTCAGCTTCGCTTACGAGCGGACGGGCGGGGATTATTTCTGCCTCGCTTACAAGCGAGCAGGTGGGCGTTATCTCAGCTATCATTAGCGTTTATCTCAGCTGTCATTAGGGCATCATCTCAGCGACCATTAAACGGCTGCGCCTACACAAACTGCACGGTAATAATCGCTTTTACCAACGCGGTTTTACCCTCGTAGCTAACCTGCAGCAGAAAATCAGCGCGCTTTGCGTCCGCATCCACCGCTCGCACTTTCGCCGAGACCGTCACGGTTGCGCCTCGCTCGGCATCAACCCACACTGGCCTGGAGAATCTTGTTTGGGTGTCGGCTATCCATCCCGCACCGCCCAGCCAATCGAGCACAACCGAGTTTGCCGCGCCCATTGTGAGCATTCCGTGCGCGAGAACCCCGTCAAGCCCCACGCGCTGCGCATAGTCATCACGGTAGTGGATCGGGTTAAAATCACCCGAGGCGCCAGCGTATCGCACCAGCGTGTCGCGGCTAAACTGCACATCGCGGGTGAGCACTGTTGCATCGGCTGTAAGCGACTCAAATTCTGGTTTCATAGCTTTACTCCCCTCGCACCACGAGACTCGAGATAGTTGTTACAACGTGCTCTCCTGCGCTATCGGTGATTACGGTTTCTGCCGTCACCATCGCATTTCCCGCTATTTCTTTAACGGAAGTCACCATCATTTGCGCGGTGAGTTCGTCGCCGGCGACAATCGGGCGCGTGTAGGTGAAGCGCTGTTCACCATGCACAACCCGCGAAAAATCTATGTTTGCGCTCTCATCCGCCAGCAGCAGCGCGAGCGTGCGCTCCTGCAGCACAACCGCAAAAGTTGGCGACGCGACCAGGTCAGCATAGCCTGCGGCCTGGGCTGCGGCAACATCGTGATACACGGGATTTGTGACCAAAACCGCTTTGGCGAACTCGCGCAGCTTTTCACGCCCCACAAGATAACCCGCAAGAAGGCTGTACGTTTTACCGGCAATATCTTTGTTTATCACGGTTTAAGTTTAACCTGCGCTACGCTTAAAAATCTGAACAGGTGCGGATACGCATCTCCCTCGCGGGTGCGCACACCACCCTGCACGCACACAGCTCGGCACAAGCACCGCACCCCAAGCGCGGACGCCCCTGCACAAGAGCAGGTGCCACCCGACGCTGACTACCCCGCCACAAACACACCCTCTAAGCGCGGACACAACGCGGACGCACCCGATCCGCCTGCCGCTTTTGACCCGATTATCCCCTAATATTATAGACGGACACAGTAAACTAGTCACTATGCATAAAATTCGTAAAGTGCTTATTGCCAATCGCGGTGAAATCGCAGTGCGCATAATTCGCGCCGCTCACGACAGCGGCATTGCGGCAGTTGCCGTTTATGCCGACCAGGATCGCGACGCGCAGCACGCCAAACTCGCCGATGAGGCCTACAAACTTAACGGCACAACCAGCGCAGAAACATACCTGGTTGCAAAAAAGATTCTGGAGATTGCCCGGCTCTCTGGTGCCGATGCGGTACACCCCGGGTACGGTTTTTTGGCGGAAAACGCTGATTTTGCGCAGGCTGTTATTGACGCCGGGCTAATCTGGATCGGCCCCAGCCCCGAGGCAATCAACCTGCTAGGCAACAAGGTTTCGGCGCGACACGTTGCCGAACGGGTTGGCGCGCCACTCGCGCCCGGCACGATCAACCCGGTGACGGGAGCCGCCGAGGTGCTCGAGTTTGCCGACCAGCACGGGCTGCCCGTTGCTATTAAGGCAGCTTTTGGCGGCGGCGGGCGCGGGCTTAAGGTCGCTTACACCCGCGAAGAGGTGCCCTCGCTGTTTGAATCGGCAACCCGCGAGGCTATCGCAGCTTTTGGGCAGGGCGAGTGCTTTGTTGAAAAGTATCTAGAAAAACCTCGCCACGTTGAAACCCAGTGTCTAGCGGATCAGCACGGCAACGTTGTGGTTGTTTCTACCCGCGACTGCTCTTTGCAGCGGCGGCATCAAAAACTTGTTGAGGAAGCTCCCGCGCCGTTTTTAACGCAGGAGCAGCTCACGCGGCTTTATGAGTCATCAAAGGCTATTTTGCGCGAGGTTAATTATGTTGGTGCTGGCACTTGCGAGTTTTTGGTCGCAAAAGACGGCACAGTTTCATTTCTTGAGGTTAATACGCGCCTACAGGTTGAGCACCCAGTTTCTGAAGAGGTTACGGGCATTGATCTGGTGCGTGAACAGTTTAGAATCGCCGAGGGCGGGGTTATCGATTACAGCGACCCTGTAACCTTTGGGCACTCTTTTGAGTTCCGCATTAACGGCGAAGATCCGGGGCAGAATTTCTTACCAGCTCCGGGGCGCATAACACGCTTTCGCCCAGCAAGCGGACCAGGTGTGCGAGTTGATACGGGTGTTACAACGGGTGATGAGGTGACGGGCGCGTTCGACTCGATGCTCGCAAAGCTTATTGTAACCGGCAAAACCCGCACAGAGGCTCTTGAACGAAGCCGCCGAGCTCTCGCAGAGTTTGAGGTTAGCGGATTACCCACGGTTTTGCCGTTTCATCGTGCGATTGTAAACGAGCCTGCTTTTATCGCTGATGACGGCATGTTTGGTGTTTACACTCTCTGGATAGAAAACGCGTTTAATAACACTATTGAGCCGTGGCAGGGTGAGTCTGTTGAACAGCACGCGGTGCCGCAACGGCAAACCGTTGTTGTTGAGGTGGATGGGCGACGCATTGAGGTTGAAATGCCAAGAACACTGTTACCGGAGGCGGATCAGAACGTAACCCGCGGTCCCGCGCCGCGGCGCAAGAGCAACGGTGTTAGCAGCGCGGCGGACGGCAACGCTGTTGTTGCGCCAATGCAGGCAACGGTTATAAAAGTTACTGTTGCTGAGGGTGAAACCGTTGCCAAAGGTGATTTGCTTGCCGTGCTTGAGGCTATGAAAATGGAGCAGTCTATTTTTGCACCACACGATGGCACTGTGACAAACGTTGACGCTCCTGTTGGGCAGACGGTTGCAAACGGCCACGTACTGATGCAGGTTATAAGCGAAGCGGAATAATCTTAAACATTAAAAAATAGCACGGGCAAAACACCCGTGCTATTTTGTTACTAGTGAGCTGTTATTACTCAGCAGCTACAGTCTGACGCTTGCTGCGCACTGCAACAACTACTACAACACCGGCAAGCACAAGCACTCCGCCAGCAATCAACAGGATCACCTGCCCCTGCGCACCGGTCATAGGAAGAACAGGAACGGTAGCTTTGCTGTTGTAAACAGTTGCAATCGCAGGGTTATCCATCGTGATGTTATCCTCTGTAACAACTACATCAGTGCAAACATCGCTGAGCACGTAACCGACTGGGGCTAAGGTCTCTTTCAAACTGTATGCGCCTGTTTTAATAGCAAACGGAGCAACTAGTTTGCCCGTGTCAATGGTTGTAAGCATTTCTTGCAGATCAACTTTGCTACCCGCTACACAATCTGCGCCTTTGTAGAGCTCAAAAGTTGCTCCAGACAGCTCGGTTGTTGTGCCTGCAACATACTTATAAATATCGAAGTATCCGAAAACAATAGTTGGAACTGTAGGATCGTCCACACCTGGAACAGGAGTAGGAGTGTGCTGCGAGCTGTCGCCACCTCCAGAAGTTTTGATCTTCACAACAGCTGTGTTTGTAAACTTGCCGGGTTTGTCAATCGAAGTCGTAAGTTCGAAAGTAACCTTCTGACCTCCTTGCAGGGTTGATGGGTCGGTTATATCACCTGTTACAGTCCTATTTCCAACACCTGCGGCAACAATGGTTGAGTCAACTTCTCGACCATCAACCATTGCTACACCGTCCAAGAAGGTCAGGTTTTCCTGCAGCTGGTCTTCGAAGCTAACCTCGGTGAATGTTTCATTGTTTGAGAGCACTGGCAAAATCTGCTCGATAATCCAGGTTACTTTATCGCCAATTTTGGTAGCGCTAGCAGCACCATCTTTAAGCTTTTTAGTCGGCGCCTTGCTCACAGAGTTCTTTGGGTACACGTGCACATTATAGTTCCATGCTCCGTTGCCATTCGGATGTGGCACGGTAACAATGAAAGGAGCGGCTTTTTTAAATACGCCAGCAGGTGCATTAGTTTCTGTAACCAGGTAAGCACCAACAGCTAAACCATCAAATGTTGCTTGCCCGGCAGCATCGGTTTCTTTAGTGATTAGATCGCCGGCTACTCGTACTTTAGCTGTGTCAGCGTCTAGCATTGCCAGACTATCCCAACCATCTTTTTTCGTAAGGTCAAGATTAAGCTTTTGAACTGTGAAAGTTACGCCCTTAATCGCTGCACCCTGAGGAGCAGGATTCGCCACGTTACCTGTGCCAGCATCACCTTTAGTTGTGTGCTCTTCATTCTTGTGCACAATAATCGAGCCTATTTGTTTCGGGTCAATATTACCCGGTGCGGCGGCGTTAGCCGGCTGTGCGAGGAATAGCCCACCAGCGATAAGAGCAGGCAGCGCAATAATAGCTACCGCCCTCTTCGCCTTTATAGACAAATGCCTACTCATGGAGAATCTCCTATTTTCGTAAATTAGTTGAACCATAAGATAACAGCAACTAATGCCGCCGTCACCAAAACCGGAAAAGCACCCGGCTATCCATCTAGATTAACACCTTAATAAAGAAAGTCAAACTAACGGGTTGTTTAACAAAAGATTCTGGATGTTAAAAAGTGGGTGCTGTGTGACGTTTCGTCACACACCACCCACCCGCTTTTTTGGTTCAACCTATTAACGAAAATAGGAAGTCTATCTATAACACGGTGTTACTTGTTTTCAGCAAGCCTCCGTTTTTTGCATACTATAACAACAGTTACCAGACCAATAGCCACGAGCATTCCACCGGCTACTAGCATGATCACTTGACCTTGCGCGCCAGTTAAAGGAAGAACTGGAACAGTAGCTTTACTGTTATAAACAACCGCGACAACAGGATCATCCGCAGTATTTGCAGCCACAACTTCAACCGAAACGCAATCAGTACTAGCCACGTATCCAACAGCAGCAGTTACCTGCCTCACACCATATTTACCCTTTTTAAGAGCCACCGACTGAGCCAATCTACCATCGTCTCCAGCAGTAAGAACTCCCAGATCAATTTTACCGCCTGCGCAGTCTTCGCCTTTATAAACCTCGAAAACACCACCGGATATTGCAGTCATAGTACCGGTAACATAGTTCTGCACATTAATATGTCCAATAATAATACTTGGAACAGAAGGATCGTTGGGTGATGGAGCGCTTGGAACTCTAGAGCTGCCACCGTCGCTTGTTGCAACCGTTACGTTAGCAACATTCTTGATTTCACCCGCTGCTACAATCATGGTGTCAAACTCGTAGGTAACCCTCTGACCCGGTTGAAGAACACCGGGCTCCGTAACCTCAGCAGAAATATCCTGACCGGCTATAACATCTGTAAAATCAACACCTACACCATCAACTTTTACAACCATCGAATCTTCAACATACTGCAGGTTAGCAGCGAGCGTATCACTAAAACTAACCTCTGTGAACATCACACCGGGCGTAAGCTCAGGCAGCGTCTGCGTTACAGTCCACCTGATTTTATCGCCAAGCTTTGTAACCTGAGAATCATCAAAAGATTTCTCTGGTTTTTCAACCACAGAGTTCTTCGGATACACGTGCACGTTATAGTTCCAATCGCCGTTACCGTTTGGGTGCGGCACAGTAACAATAAAAGGATTTACTTTTTTAAGAGCGCCCGCAGGCGTCTGAGTCTCAGTAACCAGATAAGCGCCAACTGACAAATTTCTGAAATTGGCAATACCGTCCATATTCGTAGTTTCAGCGGTAGTCATAGCATCTAGTGCTGGAGTAGTACCGTTTTGAAGCTTAGCTGAAACATCTGCTAGCTGCTGCCAACCTTCGCGAGTTGTAAGATCAACGCCACTAATTTTTTGTACGCTAAACATTGCGCCCTGAAGTGGTTTCTCAGGAGCAACAGCCTGTTCTTTGCCGTCTCCAGCGGCTCCTTTAACACCCGCCGGCTCTCCATGCTTATGCACAATAATCGAACCTGTTTGATTCGGGTCAATATCACCGGGTGCTGCAGCATTAGCCGGCTGCGTGAGAATCAGCCCGCCAGCAACCAAGGCAGGCAGTACAGCTATAGCCGCTACTTTTTTAAGCTTCATAAAAACCCCTAATAGTAAAACCAATTAGAAACCCGCAC
>NZ_JAHDSZ010000006.1 GCF_018531145.1 Canibacter zhuwentaonis | reverse complement strand
AGGTTACCCCCCCCCCCCCGGAAAAGTCAAATCATAGATTCAATTAAGAACTGATCAAAAACAAAAAGTGGGTGCTGTGTGAACCTAATCACACAGCACCCACCCGCTTTTTTGGTTAAACCTATTAGCGAGAATAGGAAGCTTATTTATGTCGCAGAGCTATTTGCTTGCAACAAGCGCACGCTTACGACGCACAGCAACAACAGCTACCAAACCAGCCACCACAAGCGCTCCGCCAGCAACAAGTAGAATTACCTGACTTTGAGCACCGGTCAAGGGAAGAACGGGAACAGTAGCTTTGCTGTTATAAACAGTTGCAAGAACAGGGTTGTTCTCAGGGTTAGCGGTTGTGATGCTAACAGGGATGCATTCAGTGTTAAGCGTGTACCCAACCGGAGCTGTAACCTGCTTTACGCTATAATCTCCCGCTTTCAAAGCAACTGGTTTAGCCAACTTACCATTATCGCCAGCGGTTAGGTTTCCCAGCCCGTCGATTTTATTTCCTGCTTCACAAGTATTGCCACTGTAAACCTCAAATACGCCACCAGATATTGCGTCAGCGGTTCCTTCAACAAGGTTATGAACGTCAAGATGTCCGATAATAAGAACAGGGGCTGCCGGATCATCCATTGGAGGAGTTTGATCTGTAGTGCCACTACCGTCGGTTGCTCTAACGGTTACCGAAGCAACGTTCTTAATCTCGCCCGCCGCTTCGATTGTAGTTTCAAACTCAAATGTAACAATTTGACCTGACATAAGAGTGCTTGGATCCTCAACCTCTGCTGAAACTTCCTGACCAGCTATAGCCACAGTGAAATTAACTGCCATGAGTGCGTCTTCGGGTCCAGCTTTTACAACCATCGAGTTGTCAACATACTTCAGGTTGGTAACGAGATTATCGCGGAAGCTAACCTCGTTGAACATTGCGCCCGCTTTAAGGTCAGGAAGTTTCTGTGTAACAGTCCATTTTACTTTGTCGCCAACCTTTGTGGCGGTAGTAGAATCCAGCTGCTTAGTTGGCTTTTCAGTCACCGAGTTTTTTGGGTACACATGCACTTCATAGTTCCAATCGCCGTTACCGTTTGGATGCGGCACGGTAACAATAAACGGCGATGCTTTAATTACACCGGCAGGAGCCTGAGTTTCTGTAACCAGGTAAGCGCCAACTTCGAGATTACTAAATGTAGCGTCACCGTTGGCGTCAGTTGTCTCATTAGTTGCGTTGCCAGTTAGCATACCCGCAGCAGCAGTTGCGGTTAGAGCTCCGATATTTTGCCATCCCGCGCTGGTTGTAAGATCCACATTAATTTTCTGTACCGAAAATGTTACGCCCTCAATTGCCCTTGAAGCAAGAGGCGTGGTCACAGGTTTACCCGTTCCGGCTGCACCAGCAGTACCATCCTGCTGGTGTTTATGTATCACAATCGAGCCTTGCCGGTTTTTATCGATGTCGCCGGGCGCAGCAGCGTTAGCTGGCTGCGTGAGAATCAGCCCGCCAGCAACCAAGGCAGGCAATGCGACAATGGCCGCAAATTTTTTAAGATTCATACGATCTCCTAAAATAATCAAAAACAGTAGCAAGCAACAGCAAAACACCAACAAACCCGCACAGGAGCAGATTAATAAATTAGGTTACCCCCCCCCCCCCCGCAAAAGTCAAATCTTAAAATGCAGCTAGGAAAGGAAAAGGCAATGGGATTAGAAGATAAATATAGGACAGAATACAAAAAGTGGGCACCGCGTGAACCTAATCACACAACACCCACCCGCTTTTTGGGTTCAACCTATTACGAAAAATAAGACATCTATTTGTGCAAACTACTTACTTGCAACAAGCGCACGCTTACAACGCACAGCAACAACAGCTACAAGGCCCACAAGAACCAGCACTCCACCAACAGCCAGCAGAATTACCTGACCTTGCGCACCGGTCAAAGGAAGAGCGGGAACAGTGGCTTTACTGTTGTAAACAGTTGCAAAAACAGGGTCATCCGCAGCGTTCGCGGTTGTAACCGCAACTGGAATGCATCCGTTATTGAGCACGTATCCAACCGGTGCCATAACCTGTTTTACTCCGTACTTGCCCTCTTTAAGAGCGATAGCAGCAGCTAATTTTCCGTTGTCGCCAGCGGTTAGGTCTCCCAGCCCGTCGATTTTACCGCCTGCGCAGTCTTCGCCTTTATAAACCTCGAAAACACCACCGGATAACGCAACAGGGCCACCGGGCGCGTTATCACTATCGGCAACATAGTTCTGAATGTTTATATGACCGATAATTACGGTTGGAACAGTGGGATCATCTACCGGAGTAGTGCCATCTGTAGAGCTGCCACCGTTGGTTGTTTCAACAGTTGTCGAAGCAACGTTCTTAATCGCGCCCGCCGTTGCAATCATAGTTTGGAACTCATAAGTAACTTTCTGACCTGATCGCAGATTACCAGGATTATCAACCTCAGCTGTAATAGTTTGACCAGCTACAATATCTGTGAAATCAACACCCTGACCATCAACTTTTACGACAAGGGATCCATCAACAAACCGGAGATTGTTAACTAGGGTATCACTAAAGCTAACTTTGCTAAACTCTACGCCCGCTGGAAGCTCAGGAAGCGTCTGAGTTACAGTCCACTTTACATTGTCTCCGATCTTTGTCGCGGTAGTATCATCCAACTCTTTAACCGGTTTTTTACTCACCGAGTTTTTTGGGTAAACGTGAACGTTATAGTTCCAGCCACCGTCAGCGCCATTTGGGTTTGGCACAGTTACAATAAACGGATTTACAGCTTTAAGAGCGCCCGCAGGCGTCTGAGTCTCAGTAACTAGATAAGCACCAACTGCCAGACCTGAAAAAGTAGCTATACCATCTGCGCCAGTGGTCATGGTCACAGGCGCACCCTCTAGCGCGGGATTGACTCCGGCGTTGAGCATAGTCGCAACGTTATTAACATTTTCCCAACCTTCGCGAGTTGTAAGATCAACGCCACTAATTTTTTGTACGCTAAACATCGCGCCCTGAAGTGGTTTCTCAGGAGCAACGGGCTTTTGCTGACCGTCACCAGCAACACCTTTAGTCCCAGAGGGTTCTTCATGCTTGTGCACGGTAATTGAGCCTGTAGCGCCCGGGTTAATGTCACCGGGCGCAGCAGCGTTAGCTGGCTGCGTGAGAATCAGCCCGCCAGCAACCAAGGCAGGCAATGCGACAATGGCCGCAAATTTTTTAAGATTCATACGATCTCCTAAAATAATCAAAAACAGTAGCAAGCAACAGCAAAACACCAACAAACCCGCACAGGAGCAGATTAATAGATTAGGTTACCCCCCCCCCCCCCGCAAAAGTCAAATCCAAATAACCTCGCACACACAAACGCCCCGCAGGCGCGCGAAAACGCACTACAGACGCACTCGGCTACATTGTGCACCAAACGCTCCATAAACACCATCTAGACACACTCTCAGCCGAGCACAGCGCCACAAAACACCCCGCAAACGCGCAAAAGAACCCGTGGGAAGTATCCCACGGGTTCTAAAGCCCCCTCTAAGTTCTAGTTACCTAGAAATCCATTCCGGCGCCAGGATCAGCAGGAGCTGCGCTAGCAGGCTCTGGCTTCTCAGCAACAACCGCCTCTGTGGTCAAGAACAGACCCGCAATTGACGCGGCGTTCTGCAGCGCCGAGCGTGTCACCTTAGCCGGGTCAAGAATACCTTGCTCAACAAGGTTGCCATACTCGCCCGTTGCCGCGTTAAGCCCAAAGCCCTGCTCGAGCTGCGCAACACGATCCACAACAACACCTGGCTCAAGCCCCGCGTTCTGCGCAATCTGACGCAGCGGCGCTTCAACAGCGGTAAACACGATCCGCGCACCAACCGCCTCGTCACCTTCGAAGCTGGTGCTCTCATACACAGCACGCCCCGCCTGAATCAACGACACACCGCCGCCCGGCAGCACGCCCTCTTCAACAGCCGCTTTCGCATTGCGAATAGCGTCTTCAATGCGGTGCTTGCGCTCTTTCAGCTCAACCTCGGTTGCAGCACCAGCTTTGATAACAGCAACACCACCGGCAAGTTTTGCAAGCCGCTCCTGCAGCTTCTCGCGATCATACTCGCTATCGGTGTTTTCAAGCTCGCGGCGGATCTGTGACACGCGACCGTCAATCGCTTCCTGCTCACCGCCACCCTGCACAATTGTGGTCTCATCTTTAGTGATAATCACCTTGCGCGCGGTGCCGAGCAGGTCGAGCGTTGCGCTCTCAAGCTTCAAGCCAACCTCTTCAGAGATCACCTGACCGCCCGTAAGCACTGCGATATCTTGCAGCATAGCTTTGCGGCGATCGCCAAAACCGGGAGCTTTAACAGCAACCGACTTGAAAATACCGCGAATCTTGTTCAGCACAAGAGTTGCGAGCGCTTCGCCCTCAACATCTTCGGCAATCAAAACAAGCTGTTTGCCGGACTGCATAACCTGCTCAACAACCTGCACAAGATCTTTAATATTAGAAACCTTGCCATTAACAATCAAAATGTAAGGATCTTCAAAAACCACCTCTTGACGATCTGCGTCGGTCACAAAGTACGCCGACAAGAAACCCTTGTCAAAGCGCATACCCTCGGTAAGCTCAAGCTCTGTGCCAAAAGTATTTGACTCTTCAACCGTCACAACACCCTCTTTGCCAACCTTGTCGATTGCCTCAGCGATTAGGCGACCAATCTCAGGATCCGCCGCAGAAATTGAAGCGGTGGCCGCAATCTGCTCGATTGTTTCGATCTCTTTAGCATCGCTCAACAGCTGCTTGTTGATAGCAGCAACAGCCTTTTCAATGCCGCGCTTAATCGCGATCGGGTCACTTCCCGCAGCAACGTTACGCAGACCTTCACGCACAAGCGCCTGAGCCAGCACGGTTGCTGTTGTTGTTCCATCGCCCGCAACATCATCGGTTTTCTTAGCTACCTCTTTCACAAGCTCCGCGCCGATTTTTTCATACGGATCGTCAAGCTCGATCTCTTTAGCAATGGAAACGCCGTCATTGGTAATAATAGGGGCGCCCCACTTCTTCTCTAGCACAACGTTGCGACCGCGCGGGCCGAGCGTCACTTTAACCGCGTCGGCAAGCGTATTAAGACCCCGCTCAAGACCGCGGCGTGCTTCTTCATCAAACGCAATTATCTTTGACATTTAACTGTACCTTTCTGCTAATTAATAGTTTTTCACTCGGGTTATAAAAATTCCAGAGCGGTTAGCACTCTGGAATTGTGAGTGCTAACATCAATTCTGGCACTCTCCACCTGAGAGTGCCATCAAAGCGGATCGGTTATGTGCTAATTCACAGCTAGCGCTTGCACCAGGCGCGGTTTTCTAAGGCAGGATCACTGAACGCAACCCCGTCAAACAAGCGCTCACCGCACAGTCCCGCCACGCAAGCTGGCAAAGTAAGCTCGCTAAGGCGCAGCGCGCTCAGGAGCACCCGGTCCTGCATAGCCACCTTCCAAAACAACCACCAAATCAGCACCATAACTGGCATAATCACGACTCTCAACAACCTCAAGCCCGCCTAGCTCGCGCGCCAAAGCGCGAGCCGCTTCAGCGTGCTCAGGTAGCACATGATACACCCGAGACACCTCGTCAGATCCGCGCTCTGCGTTACCAACAACACCAATCATGCCCAGCGAATTTTCTTTAACGTGATTAGCCACGCTCCGCGCAAGCCCGGCAACCTGCGAGGCATTCACAACCGCAACCGAACGATTCGGGTCTACCTTATCGGCAAGCTCTGGTGCTGCGGGCGGCGTCTCAGGCTCGGGCGTAGCAGGTTTCTGCGCCTCAATGCGGTCAAAAGTGCGCACCGCAGCGTCAGAAAAAACAGTTTTCTCAGCGCCCTGTATACTGATAAAAACGATTCCAGCGGAGGCGAAAACAACCGTCATCACGAGCACCGCGAGCACCCAGCGCCCGGTGTAGCGAGTTTTAGGCGCGGCACGGTGAGCACCTAATCTGGCACCCTTAACACCGCCAATTGGCATCTCATCAAAACGATCGCTGCTAATTTTTGAGTTTTCTGCCATATCTCCAATATTAGCCGACTACTTGGTAGCTTTTGACGCGGGCAAAGACTCGGGTGCGTAAAACGCGCGTGCCAGCCCGTCAAGCACCTGCGGCACTCGCACCGCGCTCGTGAACAGCGCCGTATCCGGCACATCAATTACGCGCCGATTCTTCCCGGCAGTTGTTAGCGCGGTTGCGGGGTGCGTTGTGAGCATCCCATCAACACCGCCCACGCTTGCAAGCCCCTTTGTCATCACAACCAGCACTTGCGGATCCGCAGAAACAAGCGCCTCATCGTTCATCGGGCGCTGCCCCTGCCAGCCGATTTGTTTAGCAACATCTTTCACACCCAGCGACGCAAACAGCGCGTCAATGCCACTGCCCTCCCCAAACAGGTAAAAAATACCAGCGCCGCGCATATACAGAAAAGCGGCGCTTGGAATCTTGCCCTCATCATTCGGGCGCAGCCGCGCAATCTCGGCTTCTTTAGCTGTAATCGCCGCGCGGGCTCTTGAAATCACCTGCTCCGCCAGCTCTGGCACGCCGAGCGCAGCAGCCACCTGTTCCGCCTGCTTGTAGCTCTCTTCATAGCTTGCTGCCGGATCAACATACACCACCGCAACCCCGGCATCCGCCAGCTGCGCGATCACATCAGCTGGGCCAACGGTGCCATCTGTTATCACGAGGGTTGGGTTGAGCGACAGCACCGACTCGGCATCAACGCTATGCCCGCCCCTTGTAACAACGGGAATCTGCTCGTCACGACCTGGGATGCTGGTTGAAATATCGCGCCCCACAATGTTATTGGCGAAGCCGTACGCCTGCACGTAATCGGCAACCGCGCCGGTGAGTGAGAGCGGTACGATCCGCTCAACGCTCTTAACTATTACCTCTGCGTTGCCCGTGCGTGGCACCGACAACACCTTGGCGGGCAGTTGAGGCTGCGGGTTTTTGGTTATCGGCTCAATTGCAGAGTGCGCGGCGGGCACACTCGTTGGACCGCTAAGCGCTGCCGGGTTTGCTGCCGCGGCAATCTCAGCAAGCGGAGGTAACCCCGCAGCTTCGCCAGCGGATGCTCCATGCCCACCCTGAGCACAGCCCGCGAGCAATAGCGTAATGGCCATAAAAACGCACGCTACGCGAGCGCGCCCGTACAATTTTTTAGTTACACTCACAAATACCCTATCTCTTAGCAGTGCCGATTATAACCTACTAGCCACCTGGCAAATAGATTCTACCCAGTCAGCCTACCCTAAGAATCAACAGATGGATAGGGTAAACTGATAGCTAACCATGACAGCAGAGATTTCGCCCGGCAGACCCAAAGTCATGCTCACAAGCATACTCGCGGGTGTTTTGATTGTGCTGCTAATTGGAGCGTTCGCGCTCTCGGTGCTAAACGGGCAACTCGCAATAACACCGCACAGTGTGCTTGATATTCTACTCGAGAAAATCGGCGTTAATCTTGATGGTGAGCCGGCCGATCTGCGGTTGTATAACACGCTCTGGTCTATCCGCTTTCCGCGCGTTGTGCTCGCCGCAATTGTTGGCGCGGCTCTCGCGCTGGCAGGGCTTTTAATGCAGGCGATTTTTGGTAATCCACTAGCCGAGCCGAGCATCGTTGGTGTCAGTAGCGGCGCAGCACTAGGGGCTGGTTTTACTATAGTTTTTGGGGTCACAATTTTTGGTATCTGGACTATCGCCGCTGCCGCCGCAATAACCGGGCTTATTGCAACCCTCGTGGTGTATTTTATGAGCCGCGCGAGCGGACGCACCGAGGTTGTAACGCTCGTACTCACGGGAATTGCGGTAAACGCAGTGTGCGGCGCGGGAATTGCCCTGCTCACATACCTGGGCGACACCAGCGCTCGCGAGCAGCTTGTGTTTTGGCAGCTGGGTTCAATTTCAGGCGCGCGCTGGAGCCAGGTTACAATCGTCACAATTGCCCTTATATGCGCGATTTTTTACAGTTTTCACATCTCGCGCAGGCTCGATCTACTCTCGCTCGGTGAGCGCAACGCGAGGCATCTCGGGGTGCAAGTTGAAACACTGCGCATCAGCGTAATCATTATAGTTGCCGTAATCGTCGGCGCGGCGGTTGCGTTCACCGGCATTATCGCATTTGTGGGGCTTGTGATTCCGCACCTAATGCGCATGATTCTTGGTCCTGCGCACCTGCCACTTGTTATTACCAGCGCGCTCGGCGGCGCGCTGCTCTTGACCCTTGCCGATCTGGGCAGCCGCACAATAATGCCGCTCACAGAGCTACCAATCGGTATGCTCACAAGCTTGCTCGGCGGTCCATTCTTCTTCTGGATGTTGCGCAAAACAAGAAAACAGGCTGGCGGATGGGGTTAATGCCAAAAAAGCAAGTGCTTTTACCAGCACCGCTCGAAATTCAAGAAAGCGTTATCGAAGCGAACCATCTGCGCGTTGAGCGCGGCGGTAAAACCCTGCTAAAAGACATCACGATCGATTTACGCGCCGGTGAGGTTTTAGCACTGCTCGGCCCTAACGGAGCTGGCAAGTCGACGCTGCTCTCAGCGCTCGCGGGCGAATACGAGCCTGACGGCGGCAATGTGTCAATGCTCGGCACCCCGCTGCGCAGCTGGAATCTCCGCGAAATGAGCCGCCAACGCAGTGTTATGCTGCAGGAGCATCAGCTTTCTTTTCCATTCACCACAATTGAGGTTGTGGAAATGGGGCGTGCCCCGTGGCAGGGAACTACGGCGGACACCAATGATGAGATGATTATCCGCGATTCAATGCAGCTTGCCGAGGTGCAGCATCTCGCGGAGCGCAGAGTGCCGTCGCTCTCTGGTGGCGAGCGCGCGCGCGTTAGTTTTGCCCGCACTCTAGCAACCCGCACCGGTGTTGTGATGCTCGACGAACCCACTGCGGCTCTTGATTTGAAACATCAGGAGGCGCTGCTACAAACAGTGAGCGACCTTGCCGCGCACGGTATGGCGGTGCTTGTTGTGCTGCACGATCTCAACCTTGCCGCCTATTATGCAACGCGCATCGCGCTGCTGCGTGACGGGCTGCTGTGGGCTGTTGGCGAACCGCAGCAGGTGCTCACAGCGGATATTATCAGCAAGGTGTACAACACCCCCGTTGAGGTAGTGCCCAACCCTGTTACGGGCGAACCGCTCGTGCTGCCTATTCGCTAGCGCCCAGCCGCGTAGAACTGCTCGGCAGCGGTGGCTTTTAGCGTGTGCCCGCGCAGGTTAGCGTTATCAAACGGCTCGCGCTTGTTTTATAGTGCCTGACCGTGCGGACACGCACTCGAGACAACCCTCGTAGCCCAATCGCACACGAGCACACACTCGAAATCGCCCCCGCAATTATCGATTGCGGCGGTGCTTATTCGCCAGCGGATGTTTCTGCCGGTTTTTTACGGCTTAAGAGCACGCCCGCAGAGACACCGATAATAAGCAGCGCAACGCCGCCTATTGCAATTGGCGTCCACGGCATCTCAGCGCTCGCGGTGTCTTTTGCCTCGGTTGTGGCTGGCTGCTGCGCTTTTTCTGGTGTTGCGGTCGCTGGCGCAGCCTCACCAATGAGAGATTTACCGCAACCGGCAACCACTGCGGTCATGTTCAGCGGGTCCAGCGCCTCACCGGCTGTGTAAAAACCACCAAACCCGGCAGCGCCCGCCTCTGTTAGAGTAACCTTGGCCTGCTCCAACACCAGGGTGTCAGCCTCCGCTTTTAGTGCGCCGCGCAAGTCAATTGCGGCGAGTTTAATTTGCTCAATATCAACCGCAACCTTGCCCTCGGTGTCGTTTGAACGCAAATCAGCGTAGAGCACACCCTCCTCCGCGTTCAGAATCTCAACCGTCGGGTTGGAAATTGTTAAATCAAGCACACCATCATGCCCGGTAAAGTGCACTTTACCGGGGAACTTCGCTTCGGCATTACCGTCTGTTACCGTGCCCGATCCGTTACTGAAAATAAAGTTTGGTGTTTGATAGTCGGCACCCTCGGAGGTGTTCCACTCGCCGTTTGCGATACTGCCCGAGATGTAAGAGCGGAAACTCTCGCGCACGCCCCACTTAATAACCCCGCCGGAAATTGCGCACTCGGTTTGCCTGGCATAGACGCCGACCTCTGCTGAGCGCACATTGGTGGCGGATGCTCCCGTCCGCGCCGCAGCCGCACCAGAGCCGTCGGATACACCCGCCATAACGAATATGCCAGCACCGGCAACTGTAGTGGCAGGCACAACACCTCCCGGACGCTGCAGGGAATCAGCGCTCGCGGGCGCAACTCCCAGCGCACCAGCCAGCACAACCGCGGTAACAGCTAAACAGTTTCTAATTCGCATAACTCTCCTCCAATAAGTTTTGTCGCGCACTCACACGCGCGTTCACACGCTCTCTTACACGCGCGCTGGCGTTCACGCACACGCTATTTTAAGCGCCTTGCCGCCGCAACAGCGGTAACCGCCGCGCCTACAACAAGCACCCCGGCAGCAAGCCACAGCCACAGTTCGTAACTAGTCTGCGCGGGCTCATCTTCGGCAGCCTCCTGAGCGTTATAAACAGTTGTTTGCTGCTTTTTCGCCTCGGGCTTTTGCTTAGCCTGCTCGGCAGCCTTAGCGAGCGCCTCTTTCTGCTTAGCCTCACTGGCTGCCTGTCGCTTAGCGGCAGGGTCATAGCTGCTACCGCCCGTACCGCAACCAGCAGGCGTGCCGTTATCGCCAACTGTAAAGCTAAGGGTTTGATCAAAGCGTATCCGCTGCTTGCTATCAAAATCGCTCTTCAAAAACGCATTCGCCCCAGAACCCTGCACAAAATGAGCATTCTGCCAGGTGATTTTATTACCGGACCTGATTTTTTTAACGCCGTTTAAATCAATTAACCCCCAGAAAGTATCGTTCACATAAAGCTCAGCTTCACGCTGATTTAGCACCTTAATCACGGGGTTGACCAGGCTCTGGTTCAGCCGCCCGTGATGCGCCCAGAAGTTTATAATTCCGCTGTAAGCGACCGTGCCGGTTTCAGAATTAAAATCAAAATCACGGCTCGACTGCGGGAACACATACTCGCCCACGCTGCCGCAAACACCCCGGGCAGTAACGCGCCCACCGGTGTTTACAAGGGTTGCGCGCCCGGCAACATACCCCTCACCAACGTATCGCGCAAACGAGGTTGAGGTGCCCCACACCAGCGAGCCGGCGTTCTGGCTTACCGCGTCCGCTCCCGCCGCAGGCTTTGGCAGCTCCGCATCTGTTGGAGCTGTGCCCGTGGGGGCGGTTATTTTCGTGTCCGGCACGGGAGCCGCAGCTGCTATTGCAGCAGAGCCCACAACAAAGGTGAGATCCTGCAGCTTTTCGCCGACCGGATAAAAGCTTTGGAAGAAAACTTTCGCGCCGTCACTCGTGAGCTTGGCAGCAACTCCCGTGTACGTCACAGTGCCCGCCGCGCTATCGATAGTTTTTTTAGCGGATGCCAAATCAAGCTCAGCAACATTGAGCCGCTCGTCATAGTTCACAACTGACAGCACCGCGATTTTACCATCGCGCGAGGTGATCCGCGGATTCACAAGTGACACATCGAGCGCATAAGCTTCAGGATTTGCGGTACCGACACCCTGGTGACCCTTAAAATTAACCACTCCGGCATACTCAACCGCGCCGGTGCTAGCTACCGCATCCCATTTTGTGTTAGGAGCCTGCGTGAATCGGTACAGCTCTTCGTGCCGACCCGCACCAATACTAATGCGCGTGGCATGCTCGCCATCAACGGTCGCAAAACCGTGAGCTGGACCCTCATAAAGATAGTATCTGAAAGTCTCGCGCACGCCCCACGTTAAAGAGCCCACGGCGGCTTTGCCGGTAAATCCTGGCACACCGGCGGGGTTTGAGTTACCATCGGTAGCTGGCGGATCAGCTGGCGCGGCAGGCTGTTGCCCCGCGCTATCATCCGAACCGTCCGGCGGTGCTGGTGTCGGTGTTGACCCAGGCTGTGCCGGATGCAGCCCGGCAGCATCAACCGTAACCGCGTTGCCCACTGAGAAAGTGAGCGCGGCAAGTTCGTGCCCGGGTCGGTGCTTGCCCGCAAAAAACGCGGCAGCCTCAGCATTCGCCGCAACTTGCGCGGGCACACTAGCAAAAACGATAACACCATTCGCTAAAACCTTAGGTTTTGCTGCGGCAAGGTCTAGCTCCGCTATCGTGACGCGCTTTTCAGCTCCGCTCGCATCGCGCGCACCGAGCGCCGTGAGCACGGCTTTTTTACCATCCGCAGAAATTATTCGCGGATCCCTAACTGCAACGCTGCTCACAGGCTTTGTGCCGCTGTGCAAAAGCGCGCTACCGTAATAGTGCACCTCGCCGATGTTGTTGGCAGGATTCCAAACGCCCCCGGAAACCTGCGTGAAACTTATTTGCTTAACAGCTCCTGCGCCCTGCAGTGTCGCGTATTTACCATCCACCACTATCCCGCCGCCGGTGGTCTGGAACTCTCGCTGCAGGCTCTCCGAAACCAGCCACTCCAGCTGCCCTGCGGGTCTTGCGCCAGCTGTGATCGTAGCAGTGGTTGCGGCATTTTGCGCCAATGCTGGATGCGCCAGCAGCGTGGACGCGCCAACAAGCAAAAACGCGAGCAGCACAGCTTCGAGTTTGCCACGTAACCTGTGGAAATTTAGCCGCATAAAAAATAAACCTAACTACCGCGAGCAAAAAACTTACCCTTCTATTGTGCTCTCATCAGATGTTTTATGCAAGTGTTAAATATTAAGCAGAGGATCACCAAGGTCAAAACAGCAGCTAAAATTGAACACACAAACTAATTCAACCTCAAGGAGTGACCATCGTGAGCGAAACTGGCAAAAAAGTTGAGAAAACCGACGCCGAATGGCGCGCGCAACTCAGCCCCGAAGAGTACCGCATTCTGCGCGAGGCTGGCACCGAAGCACCCGGCACGGGCAAGCTACTGCACGAGTCGCGTGACGGGCTGTACCGGTGCGCGGGGTGTAACGCCGAACTTTTCCAGAGCGGCACGAAGTTTGACTCCGGCTGCGGCTGGCCGAGCTTCTACCAGGTTGTGCGACCCGAGGCGGTTGAGCTACTAGAAGACAACTCGCTAAATCGTACCCGTACCGAAGTACGCTGCGCTGCTTGTGGATCGCACCTCGGTCACGTTTTTCCCGACGGTTTTGGCACGCCCACGGGCGACCGCTACTGCATGAACTCGGTTGCGCTGAACTTTAGCGAGAACGAGCAGGCAGCAGATCCCGCTCCCGCAAAAACCACCTCGGTTTTTAACGAGCTCTAGGTCGTTAAAAACGGCTGTGCTCCTGTGGTTTATGCTCCGGGGCAAACGCGCATAAAGGCGCGGTTTTAGTTGACGTGATGCTGCTAAGTTCACCACAGGGTGTTGCGCTGCGGTACGATTTTACCGGGTTTTCACACGACAAATCAGAGCGCGGCTACTAATCACACTTAGAAACAGTAACGGTGCTTGGCGACAAGCTGCGCAACGGCGCTCTCAAGCGTGGGATCATCACCGCGCGCAAGCCCCGCATACTGCACCGCAAGCGTGCCGTCATCACAAACCACGGTCTTAACCCACATTCTGCGACGCGGCACAAACAGCGACACCACAAGCCCGCCAATCGCAATAACAGACGAGCCCAAAACACCCACCGCGGTCGGGTCGCGCATAATTTCAAATGCTGCATATCTGGGCGCGGCCTCAAGCGTAACCGTGCCCATCTGCTGCGGCAACTGGGCGGTCTGCCCGATTTTTAGCTGCAGCGCAGGTTGATCCACTCCCCGCCCCGCGAGCTGCTGCATTTTGGCAACATCCAGAGCATATACCGATTTTGGAATGCCCTCGTTAATACCCAGATCACCAACGAAAACATCGAGCGTGAGCAGCGGATTCTCAAGGTCAGGGTATGCCGAAGTGAACGCGCCCAAAGAGGTGTCAACCTTGGTCGGGTAGAAGAACCCGCGCAGTCCCAGCTGCGTTGCAGAGCCGTCGTAACTCAGCCCGTGCGGCACCTTCACAACCCCGAGCGAGGTGAGATTTTGATCCTGCGGAATAAACAGCACGTTCTCGGCAAACACGATTTTGCCCTCAGCATCACGCACAACAATCCGCGGCGCGTAACCGTTAGCGGTCAAATACAGGTGTGTGTTATTGACGCGCAGCGGGTGATTAACGCGGATAGTCTCCTGCCGTGACGAGCCGTCGCGGTCAACAACTGTGACTTTCGCGCGATAGTCCTTAGCAAAACCGATCGAACTGCGGTCACCCTCGTCGGGGCGCACATAATCCACCTCGAACTTGTCGAGCCTGACTCGAAACGGATCGAGCGTTTGCGGATCAAAATAACGCCCAGAATTAGCCGAATCGTAATCTATTAGCGCGTTCACCATGGTTTCGCCCTCGTGCAGGGCTTTTTGCCCGTTAAACTTCACGCCGCTGCCGACGGCGACAAACACCAGCACCCCGACAAGCCCCGCGTGAAACAACAGGTTGCCCGTTTCGCGCAAGTACCCGCGTTCCGCTGCGACCGAAAGCTCGCCAAGGCTTTGCTCTGCTGCATCCGAGAGTTCGCCCGCGCAGCGCACGCCGCGACCGCGCTCGCGCACAACAACCCGATACCCCTGTTTCTTGAGCAACGATTTTGCGTGCGCAATAATTTCGCGCGCTTTCTGCTGCACTACTGCCGCGCTCGCCGCCGAGTTAGAGAGCCGCAGCTCGGTAAATCCCACCATGCGGTTAAGCCGTGACGGGGTGAGGGGCGGATCCGCCCGCAAAGCCCGCAGATGGTGCAGCGTGCGAGGCGTGATACACGCGATCAGTGAAATAAACAGCAGCAAATATATTGCCGAAAACCATACCGATGCGTAAACATCGAACGCCTGGATCGGGAATGCATCTAAAACCTTAAACAGCTCGGGGTGGTCACTGCGAAACTGCGCCACGCCGTTAGGATCCGCGCCGCGCTGAGGTACGAGCGAGCCGGGAATTGCCGCAATCGCGAGCAGCAACAACAGCACCAGAGCGACTTTCATGCTGCTCAGCCCGCGCCAGGCCCAGCGCGCCCAACCCACAAAACCCAGTGGCCGCGGCGCAGTTTCTCGGCGAGCAGCGGCCGGCGAGCCGTCGTCGTAATCGTGTGGTCTAGACATCATAAATCACCGCTCCCAGCTCATAACGCGGGCGTGAAATCGCTGATCCACGCCTGCATTGCGTAGGTTAGCTGCGTCCACAGCCCCGTTAGCATCAGCAAACCTATTAAGATTAGCAAAGCACCGCTGGCAAAGTTTATCTGTTTCAGATATTTTCGAACCCAGCGCACCGTGCTCGCCATAAACGCAAAGCCCGTCGCGACCAGCACAAACGGGACGCCGAGCCCCAGGCAGTAGCAGACGCCAAGCAGAGTGCCCCGCCCCGCCCCGCCTTCTTGCAGGCTGAGTGCTAGAATCACGCTCAGGGTCGGACCTATGCAGGGGCTCCAGCCGAGTGCGAACGCGACTCCCAAAACCGGAGCGCTAGCAATCCCCGTCGCGGGCTGCAAGTTCAATTTGCGGGTTTTTTGCAGCGGATTAATAAGCCCCACAAAAGCAAGCCCCAACAGAATTATAACCGCGCCCAAAACCCGCATTATGACGTTTTCGTAACTAATAAGCCAGGCTCCAAAAGCCGCTGAAACCGTGAAAAAACCCACAAAAACCACACTGAAACCGAGCACAAACAGCACAGCCCCCGCAAACACCCGGAGCTTCGCACGGCGCGCGGCGACCACGTTGTCTGCTGCGCGGCCCGGCGCGTTTCCCGTTATGCCACCTGTTACACTGCCCGGCGCGCTATCTGCCGCACGGTCTCCCACAGCACCCACTGTGTTGCCTATTGCGCCACTTACCGCACCACCTGCCGCGCCGCCTACTGCAAAGTAACCCGCCGATCCGCCAACATATGCCAGATAGCCCGGCACAAGCGGCAGCACGCAGGGCGAAAAGAACGAGAGCGCGCCCGCCAGGAACGCCACAAAAAGCGCCGGCAATATTGCCCCGTCTCTGATCAGCTCTTGCATTTGGGCGCTCGCGTCACTAGTTTTCTTGCAGAGTTTCTTTGATCAAGGTTTCGAGGTGAGATTTGCCCGCAATCTGCCCGACAACCCGGTGCGCAACCCGCCCCTCCTTATCAAGCACGAGCGTTGTTGGTGTCGAGTTGAGCGTCGCAATGCCCGCGAAAGCCGCCTGCACAGCTCGCCCGTTGGCAGCGTCGATAATCGACGGATACGGCACGCCAAACTCCTGCTCAAACTGTGTCGCCTGAGCCGCCTGATCACGCGTGTTAACGCCCAAAAACTTCACATTTTCAGGCTCAAACGAGTGCGCTGCGGCGGCGAAATCAGTGGCTTCCGCGCGGCAGGGGGCGCACCCTGCATACCAGAAATTAACTACCGTCACCGATCCCCTAAAATCTGCGTCGGTGAGCTCTGCGCCGTCGGCAGTTTTGCCCGCAAACTTGGCAGTTATTGTGCGCTGCTCGGCAGGAATCGACACTGTCGTGCCGTCACCGGCGACGTATCCGGTGTTGTTCTGATTAGTGATTTTGCTCAGCGACTCCTCAGCTGAGCACCCGGCAAGCCCGCACAGCACCAACACGGTGAGTATTGCACAGCTTGTGATCCGCTTTTTCATTAGACCGCCCCCGTGTCTTTACCACTGACAATCAACCCCTGCGCGGGGCTCACGTAGGCGACTTCGCGCCATCTACCATAGCGTTTTTCAAAGGTTGTGACGCTCGACAGCTCGCACCGTCGCTTGGCGGGATTGTGCGGCAACGGCAGACCGTTAAGCTTACGGTGCGCGACCCAGATCACAGCCTGGTGGCTGACCAACACAACATCGCCCGGAATCTGGCACGCCTCGACCTCTTGCAGCGCGTAATCCATGAAGCGGGTGGCTCTGCGGGCAATGCGCGCATACGGCTCGCCCCAGCTGGGCAGCAGCGGATTCCACAGCTTCGGCCACTGCGCGGGGTCTTGCAGCGCCGCCCGCACACCGCGAGTGCGCATTCCCTCGAACTTGTTTTTCGGCTCAATCAGGGCACCCGCGGAGTTTACCTCAAGCCCGAACTTTTCGGCAAACGGCTGCGCCGACTGCTGCGCACGCAACAGCGGCGAGGCGTATAGGGCACCAATTTTACGCCCGGAATCTGCCAGGTGATCTGCCGCGAGCTGCGCCATCATGTGCCCGCGCTCGCTCAGCTTAAAACCGGGTATTCTGCCGTACAGAACACCCTCGGGGTTATCTACTTCGCCGTGCCGCACCAGGTGCACAAACCGCGAGTTTTTGTTATGCTTTATCACACTATACAGCCTACGCAAGAGGGCTGAAAAAGTGCCTAATATAGCCGAGCCCGAGTTTTGCTCGGCACGCACCGCCGCGCCATCTCTGCACACACTACATTACACCGCACTGCGCCGCACTGCGCCCCGCGCAAGACCATACACCTCTGCCATCGCGCTACCTCCTTAGCCTCCTAACATCTGCACGCATCGTATGCCCACCCCGCGCAGCGCCTTCTCGAGGGACCGTACACCTCTACGTGCCATCTTTGCGCACCATTCTCTGCTCGCCATCTCTGCTCGCCATATCTGCTCGCCATCTCTGCGCGCCATCTCTACGCGCCATCTCTACGCACTATATCAGTACACGCCGCACCCTACACCAGCCAACCGCCCAACAGATCCGCCCCACTCATCCGCCCCAAACGCCCTATTTCTCGCAGTTTTCAAGCGGCTGCGTGGTAAAATTGCCAAATGATTAATCGAGTTCTTATTTCAGAATTAAGCGGTCTTGAAGCGAGCACCGTTACCGTTGCCGGCTGGGTTGAAAAAGTGCGCGACCAACGACACGTGCAGTTCGTTGTGCTACGTGACGAATCGGGGGCGGTGCAGCTTGTAAACGGCAGAGTTGTGCGCGAACTCGATAGCGAGGCGGATGCTAAAAAAACCGCTAATTTTGAGCTAACACAGGCAATTAGTGAGGTTGCAAACGGTAGCTTTGTTGTTGTTACCGGCGAGCTTGAGCATAACGAGCACGTAAAACTCGGCGGGGTTGAGATTCAAATCGCAAAGTTTGAAGTTGTTTCTGCCGCTATCCCCGAGACTCCTGTGAAACCCGACAGCGCAATCGATGTGCGGATGGATTGGCGCTTTCTCGATTTGCGGCGTCCCGAGCAAGCCTTGATTTTTAAGGTGCAAACAACTTTCGAGCACGCCCTGCGCGAAGTTTGGCTTGAGCGCGGATTTATTGAGGTGCATACTCCTAAGCTGATGGCGAGCGCATCCGAGAGCCGCGCCGAGCTGTTCAGCCTAGAATACTTTGACACAACCGCATATCTGGCGCAAAGCCCGCAGCTGTTCAAGCAGATGGCGCAGGCCGCAGGGCTTAGCGGCATTTTTGAGGTTGGCACCGCTTTCCGAGCAGACCCGTCTTTCACCTCTAGGCACGCAACCGAGTTCACGAGCATTGACTGTGAGTTTAGCTGGATTGAAACTCACGAAGATGTTATGCAATTGCACGAAGAGCTGATGGTTGCGGGTATCACTGCGGTTAAAGAAAAGCATGGCGATCAGATCGCGAAGCTCTTAGGCGTTAAGCTTGAAGTGCCGACAGCACCGTTCCCGCGTATTCCGCTAGCTGAGGCGAAGGAGATTGTGAAGTCGCGAGGCTACGAGGTGCCGCGCAGTGATGCTGATATGGATCCCGAGGGTGAACGCCAGATTTTCGCATATGTGAAAGAAAAGCACGGCCACGATTTTGTTTTCCTAACAGACTACGCAAGCTCTATTCGCCCGTTCTACCATATGCGTCACGAAGACAACGATGACCTCACTCGCAGTTATGACCTTATTTATCGGGGTGTTGAGATTTCTACCGGCGCACAGCGTGAGCATCGCATTGAGGTAATTAAGAAGCAGGCACTAGAAAAGGGCATGGATCTTGATGAAATAGATTTTTATCTGAACTTCTTTAAATACGGAGTGCCTCCTCACGGCGGTTTTGGTATGGGTCTTGCGCGCGTGCTGATGCTCATGCTGGGGCAAAGTTCTATTCGTGAAACCACTTTCTTGTTCCGCGGACCCACGCGGCTAACCCCTTAAGCTTAAAGCTAACTCTCAAATTAAAAGGTGTTGATAGTTGCTGCAACTATCGAGACCTTTTTGCAACTCCGATAATTTGCCTAAGGCGTAATGCCTTCTTCTCCGGTGGACATCTCTTTTTCAAGGCTGAAGCACTTCTTCCGCAACCGGTGACTATTTCTGCGCCCCTTTTCTGCGGGCGCACCATTGCGCGTGGCATCCGCTTTCACACAACAACATAACACACAGCGAAAGCCGGGCGGTATAGTATCCCACCCGGCTTTTACCGTTTTGATTCTATAACCTAAGCAATAGAACCTTAAGGCAACCTAACTTTAAAGGCTATGCTTTTGCTGACCTGCGGCGCGCAACTAGTACGCTACCAGCTCCGACCACCAGCAGTCCACCAGCAATCAGTAGCGGAAGCGCAATGTCGCCACCACCGGTGTTTACTAGTTTCTTGTCTTTAGCGATTTTCGCAACGTCATCTTTCTTCTCAGACGACACAGGAACTGTTACATCAGGTGCTACAACAGGAGCGTCAGTGAACAGCTCCAACGTAGCTGTTGCAGTCACCAGAGGATCGGTGATCTCACCTTCAGCTGGCGCAACTTTGAATTCAGCCGCGCCACGCTTTGAGCCCTCAGCAAGTTTAACACGGAATATTGCCACGCCGTTTACGTCAGCAACAACCGTATTGCCGCCTTCTTCAGCCGCAACGTATCCCTCAGGCAAAGCAAGGGTGTAAGCGGTGTTGCGAACAAGACCGGTAGCTAAAACCTCAGCTACACCACCCGCTGGCTGCACCTCTTTCACGGTCAGTTTAGGAACTGCACGGAAAGAATCAACCCGACACTGATTTCCCTTAACTACCCTTGAATAGATGTCTTTAGTGTCAACGTCTGTAGCTCCTGTAATATCCGTTGGAGCAATAAGGTCAACGAAATAACGGTTGGTTATTTCTTCAACGCAATCACCAGTTCCTGGATAGTACGAAGTGTGGCTGTTACCAACAGCTGACAGTACGGTAGCGCCGGTCACAGCTGCCGCAACAATACCATCCTGATAAGGGGTTGCAGAGTCGTAAGTGGTTGAGATGTAAAGGATATTAGGCATAGCCTTTAGCTCTTCACCCTGTGGCAAGGTATCTTTAACCTTGTAGTAAGTGCACCAGTCAGCTGCTGGCTCGAGACCGCGCTGTTTACCGCTGGCATCACGACCCGGATCCGTAAAAGGAGCTAGTTCGTAACGCTTCTTAGCTTCAGCAATGACTTTGGCATCGTCATGCTTAATGTCCTGACCGTTGTCGTTGCACCAGATTGTCTGAAAGGCAGAGTCATCGTAACCATAGAGACCTGTGGAGGGGTTACGCGAATAGTACGTGTCAGCAAGCAACATAATGGTGCTGCCGTCGTTGCTCTCTTTCAGCTGCTGAAGAGCTATGTTCAAGTATGACCACAGGTGCTCACCGTACATCGCAAGGATTACACCTGTAATGGTGTCGTTGAAGCTAACCGCACGTGGCTTAGCCTCTTTTGTCTGATAAGTTTTAGCACCCCAAGCTTTTTGCACGATCTTCTGATATTCTGCGAACAGCACTTTCGTGTCTGTCGAGGTACCGAGCGCACAAGGTCTGTTGTTAAAGCCTTTAACGCAGGCTTTCAAGAACTGCTCGAATGTAGCCTGGAATCCCTGAATCTGTGTAAGCTCTGATGAAAGATTCTGATCTCCAACTACGTTTTTGGTGTACTCAGAGTATTTCTTTTCAAGCTCAGGATTATTTTGAAGCGGGTTTACAACGCCGTCAAGCACTAGCGCGCGAATGTTATCAGGAAACTGCTTTGCGTAATGGTAACCAATAGAAGTACCATAAGAGTAACCCAGATAGCTGAGTTTCTTGTCTCCCACTGCTGAACGAGCAATGTCAAGGTCTTTAACAACGTTTGTTGTGCCCACGTTATTGATGAAAGTTTCGCCGCTAACATTGAAGCCCTTGCCTGTGTTCTTGTAGCACTCTTCTGTGTTGTGCTTCAAGATCTTATCGAGATCCGCTGCTTTAAGCTCATCACTGCCGCCGCGCTGTGCGTCAAAAGCAGCTGAAGATTTGCAACGAATCATCGGTAGCGAAGCTGCAACGCCACGCGGATCAAAGCCTACAATGTCAAAGCGGTCACGCAGTTCGCCAGTTGCATCAAACATAGCGACAGCGGTTGAAACGCCTGATCCGCCAGGTCCGCCAGGATCAACAAAAACCGTGCCGATCTTTTCATCAGGCTTTTTTGCTGGAACTTTCAACAGCGCAATAGCTGCGGTTGGGCCCGTAGGGTTTGAGTAGTTAACAGGCACGATCAAATATCCGCACTGGAGAGCAGCATTGTCAAACGAAGAGTCATTTGTTGGGCTGAAGCCTTTGCAGCTGCCCCAATTAACTAACTGATCGTAGTAGCTCTCAAGACCTGAAACAACTGCGCCATTAGCCTTGCCACCAGAAAGTGGCTGCCCAATCTTGTAATCGCCAGCGGTGGTTTTGTAACGCTCTGCAGCCTGTGGGATCAAGAAGCTATCGGGATCAGGCTTCTGACTAGCGAAATCAAGCGGATTAGGAACCTCCGCTTGTGCTTCCGTAAACTCTGCAGGATTTTGCTCGGTTACTGGCGCATCCTGCTCTTCCTCTTCGCTAGGCACCTGCTGTTGCACCGTGTCTTTCTGCAGCAGCTCACGAGCTGCTGCAACAAAACCTTCCGCCCCTGGCGCGTAAGCAACGTCACCACCGGCAGAAACCTGCTGCTCGAGTTGCTGCTTATTTTCTTCTTCGGTTGCAACCCCGGACTCTGCGAACGCGGCAGCGGGATTTAGAGCAGAAAGAGTAAGTGAAAGGAACGCTACTGCGCCCAAACACTTAGCTCTTTTGCCGTAAGGGGATTTTTGCATAACCCACTCCTTAAACATTAATTAGTATTAGCCTTACATATATAAGACACGTGCATTTTCAGTTACACATGCTACAAAATTAGTACAATACGCAAACAATATCAAATCTGGAATAACTCTCGAGCCTTCCAAAAGCTGTGGAATTAATCCTAATACACCCCTATGACACTAATTTTTTATCCCATAAAATCGTGGGATTTTCCGCGCAAAAACAGATTTTGCAGCCAGGCGCAACATTTGCAAATAACCCCACTGTTTCAGCCCTGATGCAGCCTCGCAACTCTGCTACAGGGTGTGTGAACTAAACAGTCCACACACCCCTTCTTAACCTATAAAACAGCCCGGTTTAACTGCCCTGTGCTTCAGCCCGTAACCGGCGACGCACCACAAGCCCAGCCACAACACCAGCCACAAGCACACCCACACCAGTTAAATACACCCAGTCAGACGCAACACCACCAGTAAACAGCAACGGCGGAGCGTTAACTAGAACACGCACAACATCCAACCCAACTAAAACACCACCAGCAGCTTGAACATTCCTCTGATTTAACACAACAGGAGTTTTATCCATCCACACCCAACCAGCAGGAGTATCACCCTTATAAACAGTCACAACACAATCACTACCCGACCATACCTGATCAGAAAACAACCTCGAAACCCGCCTACCCTGTAAATAAGCATAACCAAAATCAAAACTAAAATCTTTATTCCATCTAGGATCAGTGTTACACACAACACTTCCTGTAACACTAACAACACCCGGCATAGGAAACTCACCCACAGTCTCAAACACACGCCAACAAATAAAGAACCCCCATAACAAGAGAACACCCAAACAAACCACCCCAACAACAAAACCAGCCCCACACCAACAAACCCGCAAAGGCACAAAAAGAGCGCCCCACCCGAGCACCCCACACTCCACGCGTCACCATATGCTCACACACCAACACAAGCTCACAAACAACAGCACACGCCCGTGCGAGACGCAAACAAAAAGGATTGCGTGTTTACGTGACCCCCATTTTTTTGGGGTATTTGGTTTGTTGTGGGTGGTAAGTTTGTGGCTGTTGCACCACCGTTACCACTCACCGGTGGTGTCGCGTCCGACTGGCTGTATTTAACCGGAGCTGGCGTGCTTGCAGCTGGTGTTGCAGCCGGGCTTGTGGCACGCCGACGGTTACAGGCTCGCGTGTAACACCCCACAAGCAGAAGCAACAGGCGAGCGGGTGGGGTGGCAGCTCGGGTGTCAGCACCTATAGGCTGGCTAACACCGGCGGGTGGTGTGGTTGTTTTAGCCAGCTGCCTGTTGGGTGTTGAAGCACAGGGTTGGATTGGCTGGTTTCTAGACTATATAAGGAGAGAGCGGGCTGTTCTAGCACTCTTCCTGGAGAGTTAAACCCCATAACCTCGCCACTCTTGTACAACTGGCATGATAAACACTAAACCAGCACAAAACCACACCTTGTAAAACCCCACCATACACAGCCGCACACTGCCAGCACGCGCTACAAACCCACTCTGACAATAAGCGAGACTGTGACCCTCTTGTTTGTGACATTAAACTGCGTTCTTGAAGTGTTATTTCCCTGGTTAGCGTCTGTAAACGTCGCGCTAGTGGTTGCAGTGA
>NZ_JAHDSZ010000005.1 GCF_018531145.1 Canibacter zhuwentaonis | reverse complement strand
ACAACACCACTGGTGGGGTAATCCCCCACAGGCTGCAACACAAGCGAAACAGCAACCCGCTTATTCTTAACAGTAACTTTCTGACTAGCCCTATTATTACCCTGGTTAGCATCAGCAAACGCAGACATCGCAGAAGCTGTAAAATCACGGCTGTTAGCCTCAAACAACCCAGCCTCACCTGTAACAGTCACCGTAACACTACCCCCAGCAGGAATCCGCGGTATAGTTGCTGTCACCGTGTGACTGTTTGCGTTGTACACCCACCTGGCAGGGCACATAGCACGCCCTGTGGTGGTACACGTCGAGTTGTCTGTGGCGTTTGTTTTCACAAACCCGTCCTTTGGTAGCTGAATAGTAACAGGCACATTACTTGCCTCGTTCCCACTAGCTGCTACCACAAACGACACAGCCACAGACCCACCACCATTAACACTCACACCACCACCAGCAGCAGTAACCGCAACATCAACAGGAATCCGCTCAACCTCCAACCGTATTTGAGCAGTACGTTGGCTGGTGATGTTTGATTCTGTTACCACAATAGGTGTATTCGTTTTCCATCTCCAACCAGCAGAAACCATACCCTTGTTAAGAGTCACAGTACAATTACTACCCACATCAACCATGTCATGCAACACCCTATCCCACCTGCCGTTTGCTAGCTCGTTGTGTTTCAGAGTAAACATCAAAGTTTTCCTGCTTGGCTGGCCACCAGGAAAAGTACACACAACATCACCTCTTACAACAACCTGTCCTTCAGTAAGCCCCACAGGCTGAAACGAAGCCTTCAACACCGTTTTACGAGAAATAACCCGAAACGTGGCTTCGGAAGGAATACCAGTGAAAGTGTCATAATGACCGAAAGGATTAGGGCTAACACCAGTTTTATCGGCACGAAACTGAATATCTCCAGAAACAGTAGTAGCAACCCGATGATCCACATTAACCACATTCGTGGCAGTACCCTTTATTGAAATAGAATCAAAAAACCCCGCATCATTAACAAAACCAGGATACACCTTAAAACTAGCTGCAACCGAGTGTGACATCCTGTTATAGGAAAACTGATAATCCTTTAATGAGCAAGATAAATCAAACCCCCCTGTGCAATTCTTCAAGAAAGGACCTCTAGTTAGTGTTTCCTGTGATATTGCAAACCCGGCGGGTAGTTGAATATTCACCCTAACTGTAAGATCATAATTTTCCCCATACATCTGCTTCAGCTGGTCTATCAGATAGGTTTTTGCTTGGTTATAGTCTGTTGTTACCTTTATATTAACCGCTTCACCGGGAAAATATGATCGTTTATCAGTTGTTGTTACACTTTTAACTATTTGCTCCAAAACTGTGGTGCGGTTTATTCCGGCCGGCAGTTGTGTAGTGTGCGGGGGGTTTGCTGCTGGTTTGGTTTTGCTTGTGTTGTTTGCACCAGTGTTGCCTGGCAGGCTGCCGGTAGTTGTGGTGGGTTTAACAGGTTCACCACCAGCTTGCAGCATGGTGTTTTGCCCGGCTGCAACACCCACCCCAGCAACGGTTTGCCCTGTTTGCGCACTAACTAGTGTGCTGAACACCAGCACCAGTGTGAGAATGTTTGAAACAACACCCCGTGCCTGCAACAGCAAAGAAACCACACCAGTCAAAACAACCTCCAAACAAACACCCCTATTAAGAGCTTCAGACCCTAACATCCAAAATAAACCACCATTAAAACTACCCCCCCCCGGAAAAGTCAAACCAAACAACCCCCTACACACCACCAACACCCGCACCAAACCCACTAAAACAAAACCCCCAATACACACAACCAGCAAAATAAACACTAAACCGACACAAAACCACACCTTGTAAAAACCCCACCATACACAGCCGCACACTGCCAGCACCCGTCACAAACCCACTAAACCAAAACACTACCCACGCACCCAACACAACAAACCAAACCGACACAAAATAATGCATCAATCACGATAAAAAGTCACCCACAAAGTGAGCAACTAATTCATATAGCCTTCATCTTTCAACGCTACAACGCTAGCTACAGTGAAATCTGATCAACCCTTTCCATATATTCGTCATTAGACAAATCAGCTTTTGGCAATCACCAGCAGCCTAAACCCCGCTCAGCTCTCGTAAGCGAGCCGCGCTGGCTGCGGCTCGGACTTTAATATCCGCCGCATCAAGTGTCAAATAGCGACCCTCGCTGTAAAGATGCCGCCCAGCAACCCACACCTCGCAAACATCGCGTCCACTCGCGGCAAACACAATGTGCGAGAGTAGATTATCGTGCGGAATCGCATTAATACCCGTCACATCGAGCGCAATAATATCCGCCTGCATTCCAACCTCAAGCTCGCCAGACTGCGCAAACCCGATCGCCCGCGCACCACCCGCGGTTGCCACGTTAAACACCTCACGCGACGTCACCGCGGTAGAATCCTGCCGCGCGCCACGGTGTAGCACAGTTGCCAGTTTCATCTCCTCAAACAAATCGAGCGAATTATTGCTCGCCACAGAATCAGTGCCCAGGCTAACTTTCGCCCCCGCCGCCAGCCACTCCGGAAACATAGCAACCCCGTTACCCAGCTTCAGATTCGACACCGGGTTATGCGACAGCGTAACCTGCGCAGCTACCATATCCGCGATCTCCTGCGGCTCCAGGCAGACGCAGTGCGCCGCAAGCGTGCGCACCTCAAACAGCCCCAGCTCACGCATATAACTTGCGGGGTGCAAGCCGGTGCGCGCTAGCATCTGCTCGGTTTCTGCGGGCGACTCGGCAATATGAGTGTGAATGGGAATCCCGCTCTGCTTAGAAAGCGCGATGATCTGCTCGAAATACTCGCGCGGCACAGAATACGGCGCGTGCGGACCGTAGTGCACAATAATTTGCCCGCTGTTTGCATAGTGCTCAGCAAGCTTCGCGGTGTGCGCCAGCTCGGCCGCACCCGTGCGCGAGGTCACACCTGGAAACATGGAAGCGTCGGGGGTTGTTACAGCAACCGCTGCGGCAACTCTCATACCCGCCCGGCGCACGGTCTCCAAAAGCTCGTAATCCCAGTAGTACATGTCGGCAAAAGCGACCGTGCCCGTCGCAATCATCTCGAGCATCGCCAGTTCCAAGCCAGCGCGCACGTCGTCGTGAGTGAGGTGCTGCTCGAACGCCTGCACCTGCGCCAGCCAGGGCATAAACCCGTTATCGTCATCAACCCCGCGCTGCAGGGTCATTGCCGAGTGGGTGTGTCCGTTGGCTAGCCCGGGCATTAGCACCCTGCCTGCGAGGTCTTTTACAACGGAATTGGCTGGCGGATCACCGAGCTTGCGCTGCTCACCCACCGCGATTATTTTGCCATCTGCAAACCAGAGCTCGGCGTTGCAGACGGTGCGCTGTTTAGTTATTAGAGCATCAGCCCGTAGCACTGTTACGGGGGTGTCACAGTATGTGCCCTGTGTGTTAGCGCAGCTCGTGCTCTGTGCGCTAACAGTGCCCCACTCGCTAGTCCAGCTCTCACCCTGCTCACTAGCAGCGCCCACACCCTGTGTGTTTTCGCTCATTTTTGCTCTCCTTACCAGCCGAGTGTTGCGCTCATACCGCAATCAACAACAATATTTTGCCCCGTTATCGCGCCCGCCGCGCAGCTCGCCAGCATCACGCACGCCGCCGCAACATCGCTCGCTTCAACCAGTCTGCCAAGCGGAGCGTGTCGTTGCCAGCTGGCAACGCCGCTCGGCCACTGCTCGGCGATTCCCTCGCGCGATATCAGCCCGGGTGAAACCGTGTTCACGCGAATCCGCCGCCCGCCCAGCTCCAGCGCCGCCGCGCGTGCCTGCATAATCAGCGCCGCTTTGCTGCTCGCGTAGTGCGCGTGTCCGACCGCCGGACGCAGCCCCTCAATCGAAGCGATGTGCGTCAACCACCCGCCGGGAGTCATCAGCCGCGCCGCCGCGCGCGTCAGCTCGTGCGCCGCGGTGACATTAATGTCAAACATTTGCCGCCAGACAGCGCTGTCTAGCTCGTTATACTCGTGCACCGCCTGCCATCCGACGCAGTTCACAATCCCGGTTATTGCACCCAGCTCACACGCCGCAGACTGAACCACCGCGGTAATCAGCTCGGGCTTTGCAAAATCAGCAACAATAATTGGCGGATCCTCAAGACCCCTGCCCGCAGCAACATTTTCGGGCAAATCATCCAAGCAGCCGATGCCGCTCTGAGGTTGATCAGCAACCCCGCCCGCAGCGACAGCCCTGACGCATCCGCTGCCACTCTGGGGCACGTCAGCAGCCCCGCGCGCAGCGGCGCACCGCTCACCAACCGCACCCGCCGCAGCGCCGTATTTTTCGCACGCCGCACACACCCCGACGCGCACTTTTTGCGCGGAGGCGGCACTGCTTGCGTGCAACACCACCCGCGCGCCACGCAACATAAAAATTGCTGCCACTGCTGCGCCCAGGTTACCGCTCGCACCCGTGACAAAGACTTTCTGACCCTGCAAATCTGGCAAATGCCGCAGTTCGTATTTCATTCTCAGCTAAGCTCCAAAACGCCGCCGCCTGCGCGAAAAATCACGCAGCGCGCGCAATAAATCAACCTCGCGCAGATCAGGATAAAGCGCCTCAACAAAGTAAAACTCCGAGTGCGCAGCCTGCCAGATCATAAAATCACTGAGCCGCTGTTCACCAGAGGTTCTGATAATCAGCTCAGGATCCGCCTGCCCGCCCGTCCACAGGTGCTCACCTATGCGCTCGGGTGTTAGCCAGCTGGCCAGATCGTCAAGTTCGCCGCCGCGCTCGCGGTATCTTTGCACCGCTGCGTGCACCGCTGCGGTGATCTCGCTGCGACCGCCGTAACCCACTGCGAGATTCACGTGCAGCCCGGTTGCGTGAGGATTAGCTCGCTCAGCATCCTGCAGCGCTGCGGTTAGCTCCACAGGTAGCAGGGACACATCACCAACGTGCTTCACCCGCCAATTTTTGTTACCCGCCAGGGTTTTTGCCAGCTCGGCGATAATCAAGAACAGGTCCTGCAGCTCTTCGCTGGCGCGACCGGTGAGATTGTCGGTTGAGAGCAGATACAGCGTCACCGTGGCAACGTTGGCGCTCTCACACCACTTCAGAAACTCGGGAATTTTTTGCGCCCCCGCGCGATGCCCCGCTGCGGCAGCCTCCGCGAGCCGCAATTTTGCCCACCGCCGGTTGCCGTCAACGATTACCGCAACGTGTTTGGGTGTGTTTGCCGGGTCTATTTGCGAGCGCACACGGTTTTGGTAGAGCTGATAGAGCAAACCGCCCAGCATCTTGTCAAAACCTTTTACAACCATGTATCTATCGTACCGCGCGCGGGTTGGAAGCGGATGTTTCACGCGCGATCCCAGACGCGCGCCACATACACGCGCCACACGCTCGCTCCCACAACGCACCCCTTAGGTGTGCAACTGGCAGCAAGCCGGTGTGTCACACGGATTCACAGGGCGCGCAACAGGCTGCTTCACACGTAGCCGCAGGACGCGCAACAGGCTGCTTCACACGTAATAACCGGGCACGCAACACACTGCCGTAAATGTGCCACGTACAATAACCGGGCAAACATCTGTTTCACACACAAGCAAACACAAAACCAGCGCGTGTTGTGCATTTTGAGCCACGCTGTGCGAAAATAGATTGAATGCTTTAAAGTAACAGGCTGTGGCGCAGTTTGGTAGCGCACTTGACTGGGGGTCAAGGGGTCGCAGGTTCAAATCCTGTCAGCCTGACAATGCTGGCGCGCAAATCGCGCCGCCATCTCGCTCGTATAGCGCCGCTATCTCGTCCTTATAGCGTATCCGCACAGCATCCCTGCCGCATCCGCGCAGCGCCGCTATTTTGTCCGCTCATTACCCCGACCTCGCCCGCATAACACCCCACTTCACCCGCGCAGCACCTAAACCTCACCCGTATAGAATTGTGACATGAGCAATACGGGTGAACACAGGCTAGCTTTATCAGAATCGGGAGATGCCTGGGTAACAGCCGCCGACGGCGCACAATACTGGGGCAAATACGGCGCAGCAGGAGTGCTCGCCTACGATCCGTCGCGCGGATTTCTGCTGCAACACCGCTCACCCCGCACCGCTGCTGGCAACACCTGGGGTATTCCCGGCGGTGCCAGACACCGCTCCGAAAACAGCCTCACCGCAGCGCTGCGCGAGGTCGCCGAAGAGTGCGGCATCGCCCCGCAAAGCCTCACCCCGCTCTACGCGCACCGTGTCAACAAAGGCGGGTGGCATTACACAACAATAATTGCGCTCGCAGATAGCACCGCCGAAGCTACTCCGCTCGACTGGGAGAGCCTTGATTTTAGGTGGATTCCAAAGCATGAGCTGCCCGATTATCCGCTGCATCCCAATTTCGCACAAGCACTGCCGCACCTGCTGCCGCTCTTTGAGAGCCGCCACGCAATTGTGGTCGATGCGGCAAACGTGATTGGCGCGATGCCAAACGGCTGGTGGCGCGATCGCGGCAAAGCTACAGCGGATTTCATTGCGCAGCTCACAGCAACGCTCCCGGCGGGTGTTCCCCCAGAACTGTGCGGAATAAGCGGGCTTAGTGCGCCCGGAATGCACAGGTGTTATCCGCGCTGGATTGTGGTTACAGAGGGCGCGGCCAACAGTGCGGTCGAGGTCGCGGCTGAGAACACCCCCGCAACCGCGCAGCATACACAAATCGCACAGGCTGCGGGCAGCGGCGACGATGAACTAGTACACCAGGTGCAGGCTTTAATTAGCGAAAACTACACGGTAACCGTGTGCACAAGCGACAGGGAGCTAAAATCGCGCGTCACAAGCATCGGTGCGCGCACTCAGGGCGCTAAAACCCTCTGGCAGCACATCGCAACCGCCGCACAGGAAAAACCCGCCGCGCAGTAGCTCACAGCACCCCTGCTACTGCTCGCACCACACAGCAACATAACACAGCGATTCATAACATCCTCACACAACAAGCGACCAGCGCCTAATAACCACAGCACCGCGCACCAACTGCACGGCGTTAACTACCGGCGCTGCCGCTTCTCGCGAATGCGCATATTCAGCACAATCGGCGAACCCTCAAAGCTGTAGCGCTCGCGCAGTCGGCGCTGAATAAACCGACGATACTGCGGATCTAAAAAGCCCGTTGTAAACAGCACAAAGGTTGGCGGGCGATTGGCCGCCTGCGTGCCAAACAGCACGCGCGGCTGTTTCCCGCCCCGCAGCGGATGCGGATGCTCCTGTACCAACTCCGCCAAAAACGCGTTAAACTTCGCGGTGGGGATCCGCTGATCCCACGACTCGAGAGCGGCTTCAAGCGCCGGCACGAGCTTCTCCATGTGCCGCCCGGTGCGCGCGGAAATGTTAACCCGTGGCGCCCACGCCACGTGATCGAGATCCTGCTCAATTTCGCGCTCCAGATAGCGGCGGCGGTCGTCATCGAGCAAATCCCACTTGTTAAACGCGAGCACAAGCGCCCTGCCCGACTCCAGCACAAGATCGATAATCCGCAAATCCTGATCGCTGATCGGCTCGGTCACATCAATCAGCATCACCGCAACCTCGGCCTTCTCAAGGGCCGCGGCGGTGCGCAGTGAGGCGTAAAAATCAGCTCCGCGCTGCTGGTTGACGCGGCGGCGAATCCCGGCGGTATCAACAAATGTCCACACGCGCCCGGCAATTTCGACCTGCTCATCAACGGGGTCACGGGTAGTGCCCGCAATATCGTTCACAACAACGCGCTCTGCGCCAGCGGCTCTGTTAAGCAGGCTTGATTTGCCCACGTTAGGGCGACCCAGCAGGGCAACCCGCCGCGGTCCGCACAATAGCGGATCCCCATACGCCGACTCGCGCGGCAGTTTGCGCATAACAGCGTCGAGCAGATCCGCCACACCCCTGCCGTGCAGGGCAGAAACCGGATATGGCTCGCCCAGCCCCAGCCCCCATAAAGAGGCGGTTTCTGGCTCAAAAACCGCGTCGTCAACCTTGTTAGCAACCAGGAAAACGGGCTTTTTGGCGCGCCGCAGCAACTGCACAACACGCTCGTCAGTAGCTGTTGCACCGACGCGACTGTCAACCACGAACAGCACCGCATCGCACAGCTCTATTGCAATTTCTGCCTGATCGGCTACAGAGCGGTCGATACCGCGCGCGTCCGGCTCCCAGCCGCCGGTATCAACCAGCGTGAAGTTGCGGTCCTGCCAGTTTGCCGCGTATCGCACGCGGTCGCGCGTCACCCCGGGAACGTCTTCAACAACGGCCTCACGCCGCCCGATAATTCTGTTTACCAGCGCGGATTTACCCACGTTGGGGCGCCCCACAATCGCAACAACCGGCGGATTTTCAAAGCTTATTTCAGAATCGTCAGGATCCATCTCACTAAGCAGCTGAAAATCTGTTTCGTCAAGCTCAAAACCGCTCAGATTTTCGCGCAGCACGCGGGTGCGCTCTTCGGGCGTTACAGCGTCATTAAGCGCGGTGGAATCAAACTCTGCCACCTCAGTGTTATCGGCGGTGGCGTTATCGCGCGCGTTATTATCAAGCACGGCGCTATTGACCGCGGCGCTATCAGCCGTGGCATCTGACAGCTCTTGACCGCTAAAATTGTTTTTGTTTTGACCCTCAGTCATCTTTCCTCAATTCTAAAACTGCTATAGATTCTACCGCGAACTGTTTGAGCGCTCGCCCGCGCCCGTATGCTCGCCACGCTCAACCAATCGCCGCGCAGGTGCGCCCGCAGGTGCGCACAGCTCAAAGCTCCCACACGCTCGCACACAGTCAAACAAACACGTCTCGGCACGCGCTCTCGCGCGCTATTCGCGCCACCCCGCACTAGCCCGCAAGCTTAGCTCGCACGCACTGCACAACCGCTGCGACTGCCTGCGCAAAGTTCATTTCGCTCGTGTCAATCAGCTCTACCCCGGGCAGCGGATTCATAAAATCCACGTTCTGCATATCTTTCGCATCGCGCACAAGCAGATCCGCTTGCACCTGCGCAACCGACAAGTGCGACAGTTCGCCCTGGCGCCGCGCCGCGCGCACAGCCGCATCCGCCGTTAAAATAATACGCACCGGTGCATCGGGCGCGACAACGCTCGTAATATCACGCCCCTCTATAACAACCCCGGCGATCTGGCTAGTCGCCACCCGCCGCCGGAACCGCTCGTTAAGCGCCGCGCGCACGCTCGCATATCCTGTTATTTTAGACACCCGCGAGGTCACCTCGGCGGTGCGAATTTGCGCGCTCACGTCAGTGCCGTTGAGCCGCACAGGGTAGGTGGCGGCAAACGGCAGGTCAATCTCGACCGCAGCGAGCGCCTCCAGCACCGCCGCTTCGCACACGGCATCAACGCCCTGTTGCATTAAATGCAGGGTGAGCGCGCGGTAGGCAGCTCCGGTGTCGAGTGTGCCGTATCCGAGCAGGACAGCGGATGCCTTAGCCACGCTAGATTTACCGCTCCCCGCGGGTCCGTCAATTGCCACCAGCACAGTCTCTGCTCCCGGTGCAAGCTTTTTTAGCTCCGGTTTTGCGGCGTTTTGCGCGGTATTTTTTTCGTTAATGCGGTCTGTCATCTATTTTTCCCGCCTATACGATCCGCCAGGATCTCTCAGTGAGCCCCGCAACCGCGCGCTCTTTAGCCTCCGGCAGCACACAAATTTCAATAAACCCGATTTGCGCGCCCGGCGAGTGCTCGAGCCGCATATCCTCCATGTTGATTTCTAGCTCCTCGAGATCGGTGAAAAGCTGCGCCAGCTGGCCCGGGCGGTCGTCTATAATCACGGTGAGCTGCTCAAAAGTGTTACTGGTGCCGTGTTTGCCCGGGATTCTGCTCGCCCCGTCGCCACCCGCGGCAAGCAGGGTTGCAATTTGCCGCCGCGCCCCGCGCGCTTCAGGATCACGCAACGCGTCCAGAAGCCCCGCCAAATCACGCTGCACGCCCTCCAGCAGCGCCACAATAGGCTCGCTGTTGGCGGTTAAAATCTGTGTCCACAAAAGCGGATCCCCGCTCGCGATCCGCACAGTATCACGCAAGCCCTGCCCTGCCAGCTGCAAATTTTCGCGCGGCACATCCAAAAGCTGCGCCGCGGTTAGGCTCGCTATAATCTGCGGCAGGTGCGACACCGCGGCGACCGCGCTGTCGTGAGCTGCCGGATCCCACCGCACAGGCACCGCGCCGAGCGTTAACGCCAGCGATTCAACGAGCCGCAGTGCGCTCGCAGCAGCCAGCTCGTGCGCGCAAACAACCCAAGGGCGCGCCGTAAATAAATCGGCCCGGGCGCGGATCGCCCCGCCCCGCTCCCGCCCTGCCATCGGATGCGAGCCGATATACCGTGCAAGATCGGCTCCCGCAGCACGCAACTGCGCAAGCGGCAGCTGCTTCACACTCGCAACATCGCTCACAATCGCCTCGGGAAACTCGCGCAGCGCGACCAGCACCGCCTCTGCGGTGTACTCTGGCGGGGTTGCGACAACCACCAGCTGTGGTAGCGGATCGCCATCCCGCCGCGGCGTGCCCGCGCCGTAATCTGCAGCCAGCGCGAGTGCTGTTGGCGATACGTCGGCGAGCGTTACCCTAGTGTTTTTTACTGTGAGTGCCAGCCCGATGCTCGCACCCAAAAGCCCCGCGCCAACAATGTGCACAACCCCGGAAAACTGCTTGTTCACGATCTGTTACCTCCGTCAGCTGGTTTTCCGCTTGCACGAGCGCCGCTATTTTTACCGCCTGCGCGAGCGCTGTTGTGCTGACTTCTTATGCGGGCACCGCCGCTCCTACCCCCTGTGCGGGGCCGATCCGCGCCACCGTGCTGCCGGCTCGCGCGAGATCCGCCGCCCTGCCTACCCGCACGGACACACCCCGCGCCCACGCCGTCACCCGGTCTGCCCGCGCTGATTTTGCGCTTCGGAGCGCCTTTAACACTGCCCGCGGCAAGTGTTAGCAGCACACCCCGCTCAGCCTCACTCAGCTCGCGCATTTGCCCGATTGCGAGGTTGCCAAGGTGCAGCGGACCAAATTGCCTGCGAACCAGCTCCACAACGGGATGCCCCACTGCGGCGAGCATTCTGCGCACAATCCTGTTGCGCCCCGAGTGCAAGGTTATTTCAAGCAGCGAGTAATCACTTGTTAAGCCCGGCAAAACTTTCGCACTATCAGCTGCTATTTCGCCGTCTGCAAGCTCAATTCCCGATTTTAACAGCTGCACGGTTGCCGGAGCAACCCTGCCGCGCACTTTTGCAACATAGGTTTTTTCCACGCCAAATCGCGGATGCGCGAGCGCGTGCGCAAGTTCGCCGTCGTTTGTGAGAATCAACAGTCCGGAGGTGTCGGTGTCGAGCCTGCCCACGTTGTATATCCGCTCTTCAAAAGCTGCGGTGAACTCGGTTAGATCCGGGCGTCCCTGCTCGTCTGCCATTGTTGCAACAATACCGCGCGGCTTGTTGAGAATAAAATATCGTTTTGTTACATCAAGCTGCACGATAATGCCGTTAACTCTGATTTCATCTTGCGCAGGGTTAATTCTAGTGCCGAGTTCGCACACGATTTCACCGTTTACGCGCACTTTGCCCCGGACAATCAAGCTTTCGCACGCGCGGCGCGAAGCAACCCCCGCTCCCGCAAGTGCTTTTTGTAAGCGGACGCCCTCGCTCGCTGTCAAACCACCGCCCTGATCTGCAGCGGCACCGACACCGACGAGATCAGAAACACCGCTTCGCCCCGCACTGCTGACGGCGCGGCTCAAATCGCCAGCGTCACCGTGCCCTGGCATATTGTCAAGTTCAGCGGCGCTGAGCTCAACAATAACCGGTGCTGCCTTTTTAGAACTGCTCAAAAACTATTTCCTCTAACCTCGTAAACCTCTAAAACTAGCGCAAAAATCAACCGCGGGCGACCAGTTACGCAACAATTCCGCGCGCAACCAGCTCACGCGCCAGGCGCATATGCGCTTCTGCCGCCGCATTGGTGGGCGCGTATACAACAATGGGCTTGCCCGCAACAGAGGCGTCCGGAATCCGCACAGTGCGCGCAATTACCGAGTCAAAAACCTTGTCGCCGAAGTTCTCTTTGAGTCGCTCCAAAACTTCTCGGGTGTGCAGCGTGCGCGAGTCGTACATCGTAATAATAAGCCCGTCGAGCGTGAGCTGCGGATTAATTCTGTCTTTTATTTTTTCGATCGTTTCAATCAGCAGCGCAACCCCGCGCAACGGCAGAAACTCACACGGCAGCGGAATCAGCACCCCGTGACTCGCAGTCAGCGCGTTAACCGCGAGCAGCCCCAGCGAGGGCTGGCAGTCAACAATAATTACGTCATACTCGTTAACAACTTTGCGCAGAATACCCGCGAGAATCTGCTCGCGCGCAACCTCGTTAATCAGGTGAATTTCGGCAGCAGACAGGTCAATATTAGCGGGAATCACGTCAAGCCCGGGTGTGCTCGTGCACACAATCGCCTCGCGCGGGTCTTTGATCGCACCCATCATCAGCTCGTAGATTGTGGGCACGTCATAAGTCTTCACGCCCAGCCCGGCAGAAAGCCCTCCTTGCGGATCGAAATCCACCGCGAGCACGCGCCGCCCATAGCTTGCCAGCGCCGCACCAAGGTTAATTGAGGTTGTTGTTTTACCAACCCCGCCTTTCTGGTTGCACATCGAAATAATGCGCGCCGGCCCGTGAGTTGTTGGTTTAGCCGGAGCCGCAAATGTTTTTGTACCACACCTGGCGGCAGCGCTTTTTTTTGGTTCTGCCACTAAAGAATCCTTTCCGGATATAATCACCTGCAATAATACCGCTTAAACCCGTATCGCTTCTCAATTTCTTCTAACCGACAACGAGTAAAGTATCTGGTATGTCCACAGCGCCCGCATCCCGTCAGCACACCACCGGCAACAGTCGCGGGAGTGAATGCGAACGTGAGCGTGAGCGTGAGTGCGGGCACAGCCACGGGCGCATCCGCTGTTCTGAGCAAGAACGCGATTCCAAACACGAACACAGCCACGAGTACGCGTCTAAGCACAGGCGCGGGCGCGGTTACCAATCCGCCATAAAAGCTGTTTGCGCCACGGTTGCAATAATCGCCCTGCTGCGCCTGCTCACAACCTTGCTACCCGCAGAGCTCGTGCCGTGGCAGTTTCGCGACGCGGGAACTCTCGCCGTTAGCGTATTTATTGAGGCTTTCCCGTTCGTTGTGCTCGGCACACTAATCGCGGTTGCTGTGCAATTCTGGGTGCCGCAGCAGATTCTCTTAAAAGTTCTGCCGCGCAACAGTTTTATGCGCCGCGCGGTTCTCTCGCTGCTGGGGGTTCTTATGCCCGTGTGCGAGTGCGGCAACGTGCCGCTTGGCAGAGGTCTGCTAAAACGCGGACTCACCTCGGCGGAGGCAATAACCTTTGTGCTGGCGGCTCCGCTCTTAAACCCCGTCACAATTGCGACAACATACTTCGCTTTCGGCTGGCAAGATGGTATTTTAGTTGCACGCATTGCCGGCGGATTTATTATCGCCAATTTAATCGGCTACGTGTTCTCTAAGCACTCTGATCAAAAAGCGCTGCTGCACCCCGGGTTTGCTGAGGATCTAGCAAATTCAGAGCCTGTGGGTGCTGCTGGCAGCGCAGTAATTTCAGGCACTATGCGCGCTCACACTGCGACGCCTGGCACCTCGGCATCCGGCATCAGCGCAACACTTAACAGCACAACGCACGAATACGACAACATCGCACACGCACACCAGCACGACACTTGCGCCAGCGCATCCGCCCCGAAATATCACCGCGCCATGACGAGTTTCACGGCCGAACTCACGCTGCTGATGCCCGCGCTCGCACTCGGCAGTATTTTGGCGGGGCTGCTGCAAACTGCGTCCCCCGCGGAGCTGCTCACGTCGCTGGGGCAGCATCCGCTGTTTAGCGTGCTCGCGCTCACCGGACTGGCGGCCGTGGTTTCAATCTGCTCAACCGTTGACGCGTTTTTTATGCTCAGTTTTAGCGGCACATTTTTGCCCGGCTCGATCGCGGCGTTCTTAATTTTCGGCGCGATTATCGACATTAAAATGCTGCTACTGTTGCGCACAACATTCGCTGTTAAAACGCTGCTGCTAATAACGGCGCTCGCCCTGCTGGCGACCGTTACGATCGGATTGGCGGTGAACCTAATTGTTTAAGAAACCACAATTACTCGGTAAACTACTCGCGCTGGCAGCGTGCATCTGCGCTCTCGCGCTTATCGTCACGGGCAAACTAACCCTTTACGTGCATCCGCGCTACACCGTTTTCACGCTGCTTGCCGCAATTATCGCACTGTTAATTATGCTCGGCAGCGAGTTTGCGCGGATCGCTACCTGCGACGGCATCACAACCAGCCCGCCGCGCAGCCTCCTCGGTCGCGTAGCTGGCGTTATCGCGGCACTAATCTTAATTCCGCTCGTGCTGTTACCTCCGGCGTCACTCTCCGCAGAACGCGCCAGCACCGGCACCAAAATCGGCGCTGCGGGCAAATCATCCGCCATTTCCTCCGCAAACGGCGACAGCGCCAGTCGTAGCATTGCCGACTGGGCAAACACGCTCGCTGGCGGCATCGCGGCGAGCGAGCTCTCAGGGCAGGCAGTCGATGTGACCGGATTTGTCGCCGCCGACGATCGTAATCCGCAAATTATGCGCGTGAGCAGGTATTCTGTAACCTGTTGCGTTGTTGACGCGCAGGCTCTGAGCGTGCCCGTCTATATGCCCAACTGGCAGACGACCTACCAACCCGGGCAGTGGGTGCGAGTGACCGGATTTTTTATCAACAACCCGAACGCGACCGCGCTAACTACAACGCTGCTGCACAGCACCAGCATTGAGCCTGTGCAAGCGCCGCAAAACCCGTATTTGGCGGTGAACTAGGTGCGCGACAGAACTTTTCAAATCACCTCGGGTGCGGTAGTTTTGGTTCTGCTGTTCACGGTTATTGCGCTGGCACTTGTGAGCCTGCAGTCGGGTCCAAAACTGCGAGAAATCACACTCAACTCAAACCTCGCAACCGCCCTGCCGCAACAGCGCGTTGCGCTCGCCTTCAACCAGAGTATTAACGCCGATAATCTCGGTGAGATCAAGCTCACACCCGCCGCCGATATAACCGCCTCGGTGACAGAAAATAAACTAATCTTAACTTTCGCCAGACCTCTGTTGGCGGGTGTCACATATCGGGCCGAAACCGCTGTTACATCCGCAACAACCGGCACGAGCCGCGCGATTACTGGCGAGTTTACGACCGATCCGCTGGATCTGACGGTTTTGAAGCCGCGCCCCGCCGAAACACAAACAACCGCGCAGGACAAAATAATTGCCTACCGCGTGGCAGCGAGCGGATCAATTACCAACCCCAAAAACGGCAACAGCACGGCGAGCGGCATCGAGCTTTTTGAGGGCGCACGGATAACGGATTTTGCGCGCGGTGGCGACTGGCTAGCGGTCACGAAGCAGAACAACGCGCGGGCAATGGATTTTCTTGTGCAGCGGATAGGCAGTGCGACCGCTCGCGCAGACGGTGCGGCAGCTGCTGCCACTGACAATCCGGCAGGTCGCACCCCAGAGCGCGCCGCGCACATCCCCGCAGAGCAGACAATAATCCCCCAAACTCCCACGCAGCAGCGCCGTGCCCTCGCGTTTAGCGACGACGGGGCGCTGCTGGGAATCAAGTTTTTCAACGGAGTCAGCGATAATTTACACCTGTACCCAGTTAGCAAAATAGATCCCGACACGGTGCGCAGTGTGCGCGACGAAGCGGGCAACGAACTCGCCGTAACCGCCTGGGCTTTTATTCCGGGCAGCAGTGAGGCAGTGCTACAAACCGAGTCGGGCAGCTACTATCGTGTGCCGTTAAACGGTGCCGCCACCCAAATAAGCGCGGAGCAGGTCGCACAATTACTGGCAAAAATGAATACGGCAGAAATGTTCACCGAGCAGCCAGAAAGCGTAGCGGATGTAATGTTCCCTTTGCCCACCTCCAAAACCGTTTTTGATGGCGTGCTCAGCATCCGGGATAATAGCCTGTTATATAACGGCGCTTCACTGTATGAACCGGCGGCCGAAAGCAGTAAAATAACCGGTGTTTGTGTGAGCGCAAACGAGCAGTTTGCGCTCGCCCGCGTAACTGCCGCCAACTCCCAATCACAGCTGAGCGTGATCGAGCTAGCCACGGGCAAAACACTTTTTAGTGCGCCTGGCGTAACTGCCGACTGGTGCCGCTAACCCCCTATTTAGCCCGCGGATGCGCGCTCATGTAGTGCTCGCGCAGCACGTTAGAGGTAACGTGCGTGTAAATCTGGGTTGTGACAACGGATGCGTGCCCGAGCAGCTCTTGCACGCTGCGCACGTCCGCTCCCCCGTTCAACAGGTGCGTTGCAAAAGAATGCCGGAGCGTGTGCGGCGACACCTCTGCGGTTATTTTCGCACGCTGGGCAGCGGCCTTAATCACCAGCCAAGCGGTTTGGCGGCTCACACGCGCCCCGCGCGGTCCGAGAAAAAGCGCGGCGGATTCCTTTCCCAGGGCAGCATACCCCGGACGGGCGCGCACCAGGTAGCGCTCTAGCGCCTCCCCCGCGTAACGCCCAAACGGCACCAGCCGCTGCTTACCACCTTTGCCTCGCACGCGGATAAACCCGCCCGCGCGCAGCGGCTCTGCCACCTGTCCGGCGCTGTCGTAGAGATCGTCCATGTCAATTTTAACCGCCTCAGAAACCCGCATTCCGCTCGCGTACAGCAGCTCAAGCAGCGCCCTATCCCGCAATTGCAGAGGGGTTGCGTCAGGCGCATCCGCCCCGACCGCGTCTAAGAGCGCGGTAACCTCGGAAATAGCTAGCACCCGTGGCAGATACTGCCGCTGTTTTGGGGGTTTTATAAGATCCGCCGGATTGCCGGCGCTCAACCCCGCCTGCTGTAAATACTCGTGCAGCAGACGCACCGCCGCAATTCGCCTGGCAATGCTCGTGCGGCTGGCGCCCGACTCGCTTAAAAACTGTACAAAATCAGTGATATTTTGGCGCGTAACCGTGGTTATCTCGGCAATTTGCCGGGTCGCTAAAAACTTGGCATAAATATTAATGTCCTGCCGGTACGCGAGCTGAGTGTTTTCACTTAAACCGCGCTCAAATTCAAGATACTGCAGAAACTTTTTAAGTGCCCGCGCCGTTGTTGAGGTTATCTTATGATCCGCCAGCTCTGCCACCGTTCGCCTATTTTGCGGCGGAGTTACGCTCTATTGCGGCCGCCACAAGCCCTGCAAATAGCGGATGCGGGTCGCTCGGGCGGGAACGCAGCTCCGGGTGTGCCTGCGTTGCGATGTAGAACGGGTGCACGTTTTGCGGCAGTTCGGCATACTCCATGAGTTTGCCGTCTGGGCTGGTGCCAGAAAAAACAAGCCCGGCGTCAGCTATCTGCTGGCGGTACTTGTTGTTAACCTCGTACCTGTGACGGTGTCTTTCTGCAGCGGATAGGGTACCATACAGCTGCGCGGCCAGAGTTCCCGGCTCGAACTTTGCTTTGTACAGCCCCAGACGCATTGTGCCACCGAGGTTACCGCCGTCAAGAATATCAACCTGTTCGGCCATTGTTGCAATAACCGGCACGGGTGTTTTTTCGTCAAACTCTGTTGAAGATGCTGCCGGTAGATATGCCATGTGACGGGCGTATTCAATAACCATCAGCTGCATTCCAAGGCACAGCCCGAGAGTTGGGATTTTATTTTCGCGCGCGTACTGTAACGCCCCGATTTTACCCTCAACACCGCGCGCTCCGAAACCTCCCGGAACACATATTGCATCAACGTCTGCAAGCTGTTTTGCCGCCTGTTCTTGCGTTTCGCAGTCATCTGACACAACCCATTTAATATTGACATTGGAGCCGTGCGCGAAACCGCCCGCCCGCAGTGCCTCCGTTACCGAGATGTAGGCATCTGGCAGGTCAATGTATTTGCCGATCAACGCAATTGTCACCTCGTGGCGCGGATTGTGCACCGAGTCGAGCACCGGCTGCCATCTGCTCCAGTCAACTTCACTCGCAGCATCAGCAAGCTGCAGGTGATTAATAATTGTTGCGTCAAGCCCCTGTTCGTTAAGCAACCGTGGCAGATCATAAATACTGCTCACATCGATTGCGTTTACAACCGCGTTCTGCTCAACGTTGCACATGAGCGCGATTTTGCTTAAGTTTTCTTCTGTAACAGGGCGATCACTGCGCAGCACGAGCGCGTCAGGCTGAATACCGATAGAGCGCAGCGCAACAACAGAATGCTGTGTTGGTTTTGTTTTCTGCTCGCCCGATGCGCCCATAAAAGGCACCAGCGAAACGTGCACAAAAATTACGTTGTTACGCCCCAGCTCGTGCCGCACCTGACGTGCCGACTCGAGAAAAGGCTGTGACTCAATATCACCAACGGTGCCGCCGATTTCGGTGATAATAACGTCGGGCTGCGGACGCTCTTGCGCCTGTAGCCGCATTCTGCGTTTAATCTCGTTTGTAATGTGCGGAATAACCTGCACTGTCTGCCCGAGATAGTCACCGCGGCGCTCTGCCGCGATTACATCAGAATAAACCTGTCCGGTTGTGACATTTGCTGCGCCGCTTAAATCAATACCAAGGAAACGCTCGTAGTGACCAATGTCAAGGTCGGTTTCAGCTCCGTCGTTAGTTATAAACACTTCACCGTGCTGGAACGGGTTCATAGTGCCCGGATCAACGTTTAAATACGGATCTAGTTTTTGCATCACCACGCGCAAACCGCGCGCGGTTAATAGATTACCAAGACTGGCGGCGGTAAGCCCTTTGCCAAGCGATGAAACAACGCCACCCGTAACAAAAATGTGTTTTGTAATTTTTCTTGAGCTCACGGGTTTCAATTATACCACCGCCAGTCTGGTCGCCTATTTTGCACGCTAGCGCTTGTCTTGAATCGGAATCCAAACCTGTTTCACGATCATCATAATGCTCGCGGTCACAGGGATGGCCATCAGCGCGCCCAGCACACCGAACAGGGTGCCGCCGGTGAGCACACCAACAACAACCATTGCGCCCGGAATATCAACCGCCTTATTCATAATGCGCGGCGTGAGTACGTATGCCTCAAGCTGCATATAAATCAGGTAGTAGACTCCGGCAATTAGCGCGGTCATAGGCGAGTTGAAGAACGCCACAATAACCACCAGCACGGTTGCGGTAAGCGCACCAACGAGCGGGATTAGCGCCAGGAAGAACACGCCAACTGCAACGAGCACCGCAAACGGCACACCAACAATCGTCATCATAATGAAGCCGAGCACCGCGTTGGTGAACGCAATTGTTGCCTGACCTGCGATATATCCACCAACCGAGTCGGAAACCTGCTCGGTGATGTCGATAACACGCGCGCGGCTGGTTTTTGGCACTAGCGAGTAGAATCCGCGCTTAATGCTGCGCATAGAAGCCAGAAAGTAAAGGCTCAAAATCAGCACAATCATAGTTGCGGTGATAGCGGATGCGATACCCAGACCAACCTGCAAAGCACCGTTCGCAAAAGAGCTGATATTGCCAGGGTTTGCGATGTAGTCGCGACCCATTCCAACAATCTCTTCAAGGTCGAAGAACTTACTAGCAGCGCGATCAAGGTTCATAAACCACGACTCGCGCACCAGGTTGTTGTAGTAGGTTGGTGCCTGCTCGACCAGGTTACTAACCTCTTTAATAATAACCGGGATCACAATCGCAAAAATACCACCGATAATAGCAAAAAGCCCCAGGAACACAATCGCTACGCCGAGACCGCGCTTCACACCGCGACGCTCCAGCATTCGCACCAGCGGATCAAGCCCCAGCGCAATAAACAAGGCACCAACAACGTAAACGATAACACTGCTGGCCTGCTGCAAAAGTGATGACGCTGCGAGCGTTACCAAAACGCCCATAGCGGCTATTAGACCGATTTTGAAGGGGTTACGAACTTTAACACTGCTGCTGCCGTCGCCGTATTTGGCAATCAGTTCAGAGTGTTCTTCTGATAGATCGCGCGCTTCGCGATACATTTCACGTGTATCACTGTCAAGGCGCGACATATCGACCCGTTTAATATCCGGGTGTTCAGCAAGCTCGCTCTCCGTTAGTTTAGAACTGCTATTAAGATTTGCACCGACTGTGCGAAATATTTTTCCAAACATCATGTTATTTTAACATTATCCCACCATTTAACTAGCGGTAATTTTTAAGTTCAGCCCTTCCCATTGCAACAAGTTCGGCGGCGTGTTGCAGAGCGCTCTCAGAGTCACTCAGCCCAGACAACAGCCGCGCGGTTTCAGCCAGGCGCGCATCCCCGCTGAGCTGTTTACAACTCGACTGCGTGAATCCGCCGCTCGCGTCTTTGGTAATGCTCAGGTGGTTATCCGCAAAAGCCGCAACCTGCGCCAGGTGGGTGACCACAATAACCTGCGCGCTCTGCGCCAGCTTGGCAAGCCTTTTACCAACTTCAATAGCCGCCGCGCCACCAATTCCCGCATCGATTTCGTCAAAAACAAAGGTCGGCACCGGATCGCTTCCGGCGAGCACAACCTCAAGCGCGAGCATAATTCGTGATAGCTCACCACCCGACGCGGTTTTTGAAAGCGGTTTCGGCGCAGCTCCCGTGTACGGAATCAGCATAAACGCGATCTCATCCGCTCCTGTAATCGTCGGCTCTTGCGATCTGATCTCAACTAGAAAGCTGCTGTCAGAAAGCGCCAACGCCGCAAGCTCGGCGGTAACACGCTCTCCCAGCACAGCTGCCGCCGCCTGCCGCAGCTCAGTGAGCTTTGCTGCCGCCTCTGTTTGCCTGCTACGCAGCTCTTCTAGCTCTGCCGTAATTTCCTGCAGCCGGGTGTCGTCATCGCTAAACACGCTGAGGCGCTCGGCTGCAATATCGTGATACTCCCACAAGCCCTGCAGTGATGTTCCGTAGACGCGTTCGAGCCGGGTTAGCTCTGCAATCCGCTGTTGCGCCTGCTCGAGTTCCGCTTCGCTGCCGCCTTCAAGATCGTCGCTGTAGCGCACAAGATCCGCTGTGACATCCTGCAGGCGCGTTGCAATATCCTGCAGCTGCTCGACAGCGTCGCTCAGGGTTTTATCAACGCTCGCCGCATCCTGCGCGGCCTGCGCGGCCTGCCCTATCAGCATCTGCGCGTCACACTGTGTCGCGTCACTTCCCTCAGCGGCGAGCACATTTACCGCCCGCGCGAGATTTGCCCGCAAAGACTCTAAATTGCCAAGTTTCTCTATCCGCGCACGCAACAGCTCAATTTCATCAGGCTGCGGATCAACCAGACTAATATCTTCAACAGCGCGCCGCAGCTGCTCAGCCTGTTGCCGCCGTTGCTCCCTGTTTTCGGTGATGTTAGTGTGCTCGCGCTCCAGCTCAAGCCGTCGCGTGTACACGCTCTCATAAGCAGCGCGGGCGGCGGATACCGCCGCGCCCCCAAACCGGTCAAGGGTTTCACGCTGCTCGTGCTGGGTTCTTAACCGCAGCTGATCATTCTGCCCGTGCACGCAGAATATCTCAGATGCGAGCCTGCTCAGCACTCGCACAGGACATCGCGCCCCGCCAACTCCCGCACGGCTTACGCTATCCACGTTTACAGTGCGGGTGATTAGCAGCTCCCCCTCTTCGGTTTCGCCGCCAACCTCGTCAACAATATCTAAAACTTGCGACTTGACTGTCTCTATTATGCCGGTTATCCGCGCCTGCGACGCACCCTCTCGCACAAGCGCAGCATCACTGCGCTCCCCCATTAGCAGCCCCAGAGCGGTTACGATCATAGTTTTGCCCGCGCCGGTTTCGCCGGTAATCGCGGTAAAACCCGAACCCAGCGCAATCGTGCTGTTTGCAATCACCCCGAGGTCTTTAATATTAAGTTCAGAAATCATCCGCGCTCCTGTCCTGTTTGTCGCCAACTCTCAATCGGAAGCTTGAATTTGTTCACCAAGCGGTCTGTGAAAACGCCCTCGTGTAAGCGTGCTAACTGCAGTGTTTGAGCGGATCTGCGCACAGCCACGCGCTGCCCCGGGACAAGCTCATATTTGCGCCTGCCGTCACACCACAGCTGCGCAGGAGCAAGAGTGTTTGGTAGCAGCTGCGCTTCAAGCACCTGCTCAGGGCCTACAACAAGCGGACGGTTAAACAGCGCATGTGCCGCTATGGGCACAAGCAGCATCGCGTCAACGCTCGGCCAAACGACCGGCCCGCCCGCAGAAAAAGCGTACGCAGTAGAGCCCGTGGCGGTTGCCATAACAACCCCGTCACATCCAAAAGCCAATAACGGACGGTCATCAACCCCAATCGCAACCTCAATCATGCGCACCGTTTTTTCAACGGTAGCTTCGTTTACAGCGAATGTTTCGTGCACAACATCCGCCCCGTCAAAAACTTTAACCTCAAGCAGTTTGCGCTTTTCAACCCTGTAGTCTCGCTGCAGCACAAGCTCGAGCGTCTCGGTTAAATCGCGGTGTTCTTTTTCCGCCAAAAACCCAACGTGCCCCAGATTAACCCCGACAACTGGGCAGTGCGAATCGTGCACCAGCTCTGCGGCGCGCAAAATAGTGCCGTCACCGCCTAAAACAATCGCAATTTCAAGCTCGGCAAGCTGCACATCAGCACCCAGCACGGCAATCTGCGAGGTTGCGATGTGCGGCGCAAAAGCATCTCTATCCGCAGCCACCATCACGGGCACAACATGGTGAGCTACCAGCGCGCTCACCGTCTCACAGGTCGCGGCTATCGCTTCCGCCCGCTCAATATGCGAAATAACAAGTATCTTGCGTGATTTATGTGCGCTCACCAACACCCCCTAATCCAGTGTAACCACTGCGCTAAGCCGCCTATCCCATTGTGCCCGATCATACTGAGTATCGGACGCAAAATACACAAGGTATTCAACATTGCCGTGAGTTCCCGCGAGCGGACTCTGCACAATCTGCCGCGGTATCAAGCCGTGCTCGAGCGCGCATTCGCAAACGCGGTTTACCGCGTCGAGCCTGTTTTGCGCGGATTTCACAATGCCGCCTTTAACCCGCTCTCTGCCAACCTCAAACTGCGGTTTAATCAGCAGCACAGCATCCGCCCCGGGAGCTGCCAGCGACGCGATCGCGGGCAAAATAAGCGTTAGCGAAATGAAAGACAGATCGCCAACAACCAGCTCGGGGGTGGCGAGCTCTGCCCCGACAAGCTCGCGCAGAGCATCGGTGCTTAAATAGCGCGCGTTGAAGTTTTCCACCACATGCACTCGCGGATCCGCCCGCAACTCAGGCACAAGCTGCCCGCTGCCCACATCGAGCGCAACCACCGCGCGCGCCTGATGTTCTAAAAGAACCTGTGTGAATCCACCCGTTGAAGCGCCCAGATCAAGCGCAATTTTGCCCGCCGCACTAACCTCGAACGCCTGCAATCCTGCGGCGAGCTTGTGGGCGGCGCGGCTCACATACCAGTTGCCATGCAGCACTTCGACAGCGTCGCCCGGGTTCACTTTAAGCGCCGGTTTTTGCATTGTTTTGCCGTTTACCGCGACCGCCTCCGCGGCGATCAGTTTTTGCGCGCCGTTTCGCGTGCTGACAAACCCCAGCACAGTGAGCGCAAGATCAAGTCGCAGTGGCGGATCACCCCACACCGCACAGCGCACCGACTCCTGCGCCGGTTCGTGCGCTAGTCCCTGCGTAGGCATCAGCCCTTGCGCAACAACAAAAACATCCACGGGCATCAGCTGCCCCACCGACTCAGGAGTTTGCTTCCGCCCGGGCGAGCGTGCGCAACTCGCAGCGGCCCGGGCACGCGGTAAAGTCTGTTTCTGATTCATGCTGCTACTCTACCAAGTCGGCAGGACACTATATTTTTATCCACAGCACCCGGTTCATTAAGTTTGTCACAGGCTAAAATTCCACCGCAAGCACTGCACCCAGCACATGAATACACACCGGAGACGCTATCCGCTCGCACCACCAGCTCCCGCAACTCCCGCAGCTCCTACAGCTCCCACAACACCCGCGATATCCGCAATAACCTCATTCGCGCACCCTCGAGCCGTGTCAATCCCCGCCGCAGCCGCGAACAACTTAAGCTGGTATTATTGAATAGAATCTCGATTTCTATATTCTGTAACGGAGGATACTGTGTCTGCAGCTCAAAAACGTGATAACGATCTTTTCCAACCAAGCTCTCGACCCGCTCCGTCTATTGGCACAATATTTTTCTCGTTCCTGTCTATCGCTATGATTGTCGCGGGCTTCTACATAATGAGCGCGGCATTTTCATACGACGACACCGCCGCAATGCTCATGTTCAGCGGCGGAATAGCCCTCGACATAATCGCATTCATGCTGATTTTCATGTTCATTCCAGCACGCGATAAAACATCTCTTAAATAACCACGCCTCGGTGTTTACCGCGCTAGATCAGAGCCTCACATTGCCGAAGGCATTTAGTCAGCAGTCTAGTCGCGCAAAAAATTACTCCACGGTGAAAACACCCAGCAACAAGCTGCGCAACCTACCCGCGCCACACAACTGTTGCAAGCAGCCATCCTATACAACCGCACCAGGCAGCAGCGCAACCGTGCAAACCCGCTACTCTGCAGCGCGCCAGTAATCTGCAACCAGTATTTCAGGCACGCGCAAACCGTAAACAGCAAGCCCCGAACGGTATATCGCCTGGCATCCGGCGCGCAACAGATCGAGCGGGCTCGACCCCTCTTGCAGAATCTCCACATCCTGCCCGGTGACTCTCACCTTCGCACCCCCAACCCGCACAGCGCTGTCACGCGCAATCACAGTTTCCGGGTACGGCTCGTACAGCTGACCAAGATCCGCCACAATATAATCGGGACGCATATCAGCGGATGCAGCCAGCAGCTGCTTCGGGCGATCCACTCCCGTTAAAACGTGCAGGGCCTTCATGCCCGCATTTTTCGCGCCCTTAATGTCGGTGTCGAGCCTGTCGCCGACCATCAAAGCTGCGCCCGGCTTCACCCCGAACCGCGCAAACGCGGTCTGGTATATCGCAAGCTCGGGTTTGCCGGCAAACCGCGGCAGTCGCTGCACCGCGTTGTGCACGGCAGAAACCAACGAGCCATTGCCCGGCGCGGTGCCGCGCGGCACGGGAATTGTCCAGTCGGTGTTGGTTGCGATCCACGGAATCAGCGGCTCACCGGGCTTTTCGGCGAGCGCAAAAGACGCCTCGGCAAGCTCACGCCAGCCCACGTCTTGTGCGAAGCCCTGCACGACCACGTCAGGTTTATCTGCGGCGGATCGTGTCACCCGGTAACCGGCTTTGTCAAGTTCATTGCTTAGGCCTTCGCCTCCAACAACAAAAACGAGCGCTCCATCGGGCACCGTGTCGCGCAAAATTTGCACCGCCGCCTGCGGGCTGGTGACAACGTCTTGGGGTGTGATACGCAGCCCAAAGCTCGTCAGTTGCGCCGCGACCTGCTCGTCTGTGCGGGCGGCGTTGTTTGTGAGATACCCCACCCGCATCCGTTCAGCGGCGCGGTTAAGGTGCACAACTGCGCCGGGGATTTCAAGATGCCCGCGATAAACAACACCGTCAAGATCAGCAATCAGCGCCTCGACACCGTCAAGCGGCGTATTTTTTGCTTTCCTAAAAAGCGCCACTTGTTAATTCCCCGCTTCGCTCTCAGCTTGCTCAGCATCCACCGCAACAGTCTCAGCTTCATCAGTCTCAGTTTCATCAGGCTCAGTTTCATCAGGCTCAGCATCCGTCGCAGTATCCGCCTCAGCGGCTGCTTCCTCTGCCTCAGCAACGACCGCTTCTGCGGCTTCTTTAGCCATACGCACGGCATCCACTTCCGCCCGCAGTTCCGCTAAAACACCCGTTTCTTCAAGCTCCTCACGGCTCGCCATGGAGTCAAATACCACTAGCTGATCGCCGCCGGTATGATCCACCAGGGCTGCCGCGGCACGATCCGCGTCGCGCAACCACTCCGCCGCTTTCACAGGCTCGCCGGTCTCCTCCAGCACCAACGCATACGCGCGAAACAGTTCCGGGCTGTAATCATAGGCTCGCTCGTTGCTGAACTCGAGCGTTTCAAGCTCGGCGCGCGCCAGATCCGGCTTCTGCATATCCAGGTAGGCTCCGGACAGCGCAATAGCAAGCCGCACCTTGTCACCAGATCCGAGCTTGTCCGTGTCAACAATCGCCGCCAGCTCTACCCCACGCTCCGGGCGATCCAGCCCGCGCTCACAATCGACCATCATGCCGATATGCTCAAAGCCGCCGCTCAGGCGCGTATATGTGTGAAACTCGCGCAACGCGAGCGCAAAATCATGCAGCCGGTATGCAGTCATCGCGAGAGTTTCACGCGCCACCGGAATTCTGCCCGCGCGCCGCACCGCCGATATTGCGTGCTGGTGCGCAGTTTCCGGGTCAATGTCGATCAGCTCAGCAACCATCGCCAGATGCCGCCCGACCAGCTCTGCGTTTTCTTTTTCAAGCGTTTTCAGCTGGTTGCGTGCCGCAGGTGCCAGATCTTTTATGGTCACACTCGACGGGATTAGCGGATCATTGTGCCGCTCTCGCACCGGGCGCAGCTCGTGCGCGATTCGTTCTGTTTCGGTAAATTCGCGTGCAACGCCGCCGCGATCACTGCGACCTGCGCCCCTTGTGCCGCCTCTGCCGTAAGAGTCGCGCGAACCCACGCCGCGACCGCTGCTATCACCGCGATCGTTGCGACGCTTAAAGCTGCGGTCGTCTCTGCGTTTAAAGTCACGATCATTATGTTCTCGATTGTTTCGCTTAAAGCCGCGATCATCACGACGTTCGCTATCGTCGCGCCTAAAATCAAGGTCACGCCTCTCAAAACCACGGTATCCACGATCAAAGTCACGCCCGCCAAAACCACGATCGTCCCGATTAAAGCCCCGATCTCGTCGGAAACTATCATCTCGCCGCTCGTTGCCTCGGAATCCTCTATTATCGCGGCTCACACCACGATCATCATGTTTGAAGTCACGCTCACCACGTCCAAAATCGCGCCCGCCACTGTTACGCCGAAAATCGCGATCATTGTACACAAATCTGCGCTCGCCGCTACGTTCAAAACCACGCCCGCCACTGCGCTCACCGCGCTGGTTATTGCTTCTAAAACCGCCTTCACGACCGCGCCGCTCATCACCACCGCGACCATTACGCCAACCACCGCGCTGGTTATCGCCGCCATGGAAACCACGCCCGCGGTCATCGCGCCGCTCACCGTTCCAGTCACCGCGGCGGTCATCACGCCCCCGATCATCACGCCAACCGCCACTACGCGCGCCGCGCCTGTCGTCACCGCCGCTACGCGCACCGCGCGCACGGTCAAATTCGCTATTCTTACGTCCAAAATCTCTGTCTTGACGCTCACTTCTGCGTGCGCGACCATTCTTATCCGCATTTTTATTGTTTTCTGCCAAACCAACTATCCCTATTTTTATTTCCCGATTCACTCCGGCAATAAACATTTGCCCAATCATATTAACTATACAGCCCGGCGCTGTCAGTAATAATTATTCTACTCCGCCAAAATGGCAGGATTCTATCTAACTTTAGCGCCGCGCTCAGCCCCCTAAAGCGCCAGCATCCCACCCGGCAAAAGCCCCCTATGCCGCGTTACGCCGCCGGCGCAAAGCCGCGTCAAGATCAACTTTTTTAGTTTCGCCGTCCGCAACAACACCAATTCGACTCAGCCGGGAACGCAACTCGTGGCCATGCAAATCGCGCAACTCTCCGCCCTGCGCTGATGCGCTTCGTGCGGGCGGAAAATCCCGTTCCGACCGCTCTTTCAAAAGAATCGAGTCTGTCTGATTAACCTTAGGCACGGGCTTCTTAGCGCGCGCCAATTGTTCCGCACGCGCTTTTGCGATCCGCTCTGCAGCCGCTTTCTGTGCTGCCGCGTATTTCACCGCGGAATCATCCACAACCGCAACAGGCACTGTTTCATGTAACAGCTGCTGCTCAACCGCGACCTTGGTTGTCGCTTGCTGCTGCTCAACCTGCTGCACGGCTCGCCCCGGAGCAATCGCGAGCAGCACCCCGAACGCCACAACCGCAACGCCCGCACCGATGCCCACCACCAAAAATCCGCTGCCCGCAATTGCCACGCCCACACCGAGCAGCACCGCAACCAGCCCGGCAGCGCCCAACGCAGCCACGACCAACCGCACGCGCCGCACCAACAATCCCTGCATTTTAGCCGCGCGGATCTTCGCACTGCGCAACCGCGCCGCCTGTTTCACGCTAATTTCGGCGACCTTACGCTCCGCATCCGCTCGCAACTGTTCGGCTCGCAGCTGAGCCTGAGCCGCCCGTTTGCGCTGCTGCAACTGCTTCTCGCGGTGCAGGGCTTCTTTTGCCGACTGCACTCGCTCATCTTCAGCGATCGCAACCGTGACCGTTTCCAGCCGCTCCATGCTGCGCCGCAGCTTCTCGGCTTCTCTGGCAGCAACGCTTGCTTCGCGCCCTCGCGCAAGACCCGGAATCAAAACCGCACCCCACAGCACAACCGCCAGCAACACAAGCAAACCGCCACCTAAGAATCCCATGCACCAACTGTATTATGAGCAGGCTCTGTGCAAACACAAAACACACCCAAAACACCAAAATTCTAAGCGTTTACTCAGGCTAATTCATAGGAACGGTGGATAAACCACCCAACAGCAGCAGATCACCAGATACAAGGCAGCGGATCGACCACCCGACGGCGGCAGATCTCCGGCAAGTCACGACCAATAACAGCAGACACCAAACCGTAGCAATAGCACTAAGCTAGCAGTAGCAGATAGCCTGCCACCAAACCAGGCGGTCACCAATTATCAAAGCAGCAGAACCAGCTACCGCCCGCTCTAATTAGCTCTCCAGATTGCTCGCGAAATCGCGAATCCAGTCTTTTAATTCCGCCCCGAAATCTTCGTTTTCCACACCAAGGCGCAAATTTGCTTTAATCCAGTCAGCTTTGTCTCCGGTGTCGTAGCGGCGCCCCTTAAACAAAACCCCGTAAACTGGTCCGACACTGTCACTATCGCTCTCCGCAAGCGTGTTTAACGCATCTGTCAGCTGAATCTCGCCACCGCGACCTGGACCCTGCTTTTCAAGCAGCTCAAATATCTCCGGACGCAAAACATACCGCCCAATAACCGCCAGGTTAGAGGGCGCACTCGCAGCATCGGGCTTCTCAACCAGCGACTTCACGCGCACCACGCTCGGATCCTCAGTAGTCTCAACATCCGCACACCCGTAAAGGTGAATGCTCTCCTCAGGAACCTCCATAAGCGCAATCACGGTCGCCTGCCGCTTATCGTGCTCCGCAATCATCTGCGGCAATAGCGGATCACGCTCGTCAATCAAATCGTCACCTAAGAGCACCGCAAAGCTACTGTCACCAACGTGCTGTCTCGCGCACAAAACCGCGTGCCCGAGACCCAGCGGCTGCCCTTGCCGCAGCATATGCACATCCGCTATTTCACTAACCGCGCGCACGCGCTCAAGTTTATTAGCGTCGTCTTTTTTTTCGAGCGCGATTTCAAGCTCTGGCACACTGTCGAAATGATCCACAATATTACCTTTGTTGCGCCCGATAATTACGAGCACATCTTGCAAACCGCTTGCGGATGCTTCTTCAACAACGTACTGGATAGCTGGCTTATCAACAATCGGCAACATCTCTTTTGGTGTTGCTTTAGTAGCTGGTAAAAATCTAGTGCCCAAACCTGCCGCAGGAATAACGGCCTTGGTCACACCGGAATTAAGGGTTTCATTTTTAGTCATACCGCAACTTTACCCGCACTTGCTAGATTTTTACTTAGATTCTAGTATCGCGAATATACAATTGTGACACCTGCCATAAAAGATAGATGCCACAATTTATTTTATAAATACGATCAGTTACGCCTTCCCTGTATTCCAGACTCACTGCCCAGCTTGCAAAAAACGCGACAGCGCAGCATCACGCGCATCACAGCTTGACGAGCATCAAGGAGAGCTGCCGTGAAAATGCCTAAAACGGGTGCTCTTTAACACTGTCGCTAACGCTAAACTCCCGACCACCTACGATCTATCGAAATGAAAGTTGTGGGCATACCAACAATTTGAATATCGAATTTCAAACTCGGCTCCACCTTAGTTGAAGCATTGTGTATTCTAAAGCTAAACTGCCAACCGCCGTCAAAGTACAACTCCAAAGTGTTTTTACTAGCAGGCTTATACTCCAAACTAATAATTCTTGTTGGAAGCTTAGATACCGGCAGGTCAATACTCTTCCCAGAAGTCTTACCATTTCTATTTAGTGTCCCTCTTAAGTTATAGCTTTGAACCCTGGTCAGTCGTTTAAGGTCCATACCGATAACCTTGTAAAAATCAAACCCACCTAGTAAGTACTCAACCAAAAGTTTTGGAATATCTTTTCCGAACAAGATATTTTGCCGCTCCACCTCTGCTTTAAAAGCATTCAACAACGGAACATAAACCTCATCTTCTTTGTTTATCAAGTCGCTCCACTTAGAACCCTTCTGTTTTTCGCAGTCAAGATACTCAAATATAGGATAAACATCTTCCCAATACGAGCAAGAGCATTTTATTCCGTACCACTTGTCACCAAAATCTAAACTCTTCGATAACCTACTGTGTTTAACAGCAAAATGATTGTGCTTAACGCTAAGACCTATTTCCCATTCAACACCTCTCCTGGTAATTAAAAGATCTCGCGCATCACCATCCTTGCCTTTGCTATCGGGCTGGATTCTCAGCTCAAGCTCCTCGCCGTCACCTTCGAAAATCAGAGGTTCAAGGTCAAACACTACGCTAGCTCCAGCCAGCGCACTCGTCCTGTATATTACTTTGTCAGAGTCGCTCAGAGTATTCCACGCCTTTGCTGCCGCAAAGTAGCTACTGTTTTTTACTATCTTCGCAAGTCTTGTGCTGGATATCTCTTCAAACAAAATATTCAGATAAGCGAACTCATACGCTCGCCCTTGATCATTACTCTTACCGCTCATAGCTCAGCGCGAATTCGCGATCAGGATCAGATTCTGAAGTGTCATTCACGTTTGAGCCACCCAGCGCAATCGCCACTGCCCGGGCCATCTCATACGCAAGATTCACCGGCACAGCATTGCCAATCATCTTATACGCATCGTTCAAATTCGTATAATAAAACCTAAAATTATCGGGAAATCCCTGCACTCTGGCGCATTCTCTCACGGTTAGTCGCCTATACAACGACTCTTTCCCAGGTTCAAATATGTTTTTATTTTTCTCTATTTTAGGCATTACCGGCGCCTGTGGATGCAGCTGGCACTGCCGCCCCGAGGCCTGAATTGTAAACGCCTGCTCATGCCACTGTCTAACCCTGTTTCGGCTCATAAAAATAGGCGAGTGCTCGCCGATGAAATATTCATGATTCAAAATCATACAACCGTCACCGTTAGTTTTGTTTCTTGCTAATGCCGGCATAGCAGAGTCTTTCAAATCCCAAATAGCGTCTTTGAAAGTTAGTTTGCTCGCATACGGTTTAGGCGGCTCAAACTTAACCCGCAGATCCTTGCTAAACCCAACATAGAAAACTCTTTGCCTGTCTTGCGGAACACCATAATCGCTCGCATTTAGCAAATAAACGAAGGTGTCATAGCCAGCTTCTTCAAACTGCAATATTATGTTCTCAACCGCTTCACTGTGCCGCTTAGACATCATTCCCTTAACATTTTCAGCAAGAAAAAACTTGGGCTGTTTATCTTTTAAGATACGGATATACTCGTAAAACAGCTTTCCTCTTGGGTCGTTAATCCCGTTTAACGAACCGGCTTCGCTCCATGACTGGCATGGCGGACCACCTATAATCCCGTCACACTCGGGGAATAGCTCCGGTGAAATTCTAGAAATATCTCCTTTTAGGAGTTTCGCATTGTGGTTCTTTTCGTATGTTTCCCAAATGGTTTTATCGTATTCGTTTGCTGCCACAACTTTAAACCCGGCTTTTTCAAAGCCCAGGTCTAACCCGCCAGCTCCAGAAAACAAGCTGATTATATCCATCTAGTGCCCTTCCCAAGATCCATTAATACATTCTACAGCCCCGAAAAAAAAACTACACCGCAAGTTTTACTCAAACCACAGGCAGCGAATCCACCCCGCAGGTGACGACTCCACAGGCAGCCCGTACAGCACAGCCCGCACCGCACAGCCCGCACCGCACAGCCCGCACAGCACAACAAGCATCGCCCACCAGATTCGCCGACAAATCCGCTTGAAAACAATAAAATTACGCAAAGTATCAGCTAAGTCTGAAAAAATTGGAACACTATGAACACCCAAGATGTCACCCAGGCAAAGCAGGAAATTCGCGCGCGCGTTAGGCAGGCCCGCGGTCTTATGTCAGAGCTCGAGCTTAAAACCGCCAAAACCGCGCTAACCAAGCAGTTAATAGCGCTAGTCACGGCGCGTGGGGCGCGCAGCGTGTCCTGCTACCTGCCAGTGCGAAGCGAGCCAGACACGACCGAGTTCATCACCTGGGCGCGCGCAAACGGCGTGCGCTTACTCCTGCCAAGCTGCCGCAAAGATCTGCTGCTCGACTGGATCGAGCCAAGCTCAACAGAAACCGTGCCGGGGCTGTTTGGCATCCCCGAGCCAGTAGGCGAGTTCTACAGCCCACTCGAGGTGCAGGGCGTTGATCTGATGATGATTCCAGGGTGCGCGGCCGCAACAGACGGCACCAGGCTCGGCTGGGGAGGCGGATTTTTCGACCGTACAATCGGCTCCATGGAAACAGCTCCGCCGGTTTTCACGGTGCTCTACGACAACGAGATTTTTGCACGACTGCCCCGCGACGTGCATGATGCACCCGTAACCGGCGCGGTCACCCCGTCGGGTGTGAAATATCTTGACAGATCGCCGCTAACCTCTGAAATCACGGTCACCAACCAGTAACCCTGGCACGCAGCGCGAACCTGCTAACTCCGCACCCATACAAAGCACAAACAACAGCGCACCAAAACCGCCCAGAGGCAAACCCCAAAGCCCCAGCCTAAGCGTGAGTAGCGCGCCCGACCACGGGAAAAACGGTATTCTCATCCCCCAGCTGCAACGCCGTCACCGTCATTTGCGCGGCAGATTCCAGATTCAACGCCCGCCGGTACGCCATCTCCACAGTGTCCGCAACAACAGTGCACCCGTGGTGCTTCATCAGCACACAGTTATGCGCACCCAGCTGCGCGGCAACGGCATCCGCCAGCTCATCAGATCCGTTATCAAAAAACTCACTAACCCCGATACTACCAAGGTAGGACGCATGATCGAGCGTTAGCAAGCGGATCTCGCACCCGAGCGTGGCGAGCAACGTCGCTGTTTGCGGGTGCAGGTGGATCACGCAGTTTACGTCTGGACGGGCCGCATAGACACGCTGGTGCAGCTTCCATTCGCTAGAGGGCTGCACGCCGCTGTGATGTCGCCCGGCAGCGTCTAACACTGCGAAAGACTCAACTGTCAACTCGTCAAACCACACGCCCGAGCCGGTTATTGCAAACAGCCCGTCAGCAAGCCGCACCGACATATTTCCGGCGCTGGCCAGCACAAGCCCGCGGGAACTCGCATCTCGCCCCGCTTCAATAAGCGCTGCAATATCTGTGTTCCTTGCAAGCCTCGCCACCATACGCTCACCGATAATCAGGCCCGCTACTAGCCTCGCAATCACACGCCCTCCACTAACCACATCCACACTAGCGGCGCGCCCGGTTTTTGCGAGCCGCCAGCAGCCCGTCGTACAGCTCAAAATACTTTCCAACCCGGTCGCTCTCATCAAATCTCGCCCGTGCTCGCGCAGCGATTTGCGCACGAGTTGGCAGGTTGGTGCGCGATAGCAATCCGCCCACCGCCGCGGCAATTCTGTTCTGGTGATATTCTGCCACCGGCACAAACTCGGTGCTGGCAGGATCCAGAAACTCTACGAACGCGCCGGTATCGCCGGTCACCACAGGCAACCCGGCAACCGCGGCCTCGGCCAGCGCAATGCCAAAGGTTTCAAACTCGGTTGGGAGCACGAAAATATTTGCGCGGTTGTATTCAACAGCGAGCTGCGCGGCATCAAGCTGCCCTAAAAACTCAACCCTGTCAGCAACCCCCAGTTTTGCGGCGAGCGTCACCAACTTCTTGTGCATACTGCCTGATCCTGCCCAGCGTAAACGCGCGTCGTAACCGCGCTCTGCCAGCTGCGCCACCGCACAAACGGCCAGCTCAGGGTGCTTGCTCGCGGTGAGATTGCTCACCCCGAGCATTCTAATCGTACCAAAATCCCACGGTGTGTCAGCGTACACAGTGTCTGGCATGGTTACCTGGTTACCAATAACCCGCACCGGTTTACGCGAGTACTTTTGAATCGCCTCGCCCAGGTACGAGCTCACCGCAACAACCGCATCCGCTCGTAAAAGCTGCGCACGCAGCAGCCTGATAATGCTTTTCTCCCGCAGTGTCCCGTGCGGGGGGCGCAGCATCGCACTCCAGTGCTCAGTGTGCACCCACGGCACTCTGACACGCATCCCAATTAGCGGGGTCACCGCGCCTACTGTGATTGTCTGCAGCAGATCCGCTTGGTGCAGCTGCTGTGCAATTATTTTACGAGCCGCGAACGCGCTTTTGTAGCCGCTCGCAAAGGCAACAGGCACCCTGATAACCTTGAATTCTGCCCATGTGAGTTCGTTATCAAGGTCGCTTTCAAACAGGTGCGGTTCGCCCAGGTGCACAACTGTGACATCGTATTTTGAGGCAATCGCGGCAACATCGCGAAACACGAAAATACCCGTTCCGGGAGCGGATCTACTTGGAAACCAGCGGGTCACAATCAAAACCCGCTTTTTTGTTTTATTTTCTGCCATACTTTACTGCCTTACGCTATTTGCCGCTTAAATTTGCAGGTGTGGCGGTTTGTGCACTAGATATTTACGCGGTATAAAACATGATTTTAAGCCACTGCATTCTAGCTATCATATCGCACCTATTTTGCAAATCGCTACAATAAAGCAGTAAAGTTGAAAGACGTGGCTTCTTTTAAGCCGCGTACCATTCAAGACGAAAGGTATCTAACCTATGACAAAAAAGCAGAGTGCCAAACCCGCAAGGGTTTTTGGTGGATGTTTAGCGCTTGGGCTGCTGACATCTGCAGTGTTTGCTGCGGGAGTTACACCCGCAACAGCAACCCAGGTCGCTACCCCATCACCAATCGTTGGTGATAAGCCCGCCACAGCAGGCGACGGCGCGGTAAGCTACGCCATCAATCTCGCTGAAAACACGAGCGACGCTAACTTTGCGCTCGTGAAATATCTCGTCACCCAGGCAGGTGGCGCGGTAACCCAGCCGTGGCCAGAGATCCGCACCTATTTCGCGCAGAGCAAATCAGACACCTTTGCCAGTGATTTTGCAAAACTAGCCAAGGAGAAAAATATTCAGCTTGTATCGGCGGGTCCAACCCGTCAGTCTGAAATTCCAGAATATGAGCAGATCCCGCTGCCCGATCTGAAAAAAGGCACAACCGTGGTAGCTCCTACCAAGCCAACTAGCTCAACGAGCACCGATGATGACGCGGCTAAGACTACTGGAACAACTCCGGTCGATTCTACGACGGATAACACAGCTAAGATCTCGGGCGTTGCTCCGGATGAATCTGCGGCGGCACAAGAGGCAACCACCAGCACAAAAGAAAGCGGCGGTCAGCAGGCGCTTGCGAGCAAAGGTTTTGCAAGCAGGAACACTGCCACCTCTGCTGCAGATCCGCTGTCAGATCAGCTCTGGGGTCACAAGGCTATTGGCGCGCTAAAAGCATACGATGTTGACACCTACTACGCGCCGGTAACCGTTGGTGTAATCGACAGCGGTGTCGACAGCGATCACCCTGATCTAGCGCCGGTTGTAGACAAGTCATTGTCTGTTGACTGCACTGTAAACGGCATTCCTTCACAGCAGGATGAACGCTGGAGACCGCTTGACCAGGAGAGTCACGGCACTCACGTTGCGGGCACAATCGCCGCCGCGTATAACGGTGTTGGGATACAGGGCGTGAACCCGCGAGCTAAAATCGCGGGCATTCGCGTGTACCACGGCGATTTTGCCATGCCAGAGCACGTAGTGTGCGGGTTCATGTGGTCAGGTCAGAAAAAGATCGACATCACAAACAACAGTTACTATGTAGATCCGTGGGACTACTGGCTGGTAAACGAGCCGTCACAGGCTGCTGGCTACGAGTCAGTGCGCCGCGCTGTGAAATGGAGTCAGGATCAGGGTGTGCTGCACTTTGCTGCGGCTGGAAACTCTAACCAGGATCTTGAAAACGTAACCGAGGGCGAAGGTCCGGGAGACGTTTTTGACGCTGAACCACGTTTTTTCGAGCCGGAAGACATTCCTGTTGACCTCCCAAACCAGTTGCCAGGTGTTATTAGCGTTTCGGCTGTTAACCTGCCAACGCCAAAAGCGGATCCAGCAACCACAAAATTAGTTAGAGCTGGCTTCTCTAACTACGGCAAAAACTCCATTGACGTTGCGGCTCCCGGTGTGGGTATCCTATCAACCGTCTACGGCAATACATGGCAGAAGTTCGACGGCACATCAATGGCTTCGCCGCACGCAGCTGCTGTTGCGTCGCTGATCAAGTCAACGCACCCCGGTATTACCTCTGATAGCGTTGTGCAGCTGCTCAAAAAGCACGCTGCTGCAAACTACTCTCGTCTACAAGAGGATATCGAGGGCAACGAGTACCGCGGTAGCGGACTTGTTGATGCGCTCGCCGCTGTTACGAAAGATCAACCAAAGCCGCAGATTGCAGAGCAGGTTGAGTATTCAACTGACGGCGGAACAACCTGGCAGGAAGCCGGTAATAGCAATATTCTGGCGCAGGCTAACACAAAACTGAAGCTGCGCTTCAAAGCTAGCGGTCTGGTAAGCAGCGCTGTTTTGCAGGACGGCGATAAAGTGCTTGACACTAAAACCACCGCGGTGCGTTCAGCTACGGGCGACACGCTCTACGCTGAAACCGAGGTTGATGTTAGCGACAGCACACTGGCTCTCAGCTACACACTGCAAGCGTTCGGCTACAACAACAGCGCACTTGCTGATGATGACGTTACAGCCGATTTTGCTTACACGATAGTCCCAGTGGCAGCCACGCCGACCCCTGTTACGCCTATCACCTCAGCAGACACCACTAAAGCTGCTGCGGCTGGCAAACTGGCTAACACCGGTGCAGACGGCGCGATTGCGCCGCTGCTGAGCGGCACCGTTTTCGCGCTCCTGGGAGCTGGCGCGCTAACGCTCGCAGCTCGCCGCCGCACCAAAGTCTAGTTGACTCTGTTTTACGCACAGCAGCAGCCCCGGATGCGCCAACGCGGGTTCGGGGCTTCTGCTGTACCTGCACTCACCCGCGAAATTTGTGTAATTTTGCAAGGATAGCATCTAAGCAGTAAAGTTGGAGACGTGGATCATTTCTGAGCTGCGCACCATTCAAAACGAAAAGGACTTATTACCTATGACAAAAAAACAAAACGCCAAACCCGCAAGGGTTCTTGGCGGATGTTTAGCATTCGGGTTATTAACATCTGCAGTATTTGCCGCAGGGGTTATGCCCGCCACAGCAACCCAGGTAGCTGATGCCCCGATCGTGGGCAATAAACCAGCCGCAGCAGGAGACGGCGCAATGAGCTACGCCATCAACCTTGCTGCAGACACAAACGATGCCAAATACGAAACCGTAAAAGGTCTAATCACCAAGGCAGGTGGCGCAACCACTAAAGACTGGCCCGAAATTCGCACCTATTTCGCGCAGAGCAAATCTAACACTTTTACCTCTGACTTTGCGAAACTAGCTGCAGAAAACGGAATTAAGCTTGTGTCGGCGGGTCCAACCCGTCAGGCTGCGGTTTCCAAGCGCGAAGAAATTAAGCTTCCCGAAATCAAAGACCCGGCTAAGCTAAACACTCCGGCGAGTACAGCGGATAACGCCACCGGAACAAACCTGGATGACGCTGCACAGACTCCCGAAACAGCTCCGGATGATTCGGCAGCTGAAACCGACAGCCAACAAACCCCCGCTGACACGCAAGAAGCAGGTGACGCTAGCGGCGCAGAAACCAGCGGACAGCAGGCAGTTTCTGAGCTTGGTATCCTAACCGAGGGCGTTACCCCAACCGTGGGCACTACAGCATCCGAAAATGATCCGATGTCAGATCAACTCTGGGGCCACAAGGCTATTGGCGCGCTAAAAGCCTATGATGTTAAAACCTACTACGCGCCAGTAACCGTTGGCGTGATCGACACCGGCGTTGACAGTGACCATCCCGACCTTGCGCCTGTTGTCGACAAGACGCTGTCTGTTGACTGCACTGTAAACGGCATTCCGTCGCAGGAAGATGAGCGCTGGAAGCCTGCTCAAAAGGAATATCACGGTACTCACGTTGCTGGCACAATCGCAGCCGCCCAAAACGGTGTTGGTATACAGGGTGTAAACCCGCGTGCTAAAATCGCAGCTATTCGCATCTACAACGGCAACTTTGCTATGCCGGAACACGCAGTTTGCGGCTTTATGTGGGCGGGTCAGAAAAAACTTGACGTTACAAACAATAGCTACTACGTGGATCCGTGGGAGTTTTGGGTGACGAACGAGCCGTCACAGGCAGCTGGCTACGAGTCGGTGCGCCGCGCTGTGAAATGGAGTCAGGATCAGGGCGTGCTACACATTGCAGCAGCGGGCAACTCGGCTAACAATCTAGACCAGCCAATGCAGGATAAGAGTCCGGGAGATATTGCGGGTTCTAAGATCCGCACTTTTAAGCAGGGCGACAATCCGGTGCTTCTTCCTGGCGGACTGCCCGGTGTTATCAATGTTTCAGCAGTTAGTATTCCCACGCTGGACGCAGATCCAGAAACAGCGCTGCTGCTTCGTGCTTACTTCAGCAACTATGGTAAAAACTCTATTGATATTGCCGCTCCCGGAGTGTTAATTCTGTCAACGATTAACCACAAAGACTTCAAAGACCCGTGGACCAAGATCAGTGGCACGTCAATGGCTTCGCCGCACGTTGCCGCCGTTGCATCATTAATCATATCAACTCACCCCGGTATTTCAGCGAAAGACACTACGGGTATTCTCCTAAAGCACGCGAAAGACCAATACTCCCGACTAAAAGAACCCCGTGACAACAGAGAGTTCCGCGGTCATGGACTTGTTGACGCGCTAGCAGCTGTTACTAAAGATCAACCACAGCCACGACTTGAGAAGCAGGCTGAGTATTCAACTGACGATGGGGCAACCTGGCAACCCGCTACAGGTCAAGCTATTTTAGCGCCGAGCGGCACTAAGTTGAAACTGCGCTTTAAAGCCGACCACTATGTAAGCCGCTTAGTCTTGCTACAAGACGGTAAAGACCTTGATTCTAAGAGCACTGATGTACGCTCTAGTGATGGCGAGACGCTCTATGTCGCAACTGACATCATTGTTGGAGATAAGGTCGAAGATCATAATTACCAGGTGAAAGCCTATGGCTACAACAGCGACGCACTAGCGGATGATGACGTTACCGCTGATTTCAGCTACACGGTAACCCCAGCGGCAGCCACGCCAGCGCCTGTTACGCCTATCATATCAGCAGATACCGCTGCTGATGGGCAGCAAAAACCTGCTAAAGATAGCGATAAGAAACTGGTTAGCACAGGCGCGAACGGCGCAGTTGCCCCGCTACTGGGTGGCGTATTCGCCCTCCTGGGAGCTGGCGCGCTAATGCTCGCAGCTCGCCGCCGCACTAAAGCATAGTCGACCCTGCTTTAAAGCACAGCAGAAGCCCCGAACCCGCTAATGCGTGTTCGGGGCTTCTGCTGTTATCCTTGCCCTCTAGCCACGCAATGCAACCAGAATAAGCAAGCTAGTCTTGAGTAGCGGCAGTCTGTGCTACAGCGGCGGCGAGCTGCACGACACGATCCGCTGAATTATCGCTGCCACCGGAGATATTAAACACAAACTCACCGTCTGCGTAATCCACCTGCACGCTGCCACCAGATTCCAGATCACCGCTTAGAATACGCTCTGACAGCGGATCTTCAACGTACCGCTGCACCGCACGACGCAAAGGTCGCGCGCCCATTGAAGCATCATATCCGATCTCAATCAGGCCCTCTTTGGCGACGTCACTAATGCTCAGCTTAATCCGGCGATCGAGCAAAAGATCTTTTAGCTTGTTAACAAACAGATCAACGATACGCAGCAACTCTGGTTTTTGCAACTGCGGGAACACGATTGTGTCGTCAACACGGTTCAAGAACTCCGGCTTAAAGTGTTTTTTAAGCTCTTCGTTAACTTTGCCGCGCATCGCCTCATAACCCGCAACTGTTTCAGCGCCGAGTTGGAATCCAACAGGCCCGCCCGCAATGCCTTTCGAGCAGAGATTTGTTGTCATAATAATCACGGTGTTCTTAAAGTCAACAACACGCCCCTGACCGTCAGTCAGGCGACCCTCCTCAAGGATCTGCAGCAGTGAATTAAAAATATCCGGATGAGCTTTTTCTATTTCGTCAAACAGAATCACACTAAACGGCTTGCGGCGCACCTTTTCGGTTAGCTGACCGCCCTCCTCAAAGCCGACAAAGCCCGGGGGAGCCCCAAACAGCCTCGAAACGGTGTGCTTCTCACCGTATTCTGACATATCAAGCGAAATCAGAGCGCTCTCATCGTCAAACAAGAACTCCGCAAGAGCTTTTGCCAGCTCGGTTTTACCAACACCCGTAGGACCTGCAAAAATAAACGATCCCGAAGGACGCTTCGGATCTTTCAACCCGGCACGCTGGCGGCGGATCGTGCGCGAAAGCGCCGCAATAGCCTCGCTCTGCCCGATAACACGCTGGTGCAGCGCATCCTCCATAAACCGCAGTCTGCTGGTTTCTTCCTCCGTGAGTTTAAACACGGGAATGCCCGTTGCAACAGCTAGCACCTCAGCGATAATTCCAGCGTCAACGACATCCGCAGTTTCAACCTGACCAGCTCGCCACTCTTTCTCACGCTGCAACCGTTTTGCCGTTAGCGTCTTTTCCAAATCCCGTTTTTCAGCCGCCAGTTCAAACTGGTTAGACTCGATGAACATTTCTTTTTCTTTGCGAGCAAGAGCGATTTGCTCGTCAAGCTCCTGCAGCTCGGTAGGACTCGAAAGCACCGACAGGCGGAGTCTAGCGCCGGCCTCATCGATCAGGTCAATTGCCTTGTCTGGCAAGAACTTATCCTGCAGGTAACGACTCGAGAGACTAACGGCCGCTTCTATCGCCTCATCAGTTATTTTAACCTTGTGGAAGTTCTCGTAGCTTTCACGCAAACCCTTAAGAATGTTCACGGCGTGCGCGGGAGACGGCTCGTTAACCGTAATCGGCTGAAATCTACGCTCAAGAGCCGCGTCTTTTTCAAAGTATTTACGATACTCATCAAGCGTTGTCGCGCCGATTGTTTGCAGCTCACCACGCGCCAGCAGTGGTTTTAGAATATTAGCACCGTCTAAGGAGCCCTCTCCTGCCCCCACGCCAACAAGCGTGTGAATCTCGTCAATAAAACCGATAACATCGCCGCGATCGCGAATTTCGTTAGTGAGTTTCTTGAGTCTATCCTCAAACTCGCCGCGGTAGCGAGTGCCGGCAATCAGGCTGCCAAGATCTAGCGCATAAACCTTTTTATCTTTTAGAGTTTCAGGCACCTGCTCTGAAACAATTGCGCGCGCCAGCCCTTCAACAACAGCGGTTTTACCAACTCCCGGCTCGCCAATTAGCACGGGGTTGTTTTTAGTGCGCCGTGACAAGATTTGAATAACGCGCTCAACCTCTTTTTCGCGCCCGATAACCGGGTCAAGTTTACCCTCACGAGCCGCGCGAGTTAGGTTGCGCCCAAACTTTTGCAGCATTTTCGGGTCTTTTTTATCATCAGGGTCATCATGCCAAATTCCTCGAGCGCCCGCGGGTGATTTTTCATCCTCACCGCGTGCCTCCATTGTCTTGGTTAAAACCACAAGACTCATTTCAGGATCGGCACCTAGCGCCTTAATAATTTGCGCCGCAACGCCTTCACCCTCGCGCAATAGCCCGAGCGCAATATGCTCAGTTTCAATATACCCGTGCCCGAGTCGCAGCGCCTCACGCAGGCTCAGCTCAAGCACTTTTTTCGCGCGGGGAGTAAAGGGAATGTGTTTATTCTGCTGCCCTTCATCTCCTTTTCCAACGTGGCTAATAACCTGCTCAAGAACCTCGTTGTAGGTGGCATTAACGCCGGCAAAAGGCTCGACGCTCATGTTCTCTTTCTGCCTTATAATTGCAAGCAGCAGATGCTCAGTGCCGATAAAGTTATGCCTAAGCTTTTTTGCCTCTTCTTGCGCAAGCACAATCGTGCGCCGAGCGCCATCAGTAAATCTCTCAAACATTTTTCTCCTTAAGCAGCTAGTGAGCATAAAAATATAGAAATATGCGATTATTTCAAGACTATCGCCTCAAAGCGGCAAAATATAGGCTTGTTCGCCGTGAGCGTTCACGGATACTAAGGACTACTGCAGAGCGCTCGTCAATCTGGCCAGATTATTAACAAGACGCACAAAAACACTACGGCTTTGCCACTCTCGCAGTGTTAGCTCACGAGAATGCGCAATTGTTGTCGCGTTCACACGGTCAAGCTCCCGCACAAAATCAGCGCTCTGCACCAGCATAGAAACCTCATAGTTCAGGTTAAAAGAGCGGCTGTCCATATTAGAGGAACCAATCACAGCAACATCATCGTCCACCGTAAAATGCTTAGCGTGCAAAATATATGGTGGGCGGTACATAAAAATCCGCACCCCCGCCAGCAGCAACTCCTCATAATAAGAGCGCTGCGCATAGTAAGTCACCGGCTGGTCGCCCACCTCGGAAACAAAAATAGTTACCTCAACACCGCGCGCCGTGGCCGCTTTAAGCGCAATCATCAAGGCCCGCTCGGGGATAAAATACGGGCTTGTGATCCACACCCGCCGCTTTGCCGCGTAAATTAAAGCAACAAAAACCTGCAGATTATTCTCGTTAACATATCCGGGGCCCGACGGTATCAGCTGCATCGCAGTGCCGCCACTGGCAGCAACTGGCGGATCGATAGCCAGAGTGTGCTGCAGCAGCTCCCCTGTCTCCGCGTGCCAGTCAGTCGCAAAAACAGCGTCTAAACAGGCCGCAGCTGATCCGCTAACCTGCACCGTTAAATCTTTCCACGACAGCCCGCGCCGCCTGTTTGCGTGTTTATTATAGTGCGCGTCAATTAGATTTTGCGACCCCATAAACCCGCGCGTGCCATCAATCACCAGGATTTTGCGGTGGTTGCGCAGATCGGGGCGCTGATACTCGCCCCGCCACGGACGCACCGGCAGCGCGTACCGAAACAGCGCGCCCATATCCTCTAACGTTTTCTGGGTTCTGCGTCGCCACGGGTTGCGCACGGTCGAAATATAGTCGAGCAGCACTCGCACCTCAACACCGCGCTTTTTTGCGCGCGCCAGAGCCGCGAAAACCGGCTCGGTAGCCTTATCCCGCACCAAAATATAAAACTCCATATGCACAAACTTTTTTGCGCCGTCAATAGCGCGCGCCATCTCAACAAAAGTTTCATTATAAAGCGAATGCAGCGAAAAAGTATTACCGCCCATCATCGGAAAAGCACCGAGATTCCTGCCCAGCGCAATCGCGCTCGCAAGCCGCTCATCGGGCACGCGCGGCACGCTGGGAGCCGATTTACGAACCCACCTGGCAACATATTTCTGCAACGCTTTTTTAACCTCGTAGTGTCGGTTGCGGCGCCTGCGAGGCAAATACCTGCCGCCCAAAATCAGAAACGCAATAAAACCAATAATTGGCGCTAAAAATATGAACAGCAGCCACGCCATTCCCGACGAAGGACGACGGTTGCTCGGCACAACAAACAGCGCAACAACTATTAACAGCGCATTAATAATCGCGACGGTAACGGTTAAAAACTCAAATGTGTGATTCATTCACGTGCCACCAGCACCTACCACAAACCGTTACGCGCCAGAATCTGGGCGCGGAGGCAAGCCTGCTTTTGCGCGCTCCTGCGCTTCGATCCGCGAATATTCGCGCCGCTCGGTGCGATCCGCTCTTAAAATGGTGCGAATCAGCAGCCAGAATAAAATGCCCGCAAAAATTGTTGGCACAATAGACCAGATTGCGTTTGCTAGCCACTCAGACATTTTGCCCCACCCTACTTCACCAGCGGGAATAGGATTGTTTCGCGAATCCCAAGCCCCGTTAGCGCCATCAATAGCCGGTCAATTCCCATTCCCATGCCGCCGGCAGGTGGCATCCCGTGTTCCATCGCGCGCAGAAAATCCTCATCAACGCGCATTGCTTCAGGATCGCCCGCCGCCGCCATTTTAGCCTGCGCCACAAAACGCTCGCGCTGCACAACCGGATCGGCGAGTTCCGAGTATCCGGTGGCAAGCTCGAAGCCATGCACGTACAGATCCCACTTTTCAACAACCCCCGGGATGCTTCTGTGATGGCGTGTTAGCGGGCTGGTTTCAACCGGAAAATCCATCACAAAGGTGGGTCGGCGCAGGCTGTCTTTCACGAAATGCTCCCAGAGCTGCTCAACGAGTTTGCCATGGTTTGGGAGTTTTACCTCAACCTCCTCGCGTGCGGCAAGCTCTTGCAGCTGTGCAACCGGAGCTTCGGGGGTTATTTTTTTACCCACAGCCTCAGAGAGAGTGTCGTACATTGAAATACGATCCCAGCTGCCCCCAAAATCAGAATCAGTGCCGTCAGCGTGGCGCGCAACGCAGCTGCCCTCGCGCTCGGTCCCCGCGTTTACCGCGCGCACCGCGTTCTGCACCAGTTCCTGGGTTAAATCTGCGATCGAATTATAATCGCCATAAGCCTGATATGCTTCGAGCATTGCGAACTCCGGGCTGTGCGTTGAGTCGGCACCCTCGTTTCTGAAGTTGCGGTTAATCTCAAAGACCCGCTCCAGACCGCCCACAAGCGCGCGCTTTAGATACAGTTCGGGTGCGATCCGCAAATACAGCTCGGTGTCAAAAGCATTCGAGTAGGTTGTGAACGGACGCGCCGCAGCGCCGCCGTGCAGGGTTTGCAGCATTGGTGTTTCAATCTCGATAAAATCGCGCCCCGCAAAAGTTTCACGCAGACTCTGCATTGTTTTTGCGCGGGTTAGCACGTTTGTGCGCGCCTGCTCACGCACAATCAGGTCAAGATAGCGCTGTCTCACTCGCGTTTCTTCGTTAAGTTCTTTGTACGTGTTGGGCAGCGGCACCAACGCCTTAGACGCTATTTGCCACTCATCCGCCATCACTGACAATTCGCCGCGCTTGCTAGAAATCACCTCGCCCCGAACAAAAAGGTGATCGCCTAAATCGACCAGTTCTTTGAACTGCGCGAGCGTCTCTTTGCCAACAGCAGCTTCGCTCAGCATCGCCTGTAATCGCGCGCCATCGCCCGCCTGCAAAGCCACAAAGCAGAGCCTACCAGTGTTGCGCAGATTTACAACGCGCCCGGCAACCCCAACCGTTTGCCCGGAAGCGCTGCCGTTTTCTGCCTCTAAATGCCCGAACTCGCGACGCACCTCACCAATCGTTGCGGTTATAGCAACCGTCACAGGGTACGCGCCGCCCGCCAAATCAGCATCGGCGTTCAACCTGTTGCGCTTTACCATGCGCACAGCCATCTGCTCGTGCACTTCTGCTTCGCATCCGACCGCTTCTTGTGTTTCGCCGCCGCCCGCCTCTTGCACCCCATCTTGCTTGCTCATAACCCCACAACTCCTTGGAATATTAAGTATCTTTTAATTATATTGTTTTTATAGCGGATAAGCCCGCCGCCGCCCGGATCAGCCACAAAATCAGCGATCAAGCAGGTCGTCGAGGTTTTCCGGCGCAGTTACACACAGCGCCTCTGCGATGCTGCTCACAATAGTACTGCCCGCCAGCAGAGCAGGCTCGTTAACCCCCAGCTTTGCAAGATTTGCAACCGTTTGCTGCACAACAGCCGCGCTCATGTGGCGTGCCGCATCCATTATTTCAGCGTATTTGGGGCGATCCGCATCAGCAATAATAACCGGCTCGGCACCCATTTCGAGCGCGAGCGCCTGCGCAATTGGCAGCACCGGCGCGGACGCAGTAACCACGATGCGCGACTCTTTGAGCCGGGCAATATCGAGGCTAGTGCCCGTGAAAACCATCGCCGGGTGCAGCGCCAGCCCGATCACTCCGCAAACCAGCGCCGGATTAAACACGCTGTGCCCCAGCTCTGGCGCGGTATGCAACAGCAACTGCCCCTGCTGCCAGGCGTTCAGCTTGGTTAGCCCCCGCACCAGCTGCGGCATCTCACCACCGGGCACTGCAAAAATAACCAGCGCGCTCTGGCGCACGAGAGTTTCCGCATCAAGCGTCTTAACTCCCGGCAGCAGCGCTTGCACGCGCTCCCGCGCGTCATCTCCCGTAGCCGTAATACCAACAAGCTCGTGCCCTGCACCGGCGAGTGCTTTTGCGAGAATCGGCCCGACCGCGCCGGATCCAATAACCCCAAAACGCAGTCTGGTCGCGGCAAAACCGCTTTTGATCGCGCTCCCGGAGTTACGCAGTTTGCTCATCAACAACTTCTGCCAGCACGTTTTCAACCGTCTGCGCGCTTAAATTCAGCTTTCCCGCGGCATCGCCCGGTTCTACGCTGTCAGACTGCGCCAAAACCTCTGCGAGTTTTTCAAAGAGTTCTTTTGCCTGATTTTTAGGTAAACCCGCAACGTCATAGAAAAGCGTGTTAGTGCGCCGCACCAACGATACTTTAGCAAGCCCGAGCAGTTTCAACAGCGGGCCACTGCGATAAACAACAGCCTGCGCTTTGGCGGGCAGCATATAGGCAATTCTGTTGGTGAAGAACCCGCCGCGGCTAGCAAAAACATGATTTTCAGCACGATCACCAAACACCTCGGCTCCCTCATTGCTCGCTGATAGCACAATCAGCGGTACCGCTCGTTTAGCCGCAGCGTAGCTAAGCTGCGCACCTCTGCGCTGCGCCGCAAATATCTCTTCGCTGTAGCGCTCACCCAGCAGCAATTGCACAACCCGGCGCATATCGGCAGCCCGCCCAACGGGCAATGCCGTGTAGCTTTTGCCGTTAAACTGCGTCAGGGATTCGCTCTGTTTATTAACTCCCGAGCTCACGGCTTCAACCATGTACCAGCCAAAAAATCGCCACAAAAACGGCTGCACAACCTGCACCGTATGTATTTTATCGAGCGGCAAAGTCTCGGCTTTAATTGTTGACAGCCCGGCAGAAATTCTAATCTGAGAATTGCTAACCCCGATTACAAAGCCGTAACCCTCGTTAATGTGTTTAACAAAAAACGCGGCCACTCCAAACGCAACAGGAACTAGCGAGCTTACACTCGTAAGAATAATAGATTCGCGAGCTTCGCCCTGTACGAAAACGAAAAGCGCACTAACTGCACCAGCAAACAGCAAAGCAAGGGGGGCTACTCTCGCAAGTGTTGCGAGCAGCAGCATTTTAACCGGAACCTGCAGCAGGGTTTTATCCCGCACAGCGGTTGCGCTAACGTCGCGATCAAGCGCGCTGTGCACAACCCGGTCTAGCAGGTGCGCATTTTGAACACCCTGCAGCGGATCATCCGCCACCGCATCGGTTTGCCCGCTCGCACCAGCGACTCCCTCCTGCTCGCGCTTTGCGACGGCGACCAGGCGCAGCAGGTCTGCGCGCGCCTCTTTAGCGTTACCGTGCGATAGCGCGCTGAGTATGATTTCATCGCTCGCGCTCACTATTTTAATCACAGCAAGACCCATTATGCGCGCGGCAATGCGGCGCTCAACATCAACCCCTACAATCTTGTTAAGCGCTAATGCCTTATATTTTTTAGTGAGGATGCCCTGATTTATTTCGATTTGCCCCGCGTACACGCGGTATCGTGTGAATCGCCAGCTCAGCACACCGTACACGATTATAAACAGCAGCAGCGCAATAACAGCGCCCAGCACGAGCCGAGTGGTAATGCTCATCGTGCTGATGTGTTCAAAAACGTTTTTAACTTCTGCGCCGCCCGCATTGCTGCCGAGTAAAAACGCCTCGACTAGCGTGTCCCTGAAGTTAATTATCACAATACCGATGAGCACACCGACAGTCAGCAGCAAATCAAGCAGCGGGGAGAGCGGATGCAACCGTCGCCATTCTGGATCTCCCGCTATTACTACGGCACTGTGATATGCTGGTGCGGCGGATTGTTCCAGCGCACCCACGAAACTCTGTTGTTGCACGCCTGCCGCGCTCTGCTCTGGCACGCCTGCCATGCCCGACTTCAATCCGACTGCAGCGCAGTTGCGTGCTTCAAAGTTTTGCTGCGCCGTCATTATAAATCGCTCCTACGATCTTTAGCCAGTCGCATTAGCTCGTCACGCAGCTGTTCCGCGTGCGCCTGCTTAAGCCCCGGCAGGTTCACGTTTGCTGTGGCGGCGGCGGTCACAAACTGCAACGACGAAAGATTAAAAATTCGCATAATAGGACCTCGCTTAATTTCAACCAGCTGCAACCTGCCGTAGGGCACCGCGGTCATTTTGTGAAATAAAAATCCCTGGAAAAACAAGAAATCATCGTCGCGCAAAGCATATCCGATTGAGATTATTCTGCGCCACGAGAGCAGTGCGCCTAAAATTGTAGCCCCAACAATAAACCAGTAAACAATTGCTACAAAGAGCATATGTATGAGCTCGTAATGAGCCAGGAATAACCCGGCAATAATCTCAAGCAACAGAGCTATAAGCGAGATTGTCAAATCAACAAAAAGGTATTTCTTGCTGATTCTGTACACCCGATTACGCTCGTATGATTCCGTACTCATGCCTACAATTTTACACCCCGAATATATGCGACCGGCTGAACAAAACATTCGGCTGCGGAAGAGTGTTCAGCCTGCGGATGCACACTGGCAGGTGCAATAGCAGGCGCAGCGCCCCGCGCACAGTGCCTGGCAAATAAGTATGCCCCGGCAGAGTTTCCTGCCGCGAGTTAAGCAATTTCTGGCATATCACCCGGCGCGATATTTCCCGCACCGCCGCCTGCGCCGTCTGTTGGCGGATCAATCCGGCACACTCTCTCAACCCAGCGCGCACCAGCAACAAGCCCCACGCCCGTAACAATCAGCACCAGCGTTGGCATCCACAGCTGCGGCACGGTTTCTGCGACGCGCGGTATGATCCACAGCACAAGCCCTGCGGCGAACCCCGCACAGGCCGCTCCGAGCAGAGCGCCAGCACGTGCCGCCGCTAAAAGCCTTACCGCGGCAAAGGGGTTTATTTCGTGCGGCGCGTTTTTGCGCTGGGTGCGCAGCCGCGCGCCCAGCACTAGCAGTGTTACGAGCAGTGCCAGCAGCAGGGCAGATTGCAGCAGCGTCGGCGTGACTATTTTCCACCCGGCGGCAATTGCCAACAGCTGCACGCAATAGCCAAAAATGCCGGCGATAAAAGCCGCCGTCGCAATAACTCGCAGCGCCAGTTTTTTAATCATGGCAGCCCTCCTCGGTGCGTGCGCCTTGCCCCGCAGGCGCACTGTTGACGCGGTTTTGCCCGCCGGACGCGTTCTGCCTCGCGGTTTCAATACCGGTGCGCTCTTCCCCGCCGTGCACGCCTTGCCCCGCAGGCGCACTATTAGCGTAATATTCCTCACCGACCTGCCCCTGCTGCGCGATTACGTTACTGACAAGATCTTGCCCACCAATCGCGCCTTGTTTCACGGTCGCATTTTTAACACTGTCCAATAACTCGGCAACACGCCCACGCCCGGGCAAAACAGCTTCCGGATCAAGCGCCAACCACGGCTCAAGCACAAAATCTCGCTCGTGCGCGCGCGGGTGCGGCAGTGTTAGATCCGGCAGGTTAAGCACGGTTTCGCCATAGCAGATAATGTCAATATCAAGGGTGCGATCCCCCCACGGAGTTTCACGCACTCTGCCGTGCAAGCTCTCGATCTGCTGGGTTAACCGCAAGAGTTCTACGGGACTAAGTGATGTTGCAGCTAGGGCAACCCCGTTAAGGTATCCGGGAGCTGTCTCATCAACACCATCAAAGTCAAGTTTTACAGTCTCAATCAGGGCAGAAGCACGAAACGCTACAATTTCGGTGTGCTCTACAAGCTCCCGCTGCGCAGCTCGAATCACGCGCGCACGATCTCCCAGGTTAGCCCCAAAAGCTAAAACAACCGGGAAAAGTTGCCCGCCCGCGCGCAGCGCGCCACCTGTCACCGTCATAATTTTTAGTCGCTAGAGCCTGATTCGCTGGTAACAACGCCCGGTTTTGTTTTACCAGAACAGGCACAAACGTTATTTTGCGCAGCATATTTTGCGCTTTCCTGCGACTGCGGCTTATCAGACGTGCAGCCGCACCCGGAAGCTGAGCCGATAACAAGCCCGGTTGTGGTTTTTGATGTTGACTTACAAGCGCAAGACACGGTGTTCCTCCTAGTTTTTATGGTTAATTGCGCAGCGCACAGTGCGCCTCGCGGGTTCTGGTTACTGTTACTAGAATATCGGAAACTTTTTGCGCAACGGACGCCGACGGCTTATGCACTGTGACCGTGGTCGCACACACACCAGCAAAACTCAACGCCGCAGCAGCCAATTTTTCTGCCAGGGTTTCAATCAAATCTAGCACGGTTTCAGTTGCCACACGCTCGAGCTCGGCTGCAAGCTCGGCGTAGTTTACAGTCTTTGCAATATCATCAACCGCGCTGCCTGCGCGCGCCGCGAGGCGCACCTCGCAGTCGATATAAAAAGTCTGCCCGGATTGCTTTTCGTGCTCAAAAACACCGTGCCGCGCAAACACTGCAAGCCCTTTAATCGCAATCACGTCGAGTTCGTGCGTTGAAACTCCGGCGGGCGGCTGCGCTACGTTGGCGGGCAGCGGATCGCCCCTACCAGGTTCTGCCATCGCACACGCGTCCGCATCGTCATGTTTCGCGCCCGGTTCTGCGGTTGCGCAGACACCGGTTTTGCTCGGTTTCACACGCACTGGCGCATCCGGCCTCGCGTCCACTTCGCCCAGTTTAGCTGTCGCACGCAGTGCCAGCGCGCTCGCTGGCACACTGTGTACGCGTACACCCCACACACCGGCTCGCGCACAGTGAGCGCTCACCAACGCGGTAATCGCATCAAGCTCAGCAAGCCCGGGCTGCTGCACCCCCGCTTCGCGCACACAGTCGGCGATCATCCGCTTCCGACTCGCCCCGATTAGCACCGGATACCCCAGCTCCTGCAGCTCCTCGATGCGGTTTAACAGCTCCCAGCACTGATCCGGTGTTTTATCAAAACCAAGCCCCGGATCAACAATAATACGCGCGGGCGAAATTCCTGCCGCAAGCGCCGCGGCAATCCGCTCCCGCAGCGCCGCGCACACCTCAACAACTACATCACGGTAAACACTGCGCGAATAGTTTTTTTTCGGAAACCCACGCCAGTGCCCAATAATATAGCTCGCCCCTGCCTGCGCAACTGTCGCCAGCATTAGCGGATCATACAGCCCGCCAGAAACATCGTTCACAATTTTTGCACCGCGCGCGAGCGCGAGTTTTGCGGTCGCGACGTGCACGGTATCCACCGAAACAGTGTGCCCGGCAGCAGCTATCGCGCTCACAGCATCCAGGATTCTGCGCTGCTCAAGATCCGGCGCAATTCGCTCAGAGCCGGGACGCGTGCTCTCCCCGCCAATGTCGATAATGGCAGCGCCGGTGTCCGCCATAGCCTGCGCCGCCGCTAAAGCCTGAGCAACGCCGCTAACCTCACCGCCATCACTAAAACTGTCTGGGGTGAGGTTAAGAATCCCCATTAAAAGCGTCATAGCAACTCTCGCAAAGGTTTGTTCGTAGTTTTTTCACCGCCGGTCGCCTCGCCCGCGCTAAAACCGAGCAGCGTCAGAGCCTCTGCTCTTAGTTCGCCCGAGGTAAGCTCGCCGCTCGCTGCAACGGTTGTCAGCGTCGCCTCGCGCGCTTTAGCGCCGCGGTCGCTTAAACAGCCGTGCCTAGCTGTTACAACCGCCAGCACACCGCGCGTCTGCAACCCCTGCTGCACAGCATCCACCAGTTCGGCATTAAAACGCTCCTGCAGCTGCGGTTTAGCGGCAAGCACTTCAATTGCGGCGGCAACGGAACCCAACCCGGCCAGCCTGTGCCGCGGCAAATAAGCAACAGCGACAGTGCCGTAAAACGGCATCAGGTGGTGCTCGCACAGCGAGCTAAAAGCTATTTCCCGCACCGCAACAGTCTGCGCTACAGCGTTTTCAACCGGCAGCGTTTTAGCAAAGCACTGCAACGCATCCGCCCCAACTCCGGCACACATCTGCGCTAGATTCTCGGCAACCCGCGCCGGAGTCTGCGCTAACCCGTCTCTTGCAGGATCTTCGCCGAGCGCGATTAAAATCTGTTTAACCGCGGTCTCAATAGTCTCCCTGTTACCCGCAAAAGTCATTGCTCAACTTGCTAACACCTAGGCGTTATCAACGCCACCACCGGTGTCTGGCGATGCCAGTGGCAGCTCGCCCGCGCCCGGTTTTATTTTCGGCGCAGAGTGCGGATTTGCTGGCAACTCAGTATTAGAGTTAGAAACCGCGTTAGCTGCCGCATGATTAACATCAGCGCTAACACTATCTGGCACTTTAATTGGCGGAATATCAGAAACAGGGCGCTCCTTGCTGGAAAGCCAGGTTGGGCGCGGTGCGATTTTTTTAACGTCCTTAAAGATTTCTGCGATCTCGTTGTGATCGAGAGTTTCTTTTTCGAGCAGCTCTAGAGCTAGCCGGTCAAGAATCTCGCGGTTATTAACGATAATCTCGTACGCTTCGTTGTGACCCTGCTCCATAATTTCACGCACTTCAGCGTCAATCTCTTGCGCTGTCACACCGGAGTAAGAACCACCCGCGGTTGAGTCTGCCATAAAAGCTGAGCTGTCGGCATTGCCGAGTTTAATCGGCCCGAGTTTCGCCGACATTCCGTAATCGGTAACCATTTTGCGCGCAATATCGGTTGCTTTGTCAATATCGTTACCCGCGCCGGTTGTTGGATCGTGGAAGATCAACTCTTCGGCAACACGACCTCCGAGCGCATAGGCGATCTGATCCTGCAGTTCGTTACGGCTCACCGAGTATTTATCGTCAAGCGGCAGCACCAGAGTGTAGCCCAGCGCCCTACCGCGAGGCAGAATCGTAATCTTAGTAACCGGATCGGTGTGGTTTAGCCCCGCAGCAACAAGCGCATGCCCACCCTCGTGGTATGCGGTAACAAGTCGCTCATGGTCTTTCATCATGCGCGTCCGCCGTTGCGGACCAGCCATAACCCTGTCAATAGCCTCGTCGAGCGCGCGATTGTCAATCAGCTGCGCGTGCGAGCGGGCAGTTAGAAGAGCCGCCTCGTTGAGCACGTTAGCAAGATCCGCTCCCGTGAATCCCGGGGTTTTACGAGCTACGCTGTCAAGATCAACGTTTTTAGAAAGCGGCTTACCCTTTGAGTGCACTTCGAGAATATCGCGGCGGCCCTTCATTGACGGCGCGTCAACACCTATTTGGCGGTCGAAACGCCCCGGGCGCAAAAGCGCCGGGTCGAGCATATCCGGGCGGTTTGTTGCGGCGATCATAATCACATTTGCGTCGCTCTCAAAGCCGTCCATCTCAACGAGCATCTGGTTTAGCGTTTGCTCGCGCTCATCGTGACCACCGCCCATGCCGTGACCGCGCTTCTGACCGACCGCGTCGATTTCGTCAATAAAAATAATTGCCGGAGAGTTTGCTTTTGCCTCTTTGAACAGATCGCGCACGCGGCTCGCGCCAACGCCCACGAACATTTCAACAAAGTCAGAGCCTGAAATAGAGTAAAAAGGAACCCCGGCCTCACCAGCTACGGCGCGCGCCAGCAGGGTTTTACCCGTTCCCGGAGGACCGTACAGCAGAACACCCTTCGGGATTTTCGCGCCAACCGCCAAAAATCGCGCTGAGTCTTCAAGAAAATCTTTAATTTCGTGCAGCTCTTCAACCGCTTCTTCAGCACCTGCGACATCATCAAAACGCACCTGCGGGGTTTCTTTGGAAGCCAGTTTGGCACGCGACTTGCCAATCTGCATCATCTTGTTGCCGTTGCCCATCGCGGAAATAAAGAACCAGAACAGCAGCCCAAAAATAATAATCGGCAAAAACAGGCTCAGAATAGAAAAAAACGGGTTCGGCTGCGGCACTTCGTCAGTGTAACCGTTTTTAATTTTCGCCTTGTCTATCGCCTCAACAACAGCGTCACCGCGCTGCTTCACGTAGAAAAAGTGCAGGTTTTTAGAGCCGGTTTCTTTGTCTTCTGTTGCCAACTGCAGATCAACCCGCTGCTCGCCGTCAACTATTTTTGCGGTCTGTATTTCCTGATTTTTTAGAATCTCAAGCCCGCGCTCAGTTTTAATTTCAGGATTGCTGCTGCCAGCAAAAATAGACCAACCAATTAGCACGATAATCGGGGCAACCAGCAAGTAAATGTACGGGCCTCGTAAAAACTTTTTACGCTTCGAGTCAGTTTCTGCCACGAATTAAGCCTTTCTCTGAAAACAAACACGGATTTCAGTATAGATTACCCTCCCAATTAGAGTTAGTGCTGAAAATTCTCCAGGGACGTCCGAGTAAACGTCACACAATAGCGAATCGCGGGCGCGCACGTGTTCACTTCGCCACTCATAAGGGAGGCGGTAATTTATGCCCGCGCGCTCCAAGCCAGCGCTCATAGACCAGCGAAACAGGCACTCGCGCTAGATACCAGCGCTAAGCGCCGCGCAATAAGCCGCGCTGGCTGATCCGCTCTAGTTTTCGTACACGTGAGGCGCTAAAACAGCAATATCGCGCAGGTTGCGGTATTTTTCGGCGTAGTCTAGCCCGTAACCAACAACAAACTCCGAAGGAATATCGTACCCAATATACTCAACGCTAATATCGGTCTTCAGCGCCTCCGGCTTGCGCAGCATCGTGCAGATTTTCACGCTTTTAGCGCCGCGCGTTAGTAGGTTTTCTTTAAGCCATGACAGGGTCAGACCAGAATCGATAATGTCTTCAACAATTAAAACGTCGCGCCCCATAACATCGGTGTCGAGATCCTTAAGGATCTTCACAACCCCGCTAGATTTCGTGCCGGCACCGTAGCTTGAAACCGCCATCCAATCCATCTCGGGCATAAACTTCAGCTCGCGGGAGAGATCCGCCATAATCATCACCGCACCTTTGAGCACGCCAACCAGCAGAGGCGGTTCGGCAGTGTAATCAGCCTCGATTTGCCTGGCAACCTCGGCTATTCTGGCGCGCAGCTGCTGCTCCGTGTAGAGCACCTTGCTAAGATCTGCTTGCACATCACCGGCGCGCATTATTCCCCCTCAAATATAAGTGTCAAAATAGGTATCTATCGTAGCGCTCAAATTTTGTGCGGCACAAAAATAAGCTCTCCCGAAGCACGCCACACCCGTAAATTGGGTGCTTCAACTCGCTGCTGCCCGCGCCAGTTAGTAACCAGCTCGGCGATCGCGCTGGTGTGCAGCATTGTGAGTGCACACCCGCTAATTTCTTGCCCGGCAATTCTGATCACGCGCGTGCGCAACGCCTGCGGCAGCTCCACTAGCGCCTGTGCCCGCAACGCAATGCACGGCTCGTCTAGCACAATTTGCCCCCCGCGCACAGTCTTTTCCTCACGCGCGGGCGCTGCAGCGCCCGCGATCTTTTCGTTACGCACGGTTTTTCTATCGCGCATCGCCCACTCGCCACGGGGAGTCTCGTTGCCGCACACAACCCGCTCGTGCCGTGCGATGCGCGCGTATTCTGCCACGGCTATTGCGTCCAGCGCGTCGGCATCCGCTCTCGCCAGCTCCGCCGTGCGAGCCAGGGCATCAGGCAACCGCGCCCCCAGAACCTCGCTCATCACGGGCAGCAGCTCGTGCCGTACGCGGGCGCGCAGAAACCGCGGATCCGCATTTTGCGGATCGCGCCAGTAGCTAATATTCTCTGCCCGGCAGGCGCGCTCAGTGTCTTGCCTGCTGACGGTCAGCAGAGGGCGCACAATAAGCCCCCGCTGTGGGGCAATCGCGCTGAGCGCACGAGTGCCCGAACCGCGCGCAAGTGCCATCAAAACTTGCTCAGCCTGGTCGTTCAGGGTGTGCCCCACAAACAACCGCTGCGCACCCACCTGCGCGCAATACTCCAGCAGCGCCGCATATCGCGCGTCACGCGCCGCCGCTTCCAGACCACCCGCGCCGTCGTTCGCAACGCTAACTTGCAGCACCAGCGCCCGATCCGCTCCCATATCTGCGGCCTGCGCAGTGGCGCGCTGCGCAACACTGCAAGAGCCGTTTTGCAGCCGGTGATCAACCGTCACCGCGTGCACCTTGAAACCGCGTTTTTGCGCCTCAAACAGCACCGCCGAGGTGAGAGCCAGCGAATCCGCGCCCCCCGATAGCGCAACAACCAAAGGGCCTGCCTGCGGCTCAAGGGAAGTCACCCAGCCCCGCACCGCAACCCTGATTTTTGCTACGGCGGGCGATAGTTTAGGTCTCACATCACAATTTTAGCCTGCTCCAAGCCAGGCACAAGTACAATTTATTGCGTATCTGAAACCACAACTATGCCACAAGGAGCGACCATGGCAAACTTTGATGCTGTAATCGAGATTCCCAAAGGAAGCCGCAATAAATACGAGGTTGATCACGAAACCGGTCGGGTGTATCTTGATCGTGTGCTCTACACGAACTTTGTGTACCCCACCGACTATGGGTTTTTCGAGAACACCCTAGGGGAAGACGGCGACCCGCTAGACGTACTGGTTCTGCTCGACTACCCTGTTTTCCCGGGAGTCGGTATTAAAGTGCGCCCCGTTGGAGTGTTACGCATGAGCGATGAGGCCGGCGGCGACGATAAGGTTATCGCGGTGCAGAGCAAAGACCCGCGCTGGCAGCACATTCAAGATGTGACCGATATTCCCAAGTATACACGCAAAGAAATTGAGCACTTCTTTGAGCGCTACAAAGATCTCGAACCAGGCAAATGGGTTAAAGTGGACGCTTGGGGCAGTGCCCAAGAGGCAGAAAAACTGATCAAGGAGGCAATTGCCCGCCTTGCAGAATCAGGCTCGAAACACTAATAGCTAAAACTTAAGCGGGCTGCCACCTCCAACACACGGTGTCAGCCCGCTTTGGTTTGGGCGGTTTGCACAAACCAAAGCGGACGCACCCTGCTGCGGCGCTATTAGTCAGCCACGCCCTGTTTTTACAAGACATTCGTATCGCACCTGCCAAAGCATACCTACCACAAGTCGCTCCCGATTACAGACCAACACCCCTGTCACGCATAAAGTAGTAAGGATTATTAGGGTCGCCGTAAACGCGCGTCTCAAAGTGCAGATGAGGCCCGGTTGAAAACCCGGTTGAACCAACATAGCCCAGAATTTGACCTTTGCCAACCCGCTGCCCGTAGCCAACAACGGGCGCGCTCACCATGTGGAAGTAGCGCGTCTGCACACCGCCTCCGTTATCTAACAGCACGGCATTACCGCCGCCGCCATACCATCCGGCATAGCTCACAGTACCCGAAGTCGCCGCATAAATCGGCGTGCCAACATCCGCCGCCAGGTCTATGCCACGGTGCCCCTGATAACACAGGTAGGCGCAGCTGATGCTATATGTTCCAGGAGCGAGCGGATACCCCCAGTCTCCTCCCGTATCCGGCGGAGCAGATCCGCCCCCGTTAGAGGGGGCGCTTTCCTGGCGGCGTGCCGCAGCTGCCGCCGCAGCGGCTGCAATAGCGCGCTGTCTATCCTCTTCTTCTTGCCGCAGGCGCTCCTGATAGCCCGCAACAGTGGCGGTCGTTGTGTCGCGCAGAGCAGCCAGCTGCGCTTCAAGCACTTTCTGGTTTTGCTCCGCCTCTATCTGTTTTGTACGGTTGTTTTCAACCGCGCGCGCGGCAACGTCAAGCTCCTGCTTTGCGATATTGAAGAACTTTTCACGCTCTCCGGCGGCCTTAGCCGCCTGCGCTTCAAGCGCCACCGCCGTATTATGCGCCTGTGTTGCAGCCTGTGAGATCTCAGTGTTGCGTTCGGTTGCTTTAGCCAGCACCGAAAGCCTGTTCAAAAGCTCCGCTGAGCTTTTCTCATCATCGTTCAAAAACAGTTTCACGTTACTGTCAACACCGCCGGAACGATACATTTGCGAAACAATCGAAGCAGCAGCTTCAGCAGCCTTAGCAGCCTCTTCTTTTTTAGCACTGGCCTGTGACTCCAGCGCTTTTGCGCGCGAATCCGCCTCTTCAAACTTCTGCTGTGCCTGCACAGAACGCTGCGAAGCTGTTTCAGCCTCAGCTTCAAGCGCCTGCTGCTGGTCTTTAACCTTCTTTAAGAGCCCTTCAACCTGACGCACTTTTTCCGCTGTCGCTGCCTCGTTTTCTTTAGCAGCCTGCACATCATCCCAGTTTGGCAGATCAACCGCATACGCCGGTTTTTGCTGCAGGCTATCGCCAACAACGCTGCTACCAAGCACCAGAACAAAAGCCACGCCGAGCACAAACAGCCTGTCTTTGCGAAAGAAAAATCGCCTCTTAGCAGTCATAACTATCATCCTTTCTAAGCCCAGATTTGGCGGCGCGCTCAGCCATTTCAACAACGTTTTTAAGCAGCAAAGCCCGCGTCATAGGTCCCACTCCGCCCGGGTTTGGTGACATCGCACCGGCGACCTCTGCAACAGCAGGGTCTACATCGCCAACAACATTCGATTTACCGGTTACCGGATCAACGCGCCTTGAAACCCCCACGTCAAACACGACCGCGCCCGGCTTCACGCTCGCGGGTCCGACCATCCTGGCAACACCGGATGCCGCAACAATCACATCCGCTTGCAAAAGCAGCTCATCGAGATTTTTAGTGCCCGTGTGCGTTAACGTCACAGTCGCGTTAATTTCACGCCTGGTTAGCAGCGGCGCAATGGGTCTGCCCACTGTCGCCCCGCGCCCCACAACAACAACGTGTTTGCCGTTAAAGTCGATACCGCACCTCTCGCCCAGCTCAATAACAGCGCGCGGAGTGCATGGCAGCGGGGTGTTAATTGCCTCATTTACATTCAAAAGCAGCCTGCCAAGGTTGGTCGGGTGCAGCCCGTCCGCATCTTTTGCCGGGTCAATCAGCTCCAGCACGCAGGAAATGTCAAGATGTTTCGGCAGGGGCAACTGCACAATATAGCCGGTGCAGTCTGGGTTTTCGTTTAGCTCCTGCAAAACCGCTTCAAGCTCGTTCTGTGATACATCACCGGGCAACTCACGCTTAATCGACGCGATTCCAACCTCTGCGCAGTCGCTGTGCTTGCCGCTAACATACCATTTTGACGCGGGATCATCACCCACCAAAACCGTTGCCAAACCGCACACAACACCGCGCTCTTTAAGCACTGTTACGCGCTGCGCCAGCTCTGTTTTTAACCGCGCCGCACAGGTTTTGCCATCGAGTATAACCGCGCTCAAAATACCCCCCCCCTAAAGCTGCTTCTGAATCGTTGTGTAAAGCGGAAATCTGGCTGTCAGTTCAGCAACCTGCGGCTTCAAACCGGCAGGATCATGCCCCTGCAAAACCGCCGCCACAATCTTTGCAACCTCGGCAAACTCGGCATCACCAAAGCCCCTGGTCGCAAGGGCTGCGGTGCCAATCCGCACACCGCTAGAAATCATTGGCGGACGCGGATCAAACGGCACAGAATTACGGTTTACTGTAACCCCCGCCTCGTGCAAAGCAGCCTCCGCTGTTAAACCGTCCAGCTCAGATTTGCGCAGATCCGCAAGCACCAGGTGCACATCAGTGCCACCCGTCAGCACATCAACCCCGGCTTTTTGAGACTCCCCGCTCACAAGCTCCTCGGCGAGCAGTTTTGCACCGCGCAGGGTACGCTCCTGACGATCTTTAAACTCTGCGGTTGCGGCGAGCTTAAAAGCAACCGCTTTACCGGCGATAATGTGCATCAGCGGGCCGCCCTGCTGCCCCGGGAACACGTTACTGTTTATTTTCTTGTGCATTTCTAAATCGTTGGTAAGAATAAATCCTGATCGCGGACCGCCAATAGTTTTATGCACGGTTGAGCTGACAACGTGCGCGTGCGGCACCGGTGACGGATACAACCCGGCGGCAACAAGTCCCGCAAAATGCGCCATATCAACCCACAAATACGCACCAACCTCGTCGGCAATGCGCCTAAACTCTGCAAAGTCAAGGGTGCGCGGATACGCCGACCACCCGGCAATAATCACCCGCGGGCGCTCCTGCAGCGCTATTTCACGGACTTTTTGCATATCAATCAGCATTGTTTCAGGGTCTACTCCGTAAGCAATAGCCCGGTATAGCTTGCCTGAAAAATTAAGTTTCATGCCGTGCGTTAAATGCCCGCCGTGCGCGAGATCAAGCCCCAAAATCGTATTTCCTGGCTCCGCTAGAGCACTTAACACCGCAGCGTTTGCGCTCGCGCCCGAGTGCGGTTGCACGTTTGCGTATTTTGCGCCAAACAACTCTTTAGCCCGCTCTCTGGCGAGCTCTTCTGCAACATCGACGGCCTCACATCCGCCATAGTAGCGGCGCCCGGGATAACCCTCAGCGTACTTGTTTGTGAGCACACTACCGGCAGCTTCTAAAACCGCAAGTGGCACAAAGTTTTCGCTCGCAATCATCTCAAGAGTGTTGCGCTGTCGATCAAGCTCAGCATCTAAAACGCGCGCGATCTCAGAATCCACCTGTGCCAGTGGCTGGTTAAAAAACGATTCTTGCAGCATTCTGTCCTCCGTTTTAATGGATTGTTTAACTTACAACACGAGGTTGCATGACCCGGGCGAGCGGCCTTACAAGGTGTGTCGCTCCCCGATGGTCACCCATCTTGACGCCAGTTGCGACAAATCCAGTTTAGTAGATACCTAGACCGTAAAAACTTAGAAAACTGCCAGCAAGCATTTCGGCTTAAATTACATAAAACTCAACTAAAATCTGTATCCATAACAAAACATGAGTGCTCACACTGAAATACAACGACAAACCGGGCATCGTAAACGCTGCTAGCGAGGCACTTGTCAGAAACACAACACAGAGTTAAACTAGTTGACACAACCGCGCACTTTGCGATCAACGATCTCGACGAGGAATCCTATATCAAGCAGAAGGTAGTGTGCGTAAATCACAACGCGACCGCGCAGCAACTGCAGCAATTGGGAACGGATGCAGTAAGTCGCGCCTGCCCCGGTAGTGCCCCCCACCCACAACCGGGGCAAATAGTCTAAAATATCAATAATGCAGAAGAAAAATCGTGCAATAGTTATTCTCGCCCTCGTGCGCAGCCTGTTCGACGTGCTCACGCTCGCCGCAATCGTCGCCTGGGCGCTCACAAATTTCGCGCTCCCCTTGCCCGGCGTGCTAATCGCGATCAGCGCCAGTCTCGGAGTTGCTCTAGTGTGGGCGCTGTTCCTATCCGCTCGCCCCGTGCTTCGCGCAGATAGGTTCGCACGCGCCGCAGTCGCGCTGGTGTTCTATGCTGGCGGATTCGCTGCCGCCGCGCTCACGGGCGTGAGTTGGGTTATTATTGCGCCGCTATTTGTGACCGTGGCCGTTATCGCGTATTTCGACTCCTGGGTCACCACAACATACCGCCTGCCACACTAGACTTTGCGCATCGCGCGATCTTTATAGTAGTCTGCTCTGTATGACAGATTATCTCCGCCTAGCAGAACTATCCGCCGCAACAATCGTTGAGGTTAACTCGCTGAGCCTAAAACCCGGGCAGGAGCAGTTTATTGCCCCCACTTCGTACGCTGCGGCTGTTTTACAGCCCAAAACGTCTTGGCAGCGAGTTGTTTTGCGCGATAACAAGGTGGTTGGGTTTATTCACGCTAATTTCGATCCGGAAGCCACCCGTGAGGAGTTTCGCGCGGCTCTCTGGCGTATCAACGTGGCGGCGGATGCGCAGGGTCTCGGTATCGGCAGCTACATCGTGAAAGAGCTCATGGCAGAGGCGCAGCGGCGCGGTATTGATCGCGTCACCGTGCTGTGGGAGCGTGGCGAGTCAAGCCCTGAAAAGTTCTTCCTGAACGTTGGTTTTAAGCCCGTGGGAGAAACGGAATACGGCGAAATTATCGGGGCTTACGACATCCCAGGCTGAACACAGAATGCATCAACATCAGACCTCCGTTGGTAAAGGAACCGCGCTTCTGCTAGCAAGCTCGGTTGGCTTTAGCGTACTGTTTTTTATAACACCCTACACGCTGCCGCTTTCGGCGCTAGAAGTCGCTGCCATTCGCATTATGCTCGCCACACCGGCAATGCTGCTCGTGTTTATTTTCACCAAACAAGCACCGGTGCTATTAAAAACCTGGCGCTATATTTGGAATCGCAAAATCAGGTTTATAAGCCTGCTATTCTGCGGGTTGATGCTCGCCTCGCAACTGTGGATTTTCGCTTACGGGCCACTCTCTGGGCGCGGCATCCAGGTTTCGCTCGGGTATTTCATGCTGCCAATAACCCTGCTGCTGGTTGGTCGGTTTGTTTTCAAAGATAAACTGCTCTGGTGGCACTGGCTCGCTGTTATCTTCGCCGCCGCTGGGGTGGTTTATGAGATCGTCAGGTTTGGCGGCTTCTCGTGGGAGGCGCTTTGGATCTCGCTCGGGTATCCGCTGTATTTTGCGCTGCGGCGGATCATGGGCTTTGCAACCCTGTCTGGGATGTTTTGGGAGTTTGCCTGCATTCTCGTGCCCACAATAGTTGTTTTTGCAATCACTCTGCCAAACTCTGTTGCGCTGGAAACCAAACCAATCGCTTTTCTCTACGCTTTTCTAATCAGCGCATTCGCCACGGTTGTTTTCACAATCTGGGTGCTGTCTTCGCTGCTCATGCCGCTGTCGCTGTTTGGGCTGCTCTCATACGTGGAGCCACTGTTGCTGCTCGGCGCGGCGATACTGCTCGGCGAAACAATAGCGTACAGTGAAATGCCAGCGTATCTGGCCATTTGGATTGCAGTTAGCATTGTTGTTGCGGGCAGCGTTTCAAACCTGCGCAAAAAGGTGCGCAGCAAGAAAATTCGAGGCAGACACCGCCTCTCGCGCGCTGAAAAACAGCGCGAGCAGGATCAGATCATGTTCGCTTCAACCGGCAGCATCCCAATTGTGAAAGCGGATATCGATAAAGATTCGCTGCCTTAAATCGGGTGCTCTAAACTATAGGTTGGCGGAATTAACCGCGCACCGCCGCAGACCGTTACCAGCAATCACACAACCGCAACCGCACAACCTCCAGCATCCGCGCGGTCGCAGCCACTAGCTACCAGCCGCGCCGCCACCCGAGCAACACTAGAACAGAGCAGCCGTAAAAGGCAATGCAAACCATAAACAAGCACGGCGAGCGGGGTTTTCCGCTCGCCGTGCTTGTTTTTATGGTATCGAAGCTTATTTAATCTCACCGCCTGCCGCAGCAATTTTTTCTGCGGCAGAACCTGATACCTTATCAACGCTAACAATTAGCTTCACGCTAACGTCGCCATTGCCAAGCACCTTAACCGGCTGCTTCTTGCGCACAGCACCCTTAGCAACCAGATCCGCCACAGTAACCTCGCCACCCTGTGGGTAAAGCTCAGCGAGCTTACCAACATTAACAACCTGATACTCGGTACGGAATGGATTTTTAAAGCCGCGCAGTTTTGGTGTGCGCATATGTAATGGCATCTGACCACCCTCAAATCCTGCACGGATCTGATTACGAGCTTTTGATCCTTTGGTGCCGCGACCAGCGGTTTTACCCTTAGAGCCTTCACCACGACCCACGCGAGTTTTGGCTTTTTTAGCTCCGGGAGCTGGACGCAGGTGGTGAGCCTTAAGAATCTGTGTTTCTTTGGTCTCGCTCATTATGCATCAACCTCCTCAACCTTTACCAGGTGACGCACTGCATTGATGTATCCGCGGTTTTGTGAATTATCTTCACGCACAACGGACTGTCCAATTTTACGCAGCCCCAGGCTACGCAGTGTGTCACGATGATTTTGCTTCTCGCTGATTTTTGATTTCAGCTGAGTAATTTTAAGAGCCTTAGCCATAACTACGCACCAACTTTCTTAGCGGCAGCAGCTGCGGCAGCAGCCTCTGCCTCAGCACGCAAAATACGAGCGGGCACAACCTTATCGTAGTCCAGTCCGCGACGCGCAGCGACAGAGCGAGGCTCTTCAAGCTGGCGCAGCGCAGCAACTGTTGCGTGCACAATGTTAATAGTATTAGATGATCCGAGTGATTTGCTCAGCACATCGTGGATGCCAGCGCATTCAAGCACGGCACGCACAGGACCACCGGCGATAACGCCGGTGCCGGCGCTAGCAGGACGCAGTAGCACTACACCCGCTGCGGCTTCACCCTGTACGGGGTGCGGGATACTCTTTGCAACACGTGGCACGCGGAAGAAGTTCTTTTTAGCCTCTTCAACGCCCTTAGCGATTGCCAAAGGTACCTCTTTAGCCTTGCCGTAACCAACACCCACGGTGCCGTTCTCGTCACCAACAACAACCAGAGCTGTAAAGCTGAAACGACGCCCGCCCTTAACAACTTTAGATACGCGGTTGATGGTTACAACGCGCTCTACAAACTGGCTGTCCGCACGATCCGCGCCACGACCGTCACGCCCACCGCGCTGATTGCGCTGCCCGCGCTCACGGCTGCCGTGACGAGCCTCGCGAGGTTCGCTCCGGTGATCGTCCTGTCGCGCGCTGTTTTCAGATGTTTTTGACTCTTCTGCTGACACTTGCTGCTCCTTTGTTTCTTTACTCACAGGCTCAGCCCTGCCTCACGAGCGCCATCGGCAACAGCAGCTACGCGACCAACGTATTTGCTTCCGCCACGGTCAAAAACAACCGCGGTAATGCCTTCGCTCTTTGCGCGCTCAGCCACTAATTCGCCAACCTTGCGTGCCTGCGCAGACTTGTCTCCCTCAAGCGCGCGAATGTCAGCTTCCATTGTAGATGCCGATGCGAGAGTGTGCCCTCTAGCATCGTCGATAACCTGCACAAACACGTGACGGTTTGAACGAGTCACAGACATACGTGGACGCTCAGCGGTGCCAACAACTTTTTTGCGCAGTCGGGCGTGACGGCGCAAACGTGCCGCAGTGCGACCCGCAGCGCGTTTAACTGATGCAGCCATGGGTTACTTACCAGCCTTTCCTGCTTTACGGAGTACAACTTCGCCAGCGTAACGAATACCCTTGCCCTTGTAAGGCTCTGGTTTCTTCAGCTTGCGGATATTTGCAGCTACCTCGCCAACAGCCTGCTTATCAATGCCACTGACGTGAATTTTGTTATTACCCTCAACCGTTACGGTAACACCCTCTGGGGAGTTAAAAACAACAGGGTGAGAGAAGCCGAGTGCAAGCTCAATACCGGTGCCTTTTTGTTGCACACGATAGCCGGTGCCAACAACCTCAAGTGACTTTGCGAAGCCCTCAGTAACACCTATAATGTTGTTTGCGATCAAACTCCTGGTAAGACCGTGCAGAGCCCGTGACTCGCGCTCGTCGTTAGGGCGCGTTACAAGGATTTGCCCGTCTTCCAGAGCAACCTTAATCGGCTCAGGAGCGTTTAGCTGCAGTTCGCCCTTAGGACCTTTTACACTAACGCTCTGACCGTTAAGCGTAACGGTCACACTACCCGGAACAGTGATAGGAAGTTTTCCAATACGTGACATACGATTTACCAAACGTAGGCGAGCACTTCGCCGCCTACACCCTTCTGCTCGGCCTCGCGGTCTGTAAGCAGACCTGAGGAAGTGGACAGGATTGCAATACCCAAACCGCCGAGCACCTGCGGCAGCTCGGTTGAGCGCGCATAAACTCGGAGACCGGGTTTAGAAACGCGCTTAATGCCCTCAATAGAGCGTTCGCGGTTTGGACCGTATTTTAGGCTCATTGTGATGGTCGTGCCAACGCGCGCGTCAGCAACTTCCCAATCTGCAATGTAGCCCTCACGCTTTAGGATCTCTGCGATGCCCTCTTTTAGCTTAGAGCCTGGCAGAGACACTGTGTCATGATGCGCCGCACTGGCGTTGCGCAGTCTGGTCAGCATATCTGCGACCGGATCTGTCATTGTCATATTTGTATCTTCTTTCTCGCCTGGTTTCGCGCGCTCGGTCAGGAACGGCGACCTTGGTGGATAAGTTCAAGCCGGGAATCCGCGAAAGCGGATCGCTGACGCAGACGCGGGTGAGGAGTGCTCACCCGCCCAGCTCAAACTTTTGGATTATTTTGCGTCAGACTTAAACGGGAATCCCAAAGCGCGCAGTAATTCGCGGCCCTCATCATCCGTTTTAGCGGTGGTCACAATAGTGATATCGAAACCGCGCACACGATCGATGCTGTCCTGATCGATTTCGTGAAACACACTCTGTTCGCTAAGACCAAAGGTGTAGTTTCCGTTACCGTCGAACTGCTTTGGGCTTAGCCCGCGGAAGTCACGAATACGTGGCAACGCAAGATTGATAAGACGATCAAGGAACTCCCATGCACGGTCACCGCGCAGCGTAACGTGAGCACCAATTGCTTGCCCCTGACGCAGTTTGAACTGCGCAATTGATTTGCGAGCCCTGTTTACAACGGGTTTCTGACCGGTAATTTTAGTGAGGTCGCGCACTGCTCCCTCAATTACTTTACCGTCACGAGCAGCCTCACCGACACCTGTGTTAACAACTACCTTAACCAGACCAGGAACCTGGTTTGGGTTAGCATAGCCAAACTTTTCGGTGAGCGCAGCGATAATTTCGCCACGGTATTGCTGCTTTAGACGCGGCTGGATTTTGCCAGCTGGCGCAGCAGTATTAGTGCTCATTCGGGATGTCCTTTCCAGACTTCTTAGCGTAGCGAATACGAACAGTCTTTGTAACACCGTTCTTTTCAACTACTTCTTCACGAAATCCTACACGAGTAGGCTTCTTAGTTGCTGGGTCTACAACCGCAACATTAGAAACGTGGATCGGTGCCTCGCGATGTTCGATGCCACCCTGTTTGGTGCCACGGTCGCTCTGCCCAACACGCACGTGCTTAGTTACGATGTTCAAACCCTCTACAACAACACGGTTAGATTCTTTTAGCACCTCGATCACGCGACCCTGTTTGCCGCGATCACCGCCGCGCTCCTGTGACTGACCTGAAATAATCTGAACCAGATCGCCCTTGCGGATTTTACTTCCCATGGATTAAATCACCTCCGGTGCCAGTGACACGATCTTCATGAATTTTTTGTCACGAAGCTCACGACCAACCGGACCAAAGATGCGGGTGCCGCGTGGCTCTCCGTCATTCTTTAGGATCACGGCTGCGTTTTCATCGAAACTAATGTATGAACCGTCTGCGCGACGCGTAGCTTTTTTAGTACGCACCACAACAGCTTTTACAACTTCACCTTTTTTGACGTTACCACCGGGGATTGCATCTTTAACAGTTGCAACGATGGTGTCGCCAAGTCCTGCGTAGCGGCGGCTTGATCCCCCGAGCACGCGGATGGTGAGCAACTCTTTGGCGCCTGTGTTATCGGCTACCCTAAGTCGGGATTCCTGTTGAATCACTTTGTTACTCCTTTACAAGTAAGCCGGGCTTACTTAGCCTTTTCGAGGATCTCAACCAAACGCCAGTTTTTAGTGGCGCTGAGCGGACGGGTTTCGTGGATTAGCACATAATCACCGATACCCGCAGTATTCTCTGCATCGTGTGCTTTTACCTTTTTGGTAACGCGCATAACTTTGCCGTACAGCGGGTGCTTTTTACGGTATTCAACCTCAACCACAATGGTCTTATCCATTTTATCGCTAACCACATAACCGCGAAGTGACTTCCGGTACGGGCGCTGTTCTTGGGTGGCCTCAGCCATCTTTAGGCCTCCTTCGTCTCAGCGGCATCATCCGCCGGTTTTTTTGCTTTTTTAGCCGGTGCAGCAGATTCAGGAGTCACGCGAATCCCGAGCTTACGCTCGTTAAGCACAGTATAAATACGTGCAATGTCACGTTTAACCTGAGTTACCCGACCGTGGTGCTCTAGCTGTCCTGTGGCGGACTGGAAACGCAGATTGAAAAGCTCAGCTTTAGCCTTTTTCAGTTCCTCAATGAGACGCTCGTTCTCAAAGGTGTCCAGCTCACTAATAGCGAGTTCTTTACTTCCAATAGCCATTACGCGTCGCCCTCCTCACGCTTAATAATGCGTGCTTTCAGCGGCAGTTTGTGGATTGCGCGAGTTAGCGCTTCACGCGCCAGCTCCTCTTCAACACCAGCAACCTCAAAAAGCACACGACCCGGCTTCACATTAGCAACCCACCACTCAGGTGAACCTTTACCGCTACCCATACGAGTTTCAGCAGGTTTTTTGGTGAGTGGCTGGTCTGGATAGATATTGATCCAAACTTTACCACCACGCTTGATGTGGCGAGTCATTGCGATACGCGCAGACTCGATCTGGCGGTTAGTCACGTAAGCAGGCGTTAGAGCCTGGATACCGAGTTCACCGAAATTAACTTTGGTTCCGCCTTTAGCCATACCCGAACGCTTCGGGTGATGCTGTTTACGATACTTAACTCTACGGGGAATTAGCATTTACTTCTCCGCTCCTGCTGCGACAGGCGCAGCGTCTTTTGCAGTCTCACGGCGTGAGCCACCGCGACGGCGATCAACGCGCTCACCGCGACCAGGCTTCTTAGCAGCCTCTTCACGAGCGAGCTCTTTGTTGGTGATATCGCCCTTATAAATCCAAACCTTCACGCCGATACGACCAAAGGTTGTTTTAGCTTCATAGAATCCGTAGTCAATGTTCGCGCGCAGGGTGTGTAGTGGCACGCGACCCTCGCGGTAGAACTCTGATCGGCTCATTTCAGCGCCGCCAAGACGACCTGAAACCTGGATTCTAATACCCTTTGCGCCAGCACGCTGAGCGCCCTGCAGACCTTTACGCATTGCGCGGCGGAAAGCCACACGAGCAGCAAGCTGCTCTGCGATTCCCTGTGCCACAAGCTGCGCATCCGCTTCCGGATTTTTAACCTCGAGGATGTTCAGCTGGATCTGCTTGCCGGTGAGTTTTTCAAGCTCACCGCGCACACGATCCGCCTCAGCGCCACGGCGACCGATAACGATACCCGGACGTGCAGAGAAAATATCCACACGCACACGATCACGGGTACGCTCAATCTGAATCTTGCTGATACCAGCACGATCAAGCACCCGACCTAGATATTCGCGGATGCGAGCATCTTCAGCAAGGTAATCAGCGTAGCGCTGACCCGGCTTAGTTGAGTCCGAAAACCAGCGTGACAGGTGGTCAGTGGTTATTCCCAGACGAAAGCCGTAAGGATGAATCTTCTGGCCCATTTATTTGGCTCCCTTCTTGGCTTCTGCAACCACGTCTGGCGTAGCAACTGCAACCGTAATATGGCTTGTGCGCTTTTTAATACTGAACGCACGACCCTGCGCGCGCGGGCGAAAACGCTTTAGCGTTGTGCCCTCGTCCACGAAAATACGAGAGATAACTAGCTCATCTTCATTAAGTCGTAGGTTTTCACTATCAGCTTTAACCCGCGCGTTGGCAATAGCTGAAGCAACCAGCTTATAAATAGGCTCAGCTGCCGCCTGCGGAGCGAACTTGAGAATGGCAAGCGCTTCCTGCGCATTTTTACCACGAACCAGGTTCACGACGCGACGGGCTTTTTGAGGCGTAATGCGGATATGACGCACACGTGCGATCGATTCCACCATCTTTATATTTCTCCTTCTCGCTACCGCGTTAGCGGCGGCGACCCTTCTTGTCGTCTTTCACGTGACCACGGAAAGTCCGTGTCGGCGCAAACTCTCCGAGCTTGTGCCCAACCATGGTTTCTGTAACAAACACTGGAATGTGCTTGCGTCCGTCGTGCACAGCGATCGTATGTCCTAGCATTGCGGGAATAATCATTGAGCGACGTGACCAGGTTTTAATTACATTGTTTGTGCCAGCTTCGTTTTGAGCAGTCACCTTATCAAGCAGGTGGTTATCAACGAAGGGGCCTTTTTTAAGACTACGAGGCATCTTGTTCTCCTACCTACCGATTAACGTTTCTTACCAGTTTGGCGACGACGTACAATGTACTTATCGCTCTCTTTATTTGGACGGCGAGTGCGACCCTCTTTCTGACCCCACGGGCTAACCGGGTGACGACCACCAGAGGTGCGACCTTCACCACCACCGTGCGGGTGATCAACAGGGTTCATAACAACACCGCGGACGGTCGGGCGCACGCCTTTCCAGCGCATCCGACCGGCTTTACCCCAGTTGATGTTAGACTGCTCGGCATTTCCTACCTCGCCGACAGTAGCGCGGCAGCGTGCGTCAACGTTACGGATCTCGCCCGATGGCAGGCGAAGCTGCGCATAAGGTCCTTCTTTAGCAACCAGACGCACTGATGATCCAGCTGAGCGGGCAAGCTTAGCACCGCCGCCCGGGCGTAGCTCAATAGCGTGAACCACAGTACCCGTTGGGATATTACGCAGTGGCAGGTTGTTGCCTGGCTTAATATCGGCCTTAGGACCCGCCTCAACAATATCGCCCTGTTTTAGCTTGTTGGGGGCAATAATGTAACGCTTAGTACCGTCAAAGTAGTGCAGCAGCGCAATACGCGCGGTGCGGTTTGGATCGTACTCAATGTGCGCAACGCGGGCGTCAACACCGTCTTTATCATGACGACGGAAGTCGATTACACGATATTGGCGCTTGTGACCACCACCAATATGGCGGGTTGTGATACGACCCTGGTTATTACGACCACCCGTTTTAGGAAGCGGACGCAAAAGTGATTTCTCAGGCGTAGAGCGTGTGATCTCAGCGAAATCGGCAACGCTCGAGCCACGACGACCCGGGGTCGTCGGCTTGTACTTACGAATAGCCATAGTTTATTCCTTCGCTTTCGACCTATACCGCTGCCGAGAAAATATCAATAGAACCGCTCTTCAAGGTTACGATAGCGCGTTTTGTTGTTTTGCGCTTTCCAAGCCCGAAGCGGGTGCGGCGAGTTTTACCCTTACGCACAAGAGTGTTTACCTTGGCAACTTTAACATCAAAGATAGCTTCAATAGCCAGTTTAATTTCTGTTTTATTTGCCTTTAGCGCAACCTCAAATGTGTACTGACCGTTGGTGTCGATCAGGGCGTAGCTCTTCTCAGAAACAATCGGACGAATAATTACGTCGTGTGAGTTATTGCTTAGATTCATTAGTTAGCTGACTCCTTTTCGGTGCGCTTAGCAACATATACATCAAATGCGGCGCGAGTGAACACGAGGTCGTCGCTCACTACGATGTCGTAAGCGTTAAGCTGATCTGCCATAAGCACGTGCACGCCCGGCAAATTACGCACTGAAAGCAGTGTTAGCTCATCAGTACGAGCAATAACTACAAGCACTCGCCGACCCAGCGTAATTGCTTCAAGCACCTGGCGAGCAGCTTTTGTGCTTGGTTTATCTGCAAGACCAAAGCTCTCAACAACGTGAATACGGCTAGCACGAGCACGGTCAGACAGCAAACCACGAATCGCAGCAGCAATCATCTTTTTAGGAGTGCGCTGTGAGTAGTCACGCGGCACTGGACCGTGCACAACTCCACCACCACGGTGCTCAGGCTGGCGGATCGACCCCTGACGGGCGCGACCGGTGCCCTTCTGCTTGAACGGTTTTACTCCCGATCCAGAAACTTCACCACGGTTTTTGGTTTTGTGTGTGCCCTGACGTGCAGCAGCTAGCTGCGCGGTCACAACCTGGTGGATAAGTGGAACATTTGTCTCAACTGCAAACAGGCTTGCTGGAAGTTCAACCTCACCAGTTTTTTTGCCCGCTGCGTCAAGAACGGATAGCTTAGCTACGGTTGCCATATGCTAGGCCCCCTTCACAGCGTTACGAACGAATACTAAACGACCCTTAGCGCCCGGAACTGCGCCCTTAATAAGCAGCAGACCACGCTCAGCATCAACCGCGTGCACGGTTAGATTTTGCACGGTTACCCGCTCGCCACCCATGCGACCAGCCATCCGCTGCCCTTTGAATACACGACCTGGGAACGATGCGCCACCGATCGAACCGGGTTTACGATGGTTACGGTGCTGACCGTGTGAAGCACCAACGCCTTTAAAGTTGTGGCGTTTCATGGTGCCGGCAAAGCCTTTACCTTTTGAAGTGCCCACAACGTCGATTTTTTCACCCGCGGCAAAGGTTTCACCGGCGGTTAATTCTTGTCCGAGTGAGTACTCAGCCGCGTTCGCGGTGCGCACCTCGGTTAGGTGACGACGTGGCGTTACACCGGCTTTTTCAAAGTGACCCGCTAGTGGGCGAGTAACCTTACGAGGATCGATGTAGCCTGCTGCGATTTGCACGGCGTTATAGCCATCAACCTCTGCGGTGCGAATCTGTGTTACCACGTTAGGAGCAACCTGAACAACGGTTACCGGCACAACCGCGCCGTTTTCATCCCATACCTGAGTCATGCCAAGCTTCGTGCCCAGCAGACCCTTAACAGTCTTATTTGCTGCAGACATGATTTCCCTAAAGCTTGATCTCGATATTTACATCAGCTGGCAGGTCAAGACGCATTAGCGAATCAACCGCCTTGGGCGTTGGATCAACAATGTCGATCAAACGCTTGTGTGTGCGCTTTTCAAAGTGCTCACGACTGTCTTTATATTTGTGTGGCGACCGAATAACTGCGATCACCGTTTTGTCTGTTGGAAGCGGCACCGGGCCGATTACAGTCGCCCCAGCTCGTGTTACCGTGTCAACGATTTTACGAGCCGAGCTGTCAATAACCTCGTGGTCATACGACTTCAGCCGGATGCGGATTTTTTGTCCCGCCATTTACTCTCTTTCCGTTGCGTCATACCACGCTGGGCGGCATTGGACGTGCTTACACAGCTTTGCTTATTAAGCGCTGCTGCCTACTTACAGTGTTGCCAGAGCAACTCTCGGGATAAGCCCGAGTCTGCTGCTAGCGGTGAAAAGATATTTCACACAACCAGCAGTGATTTAAGCGCAGAAATAAATCTGCGTAAAGTACTAGACAAATAATTATCGCACGGACAAAGATACATTTGCAACTCGGGCGTGTCGCGTCACGCTGCGCGCTTTTTAAGGATTCTGGGGAGGTTCATATAGAGCACAACAACGCCGAATCCGAGCGCTAATAAAATTGCGTACCACCACCAGCTGACAATCAGTAAACTTAAGAAACTAAGCCCTACCGCGAGCATTGTCATACCACCAACTATAACAGCAACCTGCAGATGACTAAATCCGCTCTGCTGCAGCTTTTGATACACGTGTTCTTTATGGGGCGTATACCATTTTTCTCCGGCGCGAACCCTGCGCAAGAGCGTCCACCCCACGTCACCAAAGTAGATGACGGTGGGGCTAATCGCGATCAGCCACAGCTCTGGGTAAAAGAACAAGACCCCAAAACTCAGGCTGACAACGGAACCGCCCAGCAGGTAGCTGCCGACATCGCCCAGAAAACCGTATCCGCCAAGATTCCATGGCAAGAACGCGGCAAAACTGCTCGCCATGATAATCCCGGCAATTGCAATCCAGGGAGTCGCAACCAGAAAGCCCACACAAGTAAAGGTCAGACCCGCAATAATTGCGTGGATCGCGCTGATCCCGTTAATACCGTCCATAAAATTAGCAACGTTTATATAGCTTGAAATATAGAAAATCGCGAACACGCAAACCGCAATAAAAACGGGCACCGATCCGCTAATTGCTGGCAGGCTGCCCGCGCCAAACTCCAGCTCCGCCGCAGTGAACCCCCACACGGTCAGCACAGCTATTGCAAGCTGCGCAACCGAGCGCAACCGCACGCTCATACCACGCACATCTTCTATCATGCCAATGCCAGCGGCGGCGTTAACCACCAAAAACAGCACCGCGCCGTAGCTTAGCGAGATCCAATCCTGCGCCTGAAACACCCGCACAAGCGCGAGCAGCCAGACCACATCTGCGGCTATCCACACCCCGATACCTAGCCCACGCACCGCGGTTCCCGTGTGCGTGGAGCGCGCGGTTGCAACATCGAGCACGCCGCGCTTAATCAGCAGCGGTCGCAAAATAAGCGGGGCTATCCCCGAAATAGCAATTGCCACAGCGGCCAGAGCGAGCACCAACATAACCTATACGACCTCAACCGAGTGAGCACGCAAGCGCTCAAACCACTCGTCGTGATCTAAATTAACAGGGTCTAAAACATCAACTCGGGCGTGCGAAATCTTAGGGTGATAGGGTCTCTCGTTGCTCTCACCCGTGCCAATTAGCTCCTCGTGTAATTTTTCTCCCTGCCTCAGACCGGTGTAAACAAGCTCAATATTTTTGCCAGACTGCGCTATCATCCGCCGCGCAATATCAATAATCTTAACCGGTTCTCCCATGTCGAGAATCAGCACCTCGCCAGACTGACCGATTGCGCCCGCCTGCATCACCAGCTGACACGCCTCGGGAATAGTCATAAAAAATCGGGTCGCTTCGGGATGCGTAATTGTGAGCGGAAGCCCTGCGGCGATGAGCTTGTTGAAAGTCGGGAGCATTGAACCGCGCGACCCTAGCACATTACCAAATCGCACAGAAATACAGCGCATCTGCGAGTTTGCACCGGTAAAAGCGGTTAGTTTTTCGGCGACACGCTTGGAGTGCCCCAGCGCACTCGTGGGGTTGGCTGCCTTGTCGGTTGAGATATTAACAAAGGTCTCAATATTGTGCGCCTGCGCCGCCTGCAACACGTTAAGCGTGCCCAGCACATTGGTTTTCCACGCCTCTTCAGGATATTTTTCAAGGGTTGAAACGTGCTTTAGCGCCGCCGCGTGAAACACCACTTCGGGCCGGCGCTGCGCAAATACGCTCGCAAGGGCTTGCGGATCGCGAATGTCAGCAAGCACTATGTCGCGGGTTTCTAAAAGCCCGTTTCCGTGAATGGAAATTTGCACATCCTGCAGAGCAGTCTCGTCGCGATCGAGCATAATCAGCTCGCCAACTCCGAACTTGGTGAGCTGCCTGCACAGTTCTGCCCCGATAGACCCGCCAGCGCCCGTCACAAGCACGCGCTTACCGGCCAGATACCCCTTAATAGAGCCAGCATCAAGCCGCACAGGAACACGCCCGATCAGATCTTCTATAGAAATTTCGCGTAGGTCAGAGATTTTCGACGCACCAGAAAGAATCTGCGACAGCGTTGGCATAACCATAACTTTCAGCCCCGCCGCGCTCGCCAGATCGCTAACCCGGCGCAGCAGCGCAGCATCCGCATCGCCAATACAAACCATCAAGCTGCGCGCGTCAGTTTCTGCCGCAATCTCACGCAACTGCTCAATAGTGCCAAGCACTTTCACACCGCGCACCGTACGATTGCGAGCACGCGGATCATCATCAATAAACCCGACGGGCAGTGAATCCGCCGCCGCATCTGTTAGCAGGTGGTTCACAGTTTGCTCTCCGGCATAGCCCGCGCCGTAAATAAGGGTGCGCGTTGCGCTCTTGCCCGGTTTGAGTTTGCGCTCGTGCTTGATCCGCCAAATATAGCGGGCAAATCCCATTATGCTAAACGCTATAGGAGCGGCAATTATTAGCGCGGTGCGCGGGATGCCATGCCCGTAGCCAATGTACAACCCGGCAAACCAGGAGGGCACAAGCACTGCTGTGACAACTGCGACCATGGTTTTCACCTCGTCAAAGCTACCCGTTTTATAGCGCGAGCGATAAAGCCACAGCAGATAGCCGAAAATCAGCTGCGATACCAGCACAACCAGCGCCACCTGCACAGTGCTAAGCACCTGTATTCTAAATATGCTGAAATCAAAGCGCAGCATTAAACCGGCAAAAATTGCGAGCAGCCAGCTCACCCCGTCGACTAAAATCAGGGTTATCGGGCGTGCACGTTCGCCAGTTAAGCGATGTTTACGCCAATCTTGCATAGCTACCTTTCCAAACAAAATATACCCTCTAAATGTTACCCTGAATTGCTCTAAATTAATTTTTAATGTGGAAAACCGCAGTAGCTTATTGCATCTCTGTAACATCTTTACCGGTGCACGTTTTTTAAGCCAATACACAAGCGTGCTAAGAGATAATTGTGATAATCAGCCGCCACAAGGCTGTTTAGGAAAGGAACAACAATGTCACTAGAAGATCTCAAGAAAAAAGCAGCAGATCTAATCAACGACAACAAAGAGCAGATAGACAATGCTCTTAACAGCGAAAAAGCAGCAGAGATGCGCGACGGCGTGCTTGACAAAGCCGCCTCTCTTGCAAACAAGATAACCGACGGTAAGCACGCCGACAAGGTAGCTGAGCTCAAAGAGACCGCAAGCGAAAAGCTCGACGCAGCACGCGACAACTTCACCGCCTAAGCATCTAGCTACAACGCTGTTATCGGGGGCTCGCACTAGCAGGTGCGGGCCCTTTTTGCGCCATTTTGCAGCGAATCCACCAGCACCGACCACATATTCCCCCGTTGCCTAAAGATCAGATGTAAGGTAATCTTGTTGCTGTGGGTTAGATGTTGCGGTGTGTCTATGATCCGCCGCCAATCCGCTTGATAAAAATGAGTTCGTTTTCGGAAAGGCTTTAGCCGTATGGAGCATAAAAAAATGTCCGGGAGCAGAGTTGCGCTAAGCGCGACAACCGCTCTGATTATAGGGTTGACTGGCGTAATGACCAGCCCCTCTGCGCTCGCTGTGAGCGGTGTTGCGGGTGTTATGCCCGCCGTTGACCCCGATAGTTCAGAGGCAGTCGCGCTGGAGCAGGGAACTGCCAACTGGAATTTCCGCGACAGCTTCCGCGACTACGTGGGCACAAGCAATGAAACGCGCACAGAACCACTGAAAACCGTGCCCGAAACCAGAGAAGATCTTGCCTGGCAGCTAGCGCCCGGGCAAACATTTGACTCTCAAACACCCGAGCCGCTAAAGTTTCTAGGTAAAGTCAACTGGGAAAAATACGATGGCATCCTCAATGTTGATATTGCAAATCCGACAATTGATTTCCAACGCAAACAGCTGCTTGTGGACGCTAAAACTGCGGGCACACTTTCTGGCAAACCAGCCGCCGCGTGGCAGCAGCGCGCGCTCTTAAACCTGCCTGATCTGCAGTGGGAGGTTAAAGAGGGTGTTTTCAAAGCCTGGTCACACAGCCCCGTTTTCACCAGTATGTCATCTGATCTCGTTGGCTTCTACGAGGGCGAAAAAGGCGCTCCTTTGGTGGCAACCGCCAAAGTGACAGGAACCGATGCAACAGCACCCGCGCCTGTGCTTTGGGAACTGTTCCCAGAAAAATACGTAAACCCGTTTGAAAAAGACAAGCTAATCGACCCCGACGAGGTGACCGAGTCGGTGGAGGTGCCCGATACAAGCCTGCGCGCCTGCATTCTGTGGGAGCTAGACCTCAACGAGAAAACCCCGATCGTAAACAAAGTGCTGCAACAGGTGCAGTCAATGAACTGCATTAACGGCAATGGTAACGGCAAAGTGAAAGATTTAACCGGGCTAGAGCACGCCAAGAATCTTGTGAGCCTGCGTGTTAACAACAACGAGCTGACCGACCTGTCGCCGCTCAAGGGTGCAACCAAGCTGCAGTCGCTCGATGTTTCTGACAACAAGCTCACAAATCTGGACATCGCCAAGCACCTGCCAGCGCTCACCAGCATCAGCGCGGAAAATAACCGCATCAGCGACATTTCAGGGCTTAAAGGACACACCGAGCGGATCGAAAAACTGCAGCTCGACAACAACAAACTGACTCACCTTAACGACCTGCCAGAGGATCTGATCCAGTTCAGCGCGGAAAGTAACCGCATCAGCGACATCACCGGAATTGCCAAATCACCTTACCTGCGGGTTATTAACCTGCGCCACAATCGCATCACGGATGTTAATCCGCTCAAAAATCTGCGGGTTGTGACAAAGGTCGATCTTCGCAACAACTTCATAACCGACCCCGCGCCGCTCGATGAGCGCTGGAGCAGTCGGTTTATTCCGCTCGAGTACGTGCGGCTGAACTACAATAAGTTTAGCGATTGGGCGCCCGTTGCGGATGTTAAGGGCATCGACAAGCCCCGCGACAACAGCGCACCCGCGCAGAACCCCAAGACCCTGGAGGAGCTCGCCTTAGCTGACGAAAAGCTCGATGCGCTGCACGCAGAGCAGGATAATCCTGTGATAACAGCGGATCTGACAAGCACCGCGCCAGCGGGCGAAGCGCAGAAATCAACGGACGCTGGCGGCGCGGTCGACGCCGCCCCGACAGCGCTGTTCAGCAATATTCCTGAGGGATCTAAACTGCTGCTCGAAAACGCTGCGGCAGATGGCAGCGTCACCGTGCCAGACCGCGGTGTTTTCACCATTGACTCGGACGGCGTCGTGACGTTCAATCCGTCCGGCATTGCGGTTGGCTCTGCGAGCGTGACTGTGGCGCTGCACACTCCGGCCGGAAACATTCACAAGGCTACCTACACGGCTGTTGCCACACAGCGTCCGGCTCCCACTATTAAGGTAGCGGATCTCACAGCTGACGGCAAACTAACCGCGCAGCAACTAAGCTTTGTTGCAAGCGGATTCCTGCCCGCTGAGAAGGTTAAAGTAACCGTTGACGGCGCTGAAATTGCATCTGTGCAGTCTGATACCGCAGGAGTTGCCAAACTCGACGGCTGGCCGATACCGGTATCATTTGCTGGCGCAGAACACCTTTTGAGCCTGTCTGCAAATAGCGGATCAGGCTCGGTGAAGTTTAGCGTGCCAGCAAGGGTACACGCTGTTCCTGAAACCGCACCAACACGTCCGGATCTGCCAATTCTTACGGTGCCGCCTAACACCACACCAAGCGCGGATACTGGCGCTGACGCGACCCTAGGGGCGATCTCCGGAATCGCTCCTGCTGATGCAGCTAAGCAAAAAGAAGCTAAAGCGGATGTGAAAAAACAGCTCGCCAACACGGGAGGTTTTGAGATTGCGAATATAACCACCGCTCTGCTGGGCGCGCTTGCGCTTGTTAGTGCGGGCATTGTAATCATGTTCGACCGCCGCAGGGGCACAAAACAGTAACTTACAACTGTAACAAAAAAGGTGGGTGTGCGTTTTCGCACGCCCACTATACTGCGCTGAGATAGGTTTTGTAACCTCCGAGATTGAGACGCACCTCGGGGTGCAGTTTATAACCGAGCCGATATCAACCGGATTTAATTTCGAGCATCCGCCTAAAGAATCGATTATCACCCCGGCGGTGCGTAACCTGATTACGGTTTGCGTTGTGGGGCTTGCGCTGCTTGTGATAATCGTGGGTGTTATAACCCTCGTTAATATTGCGCAGTTGCGGGCGGAAAAAGCCGCGCAGGAAGAGACCGCAAAGGCATCCGAAGAGGTTAAAATATCGCCCGAGCCGGTTGAGCATACAGCGCCCGCGCCCAAATCTGAACTCACTACGGCGGATGTTAAAAAAGCCGATGTTGATTGGGTGCGTGCCGCTGCCGCATCCGCTAATATTCCAGTGACAGCGCTTGCGGTCTATCTTTGGGTTTACCGATGCTTTCGGTTTCCGTTTGCAGACCCTGGGGCTGCCACAGCAACTGACAGACTCTATCCCCTACACTGTAATTCTTGCTGCACTGATTGTAATGTCGATGCAACCGCGACGCAGAAAACATCTCACAGAATCTAAAATAACCTAGTGTCTGCGTCTGCTATGTTGTCGGATACGGCGGCGGATTCCGTCGGGAGTGCGCCCACTATAGCAACAGATTCCATCAACGGCACTCTTGTTGCAGACACGGCTGACGGGAGCGGTGAGAACATTATTCTTGGGCAGGATGTTTTGGGTGGTGAGGTGCCGCAGGTGGTTGTTCCTGGCGGGTGTTTTCATGGTTCACGCCCGCTCGGCGCGTGGACTTTGCTTGGCACAACCATGGCGCCGCCTTTTTCTTGGGAACAGTTTACGCTTGCTGAACGCGCCCACTTGTTGCGTTCTCACCCGCGTTTTGCGGCGGATATAGCGCGACTGACTAGGGATTAGCCTTTTTCAACGGGCAGGGGGCTGACAGCAGAACGGTCAACCCACCTGCTCGGTTGTTGCTTCTGCCTGTGGGTGTTACACGCGAGCCTGTAACCGTCGGCGTGCCACAATCCCGGCCGCAACACCTACTGCAAGCACGCCTGCTCCGGTTAAATACAGCCAGTCGGACGCGATTCCGCCGGTTAGTGGTAGTGGTGGTGCAACAGCCGCAAACTTGCGCTGCACAGCAACGCTATACTCCACACGAACCGAACCAGCTATATTTCGAAACTGACTCGTGAAAACATCACTATCCGTAAACTCCCACCCGTCAGGAGCTGTAACCTTCCTAATAGTCACAACACAGTTACTACCCTTCCAAACGCCCTCATGTAACACTTTAACAGGAAAACTACCGTTTGCAACATCAGCATAATTAAGCGTATGCGTGAAAAAAGCTTTATGTTTAATAGGTCGAACACACTCAACATCACTAGTAACAGTTACAGCACCATCAGCAGGATAATCCCCCACAGGCTTAAATACACCAGAAACACTCACTTTAGTGTTCGTAACCGTCAAACTAGCAGTATTAGTGTTGTTTGCCTGGTTAGCATCGTTATACATGACACTGGTTGTGGCCGTGAAATTCCTGCTCATCGAATCAAAAACCCCAGCCACACCACTAGTAGTAACAGTAACACTACCGTCAACGGGAATCAACGGTATCGTCCCAGTCAGAGAATGAGATGCCTTATCATACATCCACACGGTAGGACAAGCAGCACCACCAGTAACCTGACAATCCGGTTTACTGGTGGCAGTAGTTGCAGCAAACCCGTCCCGTGGCAGCTGGATAGTGACAGGCACATTACGTGCCTCGTTACCAAGCGCATTAATTTTAGACACTACACCCACATTATCGCTGGCTTTAACACTCGCTGATGTAAAACTCGTTTCAACAGCAACATCAACCGGTACACGCTCTAATTCTAACGGTATAGTAGCAGTGCGCTGGTCGCGAATATTCCGCTCATGCAACACAATAGGATTATTGTCCTTCCATCGCCACCCGGCCGGAACCATACCCTTATTAACAGTTATTTCACAGTTCGCACCAACTTGAACCTGATTAGACAATAGTTTAGAAGCGAGGCCACTACTCGAACGCTGAGCATAATCTAGATTAAACGTGAAATCACTCCTATGCGGCATCCCACCAGCGACGGTGCAGGAAATACTACCGTTCACGCCAGCAACACCCGTATTAGGGGCAGCACCTGTAGAAGTGAACAAGGCTGATAGCGAGGTTGTTGCAGGAGCAACCCGGAATGTGACCTCAGAAACATGTTTATAGAAAAATAAATTGATTCTGTCATCACTACCGAAAGGGTCAATAGGTAAACCCACCCGATCCTTATCGCGATAATCCTGCAGTAAATTGCTTTCAACAGTTGTTGTCACCTTATTAGACACGCCAATCGCACCAGCAGCAACACCCGTTATAGTAATATTCTCTTCTCTTTTCAGTCGATTTAAATTACTGTCACGGTCTATATAACTCATGTCGAGACTAGCCTCTACTGAGTGTGAATCCTGATTGTATTGCCAAGTGATAGAATTACAGTCCTGAAAAATACAGTTTTTAAATGTTTCAGTCGTTACAGCAAACCCTTTAGGCAATTTAATAGTCACACGAACTTTAACTTGAATCGACTCTAGATCATTATTATAAAAATCCGTTTGCGCTACATCCTTGATCTCAATCAGTTTTACTTTTATGGTCACATTTTCGCCTGACAAGTATTCTTGTTTATCAGTTTTCGTGCTGCTTACAACCAGGCAATCTGAGCCTAGGGTCACAACACCTGGTTGGATGATGTTACTTTTAGCACACGTATAAGTCTCATCTACGTTTACTGCATCCACAGTCGACGCTTCCGTCTTAACACTGCCACCAGCACCCCGTCCTAAAACACTCGCAACAGCAGTAACACTATTACCCGGCAATGGATTAGAAGCCACAGCCGGCACCGCCAAGTTAGGCACTGCTGTCTGCACGCTAACAGTTTCCACCTGTTCCAAGCTTGAAACATTCACCGCGGACTCCGCGTTTTGCGGTGCAACCAGAACACTAGCCGATAACACTAGAGTGAGTATGCTCGCGAGTATGCCACGCACCCGTAACAATAGTGAAACTATGCCATTCACAGCAACCACCTATAAACATTCGGAGAAACTTTTGGAAAGTTTCAAGTTTTAAACGTGAAAATAAACCACTATTAAAACTACCCCCCCCCCCCCCGAAAAAATCAAATTGCGTAGCAAAACTATCGCATCAATAACAATGTGAATTAGCCATCCTCAAAAAAAGAGAGCAGCTAATTTACGTTGAGGCAGCTACCAGTGCGGCCTCCCCGGTGGCGGGCGTGCCAGATTGAATGTGCTTGAGCCCTAGCGCTAGAAGCCCTCCCGTGACGATGATTGCGGCTATAATTGCGAAGCAGAACTTCATCAGTGTTTATTTCTTGCGGGGATATCTGCGGTAAGGGTTCTTTAAGTGGCGGAGCTTTTTAACGCTTTGACGTGTTTTTCTAATGCCAAGGGACGCGACTCCAGATTGACGCTATTCGCACAATCTAGAATTCCAGAATTTTATAAATTCAGCAACCCGAGTGTGGAATCTTCCAATAAATTATCACTCGCACAGCAGAAAATTTATGCGCATACAATCCCGCTAGTGCCTGTTGTATTCAGAAAATCCGGTGTACGCGAGGCGTTCACACGCGAAACACTCAGACAAACCAGCACAGACATCACACACCCGCGCGGAACGCCAGCACCATTCCAGCAGTTTCCCACAGAACCAGCGCGCCTATATGTTCCATCCACAAGCCCCCCCCCCCCCCACAGCAGATCCCGCACACAACACATCTGCACACCCGCACAAATAAAAATAGAGCCCGGCAAAAGCCAGGCTCTATTAGCTGTGAGTAGTAAGGAGGTTACTCTATAACTTTGGTAACGGTACCAGCGCCAACGGTGCGACCACCCTCACGAATAGCGAAACCAAGACCCTCTTCCATAGCGATTGGCTGGATGAGCTCAACGGTCATCTCAGTGGTGTCTCCGGGCATAACCATTTCAGTGCCTTCTGGAAGTGAGATAACACCGGTTACGTCAGTGGTACGGAAGTAGAACTGAGGGCGGTAGTTGGTGAAGAATGGGTTGTGACGTCCACCCTCTTCTTTCTTCAGAATGTATGCGTTGCCCTCAAACTTGGTGTGGGGGGTAATTGAACCTGGAGCAACAACAACCTGACCGCGCTCTACGTCTTCACGCTTGGTGCCGCGAAGCAGCAGACCACAGTTCTCGCCAGCCCATGCCTCATCAAGCTGCTTGTAGAACATTTCAATACCGGTAACGGTTGTTTTCTGAGTCGGGCGCAGACCTACGATCTCAACCTCAGAGTTGATCGCAAGAGTACCACGCTCAGCGCGACCTGTTACAACGGTGCCACGACCGGTGATGGTGAACACGTCTTCAATCGGCATCAAAAACGGCTTGTCTTTGTCGCGTACCGGGTCTGGAATTGACTCGTCAACAGCTTCCATAAGCTCAACAATAGAGTCAGTCCATTTTGCGTCACCCTCAAGTGCCTGGAAGCCTGATACGCGAACAACAGGTGCGTTATCACCATCGAAACCGTTCTTAGAAAGCTCTTCACGAACCTCCATCTCAACGAGTTCGAGAATGTCTTCATCATCAACCATGTCGCACTTGTTAAGCGCAACTAGCAGATAAGGAACGCCAACCTGCTTTGCGAGCAGGATGTGCTCTTTAGACTGTGCCATAAGACCGTCAGTTGCAGCAACAACAAGAATCGCGCCGTCCATCTGAGCAGCACCGGTGATCATATTCTTAATGTAGTCAGCGTGACCTGGAGCATCAACGTGCGCGTAGTGACGTTTTGGCGTCTCATACTCAACGTGTGAGATGTTAATGGTAATACCGCGCTGGCGCTCCTCCGGAGCTGAGTCAATTGTGTTAAAATCGCGCCGCACATTGGTCTCTGAAGGGAATTTTTCTGCAAGAACCTTCGAAATAGCAGCGGTAAGGGTCGTCTTACCGTGGTCAACGTGACCAATGGTACCAATGTTTACGTGCGGTTTGCTCCGCTCAAACTTTGCTTTAGCCAATTCATCCTCCTGGGACGTTGTAGTGTGTGTTGCTTGCACCCAATTTCTGAGGAAGTAACACAGGTTTCGGATTGTAGATTACTTATTCCATTATGCCCTAAAGCACAATAGGTTTTGCTGAATACCGCCTAAACGGCTCCAGCAGGGCATCTAATTAATTAAGCACCCTGAGCTTTCTGAATGATCTCATCAGCCACAGCCTTAGGAACTTCAGCGTATGAGTCAAACTGCATGGTGAACACAGCGCGTCCGCTAGTCTTAGAACGCAGATCGCCGATATAACCAAACATTTCAGACAGTGGCACAAGTGCGCTCACAACTTTAACGCCCGAAGCGTCGTCCATTGCTTGTACCTGACCACGGCGTGAGTTAAGGTCGCCGATTACATCACCCATGTATTCTTCAGGGGTGCGCACCTCAACGGCCATAACAGGCTCAAGCAGCACCGGCTGCGCTAGGCGAGCCGCCTCCTTAAACGCCATCGAGCCAGCGATCTTAAACGCCATCTCAGATGAGTCAACATCGTGATACTGCCCGTCAAGCAGAGTAGCTTTCACACCAACAACCGGGAATCCAGCGAGGATACCGTACTGCATCGCATCCTGAATACCGGCATCAACTGACGGGATGTACTCGCGCGGCACACGACCGCCGGTCACCTTGTCTGAGAACTCGTAGATTGCATCGCCCTCAACCTGAAGCGGCTCAATAGCGATCTGCACTTTCGCGAACTGACCAGATCCACCGGTCTGCTTCTTGTGCGTGTAATCGTGCTTTTCAACCGTGCGGCGGATTGTTTCGCGGTATGCGACCTGCGGCTTACCAACGTTAGCCTCAACCTTGAACTCGCGCTTCATACGATCCACGATAATATCAAGGTGCAGCTCGCCCATACCGGCGATAACCGTTTGCCCCGTTTCAGGGTTTAAACTCACCCTGAATGTTGGATCCTCTTCAGCAAGTTTCTGAATAGCGGTCGACATTTTTTCCTGATCGCCCTTGGTCTTAGGCTCAACCGCAACCTCGATAACCGGCTCAGGGAAGGTCATAGCCTCGAGCACAACCTGGTTTGCAGGGTCGCACAGGGTGTCACCGGTTGTGGTGTCTTTCAGGCCGATAACCGCGTAGATGTTACCGGCTGTGAGCTCGTCAACAGGGTTTTCTTTGTTGGCGTGCATCTGGAAGATTTTACCGATCCGCTCTTTTTTGCTCTTAGTGGAGTTAATAACCTGCGCACCGGTTGCAGCCTTACCAGAATACACGCGCACGTAGGTGAGGCGACCGAAGAACGGGTGCACCGCAACCTTGAACGCGAGAGCCGAGAACGGATCGCCAGCTGTAGGCTTGCGCTCGATTATCTTCTCTTCGTCTGACGGATCGTGAGCTTTAATAGCGCCGATATCTAGCGGGTTAGGGAGGAAATCAACAACCGCGTCAAGCATTGGCTGGATACCACGGTTTTTGAACGCAGAGCCGCAGAATACCGGGAAGATTTCGTTTTTAACAACGAGCTTGCGGAGAGCCGCTTTAATTTCGTCGTTGCTGATTTCGTCGCCCTCAAAGAACTTTTCGAGCAGCGCGTCGTCGCTTTCAGCAACGGTTTCTACGAGCTTTGCCCGATACTCTTCGGCTTTTGCCTGTAGCTCGGCAGGGATCTCGCGGATCTCATACTGCGCGCCAAGGGTCACATCGCCCTTTGCGTCACCGGGCCACACAAACGCCTGCATTGTGAGCAGGTCGATAACGCCGATAAAGTCGTTTTCAGCACCGATTGGCAACTGCATAACCAGCGGCTTTGCACCCAGACGGCTCACGATTGTGTCTACTGTGAAGTAGAAGTCAGCGCCCATTTTATCCATCTTGTTAACAAAACAGATGCGTGGCACTTCGTATTTATCCGCCTGTCGCCATACTGTTTCAGACTGGGGCTCAACACCCTCTTTGCCGTCAAAAACAGCAACAGCACCGTCGAGCACGCGCAGTGAGCGCTCAACCTCAACGGTAAAGTCAACGTGACCGGGGGTGTCGATGATGTTGATCTGGTTGTTGTTCCAGAAGCAGGTTACCGCCGCGCTGGTAATTGTAATACCGCGTTCTTTCTCCTGTTCCATCCAGTCTGTTGTTGAGGCTCCATCGTGTGTTTCACCGAGTTTGTGATTCACACCCGTGTAAAACAGAATGCGTTCGGTTGTGGTGGTTTTACCAGCATCGATGTGCGCCATAATGCCTATGTTACGAACCTTATTCAGGTCGGTGAGCACGTCTTGTGCCACAAGTTCTCCTTTTTACGAAGTTTTTAAATCTAGCTGTTTGCAAGAGTGTGCGAGCGTAAAAACACGCCCGCACACAGTGCACTTTACCAGCGGTAGTGAGCGAATGCTCGGTTTGACTCCGCCATCTTGTGAGTGTCTTCGCGACGTTTCACAGCAGCACCAAGACCGTTAGAAGCATCAAGAATCTCGTTTGTGAGGCGATCTGTCATAGTATGCTCGCGACGATCTTTTGCGTAGCTGGTGAGCCAGCGCAGTGCGAGCGTGTTTGCGCGGTGCGGACGCACCTCAACAGGCACCTGATAGGTGCTGCCGCCAACGCGACGAGAACGCACCTCAAGGGTTGGGCGCACGTTGTCAAGCGCTTTTTTCAGCACTGCAACTGCGTCTTCACCTGTTTTTTCGGCAACCTTTTCAAGTGCGCCGTAAACAATACGCTCGGCAAGACCTTTTTTGCCATCGAGCAGGATTTTATTAACCAGCTGGCTTACAACGGGTGATCCGTAAACCGGATCCGCAACAACTGGGCGCTTAGGAGCAGGACCTTTACGCGGCATTACTTCTTCTCCTTCTTTGCACCGTAGTGGCTACGAGCCTGTTGCCGGCCTTTTACTGCCTGGGTGTCAAGCGCGCCACGCACGATACGGTAACGCACGCCAGGTAGATCTTTAACACGACCGCCACGCACGAGCACCATTGAGTGCTCCTGCAGGTTGTGACCCTCGCCCGGAATGTAGGCGGTAACCTCTGTTCCGTTAGACAGTTTCACACGAGCCACTTTGCGCATCGCAGAGTTTGGCTTCTTTGGTGTGGTTGTGTACACACGGGTACACACGCCACGCTGCTGTGGGTTCGCTTTAAGAGCCGGTGCCTTAGTTTTAGAAACTTTAGGTGAGCGACCCTTGCGAACTAGCTGCTGAATTGTAGGCAACTTATTCTCCTTGTTAGATGCTGCACGGTGACAGCAATGCTGGAATAATTAATCAGCACTTGCTACCTGAGGCGGTAGCAACCTGCCGCAACCGCCGGTGCGGTAACTGGTGCAGGTATGCCGTGGGGGTAATGGGCGCACGCCCAGGGACCCTGAGTGTTCTTTTTATGGCAAGCCACAAGGTGAAACACTTCTAACCTATATTACGCTGTGGCGTTACGGGATGCAAACCGTGCTTAGGAAATAACTCCGGGAAGGCGGCGGATCGCGCCTCACGCCTGCCGCTTGACTGTGCTTGACTGAGCCTGACTGCTCCTGCCTGTCCCTGACTGTGCCCGCGCTAGTATTGCACGTTTGAGTCGGCGGATCGCGTCGAATCCCTCCCCTCAAATTTTTAAGGCTTTTGCGTAGGAGGAGGGGGGGATTGTGTTATAATCGCGACTAAGAATAGCTGCTGCGTGGACTATGCAGCAACTGTTTCAATTCACGTTCGGGAAGCACCGGAAGGATAAAAATGAAACTTTTCACAAGGATCGGAAACATCATTAACACCGCAGTTTTGGGGCTGTTTCTGGGATGGAGCATCCTGTTCCTTACTGTATTCGCGGTTTTTGGAATCGCGCATCTAACCGACAGCATAATTTATTTTCCCGGGATTATTAAAGCCTGGTTTGCACTAGAAGAGGGACAGCGCGTCCTGCTTTTCGAGCCGGAATACATCAGAATACTAATTGTGATCAGCACTATTGCAATAATTTACTTTGTTATGACGTGGCGCAAACCGCGCAAAAGCCTTTCCGAAAGCCTGCGTTTTAGAAGGTAACCCCGTTACCGTAACGGCATAGGCGGTTATTCTCGGCACGCAATGTGTGAAAGCGACCGCCTTTATACTTTGCGCGCCACCCGGTGAGGCTCGTGGCTATGGCAGATTGCTGTGAATGTCATTCTAACTAATCACTGTGACACAACTTGCTTGATGAGCACGATGATGTCGTCGTGCTTAAGCTGCGGGGAGAACTGAACCTTGATGTTCTCGTCACTGATGGAATCGAAGAACCTCCTAGCTGCCTTGAACCGTAGCTTCTCTAACTCGCGCAGATCCGACTGTGCTTCAACATCCTTGGTTTCGATGATAAAGTTCAGTGACATTTTGCCGTCTGCACCTTTCAACACGTACATGAAGTCCGGGCTTGTGCTGCCACCGAAGTAAACAGGAACGCGAATGGAACGCCTCGGGATCTTGCCGTAGACAACGACCTCATCGAGCACGTCGGAGTCTTGGATGTTGTCCTTTTCTTTCGGCGAATCGTAGACAAACGCATCGTAGAGAAACTTATCAGGCACGTTAACGCTGGCATCACGATAAATACCGATGTTTCCCTGGACAATATCACGCAAAGGTTCTCCGCTTGGTTCAGTAAGCGCTGTGGCTCCTAGCGGTGCATCGATACGGGTGTATGAAAAACGATTAATAAACTCGTATTTCATCCACTCGTAAAACTGTGCGACGAATCGACTGAGCGTGGCCCTGTTGAAGAACCCCTCTGGCAACGGATGCTTCGCGTTGTATCGCACAAGACCAGCGTTGATCGCCTGGATCGGCAGATAGGTTTGCAGATAGACTCCTTTGAGCCAGTCAGCATAAGTGAGAGTGTCATCGACGAAGAACACGGACTTAGTTGATGTCTCCGCGATCAGCTCGCCATTGTCACCGCGCCCAATCGTCTCTTGCGTAAATCGCCCAGTCTGAGCGGTGTAGATCTTCGAATCCAAAATGCCGTCGACACAAGTTTCAATTTCTTGTTCACTGAGGTCTTCGAGTCGCAGATAATATTTGGCGTTAACAGCCTCCCACAACTCTTTAAGCTCAGCATACCGCCCAGGGCGAATCCCCACCTTGGTTTTGGATTTGTTCGTGACGACCTTGTCAGGCTTGAGCTTGCCCACGTTGAACTGTGGATAATGGTTAAACAGCTCTTGTTCCTTGCCTTCCAAAATGTTGCAATCACGATCTACAAATTTATGTGCATGCCACAAGTCGAAGAACAAATCATCCTCACTCATTCCTAGCTCTGCAGCCACCCTGGGCAAAAGTTCCTTCACAGACGGTGCTGCCACCGCAACATCAGAGTTAATCTCGCCAATCAGTCTATTAGCGAACGACTTCTCGGTGTAATCAATCAAGTAAGTGAGGTAAAACTGCTCGTGCGCAAGCCGTGCACCGCTAACGTCTACGGGCAAGCGAAGACCTCGCCCAACTTCTTGCAGCTTCGAGATTTCTGAACCGGATGAGCGTAGCTTCACGATCTGGAATACATTCGGGTTATCCCACCCCTCACGCAACGTCCACTTCGAGAAAATAAACCGCATCGTATTGGGCGTGCCATCCGAACTCACGAACGAAAGCAGAGACTCTTTGTCACGTAAAATCTGATCAACCTCAGCTTGGATAGCATCATCGCTCGAGGAATTATCCGCAGAGAAATAGCCGCCATTCGTCGCAGCCACATCCGCCAGTGACGCACGCAGATAAGCAAGGTACTCCTGACCGACTACTGATGTGTCGTTTTTGCGCTCGGTGATTTGCTCACCCAGTTTGGCTGCAAGAAGTTCGTGGAAACATGCACGCAGATGCCCCGGCCCGTCCTCACCGCGATAGGATTCGATCGAGTCGATGAAAAACAGCGTGAGTGTTTTGACTTTGGTGGAGCGCCGGAAGTTCTCCCACTCAGTCTCAAAATGATTATCCAGAGCTTGCTTCATCATTAAGCTCTGGTAAGTCTCCGAATACACGCGGCTAGCCAAAATATCGCCCGTGGTAAGAATCTGCCCGTTCGATAACGTAACACCGGATTTGATCAGCACGTTCTCGGTCTTGCCCACACTCTCAACCGCAAGACCGGCAAAATCACCGTCCAGATCGCCCAAAGATTCACCAACCCGCAACGTTATGGATTTGCCGGTATCGAGGTTGTTAAACGTAGCGCTCTTAGGTTTCGAACGTGACATACCAGTCAGTTTCAACCGCACAGATTCGCTACCGTCGTCTTGGGGATATTGTATCGTCACGCCCTTAACAAGCTGCTCATTAAATGCTTCAACAGGGCCGAGATTAAACACGAGATTGTTGTAATCTGTAACCCCGGACTTTTCAAATTTCGGAAAGGTTGCCCCGAAACGGAAAACAGCTTGCGGCTTAACCTGCTCGAGTAGGACTTGATAAGCCTTATTCTCGCGTCGGAATCGATGAGGTTCGTCAATGATCACCACCGGGCGAGTCATCGCCAACGCCTCATACGGTTGACTCGACATCCCCAACACCGACTGATCGTACACCGTTGCCATCGTCGTTTTCGACTGCAGCATCCCATCGGTCATCAACAACGCCCTGATCCGGCCTTTCACCAATCTGGAGGCCTGCACGAAATTCGCTATCGCAGCAGGAAACATTTTACGCCCCTTCGAGCGCTGCTGTGGATCGAGCACGTCAAGATCCAGCTTGAAACGACCGCCATAGGTGTCATCAAAATACTGTTGCGCATAGTCCGCTTTCATGAACGATCGGGTACCTTCCTTAATAGGAGTCGAAGGCACCAAGATGATAAACTTATGAAACCCGTAAAGCCGGTTCAGCTCGAACATCAACTGCGTGTACACCAGGGTTTTGCCAGTACCAGTCTCCATCTTAATGTCCACACCCAACACACCGTCGTCAGTACGAGTACGCCACGCGCGCGGCACAGCAGCCACACCGTCAACAGCTCCAGCCTGCAGTTGCGCAATATTATGCTTGAGCTGTGGATTGCTCACGTCAAAAACCGGATTCGCTTCCGTGGCAGACGAGAAACTAAGATCAACACCCGCGAACACGCCAGCCGCCGCGATCAACGCTCGCTGTTGATGATCGAGAGTTTGAAGCCTGATCTGCATAAGCTAGAATCTTTCGATAACATCAACGGTTTTACCCGACTTTAACACAGCCAAATTTTTCTTCAACTCGTGCATCACCGAGAACTCAACCGAGTAACCAAACACCACAACACGAGACAATCCCAGCTCACCAGTCTCCAACATTTGGACAAGCTTAACCACATCATCACTGGTCAACCCGGTGTTAATGACATAGCCAGAGTCACCGCACACATCAAGCTCATAACCGGCCAGTTTCACTCTCTCTGCCAATATTGTAAGCCCGTAGCCGTCCTTCACCAGCCATGTTGCCAACACGGTGTCATGCCCAGGCGTGCCCCTAAGGGAAAACTTCTCCACATAATCACCGGTAAAAAGAGCATCAGCATCGTTTGGGTTGAATTTTTCCAGGTCCTCAAGCACCCTACCAGACGGCTCCTCCAGGCGATACAGCTTGAACCCGTAATCAATATCCGCACCGGTTTCATCCTTAATCTTCGCAGCCGCACGCTTGATACGCTCACGGCCAATCTCGTCAATAGTGCGGTAACCAGCCTGACTTGCTGGTTTACCTTTTTCCACTAATTCAGGAAGCTGAACCATTATGAATTTGCGATTCCCCTGGTCATGCGCATTCATTCGGAGAACAGCTTCAGCACTTGACGCTGATCCCGAGAAAAAGTCTAAAATTACTGCACCAGGCTTATCAATCAGATTGAATAACCGTCGCAAAAGCGCAGTCGATTTCGGATGATCAAAGATTTTCTTTCGGTCGAATAACGAGTCAAATTCTTTTGATCCTGCTGCGTTTGTATATTCGTCAAACCACGCTCTATCGACTTGGTACTCGGTCTGATCTTCCACAGGATTTAAATAAATCTTGCGTTGAATTTTTGAACCATCAAAGACAAGATAGCGAGAGGCCTCGGAGTTGAACTTTTCAGGTCTCCAAAGCCACCTACCTTCCATCCCGTTTGATAGCGGAGGAACCACCTCTACGGCATTATCAGATTTCTCAAGAGAAAGCGTCCCGTCCGGAGTGACAAATATTGGATACCACATATTAGGTCGCGCCACCCTGGTGGCATCTGAGCCACTGGCGTGAAATTGACCGAGTCGATAATCACCATGATCGTCTCTGTAGGGATAAACTTTTTTCCCCTTTACGAGACGGCTTAAGGATGCACCTTCACCTCTGGTATAAATCAATACATAATCGTTCAGTTTACGCAATACCGCTTCGGATCTCGACGCGGCAGATCCGGCACCTGTTTTTCTAGGCGCACAGGCGACATAATTTTGCTCACCAAACACCTCATCGCACAACAGGCGTAGATTCGCCTGTTCGTTATCATCGATACTGATGAAAATGACACCATCATCTAAAAGCAGCTCTTTGGCAAGCTGTAACCTAGGGTATAAAAACGTCAGCCACGCAGAATGCGAAGACTTACCTTGAAGGTCGAGGACACGTGCCGCTTCATCTTCGCTTAGTCCAATTTTGTCGACCAGCTGCGCAGGAGTGAAGCCAAAGTCATCGTTGTAGACGAACCCATCGGAACCGGTGTTATATGGCGGGTCTATGTAAATACACTTAACTTTCCCCGCATACGAGCCGAGCAGATGCTTGAGCGCGTCAAGGTTATCGCCAACAATATAGAGGTTCTCTGATTCCTTGTTCTGCGGCTGGTTATTATGTTCAAGATCTGGAACTACAACGGTTTCAGTCTCGGTGGAGGTGAGGTATTTAGCATACGATTTGCCGAGGAATTTAAGCTCGTAGCCTTCCTTGGTGATGCTCACATCACCTTCCTTAAGGCTCTCTTGAAACCGGTCAAGCATGAATGCCCCATTTTTATCGAAATACTCTGGTAGTGCTGCACACAGTCGCTCGAGCTTAAATTCATTGGGAGTAACGGCTTCGTTATGTTCGCGTGCATCACGGATCATTGCGCGATCTCCTGTTCATTCGGGACGACCTCGCAAATATCAGCGATGCCGCACAGTTCGTACCTCTCCGGAGTGGATTGTAAATTGTATATTCTACAAAATATACCACAAAATACAGCGTTTAATCACCGCACAAATTGCCGCTCACACCCCCCCCCCGGAGAAAACCCAACCGCCTATGTGTTTAAGCGCCGCCTCGGCAAGGCTCGAGGTTCGTGACTCACGGCTCGAGACCCGAGCCGTACGGCTAAAGCGCACTGCTAACGGGGTGTGCAAAAGTTTTGAGATCTTCCCAAGATTCAGCCTTGGCAACATCCTTTTCGTAGGCGATTAGATAACCCCAGTGCTGCCCCTCATAAGCGTCTTCAGTAATAAGCTGACGCACCAGAGCCTCAGCAACCTTACGCTTAGCATTAACCTGAGCATCATCACGCCCCCGCTCCGATTTACCCTCAATAATCCAGTACACGCCCTCAGTGTCCTGCGCAACAAAGTCTGGAAAATAGCGATCTTTCGCGTTGTAATAAACAGCGGCTTTATCCTGCGGATGTAGCCGGTGCCACCATTTAATTCTAGGGTCGGTGTTTAGCAGCTGCGCCAGCTTGTACTCGCCGCTGTAAGAGTCAAAAGACTCAGCTTCAAACAGTGACTTAGCCCATCCGCCATACACTCGACCCCTCACAAACTGCGCGCGCGACTCGATCTGCGCGTGCACCCTCGCTCCCAGCGGCAGCGTATACCCGTCACCGGGCATGGCCACGGGGCGGATAACAGGAATCTCGGGAATCTGACGCTCCGCATTTTTCACGTGAGCCCGCACAAGATCTGCCAGCTCGGCACGCGCAGAATCAAGGGATTTTACACTCCACCCGGCAAACGTCACAGATTGCATAAACTTCGGTACTAAAAACGTTTTTACGTAACGGGCAATCTGTTCGGTTTTAGGCACCAGCGGCAGATTCATCACCAGCTGCACCAGCGCATTCTGAGCCTTATCATCGCTCACATAAACAGAGTCGACCTCAGCGCTCTCGCGATCCTCTGCCCGCAGCTTTTTACCGAGCACGGCGACAATCTCCTTGCGATGCAGCATTTCCCCTGTTGAGGTGACTCGGCGCGCGGCCTGCTCCACCTGCGCGTCATCAATCTTAGCCAGCTGCACCACTGGCGGCCGCATAGTCACCGTCGTTACCGGAAAATAGTATGTAACATCGGCAAAAACCGGGTTGCGTTCAATAAAAACCGGATCTGCAGCTGACTCTGCGGCAGCGCTCAGCTCGCGATCGTTAAGCTCGCAAATTCCCACTCCGGGCGCGGTATCGCCGCCAACAAAAACCGCCCCAGATTGCGCGCCCACGGCGGCGGCATCCGCTGTCGCATACAGCTCAGCAGCTCCGCTCGCACCAGCTGGTAAAGCAGCTCCACTCGCAGTACCCAACAAGACACCACCGGTCGAGTTAGCATGTAAAGCACCACAGCTCGGTGCCGAGCCCACGCCGTCACCTGTTGGCGCAGCTGCCGGCAAAGCACCACAGCTCGGTGCCGAGCCCACGCCGTCACCTGTTGGCGCAGCTGCCGGCAAAGCACCACAGCTCGGTGCCGAGCCCACGCCGTCACCTGTTGGCGCAGCTGCCGCGCGGATCGCATCCGCAACCACGACCTTATTCTGCTCTGAAACGGCTTCTTCTAAGCCGAACTGTTGCAACACGTTTTCAGCACGCAGCAGCTCAGTAAAAGACTGGTGCGCGATGATGTCGAGCTGATCGATCTGCCAAACCCCGGTATATTTTCCGAACGGCAGACGCAGCCCGCGCCCCATCGTCTGCTGCGTTAACACCTCAGAAGCCATCGCCCGGAGGGTCACAACAACCGCGATATTCTTTACATCCCAGCCCTCTTTAAGTTTATTAACGCTGACTACGGCAAGCACAGCAGATTCCGGGGCATCGAGTGTATCAAGGCGATGCTGCGTCAGTTCATCCTCGTGTTTCGAATCCACCTGCAGCACGGCCTCGTCTGTGCCGAAATACTCCGGGGTGCGCAGCAGGTTAGCGACCTGGGTGGCGTGTTCAACATCAGCGCAAACCACAAACACAACGGCGTTAACACGGGCGCAGTTTTTGCTAGTGGCGTATGCGTCATAGTGGCGCTGCTTGATGGCGCGCAACTGCAAGGCATCCCGCAATTGCTGCTCTTCAGAGGTCTCGTCAATACCGTATCCGGCTTTACGAAACGCCAACACCGGAGCTTTCACATACTTATCCTGAATCGCACGGTAGAGCGGATACTCGTAAATAACACGGTCAACTTTTTTATCCGCCGACGCGGTTAAACCGACCACCGCCGCCGGATCAAGCTCTTTTAACGCCGCGTTAAACGCCACCGCGCTTGAGCTGTACAGGTGCGACTCGTCAGCAATCACAACAAGATCGTCGAGCTCTTTTAAGTAGTCAAACAGCACACCCGCGCTCTCGTCAAAGCGGCGGGGTTTGCGCCGCATCGCCTCCTGAGTATTACCGCGGGTTTCGCCCTCGGCATCTTTGGGCGCGATCAGCTGTTGAATATTAAAAATAAACGCCAGCAGCGGCACTTCACGGCCGTATACAAGCGGCGCTAAACCGTTTTGCCGGGTCACCCACGCTGAATAATCCTGCGGGGTGACCACCTCGGGCGGCACAACAGATCCGCTAATATAGCGCGGCGAACCCGGGGTGAAGTTCTGTACCGTCTTCGCCTGCACAGTTTTACCAGGGGTAACAATCACCACGTTGCCCACACCCTGGCGGCGTAGATACTCCACGAACGCGACCATTAAATAGGTTTTACCGACACCGGTGGCGAGGTTGAGCACCTGCATAACGGATGGCTCATATCCCCCGTCGAGGGTAAAAATCAGCTGGCGCAGCGCTGCTTTATTGGGGGCGCGCAGCTCAAACTCGGAGCTGATTGCTTCGAGCATATCAGAATCAAAACTAATGTTTAATCGAGTTGTCATTACAGCTCGCCATCCTCTGAGTAGTTAAACAGGTCATCCGGCAGCGCCACCACTCGCGATCCTTTAACCGTGCGCCGCAGATACTCCCGCACCCCGTCTGCAACGCCTGTGGCGGCGAGCGTGATCGTCTCACCGGGCCGCACGTGCGCTGCCAGCCAGTCTGTAATTTCAGTCGTGGCAACGCCCTCAATAACCTTTAACAGGGCACTGCCGCGCCGGGCGTCAAAAACGTGGTCGTCATCCGCGTGCAACAGGGTAAAGCCGAGGTTGGCCGCAACCGATTCAATTAACACCTGCCCGGTCGCCTCCGGGGTTAACAGCACCCTGCCCAGCTCAGGGTCGTAGTCAAAACAGGCGGGCGACAGGTGCGCAACCTGAAAACCGCCGCCGCCACGCCAGTTAAGCACTTCTTTGGTGCGCTTAGTTTTAGCCGCATTTTTTAGCGCTTTTACAAGCGGATCGCGCTTCGCTGCGGCATCATCGGCGATAAGCTTATTTAAAACACTCGTAAATTTCGCCGCGTCATCGGGGCTGACCCCCTCGGGAAATTGCGCATTATCGGCGGCGACGCGCTCGCCTTTTGTGCGAGTTATGCCGCCGGGATCTTCGTCGTTAATGACCTTTTCTAACCGCGGCCGGGTAACCCGGGTAAAAGTGGCTGCTAAAAGCTCGCACGTAACCCAACGCCGCCCCATTTTTTGTGCCACCGCGGCGGTGGTGCCAGAGCCTGCGAAAACATCGAGCACAGTATCGCCGGGGTTGGAGCCGATGTGAATAATCCGCTCCAGCAGGCGCTCAGGCTTGGGAGTTGAAAAAACCGCTTGGTCGGGAAAAAGCGCCTTGATCTCAGACTTCGCCTCGTGATTGTGCCCAACCTGATCGTTGGACCACCACGATCGCGCGGGCTGACCAACCGGTGGCAAATAAACTTTCCGCCCAAAACCGCGCTCCTTAACAAAAAACTCGGGCCAGGCTCCCCGCTGAATGCGCCGCTCGGCCATAGCGCGAGATTCTGCGGCAAGCTCAGGGTCGATAAGCAGGTCTGGAATATCCTGCCGCAGCTGGTCCGTCTTAAGACCGCTTTGCTGAGCACGCGCCTTAAGATCAGGCTCAGCAAAAACGTAGTGCCCAAATTCAGACAGCGACTCCAAAAGCCGTGAGGTCTTAAACCTCCACTGGCCGCCCCTGACTGGAAAATGCACCGCACCGGAGATTGGGTGCTGAATCCCGAAAAGACTCGGGCCTTGCCGCTTACCACTGAGGTTTCCCGGTGCTGATAAATCGCCAGACTTCCAAATTCCCAGGACATCATTATCCGGGTTACTGTAGCGCGCGTTTTCGGCTGCGGTTCTCGGCATCCTGTGCAACCGGGTTGCTTTGCTTGCCGCGTAGCAGAGAATCACGTCTTGATCAACCGAAACACGTTGAGCGTGGGATTGAGGCGCATAAACCTTTTCCCAAACAATTTCTGCAACAAAATTTACCGCACCAAAAACCTCATCCAGCAGCAAACGCATCCGATGATTTTCTGCGTAGTCAAGATGCACCCAAATCGACCCGTTATCGGCGAGCAGTTTTTTCATGTGCGTCAGCCGGTCGCGCATCATCGTAAGCCAGATTGAATGCTCGAGATTATCTTCGTAAGAGGCAAAAGTCTGCGCCGTGTTAAACGGCGGGTCAATATATATTAATTTAATTTTGCCAACATATTTATCAGCCAGCTCCGGAACCCTGGTGAGAGCTTCAAGCACATCACCGGATTCCCCTAAAATCAGTAGATTATCGTCTTGCGGTTCAAGATCCGCGCGCTCGGAGTACGCAAACTCATCAGACTTTGGAGTTTGCCCCCCCCCCCCCGTACAAATTCATCGTAAACCAGCGTGTGGGTTTCACAGTAGCGCGGATCAGACGGATCAACCCAGGTATAACCGTACTTACCCTTTTCAGTGGGAATAAGCGCCTTGTCTTTGTTATACCAGGTGAGCTGCAAGCGTTGCGCCGCCATCTACTTAGTGCCTCCCCAGGGTGGAATATGAATTGTGTATTCTACAAAATATACCATAAAATCAGCGCCTAATTACCGCGCAAACTAGCACCTCACGAAACGGCACGGCGTAGCCGCGAGGCTTTCTGCTGCCTGGGCGATAATTTATTGAAAGATTCCACACCCGGGTTGCTGAATTTATAAAACTCTGGAATTCTAGATTGTGTGAATAACGTCAATCTGGAGTCGCGTCCCTTGGCGCTAGAAGAACACGCCAAAACACTGAACAAGCTCCGACTCTCAGAGAACCCTTACCGCAGATATCCCCGCAAGAAATAAACACTGATGAAGTTCTGCTCCGCAAGTATAGCCGCAATCATCGTTGCCGCAGGGCTCTTAGCGTTAGGCCCCAAGCACATTCAACCTGGCACGCCCGCCACCGGAGATGCCACACTGACAGCGGCTCTCATCCGCAATCACAAAGCCGGGCAGCACAACCTCACCGCGTTTACAATCAGCGGCGACCAAACAACCTTCGCCGGGCTGGGCAGTGACAAAAACACAGAAGTTGAAATCGGCTCAGTAAGCAAAATGTTCACCGCAGAGCTGCTCCACCAGGAAATTAAGAGCGGAAACCTGCGGCTAAACACCACGGTGGGTGAGCTTATCGAGGCTGGCAATACACCCGTTTCTGCAGTAACACTGCGCGAGCTCATGGATCACACCTCAGGTCTACCCCGCCTAGCCAACAACAACCCGTTCGCTGGCGTGACCAGTGCCTTCACAAGCTCAAACCCCTATCAGGGAGAAACCGTGGCAGATATTGTTCGGGCAGCTACACAATCCAATCTCACAGGCCGCGGCGAACGCAGCTATTCCAACCTGGGCTACGCCCTCTTAGGCCACCTGCTGGAGCGATCCACCGGTAAGCCCTACGCTGAGCTTGTTCGAGAACGCATTTTTTCTCCCGCCAACATGACCGAAACATACGTTATGACTCCGGGTTCTGTGCCCGCAGATGCCCCACGTGGACGCCTCGTGCGCGGCGGGGCTGCCGATCCTTGGGAAATGAGCGGATACGCACCCGCTGGCGGCATCCGCTCAAACGCGCACGATATATCTAAATTTGCGCGCTGGATGATGGATAACGGCGATTTTTCTTACGGCTGGCTTGCTAATTCACCCGAAGACGGCGGCGGATACTGGCACAACGGCGGCACCTACGGCTACTCCACAATGCTGATAATCAACCCCGAAAACAGGCAGGCCGTCTTTGTCAGTAACGACACCCGCATCGGCGTAGAGCCCCTCGCCCGCACCTTAAAAAAAGAGCTGCAATAATGCCTAATTTATCGTTAATACTGGTTGTTATATTCATCGCGCTCACCGCATGGTCTGCGTGGAAATCGTGCCGCTCAACAAAAAGCGCCGCAACACAGCTTTTTAACCTGGCAGTAACGCTTGCAATTACTGCGCTTACTGGAATATTAACCCCCTGGTATGTCTCGGTGCATATTGCCTGGTGGTATCTGCTTGTCGCAGCCACCGCAGCGCACGCGGCAGCGACCGCTTTTAACCTCGGGCGTCGCCGGCAAACTCGCGGCGCGGAATAAAAGTCTAAGCGCAAAATAACTTACGCCGGCACTTCCGTCAGCCCGCAACTACCACTAGCCCGCCGCAGTCGATCGCGTCAGCCCGCTGCCACCGCTAGCCAGCCACAATCGGTCGTATCAGCCCGCAGCAATAGCCGCGTAGCGATCCGCCACCTCCGCAACACTGTTATTGTATGCGACGCTCGGATTATACGCGGCGATCGCCCGAATCCAGTTACCGCCCTCACGCAAATCACCCCCGATTGTGCACAGCAGAGTCGCCGCAGCCAGCGACTGGTCATAAATATTGTCAATGTCGATTTTGCCGTCGCCGTTACTGTCTCGCTTGTATTTTTCCCAGGTTTCAGGCGTAAACTGCATCGGCCCTACCGCGCGATCCCACACCCGGTCGTTGTCGTAGCGCCCCGCGTCAGTGTCGGGCGTTGCAGTAAAACGGCTGCCATCAAGCGCCACGCCAATAATACGCGGATACGCCCGCCCCGTGCTGTCAAGCTGCGCGCCGTCAATTGTGCCGTGCGCGGTCTCAACCTGCCCGATCGCCGCGAGCGTGTTCCACCCGATGCCGCAGTTTGGCTTCTCGTGCTCGAGCGTGAGCGCGGCAGAGGCGTAAGCTTCAAGCGCTGTCACCGAAATATTAGCGGATGCGGCAGTTGCGCGCACCCAGTCGGCATCGGCTTTTTTAACATCCGCCGCAGCGAGTTCAGATTTGGGTAAGGACTCTGCCGGCCCCACCGGCTCGGGCAATATTTTAACCTCTTCAGAGGCCTTTGCCGCCTCTTCTTGCGCGGCTTTTTCCGCCCGCAACTGCGCAATATTAACGAGGGTTATAACACCCACGACTATTACAAGCAGCGCAAGCCCCACAACGCAAACCGTAATCATCTTGCGCACCGCAGGGGTAATAATTGACTCTTTAGGCGGGCGCTCAAAATTAAACCCGGTCGATATCGGCTCGGTTTTAAACTGCACCCCGAGGTGCGTCTCTATCTCAGAGGTTTCAAGCCCGACCCCGTCACGGTTTTTATCATTGCGCAAAACAGTCATCCGCTAAGACTCAAGCCCCAGAGCCTCAGCCGTGGTGCGCATTGCCTCGGCCGTAACCGGCGCGCTGTAGTTTAAACCGAGCTTGTAAGACGGCACAGCATCATTAATCGCCCTGCTCCATTTTTTACCGAAGCTCTCGGGGAAACACTGCTTCAAAACGTTGAGCATCGCGTAAACCGCCACCGAAGCACCGGGTGACGCACCCAAAAGCCCGGCGATGCTGCGGTCTTCGCTCACAATAATCTCCGTGCCAAACTGTAAAACAGCGCCTTTTTCAGGGTCTTTTTTCATAATTTGCACGCGCTGCCCCGCGGTGATCATTTCCCAGTCGTCGGCATCCGCCGCGGGAAAATAGTCGCGCAGGGTTGCAATCTGCTTGTCGCGATCCGCCAGCAACTCAGAAAGCAGGTACTTCTCGAGCTGCCACTGCGTGAGACCCACCTTGAGCAGCGTGCCGATATTGTGCGGTCGGATCGATTTGAACAGCGCCAGCGGTGAGCCGTATTTCAAAAAATTAGTGCTAAACCCGGCGTACGGACCAAACAACAGCTCCTGTTTGCCGTTGATAATGCGCGTGTCGAGGTGCGGCACCGACATCGGCGGCGCACCAACCTTGGCTTTGCCGTAAACCTTGGCGTGGTGGTGTTTCACAACCTCGGGATTGGTACAGCGCAAAAATTTACCGCTTATGGGAAACCCGCCATAGCCTTTAATCTCGGGGATTCTCGCGCTCTGCAGCAGCTCCAGCGCGCCGCCTCCCGCGCCCACAAAAACAAACTTTGCGCGCACTGTTTCACGGCACGTGCCCTGCTTGTTTTTGAGCGTCAACTGCCACACGCCACCTAGCCGCTCAATTTTTGTAACGAAGGTGTTATAGCGCGCAACAGCGCCGTTTGCGATCATTTTCGCGAGCAGCTGCCGGGTTATTTCGCCAAAATTAACGTCAGTGCCCGCCGCTGATCTGGTGGCGGCAACGCGCTGTGATTTATCGCGCCGATCTATTAGCAGCGGCGCCCAATCCGCAATTTCTAACGGATCTTCGCTGTATTCCATATCGGCAAAGAGCGGCTCAGATTTCAGTATTTCATAGCGGCGTTTAAGATAGGAAATATTTTCCGGGGTGTTAACAAAGGTTATGTGCGGCATCGTATTAATAAAGGTTTCGGGGTTGGTGAGCACCCCGTCAGCAACTTTTTTTGACCACCACTGGCGCGACATTTGAAACTGCTCGTTGATGCTGATCGCTTTTTCAGCCGAGAGCCTGCCCGCCGGCCCCTCTGGCATATAGTTCAGCTCGCACAGAGCCGCGTGCCCTGTGCCAGCGTTATTCCAGGCATTACTGCTTTCTGTTGCAGGGTCGGTCTGAGATTCGATAACCCCGATCTTCCATTCGGGTTCAAACTCTTGCAACATAGTGCCGAGAGTCGCGCTCATAATACCGCCGCCAATAAGAGCTACGTCAAGGATATTCTTCACGGTTTAATGTTACTCCTGTTTGATGATACTTATTAACTATGTATATTACCGGCTCTATATACAACAAGAAAACAAAAGTGGTCGGAGAATTTCTCCGACCACTTTTTATTGCCGTGCTACATGGTTGCTGTAACAATTCCGAACGTTGCCCAGGTTAACAGGAACCCAATAACTCCGAAAATAGTCGAGTAGAGCGTCCAGGTGCGCAAACCGTCTTTCACCGAAAGCCCCAGATAACGGGTTACGATCCAGTATCCTGAGTCATTAACGTGCGAGAAGCCAGCCGCGCCAAAGCACATCGCAATCGTAACCAGGCAGGCCTGCAGAGGTGTGTACCCGGCGGCCGCAACCGGTGCGGTAATCAGCCCGGCGGTTGTTAGAATCGCCACGGTTGCCGATCCCTGCGAAATTCGCAGCGCTGCGGCAATTACAAACGCCGCAAGAATAACCGGCATATTGCTCGCAATTAGCGCGTTCGACAGCGCACTGCCAATTCCCGATTTAACGAGCACGTTCGCAAAAACACCGCCCGCGCCGGTTACAAACACGATAATTGCAACCAACGGCAAAGCGCCCTCAAATATTTCAGAACGTTTTTGCGCGTTCCACCCCTGCTGCCGTGATAGCACAATATAGGCAAAAATAACCGCGATTAGCAGCGCCACGGAGGAAGAACCGATAATTCCCGAAACCGTGTTCGCAATAGATTCTTTTGCAATAAGCATTGTGCCCACCGTACCTGCCATAATCAAAGCAATAGGCAGCAGAATCAAAACAGAAACAAGCCCTGCTGAAGGGGCTTTAGGATCCACTCCCACAACAGCGCCTGAACCGATTTTAGGCTGCGCGCCATTTGCCTTAACGGCCCGCGCGGCTGGCGAATCAAGCATCTCGATGCCCTCGAGCTTGAATTTACGCACGGCCAAATACCCGAGCACACAGGTTACCGCGCACAGAGGCAGCGCCACTATGAGCATGAACCCTGAGTCAACTCCCAAAATTTCAGCGGCCGCAACGGGTCCCGGGTGCGGTGGTAGCGCAACGTGCACAATAATCAGCACCGAGGCAACTGGCAGCCCGATTTTTAGCGGATTAATTTTTGCAACCAGCGCGAATCCGAAAATAATCGGCGCAAAAATCAAAAACCCAACGTCAAAAAATACGGGTATTCCCAGCACAAAAGCCGCTACGGTAACCGCGCTAACAACCCTTTTAACACCGAATTTGCCGGTGAAAAATGTTGCCAGCGATTCTGCGCCACGCGCAACCTCAATTGCACGACCGAGCATCGCTCCCAAGCCCACAATAATCATCACCGAGCCGAGGGTTTTACCCATGCCCTCAATCAGCGTTGGCACCGTTTCTGCGAGCGGAATCGGTGTCACAAGAGCCGTGCCGAGCGCAACGATTAACAGCGCCAAATACGCCGGAACTTTTAGCTTAATAACAAGCAGCAACAGCAGCGCAACGGCACCGATAGCAATTCCTAATAACACCTCAACGGGCATCATCTTCTCCTTTTTATAGTAGTTTAGTTTTTGCGCGGGGCAACCACGCGGATAACAGCCGAGTCATCCTGCGCGCCAAGCCCCTGCGCTTCACCCAGTAAGTAAGACTGTGCCGCGGCTGCCGCCAGCGGGGTTGCGAGCTGTGCTCGCTGCGCGGCGGAAAGCACTATTCCCATGTCCTTCACGAAAATATCGAGCCGCGATTTCACCTCGGGAGCTGTTTCATCGTAGGCGTGCAGCATCCGCTCACCCCGATCACCCAGCATAAAGGACGAAGCCGCGCCGGCCATTAGCGCCTGCAGTGCCTGCTCCTGATCGAGCCCGAGCTTATTGGCGAGCGCGAGCGCTTCACCCGCGGCCGCGATGTGCACACCACAGAGCAGCTGGTTTACCGTTTTCATCGCCTGCCCCTTGCCTGGTGTGTCACCAACGCGCACCAGGGTACTGCTCATCGCGTCGAGCACCGGATACGCCCGCTCCCACGCGGCATCACTCGCTCCCACAACCGTCAGTAAATCTCCGTTACCAGCCCGCACCGGACCGCCAGAAACCGGCGCATCAACAAGGTGCACACCCTTTTCGGCGAGCAGCGGATCGGCCCAGGCGATGGCTTCGTCACCGACCGTTGAAATTAGAATCAGTGTTGCGCCCGACTCCATTTGCGGCAGGATCGGATCTGCTCCGGTTAACACCTGCTCGAGCTGCGCCTGGTTGCGCACCGCGAGCAGCACCGTGTCAGCGCCGCTGACCGCCGCGGCTGCCGATTCTGCGGCAACAATCCCATTTTCAATAGCAAGCCGCACCCGCTCGGGCGCTATGTCGTAGCCGCGCACCTCAAAGGTTTTGGCGAGATTGGACGCCATCGGCAGCCCCATAGCGCCGAGCCCAATAACTGCAGTAATCATATTTGTCTCCTTTTCTAACTTACTGAACCTGTTGAATCTGCCACGGGATATGCTGCGCCAGCGGGATTTGTTGCGGATGCAACCGTGCCAATTGCGGTCGCGGCAGTTGCAACCACTGCCGCTGACGCAGTGCCCGCCGCATCCGCCACCGCGCCGCCCGCAGCATCCTGCAACTTAGCAACAACCTCGCTGAGCGAGCTTTCGTCGCCAACATTGCCCGCGAATACGATATACGGTACGTTCGCGGCAACTCCACTCGCACTAACCCAGAGCGAAACAAGCCCCGGCAGCATCGGCCCTATAACCTGCGCGCGCCTGATCTCAAGCCCCAGCGAAGCGGTGTCAGACGAGGTAATACCGCCCTTAGCGATCACAAATTTCGGCGGATTCCGGTGCACAATCTTGTTCACAACCTCGACCATGGCGGCGGATACCCTACGCGCAATCTCAAGGCTACTCTGCCCATCTGTTCCGCGCACAAGCTCGCGACTCGTTGCGATAACAGCTTCCCCATGCCGCAGCGCGTCAGACACGCTCGTCGCCAACTGTACAAGATACTCATCCCTGCCCACGCCCAGCACCCGGCGCACATCTAGCTCAAACCGCGCCAAATCGCACGAGTTTTGCAGGTGCGCAAGCTGCCTGCTCGTAAGCTCAACGTGCGAACCAACAACGATTAACCCGTGCGGCAGTGCTTGCGACTGCGCGTCAAAAATTGCCCGCAGTTGCGCGGCATCACAGGGCGGGGGTGGATCCATCCCCAAACGCGCCCGCACAAATGGCGGCCCGACCCGGTAAATAAAGTTCTTACCCTCTTTTTCTGCCGTGTTGAGCGCCAGCGCGAGACTTCTTAAATCGCTCTCGGTGACGCAGTCGGCAACAATAACCGCGCCGCGCTGGGCACCGCGCAACAGCTCGAGCACCGCCGCGCCGCCGGCGTGCCGCAGCTCGCTGAGCTGAATGCGGATAACATCCGCTGCGGCAACTTTGCCCCGGGTTTTCTCGGCAACCCAGGCGGCAAGATCGCTGTTTTCGTATCCGAAAGTCGCGTCTTGTGCATAGTCGGTCTCACCAACGGGCACGAACTCGCCCGCCTTGTTGGCGGCATAGTGCACGCTATTAACCGTTATTCTACCAGCATCTGGGAAAGCTGGCACGATCACAGTTGCGTCAATTTCTGTTCCGGTATGCTCTCGCACAGCGCCCGCGAGCGTCTCTGGCTCAAGCGGAAAATGCCCGCGCAGCGTAGAATCGCCACGCGACACAAAGCTTATTTTCGTACTGCCCGCAGCGCTGTACGCGGCACGCACAACCTCGCGGTTTATCTGCGCCGCCTCAGCTGGCGCGAGCGAACGCGAATTAGTGAGCACGTAAACGGCGGGCGCTCCCAGCTGAAATGCCCACTCAAAATCTGCGACACTCCACGATGTGAGCACTGGCAGATTAGCAATAGACTGCGTGCCGGTGGGGTCGTCATCAAGCACCACCAGCACCGGCGCGGCGTGTGCTCTGTTTGCCCGGAGCACCGCATCCGCTGAAATATTGCACGCCTCTGACGAGTTCGCGAGTATTTCTTGGAGCTTATAGCCCAACAAAACCTCCTTATTCAGCTCCTAAGTGTTTAACCGTATTCAATTAATCAGTGTATCCAATATTTTAAGTTTCGTCACATTTTGTTCACAATTTAGGGGCGGATCAGCTGCTGCGGTGTGTTGCACCCGCATTTTGAAACGGTGCGCCGCGCAGGGCGCGGGGTACTGTGCAGGGCGCAGCGCAGGGCGCTGTGCACTGCCGCCGCCGCTGCAGGAGCTAAGTCCACCTAGCGGCACGTGCTGAATACGCACCGCGCGATCCAGCACACCTCGCTGCTCTTTGATCCGCCGCCCCCGCGTTATTCAGCACACCTCGCTGTTAGCCGATCCACACCGCCGCGCGCGCCGCAGAGCTATAATTTATAAGTGCTGCGATAAACAAGAAACAGCCGACGAGTCGCAGCGTCGCAGAAAACACAGATGATAGCAATTGACCCCTCAAGCCCCCACAAATACGACCACGTGCACGCCAACGTTAATTCAGGCTGGCTACGCGCGGCAGTTTTTGGGGCGATGGACGGACTAGTTTCTAACATCGGGCTGATCACCGGCATTGCTGCGGCAGGAGCAAACCCCGCAATAATTCTTGCCACCGGCGTTTCTGGGCTGTGCGCAGGGGCGCTTTCTATGGCGCTCGGCGAGTACACCTCTGTAAAGTCGGCTAACGAGCAGCTCGACTCCGAAATCGCTGTGGAAACCGCCGCCCTCGCGCGCAATCCCCGCGGCGAGCAGCTCGAGCTCGCCCGCGAGTTCACAAATCTGGGTATGACCCCGGCAACCGCGGCGCAGGCCGCATATGAAGTACACCAGAACCCCAGTGCGGCACTGAAAATCCACCTCTCCACAGAAATGGGATTGTCTGTGGATAAGCACCCGTCGCCGTGGACAGCGGCTTTATCCTCAATAGCTGCCTTCTCTACGGGCGCAATAATTCCACTGATTCCTTATATAATCGGGCTTAAAACGCTCTTTTGGGCGCTCGGTTTTGGCGCTGCAGGGCTGCTGCTCACCGGCGGTGTTGCCGCGTATTTCACCCGCAAAAACTTTATTCGTGGCGCGCTCAGGCAGCTGGTTTTAGGCGGTATTGCCGTTGGCGCAACATATTTTATTGGTAATCTTTTTGGCATCTCCGAAATGGGGTAACAAATTGCCGCACCAGGTGTCCGCCCCGAGTGCCTCCAGCGCCGATACCAACGTAGTTGCCACCGCTAGCGCAGCCCGCCACGACGCCAGCACAGCAGCACGCAGCAGCGCCACCGCTTGCGCCCGCAGTGCCAGCGCCACGAGCGCCAACACCCACACCGCCGCACAACACCCACACCGCGCCCGGCTAGCAAAACTGCCCGGCTCGCAAAGCTCGCGCGGGCAGATCCGCTAAAAACTAACGCCCGGCAAACTTATCGGTGGCGCGAATCAGAGCGCTTTTAATACCCGGCTCGCCCGATGCGTGGCCAGCATCCGGCACGATCACGAATTCCGCGTGCGGCATCTGCTGGTAAAGATCCCAGGCGGTGCGCGCCGGGGTGCATATATCGTAGCGCCCCTGCACAATCACGGTCGGAATCTCGCTGAGCTTGTGGGCATTGGCGATCAACTGCCCCTCTTCAAACCAGCCGCCGTGCTTAAAATAGTGATTTTCGATGCGCGCAAAAGCAACCGACCATTTTTTATCGGCGCGGGTTGCGGCGATATCTTGCGCGTCCGGGTAAAGCCGCACGGTCGCACTCTCCCATACGCTCCACGCAACCCCTGCCGGAGTGTGCACAGCAGGATCCGGGTCGTTTAGACGCCGGTGGTAAGCCGCCACCAGATCATCGCGCTCGCCCACAGGGATCGCATCCAGATACTCCTGCCAAATCTCGGGAAAAACGTGCGCCGCGCCGCCCTGGTAAAACCAGTCAATTTCGCTCTTGCGCAGTGTGAAAATGCCGCGCAAAACAAGCTCCGTCACCCGCTCGGGGTGGGTTTGCGCGTACGCGAGCGCGAGCGTGGATCCCCACGATCCGCCAAAAACCTGCCACGCGGCAATGCCCAGATGCTCGCGTATTTTCTCAATATCGCTAACCAGGTGCCAGGTTGTGTTTACGCTCATATCGGCAGTCGGCTCGCTGGCGTGCGGCAGTGATCGCCCAGCGCCGCGCTGGTCAAACAGCACAACTCTGTATTTTTGCGGATCGAAAAACCTGCGCATATCGGTTGTGCACCCGCCACCGGGTCCGCCGTGCAGACAAACAACGGGCTTGCCTGCCGGGTTACCAACCTGCTCGTAGTAGATTTCTTGACCGTCACCGACAGCGAGCATTCCGCTGTCGTACGGCTCAATCTCAGGGTAAAAATCTTTGTGCTCACTCATGGTTAATATCGTACGCTGTTTTTATGAGCGTAGTATCAGCTGCAAGCGAGCACAAGATTTCCGCGCCGCCAGATTGACTCCGGAGTAGCTCGACCGGAACAACTCCGGGCTGCACCAACCGGGCTAACCCAGAGTCACACCGTGGCTAGCCTCAGGGTGATTCTCCGTGCCAGCCACGGAAGCTGCGCGGCTGGATTAATTCCAGGGCTGCGCCGCTCCCGGCTCGAAATTACCGAAATAAACCGGCTTAAGCTGCGCATTGTCAAACAGCTGCCGCGTGCGCTTCTGCCTGTTGCGCGGAATCACCGTCACAACAACCCCGTCATTACCGGCGCGACCCGTACGACCGGCACGGTGCAGGTAGCTCTTGTAATCGTCAGGCGGATCAGCCTGCACAACAAGCGCCACATCGTCAACGTGAATACCGCGGGCAGCAACATCGGTTGCAACCAACACCTGGGCTTTGCCCTGCGTAAACCGTTTCAGGTTGCGCTCGCGCTTGGCCTGATTTAGGTTGCCGTGCAGATCAACCGCGCTAATACCCGCGTCTTCGCACATTTCACTGAGCGTCTCAGCGTATGCACGGGTGCGAGTAAACATAATGGTCGGACCCTGCGCGCCGGTGATCAGCTCTGTGAGCACCTCGTTTTTATCTTCGCGCATCACCACGAGCACGTGATGGTCGGTGTTGCCCTGCTGCGCATCCGCTACTTCGTGAACAGCCGGCTCAACCAAAAACTCTTTCACAACTTTTGCAACCTGCGAGTCAAGAGTTGCCGAAAACAGCAGCTTTTGCGCGCCCGGAGCCAGTGACCGCCAGATTCTTTGCACCGGCTCAATAAAACCCAGCTCAGCCATGTGATCGGCCTCGTCGAGCACCGCGATTACAACCTGCCCTGTGTGCAGCTCGCCACGCTCAATAAGATCTTCAATCCGCCCGGGCGTGCCAATCGCAATGTCAATACCGCGCCGCAGCGCCAGCTTTTGGCGCTCAATCGGCGCGCCGCCAACAAGCTGGGTTGTAAACAGACCAACCGCGCGCGCCAGCGGCTGCACTGTGCGATCAATTTGCAAAGCCAGCTCGCGAGTTGGCGCCATAATCAGAGCTTTCGGAGCGCGCCCCGGTGTTTCGTTGCGGCGACGACCCCGCTCCCGCTTTGGTTGCGGCGGATCGGCCTCAAACGCGCCCTCGGCTTTAAGCCGGAGCAAACGCTCTACGAGTGAGGCGCCAAAGGCGATGGTTTTACCAGAGCCGGTGCGACCCCTGCCGAGCACATCGCTGCCCGAAAGCACATCTGGAATAGTTGCTGCCTGAATTGCAAAAGGAGCTGTTGCGCCCATTTTGTGCAGCTCAGCGCAGAGCCTTTCGCCAAGCCCGAGATCGGCGAAAGTTAGCTCGGCAACATCTGCCGCGCTAGTGATTTGCGCTTCTAACTTGTCAAGCACTGTGTCTTCGCGGGGGGTGTATCCGCCCTGCGAGCTGAAACCCTCTGCGCGCGAATCGTAGCCGCGTTTTGGACCGCGATCTGCACGCTCGCCCCGACCTGTGAAGCGATCGCCGCCGCGACGCTCAAAACGATCACCGCCTCTGCCCGCACGCTCAAAACGATCGCGCCTATCGCCACGATCAAACCTACCGCCGCCGCAGTCAAAACCGCGCGCAGCTCCCTCGGCGCGCGGTGCGCGCTCGCCACGCTCTGCACCATCATAGCGATTACCACGGTCAAAACGATCACCGCCTCTGCCTGTACGGTTAAAACCACCGCGCCTATCACTGCGGTCAAAACGACCGCCGCCCGCGCCGCGCTCAAAACGGTCACGCTTGTCACCACGCTCAAAGCGAACCTCACTTGCATCACGCTCAAAGCGAACCGATCCGCCGCGTTCGGCACGATCGCCGCGACCAAAATCACGGTCGTGCTGTTTAAAGTTTTTACGGTCGCCGCGGAAATCGCGTGCTGCACCGTCATCGAATATATGCACTCTGGCACCACTTTTTCTGCTATAAGTACTGTGTCTCGGGACGAAATCTTCTCCGCCGCCTACGCCGAAACCCTGCTGGTTGCGGCTGTTTTTGAATCCTTCTCGAAAATCTTGATCGTGACCGCGATTACCGTGTTTAGATTTTTTGCCCTTTTTAGGAGCGTAATTTTTAGGAGTCTTAAACCCGCGTTTAGGACTGCGTGACATTGTGTGCTCTCGCTTTTCTTGTTTGAAAACGCCACAAAACAAGCAACAAAAATTGCCGCTGCGCCTGTAGCTAGATGAATCAAATACGACGGTTACTAAATAACCTGCCCTGTTAAGGGCATCTGACCGCTTGCGTTTCACCTTGCTACCGCTGCAGCCAACATAACGAGTATAGCACACTTATTTTGAGAGGGCGGATGTGCGCCGCACAAAACTTGCTCGCGCTTGTTTTTTAAACGGATTCGCACCCCCGCAGGTTGGTCACCTATTGAAGGGCACAGGCATGTCACGGTTGAATCCACGCACAGCGTAGGTTGAATCCTTGTCCCACCCGGGTTAGATCCAGACCCCCTGCGGGCTGGATTCGCGCCCCCGCAGATTGGTCGACCGTAGAGGAGCACAGGCGCGCCACAAACACATCACCCGTAACCCCTTACCGCACAGCTCTCGAGCACCAACTACACAGCCCTGGCAGATCCGCGCACCGCATAAAAAGACTAGAAAACCCGCCGCTAGCATGGTATTATAGACGGATACGTCAATTATGTAAGATATTTTGCTGCAAACACAAGCAGCCTAGAGTGTTAAGGGGGGCTCGCATGGGGCGTGGCCGTCAAAAAGCAAAGCACACAAAAGTTGCAAGGCAACTTAAATATTCAACTCCCACAACTGACCTGTCAGAGCTAGAGCGCGAGCTGGCAGCTAAAAACGCGCTCGCGGTAGAAAAAGAGGCTGAACAAGCAGCTGAGAGCGACCCGTGGGAAGAGTACGCCGAAAAATACAACGCGATTGACGATTCCAACTATCCAGAAGATAACGAGAGCTAAAACACACCTCGCAGCCATTCGGTGTTGATTCGCGCGCGTTAAACCGCCGCCGGTCACGGTTTCATCACTTATGCCGCAGAATACTCCCCGACGAGTCGCACAGCGCCGCCCTTAACACCCTTAGCCTCGGTGTCAAACCCGGCGAGATCGCGCGCACCAAAACTCACGTTACCAACCTGCCACGCCGTCAGCTGCTGGCACTCAAGCATCTCTAAAACCTGCGCGGTTTTATCCGCCGCAACAACGGCTGTCATGCCAATTCCCATGTTCCACGCGCCCTCGAGCTGCGGCAGCTCGTATCCGCCCAGCTCAGCCAGATGCTCAAACACAGGCAGCGGACGCCAGCTGGCGCGATCCACCTCACACCAACTACCGCGCGGCAGCACGCGCGCAAGATTAGCAGCTATTCCCCCGCCCGTAACGTGGCTTAGCGCGTGCACAGCCTCCGGCAGCGCCGCAAACACCCGCAACAGCTCCCCCGCATAAAGCGCGGTTGGCGTGAGCAGCACCTCGCCATAGCTGGTGCCCAACTCTGCTGCGTGAGCGGTGTACTGCAGGGCGCGATCCGCCATAATTTTACGCACCAGCGAAAAACCGTTAGAGTGCAGCCCCGACGCGGCCAACGCGATAACTGCGTCACCGTCACGCACCCTGTCGGGCCCGAGCAGCTGATCCGCCTCAACAACCCCAAAAGCCGCGCCCGCCACATCGTACTCGTGCTCGCCCAGCAACCCCGGATGCTCGGCTGTTTCTCCCCCGACAAGCGCTGTTCCGGTGGCCGCGCAGGCGTTTGCAATGCCTGCAACAATGCTCGCGATACGCTCGGGCACAACCTTGCCGCATGCGATGTAATCAGTCATCGCGAGCGGTTTCGCGCCAACCACAACAATATCGTCAACAATCATCGCGACCAGATCCTGCCCGATAGTGTCGTGCTTATCCATAGCCTGCGCGATGGCAACCTTCGTGCCAACCCCGTCTGTTGCGCTCGCAAGCAGCGGGCGCTTGTAGCGCAGCAGCTCCGACGCATCGTAAAGCCCGGCAAACCCACCAACACCACCCAGAACCTCAGCGCCATGAGTGCGGGAAACCGCTTTACGCATAAGCTCAACAGCGAGATCTCCAGCCTTGGTGTCAACACCGGAGTTTGCATAAGGATTATTCTTATTCACACTACAACGATACTGCAAACAAGCAAGCTTGCGCCGATAAACTAACCGCACAGCTTAAAAAATGCGCGCGCCAGCACCGCTAAGACCACTGCGCAATCAAGCACAGCCCGCCGTCGTATCCGCACCGCTAAATTGATTACTCAGCTAAAAAGTGAGAGACTTACAATGGGTATTTATATCGTTCACAAACAAAACAGGAGCACCAGCGTATGTGCGGAATTGTTGGCATAGTCTCTCAAGATCCGGTAAACCAGCAAATTTACGACAGCCTGCTACTGTTGCAACACCGCGGTCAAGACTCAACCGGCATCGCAACCGCCGACGGCACTCGCCTACACACAGTTAAAAAGCAGGGTCAGGTGCGCGAAGCCTACCGCACCCGCGATATGCGCGACCTGCTCGGCAATATCGGGCTCGGGCACGTGCGCTACGCCACCCGCGGCAACGCGCAAACTGTCACCGAGGCGCAGCCCTTCTACGTGAACGCGCCGTACGGCATAATTCTTGTGCACAACGGCAATCTTGTGAACACTCGCGAGCTGACCGCACAAATGTCGGGGGCGGATCACCGCCACCTCAACACCAACAGCGACACCGAGCTACTGCTCAACGTGCTGGCCAACGAACTGTGGCATCGCACAAAAGACACCGACCTCACCGCCGAAATCGCGTTTGACACCGTCGCCAAACTGCACCAGCGAGTTGCCGGGTCATACGCGGCAATCGCACTGATTGCCGGCTACGGTATGCTCGCGTTTCGTGACCCTAACGGGATTCGCCCGCTGGTACTCGGGCATCGCTTGAGCGAAGCCCGGTGCGACGAGTGGATTATCGCGTCAGAATCACTCGTGCTCGAGTCTGGCGGCTACCGGCTAGTGCGCGATATTGCGCCGGGCGAGGCGGTTTTTATCACCTCTGACGGACAGTTGCGCTCACAGCTGTGCTCGCCCGACGCGGTGCCGTACATACCGTGCGCGTTTGAGTACGTGTATTTGGCCCGCCCCGACTCAATTGTAAACGGTATTTCTGTTTACGAGGCGCGGCTACGGCTGGGAAATATGCTCGCCGAGGAGATTAAAAAGCAGCTCGATATTAGCGAAATCGACGTGGTGATGCCGATTCCTGACTCGTCACGGCCGAGCGCAATGCAGGTTGCGGCTAACCTGCAACTGAGCTACCGCGAGGGTTTTTATAAGAACCGCTATGTAGGACGCACTTTTATTATGCCCGGGCAGAAGGAGCGCAAGCGCAGTGTGCGGCAGAAGCTGAACGCGCTCAGCTCGGAGTTCGCCGACAAAACGGTTTTGATTGTTGATGATTCGATCGTGCGCGGCACAACCTCTAAAGAGATAGTTGAGATGGCACGCACTGCGGGCGCTAAAAAGGTGATTTTTGCGAGCGCAGCGCCGCCGGTTATGTATCCGCACGTTTACGGTATTAATATGCCGACGCAGAGCGAGCTGATCGCGCACAATCGTTCTGCTGCTGAGGTTGCGGAGGCAATCGGGGCGGATCGGGTTGTGTACCAGACAGTTAAGGGAATGAACACTGCTATTCTCGCCGGGCAACAGGAGATTACGCAGCTTGAGCAGAGCTGTTTTACCGGGGAATATATTGCCGGTAATGTGAGCGACGAGTATCTCAGCTGGGTTGCTACCAATCAAGAGAGCTAGTTCATAGTTTTGATCCGCTAAAAATACAGGCTGCGGAGGTTATATAGCACAGCACGCGCCCTGGTGGATCGCGTGCAAAAAAGCTACTGCCGCGACTGGGGCGTCTGTTGTGTGCTTGCTTTAGCTATTTATCAGGCTGCTCACCATTGGCGAGATTCGCGTTATTTAGCTGCTTGCTCGGCGCAGCCTGCCCTGCTGGCGGGCTAGCCGGGCGCTTGTCGTCGCTCAGATCACTAACCTCTTTTTTTAGAATCTTCATGGACTGCCCGATGCTTTTAGCCAGCCCGGGGAGTTTTGGAGCACCAAACAAGAGCAGCACAACAACTAATAGAATAATCAGGTGTGTGCCGCTTAAAGCGTTTCCAAACATAGTGTGTCTCCGTTCCTAGTTCTCTCTATTATTTCACACTAGCCTGAACAGCCGTTGCCATGCCGTTTTTGCGCTTAACCGCGAGCGACAGCAACAGGGCGAGCATGGCCGCCAGCAACAGTCCTACGGCTCCTCCGAGCACAGCAGTAAAGCCCACGATTTGCCCGAGCGTGTAGAAACCCTCGGGCTTCACGTCGAACAGCAACGCCACGCCTGCGCCGCACATCGCGCCCATGACCACACCAATAAGCAGCAGCCGTTTAATATGCACAGCACGCTGCACCCGTACCATGACCGGGGTGTTTGGAGTATTTTTGTTACTCTGTTCGCCCGTGCCGCCTGGATTACTTGCGCCTAGATTTCCGCCCGTGTTACTCGCTTCGCCTCCACTATTCGAAACGCTCGGGGTCGAAGCATTGCCACCGCCCAGGAGACTCCTATTCTGCGGGGTATTCCTGCTGCTCTCACCTCTCGGATGCGAGTTTTGCGTGCTGTTTGAATCGCTCATAGCTGTATTAATTATCTCATTCTGCGCTAAGTCTTGCACAAAAACTCGTAGAGAACACGGGTAGCACGGTCGCGAGATCCTCCGCTTTGGATCCAGACGCAAGGATTTTGCCGTCGCGTACCGCCCGCTCCCAGGTGGTTTTGCCACAGCTCAGAGCGAGCCAGGTTAGCGCGTCTGTTTCGACCACGTTTGGTGGTGTGCCCCGTCGGTGCTGACCACCCTGCAGGCACTGGGTCGCGCCGTACGGCGGAACACGCACTTCAACCGCCTCGCCAGGCGCTATGGCGGATAACTCTTGTAGCGAAAACCGCACCGCTGTTGCGAGCGTTTGCGGGCTGATGCCGCTGTTTTGCAGAAATGCTCGAAGCGCGGCGAATCCGCCCGTTTCGCTTATTTTTCTTCGTGCCATCCTGCCTCTACTATAGCCCCCACGGCGTAAGGACGCAACTAAAGCGAAAGTGCAGCTGGCGCATGGGGTGGTGTGTCTTAACTGGCGCGGTTGGTGTGCTTTAACTGGCGCGGACAGCGTTAACACAACACCACCCGCCGGTGTTAGCCAGCCTGCAGGGGGCTGACACCCGAGCGGTCAAACCACCCGCCTGTTGCTTCTGCTTGTGGGTGTTACACGCGAGCCTGTAGCCGTCGGCGTGCCACAATCCCGGCCGCAACACCAACTATCAGTACACCTGCTCCTGTTAGGTATAGCCAGTCGGACGCGACACCTCCGGTGAGTGGTAGTGGTGGTGCTACGGCCATGAATTTGCGTTGTAAACGAACTGTGTGTTGAACTGTTTCGTCCATCATAACCTGTTGCAGTTGATACACCGACGGGGTTTGGCTGGTGAACTCCCAGCCATCAGGGGCTGTTGTGTTGCGTACTGTTACTGTGCAGTTGCTTCCAGCCCATACTATTTTATGTATAACTTGGGGCGCTCCTGCGCCGTTAACAAGCCGAGCATAGTTGAGCCTGTACGTGAAAGTATTGTTATGTTGAAACGGTGTTACGCAGTCGATACTACCCGTCACGGTCACAACACCACTAGCAGGGCGTTCCCCTTCGGGTCTGACAACAAGTGAGACTGTGACCCTTTTGTTTGTGACATTAAAACTTGCTCTTGAAGTGTTATTGTTTTGGTTAGCGTCTGTAAACGTCGCGCTAGTGGTTGCAGTGAAACTACGCCTGTTAGCATCAAAGAACCCTGCTTTGCCTGTAACGGTTACTTTAACGCTGCCTCCGGCTGGAATCTGCGGTATGGTTGCTGTTACCGTGTGACTAGCTGCGTTGTACACCCACCGGGCAGGACACATAGCACCACGCCCTGTAGCCTGGCATGCCGAGTTTACTGTGGCGGCGGTGTTTACAAACCCGTCCTTTGGTAGTTGAATAGTAACGGGTACGTTAAGCGCTGGGTTTCCGCTGGCTTTGATTGTTGATATTACTTGTACTGGTTGGCCTGCGGCTACTGTTGGTGTGGCAGTTGTTTCGGTGGATACTTCGATTGGTATTTTTTCAACCTCCAACCGTATTTGAACAGTACGCTCAGACATGATATTTGATTCTGTTACCACAATAGGTGTATTCGTTTTCCATCTCCAACCAGCAGAAACCATACCCTTGTTAAGAGTTATCACACAATTACTACCCACATCAACCATGTTGTTTAACACTCGATCCCATTTACCGTTTACCCGTTCACTGTATTTCAGAGTAAACATAATATTACGCTTAGTCTGTTGCCCACGAACAGTACACGTAACATCACCTGTCACCACAACAACAACCGTATTAGGAACA
>NZ_JAHDSZ010000004.1 GCF_018531145.1 Canibacter zhuwentaonis | reverse complement strand
AGCAACGGTTTGCCCTGTTTGCGCACTAACTAGTGTGCTGAACACCAGCGCTAGTGTGAGAATGTTTGAAACAACACCCCGTGCCTGCAACAGCAAAGAAACCACACCAGTCAAAACAACCTCCAAACAAACACCCCTAAAACCCCTCCCTATTAAGAGCTTCAGACCCTAGCATCCAAAATAAACCACCATTAAAACTACCCCCCCCCGGAAAAGTCAAACCAAACAACCCACCACACACCACCAACACCCGCACCAAACCCACTACCTACAACGCCTGCCACACAACCAGCAGCACGCCCACAGCACAGCCTTCAAAACCACCCGCCACACCTGATCCGCACACCACAGCACCTCTCACAAAACACCCGAAATCGCCCAAAAACATGAAATTCCGCCTAAAAATATGACAAACACCCTAAAAACCGTGAAAAATTCAGGATATTTCAGGTAACCTATCGACTAGATCAAGATTGATCGCTTTGCGGGCGGATACGTTCCGCGCTCCCGAAAGGGTGCAGCAAAGTCCGCTAGATTAAGCGACAGTATCGCTAAAGAAAGGATGACAAATGTCACTGAACAAAACTGAGCTTGTTGCAAAAATTGCTGCTGAAACAGGCGAAACACAGAGCGCCGTAAGCACAGTAGTGGATTCACTGTTCAAAACGGTAGCAGCTAGCCTTGCAAAGGGCGAAAAAGTAGCTATCCCGGGCTGGATCTCGTTCGATTCAACCGAGACCGCTGCACGCACCGGCCGCAACCCACAAACAGGTGAAGCAATTCAGATTCCTGCCGGCAAGCGCGTTAAGATAACAGTTGGCAGCAAGCTAAAAGCTGCTGTTAAATAAGCGTTTATTTAACACCTTCTAAAGGCTCAGAGATTATTCTCTGGGCCTTTAGAAAAAAGTACACTATTAATTATGAATAAAAGCGCGCATATTTTAGCCCCGGCAGCCGTTGTGCTGCTGCTCGCCCTTGCGCTATCGCTGCTGGCAGCTCTTACAATAGGTGGCGCCGCCGCTCCCCGACAGCTGCTGGATCCCGGGGCGGTTGTGCGGTATCTCAACCCCGCAGCCAGGCTAACCGTAAATATGTCGCTGGCGATTATGCTCGGGGGCATAATTATCGCACTGTGGGCATTAGATCCTAAAAAGCCGGAGTGGATCCGCGCGCTCAACATAGCCGCGGGCAGTGCGGCAGTGCTTACAATATCCGGGCTAGTTACCCTCATCACAACATACGTCGACGTGAGCAGTCAGGCGTTTTCTGCAGATGCCAAATTCGGCGCTGGTTTTGCGCAGTTCGTAACCGAGTTTGAGCTCGGGCAGCTGTGGCTGCTGCTCATTCTGCTGGCCGCGGTAACAACCGTGTTGTGTTTTGCGATCCGCTCCCGCAAGCTGCTTTTAGTGCCGCTCATAACCGCCACTCTCACGATTTTACCGCTCGCCGCGCAGGGGCACGCGGCGGGAGCGAGCGGTCACAGCCTCGCAGTAAACTCAATGTTTTTGCACATCGGCGGTGCGGCTGTTTGGGTTGGCGCGTTAATAGCCGTCACAGTGCTGCTGCCCGTGGTGCAACCGCCGCGCGTTGCGCCGCTGATGCGCAGATACTCCACACTGGCGCTGTTCGCGGCCATCGCGGTAACTTTTTCGGGGATCGTGAACGGGTTTATCCGCCTGTCTTCCCCCGCGGATCTGCTCACCACAGGGTACGGGCAAATTCTGCTGCTCAAAAGCGCAGCCCTGTTGCTGCTGCTTGGCTACGGGGCCGCGCAACGCCTATTTTTTATTAACCGCATTACCAAAAACCCGCACGCCTGGCAGCGCCGCTATATTTGGCTGCTGCTCACAGAAATCGCGGTTATGTGCGTAGCTAGCGGATTTTCTGGCGCACTCGGGCGCACCCGCACACCGGTCACAATCGAGCCTGCCCGAAACTCCGGCGCAAAAATTACTCCCGCGGAATATCTCACAGGGGATCCGCTGCCTCCCGAACTGAACTTTGAAACAGCTCTAACCGTCTGGAAATTCGATCTTTTGTGGAGCATGGTTGCAGTGCTTGCAACAGCACTGTACATAACCAGCGTTGTGAAGCTGCGCCGCCGCGGTGACAGCTGGCCCGCGCTGCGCACGATCAGCTTTGTGCTGGGAATGCTCGTGCTCGGCTTTGTCGCAAACGGCTTCACAAACGCCTACGAGGCATATCTTTTCAGTGTGCACATGATGGGGCATATGCTTTTTACAATGCTGATTCCGCTGCTGCTTGTGCTCGCAGCGCCCGTCACCCTCCTGCTGCGTGTGGTGCCAAAGCGCAAAGACGGTTCTTGGGGTGCGCGCGAGTGGGTGCTCTGGCTGCTTAGCACGCCGTACGCGAGGCTGCTCACAAACCCGGTTGTGGCGGCGGCGCTGTTTGCCGGGTCGCTGTGGCTGTTCTACTACACGCCAATACTGCGCTGGGCGATGGAATCGCACCTCGGACACCAGTGGATGATCGTGCACTTCCTAATAACCGGCTACCTATTTTCGCTCTCGCTTGTGGGAGTGGATCCGGTGTCACACCGTCCGGGATACCCGGTGCGCATTATTATTCTGCTGGCAACCATGGCTTCTCACGGATTTTTCGGAGTGACCCTGATGACTGGCACATCGCTGCTCGCGGCCGACTGGTTTGGCGCGATGGGTCGCACCTGGGGGCTTGCCCCCCTCGCAGACCAGCAGTCTGGCGGTGGAATCGCCTGGGGCATTGGAGAGCTGCCGACACTGCTGCTGGTGCTGATAGTCGCGATTCAGTGGGCGCGCTCCGACGAGCGTGAGCAAAAACGGAGCGATCGCGCGGCAGAGCGCTCCGGCGATGCTGAGCTAAACGCATACAACAAGATGCTGCAACAGCGCGGCAAGCGGATCAACACCTAAACGCGGCGCTATAGTGCCGCAGCACACGCAGCCCGGCAAACACCCCGTACACCGCCCCGCTGTAAACACCTAAACACTGCGAAACCGCAGCACCCGTCACACCACCGCCAAATAACAAATTCCCACACTCGCCCACGTTGCGTTTTGCGCATTTTCGCGCAATAATAAGTTAGATATTGTTTACGCGCAATTACGCGAGCTAGATACCGATTCTGTCACAACAAGTAGATTCAGGATTTCTCATTGTCTGAAACACGCACTTCTGAATATCCCCTGGTTTTTGAGGGGGTTTCCCGACGTTACACCGGGAATAAAAAATACGCCGTCACAGACTTAAGTTTTAGCATCGGCGACGGGGAGGTTGTTGCGCTACTGGGTCCAAACGGCGCGGGTAAAACCACAACCGTTAAAATGGCATCAACACTGTTAGAGCCCTCCGCCGGGTCAATCACAATAGCCGGATACGACGCGGTAAAAGAAACAAAACGCGCGCGCAGCGAAATTGGGCTCACGCTCGGAGGAGATCGCGGCTTCTATCTCAGAACAACCGCCGCGCACAACCTAATGTTTTTTGGCAACCTACAAAATCTAAGCGGCAAACAGCTCAAACAGCGCGCGCACGCCCTGCTCGAACAGGTTGGGCTTGCGCACGTCGCAAACAGTAAAGTTGAAACCTTCTCGCGCGGTATGAAACAACGCCTGCACCTAGCACGCGCAATTATCACAGAACCCAAACTGCTGCTACTCGACGAGCCGTCAAACGGGCTCGACCCGCAGGGCGCACTCGAGCTAAAACAGCTGGTGCGCGAAACAGTCCGGCTAGGGCACGGCACACTGCTAACCACCCACCAAATGGCAGAGGCCGACGAGCTCGCCGACACCGTTATGATTATTGCCGGCGGCAGGATGCTCGCAAAAGGCACGGTATCCGAGATCAAAAAACACGCGAGAGTTGGTGAAGTGACCAGCTTGCATCTGGATTGCACAGCGGATCCGCTGCCGGAGCTGCAAAAATTAGGGGCGGAAACTATCCGCACCGCAAAACAGCCCGGGTATTGGACTGCGGATCTAACCTGGCCGCCCGGAATTACCGCTCCCTATGATTTTGGCGATGCGCCTTTTGCGGGCAGTATTTTGGCTGTGCACACGCGGGCGGCGACCCTCGAAGAAGCCTACCTGACATTTATTGACAGGGAGCAGGCGGGCGCGGCGCAGCAGACCGATGCAGCTCAGGCACAGACCGATGCAACCCAAGCACAGACAGATACCAACCGGGCACAGGCCGACACAGCCCAGCACAGCGCGCCGCCAGAGGCAGAAAACACGGGTGCCTAATCATGCTATTAAAACTAATCAGTTTTCAGCTGCAGGTGCTGATGCGCACCGGATTTTTTGTGCAGCAAGCGGCGCTCGCTCCCCTGGCGTTCTTCATGTTTCTCTATTTATCGGCGCTCGCAAACGATTTTGCGCCGCAGCACGGGCTATGGCTGCACTCGGCAATTGCCGGATTGTGGGCGAGCACAATCTGCGCGATGGGCATTATCAGCTACCAGCGCTTTCAGGGCACTCTGGAGCATCTGGCAATAAGCCCGCTGCCACCGGCAACGGTTTTTAGCTCGCTCTGCCTGGCGGCCACCGCGATCGGGCTGCTGGGTATTCCCATCAGTATCTGCTGCGAATTTATTCTGCTGGGCAGCGTTACCGTCACTGCCGCGAGCCTTGTGTCACTTGCAACGGCATATCTAAGTTGTGCCGCATCCGCTATTATTCTCACCTCAATATTTGTGCGCAGTCGCAACGCGATCGTGTTTGAGCCGCTGCTGCTAACGCCGGTGTGGATGCTAACCGGGCTTGTAATTTCGTTTACCGCGCTGCCCGGCTGGCTGCAACCGCTGGCGCTGCTGCACCCGCTAACCGGGGCGGTTAATATTCTATCGGCCGCTACCGTGCAAACTGCCACCCTCTGGGTTTTGCACGTGGTGTGCGTCTGCGCAATCTACCTGCTGGCCTCAAAATATCTGCTCAGGCGCGCCCTGCTGGCCGCTCACCGCGACGGCACGCTAGGGCTCGCATGATCAGTGTATTTCTCAACTCCGCTAAAATAGCGCGCGCTTGCCTGCCCGAAGCCAGCACACGCCTCACAATAGCCGTTAAATTTGTGATCCTGCCCTGCCTTTTGACCCTGTTCTTTCTGGCGCTATCTAGCGGCGGATCCGCCAGCCCCTCGCTCGAATCAGCCTTTGCCGTTGCGCTTGGCGTAAGCTCGATAGTTGCCGCAACTTCAATCGTGTCTCTTGTTGCAACCGACCGTTTTGAGGGCGTAACCGTTTTTCTGCTCACCGCGCACGGTAATTTAGCACTCAGCTGGCTTGGGCGGTACACGGTTGTCGCCGGAATTAGCTCGGCAACCGCGCTACTTGGTTTTGCGGTGAGCATGGCGGTGACACGCGTGAATTTTAACTGGCAAAGCCTGCCCCTGATTGCGTTGCTTATCGTGATTGCGCCGCTTAGCGCGGCGGGATTTGGCGCGTGTCTCGGCTCGCTCAGTATGTGGCTTAAAAACAGCCTTACCGTCTCAAACGTCGCAGAATTTGCGCTCCCGATTATGATCGGCATGATCGCCCCGGTGAGCGTGTTTCCCGCGCCACTGCAGGCGCTCTGCCTGGCGCTGCCGCCAACTCACATAGTTGCCGCCGGCAGGCATCTTGCCCTGGCCGCGATGCCCGAGTTCTGGAACGAAACGGCACTCGCAATTGCGCTGGGCAGCGGGTGGTTTTTGGCCGCTCTTGTGCTGTGGAAGTTCTTTATTAGACGCACCCGCGTGACCGGTAATTTTGAGGTGTTTTAACGGGCTTTTTTGTTGCGGATTTGCCGGTTTGTGCCGCTGGTGCCCCTGCTTAGCGCGATCGTGCAACTGTTGCTGTGCACTTTGCGTAGCTCGCACCCAGGCTCTGCGATATCGCGCAGGCGCTAGCATTCACGCGCTCGTGTGGGGCGTAACCGCGCAGGTGCTAGCGTCCCCGCAGCCAGGCCGTGCGCATCCGCGCAGCTGTTATTTGACCACGCACAAAAACCGCGCTACGCGTTCCACAGCTCGGTGTAGTTTAAGCCCAGCTTGTTTACCATCTGCCGCAGCGCAGGCAGCGATAACCCCATAACGCAACTGGGTGTGCCCTCAATTTTATCGATAAAGGCTCCTGCGAGACCGTCGATTGCAAAGCCCCCGGCAAGCTCAAGCGGCTCTCCTGTTGCAATGTATGCGCGCAATTCGGCATCTGTCAGATCCGCGGCGAGCCGCACGGTTGCGGTGTCCACGAGTGATATTTCTTGTACAACTTCACCGTTTTTCACCTCGAGCAGGTGATGCCCCGAATACAAAACACCCGTGCGCCCGCGGTGCTGTTGCGCACGACGCAGCGCAACATCCGCTGTGTGCGGTTTGCCGAGCACCTCAAAATCGAGCATAAACACGCTGTCACCGCCCAGCACCAGCCCGCTACGATCGGGCAGCTGCCCGATCACGCTGTGTGCTTTCAAGCGTGCGAGCAGTTCAACAGTTTCTGCCGCAGTTAGCTTGCGCCGCAGTGATTGCTCCGCCCGCAAAACCTCTGCGGGCTCGTCACAGTCGGGAGCACAGCACTCGGGAATTATTCCCGCGCTTTTAAGCACCGCTTTACGCGCGGCAGAGGTCGAGGCTAAAAATAATTTCACAATTATATTGTAACTGTACTACAAAGGCGGCTTTAAGGCACGCGTTCAGCGGCAAATGCGAAAATTAGAGGATGACAGAGCACACATCCCCCCTGGTAGGCGACGAATTAACCCTTGAAATAACAGGAATAGCACACGGCGGGGTGAGCATCGCGCGGCACGACGGACGCGTTTTTTTCGTGCACGACACGCTTCCGGGCGAAACCGTCACCGCGCGCGTGGGCGAGGTTAAAAAGAAGTTTGCACGCGCCACAACTGTGCGAGTGCTCGAACCGTCGCCGCATCGCCAGGAGCATATCTGGGTCGAGGCGAGCGTGCTGCGCGACCCAGCCGAGAGGGTTGGAGGCGCCGAATTTGGGCATATTCAGCTCGCCCACCAGCGGGCGCTAAAATCCGATATTTTGGCGGATGCGCTCACGCGCCAGGGCAAAATACCGGCCGAGAAGCTACCCACTGTGCCAGTTATGCCGCTAACTGACGACCCTGCCGAGCTGGGGTGGCGCACCCGCGTCAGACTGCACGTGGACAGGGAAACTGGGCAGCTCGGCCCCTATGCCGCACGCAGTAACACTGTTATTCCGGTTGCATCCCTGCCCCTGGCTGTTGCGGAAATAAACTCTATGGCGCCTTTGCAAGAAAACTTTCCCGGGGCGAGCAGTGTTGATCTGTTTGCGCCGAGCGCCGATGATCCGCGAATGCTGGTTAATTACGCCGGCGAAAAAACCGCCGGGGCTGCTGACACCGTGCTCGAAAACGTGCTCGGAACCCCGTTTCAAGTGCGCGCGGGCGATTTCTGGCAAGTGCACTATGCCGCCGCGGAACGGCTTTTTAGCGAGGTTGCCGATATTGTTGCCAAGCTTGGCGATGCGGTCGATCCGCAGGCAAACAACCTTGACCTGTACGGCGGAGTGGGATTGTTGAGCGCCGCTTTTATTCACGCAACCGATTCTAAAGCGCGCATCACGAGCGTGGAATTTGTTGAATCTGCAACCGATCTCGCGGCCGAAAACCTTGCTCCGTTTAGTGGCGCGCGCCCCATTTCAGCACGGTGCGAACACTATCTCAAAAATATGCTTAATGCGCCAGCGAGCGTGCGCGCTAAGTTCAACCGCGCCACGGTGATAGCGGATCCGCCCCGCACCGGCCTGGGTGTTGCGCTGTGCGCAAACCTGCTCGAGCTAGCGCCCGCGAACATTGTGTACGTTGCCTGCGACCCCGTTGCATTTGCCCGCGATGTGCAGCTGTTATCTGCTGGCGGATACAACCTCACTAAGATTAGCGCGCTCGATATGTTCCCGCATACGCATCATTTTGAGACGGTGTGTTTGCTGTCGCACAAGGGGTAGTATCCAGCTAGAATGCCTGTTCTACAGGTTGTGGCTAGTAGCGTTTTCACGCACAGCGTGTATTTGTGGGAACAAGTCTAGTTTAGGTGCTTGGCTCTCGATTTTGTGTTGTGTGACCTCGAGTGTGCAAGATTGATATTTTGCTTTGCTGAGTGTTTAGGGTTGATAACATAAGGTCATCTGCTTTGTAGTGGCATAAAAGAACGGTCGCATCCTGTATTGGGAGCGACCGTTAGGTTTTTTCGGGATTGGTTTTAGTTGATGTGTAGGCTTGTGCCTGATTTGAAAGATACGGTATAGCCTTCATCGTCTATGAGAATGGATTCGATGAGTCTGCGCGCGAGGGTTTCGTTAAAGTCGGTGATAGCAAGTGTTTGTTTTTGGCGGTGGATAGTGCTGTACGCTTATCGTCCTTGGGCACAAGTGCGAGTTTTCCTGCGGGCTTTTCGATCCATGCGCTTAAAAGCTCATCGAATCGTGTCTTGCCTAAGAGTTTTTGCATGGCTGTGATACCTAAGAGCTTTTGCTCGTATGGGTCAAAACCAGCTTGCTTGACGGCATCGGCGACGGCATCAAGGTTGGTGTACTTGCGGTTTGACCTGCCTTCGACCAGTTTGAAGCCAGACCGTGCTTTGCCTGATATAGCGCGCCCTAAGACGTACTCTTTGATGTCATCTGTCCAGCGCGTGAGGTCATCGATCATTTGCTTTGTTGGACATTTCTTGGCTCCTTTTCAGCCTGACCTGCGGATAAGGAGCGAGGAAATGAAAAAGAGCCGGTATAATGACTACACCGACTCTTGAAATGAAGCCTGATTCAGGGCGCACAAAAGAGAAGGTGTAAAAAGTGCCCATGCTTGGTCACTAGAACCAAACGAGACTCTTTTCAAACCCTCGCCCTATTCGAAATCAGGCTTAGATTTACAATTGTTGATGGGACGTTGTCCCGAAATTCTCATGCCCCGAAGGGCTGGCGGACAGGTTGTTCACTCTTGAAAACAGGTCACCATCCGCCAGTGGTGCAAACGCTACTTACTGTGCTTGCTAGGCTTGGTTTGCGCGAGTGCGCTACCAGCTACTGACTTGCTATTCTTGGAATAGCGACCGTCGTTCAAGATGCGTGCTGCTTTAGTCGCAACCTTGTGGCTGGTCTGTTTGGTGTTTTTTGCCATTGTTGTCAGCTCCTTTCGTTGGTTTATATTTGAAGACATTTTACAGGGAACTTTTAGAAGGATTAGCGCGTATTTTCGTTGAATGACGATGATTTACGCCTTATAATCCTTAGTAGAGGTCCGTTGATTGCCTTCATCTATAAAGTACACTTACAAAATGGGGCATGAAGTTTTGAATTCTGGGGCTTATGGGGCAAATTCTGGGGCTTTTCAAGAGCGGGGGAAGTAGATGAACTTTTCCGATTGTTGCCTGCCATTATTGAAAGTATGTAAACCTAATCTGAGCAGTCAAGCAAAGCTTGTCCGCGGCATTTTCGATGTACTCGGCAGCAACTTTTTTTTCGCACACTTCGGATGTTGAATATCCACAAAATATATGCTCAGGGAAAAGGCCGCTTACGGATGAAATGAAGAAAAGGGTAAGCTACCCATTTAAGACCGAAGCATTGGCTGATTTTTTTTTCTTTAAAACATCAATAACGATAAAATCGAACTATTAAAAGCGGCATACGGATTCAATGCCAATACCAAAGTGGATAAAAATGACTTTTGTTTGGCAATAGCACGTCAACTTCGCCTGATTTTCGAAGCAAACAAATCAGAAGTCGAGAACGTCATCTTGGAAGAATATGAGCGTATTTGGTTGGGAGATTCGGACACCGTATCGGATTACTACGCACCTCTTTATCCTGGTGATGAAGTATTAAATTATTCAAACCCACGCGTACAGGATGTGAATACCTATCAGAAGTTCTTTATCGAACTTGACATTGTGAATACAGGAAGCGTCCCGTGGGTGAATCGACGCCTCGTGTATCAAAGACCAAGCACATCTGGTCCTCTTCCAGTTGGAGAGGATGTAATTGCTTTACCTACGACAGTCAATCCCAAAGGAACGTTTAGGGCAACGATTGAGATGGATGCACGCGGCTCCGAAGGCTATTTTCGGTGTCGATTTGAAATGCAAGATTCGGATGGCAATAACTGCTTTCCCAGAAAAGAAAAGTTTTACTACAGAGTTAATGTTGTATTTGCTCTGACCACTGAGTAGGAGTCGGAAAATGGCTGATAAGATTGAGAAATGGGGCAACCTGAAAGACGTGCAGGGGTATCTCGGTATAGATCGTGAAACGATTCTGCAATAAATCTCAAAACGAGATATGCCCGCATACAAAGTAGGCAGACTTTGGAAATTCCAACTATCTGAGGTTGATGAATGGGCTCGTTCAGATGGAGCAGCAGACGCTGATGCGAGTAAAGTAGATGATTAAATAGTGCAATATGGCAATCGGTTTTCCCGACTGCTGCGTAAAGGGAGATAGAAACAAATGGCTGCTATTAATGATTTAATCAATCAGGTGCAAGACCAAGAACTACGTGCCCGTTTGCAGGCTGAGGTTAATAAACTTAGTAAACAAAAGAAATTTGGACTCGTGTACGAAGAGCACATGCCTGAGTGCACTGCCTTATACGATGCTCCTATTCGTGTTGGTTCTAAGGTTGCATTAAAAGATAAGCAGATTACCACCATCTATGAAGTGAAAGGCTTATCTGACTCGAAAGTCCAGTGCTATGACAAGGTAACACAGTGCGAAATTGAACTGCCGTTAGAGGATTTGATTTGTATCGCTGAATTTGGAGAACCAATCTATCCTTACCTAGAGCTAGTCGACAGTGTTTGCAATGCGCCAGACAGCAGTCTTTGGCATACTTTAATTGAGGCCGATAACTATCATGCACTGCAGCTATTGGAGTATCTGTATGCCGGGCAGGTTGACTGCATATACATCGATCCACCCTATAATACGGGCGCCCGCGACTGGAAGTACAACAATGACTACGTAGACTCTTCCGATGCTTATCGCCACAGTAAGTGGCTCTCCATGATGGAAAAACGACTTAGATTAGCGAAGAAACTACTTAATCCTAAAGATTCTGTTCTTATTGTTACTATAGATGAGAAGGAGTATTTGCATCTTGGTTGCTTGTTAGAAGAACTATTTCCTGAAGCTAAAATGCAAATGGTGAGTTCTGTCATTAGTGTTCAGGGCTCTGTAAGAGAGGGTATGTTTACCAGAAGCAATGAGTATATCTATTTTGTTTTCATCGGTGAAGCTCGTGCCGAAAAAACTTCAGACGATATGCTTAATCCGGAGGCATCGGAAAAGCATAAGGATCACGTTTGGTTTCAATTCATCCGAACTGGAAAAGGTGCTCTACGAGAAGACAGCCCGAACTTGTTTTATCCATTTTTCATTAATGAAGATGGATCACTTAATAGCGTAGGGGATCCTCTACCAATTAATGAATCTATTGAGTCTGTTACTGCACCTGAAGGCACTATTGCAGTTTGGCCGATTACTTCGAAAGGACTTGAAGGCAGATGGAGAACAGGGATTGAAGTAGCTAGAAATCGTGCAAAGTCTGGATTCCTTCGAGCAGGAAAGAGCCTCAGAGGTCGTCAATACTCTATGATGACTTTGAACCAAGGAACTATCGATGCCATTAGTAAAGGGGAATTGACTATTTGCGGTTATCAGAATGATGGTTCCGCAATCATAGATACCTCACATAGGTCTATAAAGAGAACTGCAAAAACTGTTTGGAATAAAACATCTCATAATGCAGGGTGGCATGGAACCAAGCTTTTAGATGCAATTCTATTAGAAGGTTCCTTTCCTTATCCTAAGTCTATTTATGCCGTCCACGATGCCATGCGTTTCTTTGTAGAAAATAAGCCAAATGCGCTTATCTTAGACTTTTTCTCAGGCTCAGGTACGACACTACATGCTGTAAATCTGCTCAATGCCGAAGACGGTGGACAGCGTCGCTGTATTATGGTTACGAACAACGAGGTTTCTGATGAGGAATCTAAACGTCTAAAGAAAGACGGTTTTAAACCAGGTGATCCTGAATGGGAGTCTCTAGGAATAGCACAGTATGTGACGTGGCCACGTACGGTATGCTCTATCGAAGGACACGATGTGAGTGGCAATCCGCTTAAAGGTAATTATCTTGATAGTGAGCGGTCTATGGCAGATGGCTTTGAGGCTAATGCTGCATTCTTTAAGCTTGGTTTCCTCGATAAAAATGCTGTTGCTCTAGGTAGGCAATTCAAAGAATTGCTGCCTGTGCTATGGATGAAAACAGGTTGTGTAGGCACCTGCCCAAGACTTAATTCAGACGAACTTCCATCAATACTGGTATTTCCAGAAAACGGTTTTGCTATACTGCTAGACGAACTAATCTTTCCTGAATTTATAGACAAGGTTAACGCAGAGGATGCTGTTGAACATATCTTTATCGTGACAGATTCCATTGGTGGATTTAAGGAGATGGCTTCGCATCTTCAGGCAGAAAATGTTTACCAAATGTATCGGGACTACCTCGATAATTTCCGCATTAATATAGGGAGATAAGCCATGAGAGTTTCACTATTTCCATTCCAACAAACAGCACTCAAACAATTAAGGCTCAATACAGCAGAAGCTCTTGGCGCATACCAGCGTACTCACACACCTCAGGTTATTTCCTTTACGGCACCAACCGGAACTGGTAAAACCATCATCATTTCTGCCTTTATTGAAGCTGTGCTTTTTGGTGATGAGTCGTATCCTGAACAGACAGATGCTATCTTTGTTTGGTTATCTGACTCACCCGAGCTCAACGAACAGTCCAAATTAAAAATCGACACCAAGGCTGAGCAGATTCGCTTAGGCCAATGTGTAACCATCACCGATGAGAGTTTTGATAAAGAGCTTTTGGAAGATGGCCACGTCTATTTCCTTAACACGCAGAAACTCGGGAAATCCAGTAATTTAACCAAAGAAGGTGACGCTCGTCAATACACCATTTGGGAGACGCTAAGAAACACTGCTATCGAGAAATCTGACCGCCTTTATTTCATTATCGATGAAGCTCATCGTGGCATGCAGGGACGTGAAGCTGGAAAAGCTACGAGTATCATGCAGAAGTTTCTTAAAGGAAGCGATGCTGAAAAACTAGATCCTATGCCTGTTGTTATAGGTATGTCTGCGACCTCTGAGCGCTTTAATAAACTGGTTGAGGGCACCTCTTCCACGATTCATAAAGTGGTCGTTACTTCAGATGAGGTTAGATCCTCTGGCTTGCTTAAAGACAGGATTGTTATTTCGTATTCTGAGGAGTCATCTGTCAATAAGGCAATGGCTGTGCTTCAAGCTGCAGCGGATGACTGGAAGGATAAGTAGGAGCACTGGAAACAGTATTGCTTTGAACAGCACTATGCCTACGTGAATCCTGTTTTCGTGGTGCAGGTTGAAAACGGCAACGCAACAGAAATCTCGGCTACAGATTTAGCTGACTGTCTACAAAAGATTGAAGGCAGAACTGGGTTCAAATTTTCCAAAGGAGAAGTTGTTCATACCTTTGGCCAAACTGACTCGGCATTGATCCTTTCAGGATTAGAAGTTCCATATGAGGAGCCTTCTAGAATCCAAGACAATAAAAATATTAAGATAGTGTTCTTCAAAGAGAATTTATCTACCGGCTGGGACTGTCCACGCGCGGAAACCATGATGAGTTTCCGTAGGGCAAAAGACGCAACGTATATCGCACAGCTTTTGGGGCGTATGGTTAGAACACCTATGCAGATGCATATACAGATAGATGACAGCTTAAATGATGTGCACCTGTTCTTGCCTTTTTTTGAAAAGAACACCGTTGAGGATGTTATCGAAGCCTTGCAATCTGCTGAGGGCGGCAATCTACCGACAGATATCTACGGTGAGTCTATCGAGCATAAAAAGCTTGAAACACTCACCGTCCGTCCAATGTATACCGCGCCACGTGTCCCTAAGCAGATACCGGGACAATACTCAATGGACGATTTCTTGGGAAGTGACGCAAGTTCTTCTTCGCATGAAGACCCGTCAACCTACGATAATTCGCTGTTCAATCCAGCAGCAGTAGTACCACCTGCTAAACTTAACATTTCGAATAATGTAAGCTCCAAAGCAAATGCGGAGTCATCACCAGCCAGTGTTGAATATCCACGAGCTTCTGTTGATGAGGCTAAAACAGATATCCATGATAGTAACTATGCTCCTTCTTCCAACGATGAGGAGAATGCTGCTGTTCCGGGAAAAGTCGAGATAGGCGCTACAGACAATAAGCTTGAGATTGACCGTGAGAAGATTGTAAAAGCAATCAACGACTCTGGGTTGCTGACATACGATGTGCGTTCAATTCGTATTAACGATTATTTGAAGTCGCTTTTTGCACTAACGCGACTGTTAGCGCAGACGAATATGGATAGCGCAGTATATAAGGAAGTACATGCTGGTGTTATTAAACTCATTACTGACTATATAGGGTCGCTTAAATCGTCTGGTCAATATGAGGCACTATCACAAAAAGCAAAAGAATTTAAGCTCTCCACGCAAGTATTTGATGTGTTCGGACAATCGATTACATCTGACTATGCACCGGCTTCTTTCTTCTCTACTAATGCGGATATTGACCGTCAGTTTAGAGCGGCAGAGACCAAACTTGGCTCTGAAGGTATTGGAAATGAGTATTTGAACGCTTATTTCGAATCATTCGACTTGGTATCCCTGAAAATCGATGTGATTCTTTTTGCGACTGACGATGAATGTATCGCAAAACTCAATGCTTATGCCAAGCAAAAATTCCATGAGCTTAATGACCGCTACCGCAGATACATGACAAAACTTACAGAAAGCTATCGTAAGCAATACGACCGCATCGTTTCTGATGGAGACATCATCAGTAAGCATAACTTCCGACTGCCTGAAACGATTACCGTAGCGCACGATGCTGGAGGGCAGAAGTACTTTAACCATCTGTTTGTCAATGATGAGAGCTTTGCTCAAGTGAGGCTAAATGACTGGGAGCAAGGGGTACTTGAGGAAGAGGAAACTCGTGAAGACTTTGTCTGTTGGCTCAGAAACCCACCGAGAACCTCTTGGTCACTGTGCATTCCCTACGAGCAAGACGGCGAGACTAAGCCGACCTACCCGGATTTTATCGTGATTAGGAAAGATCCATTGCAGGAAGGACAGTTCATCATCGACGTATTAGAACCACATAACCCTGCCTTTAATGACAATTTAGGGAAAGCTAAGGGCTTTGCTGAATATGCACGGCAGAATCCAGGTGTAGGTAGAATTGAGCTTATTCGAAAAGCCAAAGACGCAGCAGGCAAAATGCGTTTTAAACGCTTGGACATGTCAATGTCTAGCGTGAGAGACAAGGTTTTGAAAGCCACTACCGATGAAGAACTAGTGCACTTGTTTGAGACGGATGGAAAGTGATGCTATTCATTTGCTTCACCTGCCTGGTCTAGCTACGCCGTCATACCAAACGGTGTATGGATCTTCTAATATCCGCAGGGATATCAAAGACGCTAGAGCAAATCAAATCTGATTTGAAAGCAAAGCGTCTTTCCCCGGATGACGACATCAATATTTCTGCAGACTAAACACAGAATCTTAAAAATGCTATTCTGGAAGGATTCTGTTACCCAGAACCAGTTGATGGAAAACTTGTATTTGATGATATCATGGTATTCCTAAAAAACTATGTAGTATATTTGAGTGGGAGCAGTATAAATCCTATACACTTGGAAAAGTGACAGATTGTGAGCGCAAAAAGCTTCGCTGGTACGGCGTATTACTAATTCAATGGATGACTGGATTCGGATTGAGCAATATTATCAAGAAGGGAATGAGGAGCTAGTTTATGTCACGCGGTAAAAGTCTAAATTTATACCTAATGGATGGTACTCCAAGTGGGCTCATCAAGTGCACCCTAGCCAATTGGACAGGGCTTGCCTATAAGATACCGCGCACCCTTCTTGCTCAAGCAAAACGCATTGACTTCCTCAACCAAACAGGCGTCTACTTCCTGTTTGGTGAGGATGGAACTACTGGTGACCCTCAGTGTTATATTGGTCAAGCTGGTGTTCGTAAGAATGGTCGAGGGATTCATCGCCGGCTCGATGAACATAAAAGGTCTGATAAAGAGGGCTGGTGGACTACAGCCATTGCCTTCACAACCTCACACAATAGCTTTGGTCCTACGGAGGTTAGCTACCTAGAGAACCGCTTCTATAACATGGCAGCGGAGGCTGGGAGATACCAGATCAGAAATGGCAAAGATCCTAATCCTGGCAACATCACCGAGGAGAAGGAAAACGAACTAGAAGAGTACATCGATTACGCCAAGATTGTGATGGGTGCATTTGGCTATAAACTCTTTGAACCCCTTAGAGAAAAACTTGTAGCACAAATACAAGAGCCAGAGTTCGTTAGCAATGAACCCGTACTGTATCTCAAGTACAGTCAAGCGCAAGCTACAGGTCAGCGCACAGCAGAGGGTTTCATTGTGTTTGCTGGCAGTCGTATTTCACTTAAACTGAACAAGAGCGTAGGCAATGGGACCCGTAAACGTCGAGAGCGTTATGCCGAGAAAATAGACTCACAAGGCATCTTGCTTGCTGACTTGCTCTTCTCTAGTCCTTCCGGAGCTGCGGCATTTGTAGGTGGCGCAAGTCTCAGTGGTAACGCCATATGGAAAACAGAGGGCGGAATGTCGCTTGGTCAACTGAAAAGCCAATAGCCGTTATTGTCGATGGAGATTGGGATTGATGAATATATTGACCAGTTCCCACAAACGCCCATACTGCATCGACCTATTTCCGCAAACAGGCAAAGCGTATGGATTTGTTTCCACAAACGAGTAGAAATTGTCGACCGATTTCCGCATACGAGCTTTTCCGCTAGAGTTGTTTCCATACACGTAAATAGGCACTGCAACAGTAGCGGGTATACTCAGAAAACCTAGGACATCAATCCTTGTAGCTCGTTGCACTTTGAGTACGTCGGATTGCTAACCAAGCTTAAATAAACCGCTATATTGCATAATTGATGACGGAAATAAAAAATCTAATCTATAACTAGAGGGGGGCAACTCTGTGACCAAGATAGCCAACATTGAAGAACTTTTTTTATTAACGCAAAACAAACTCGTAGGTGAGCATAGAGCGGTTTCCATAACATTTGCTAACAGAAGTCACATATATTCTGGAAATGATGTAATTGGGAACTGCTTACAAGAATGGCTACCAGACTGGTTTACTTTTCTAGGAATCAATATCCGGGCGGGTGGGCATACCCAAAAATTTCCAGATTTCGTAGCAGATTTTGACGGCGTTTCCCATGATATAGAAGTGAAAGCCTGGAATATTAACAATGCACCAAGCTTTGACCTTGCTAATTTTTATAGCTTTCTTGAATCCACCTTTAGTGAACCCGGTAAATTAAATGCGCACTATTTCATTTTAGGATATTGACCAGCGGATGACGGTTTTTCTCAAGGATTCGTTGTGGAAAAAGTTTATCTTAAGCACATTTGGGAAATTACTGCTGCCTCTAAGAACTACCCTATCGGTCTACAGGTAAAACGTAGGGCTCCTTATGCAATGAGGCCTTGCAATTTCTACAGAAACGAAGACGCTCATTTTGCTGATATTCTAGATTTTATAGATGCTGTAACAAAAACTTACAGGCGCTTTGAATCTATTTCTTTCCTGCCTTTCACACCGGATGAATGGCACGACAGAGTAGTGTCTCTATTTATAATTTAAAAAATAGCGGGCGATGCTCTATCATCCTCTATTTTCTTTATACGTTTTTAACAGCTTAGACGAAACGGCTTTAATTACAGGTACGCAAACCGTATTGCCAAGTAAGTCAAATGCTTCATTTTCTTTTAAGAAACTAAGCTCATAGTTATCCGGAAACCCAAATAGCCGCAGTCCCTCCTTCACCGTCAAAGGGCGAATCCCGTTGCTAACAGGAACGGCAAGCTTACGCACATCTGTAGCCACTAGAGTGGGCGTTGTCTCATAAGGGGATAAAATCTTTGTAAATTCAAAAGAAAGCTTACCGGTTGTAATATTATACCCCTTTTCTAAGGTCTTATCGGAAACTCGTTTATTCCCCACAAGCTTTTTAGGGTATTCAAAACTTAAATATCCTTTACTTACTAAGTCGTCTAGCATTTCTGCAAGTTTAGGGGAGTCAAAAAATGTGGCAATCATATCCAACGTTAACGGCATTCCGTCCATCCATTGAATCCCGATAATTTCAGCCCACTTTTTATTTCTTCGCTGTTTCAATAAACTATCCAGCAAAGCTACCTGCTCTTCTGTTATATCTCCTTTAAGGCCTATATCCCAGCTGTGTATATTATTTTTCCCGCCCCGTTTATCTTTAATTGCTTTCCCGTAAACATCTTTTAATTTATACTTTGAAAGTAATTTTTTTTGAAAATTCACTTTCGACAGGAGGCGTGTTTGAATCAATAACATCTTCCAGAACAGAATGGGTAAATTCAAAGTTTTCAAGCTGCTCTATATTTTTAGACCTAAAACCAATTATGTAGATTCTTTTTCTAGACTGAGCTAGCCCAAAATCTTTCCCGTCTAAAATGCTGTGGCTAATCGAATACCCTAAATCCAAGAGCGTCTGAGTAATAACCTTAAAAGTATTTCCTTTATCGTGGGTGACTAACCCTTCTACGTTTTCCAGAACGAAACCCAAAGGTTTTTTTTCCAACAAAATTTTTGCAATATCAAAAAACAATGTCCCTCTTGTGTCTTGAAAACCAAGACCTAATCCTACCTGAGAAAAAGCTTGGCAGGGGAAGCCGGCTAGCAAAAAGTCAAAGTTTGGTAAGTTTGAGGGATTTACCCTTGTTATATCGCATTCAGCATTATGACCAAAATTTTTTTCATACGCTTTAATTGCGGCAGCCTTAACATCGCTGGAAAATACACATTTTCCCACCAACCCATTTTCATGTAGCGCTTGCTCAAAACCAATTCTAATCCCCCCTAGTCCGCTAAATAGATCTATAAAAGCCACTTCGCCGCTTTTGCTACTAAGCTCATTTTCAATTTTATCTATTCCAGCACCAATTAACTCTCTACACTTTTGAGAGAAACTTGAACTACTGGGGAGTGGTAGACTGTCTATCTTTTTATAATCTTCCTCGCTCAGATATACAGTATAAGCCTTTCTCTTCTGGATAACGGCTCTCCTGCCTGCGCCTTCTCTCGGGCCGCCATGCATCATGTCGCCTCTTTCCTATACTATATACAGGAAAGACTACCGCAAAAACATTGTTTTTTCAAGTTTTTTAAATCCTAAATTAGCCCCTCTGTTTTACTCTGTTTTACTCTGTTTTACTCTGTTTTACTCTGTTTTACTCTGTTTTACTCTGTTTTACTCTGTTTTACTCTGTTTTACTCTGTTTTACTCTGTTTTACTCTGTTTTACTCTGTTTTACTCTGTTTTACTCTGTTTTACTCTGTTTTACTCTGTTTTACTACTACCTTACACAAACTACCCCCCCCCCCCCCATTTTTTTTGCAAGCACGCCACCACCTCACTAAAATCAGCGCGCTCGATATGTTCCCGCATACGCATTATGGTGTTGCAGTAGACATATTGAAAATTCTAAGGCATGCTCTATGAAATATATTCGTGAGGATGATTTACAAAGAACATTTCTTACAATGAAAAACAAGCAGTTATTGTAAGACGAATATTTTAGAAAGATTATCACATATGGGCGATGCCCTTTTACAGAAAACCTATACGGTTGATGTACTGACCAAAAAGAGAGTATCTAATAATGAAATCGTTCCTCAGTACTGTGTGGAGAATAATCACGAGGCTATTATTCCAAGACAGCTATTTATGCAGGCACAGGAAGAATTGCAACGCAGAGCACATCTTAAAACGGAGAATGGTAAAACTAAAAGAGTTTATATAGCAAATATGCATTATCGAGTATTGTCTATTGTGGGGAGTGTGGCGATTTATTCAGGAGAGTGGCTTGGAAAGCGAGAGGAGCTTCCTACAATAAATGTAGATGCGCTAGCCGAATTGAAAAGGGACCGAAGCAAGGGTGTGATGCTGCACGAGAAATGTTGAGAAAGCTAATCAATGAGATGAGACACTTTCTACAGACGCAGACAAACCGAATAACAGAATATGATGAGCAGTTGGTAAGAAGACCTATATCAAAGATAACCGTCTACGATGGTAAGCTCATATTTGAATTCAAGTCTGGAATGACATTAGAACTAAAGAGATAATTGGATAGAAAATATGATATGGACACCTTGCAGCAATGCGAGGTGTTTTATCGTTTAATATATAGTTAAATGGATTAAAAAGCATCAACCATTTGGTTTATAATATATGTGTATAGATGTACTCTAAATATGGAGGCTTAAGATGAAAACATCCGATATGATTAAAGAATTATGTAATAAAAAGAATATAAGCGTTTCTGAACTTGCTAGAAGGATAGGTCAAACACCACAGAACTTTGGCAAGAAACTAAAAAGAGATACTGTGACTCTTGAGGAGTTAAAACTAATAGCTGATGTCATGGGTGTTTCCTTTGAACAGTCATTTATCTTCCCGGACGGAGAACAGATAAAAACGAGCAATAAGTGAGGTATATTATGGTATACGAAAAGAAAAGTATTAGAGCAATAATAGATGATGTAAATAGCAGGAGAGTATACCTTCCAGCTATTCAAAGGAAATATGTGTGGGGAGATTTACAAATTACAAGGTTTATGGATTCTATCACGTTAGGATACCCTATTGGAACATTTCTTTGGAAAGTTAAGAAAACTATAGTAAACCAAAAAGAGTATTCAATATACGAATTTATAAAGGATTATCATGGCAGAGATATGTATAAGAATCCTGTTGCACCACAGCCGTTTCCAATTGGTAGTAAGGATGAAACAATCTGGGCAGTTTTAGATGGTCAGCAGAGATTGACTTCTTTGTACATAGCATTACAAGGAAGTATGAGTAGAAAACTTCCAAACAAAAGATGGGAGAACGATGATGCTTTCCCTAAGAAGGAATTGTACTTTGATTTGCACAGTGAGAAAACTGATGACGAGGATATTTCCTATGAATTCAGATTTCTAACAGCGAATGAAGCTGCAAAGAATAAGGATGATAAGATTTGGTATTTAGTAAAAGATATCCTTAAGTATTCAGCTGAAGACTTATTAACAGAAGTCATCATTTCAAACGGCTGGGCAACTGATAAAGTTGCGACAAAAAATATTTCACTTTTACATACAAGATTTGTTACTGATGAAATCATCAATTACTTTGAAGTAGAAAAAGATTCGATTGACAGCGTATTGGATATTTTCGTTAGAGTTAATTCTGGCGGAACTGTTCTTTCAAAAAGTGACTTGTTATTCTCGACTATTGTTTCTCATTAGGATAGGGCAAGAGATGAAATTGATAAGCTGCTTTCAGAGATAAATAAGAAGGGCGAAGGTTTCAAGTTTTCTAATGACTTTATTATGCGTACTTGTTTATATCTTTTAGACATGTCTGTAGCATTAAAAGTTGAAACTTTCAAGAAAGCCAGCGTATTGAAAATAAAAGAAAACTGGGATGCAATCCGAAAAGCTATCAAGGATACCGTTGATTTACTAAATGAGTTCGGATTCAATTCAGAAAACATGATTTCTTATGTGGCTGTTTCTCCTATGGTCTACTACAGATACAAGGGTGGTAATTTCGATGCAAGTAGCAAAGCGGAATTAAGAAAGTATATTGTAATCACACAGGTTAGACAGATTTTTGGTACTGCATCAAATTTCTGCACTAACAAGCATTCGAGAGGCATTGAAAGCTGCCACAGCTAATTCGTTTAGTATGGCAAATCTTAATGGAATTAGATTTACAGGTGATAGATCTCTTCGATACACAGAAGATGAGATTGATTCAATGTTTGATACATATGAGATAGGTTCTTATACATTTATGCTGTTATCACTTCTGTACCCTAATTTGAAATATAGTCAGAAGGGATTTCATCAAGATCATATGCACCCACATACTGGATTTGAAGAGAGCAAAATCAAGGGTCTAGTATTGCCGGATGGAACTGTGATTGATGATGCTACTAAAGAAGATTGGCGAAGAAGAAGGAATACTTTAGCAAACCTTCAATTACTTGAGGGACGTGAGAACGAAGTAAAGAATGCTACTCCATTAGTCAATTGGTTAAAAGTTCTTGAAAATAGTGAAAATGCTAAATATCTTCCTGTAGATGTTTCATATGAACTTTCTAACTTTGAAGAGTTTATAGAGAAACGTCAGCAATTGATGAGCAAGGCATTAAAAGATATTCTTTTATAGTTATTTGCTTATACGAACAATAAGACAAATCAACACTCGTATCAGTTCGATATAACCATTTTAAGGGTGAAATAGGTATTCCACCATTCCCCAATACGGGAGGGGTTGAATATGTTTTTCATTGAACAATCGAGCCATTTTGAGACGGTCGGTTTATTATCCAGGTTAAATTGAAGCACTGCTGTCGAGTATTTATAATAATGCAGCCATTGAATTGCCCCTTATAGCAACCTGTGATATTGAACACTCCAAATAATCTATAGCTATTAGGTTATTATTTTATAAGTATCTAACTTTAGGAGGGGTGATAATGTCCGGTCGCATTCTGAGGGATTTGTATTTCTATTGCTCTGAACCTGAAAACCAATTTTTTGACAGAAAAAGCGCAAGGATCAAACCTTTAGATATTCTGCGGCATCTAGTTGCCTTCGCTAACGCAGAGGGCGGGCAGCTAGTTATAGGCATTGAAGACACTGGAGAAATTACTGGATTCAACTATGGAACAGCCCACGATATCAACGACTACAAAAACATATCTCTAACCGAATTAAAAGACACTCCTGTAAATACGATCTTTGACACTTTAGATGTTAAAAATGTAAACAATGAGGATGACAAAATATTAATCATTTCTGTAGATATCTCGTCTGACAGAGTTATCAAATCATACGACGGTAAAGTTTTTCTTAGACAGCAGGATAAATCTAAAGAATTAAATTTCGAACAGATTCACCACTTACAGTACGATAGAGGGCAACGAGTTTTTGAGGAGGAAATAGTCCAACTATCGGATCTAAGCGAAGTTGACGAAGATTTAATTAATTCCTATAAATCTCTACTGAACGTTCCCGAAAAGACCACTGAAGAGGTATTGAAAGCCAGAAATTTAATAATTAACGGGAAATTAACGAATGCCGGCATCCTGCTTTTTGGCAAGAATCCATCCAAATTTTTACCTCAAGCAAGATTGAGAGTTATTAAATACGATGGAAGCTACCAAAAAGTAGGCACAGATATAAATATCATCAAAGAGAAAACCTTTGACGGAGCTATCCCTAGTATTATTAAAAACGCAAAAGATTTTATTAATACACAATTACGTGATTTTCAGTATTTAGATGAAGATGGAAAATTTAAGACAATGCCAGAATATCCCGAGTTTGCGTGGTTTGAGGGTATAGTTAATGCTCTCACTCACCGCAATTATGCGGTTCGTGGAGAACATATTAAAGTTCTAATTTTCGATGACCGGATGGAAATAATTAATCCAGGACCATTACCTAATGTTGTAACGATAGGCAATATTTTGCATCAGAGATACTCAAGAAACCCTCAAATAGCCCGAACTCTATGTGAACTCGGATGGGTTAAAGAAATGAATGAGGGCGTTAAGAGAATTTATTCCGAGATGGAAAAATTGTTTTTAAAGCAGCCAGAATATACCGAACCGAATGGCAACGTTGTCCTAACCTTAGAAAATAATATTTTAAACAGAATTCTGAGGGCATTAGATAAAGCAAAAAATACACTACCCGAAAAAATATTTGACGAATTAAACGAAAGCGAAAAGTTAGTAATCTCCTACATGTTTAATAGCGGAGAAACAATGACCACTAAAAAAGCAATAGGTCTTATTGGCAAAAGTAATAGTTTTTGCGGCAAACTGCTTAAAACTCTTAAAAACAAAGGCATATTGGAATGGCATGGAACTTCCACGAAAGACCCCTCGCAATATTACACGCTCAACCTTTAGTCACGTCATAAAACCCAAACGAGCTAGCGCGTGCGACAATGAATCAATTAGACCACTAGGGAAACAGCTGTTCTGCAACTTCCACCAGTATCACAGCAATGGCTCACATCTCTGCAAAAATTTCAACTACCGCCACTCGGGTATCCGACATTAAGCCTCTTCGCGATAGCCTTTGCTACACCTCATGCATTTACGCGTAGATTCCTCCAGTTGCTATTAACGAACTATGAGTACCGCGTTCAAACAATTTACCGTCTCGCGGAAGTCTGCGATAGAAGCACCCATCAGCCATCTTCTTAAACGTATGAATCACTAGGTCTCTAGTCTGCGATAGATCTGATGAAAGAGAAAAATTTTACTACGTTTTACTACCCTACACAAACCAATACCCCCCCCCCCCCGGCAACGATTATAACCACCAGTCCCCCTTTTACAAGCACACCACCGCCTCACTAAAATCAGCGCGTTGGATATGTTCCCGCATACGCATCATTTTGAGACGGTGTGCCTGCTGTCACGCAAACAAAATAGTCGTGTCACAATGGTAAAATAGCGAGTAATAATGCATACAACGCGATAAAAGGACTAACTTATGGCAAGAGGAAAAGCTATAAATTTATACCTGATGGATGGCGATCCTAATAGACGCATCAAGTGCATCTTAGCTAATTTGGACAGGAGTGGTCTATAAGATACCTAAAATCCTTCTTGGCGATGCAAAGAATATTAATTTTCTCAACCAGTCAGGTGTCTACTTCCTGTTTGGTGAAAATGAAAAAACGGGCAAGCCTCAGTGCTATATTGACCAGGCGGGCGTTCGCAAGACCGAGCGAGGGGTTCTCGGTCGCCTAGAGGAGTGGAAAAGGGATGCTGAAGGTGCTTGATGGACGACGGTCGTTGTCTTTACAACCTCAAATAATAGTTTTGGTCACACGGAGATTAGCTACCTAGAAAATCGCTTTTATAACATGGCGAAAAAGGCTCGGCGCTATCAGACAAAAAATGGCAATGATCCAAACCCTGGCAACATCACCGAGGAGAAGGAAAGCGAATTAGAAGAGTATATCGAATACGCCGAAATTATTATGGGCGCTTTGGGCTATAAACTATTTAAACCCCTTCTAGAACAGACTCAGGCGCAAGAGCAAGAGTCGGAGTCAGAATCTACCGGCAATGAACCTGTTCTTCACCTCAAATACGGTCAGGCAGATGCCTCGAGTCAGCAGACGGACGAAGGCTTCGTTGTTTTCGAGGGCAGCCGCATTTCGCCTAAACCGACACCGAGTGCGTCCGCTAATGTGCATAAAAATCGAGAACGTCATGCTGAGAAAATCGATGCGAATGGCAAGCTGGTTGACAGCGTGCTCCTCGGCAGCCCTTACCAAGCGGCATGTTTTGTGAGCGGAGCAAGTGTGAACGCAAAAGATCACTGGAAAACAAAGGACGGAATCCCGCTCGGCCGATTGAAAAGCTAGAAAATCCACTTCCCCCCCCTAACTATTATCCGCAGAATATACCTTACATAATTTCCACATATTTTCTTATTTCGTTTTCAATGCCCAAAATTTTGCTATATTTAACCAATTCATTAACATTCTTATTTTTACTGCCAAAATAGCCTTTGATGGCATCAGTGAATAATTGTTTATCAATATATTTCCGCTTCAAAACAATATCACATATACACCTCTCCATGTTGTAACAACTAACTACAGAGCCAACTGGCGTTTCTTTTTGGATGATACCCACAGGAAACAGTTTTCGCTCTATATAGTGAACTCTCACAAGCGGAAATTTCCGTTTTATGTGCCCGGCGTTATACCCCTGCGGAACACTAATATGAAAAGTGTTTGGAGTTCTATCGTTAAAACCATGGAGGTACAGAGCTGTGTGGAAAGAAAAAACAACCTGTTGATTCTTAAGGTAGATATTTGCAAAATCATCGTCCAATGCGTCTTTTCTCTTGTAAACCCCGTTTTTAATCCTCTCTAACTCGCCTCTTTGAGCAAGCGAAGCTAAAACGTGCCTTTGGACACCCATCTCTTCCGCTTGTTTGTTTGTAACAATGTTATTTTCTAAAAAATATCTTTCCTTCATAAAATCAGCCTCCTTTACATTTGCGCTTTTATATCTTTAAGTTAAAGAGTATTTGTAATATAATATTCTAGCAGGGCGAAAACCCGCTGCTAAAACTTCACGTTTGCGTTTCGGTTCAAGACAAGGATCACAGTCACTACTCCGCCTTTACAAACACGCCAAAGCTTCAGTACAATCAGCGTTTTACGATATTATAATCACAAGAGAGGGGGCTGACAGTGACAACATAGTATGACTACATGATACAAGCCAGCGAGCACGCCGGCAGTGACGGTGACTTGTGGTTCCGCTACCTTTACAAAGTCATTCAAAACGCAGAAACCAAACTAACCAACGATGATGTTGCACGATTGCTAAAAAGTCACGTTTTGACACCCTTTCAAAAAGCCACCCTGCAAGATGCCCTAACTGCAGGAACACACAAGGGCTCACGTTTTACAGGCGAATCGTAAAAGCCCGCCAAAAAACATTCTTAAAATATTTGAAGAAGGTAACTATGGATAAGCAAGTTGTTTAAAACCCTCAACATCAAAAGCGCATATCGTCCTTGAAATCATCATAGAACCCTGGGAAGTAATATCTGTAATATTATTACACATCCTAATAGAAAGAAGGCAAACGTGTGGAGCATAAAAAAGTTCGATGAACTATCGACGGATGACCTGTTCGAGATTTACAAGCTGCGAGTAAGTATATTTGTCGTTGAACAAGAGTGCCATCATCAAGAAGTGGATGACAACGATAAAGTATGCTTACACGGGATGAAATGGGTTAATGGTAAATTAGCTGCTTATTTTAGACTGATCCCAAAAGAAGATGGTATTCACCTGGGCAGAGTTATAGTAGCCCCTTCTTTTCGCAATAGGGGCTTAGGGAGGGAGCTGGTGCAGACTGCTTTAAAAGAATGTCAGCTTAAATTCCCAAACGCCACAGTACACGCACAGGCGCAAGCCTATTTAAAATTGTTCTATTCCTCTTTTGGCTTCAAAACCACATCTAACATTTACTTAATGGGCGGCATACCACACATTGACATGGAATTGCAGGCATAACAAACCACCTAATTGTTAGAACCGCCTACCACGACTACTCCTAATTAATTTTGTCCTATAACTTCTTTTGTTGCCGCTATTTTCATTTCTGCATAAAGCACCACATCCTTAATAACAAGCTTTTGAATCGCTACAACCAGGGTGGTTATAAAATCAAAATCAATTTCACCATTCTTTGTTGGGAGCTGGATTTTTAAATCTTTAGCTATACTCCAATGTCTTGAATATCCTTTATCTACTATTCCTTTTTTCCATGAAGAAATAATAAAAAGTAATTGTTTAAGTGTATAATTTTGTAACGGTTTTAAGACTTTTACATTATCCATTACACAGAAATCGGCACTTGCTATATTAAAGCTCCTCGTATGATCTCCAAATACAACATAAAATGATGTTTCTTCGTTTATTCTATAAGTGGCGGATGTTTTTGTGTATCCCATTATCCCATTATTTCCAGAAATAGATGAGTAAACCGGAATTTTGCCTCCTGTATCTAAATTTTCTTTAGTTAATTTTAATTTAATGGGTTCAATTTTAAAAAGTTGGTTATATTTATACTTGCTCCATTTGATTTTGTTCTCTGAAACCAGTTTTACGGCTGCTTGCTCATCGTTAGACAGTTCATAATTGTCTAGCCCGCTTGCTTTCAGATAAGCTTCAAGCTCGCTTACATAAGCCGCTTCAAGCTCGCTTACATAAGCCGCTTCAAGCTCGCTTATATAAGCCTCCATATATGAAAATGCAACACCTTGTTTTTTATACGGGATAGTTACGATAACTTCTTTTGCCCTATCTCGATTAAATTTATTTCCATAATCAAATTTACCTCGAGTTGCTGCTCTAAATGAGATAACAAAATAAAGTAACGAAAGTTTAGACCACTTTCTAAAGGGAAACATTCCTTGAACATGAGAATAACCAATAAAATCATTCGGTTGATAAAAAATACTATCTGATGTTGTTGTGTCTGAAAATGTGACAGTGTTCCTCTTTTCAGTTGGCTCTAAGTTTACATATCCACCTATTCCATTATTCAGACTTGAATTAACTACAACTGGAGTATTACCTTTTGTTTCAAACAATCTTTGATTAGTCAATCCATAATTCTTTGTAGGGCGTATTTCAAACAAGTCTCCTACCCTCGTATCTCTCCACTCTCCCCCAGCTTTTGTAAAGTCGTCTTTCAACTTCTGCAAAGCTGGGCTTAGGCTTTTTTTGAGCGGTCTTCTCCTTTTTGTTTTAGCAGCTGGGTCACTTCCCAAGATAGATAGTCAGCAACCGTTGTCTTAAAGTCCTCTAAGGTTGGCTTAGTATCAATAACTTGATGCTGCTCAAAGTTCCAGTCGTTTCCTTTAGCAGTGATAAAATCTTCGATATAAGTGGCTTCTAAATCCCAGGCAGCGTTCACTTTGGCTTGCTTACCCGCTTTGTATATTTTAATAATATCTTGGTAACGTTGAACGGGGCTGTCCACTTCAGAAACGCCACGTTTGGCGCGTTTATAGCCGTCATTTCTAAAGTCAATAAACTTTACAGTCTTGTCAACATCGTGAGGCTTCTTAGCTTCAAAGATGTAAATAGACGTTTGCACACCAGCCATTGGAACGAATAAATCAACGGGCATCTTAATAGAGGCTAGCATGGTGTGTTTCCGCAGGATAGACTGCGCCGTCCTGGTCGCTTTTCCAGAACCGGCCGAATCCTGAATAATAATTGCTCCCAGGCCACCTTTTTCCATCTTGTCCAAACCGTGAGCGAGGAAAGGAAGACCGTTTTCCTCATAAGAAAAAGGAGGGTTAAGAAGCAGTCGGTCAGCCTTAAAATCTTCAAAAAGACTTTCTGGACGGTTAAAAGCAGAGCCTTTTTCAATACGGCTAGAGCCATCACCTCGCAAAATCATGTTGGTCGCAGCTAAGGTAAACATCTCCGCGTTAAGCTCAACACCTAAAAGATTATCTCTCTTCAATTTTGCAATTTCATCATTAGCTTGAGTTGTTGATTTACCAAAAGTCGCATTAGCATCATCAATCATCAACTCCATAGCAGAGATAAGAAAACCTGCCGAACCTGTCGCCAAGTCCATAACTTTATTGTCTTTTTTAATATTGAGCAGCTGCGCCATCATACTAGTCACACAGGGTGGTGTTAAGACAATACCGATCTCTTTGCCATCACCCAGGGCATACTTGAGAAACTCAGAGTACATCTCACCCATAATATCGATGTGCCCGCCGAGACCATCAATTGATTTAAAAATATACTCGTATATAAAAGTAAAGATTTGTTTAGTAACACTCGATTTTCCATCAATGAGTTTAGCTACTTCCCTGTCAAGCTCTGTCACTTCATCACGTTGGCTGTCTTTAGAAATTTCTCCAAAAGAGGCGAGCATGAGCTTACGCTTGGTATCACTAAGTCCACTAACGGTCAAAAAGTTAGCGATGTGACTCACAATTTTTTCGCCGTCACGATTTCCGCTTAATTGACTCCCGTGAAGATCAGCTGGAGTTAGACCATCGCCGAGTTTCTGCAACTCATCACCGTCATTCTTTACAACCTCTTGCATGGCAAGAAGCATCCCCGACACATAAAGAACACGTTGCGGAGCTGTTATATTGTGATTGTGCATAAGGCGATTGAGTTTTTTAGCATAACCCTGCAAGGTTGCCTGACTATCAATCAGGAGCTGGTGCTTTTCGTCTTCTGTTAGCACTGCTTCATTGTAAAAAGTCTTAAAAGTATGCTCACTTTCTAGAAAATCTAGAGAACGAACAGCTGTCAACTCTTTATAAGCGTTCAAAGCCGAACCAAAGACGTAATAAACTTTGATTGTGACATTGTCATCATTATCACCGGCCACACCAATAGCGAAAACTTCACTATACTTACCTGATGCAATCATGCTGCGAGCATAGTAAAGAGCTCCGTTAACAGCAAAATCACTAATTGATTTATCGTCTTGTTTAACACCGTCTTTCGCCTCTGAAATTAATTTTTTAACTGAATATTTATTTTCAAAAATGACCGGACGCTGATATCTCTCAACATGAAAATCAGGTCTGCCAAAGTTGGTTTTAGAAGCTGTTTTAGCTGAACCGCTAAGCGCTTCTTTCATATATTCACTCATTGATGATTCTTCGTTGTAATCTTTGTGTTTTGTTAAACCGATTGTTTCCAACCGTTTTTTAACCCAATCATTCACATCTGATTCTAGCTTCCAGTTCATGTTTTCTCCGTAACTTTTGATTAACCTAAAATAGCTTGAGAGTTCTTCTCCAACACCTAATTAATAATTCTATTCCCTATCGCCCCTGGCAGAACTCTTGCGTTCTTTCTGCCACCGCCGATAGTTCTGAACGTCTTTACTGACCAATTTCCAACACGTCGCAACAACAAGGGCATCATCCACCTGCCCTAAAATCGGAATCCAATCTGGAATCACATCAAGCGGAGACAAAAAGTAGATTAAAGCGCCAACAATAGCCAAAATGCTTCTTCCTGGAACACGAGCATAATCCTTCTTCCAATAACTGCGCACCATGCTGACTAGAATCGGTATCATTTTTAATTCCTGCCGCATAAAAGGAATCCACTTCACCTTTTTGTCCAGCTTTTCAAGAAAAGATTCCATTTTGGAATCATCTTTCAACAGGGCTTCGGCTTTTTGATAGCGACTTCGCAATTCTTTCAAAGCTCGTTTTTTGTCGAACTGTTTTTCCACTATTTCACCTCTTTCTTAAAATGCTGAACTATCCGAAGAGAGATTACCCTTAAATCATATCCGCGTATTTCACAATATCCAAAATAGGCTAAAATATAAATATTACTGTAAACCATTTGAGACAGAGGAGTCATAATGAATGACTACACCGACCTAGCAGGCAAAACCAAGAGCTTCGGCGACGCGACCAGCGAGCGCGAGGTGCGAGAGCTCGACCGCGGCTACGTGTTCCACTCCTGGTCTGCCCAAAACAAGATCGATCCGCTGCCTGTTGCGCGTGGCGAGGGCGTGCGGTTCTGGGATTACTCCGGCAAAGAATACCTCGATTTTTCTTCACAGCTGGTGAACCTCAATCTTGGGCATCAGCACCCGGGTCTGGTTGCCGCGATTAAAGACCAGGCGGATCGCCTCGCCACCATCCAGCCGGGTTTCGCCAATGACGCGCGCGGCGAGCTCGCAAAGCGGATCGTTGAGAGCAGTTTTGAAAACGCCCGCTCGGTGTTCTTCACAAACGGTGGCGCGGAGGCCAACGAGTACGCAATCAGAATGGCCCGCCATCACACGGGCCGCCAAAAGGTGCTGTCTCGTTTCCGCAGCTACCACGGCTCCACCGCAACCGCGATAACACTCACCGGCGAACCACGCCGCTGGGCAAACGGCACGCTCGACCCTAATATTGTGCATTTCTTCGGGCCGTACCAGTATCGCTCAGAGTTTTATGCCGAATCCGCCGAGCAGGAAGCAGAACGCGCACTGCGCCATCTCGAGCACACCATTGAGCTTGAGGGCCCAAACACGATCGCCGCAGTTATCCTCGAAACCGTAACCGGCACAAACGGCGTCCTGATGCCGCCTCCCGGCTATCTTGAGGGGGTTCGCGCCCTCACGCGCAAGCACGGCATAATGCTTATTTGCGACGAGGTTATGGTTGGTTTCGGCCGCCTCGGCTCAATGTTTGCCTTCCAGCAGTTCAACATAACACCCGATCTTGTAACGTTCGCAAAGGGCGTTAATTCCGGCTATGTGCCGCTCGGAGGCGTGATTTTGTCGGCAGATGTGCACAACAGCTTCACCGAAAATACCTTTTTTGGCGGGCTAACATACAGCGGGCATCCGCTAGCGTGCGCCGCTGGTGTGGCAACCTTCGATATTTTCAAGCGCGAAAACATTCTGGAGCGCGTGCAGGATCTGGGCGAGCGCGTGATCGCTCCCACCCTGGCGGAGTTCGCACAGCGGCATCCGAGCGTCGGCGAGGTGCGTGGCCGCGGGCTGTTCTGGGCTATCGAGCTAGTCGCCAACAAATCCACGCGCGAGCCGCTGATACCTTTCAATGCCGCAGGCGATGCCGCAGCGCCTATGAACAGTGTTGTATCCGCTTGTAAAGAGGGCGGGTTGTGGCCGTTCGCAGCTAGCAACAGGCTGCAAATTGCGCCGCCGCTAGTCATTTCTGAAGCGGATCTACGTTTGGGACTCAGCATTATCGACAACGCCCTGCACGTAGCCGACGCGGAAGCCTCAAAACTTAGGGAATAAATAAACCATAGCGTTATAACAGATTCGTATTTCATAACCTTTTTCGGGGTGTGTAATCCGAACTAAACCATAAAAAATGGCGGTTGCAATACAGCAACCGCCATTTTTCTATACTCTTGTTAGTTTACTACAACTTCCTCCACGGGCTTATTATTCTTTACATTTTTGCGGTTAAGCAGCACCAAAGCCAGCGCGCAAATACTGCCCGAGAAAGCAACAACAATTCCAATTTGGAAAATAATGTTGTAGGCTTCAACAACGTTACCCTCGTGCGCGTCAAGCAGTTTACCGTTCGTCAAATAAACCCAGAAAATTGGCGCATAGGCCGCAAACGAGCCAACGCTCATCGCTGCGCCCACATATTTCTTTGGAATATCAAGCTCTGCAATGGGCGCGAGAATAACACTCTTAGCCAAGAAAGCCGCCGCAGAAAACGCGATCAAAAGCACCATTGTCACAACAAAGTTTTCGCGGATAAGCACAACACCCGCAAGCACAATCGCTGAAAGCAAAAGTGACGCACAAATCATTTTTGACGATGACTTAAACACAAAATCAGAGATGAAACCTGAGGTCACACCCATTATCACACCCATAAAAGCGGTATTAAAAATACCAAACAGAGCGGTTTGAGCGGTCGAAAGCCCGTACGCATTCTGCATATACGGCACGCTGTAAATAAGAATTATGTAACCCCAGTAAACAGTCATTGCGCTAACCGCGGCGAGCCAAACCTGCGGTCGTGCAAGCACGCTCAAAAGACCGACAAGCGCTTCAAGCGACTTGTTTTTTGTTACCAATTCTTCGCTTATCCGATCCTCAGGAACAGCCGCAATGCCGTTTTTCGGCACATACTTCAGAATCAAAAGGATAAGCGGAATAATCAACAGGTTGTAGGCAAGCATCCCGCCCTTGAACACAACGATACCGCTGACGGCGGTCATAACCGCCATAACGCCCACAATCAGCAGGTTCATCAGCGTTTCTTGTAAGCGACGCACAGATTCGAACAGACCAAAGCCCATGCCACTCTTGCTCTTATCTATGAAAAACACAATACCGTTAAGCACTGCCGGCCAGAATACTGCATCCACAACACCCCATGTGAACGCAATAATTTTGAGCACATCAAACGGCGGAGTGAAGAAAATAATAATCGACATGGTCGCAAAGCGAATAATTAAACCTGTAATCAGAATAGACCTGATAGAAAAGCGGTTATTTACCCAACCCGCCGGAATGTACAGGAATATTGAAATACCAATAAGGCTAAAAATAATACCCAGCTCTTCGTTATTAACCTGCAGCACATCAAGCAACAGGTTATAAAAGGTGCCTTTGAACGCCTCAAAGCTTGAGTATATAAGCTGTCCGGCTGTGATCACAGATAAGAACCCTACAAGAGCCTTTCTGTTCTCTAAGCCAAGCTTATTAATTATTTTTTGCACTGCCATTTACCTTTCACGATAGTATTTTGGTCAATTTATTGTAGGTAAGAAAGTTCGTTTGCAAAGTCGGTAAAAATACCGTCCACACCCCAGTTTTTAAGCTCATTCGCCCGAACCCTGTTATTCACCGTCCACACATTAAGCTGGTATCCGGCGTTTTTTATTTCAGCAACCAGCGCCCGGGTGACTTTTTTGTCCTCCAGGTTAATCGCCTGCGCGCCGCAGTATTCCGCGATTGTGCGCCAGTCATTATAGAAAGTGTGCGCTTCAAACAGCACCGCGCGACTAATCTCTGGCAGGTGCTGCTGCGCTAGTTTAAGCTGCGTAAAATTGAAGCTTGAAATCAGTGTTTGAATCTCACGGTTAAGCCGAGCAAGCTCCTTTTTTAGTTCGCGGATCATCGCCTGCGTAAGCGCGTAACCGTTCTTGCCAGTCACTCCTTTGAGCTCAATATTAAGGTTCATGCCGGTGCTATTGGAGAAATCCACCATCTCGGCCAGGGTCATAATTCTTTCCGCCGCAAACTTAACGTCGTACCACGCCCCAACGGAAGCGTTTTTAATGTCAGAATAAGCAAGCTGACTAACTTCGCCGCACATATCGCTCGTGCGATCCATCTCGTCATCGTGAATAATAACGGGCACTTCGTCAGCCGTAATTGCGAGGTCAAACTCTATCCACCGCACGCCCGGAATGCTGTGCGCAAGCTTAAAAGCTGCGCGGGTGTTTTCAGGAGCTTGACTCGACAAACCTCTGTGGGCAAATACGGTAACCATATCTCCATCTTTAATTTGTACTGGTAGTAACAACAGTTTAATACTACCCTAAAATTAGGAGAGGCATTGCGTTAAAATTAATACCACAGTTGCGCAAGGGATTGCCCTGAAACAAAATTAAAACACAATAGGGGCGGATATAAAATAACATCCACCCCCAACTGCGTAAAAAGAAACTTATGCGAGTTTAACGCCAGCGCCAGCTTCTTCAAGTTTAGCTTTAGCTGCCTCAGCATCTTCTTTCTTTGCACTCTCAAGAACAGGCTTTGGAGCCTCTTCAACAAGTGCCTTAGCTTCTCCAAGACCGAGTCCGGTGAGCTCGCGCACAACCTTAATAACAGCGATCTTCTTATCGCCAACTGATTCAAGAATTACGTCGAATTCGTCTTTCTCTTCAGCAACTTCTGCTTCTCCGCCAGCTGGCGCAGCCGCTGCAACAGCAACAGGTGCGGCAGCAGAAACCTCAAAGGTCTCCTCGAAAGCCTTAACGAACTCAGAAAGCTCGATAAGGGTTAGCTCTTTGAACTGCTCAATAAGCTCTTCAGTTGAAAGCTTAGCCATTGTTTATCTCCTTGTTTTTTGCTCGTGCACACGAGCGACATTTGATTAAGCTGAAAAACCTTACTGGTCTGACTGCTCTTTTTTGTCGCGCAATGCACCTGCAGCGCGGGCAAGACCTAACGCTGGTGCACTGAACATATAAGCTGCGCTGAACAGTTTCGCCTTCATAGCTGCTGCAGCTTTCGCAAGCAGAACCTCACGGCTCTCCAGATCAGCAAGCTTTTTGACCTCATCCGCAGAAAGAGGGTTGCCATCGAAATAGCCACCCTTAACTACGAGCTGAGGATTTGCCTTAGCGAAGTCACGCAGACCCTTAGCAACAGCAACCGGGTCACCGTCAATGAACGCAACAGCGGTTGGACCGGTGAAGTGCTCATCTAGCTCGGTGATACCAGCTTTGTTTGCCGCAAGTTTAGTAAGCGTGTTCTTCGCCACGGCGTACGACGCGTGCTCGCGAATGCCGTTGCGCAATTCGCGCATCTGGCCTACGCTAAGACCGCGGTACTCGGTCAGCAGAACGGCGTTTGACTCTTCAAACTTCTTTTGAAGATCAACTACCGTAGCATCCTTCGTCGCCATGGCGCTCCTTATAAGCTTGATCGATACCCCGCTAACGGTTGTTAGCGGGCAACCAGAGGCAGCCGCACAAACAAAAAGCTCCGGCGCAGGGCACGGAGCTAAACCTCAAAAGGAATATAATCGCGCCTGCGCAGGTTTGCAAAATGCAAGTTACACGGAAAACCCGTAACCGGCGGTCTTTGGCCAGTGACAAATATAGCAGAAATTTGCGTCAACGCGCAACTCGTACACAGCCGCACACTTGGCGATGCCGCCGCCACCGGAGTATCCTTAATATACTATGAACTATCCGCATGCCACAACGACACTGCACGCGAGCGACCCACAGCACGAGCGCGCGCTGCTGCGATTTCGCCAGCACGCCAGCAGGCTCACCGGCGCGGTGCTGTGCCTGCTCGTTGCCGCACTGATCACAGGAGGCTGGCTTGGGTCTTTCACGGATCCGCTGCTAAATATTTTGGCTGCAGTCGGCGTGTGCGCACTGGCGATCGGCGGGTTTTTAGCGCCCTACACGAGCTGGCTCGCGCGCCGCACAACCATCACAACACAGCGCGTAATCATACGCGAAGGCGTGTTTGTGCGGCGGCGGCACGAACTGCAGGTCGCGCAGGTGCGCACAATCAGCACTTCACGGAATATTTTGCAGCGGATGCTTGGCAGCGGCAATATTACCGTCTCGCTGCACGGATCCGCATCGAATGTTGTGCTCGCGAACGTGCCGGGCGTGCGTGATGTGACCGAAATTCTGCAGCAGCTCGCTGCCAGCAGCTATGCCGCACAGACCAGATCGCAGCACAGCTTTTTTGCAGCGCAGCAGTACGACACCAGCGCGGTTGGCAGCCCGTATCCGGCGCAATCAATGCCCTACTAAACTTTGGAACAAATTAGTGACTGTCGAAGATAGAGTGCCTCCAGAAAATTCGCCTGCGCCCGCACCGAGGGGCACTCCCGCACCGAGCGGCACATCCGCCGCAAAATCCACCAAAATACTGATTGTTGAAGACGACAGCGCAATCCTCAATATGCTTGAGATCGCGCTGCGACACGAAGGTTGGCAGATATGCACCGCGAGGAGCGGATCCGCCGCCCTTGCGCAGGTGACAGCACACAACCCGGATCTAATCGTGCTCGACATTATGCTTCCCGAAATTAGCGGCATCGGAATAGTCGCGCAGCTGCGCGAGACCGGGCATACTCAGCCAGTGCTGTTTTTAACCGCGCTCGACGAGGTCACCGATAAAATTAAAGGGCTCACCGCCGGCGGCGATGATTATGTCACCAAACCCTTTAGCGTGGCAGAGCTGATTGCTAGAATCCGCGCGCTTTTGCGCAGATCACAGGCGCACAGCACGGCAGCTCCAGAGCAACGCCTGCAGGTTGCCGATATTGTGATGCACGAAGACACCTACGAGGTAACACGCAACGGCGTGAACATCGAACTAACAACAACCGAGTTTGAGCTGCTGCGGTATTTAATGCGCAACACCGGCAAAGTGCTCTCGCGAGAACAGATTATCGACCGGGTTTGGTCGTATGATTACCAGGGCAAAACCAGCGTTGTTGAGCTGTACATCTCGTATTTGCGGCGCAAGCTAGAGGTTGCAGGCGGAGATAAAATAATTCATACTGTGCGCGGTGTCGGGTACACTCTGCGCCCTTAATTTAAGGGGAATTTGGCGGATGCGAAGGCGCTGCGCGGGAAGGCACGCTGCGAGCGCGCTATAACGCCGCTGGCGATGAACCACTCGCGGAATGCGCGATGCACGAAACATAAAACCGCACGCAAATATTCACACCACTCTAATTGCGCGCGGCACGCAAGTGCGTTATTTCACCGCTGGTGATCGCGCGCAACACGCCCGCGTCCGTTTGCAGCAAAAGCTCGCCCGCGTCACCGAGCTCAACAGCAACCCCCTCAAGCACTTCACCGCTTACCAGCTCCGCACGCACACGCCTGTTAATGGTCGCTGTGGAAACGGATATTTCACGCTTAAAAGCTTCAAAATCGCGCGCCACAAGCTCCAGCGCGTCACGCGTTCCTGTGACAAACTGCGCGATTATTTTATCCGCCAACGCGGTCGCGCCCGGCGCAGTAATATCCGGATGCCGCGCCTCTGCCGCCCCAGCTGCGGCAAGTGAAATCGCGCCCGGCACGAGCTCTGGCAGCGCGGTAAACATATTAAGACCTGCGCCAATAATAATGCCGTTGTGCGCCGTCTCGCAGAGAATCCCGCACAGCTTCGCGCCCCCGCGAGCACGCGCTAGCTCATCTTGCACATCATCTAGAAGGGGCAAAATAATATCGTTTGGCCACTTCAGCTGAGCCGCAACAAGGTTTTTTAGCGCGCCGCACATCGCATAACCCGCAACCAGCGGCACCCACGTTGGATTAACCGCCGCAAACAGGTGATCCGGCAGAAAATACGACACCGCCAGGCTCTTTCCCGCAGTATCGCTCCAATTGCGCGCCATTCTGCCACGGCCAGCGCGCTGATCCGCTGTCACCACCAGCAATTCTGCTGGCACAGGTTGCAGCCTGGCAAGCTCAAACGCCTCCGCATTGGTGGAGCCGCAGCTTGACAGGTAGTGCGTTGTCACGAGCCTGGAAACGGTGTCAAAAATCATTAAAGTTATTGTATCTGTCTAAAATATGACCCTACATAAAGTTAAGCCCAGTAGTATCTATACTGTGACTGATCAAAACGCTAACGAGAAACTTGTAACAACGGCAGGACGGATCGCCGACCACCGGGAGAAGTATCACGAAGCCGTGGTTGAGCGTGACGCTCAGGCCGCCACGAAGCAGCACCCGCGCGGTAAAATGACAGCCCGCGAGCGGCTCAATGAGCTGCTAGATCCCGGCAGCTTTGTTGAGTTTGACAAGTATGTGCGCCACCGCTCGCACGGCTTTGGCATGGAGAAAAACCGCCCCTTTGGTGACAGTGTGATCACAGGCGCGGGTGAAATACACGGTCGCCAGGTTGCGGTCTACTCGCAGGATTTCACGACTTTTGGCGGATCACTGGGCGAAGTTGCCGGTGAAAAAATCGTGAAGGTTATGGAGTTTGCGCTGCGCACTGGCGTGCCTATTATCGGTCTGCTCGATTCTGGTGGCGCGCGCATTCAAGAGGGCGTAATCTCGCTCAGCAAATACGCGCAGATTTTCAAGCGAAACACGATGAGCTCAGGCGTAATTCCTCAGATTTCTATTGTTATGGGGCCTTCTGCTGGCGGCGCTGTTTACTCACCTGCGCTCACAGATTTTGTGATCATGGTGGATGAATCCAGCCATATGTTTGTAACCGGTCCTGACGTAATTAAAACCGTAACGGGCGAAGATGTTGGCTTTGAGAAGCTTGGCGGCGGTCGCACACACAACCAAACAAGCGGGGTCTCGCACTATCTTGCGAGCGACGAGCTTGACGCCCTGGATTATGCACGCACCCTGATCGGCTATCTGCCCGATAATAACCTCGCGGAAGCCCCGATTTACGACAGTGACACCGCCTACGAAATAACCGAACGCGACCGCAAGCTGAACTCGCTAATTCCAGACAGCGCAAATCAGCCCTACGATATGCGCACGGTTATCGAGACCATTGTTGACAGCGGCGAGTTTTTAGAAGTGCATCCGCTTTTTGCCCCGAACATTCTGGTCGGCTTTGGGCGCGTTGAGGGTCGCACAATCGGCATAGTTGCGAACCAACCAAACCAGATGGCGGGCACGCTCAACATTGATGCGAGCGAGAAAGCCGCACGGTTTGTGCGATTCTGTGACGCATTTTCAATTCCGATTGTGACGCTCGTTGACGTACCCGGCTATCTGCCCGGCGTCGATCAGGAGCACAAAGGCATAATTAAACACGGCGCAAAACTGCTGTACGCATACGCCGAAGCGACGGTGCCGCTGGTCACAATTATTACGCGCAAGGCCTACGGCGGCGCCTACATTGTGATGGGTTCAAAAGAAATGGGAGCGGATTTCAACATCGCGTGGCCGACAGCTGAAATAGCAGTAATGGGCGGACAGGGCGCAATTAGTATTCTCTACCGTAAGGAAATTGCCGCCGCGACCGCAGCTGGGGAAGACGTTGCAAAACTGCGCGCTGAAATATCCGCAAAATACAATGCGGAGGTAACAAGCCCGTTCCTGGCTGCTGAGCGCGGTGAAATTGACAACGTACTAGAACCCGCAGGCACTCGCCTTGCAGTGATTAAGGCGCTACGCGGATTGCGCGGCAAGCGCAGTGAAATGCCAACCAAAAAACACGGTAATATCCCGCTTTAAAATGACAAAGCACAATTCACCGGCAACCCCGAAACAAAAATCCACACCCGTGAAATGCGGTGTCGCTGCTAATGCGCCGCAGAGCGCTTTTGAACGCGATACTGCTAAGCGCGCCGCGAACCCGGCGGATAACACCCTTAAAGCAGCTGATTTCACCTTCCGCACCCCCGGTGTTAGCGCCATCGAGCAGGCCGCGATTGTTGCGGTGCTTGTTAGCGCGCGCGGCGAGGAAATGGGTCGAGTGCGCCGAGTTGCCAGAATAGAACGCCAGCCCTGGCGGCGTTCGCAGCGAATCCCCCGCCAAATAACCGAGTTTTTAGACGGCTAAGCCCAGTGCGGGGGTTTTTCACGCAGCAATCGCTCTGCTGCGCTATCAACTGCACTGCGAGCGTCTGCTGCGGAGCTACCGCGCCTGGAAGATTCTGCGGTAATCTCCTGCAGCGTTGTCGTTACGCTCTCAGCTTCTTGCAGCTCGCCCTCAAAATCGGCGCGACGCTTAACCCGCCGCGCTTCTTTAGCGGTGCTATTGCGCTGCTGCGGTGTCATTGTCAGGGTTATCCGCTGCCGAGGTCTCTGCTGCGTCAGTCACACCAACACCGGCATTACCAGAGCCAGCATCGACCGCCCCGGCAACGTCATTATCAGCATCAGCAACGCCAGCCGCACCGGCATTAGTAACACCCTCTTCGTAACCTATAATCTCGGCTATTTTTGCCGCAACAGCGTACGGGTTCTGCAGCATATCAAAACTCTGCACGCGCTGATAGTGCCAGCCCAAACGCCGCAGCACCGCCGGGCGCAGCCGAAGCACGTGCCTGAGCGAGTCTTCATCGCCACTGAAATCAATATCAACAGCAATTGCCCGATCGCCCAGAGCCGCCGCAATTGGAATCGCGTGCTGATAATTCACAACCACCCGCAGCCCCATTTTCTCGAGCAAATCAGCGAGTTCAAGAATCATCGGGTCAATTTCCGCAGGCATCTGCGCCTCGGGTATTTCCACGCTTGTTTCAGATCCCAAAACCGCCGCCAGCTGCTCTACTCCGTGTTCTCTGATACCCTCCAGCTGCTCAAAACTGAAGCAGCTCACTATCACCATGCCGCGGCGCGCGCGGGTCATAGCAACCGCGATTAACCTGTCTCCGTCGGGAGTGCTCAGCATTCCGAAATTAGAAAGCACTTTGCCGTGCGGAGTACGCCCGAATCCAATCGAGAAAATCACCCGGTCACGGCTCAGCGCGGCGGCCTCTTCGAGAGTGACAACAGTGAATGGCTCTGCGTGCTCGCCCAGAATAAAATCACGGTGTTGCGGATGCTTCGCAAACTCTGCCAGCACCGCCTGCCAGGCACGCACAGCGTGCTTTCGGCTCGCAGTGATCACCATCAGTGACTCACCGGGACGTTCTGCCGCGTGCTCCAACACCAGCTCAACAACCCTCGCAACCTCTGCTGCTGTGCTCTCAACCGTCACAGTTTGCCGGTCAAGCTCGCCCTGCCCTTGCCGCACAAAATCAAGGGTCAGACTCGAGCGACCCAAGAAAGTGCCAGCCCACGGCAGAGTTGCGATTTCACCGTTATAGAACTTAATGTTTACAAGGCTTGTGAGATCCGCACCCCCGGCACGATAGCTGCGCGTGAGTTTCAGCCGCGGTAAAACCTGCTGCAGCGCGTCATAGGCGCTCTGCCCGGCTGCGACCTCCGCAGGCAAACTAATGCCACTGTATTCTGCCTTGGTAACTGCGATATTGAATCGGCTCGGGTTTTGAATAACGGGATCGCCGAATGCCACCACCTGCGCAGCACGGCGGATCGCACCCACCGCTTCCACCAGGCTAAAGGCGGCCGCATCCACCAGCAAAACTGTATCAAAAAACAGATTGTCTGGCAAAAGGTGCGCCTCGTATGGCGAAACCGCCCACACTCGGGTGAGTGCGTTCATAATATTTGGTGCCTGCTCACAGAGCATTTCCGCTGTTGCCCTGTCGCGGTGAAGCGCGCTGTGCAGACGCTCAGCCTCCGCCTTGTTGTCAAGCAGCGCAATATGCCAGGCATCCGCCAGTTTCGCGGCAAGGTGTGCCCCGTTGCGACTCGTATATGCCTCGTCAACAAGCCTAAAGTCAATTGCTAAGCGCTCCACAACCGCGGTGTCACCGCCGCGCAGGTCGAGATTTGTTTCGAGCATTCTACTCAGCGCGGTTTTCCACCACGCCTGCTCAAGCTCAGTGGCGACCTGATCCGCATGCACATGGCGGGCGGATAGATCCGTCAGCAACTCATCAAGCTCAGCCTCACGCATTTTTTCAACGATCGCAGTGCGCTCTTGAATATTTTTAAGAATCTCGCTCGGCTCTGCCAGCAGCACGAGCCGTTGTTTCAGCGCGTCAATTGGCAGCTGCATCATTTTTGCAGCGTCAGTTTCGGGCAGCAGCACCGCGTCAAGACTCTCAAGATCCTGCTGCAGAGTTGTGAACGCGGTTGCCACGGCCGACAGCCCCAGCGGCACCTCTGGGCGCGCGCCCGGCACAGTGCAATAGCGCTGCCACATTTGCCGCTGCTTTTGAATCGCCGTTAGCTGTGCGTACATATCCGTCACGTGAACACCAGGGCGCACATACTCCTGCGCGAGTTTTTTAAGGCGCTTTTTGTTCGCCTTTGTCATCACCTCATCAGGAGTGTGTGGCGCGTGTGCGGTGATCAGTTCTGTTAGCGGACGGTCGTAAACTTCGGGGTTAAAGCGATCCAGCGTGCGACCGATGCCGTTTAAGAGATTGAGGTATATACCAAGCTCGTGCACGCTGTTGTAGGGGCGCAGCGCAAGATCTTTCAGCATCTGCCCGCTCAACGTAACCAGTCGCGGCAGTTTTGTTTCTGCCGCATCAACGGCCAGGTTGTAGATTCTGCGCGCGTCTTCCGTGCTGTTAAAAGAAACCCCGTACCAGGGCGAATCCGCAGGGCCGTATTCAAACTGCCCGAGCCGAGCCACCTCGGTTAACGCTTCCGCGACCGCCGAACGCTCCATCGCCAGCGAAAGCAGCGCGTTATCACTAAGCCTAACCTCAGTCTGCGGCGGATTTTCGAGCCGTGCCAGTTTCACCAGCTCGCGCATCGCTTGTATCGCCGACACGCCCAGCTCTGGATCAATGGCAGATAACGCCTGCCGGTGATCAATCAGCACCTGCCTGATCCGCAATAGCGCCTGCCCAATATCTGCGGAATCAACAGGCTCACTGGCTTCGTTGCGGCGAATCCCCTCAATCAGTGAGCGCCTAAGCCTGCGCGGGGTTGTTAGCAGCCCCTCAAGCCCCACACGATTAAGCCGGTGCGAAATGCCGTCAATAGTTGCGTAGCGCGGCGACACAACGAGCACGCGCTTACCAGCCCAAACGAGTTCCCCGAGCGCGTTAACAACCGTCTGCGTTGCTCCCGTGCCCGGCAACGTATGCACAACCAGGGAATGCCCCGCCGCTATTTGCGCGATCACATCGTCCTGCTCAAAATCAGAGTCGTACAGGCTACGATCGGTTTCGGGAGCACGATTGTTAGGTGAAATCGGGTTCACCGGGCGATAGTCGCGGCGCAGTTTTTTGGTCGCCACACTATCACCACTCACCGCGCGGAGCACCGTTGAATCAATGCGCTCGCCCAAATCGTGCTGCATTTCATAAGCCACCGAGCCAAAAGACGACACAACCAAGCGCGGTTGCACGCTGAAATCTGCCACGCCAGCAACCATCTGCCGCAGCCTGTCAATAACGGGTTGCGGCTTAAAAACGCCCTCCTGCTGCGCAAGCTCAATCAGTGTACACGCATCAAGGGCAATTCCGAACTGTTTGCGCAGCGCTCTGATCAGCTCCGGGTTTACGGCGGTCAATGATTTTAATTTAATTTCAAAGTCGTGCCCGTATCGCCGTATTGCGAGCGGGCGCAACAGCAACGGCGCACAGAAATCCACTCCATCGGAGCGCCACTGCACAATTCCAATACCCAAATGCACGGTTTCCAAACCGCGCATATTGCGCATTTCAATTGCCTTATCGGTAACCCGGCTCGCGGCCTGTTTCGCCCGACGCAGCGCAATATTATCGCGGATCAGCGAACTAAGCAGGGTTTTTTGCCCCGCAATAAACTGCGCTGTGCCGCTCGGATGAGCCGCAGAAAGCTCGATTCTGTTAGCCTGTGTGTCTTCAAAATAGAGCAGCCCGTTTTTGCCACCAATTTCGCTTATTTCACGCCGCCAACCCGCAATAATCTCCTTGTCATCAATCAGCTCTTCCGGCTCAATCTCAAGTTTTACGGGATTTACGGATTTCACAGGCTTTACAGGCAGCGCTGGCGACTGTGCCGCCTGATCCACTGCTTGCTCGATAGGTTCGGTTACAAAGGAGTGCTGCGCAGCTAATGTTTCATGTGAAACATTTTGCTCTTGCAGCTCGTTGTTGCCGAACACAGCGTAGAAAATGTCCTCGTGATCTGCGCCCTCCGCGTAATCTCCCGTATCCACGGTGTCATACGCAGCCGTAATCTGGTAGTCTTGGTTTAACTCGTAAGACTCTTTTTCATAGTCTGCCAAGGTTTTGCCGCGACCGCCTGAGTTACGCCTAAAAGGATTCCACATACTTTTTAGATTATGCCTTTAGTCTGAAATAAAGCATACAGCTCGCCGACTTCATAATTATTAGCCCCTGAGTTTAGTACTTCACGACGCGCTGCTCACGACAGCGCACCTTTTGCACCGCACGCATAAAGTGGTACACCGCAACCGCCGCAACCGTGCCCAGCGCAATACCATTAAACAGCAATGTGCCTGTGTCAATCAGGAAGTTAGCAATTCCCACAATCAGAGCAACCGCCGCAGTGAACTGGTTAATCGGCAGGTTGAAATCAACTCTGTTATCGATCCATATTTTAATGCCAATAAGCCCGATCAATCCGTACAGCGCCACCGTCACACCGCCCAGCACTCCGGCAGGAATCGAGTTAATAACAGCGCCAACCTTGGGCGAAAAGCTCAAGAAAATGGCAAACAGCGCCGCCACCCAGTAAGCCGCCGTTGAAAAAACCCTGGTCGCGGCCATCACACCGATATTTTCGCCGTATGTTGTTGTGCCCGATCCACCACCAAAACCGGCAAACACGGTCGCAACACCATCCGCAACCAGCGCACGCCCCATCAGCGGATCGGTATCGCGCGCCATCATCAGCCCGACGCTTTTCACGTGCCCCACGTTTTCTGCCACGAGCACCAGCACAACCGGCAAGAACGAGGGCAGCAGACCCCAAAGAGCTGGATTGTCTAGCGGATTTGAAACCGCGTGAAACTCGGGAAGCCCGAACCACGCGGCCTGCTCAATCGCGACGGTGTCAACATTGCCCGTAAATAACGCCACAAAATAGCTAACGATCACACCGAGCACGATTGAGAGCCTGCCCAGAATACCCCTAAAAAGCACCGTTACCAGCAATACCGAAATAATTGTGACAAGCGCAATAACGGGTGACTGGCTAAAATTATCACGCACAACCGGCGCCAGGTTAAAGCCGATAAGAGCAACTATCGCGCCCATCACAACCGGCGGCATCAGCGTGTTAATCCAGGAGATGCCGAGAAAATGCACGAGCAAACCGGCAACAAACAACAGCAGACCGGTCATCAAAATACCAAAGCTGGCAACTCCCAGATCACCCTGCACGCCCGTTGCAACCGCGATCGGCGCGATAAACGCAAACGATGAGCCGAGATAGCTGGGCAGCCGGTTGCCGGTAATCAGTAGAAACAAGATTGTGCCAAGCCCCGAGAAAAACAGTGTCGCCGTTGGCGAGAACCCGGTAATAATGGGCACCAAGAAGGTAGCACCAAACATCGCCACAACGTGTTGCGCGCCGAACCCAAGGGTGCGCACCCACCCGAGCCGCTCCTCCGGCAGCACAATCGCATCCGGTGCGATATCTTTTCCGTTGCCGTGCAGTTTCCAAACAGCCATAATTCTCCCGCTATAGTACTTTAATCACAGCTATTTTACTGCACCGCACGCCCTCCAAACAGCACCACTCACAAAATTCACCGGGTGAAAGGCAGCAGCACAGATTTTTTTAATTGGTAAGTGCCGCGCAAAATCACAGACGAGTCTTATTTAACCGCCCGGCGCTTAAACAAACCGGGGCGTCTACCTTAGTTATCTAACACCCCCGAGCTGGCTGCTCAGAACCGCAGGATCACCTACCTAGCGTCGCGCTCTGGCGGCTTAGTGAGCGCGCCAACGGCGAACCCGAACGTGACGCCCGCTGCCAGCCAAAGCCAAAATCCGGTCAGCGCACCAAGCACAGCGCCTACAATCAGCCCCATAACAAGCCCGAGCACAAGCTGTTTCACGCGGGCAGCATCCGGAAGATTAATTTTCTTGTTTGTCACGCAGGCAACCCTACTCGCCTTTTTCCAATAACTGCTGAACGTGCGCGCGCAGCGCCGCAATTTGTGCCTCCTGCTGCGGTGCTAGCGGATACGCTCCCGCCGCAGCGTCAAACCACGGCACGAGATCAAGCTGCGGCATCCTGCCAGCCCACAGGTCAGCAACCTCCTGCAGCGCAAGCGCCGCAATGAGCTGCGGCGACTCCTGCTTGGTCAGCGCTGTGGGCAACAGAACTCCCGCGGCACGGGCGATTTTTGAGCCCGCCAAAGAATCATAAGCGCCGTTTGCAGCAAGCGTCTCGCGCAGCCACGGCAGCTGCTCGCAACTCTCAGTGAGTGCTTCAATCTCCCACTCTCGCCAAGCACGGACAACACCCGTGCACAACTCCTGAGAGTGCACGGTGTCATCCGCTATCTCATAAAGGGGCGCACCCTCGGGTGTGCCGAGCACCAGAACTTTGCGCAGCGTCACAATCTCGGCGAGCGGCTCAAGCTGCGCGACCGCTCCGGGCACAAAACCGTTAATAGCATCCGCCGCATCACGCGGGAGCTCATCTTTTGCTCCGCTCCAGTTGTATTCTGCCTGTTTTGCGCTAGTTATCCGCTGTTTCAGATGCCAACCAGCATCTTTACCGCCCTCGCGGTATCTCACAGCAAGCTGTGCCCGTGCCAAATCGCGCGCCGGAGTGTCGTAGTACCGCGCGCGCAAAACGTGCTCTTCGCGCGCCAGCACAGCAAGATCGTGACCAAAAAACTCAGGCAGCTTGGCAGTTAACGACGCTTCAAGTTTTAGCTCAACTTCAATGTGCGGGGTTTGCCCAACCGTCACCGGTTAATCGCCCAGACCTTGCGGCAGTGCAACAGGTTCGCTGCTGCTTGCGGGCGCTGCGGGAGTGAGCGGACTTGACACAACCGAAACCTGAATAACGCTCTCGGCAGGCTTAAAGTCTGCCGAGTTATCCGGCGTGAAAACCGCTTTGATTTCGTGATCTCCCGCCAGCGGCGTAAACGCCAGCTCGGTTTTTCCATCTGAGGTGCTAACAGCGGCTGGATCAACAGCAATGCCATTGACAAAAAACTCGAACTTGCCGGGCGCCTGCTCTTTTGCAAACGCGCCAACTCTGAGCTGCTGCCCGTCAATAATTTTTCTGTCGCTAATACCAAGAAAAACCTCGGTTTCTTTTGGCTCAATATCTGCAGCCGATGCGCTCTCTGCAGCCTGCGTACCCTCTGCAGTCGGTGCGCTCTCTGCAGCCATGACCACTGCATCAATATCCGGCGCGTCCTCCGCAAAAGCGCTCTGGCTCGCAAAAAACAGCCCGCCAGCGGTTAAAACGGCGGTAACAACCCCTGCGGCAACACCAGCAATTACTTTTCGTTTCACGTGAAACACCTATCCGGTTGTAAACTACAACCTATTGGTCACAAAAACTTCTCTTAATCCATACTGGCACAGAGTCTCTGACTACACAATGACAATTTATCGCCCAATCACAAACCCGGTGCTAGCCGCACCCGATCACAAACCGCGCAACACCTCGCCAGTTCTCCGGGCTGGTGTGATTGCGGCCGTCAACAAAAAGCTTAATTCCAGGCAGCTGCGCGGGCGTTAAATCCTTATATTCCGGATGATCCGCCTGCAAAATCGCAACTTCAACCGGCTCGCCCAGCTGGTAAGAAGCAAAGCCGGAAACAGCAAGCTCCTCAGCTGTGTACAACGGATCATGCACACTCACATCGGCATTTCGCTCGCGCAGTGCTGCAACCGTTGCAAAAACCCCTGACAGCGCGGTTTCTTTAACCCCGCCGCGGTATGACGCGCCCAGCACAGCAACTTTTACACCCGCCAAATCGCCAATAATTTCTGTTGTCTGCTGCACAACATACTCGGGCATTGTTGCGTTGAAAACACGCGCTGTGCGTACAATATCAGCGTCCGGGTCGTTCGCGAGATACAGCCGCGGATACACGGGAATACAGTGTCCGCCAACTGCAATTCCAGGCGTGTGAATGTGACTGTGTTTTTTAGAGTTACAGCCCTCAATAACCCTGTAAATATCAATCTCGTTTTTTTGCGCAAAGCGCGCAAACTGATTTGCGAGCCCGATGTTCACATCTCGGTAGGTTGTTTCCGCCAGCTTAGACATTTCTACGGTCTCTGCAGAGCCAAGATCCCAAACACCGTTGGCGCGCGGCAAATCATCGCGCACGTCAAACTCGAGCACCGCTTCATAAAACTCGCGTGCCCGGCGACTGCCCTCCGCATTTAGCGCGCCAATAAGTTTTGGATAGCGGCGCAGGTCTTTATAGACGCTCCCGGTCATAACACGCTCAGGCGAGAATGCGACATAAAAATCCACACCCTCTTGTAGCCCAGATATTTCTTCAATCAGCGGAGTAAACCTGTTCCGGGTTGTTCCCACGGGCAGCGTTGTCTCGTAGCACACCAGCGCGTTTTTACTCAGGTGCGGTGCAAGAGCCTCAGTTGCGCTATCAAGCGCGGTGAAATCTGGCTCCCAGGTGCTCTCGTCAACCAGCAGCGGCACAACCACAACAACAACATCCGCACCAGGAATTGCCGCGCTGTAATCGCTCGTCGCCCTAAGCTGCCCAGCGGGTACCTGATCCGCTAAGAATTCCAGCATCCCAGGCTCGCACGGAAACGGCTCGCGCCCCTGATTTATTAGCGCAACAACATTTTCATTAATATCAACGCAAACAACACTGTGACCTCGCGAGGCATACTGTGTTGCAAGGGGAAGACCGATTTTCCCAGCACCTATAACCGCTATTTTCACGCTTCTAGACTAACAGTGACGACCTAATAATTGCGGTCAACATACCACGCACTAGCTCAACTCTCCGCCCAGTCCAGCCAGTTCTGCCTGTTTTCTGAACTCGGGAACAGCCCTTGCAACCTCAGCAAAACTTCCCACACTGCGGATTTTTCCGTCCGCAACGTAACAAATCAGGTCGTAGTCGCGCACTGTCGCAAGGCGATGTGCGATCGTTATAAAAGTAACCTCGCCCGCCAGCGTGTTCATTGCCTCCATAACCCGCTTTTCAGTTTCAGTGTCGAGCGAGCTCGTTGCCTCATCTAGCACCATTATTAGCGGATCGGTGTACAGCGCCCGCGCAATGCCGAGGCGCTGCTGCTGCCCGCCTGAAATCTGCGCTCCGTTTTCGCCCATTTTAGCGTTCAGGCCGTCGCGGCGATCGCAAATATCGCTCAGCTCAGCCTGCGCCAGAACCCGCAGAATCCGCTCTGAATCGTGAGTTTCGCCCCAGGTTAGCGCCACATTCTGCGCGACTGTGCCGTCAAAAACAGCAACCTTTTGTGGCACGTAGCCAACCCGGCTGCGCCACTCCTGCAGAATTGAATTGAGCGAAATATTATCGATCGTTATTTTACCGCTTGTTGGCACGCTCAGCCCCAACAAAATATCCACCAGGGTTGATTTACCGGCTCCGCTCGGGCCGACAATGGCAACCCTGCTGCCAAAAGGAATTTCTAAATTAATATCGCTAAGCACGTTTTTATCGGCACCAGCGTACCTGAAATTAACGTTCCGCAGCCGCAGTTGCTGTGGATTTTGCGGCATTAGCGCGGTATCTGCGCTCGCGTTTGCATCCGCTGCCACCACGCCACGAGAGATGTTAGCGCGCTTTAACTCGGTGATCACGTCGCGCGCATACACCTCAGCAGCCTTTGCCAGCGAAATTGAGCCCTGAATCGAGTTCAGCGCGGGAATCATTCTAAATCCCGTGGCCGCGAACATCGCGAGCGAAACAACGGCTGATTCGGCTCCGCCCAGCAAATAAGAAGCCCCACCAACTAGCAAAAAGCCGCCAATTAAAGCCGCGTCAAGCATATGTTTAGGGATCGCCACGTAAAATGACAGATCCGCCCGCGCCTTGGTTGCACTCTGGCGCTGCCCACGCACAACTTCGGCGACGTGATTGAGCTTGCCGCGCAGAGTCACCTCTTTGAGCGCCTGCACCATCTCCGTCATCACAGTGGCAACCCGGTAGCTAATATTTCTGTTGGTTTCGCCAGCCAGCCCCGAGCGCCTGGAGATCACGCGCAGCATAACCAGAGAGATTAGCGCGAGATACACAAAACTCAGCAGCGCGATAATCGGCTGGGTTATTATAAGCACCGAAAGTACGCCCATAAACGTAAAAAAATTGCCCGGCACGTGCGACAACGGCACAATAAACTGCATATTTGCATTCGCCATCGCGCCGTCAACAATGCGCGTTACCTCTGCGGTGCTGTAGCGTGAGCGCTCAGCCCACGGGGCGCGGATATAAGCGTCAAACAGCTGCTGCCCAACGGCCAGTTCGTAGCTGGCAAAACGCCGGGTTGCATACCAGTGCAGGGCAACAGCAAAAGCCCCTTTAATAACAAACAACAAACAGATTATGAGCAGCAGCCACACCGTGTGCTCACGCTGAATTTCACCTATTACCGGCAGTTTCACCGTAAGGTTGCCAATCAGCGGGGTTACTGTAAGCGCAATTAGACCGAGCGCCGCCGTGTCTAGCAGAGTGAGCGAGCTCGTAATGATTGAGTACCAGATATAAAAAGACTTCGCACCTTTGGGCAGCACACCGCACAGTTCCCAGAGTGTGCGCCAAATATTTTTCACAGATTAAGCCTTAATTTTAACGATTAGGATGTTCTTAATTTTACCACCCGTAAGAAATGCGGTATATTTTTAGGCGCAATGCATTTATGGATCGTCAGCAGAGTTTACCGACCAGAGCCTGGCGCTGCCGCAGTTTTTTTAGGTGCTGTTGCCGATTCCACAATCGAAACAGGGGGTCAGGTTACCGTTATAGGCGCCAAACCAACTCCGGAAGTGGCGCAAAAATACCGCAAAATACCGGGCGAAAAATTGGTTTTAGCGTCGGTTTTGCGTAACGCGCAGGGTTATATTCGCGGATATCTGCAGTATTTAAGCTTCGATCTGCCTCTGCTCTGGCGACTTGCGGTACACCCAAAACCGGATATTATTTTTGTTGAGGCTCCGCCAACAACCGGCGCGGTTGTAAGCATTATCAGCAAACTCCGCAAAATCCCTTACGTTTACAGGGCGGCAGATGTCTGGTCAGAGGCTGCTAAGCACGCAACCAACTCTAAAATCGTATTGTGCCTGCTGAAATATGTTGAAAAGTTTGCGCTCAGAAACGCCACCGAGCTAATTGCTATGTATCCAAGCGTTGCCAAACAGGTGCGCGCACTAGGCGTTAAAACCAAAACAACTATCGCCGGAGTGGGCGCAGAAACCAATATTTTTAACTATCGCAGCGTGCCGCAGCGCAAAGAATTTATTTACCCGGGCAGTTACACCGAGCTGCACGGAGCGAGCGTGCTAATTGACGCCTTTAAGATTTTTAGCGACAAAAACCCGGGCTATAAACTCCGCTTTATTGGCACTTCAACGCCCGATGTGAAAGCAGAGATGCAGCACAAGGTCAACCAATACGGTATCAGCTCGCAGATTACCTTTGAGCCCGCTGTAATACCCGATCAGCTGGCGGGCGAGCTTAACAGCGCGGTTGCTACGCTGGCAACGCTAAATCCCTACGGGCAATACAGCTTTGCTTTTGCAACAAAAATCTACTCGTCACTGGCGAGCGGATGCCCAACCCTGTTTGCAGGTCCCGGGCCAACAGCAAAGTTTATCGCTAACAACCCCGACTCGCAGAGCGTGGTTGCGCAGTATGATGCGCAGCAAATTGCCGCCGCAATGCAGAAAATAGCGCGCAACCCACTCACCGCTGCGCAACGCCAAGAACTGGCAGAGTGGACAGCGCAAAATTACTCGCTTAAATCAGCGGCGGATATAACCGTGGCGCGCCTTACTGCGGCAGCCCACAACGCCCGCTAAGCAGCCAATAAGTGGGCATTTGCAACAACAGCGCACTCGCGCGAGGGCGGATCGCGCTACGCGCCTAACCGCACACCCTGCCACGCGCAATCCCGTCACTAACCACGGCATTCCCACCCAGAATAACCCGGTAACTTGGCAACAAGCTCATCGCGGTAACCTCGGTATCCGCCACCAGGCATTCACCGTCAACCAGCAGCAGCGGGGCTTTATTCAGTCCGGCAATAACCGCGCCGCTGAGCGCATCAGCGTATCCGGTACCGCTCGCAAAATAAACCGGGGCCGCGTTTTTGGCGCTAAAGTTGGCGCGCGCAATCTGCGCTGCGGTGTCGTATCGATCCACTCCGCCATAGGTCACAGTGTGTCCCCCAGTGAGCTGCCACAGATTAGTGCGCTGTTCCTGCCGAATAGCACTCTCACCGCCTGCAAAATGCAGTGTTGCGCCACGCTGCCGGCTCAAAAACTCCCGTACAGAGTCAGGAGTCGCAGCTTCCCCGCCGGGCACCAGCACAACCGGCGCGTCGTTAACAATTGCGGCAGGAGCGGCGGCGAGCGCATCCGCGAACTGCTCTCCTGTAGCAATAAACACCGCTGACAGGCTTCCACTCCAGCCTGCTTTGGCAATCATAGCCGAGGTTTCATACCGGTCTTCTCCCGCAAAACGAACAACTTCTAAACCCGCAAACTCCTGCTGTAGCTGCGTCACAATGTGCTCTGGGACGACCGTGCTACCACCGGCTATAACAACGCGTTTAGCGTTAAGCCGCGCAATTTCCTTGCGTGTTACCTCGTTGAGCTCGCCGGGATCCGTTAGCAACAGCGGCGCATTAAGTTTTGCCGCGTAAGGAGCCGCAGCTAGCGAATCCGCAAACCCTTTTGCCGTTGCCAAAACAACGGTGTCAGCGCTCTTGAAGTTATCCTGCGAGATCAGCACCGCAGTTGTAAAGCGGTCTTCACCCCCCAGACGCTTATTAGGCTTATCAGTCGCCGGATTTTCCAGGCTCGCGTACGGTGAGCGGTTAAAGAACCCACCTCTTTCTAAGTGATAACCGAAGACCCCACCGCTAAAGCGCACCGCACACACGCCGTTACCCTGGCAGCTCATATCCGACAGCGGGACGCCAAACTGCTGCAGCCCGCCCTGCTCTTCCCACGCTTCTTTTAACTGCCCCTCAGCAATTGCGTACGCGCCGCGCGCTGAACGGTAAATGCTGCCCCGCTCGGTTTGCACAACAAAAACGCCCGGCGCAACCTGGGTAGCCTGCGTCACAGGAAGACCCAGACCTTCCCGCCCTGCGCGTTGCCAGGCTTTGTACTCCTCTGCCGCCAGCAGAATAAAGCCGGTGTTAGCCGACCACACGCCATAGCCACGCTCAAACTGCGTAACACACACGCCAGACGCATCGCATTCAGTTGCACCAACAGGATGCCCTGCAGGACCTGCAGGACCGCCAGTTACCCAATAGGCGTCGTTATAGTGCCCGTTAGGGATGCTGAACACCCTGCGATCCGCGTTCATATAGAGCGTGTGCTTACTCAGCTTCCAGCTTGCGCCCCCGGCAATCGCCCGCACGTTTTCCGTGGGGTGACCAAGCTCGCTGTGAACTCCGCCAGCATCGAGCCAGAATCTAACAAAGCGCTTGTCCAAAGACCAAACTTTGCCGTTCGGATCTCGCACCAACGAGATCCGGCTAAACTCCTGGTGAATACTACCGTTAGCACGCACCGCGTCACCAACTGGCGCACCGGGAGAATAATCCGCCCCCTCATATCCACCAAACTCCTGCCATGCCTGCACAAGCTCGTTCGGAATCAAATAAACACTGTCACCGTTCACACCGGCAAGACCCCTGTAGAAGCGAATCGGCTTGCCAGCACCGGGATCTTCTAGCGGATACCCCCACACACCCTGCACAAAACCGTTTTTGCGCAGCGCCACAAGCTCTGGGCTGTTTTGGCGCAGCCCAACGACTGAATATCCGTGCGCGCCAAATATAACACCGCCCCTGAACTCTTGGTAGAGACCGCCGCCAGCGCCCGTGTCTACAACCGAGTCAACCGGTGCTCCCAGCCAGTCTGAGTTCTTGATCCAGTAGTCACTGAATTTGCTCGCAACCGTGTACTTTGATTGGGTGCTGCCAAACCAGGCTTTGAAAAAGTTGTAGAAGTTACGGTTGCCATATGTTGAGCAGTCATCGCCTGTGCCCCAACCGGCATCGAGCGCCGCTTGATTTGGGCGGTACGGTGTGTACACGTAAAGCCCCGCAGTTGCTGCGTTCTCAATATAAACCTGCGACGTACCGCACTCGGACTTTGGGTGATACTGAATTGTGTTTACCCGCCCGGCGCGATAATTCCACCGGTCAGGGTGCGCTCGATAGCGCTGCAGCTGCCGCGCGCCGTAGTACATCTGGTTGAAGAACCCGTAAAACTCCTCGTTACAGTTTGCGGAGTGACCAGGTCCGCTGTCAGGGCAAGCGTACCCCATTGCAACGTTGTACATCCGCTGTGATGGCCAGTCGTCTGTCACAAGCGACTGCTCTTTTTCAAGCATCACAAGCAAAACTTTAGGGTTAATATTGCAAGCTTTGCCCACTTTTGCAATAATTTCTGCGGCGGATTCATTCCGTCCGCCCGGGTACGCCTTGCAGTACGCATCCGCATTTCTTGAGCGCGTATCCATTTTGAAATCTTTCAGGCACACGTGAGCAAGCAGCGTGCCCCGCAAGGTTGTGCCGCCAGCTGGTCTACCGGGATCCCCGAGCGTACACCTGGCAACCATGCTATCAAGGAACTCCTGCACTTCCTGCGCAGAGTATCCGCCCCCGTTGTAAAAAACCTCGTCAGCAATAATGTTGCCCGGGTTAAACCCGTCGGTTATATTATCGGCGTGCGCGCGCTCCGCGCTAAACCCGCTCAGCACTGCAAACGCGGTTGCCAGCACCACAACAAACACCGTCATCTTTTTAATGACGACACCAAAGTCTAGACTCCGCGTTTTACTGTTTAGGCTTCCTGACACAATCGCTCCTGTGTTAATAACCGAGATAAATATACTGAACAAAAAATAGTACACTCTCAACCTCAAAGATAGCTAGTAGCAGTGGCAATCTAAAATTGGCAGTGTAAGCTAAATACCGTGAATACGCGCACGATCGAAAAATATCGTAAAGATCCTGACTATGCCACACCAGGCAAAAGCTACGGGCTATTGCACGTGCTGCAGCACCGTTATTTACTGCGCTTAATAATGAAAAAAGGTGTTGCCACGCGCTATTACGGCTCGGCTCTGGGCTGGGCGTGGTCGTATGTAAAACCCGGCACACAGTTTTTAATGTACTACATCGTTATCGGCGTTATTATGGGTATTAACCGTGATATCGACTTCTTTCCAATCTATCTTTTTTCTGGCATTGTTGCCGTTAATTTTTTCACCGAAACCCTGCACAACACAACCAGCGCGATTGTTGACAACCGCGAGCTCGTGCGTAAAATATTTCTGCCGCGCGAGCTATTCCCAGTGTCCGCGTGCGGGGTCGCGCTAGTGCACTTTCTGCCGCAGGCGCTACTGCTGCTAATAGTCGCGATTTTTTCCGGCTGGACAGTCAGCTGGCTGCAAATAATATATTTTATTGTGGGCGTGTTTTTGATCCTCTGCTTCGCGCTCGGGCTCGGGCTGTTTTTTGGCGCCATCAACGCGGTCTATCGTGACGCTAAAAACTTCGTCGACATGATTCTAATGTTTGCAACGTGGATCAGTCCCGTGCTGTACAGCTTCGCGATGGTGCGCGATCGCGCCCCAGAATGGCTCTATCAGATCTACATGGTAAACCCAATGACGGCAAGCGTCGAGCTGTTCCACAACACTTTCTGGCTGCCGCTAGCGCCGCACTCAGAACGGCCTACGGGATTGCTCACATACGCACTAATCGCATCCGCTATAGCGCTTTGCGCCCTGCTAATCGGACAGCTGGTATTCAAAAAACTGGAGGGCACTTTTGCGCAGCGGCTCTAATAACGGCATAAACCCGATGGAACAGCCCAAACTCGGCAGGGATCCGCGGCCCGCGATCGTGATTGAAAACGTCACAAAAAGCTTCGACATCAAACACACGCACTCGCTGAAAGAAACTTTTATTGCGATGCTACGGCGCAAACAGCTCTCAACCAGATTTGATGCGCTCAAAGACATCAGCTTCATAGTGCCCGAGGGGCAGTCGGTGGCTATGCTCGGGCGCAACGGATCAGGCAAGTCAACAACTCTCAAGCTCCTCTCGGGAGTGATGCCGCCCGATCAGGGGTGGATCCGCACCCGCGGCAGAGTTGCTGGGCTGCTCGAGGTTGGCGCGGGTTTTCACCCGGATTTAACCGGGCGGGCAAATGTGTATCTCAACGCCGCAATTCTGGGGATGAGCAAGGTCGAGGTCGATGCCCGCTTCGAGTCGATTCTCGAATTCAGCGAAATCGGAGATTTTATCGACACCGAGGTGAAGTTTTACAGCTCGGGTATGTATTCCCGCCTGGGATTTTCTGTGGCGATCCACACCGAGCTTGACATTCTGCTAGTAGACGAGATTCTCTCGGTGGGTGATGCCCAGTTCCGTGAAAAATGCCACCGCAAACTACACGAAATGCAGCGCGCGGGAAAAACAATGTTTATTGTCAGTCACGACGCGCACCAGGTGCAAGAGCTGTGCGAACGCGGTATTGTGCTAGAGCACGGGACAATGATTTTTGACGGTCCTATTGCCGAGGCAATAGAATTCGTGAAGGCTTAACGCTCCCGCCAGGAGTGCCCAAATATCGGCGGATATTACGCCTGCGGCTTGTATGCACCCGCTGCTGGCTGCTGCGGCGAGTGATCCGCGCCATTTTCAATGCGGTATCAACGAGTGACAATTTACGCAGCTGACCCAGCTCGTCGAGCCGCACCCAGCGCGCTTCGTCGCTTGAGCCGCCAACTTCGTTAACAAGCAACCCCTCAATAACGCTCGCCCGATAGACAATGCGGATCGTGTGCAGCTCACGTGAATCTTCGGGGAGTGTTTCTTCGCGCTTGATAATGCGCGAGTCCACACCGAGCAGCCTGCCCGTACGCGCTGCCAGCCCGGTTTCTTCGCGCACCTCACGAATTACCGTGTCGCGCGGATCCTCTCCCGACTCAACACCGCCGCCGGGCAGCGTCCAGCCGTGCAGAGATCCGCGTCGCCAGTGTGTCAGCAACAGTTCACCGCGACGCTCTATAACCGCATACGCTGCCACCCTCATTTCCATTACATTAAGATTACATAATCATTTTGGACATCAGCTGGCAACTTAGTAGCGCTCTAATTGTAATAAAGATCCGTAGCATAATACTGCTGTAGACTTTGAAACGGTTAAAATCCACTCATCTTACACAAAACGGGAGAATCTTGAGTTTTTTAACGAGTATTGGCGCGATCCTCACAGCTATCGCGTTTATCTTGCTTCCAGGGTATCCAGCAGCGCTCCTAATTAAAGCCCGCGGTCTCTGGCTGCACTCGCTCGCGCCCGCGGTCTCAATCACGATCATGGCGCTGTTGAGCATAATTTTCCCGTTTGTTAATGTGCCGTGGAAAGCCTGGATAGTTTTCCCCGCAACAATCGCACTGAGCTTCGTTTTTGGGTTTATCATGCGGGCAATGGGCATTCAGCTTAAATCTGAGCCTAAAACGCATAAAATCTACCTCACAACCGTTATTGGTATATTTATTATGTTGAGCATAACCATCACGGTGCTGCTCACCGGCATCGGCAGCTTCAGTAACTTTTCGCAAACCTTCGACAATGTTTTCCACCTCAACATTATCACCTATGTTAAAGAAAGTCTCAACGCTTCGCCACTTGAAATCACGCGCCTAACAGCGGCAGGCAATAAGCCAGATTTTTATCCGGCGGCATGGCATGCACTCGTCGCTATTGTGAGTGAGGCAGGCAACTTCTCGATCCCGATCGCAATTAACGCCCTCAGCATAGCCACCCTCATCACGATTTTCGCGCCCTGCATTATGTTGCTTACGCGCCAGCTTGGCGGATCACGCCTAGCCGAAGTTTTTGTCGGCGTTTTCGCGGCAACTCTCACAACTTTCCCAATAGAAATGCTAATTTACGGCGTTCTCTACCCCTTCTTTATGGCTCTTGCCTTCTTCCCGCTCCTGGTAGCGCTGATGCTGCAGCTCGCACGACTGGGTGTCAGCGGGCGGATCGCCCCCATTTGGCAACTCACAATTATCAGCGCAGCAACCTTTGGCGGAGTTTTGCTAACACATCCCGGATCCGCCTTGGGAGCGCTCTTTGCTTCTGTTCCCGTAGCTTTTCTTGCAACATTCCGAGACTTCAAAAAACAAGCACCGCTTGTGCAGCTACGCCGCATACTGCTGCTCGTATTCTACGGCAACGTGGTCTTCTTAATCTCCTATTTCTTCAACGTCGGCGACACCTGGGGAGTGCGCGGCTCTGCAGCCGAAACGCTCCTTGACCTGCTCAAAATGGCCCCTCTGAGCTATGGGCAGCAGATCGTCGTTACCGTGCTGTTCCTGTTCGCAATCGGTTACAGCACGGCAACCCTGTGGCGCAGTCGTCGCGGGCTGAGCACCTACCGCTTTGAATGGTTCTTAAAACCGCAGCACACCGCAGTTTTAGTGATCAGCGCTATGACGCTAATATTTATGCTGCTTTTCTTCATCGCAAAGGCTGTTCCCTTTAAGCACCTGCGCTATTTCACCCAGTTCTGGTACGGGGACTTCCCACGCCCCGCCGCTATCTTCACAATTCTTGTGATGCCCCTTGCCGCTTTTGCTGCGGTCGCACTAATTCGTATTGTGGCGCAAACAGTGGTGCCCAAGATCCGCCCGCTGCTTGGCGCGGGAATTGTGCTCACCATTATAACCCTGGCGATCTGGGGCGCTGGGCTTGATAGAACTCAGGAAAACTTCCGCAACACCTACCATATAACGAATAAATCACAGCTGCTCACGCCCGATGAACTTGCCATTCTTGAGCGCCTGCCAGAGCACGTGCCGCCGGGTGCTATCATAGCCGGTTCCCCGTGGACGGGCACCGCGCTCGCATACACTTTCTCGGGTAGAAAGGTGCTTTTCCCGCACATCTACACCAAGGCAAACGACCCTAATATTCGCATTGTGCAAGATCGTATGGATCAAGCTCATGTCGATCCGCGCGCCTGCCAAGCCGTAAAGCATCTCAACATCGAGTACTTCCTTGATTTTGGCAAGGTGACTGTTATCGATGGGCGCGAAATAGAGTCCGGGCTTGATGAAGGCAACTCCCCCGCTTTTCAGCTAATTGACCGGCAGGGAGATGCGGCTCTTTACAAGGTTCTGCCGTGCCAAAGCTAAACAGCACTCCAGCTGCCGCAACCTCGACAACAGCGGCGGTGCAAACTGGTATCACCGGTCCAATTTCAATAGTTAGCGGACAGAGCTCACGCAAAGCCGTGCAGCAGGTAACCGCGCACCTGTTTGGTGCGAGCATTGTGCGCAATCTCGGGCAGTTGGGCGTTATGCTGTTGCTCACGCGCACGCTCACAGCCCACGATTTTGGACAGTACACTCTCGCGCTGGCAATTGTGACCCCAATTTTTGTGCTGTCACAGTTGAACCTCCGCACTGTTTTTCTAACCGTTATTCCCGTGCAACCGCTCAGCTCGCACCTCGCGGCGCAGCACCTTGCGGTGGTTGTGGCAACCGCAGTTGCCGGGGTAATTGTAGGCATTGTTGTGCCCGAGATTCTCCCAATAGTGCTGATTATGGCGATCGTGAAGGCCAGTGACGCTTATATTGACCTGCTGTCTGCTGCGTGGCAGTCTGTTTCCCGCACCTCACGCATTTTTTGGGGATCCATGTTTGTCGGCGCGGGAAGCCTGCTCGCGGCAACAGCAATAATGCTCATAACAAACAGCATTATTCCCACGCTGCTGGCGCTGGCCGTTAGCTCCGCAATAATAGTGGCTGTTATTTTTGCCTTTCCGGTGAAGTATTTACGCGGGCGAGAGCTCGCCGCCAGGCGTATTTTTGCCGTCACAAAGCTGAGCGCAAAAAAGTCTATTCTCAAGGTGCTACGTGCCGGGCTTCCGCTCGGAACTGCCACTGCGGTGCTCTCGGCGGTGTCGTTTGCTCCCCAGTATTTCCTGTCCCCGCTAGCCGGTGCCGCTGCCGCAGGCCACTTTGCAGTTCTCATCTATATGTACGCAATAGCGGATCTGACCATGGGCAATATTGCGCAGGCTTGGATTCCTCGCGGGCAGGCCAGCTACGGCAAAAAGAACGTGTTCAGGTGGATTTTATCGCCCACGCTCAAATGGACGCTCGTGTTTATTCCGCTCGCACTATTGGGGGTTACTGCCGGGTACTGGCTCTATCCGCAGCTCTTTGGAGAAGCCTATGCTTTTGGAACAACCATTGCAATTCCGCTGGTCACCGCGATAGTTTTGCTGCCCTTTGCACACTTTACGGGAGCTGCACTGAGCATTGCGAACCGCTACACAACAATGCTCTCTGTGAATACGCTCGCCGCGATAACCGCGCTGATTACCTGCGCAACGCTAATTCCTGCGCACGGGGTCGGCGGTGGATTCTGGGCTGTTGCTGTCGCGGTGCTTGTGCGCGGCACGGCTGTGCTCGGGTTTTTGAGCGCACACAGCATCAAACATAATCGCAAGATTTGCACTGTAAAATAAGCGCGAAGACATTATGAGAGTTGCATTTTTAGTTAACAACTACCCGCCGCACTCGGGAGGCGTTGAATTGCACGTGCAGGCACTTGCGCGTGAAATGGCTGCTGCGGGCGCAGCTGTTACTGTAATAACCCTAGAAAACACGGCTGGCAACAGGGTTGAAAACAGCGTTGAGATTATTAGCCTGCCAGCGACTCTGCACGTGGCTGACATATTCAGCGTGCCTACTTTTAAAGCAGTATCGCAGATTAAAAAAATCTTAAGCGTCAAACGAATATCTCTGATTTCTGTGCACACGAGATTTTTCCCACTCACAATACTGGGAGTCTACCTGGGCAAAAAATACGGCATCCCGACTATTCTCACCGAGCACGGCAGCAATTTTGTGTTTGGCAACTCCAAGCCGATTGCGCTCGCAAGTCGTATTGTAGATCTCACCCTCGGCAAATACGCGCACCGAAACGCAACAAAAGTGCTCGGGGTTTCTGAGGCATCGTGCGACTTTGTAAAACGACTCAGCAACGTTGATGCGGAGGTTTTTTACAACGCTATCAACGGCATCACAGCGCCCACAAAAATTATTGACAGACCTAAACACCTCGTATTTTTAGGGCGGCTTATAAAAGTAAAAGGGTGGATTGATTTTCTGCTCATGGCGCAGCAGCTCAAAGAAGCCGGCGAAGAGTTCACTGCAGATATTATCGGTGACGGCTTAGATTTTGAAGCCGCGCGCGCAGCCATCGTGCAAATGGGACTGAAAGACACCGTCCACCTGCACGGTCACGTTAAACAACCCGAGGTGCAGGAAATGTTGCGCGGCGCAACCCTGATTAACCCAACCAGGCTCGCCGAGGGGTTTCAAACAATATTGCTTGAAGCCCTTGATAACAAAGGCAGGATCGTGACTTACCCCGCACCGGGCACACTTAAGCTGTCTGCAGATGGCGCGCCAATCGTGATTACCGAGGGTAAAAATCCTGCAGCTCTTGTTGCAGGCGTTAGGAAAATCTGGCATGAAAACCCTGCACCCTGGCAGCAACAAAATCTTATAGACTGGAAGTGGCAAAAACGAGCAGCGCAATACCTTAAAATATGCCGGGAGGTTCTGTCTCAAAACACTCAGGAAGATCCGCATGAAACAAAGTAATTTTAACGATACCTGGCTAATTGTGCCCGTTTATAACGAGGGGCAGGTGGTTGGAGATGTTATTTCCCAAGCGCTTAAAACATTTCCAAATATTGTGTGCGTTGACGACTGCAGCCGCGACAACTCAGGAGCTGCCGCGCTCGCGGGAGGCGCTGTTGTGCTGCGCCACCCGGTTAACCTCGGGCAGGGAGCCGCGCTGCAAACAGGGCTTGAGTTCGCCGCCGCGCAACCGCAGGCAAAGTATTTTGTAACCTTTGATTCTGACGGGCAACACCAGGTTTCTGACGCTGCCGCGATGGTTGAGCGACTGCGCGTTGAGCCGCTCGATGTGCTACTGGGCTCTCGTTTTCTTGACGGACGAACCAACGCGGATGCCCTCAAAAAAATCATTCTGCGAATGGCAGCGCTTTTTGAGCGGATAGGCACCGGTGTTAAACTCACCGACGCTCACAACGGGCTGCGCGCGTTAAATCTAAACGCTGTCTCAAAAATTAAAATAACGCAAAACCGGATGGCTCACGCCAGCGAAATAGTTTCGCTTATTGGACAGCATAAACTGCGCTACGCTGAGCACCCTGTGCACATTCTCTACACCGATTATTCCCGCGCTAAAGGGCAGTCAATGTGGAACTCAATTAATATTCTCGGCGAACTCTTTGTAAAGTAGGTCTTTGTGGAACAGCAAATAATTATTAAAATCATATTAATCACAGCGTTTATTGCGTTTGCCCTGGCGCTGTTTAACAGCGCCCGCTCGGCTCGAAGCCAGGCTCTGCGTACAATCGGTATTATTTGTTTTTTGCTGTGCGTTATTTTTGCGGTTATTTTCCCGGGAGCTGTAAACGATTTAGCAACCGCTGTTGGTGTTGGGAGAGGCACTGATCTGCTGCTGTATGCGTTTGTTGTTGCGTTTATTGGCATCGCGCTGGCAACCACAAGGCGCGACCGCGAGCAGGAGCGCAAAATCACCGCTATTGCACGTCACCTCGCCGTGCTGAGCACTGTGCGCCCAGAACACAAAGAAAATGCTGGAAGCAGCGGCGAATCTACAAGTGGCGACAATCTGACAATCGCACCCGCCACAGATAGCACAGCACAAAAGCATAACTCCGTATAAATCAACAGCCACACCCGCAAACAAAATATTTATATCCTAGCCCGCCCGATTTTTTAATTTGACAGGCTAGATTTTTCTCTTAATTACGCCTATTCTAATTTCCCCTATTATTTTTAAGGTTTAGTAATTAAAGTTAAAATAAATAGGGATGTGTTACAAACTACTATACAGATAACAATCTATTTTTATTGGTGGTTTTACACATGAGCGATCCGCTGGAGTTGACCAGGTTTTATCTAGCTCCCGGAGAAAGCTAGCTTGTTGACGTTTTACCCGGGTCTGGCGGTCGCAATCTCCTGGTAATCACCGATTTCAAGTTCAACCCGAATATTGACGCGTCAAGTTTAAAAATTAACGGCAAGCAGTGACCCTTATTGTGTGCGTCGCGCACAGCAACGCACACAATAAGCCAATGCAGTGGGCACACACAACAAGGGCGCAATAATATTGCACAGCGCACAACACAATAGCGGCTAAACCTAGTCTAATAGCAGCGCTGGCTCTTCGAGGATAGCCGCAACATCAGCAACAAAGGCGGAAATAACATCGCCGTCAACAACCCGGTGGTCGAACGATCCACCAACAGTTGTGACCATACGCGGCACGATAGCACCGTCAACAACCCACGGTTTCTGCTTAATAGTGCCCATAACAACGATCGCAGACTCGCCCGGGTTAATAATCGGCGTGCCAGTATCCATACCAAAAACACCGATATTCGTCACTGTGATCGTGCCATTCGCCATTTCTGCCGGGGTGGTTTTGCCTTCCCGCGCAGTGCTAGTCAGCTCGCCAATAGCTTTTGCCAATTCCAGCATCGACATATTCTGCGCGTCTTTGATGTTTGGCACGAGCAGACCGCGCGGGGTCGCCGCCGCAATTCCCAGATTCACATAATTGTGCACGGTTATTTCATGCTCCGTAAAAGTCGCGTTAACCAGCGGATTACGCCGCACCGCCCAGATCATAGCTTTCGCAAACACCAGCAGCGGCGAAACTCTAACACCCGCAAAATCACTGGAGTTCTTCAACCGCTTCACGTATTCCATCGTGCGGGTGGCATCAACCTCGGTGAAAACACTAACGTGCGGCGCAGTAAACGCGCTCTGTGACATCGCCTTCGCAATCTGCTTGCGAATGCCCTTCACAGGAATCACGGTTTCGCGCTCGAGCACCTCGGTAATTCCGACGCGGGCGGCGGATGTGCTGCCCCTGGCGCTGTTTGTGTAGCGGATAACATCATCACGTGAAATATCGCCGATGCTTCCCGTGCCAACAACCGCAGTAATATCAATACCAAGATCTTTTGCGAGCTTACGAACCGGGGGTTTTGCGAGCACCCGCGCCGCGCCGATTTGCTGCGCTTGTGATACTGACTGCACCGGGGTTGTGGGCTGCTGTGCCGGGGTGCCCTGCGCCGCAACCGGCGCCTGTGCGGCTGGCACACTGTTCTGCACGGTCGACAAAACAGCCATCGCCGCGCCGCCCTGCGCCGCTGTGGTCTCTGCCGTCACCTTATCACGAGCAGCGACTTTTGCGCCACCTCTGCGGCGACTCTTCACCGCGCCCGCTGTGCCGTACCCAACAAGCACCGCATTCTTTTTAGGTTCACTCACCGCAGCATCCGCATCGGTTACGCTCTGCTGCACTAAATCGCTATGCGTAAGCTCTGCTGCGGCTGCTGCGCCCCCAGTAGTACCCGCAACTGCTGCGCCGATTATCTCGGGCGCTGCCTGCGCCGCCACGCTGCCATCCGCCACGCTGCTATCCGCCGCCTGGCTGTTACCCTCCAGAATCGCACCGGCTGCGGCAACCTGCATAATTGGCGCGCCAACAGACACCGTATCCCCCGGCTGCGCAAGCAGATCCGTTATCCTACCGGCAAAAGGCGACGGCAGCTCAACAAGCGATTTTGCGGTTTCAATTTCGCACACAACCTGATTCAGCGCGATCTCATCACCAACAGCAACCTGCCAGCTCACCAGCTCGGCCTCAGTAAGCCCCTCGCCAACATCCGGGAGATTAAAAACTTGTTTTCCGCTCATGTTATTTCCGCTCATTAATGGCTCATCACGCGATCGACCGCCTCGAGCACTCGATCCGTATCGGGCAAATACACTCCCTCAAGCTTCGCCGCAGGGAAAGGCACGTCATACCCCGAAACCCGCAAAACAGGAGCCTCCAGTGAATAAAAACAGTTTTCTGCAACGCTCGCGGCAATTTCAGAACCCAAACTAACATTACCGGGTGCCTCCTGCGCGATCACAGCCCGCCCGGTTTTTCGCACCGACTCAAAAATCGGACCGTAATCAACCGGCGAGAGCGAGCGGATATCAATCACCTCAAGACTAATTCCCTCGGCAGCGGCAATTTTAGCTGCCTCCAAAAGCGTTGTGACCATTGCACCAAAACCGATAACCGTTACGTCCGCCCCGGTTTTTGCAACCCGGCTTGCCGTCATCGACGCAACCGCGGCGGTAAAATCCACCTCACCCTTTTGCCAGTATTTCGCCTTCGGCTCCATAAACACAACCGGGTCATCAAACTCAATCGCCTCGCGCAGCATCCAGTAAGCATCGTTAGAGTTCGACGGCGCAACAACCCGCAACCCCGCAGTGTGCGCAAAATACGCCTCCGGGCTTTCCTGGTGGTGCTCAACCGCACCAATATGCCCGCCATAAGGCAAGCGGATCACAACCGGCAGCGGCACACAGCCCGCTGTGCGGCTGCGATACTTTGCCAGCTGGCTTACAATCTGGTTAAACGCGGGGTAAACAAAACCGTCAAACTGAATTTCCACAACCGGCCGCCAGCCCTGCATCGCGAGCCCGATAGCCGTTCCCACAATCCCAGACTCGGCAAGCGGTGTATCAAGCACCCGCGCCGAACCAAACCGCGCTTCGAGCTTGTCGGTAACCCGAAAAACCCCGCCGAGCTTGCCGATATCTTCGCCCAAAAGCATAACTTTCTTATCCGCTTCCATCGCGTCAGCAAGCGCCGCATTGAGCGCGTGGGCAATAACCTTAGTATTTTTCTTGTCACTCATTAGCTAAACTCGCTCCTCACCACTCACGTCCGTCTGATAAGACTCCTCATATTCCGCCATCCATCGCCGCTGCTCGTCACGCAGCGCGTGCGGCGCGCTAGCGTATGCGTGCGCAAACATCGTGTCAGGGTGCGGCGCAACACTCGCAAGCAGTTTTTCGCGCACCTGCTGCGCCTTCTCGCGAGCGGTTTGGGTAACCTGCTCAAAAAACTCCTCACCAACCCCTGCCGCACGCAAGTGCGCCGCCAGCCGGTTAACCGGGTCACTCAGACGCCACTCGTCAAGCTCCACGCTGTCACGGTAGCGGGTCGGATCGTCGCTAGTTGTGTGCGCCCCGATTCTGTACGTGAGCGCCTCAATATACTGCGGACCGCCACCGCCGCGCGCCATGCCAAGCATGGTTTTCGCCACCGCGTAGGCTGCCAGCGGATCATTCCCGTCAATCTGCACAGCATTAATTCCAAAGCCCAGCGCGCGCCTGTAAATGGGGGTGCGTGACTGCCGTGCAACCGGCACAGAAATAGCCCACTGGTTATTCTGCACAATAAACAGCGTAGGGGTTTGATAGCTCGCCGCAAACACCATTGACTCATTCGCGTCACCCTGGCTTGTTGTGCCGTCACCGTAAAACACGATCGTGGCGCGATCCGTTGCCGTTCCTGGCGTGCCCGGGTCGAGGCTGTAATCTCCGTGCTTGGCTTTTTCTGTGAGCATCTGCCCCAGCGAGTAACCAACCGCGTGATGCGCCTGTGCACCCAGCACCAGCGTGTAAGGGTGCACATTACCGTTTTTAGGGTCGTGCGGATCCCACCCGCCGTGACTAATCCCACGGAAGGTCTTGCCGATGTCGTACAGCTCAACGCCCCGCGCATAGGCGAGCGCGTGCTCACGATACGCCGGAAAAATATAGTCACGCTCATCTGCCGCGTGCGCAAAGCCCACCTGGCAGCCCTCCTGCCCGAGGCTCGGCACCCACAGCGCCATCTGTCCCTGCCGCTGCAGATTCGTGCACTCGGCATCAAAGGCGCGCGTAACGCTCATATCACTAAACCACTGTTGTTTATCGTCGAGAGTCACGCCCTCAAGCGCGATGGCGTATACGGCGGCACTCTCAGAGGGATTCCACTCGCCGTTTTTATCTAAAAAGCGGATCGGCTCCGGATCTTGCATCTCAAGCAGTTTACTAGCTAGCACCGCACTCGCCTCCACCCCAACTATCGCGGACGCTGTCTGTTGGCGCAAAACCATCACAGTTACCGTGCTCTAAAAAACTCTTAATCGCGCGCGTTACCGCGCCAATACTTTCTGGCTCTCCAACGCTGATGCGCACTCCTGCACCGGGAAAGGCTCGCACGATTATTGCAGCCTCGACCAGCGCATCCGCCAGCGCAGTCGCGGGGTCGCCCGACGCAGTCACAATATCAGAGTCACCCAACGCAGTCGAGGCTTTTATATCACCCAGCGTCATTGAATCAGGGGCATCCGGCGCGAGCTGATCACTGTTTTCCAGCGTTTCAAACGAGCTAAGCTGCTTTGCCCGCTTTACGAGCGCGCTAATCTGCGCGGCAGGCAACCACACAAAATTGCCCTGGGTCTGAGGCACGCTAAACCCAAGATCGCCCAGCTGTTTTACCAGTTCCGAACGGCATTTAATGGTTGCCGCATTGCGCACCACAAGCTCTTGCACAACCTCTGCATCATCAAGCACGACCTGCGCGGCAATAGCCGACAGACTGTTTATCGCAAGCGGAATCTGCACCGCAAAAACAGCCCGCCAGATTTCAGGAGCGGCAATACCGTAACCAATACGCAAACCGGCAAGCCCTTTTGCCTTAGAAAAAGTGCGCAAAATCAACAGGTTTGGGTGCTGCACAAGCAGTTCGGGTGTGCCACGCACCGCCTCACCACAGGTCACATATTCGGCATACGCCTCATCTAAAATAACCAGCACGCGCTCCGGCATTTCGCGCATAAACTCCGTAAACTCTGCGCGCGTAATAATCGGACCGGTCGGGTTGTTGGGCGTGCATAAAAGAACCACGCGGGTGCGCGCGGTAATAGCCTCGGCCATCGCTGGCAAATCGTGTTTTGCCTCATATGTTAGTGGCACCGCAACGGCTTTCGCGCCGCTGGCAACGCCCAACAGCGGATACGCCTCAAAACTCGGCCAGGCGTGCACGTAATTATCTCCCCCGCCCGCGGTTGCATGCACCAGCTGGTACAGCAGCGCAGCAGATCCGACTCCCAGCTGCACCCAGTCGCTTGTTACTACGCCGCCGTATTCTGCCGCGATCCGCTCACGTAGCAGGCTGAAATTAGGGTCAGCATAGCGGTTCAGCTCGTGATGCTGCGCAATCGCTGCCAGCACCCGCTGCGGCGGCGGCTCGTGGCTTTCATTGCTTGAAAGTTTAAACCCTTTGCCGCGAAGCGCTTTGCCCTGCTTATATGGTGGCACAGCCAGCACATCGGGGCGCACAATAATTGGCGGATTTTTTGCTTCCATCTAATACATTTTAGTGCCGCCACCTTGCATATCTCGTATGTGATGCAGAATAGGTGATTAGGATATAAATAGAATCATTATCAACCCCTTAACGAGGAGTCGCGATGCCACATTTTTCACAGCAGCCAATCAGCCCGCTAGACGGCAGATACCGCGCGACCACCTCAGAAATTGGCGAGTATTTGAGCGAAGCCGGGCTGAACCGCGCGCGCGTAATTATCGAGGTTGAGTGGCTTGCGCACCTCACCGCGCGCGGGCTGTTTGGCGCAAGTCCTATTGAACCCGCAAAACTGGCGCAGCTGCGCCAGTGGGCGGCCGATTTTGGCGACACAGAAATAGCCGAGCTGGCCGAAATCGAGGCGGTCACTCACCACGATGTGAAGGCCGTTGAATATCTGGTGCGCAAACAGCTGCAGCAGCTCGATTTGGGACACATCGCAGAATTGACCCACATCTGCTGCACTAGCGAAGACATCAACAATCTCGCCTACGCAATAACCGTGCGTGGCGCGATCAAAACCGTGTGGCGACCGCGGCTCCTTGCCGTGATCGAGCGGCTGCGCGAGCAGGTTGCGGAGTATGGCGAGCTAGCAATGATGAGCCGCACTCACGGACAGCCGGCAACTCCCACAACCCTCGGCAAGGAGCTCGCGGTGTTTGTGCACCGCCTGAATCGACAGCTGCAGCAGCTCGACAGCATTCCCTATTTGGGCAAGTTTAGCGGTGCAACGGGCACTTTTGCGGCGCATTTGAGCGCGGATCCGGACACCGACTGGCAGCAGCTCGCGCGCGAGTTTGTGACCGGTCTGGGGCTGAGTTTTAACCCGCTCACAACACAGATCGAGTCACACGACTGGCAGGCCGAACTGTACACTCGCGTTGTGCACGTAAACAGAATTCTGCACAATCTCGCAACCGATATCTGGAGCTATATTTCTATTGGCTACTTTAAGCAGATTCCAGTTGCCGGGGCTACCGGGTCGTCAACAATGCCGCACAAGGTAAACCCGATCCGTTTTGAAAATGCCGAGGCGAACTTTGAAGTTTCTAACGCGCTGCTCGACTCGCTAGCGGCGACGCTGGTGACCAGCCGCTGGCAGCGCGATCTTACCGACTCGTCGACGCAGCGCAATATCGGCGTGGCGCTCGGGCATTCCGTGCTTGCAATGCACAATGTTCATGGCGGATTGGGGCAGATCACCGCCGCGACCGAGGTTATCGCGGCCGATCTTGACGCCAACTGGGAGGTGCTTGCGGAAGCAATTCAGACCGTGATTCGTGCCGAGGTGACAGCCGGGCGCTCCCAGATTAGTGACCCCTATGCCGCGCTCAAGGAACTGACCCGCGGTCGCACCGTCACAGGCGAGCAACTACGCGATTTTGTTGCGGGGCTTGATATTGGTGAGCACGCCAAAGCACGCCTGCTGGCGCTCACGCCCGCTAAATACACGGGCATCGCGGCGCAGCTGAGCAAACAGTTGGATTAGTGCCAGTTACCGGGGATATTGCCCTCTGTGCTGTCGCCCTCTTGGGCGTCACCCTCGCGTAGCTTGCGCATAACCGCAGCGTCTTCCGGGTTGGGTTTTACGCTCAACCCCAGCAGTGATAGCGCAAGCAGCGCAACAATAAAAACTACGCCCACGGTTACCGGCACTCGCAAAACAATGTCACGGGTTACAATCATCACCACAACACCGGCAAAAATCGCGAGGACTGCTGAAAAACCGACCAGTTCTAACGGCTTCAGACGCTCTTTGCGTGAGGGTTGATTATTGTTTTCCATACTTAAACGGTATCGCTTTCTGCTGTGTGCGTGTCAAAAGCGGCGATTAACCCAAAAATTCCGATAATAACTCCGTAGCCGCCAAACGCACCGATTACACTAACCTGATCGGTCCTTACTATGAAAACAAAAACTGCCAGCATTCCTGCCAAAATCGCCGTTAACGGCAGCAAGTTACGATCACGCGGCGCTGAGTTTTTCAACTTAACCAGCACCGAAAGTCTCGCAAAAAACACCCCGAGCGCCCACAAAATCACAGTCAGGCTAAATACGGCAACGCTGCTGGCAAGCAGGAAAGTTATAAAGACCGCGAGCGCGTCAATAATAGCGAGCGGGAAATGGTGCCTGCGCTGTTTCTGATCCGCCTTAATAAGCACCTGCGCAAGCAGCCGGGCGACGGCGAAAACCGCCAAGCTAACGGCGAATATTGCGCGGTTAGCGGTGAGATTTTCGTGCAGTACCGCGGTGAACAGCACGGTTAGCCCACTCACCAGGTGCAAAGCCGCCTCCAGCGCCAGTGCCGGATACACCCGCGCCGCGCCGTTTAGCTGTGTTTGTGCATGATTCATTACCACCCCTTTTGCGCCACCATATTATCTTAGCGCGTAGCACGCACACGCTCGACGCGCTGGGTGTGCGGTGCGCAATATGCGCTCGACTCGCGCTGCGCGTGCCGCGTGCAACACGCAGCCAGCTCACGCTGCACGCCGCCTACTACGTCTCACAGCTGCTGAATACGCTGCACAACACGCGGCGCTCCCGACACACGTACAGCACCCAGCCGCAGTTTACGGCGCAACAACTTCCTGCGGCATATCCCTAAAGCGCGAGTACATTCCCTGAAAAGCGACATGAATCGTGCCCGTCGGGCCGTTACGCTGTTTTGCGAGGATAATATCCGCCTCGCCCGAACGATCCAATTTAGGATCAGCGTCACGGTGTAACAGTATCACAACGTCGGCATCCTGCTCGAGCGAGCCGGACTCGCGCAGATCGCTCATCATTGGGCGCTTATCAGCCCGCGCCTCAGAGGCACGGTTGAGCTGGCTCAGCGCAACAACTGGCACATCCAGCTCTTTGGCGAGCAACTTCAGCGCCCGTGAGAACTCGCTCACCTCTTGCTGGCGACTCTCGCTCCGCTTCCCGCTCGAGAGCAGCTGCAGGTAGTCAATAACCACCATCTCCAGCCCGTCGCGCTGTTTGAGGCGGCGGCATTTTGCGCGGATCTCCGCGAGCGACATATTCGGGCTGTCGTCGATAAACAGCTTCTTACCGCTCACGCGAGCTTGCGCATCGGCGACCATTGCCCAGTTGCGATCGTCGAGCTGGCCGCTGCGCAGCGTGCCCAGCGGCACACTCGCCTCCGCCGATATCAGCCGCATTGCAATTTCACTGCGTCCCATTTCTAACGAGAAAAACACTGTGGTTTTGTTCGAGCGGATCGCTGCCGCGCGCGCAACGTCTAGTGCGAAGGTTGATTTACCAATCGCCGGGCGGGCCGCGATAATAATCATCTGACCGCCGGAAAAACCAGTTGTTTTTGTGTCCAGCTCAGCAAAGCCCGTGGCGATACCAGTCATGCCGTCTGAGTTTCTTGACGCCAGCTCAATATCTTCCATTGCGGCTTCCAACGCAACGTCGAGCGAAACGTAATCTTCTGCTTGACCGTCTCCTGTGACTCGGTAGATTTCAGACTGCGCCGCGTTCACCAGGTCAACCGGGTCGCCCTCCTGCGCGTACCCCATCTGCACAATTTTTGTACCGGCGTTAATCATCCGCCGTAACAGGGCTTTTTCTTGCACAACCTCGGCATAGTAGTCAGCGTTGGCGGCCGTTGGCACGGAGTTCATCAGCTCGTACAGGTAGTCAGCCCCGCCAATTTTACCGAGTTTGCCCTGTTTTGTCATGTAATTGATGAGGGTTACAACATCGACGGGGTCGCCGGTTTCGTAGAGACCACGAATTGAGGCGTAGATAATTTCGTGCTTGGGCACGTAGAAATCTGTGCTTTTTAAGATGCCGATAACCATTGCGATTGCCTCGGGGGAAATTAGCATCGACCCGAGCACCGTTTGTTCTGCGGATATTTCGTGTGGCGGCACGCGCAACTCACCCTGCCCAGGATCGTGGACCGGTGGATAGACCGCCTCGCTCATAACTCTCACTTTCAAATATTTTTATGCCCTGACAAAAATAGATGATAGCCGTGCGAGGAGCAAATTCTATCTGTGGAAAACTCTGAGGATAACTTCGCAAAACGCCGGGTAGTTATCAACAAGCGGCCTGTGGATTTGTTGATAACCGCTTGTTTGTTGTCGGACAATAGCGCTTTGACCTGGGATTTTAGTTTCCACACGGAGAAAAACTTTCAACCTTAATCTACAGGTTTAGAGTTGCGGATTTATTTCATCTGTGGAAAAGATCCGCTCAAAACGTCGCCTTAAACAGCCTTCCCTTGACTTTCTTTGCGCAGCAGCATCTGATCCGCTCTGCGCAAAAACGTCTAGCCTTTTTGCACATCAGATGATACGCTATTGGGGTAAGCAGCTACACGAGTAGCGATTCAGACAACTTGTAAGGTGAAATATGAAGTCTAGAAACAAATTTGTAGGAGCGGCACTCGCGCTCCTAGTTGGCGCGGGAAGCTTTGCTCTCGCTCCAACAGTTGCAAACGCAGAACCCGGGAATACAACCAATTACGTAATCGACGACGGGGCTTTTTCCTGGGGATTTAGAGATTCCTTCCGCAGCTACGTAACAAACCCTGCTCTAGCAAAAGGCACAATAACACCCGTCGGCGGCGTTACCGCTGATACAGACATTACAGCCCCGGGCAAAACCTTCCACTGGACAAACGGCAAGGGTAAATATAGCTACGGCGCAAACCCGTCTGGCAGTATCGCATTTTCTGGCGGAGTGCATTTCAAAGCGCACGAAGGATTACTCGATCTAACATTCTCAAACCCGGTTGTTAAGTTCACATCTAAAACAGAAGGCGTGCTATTACTAGACCTTAAAGGTCTAAAGTTCAAAAGTTTCACCGAAAAAGGAGAAATTTTTGACGTTAAGGCTGTAGAATTTGCAAAGTTTAAAGTTACAAAAATGCCGAGCATCGATCGCGGCAAATTGACCATTAGCGCCTCAGACGTAACTATTACAGAAGCTGGTCGCACTTTCACAGGTTCTTTCTATCAGCCTAACACCAAGCTCGACCCCCTGAAAGTGTCATTCACCCTCAAGAAAGCTGCGGATTCAGTTGACCAACCAGCTGATTCAACCGCTCCTCCTGCAACACACACTCATCCTAAAACCAGCGCCACCGTTAACGGCAAGAGCGAAGATGTGCAAATTGTGGCTGGCAAAGAGGTTGAGCTTAAAGCAAGCGGCTTCGATCCATACGAAACGGTTGAGATCTGGGTTAACAGCACTCCTGTGCATATCACTACAACCCGCGCAAACCTAGACGGTGATGTGAGCTACCTCTGGACTGTTCCAGAAGATTTTGAACTGGGTCTTCACACCTTCAACTTCAAGGGCACCAAAAACAGCACCTCGATAAAGGCTACTGTGATCGCTCCGGAGAGCGCAAAACCTGTTCCGGCTGACACTGCAGCTAGCGTCGCTAAAAAATCAACCGGCGCTAAAAAAGAACTTGCTAGCACCGGCGCGGCTGACAGCGTGCTGCCAATGGGTATCGCAACTCTCTCAGCGCTTGTGGGAGCCGCAGCTCTGGTAGTTGCGTCACGTCGCAAACAGAACGCTTAAAACCGTTAAACAAGCAGTGGCACGGGGTTCAAGCCTCGTGCCACTGCTTTTATTTGCGTGCCTGCTTAAATGCTGCTAAAATTTGTTGCGTAACGCGGCGAGTTACCCAAGCGGCCAAAGGGATCTGACTGTAAATCAGCTGTCAACGACTTCGGGGGTTCGAATCCCTCACTCGCCACAGATTAAATGCTGGCTTAGATTACTTCTGAGTCAGCGTTTTAAATGTAAATCTTGCCCTGACAGAAATCCAGCCCACACTCGACACAATAATCAAGGCGGGCTGAACGGTTAATTTAAGTATATGCGATAAAACTTGCAAGCGCCAATTTTAACTCTGACGTATGCCCGGGCGCGTGACTGCGGAAACTCACACCTGCTAGTGCTACGCTGAGCGTGTACACTTTTCATCGCAATGCCTTAAAATTGTATGATTCACAACAAACCCGAGCATTCAAAAGGATGTAACCGCGAAGCCTAAGAAAACGTAAAATCATGCGAAATAAAAACTTCGCTTACTTTGCAATTGTGCTCTTCGTAAGTATTCTTGCGGCTTCTACCGGGCTAGCTATTACTTGGGGCATAACAGAGCGAAATGCTCTGATCTTCAACTCTGGTAGCGAGTCTTCAGCGATTCGCGTCAAACAGCTTGCTGACGGCAACCATGAGAGTTTATACCAGCAGTTAAACCGCTTTTCGCAAGAGCACAATATAGCGCTTATCATAGACGGCGAAGGCGATGGTTTTCCCGGGTTAGCGGTGGTTGATCCGCTTGCAATATTGCCCTGGCTAAACCAGCACAGTGCCACTTCTGCCCGCGCAGAACCAGGCGAAACCGAGCGAGTCTATATCTTTGAAAACACGTTCTGCGCAAGCGCCTACGCTCAAACGGGCGCGTGTGAGCTGACGCCGCCAAACAGCGAAATTACCGCTGTCATAGCCCCTCCCGCAGGAGTCAGCTACCATCAGTACGCGCTTGTTCCCGGTATATCAACTCCTCTTATCTCGGCTCGCATTATTCTAACGAGCAAAGATCCTGTTGTGCTCTCGAAAATAACGCAGATTTTTGAGCAGCGCGAATTTGATACCCGCGCTATAACCCCACCGCCTCTGTGGCTAGAACTGGCGCAAAATCGGCCGATCATGATTTCAGGCGGGCTTTTCGCCGGTGGGCTATTTTGTGCCGCTGTTTTCTGGAAAACCCGCAGACAAGGATTTGAATCAAAATTACGCATCCGCATAACCACAAGGCATCTCGCTCTGACCGTGCGCAGACGACCTCATACGCTGAGCATCACGGCGGTTTTGGGCTTGTAACCCTGGTGATGGCGCTAATTTTAACGGATGTGCTAACCGAGGCCGAAGCACTGCGCGGCGGGCGCAATTTAAGACAGGCAAACGCCGTAGTGTTCACGCCGGTGTACCCTCCGCAAACGGTGTCAAAAACCTCTCCAGACAGCCTTGAACTGCTCCGTAACCAGATTGAATCGCACCGCGCCTACACCTCAATAACAAGCAACCTGACCGTCACCGAACCAGAGCTATTCGGCACCACGCGCACAATAGCTGTTGTTGGCAGCAGGGCGTTTGAGATGTTTCCAAGTCTTGGTCGTGGTTGCACGGCCCCCTGCGTGCTGCGGGGAGCCGCGCTCGACGCGGTGGTTGATCCGCTGGTGTTTCGTGGCACGCAAATAGAACAGGGCGGATCGCTGCCGCGCGGTGCTACATGGTTTGACGCGAACGCTGCGGGGCTCAATCTTGATTCTTTTCAAATACTTGTTCTCGCGCCGGATCAGTTCGAGATTTTAGACGAGTACGAGCGGGAAAAGCTACTCACAGCGGCGGTGCTTTTAGACCCGGAATCTGACGTTATGCAACAGTTTTTGAAGACCGCGCGGGCAAGCGAGCTGTATCTGGTTCCAAGCTATCTTGCAACGGATCAGACTGAACGTTTTAACGGTTTAATGACCAGGGTCGCCCTGTACGTTTTAGCTCTGCTTGCTTTTAGCGGGCTAGCGATATTTTCATACAGCGCCGCAGTTGGCAAGATAATAAAGCAGGAAAGCTAGAGCGCATGATAAAATTATTAAACTAGAAAGTTTAGCTAACAGTCTTTTTGCAACGGTATCTAACATAACTGAGGAAAACCGAATGGTCGCTAAAAACAGCACGAAAGCGCTCCAGCAGACGCTATGGGAGGCGGCAGACAACTGCACGGCTCAAGGTATAAACACGTCGTCTTCGGGTGGCTAAAGCACAGAGAACCGTCACCGAAGCCACAAGCCAAGATGTAGATGAACCCGTAGAGGAGCATCCATGAGCAGGTCATTCGATTCAAGGAAGCTGATTAAGCACTCTTCTGCCCGGTTTCTCACTTTCACGGCGAACGAAGAATTCGATATTGAAATTCGCTACGAAGCCGACACAATTTGGCTAACGCAAAAACTGATGGCGCAGCTTTTTGACATTAATCTCCGCACCGTGAACGAGCATATCCGCAATATCTTTCGCTCGGGAGAACTCGCTGCAGATTCAGTTATCCGGAAATTCCGGATAACTGCCAAAGACGGCAAATCATATTTAACTCAGCACTACAACCTCGACGCTATTATCTCTGTTGGCTACCGCGTGAACTCCGTACGTGCTACCCAATTCCGCCAGTGGGCTACTCGTATTTTGCGCGATTTTACGCTGCGCGGCTACGTAATCGATCGCGAGCGTATGGAGCAGGGTGAAATCCTCGGTGTCGATTATTTCGAGCAGTTACTCCAAGAGATCCGCGAGATCCGCCTTTCCGAACGACGTTTCTATCAGAAGGTCACAGACATCTACGCCACAGCAGTAGACTATGACAAAGATGCGCCAACCACTCGAAAATTCTTTACCCTGATGCAAAACAAACTTCATTTTGCGGTACACGGTCACACAGCCGCTGAAGTTATTAGGCAGCGCGCCAATGCTGACCAGCCGCATATGGGACTCACCTCTTGGAAAAACGCGCCCGATGGGAAGATTATACGATCTGATGTGACAATTGGGGAAAACTATCTCACACCAGATGAGCTAGCGGATCTTGATCATCTCGTAGAAGCCTATCTTAACCTTGGAGAGTCGCGCGCGAAACGTCACATACCAACCACGATGGAAGAGTGGATTGCGTTTCTCGATAGGGTGATCAAACTAGACGCGCGTGAGCTTCTCGTAGACGCTGGAAAGATCACAAAAGAGATTGCGCATCAGCACGCTATTAAAGAATATGATAAGTTTCGGATAGAGCAAGACGCTAACCACGTATCGGATTTTGACGCTTTCAATGCTGCTGCGCAGCAAGCTATCGCAAGAAAAAACCGTGAACAAGATTAATGAGTCGGTGATTGAGCAATTATCATTGGATCATTGCCGGGAAATCGGGTATCGCACAGAATACGCACCAGATTGCGCGACAGTTGGCGGAGTCAGGGCACAGTATTCTGATGTAGTGCTATGGGATAAAGCAGACGCTACTTTGCAGCGGCTCAACCTAAATGCATCAACACAGTTAATTTCGGCAGCAATAAAACGTATTCAACGTGCCGAAGCACAAGATGCGATATTGGAGAACAAGCGACTATTAGCCAAAAATTAGCTAACAAGAAGGTTTTTGGGCATTTCTCCATACTTTCGCGGGGTTGCTATTCCTGCTTCTAAGAAGGGTGAGCGCTTTAAGATTGGATTTATAGTCTCCTCAAGCCAATTATGCGCTATGCCCGTTTTACACGCCATCGCGTCCACAGCAATCAATATTTTGTAAATAGATATATCATCAAAGCACCGCACCTCTCTCGCTTTATGAACCTGTTTTGGCTGTAAAGCAGGTTTATCGAGTACAGCGTGATTCCATAGTTTCGCGCAATGGGAGATGCGATTACGCAGGTATACAAAAGAGCGTATCTGACTGGGTAAATCTTTTTTGATACCGACATTGATTCCGCAACGTCCTTAAGCACTCCCGATTCTTCCGAAGCCTTAAGCATTTTAGATATAACTCCAAACGAGAGCACCTCCACAGCGACCCAAATAGGCATATCCTCATAAGCCTTTGGAAGGCAACAACGTTCTCCTTCGCCGCTGAGGTAGCATGTGCGGTAGTGTTTAATGAAGGGTTCTTTGCTCTGATTAAGACTACGTAAAATATCTTCTTCTACTGGACGCCCCTTCGCCTTCTTCGGTAGCTGCGTGAATCCAACGCCTTTGGCAAAAAAGCCTTTTGGTGAAACCCGGTGAGCATAGTAATAGGCGAAGCGAGTGCGAACGAGCACTTCCAAGGATTGCAGAAGCAGAAAACACGCGACCTTAAATTCTTCTTCCGCTATGTACAGGCCATGAATCGTAACGAAGGAAGAACCCTTCATAAATCTATTGTCACCGTTTCTAGGATCTTCCTGCCAGTAACGAAAATAACCCGACAGTCGATAGTAGTTAACCCGAGATAGAAACTTTTCACACTCGTCTTGATCATCAATGCTAAGCCCTCTTTTACGAAGCAAATTGACCTGGTCACTATAGCTCAGGAATTCCTTCTCTACCACCATTTGTTTATTATAATATGCACGCTTAATTAAAAAGATGTCCCCGACCATTTATGCATAACTCTCGCGAGTCAGTGGGCCGATCGGGGATCTATCATTATTCAGAATACAGGAAACAGTGAGATTTGTCTATCTTGACAAAGATTATCCAACAAGCTAAATTTACCCCTAGATCTTAGAAATACTAGCTTTGTAACAGAGAAGGCAACGCAACCATGAGCCACCCGGCACCCAAGTCTCTAATGCGGCTACCTAACTTTATTGAGCTGGCGTGCTTATACTCCGGGTGCTTTTTCCTTGCGGGGTATCTTGTGTATCTTGAACAGAGATCCGCTGAATCCTATGTTTTAATGAGGTTTCTTAAGTTTATTCTCGTTAATCAAACACCTTTTCTGCTCAGCCTATCGACAATAGCTGTCATATTTCACTATCGGCTTTTAGTGAACTCCAAAACCGAGATTCACTGCCGTCTACTTGTCGGTGATACGCTCCTCAGGATCCGCACGAAATACGCAGTCCGCTGCTTATTAACGCTGGCGGTGTGCTTTGCGCTGGCAATATTAGTGCAACTGGCGATGGGTTTTAACACCGTCAATTCCCTGCATCTATTAGCAACTTTTACTGCGTACATCCTCGCGAGCATTCTTTTAATCAAAGTAAAAACATGAAACCTTTCCGCTTTTTCTTAACCCGTATTTTTCTGCGCAAACCGCTGCTTGCCGCGATCACCCTTATTCTGCTCTTCATCGCAAATTACACCACCTTTACAGTGGCTCGCACAGTAGTTTCCACGGCAGAAGGGCGTCAAGAGGTCGCTCGCTTTGAAGCGCCGGGAACTTTTATCGCAAACCTTGATCCCGCTGCTAAAAACGACCTGAACGATATTTCAACAGATTCACTCCAGAGCGTCTATAACCGCTTAGCAGCAGACTATGAATACGCGCTCTTTACCGATGGCTATATAACAGATCTGCCAAACAGCCGCAAAATCGAAGTTCCTGTGGCGTATATGAATCAAAAATACAACGAGCTAAACGGATTTACCGTCGCCGAAGGCTCCGGGCTAAGTTTTAGCCCCGATTTTAATAAATCTGACGAGATCCCGGTACTGGTGGGCAAAGGTCTCGCCGCCGATTACCCTGTGGGCGCAAAGTTCTCAATGCTCGACCCGGCAACAGACCGAACTCTGCGCTACATTGTTTCCGGTATCCTCGCCACAAACTCGGCTCATTCAAACCTGTACGCGCTTGATTCTAAGCAGTATTACAACTTTTCAGTGGTTGTGCCCGTAACCGAGTCGTACATTAAAAGCACGGGCACAGCTTTTAAAATCAACGCACTAATGGATCTGACCCTGACTAATACCACCAGATCAGAGGTAACAAGCCTGGGCACCTACATAGAGCAGCTAATCTCGCTCAAGTTCAATTTTTTCAGCCAGCAGGATAATATCAACTTTTACAACAAGCACTTCGGATCCGCCATGTTCACGCTTGTGCTGGTTACAACCCTGCTTGTGCTCCTAATTGTTGCCCTGTCCGTTTACAGCTCACTGGCCGGCGTGAAAATTATGATGCGCGAGTTTACAATCAGCATCCTCGCCGGGCTGAGCTATAAAAAGTTCCGGCGGCTCATTGCCACCTACTACGCTTTGCTGGCTTTGCTCACCACATCCGCTCTGACCGTCCTAGTTGCATACTCGAGGTATGCTAGCTGGCTCAAAAAAGATGCCGATTTAATAACCTACGGCTTCGGCGGCGGATTAATTTCCATGGATTGGATGGCTCTCCTATCCGCGCTGCTGGTCAATATTATTTTAGTAACTGTGGTAACACAGGTCACAACCTGGAGGATAAAACGCGTCCCCATCTCGATTGGAATTTTACAGTGACAAATAATCTTATTGAACTCAGCGTTAAGCACAAGGCGTATAAAAAAAGGGCTATCTCCCGTAACAGCTCTTGGCAATTTTTCTCTGACCGTAACAGCCGGAGAGAGAGTTGCTGTCGTTGGCGAGTCTGGTGTTGGCAAGAGCACACTGCTCAACATTTTGGGCCTAATCGATCGTAAATTCACGGGCAGTTACAGACTACTCGGCGAGCAAGTGTTAGATCTCTCAGAAACCGAGTTAGCGCGGTGGCGCAACAAGAAAATCGGATTCGTGCTGCAAGAATCAGCGCTTATTAACTCCCTGAGCATCGCAGAAAACATCACCCTGCCGCTGCTCTATGCAAAACCTCAGCCGCACAACTGGCGCAAGAGGTTTGATAAGATTGTGCAACATTTAGAAATAGGCTCTATTATCAAAAAGAAACCGCTTGAGTGTTCCGGAGGAGAAAAGGCAAGGGCTGTATTCGCCCGAGCCATAATTCTAAACCCACAGCTTATTCTCGCCGATGAGCCAACCGCTTCTCTAGACGAGGCAAACAGAGCGCGTATTATGCAGCTTTTGCACAACCTGAATCAGGATTTTGGCAGCACTGTTATTACCGTCACACACAACGCATCTATAGCTGCGGCGCACGATAGAGCTACTAAACTAAACGCCGGTTAAAAGCACCTAATTTCTGCTCCCAAAAATACTGCTACCAACGCGCACGCAGGTTGAACCCTCCGCAATGGCGAGTTCGAAATCGCCCGACATTCCCATTGACAGCTCCGCGCCGCACACGTTCTCACCAAAATCACGCACGGCCGAGTCGCGAATACCACGCAAGCGCGCAAAACAAGCCGCCACCTCCGCGCTGTTATCGGTGTTTGCCGCCATGGTCATAAACCCGCGCACGCGCAAACTCGCATACCCCGCAAGCTGCTCTAAAAGAGCCGGCACCGCAGCGGGATCCGCCCCAAACTTCGATGCCTCACCAGAAGTGTTAACCTGCACAAAAACATCAAGCTCGCGCCCGGCAAGCTGCAACCGCTTATGCAGCGCCGCAGCGACTTTTACACTGTCCAGCGCCTGAAACTCACTGGCAAGCTCGGCAACATATTTTGCCTTGTTGGTTTGCAGATGCCCAATAACAGCCCATTTCACCCCGGTGTCTGCCAGATTTTCGCTTTTGCGCACGACCTCCTGCACCTTATTCTCGCCAAACATCACAACCCCCGCCGCCACGGCATTGCGCAGCACCTCTTCGGACACGGTTTTACTCACGGGCAGCAGCCGCACATCTTGCGGATCACGCCCGCTCCTCTCGCAGGTCGCCGCGATCCGCTCTCGCACCAGCTCTAAATTGTGCTGTAAATCGGCTACGCTCTGTGGCTGGGAAATCACCTGTGCTCTTTTCTATTAAATATGGTTAAAGACTGTTAAATGCTGTTATATGCGGCGGATCTGATGTGTCACAGCGCCGCTACTTTTTAGCGAGCGTTGCCGCAGTTATTTCATCATTTCCCGCGGCCAGCTCAATAAATCTGCGCAGCACAACCTGTTTTGCGCCACCGGGGTCAAACTCGACGGCCACAAAAGGCGCGCTTTTAATCAGCAGCAGCGCATCGCGCGCGGGCAGAATAGCGCCCTTGGCGCGCTCACCGCCAGCGCTTAGGCGCAGCTGCTTCATTGAGGTAAACAGCGGCAGCACCGCCTGCCCGCGGGTCGTGCGCAGAATGCGCGCTTTGGGGCCGGCTTTTTTGCTGCTCCATCCGGTAACGTCAACGATTAAATGCCCCTGCCGCAGCGAGTTCAGAAACTCTGCCAGTGCCTCGTAATCTGCCCGCTGCTGCAGTACGTCAAGCGCCGCCACGATTTTCTCGTTGCAGTAGTCGGGTGCAGTTTCGGGGTCTATGCTGTCTGTTGCTTGCTCGGTAACCGATTCGAGGTTTAACCGCTCCGCCGCTTGCTTTGCATCGTGCATATTTTCTCCGCTCATTAAATCAACCGGCTAAATTTGCTCATTAATAATTAAATCTACCAGCTAAAACCACCCGCTAAACCAACGCACTAAATCCGCTCATTAAATCCATCCGCTAAAAAAGCGCGTTCACATCTTCAATATTGCGCATTTTGTCGTAGTCCAAAACCACGCACCGAATCCCCCTGTCAGCCGCGAGCGTGCTCGCCTGCGGCTTAATCTCCTGCGCCGCAAAAATCCCGCTAACCGGCGCAAACAGCGGGTCTTTGTTAAGCTGCGCAAGATAGCGTGTCAGCTGCTCCACCCCGTCAATCTCACCGCGCCGCTTAATTTCAACAGCAACAGTCTGCCCGCTGGCATCTTTCGCCAGAATATCCACGGGTCCAATACTCGTAGAATGCTCACGGCGGATCAGCGAGTACCCCTCCCCGAGCAGCTCTATCTGCTCGGCAAGCAACTCCTGCAGGTGTTTTTCAACACCGTCTTTGATAAGCGCGGGCGCATCACCAAGATCGTACTCGAGCTCTTCGTATACGTGATGAATATAAATAAGCAGTAAGTCTTTGCCCCTGCGCGGCTCAGCACGCAAAATCTCAGAAACCCCGTCTGCCGCCTGTTTTTCATCTGGTTTTTGCCTAAACAGTGTCAGCGGCGCTTTCATCCAGTTGAGCGGTTTATAAGACCCGACATCGGAGTGCACCTGCACACTGCCATCAGCCTTAAAAATTAACATCCGAGCTGCAAGCGGCAGATGGGATGTGATTCTTCCCGTATAATCAACAGAACACTTGGCGATTATTATTTTCACGCATTTAAGAGTACCAGCAATTTAATGGGAGATGCCGACTTGAAGCCGGTAAGAACGCCAGCATTTCAGCGAAATGCCCCGATTTGAAACCGCTAAAAGCACCGGCCGCGCAACAAGCCACCGCGCCGCCTCAAATTACAACCCCCGCAAGCGCGCATAAATCAACGAACAATCCCAAACTTAAGCCACTTTTCAGAGCGCACCCGCAGCCCCAGCGTCGCAAGGCGCGAAACCATATAAACGCCCATAATAGCTAAAATATTAAACGATAAATAGTAACCCGCATCAAGCTGTAAATTATAAACAAGCAGCGCAAAAGCTGGGGAGTAACAGCAGAGATTAAAAATACCCGCCAGCCCCAAATATTTATTATCACCAGCGCCAATTAAAACCCCGTCGTATATAAACACGATCGCACAGAGCGGCTGCAAAATCGCCAGCGTTATAAAAGCCTGCGGCAGAATCACTAGCACAGCCTGATCCGCTGTAAAAATAGCGCCCAGAAAATTAGCGCCCAGCGCCACAAGCACGCCCGCAATAATGCCGCTGTAAACACCCCAGAGCGCAACCCGGCGCACTATTTTTTGCGTTAAAACCTTATCAGACGCGCCAAGCGTTTTACCGATTAGCGCCTGACAGGCAATTGCTAGAGAATCAAAAATAAAAGCGAGCAGCATAAAAACACTGTTGATAATCTGAAATCCGGCGGCAGCCTGCGTGCTGTGCTGAGTCGCCGCGACAACCGCGAGCACCGTACAAACGCGCAGGGTGAGCGTGCGCAGCAGCAGCCACGAGCCCCCGATACCGCTGGCTTTAATCCCCCGCAGGCTCGGGCGCCAGCTCGCCCTGGTCGCGCGCGCCTTTTTATTTATGTGCCACACAAGCGCCGCAGCCATGCCCCACTCCGCAATTACCGTGCCAGTGGCGCTACCCGCAATGCCCCAACCGAGCCCGTAAATAAAAATCGCGTTCAAAACGGCATTGCACGCAAAACCCGCGCCAGAAATAAGCAGCGGCGTGAGCGTGTCTTGCAGGCCGCGCACCAGCCCGCTGGCTGCGAAGGTTATTAAAATCGCCGGCACACCGGCGCTGCTAATAATTAAATAGGTGTGGGCGGATCTGCCCGCGAGACTCTGCCCATCCAGAAAGAAACCCACCAGCAACCCCGGAATTAGCGCCAGCAGCAGCGCAATCAGCACACCGATTAAAGCCGCCAGGTAAATCCCGCTAATGCCCGCCTGAATTGCCTCGCCCATTCTGCCCGCGCCCACATATCTTGCAACTGCGGGAGTTGTTGCGTACGCCAGAAAAATCATCAGCGCAACCGCGGTTGTCAAAATCGTGCTGCCAACCCCGAGCCCGGCTAGAATATCCGCCCCCAAATGCCCGACCATAGCCGTGTCGAGGATTCTAAACAGCGGCTCTGCCACGAGCGTGCCCAGCGCGGGCAGGGTGAGGCGCAGAATCTCTCTGTTCAAAGCCCTGCTGCTTAACAGCGCGCGGGGCGTGGCAGCTTGGTAATTTTTTGACACCCTTTAATTCTTGCGTATACAGGCGGCAAAAACAATAAAAGTAACTTTACAGAACACTTATATATTATCTAGTTATGGCTACTTCAGGAATTAATAAAGCAGAGCTCGACAGCGCGGTGCGCCCCCAAGATGATTTATACCGGCACGTTAATGGCAAGTGGCTCGCCCGCACTGAAATTCCGGCGGATAAGGCTCGTTACGGCGCTTTCTCGATACTCGCAGAAAATGCGGAAGACGCTGTTAGAGATATTATTACCGGCAAAGTTGCTGGATTTGAAGATCCCGCAGATAAAGCGGATCTGACTAAAATAAACACCCTTTTTAACAGCTTTATGGATGAAGCAAAACTGCGCGAGCTGGGCGCGCAGCCGCTGCAACCAGATATCCGGAAGATACTGGGTATTAACAAAATATCCGAGTTTGTGCGTTTAACCGCGCAGTTTGATAAAGCAGGCATTGCCGGGCTTGTGAGTATGTTTATTAACAACGACCCGGGAGATCCGCGCCGCTACGTGCTGTTTATTGCACAGGGCGGCCTGGGTCTGCCAGATGAGTCATACTATCGCGAAGCAGCATATGCACAACTGCGCGATCAGTATGTAGCTCACATTCAAAAAATGTTTGAGCTCGTGAGCATTGACGATGCTGCGCAGCGCGCGCACAGCGTAATGCGGCTCGAGTCGGATATTGCCAAGCACCACTGGGACAGGGTAGCAAGCCGCGATATTCAAAAGGTTTACAACCTTATTAGCTTAGCTCAGCTACAAGAAACAGTGCCGGGCATTAACTGGCAGCTGTACTTTGACGAGCTGGGGCAAACACTCCCGGCGGAGGTTGTGCTGTGCCAGCCCAGCGCGGTAGCAGAGTTTGCGCAGCTGCTCACAGCAGAGCGCCTCACAGACTGGCGCAACTGGCTGCTGTGGCATCTTGTTGCGGGCAGCTCAGAGTTCTTAAGCCCTGAAATTTCCGCCGCAAACTTTGAGTTTTACGGCACCGCACTAACCGGCGCAACACAGCAGCGCGAGCGCTGGCGTCGCGGTGTGGGCTTTGCTGAGGGCGCAATGGGCGAGGCTCTGGGGCGGCTGTACGTGAGCAAGCACTTTGACGAAACCGCCAAGGAGCGCATGCACGAGCTGGTTGCCTATCTCATCGATGCCTACCGCGATTCAATCAACTCGCTGGAGTGGATGAGCCCTGCAACCCGCGCGCGGGCGCTTGAAAAGCTCGAAAAGTTCGTGCCGAAAATTGGATACCCGGTGAAATGGCGCGACTACAGCGCGCTGAAGGTCAATGATAGTCTGCTCGAGAACGCACGGGTCGTGGCGCGGTTTGAAACGGCGCGGGAGTTTGCCAAGCTGGGCAAGCCGGTTGACCGTGACGAGTGGTTTATGACCCCGCAAACAGTTAACGCGTACTACAACCCGACGCTTAACGAAATTGTGTTCCCGGCGGCCGTTTTGCAGCCTCCTTTCTTCGATAAAAACGCTGATATGGCCGCTAACTTCGGCGCTATCGGAGCTGTTATCGGGCACGAAATAGGTCACGGCTTCGACGACCAGGGCTCTCGCTACGACGGCGACGGTAAGCTCACTAACTGGTGGACGCAAGCGGATCGCACTGCCTTTGAACAACGCACCGGATCACTAATCGCGCAGTACAACCAGCTCTCACCGGAGGGCGCGGATGGTAAAACTGTTAACGGCGAGTTTACGATCGGCGAAAATATCGGCGATCTGGGCGGTCTGTCAATCGCGTGGCTAGCTTATAACAGGTTTCTCAACGGCGCGGATGCGCCAGTGATTGACGGGATGAGCGCGGCAGAGCGCTTTTTCTACGCCTGGGCGGCGGCTTGGCAACAGGCAGTGCGCCCGGCAGAAGTGCAGCGCCTGCTCACAATTGATCCGCACTCACCAAACGAGTTTAGGTGCAACCAGATTGTGCGCAATATTGATGTGTTTCACAAAACGTTTAACACAAAGCCGGGCGATAAACTCTGGCTAGACCCGGCAGAGCGCGTTACTATCTGGTAGGTATTTCGCGCAGCCTGTTGTGAGTTGCGCAGTTTGCATCCGTGTGCTCCACGCAGGTTACAAACCGCTCACGACAACTGCGCTCACCGCAGTTCGCAAGCTTGTTTGACGCGCTTTTACAAACTATACACTCACCAATAACCTTAGCTTCAGGCGCGAAATCCATCACCTCGCGACCGTCAAAAACCGCGAGCGAGCCTTCCCACAGCCCGTCGTTGCCAAACATCTCGCCGTAGCGCACAATGCCGCCGTCAATCTGGTAAACCTCGTTAAACCCGCGCTTGCGCATTGCCGCCGAAAGAATCTCGCAGCGAATACCGCCGGTGCAATAGGTGACAATGGGCTTGTCTTTAATGCTGTCGTACTTGCCTGATTCTATCTCGCGCACAAAATCGTGGGTGGTTGTAACATCTGGCACAATCGCGTTTTTGAAGCGCCCAATCTCCGCCTCCCAGGCGTTGCGACCGTCAAAAAACACGGCGTCTTTGCGCGTTGCCATCAGCTCGTTTACCTGCTCGGGCTTAAGGTGCTTGCCGCCGCCGATAACGCCACGCTCACCAACTTGCAACTCGTCTGGCAGTCCAAAGGCCACCAGCTCGTCGCGCACTTTAACGCTCAGTTTTGGAAAATCCGTGACCTGCAACCAGGGAGCGGATCGGTCAACACCGTGCACCAACTGCGGCTTGGTGGTTAGTGCTGTGCCGTCACTCCACTTAACATCCAGCCGAAATCTAGCTTTTGTGGCTTTTAGGTAGGCTTTGCACGCGTCTATTTCGCCTCCCACGGTGCCGTTAATGCCGTGCTTGGAAATAATGATCCGCCCGCGCAAACCCAGTTTTTCGCAGAGTTCGCGCTGCCACATTCTGGTTAGCTCAGGATCTGGCACCGGTTGAAAAGCATAATAAAGCAGTATTTTTGCAGTCACAGCTCTATTTTACAAGCTGTTAAGAATCCCCGTTAATTTTCAAGGTTGCAGCAATCAATAACGAGGGTTAAACCGAAAATCGGTGACTCTCAGCTCCCTGCGACCGCCCGGAATCGTTGCTCTAAGTTCAGAGTCAATAACAAAGTCTCAAAATCAAATAGCGAGTCAGTGCTGCGCTAGCTTGCGGCACAGGTTAAAAATGTTGCGCGCCCTAAGGGATTCGAACCCCTGGCCTTCTGATCCGTAGTCAGACGCTCTATCCAGCTGAGCTAAGGGCGCACGCTAGCGGCTAACTCTATAAGAGTACCCGATATTAAACTAAAACACAAGCCCCCACACGCGCCGGGGATCCGCTTCCCGCTACCGCGGCATATGCGGCGAGTGCTGCTGAATCCAGCTGAACATTGTGATTCCGGCAGAAACAGACGCGTTCAGTGAGCGCGTTGAGCCGTACTGCGTGATTTCAACAATGCTGTGCGACGCCTCAACCGCCTCACGGCTCAAGCCCGGACCCTCTTGCCCAAACAGCATAACGCAGTTTTTGGGCCAGTTAAAAGTTTCCATCGGCACGCACCCGGGCAGGTTATCAATCGCAATAACCTCCAGATTAGCGCCGCACGCCCACGCCGCAAGCGCGGCAATATCCTCGTGATACTGGATGTGCTGATAGCGATCCGTCACCATCGCACCGCGCTTATTCCACCTGCGCCTGCCCACTATGTGCACGGTGTCTGCGCCAAAGGCGTTAGCACTGCGCACAATAGAGCCAATATTCATATCGTGCTGCCAGTTTTCTATCGCAACGTGAAAACTGTGCCGGTCTCTGTCGAGATCGGCTTTAATCGCGTCCAGTTTCCAATACCTGTAGCGGTCAATAACATTACGACTGTCACCGTTTGCAAGCAGCTCCGGATCATAGTGCGACTCTTGCGGCCACTCGCCCGGCCAGGGACCAACCCCCGCGGTTGTAACCTCGTGGTGCGAGCCGGCGGCCGCAAGAATGGCGGTGATGTCATAATTCATACGTATATTCTATGTGACCGCGGGGGTGCTCTCGGTGCGCAAGCTAATCTCGCCCGCCACAAGATCCGCAATCACCGTGTCACCGTCACCTATTTCACCCGCGAGCAGCTGCTGCGCCAGCCGGTTCTCAATTTCGCGCTGAATCAGGCGGCGCAATGGGCGCGCGCCGTATGCGGGATCGTATCCGCTCTCCGCAAGCCAGTTGCGCGCCTGCTCGGTTACGCGCAGGCGCAAGCGCCGCGCGGCGAGCCTTTGCTGCAGCTTGCCGAGCGCGATTTCAACTATCTGCGCCAGCGCTCCCTGCTCGAGCGGGGCAAAAATAACCTGTTCGTCGAGCCGGTTCAAAAACTCCGGCCTAAAAATGTGCCGCAAACTCTCGTGCACAAGCTCGGTTTTGCGCACCCAGTCTAGCTCAGGGTCGATTAGGTACTGGCTGCCCGTGTTAGAGGTCAAAATTAAAATCACGTTTCTAAAATCAACCGTGCGTCCCTGACCGTCCGTCAGCCTGCCCTCGTCGAGCACCTGCAGCAGCACGTCAAACACCTCCGGATGCGCTTTTTCAACCTCGTCAAGCAGCACAACCGAATACGGCCGCCGCCGCACCGCCTCGGTAAGCTGCCCGCCGCTCTCAAAGCCCACATACCCGGGAGGCGCGCCTATTAACCGCGCAACAGAGTGCTTCTCACCGTACTCTGACATATCAATTCGCACAATCGATTTTTCATCGTCAAAGAGCAGCTGCGCCAGCGCCTTCGCGGTCTCGGTTTTACCAACTCCTGTGGGACCTAAGAACAAAAAAGAGCCGGTAGGTTTTAGCGGATCAGCGATACCGGCGCGAGCACGACGCACCGCATCAGCAACCGCGCGTGCAGCAGTTTCCTGACCGACAACGCGCCGCGCCAGATCCGCTTCGAGATTCAGCAGTTTTTCACTCTCCGCCTGCAGCAGTTTGCCGACCGGAATACCCGTCCACGACGCAATAACCTCGGCAATATCGGCGGTGCTAACTCGCTCATTAACCATCCGCCCCTGCTTGTTTTGCGATTCTTCCTGTTGCTCTTCGAGCTGCTGCAGCTCCTGCGCGAGCGCCGGAATTTCCACGTACAGCAGTTTTGAGGCACGCTCTAATTTACCCTCGCGCTGCGCCAGATCCGCCGCCACTTTTAGGCTGTCGAGTTTGCTGCGGATCTCTCCGATTCTGTTGAGCCCCTTACGCTCTTCTTGCCAGCTCGTTTCAAGCTGCGCAAGCTGAGCGCTCTGCTGCTCTATATCCGCTCGCAACTGCTGTAAGCGCTCTCGCGATGCCATATCTTTCTCTTTTTTAAGCGCGAGCTCTTCAATTTTCATACGATCAACCGATCTGCGCAGCTCGTCAATCTCGCGCGGGGCAGAATCAATTTCCATGCGCAGCACGCTTGCCGCCTCGTCAATTAAGTCGATTGCCTTATCGGGCAGCTGGCGGGCTGGGATGTAGCGATGTGACAGCTCTGCGGCCGCCACCAGCGCCGCATCCGCGATTGTGACTTTGTGGTGTGCCTCGTAGCGCTCTTTGAGACCGCGCAAAATTGCGATTGTGTCGAGCACGCTCGGCTCGCCCACGTAAACGGTCTGGAAGCGGCGCTCTAGGGCGGCATCTTTTTCAACAAATTCGCGGTACTCATCAAGGGTTGTTGCTCCGATTAGGCGCAACTCGCCCCGCGCCAGCATCGGTTTGAGCATTTGCGCCGCGCCCACCGACGCTTCGCCGCCGCCCGCGCCCATCAGCGTGTGCAGCTCATCAATAAAAGTGATGATTTTACCGTCGGCCTCTTTTATTTCTGCGAGCACCTGTTTCATGCGCTCTTCAAACTCGCCACGGTATTTAGCACCTGCTATTAGCCCGGCTATGTCCAGCGAAATAAGCTCACGATCACGCAGTGATTCTGCCACATCACCGGCAACAATGCGCTGCGCTAGACCCTCAACAACAGCGGTTTTACCGACGCCCGGTGCGCCGATTAAAACCGGGTTGTTCTTGGTGCGGCGCGCGAGAATCTGGCTTAGTCGCCTGATTTCCTGGTCTCTGCCGATTACCGGATCTAGTTTCCCTTCACGCGCGCTCTGAGTTAGGTTAACCCCGAACTTTTGCAGCGCGCGCTCTTCTTGAGCTGTCTGCTCTGTGCTGTTTTGCATATTTTGCACCTTCCACGAAACAGCGCACTGCGCTGTAAACTTTAGTCAATATAACTCAAGTTTACAGCTGGGTTAAACTTGAGTCAAGTTCACTCATGTTTTTGTTTTTGCGTGTGCTTTATCGCTTATGCACGCTTATGGTGCGCGCGGGGTTTTGTTGTCTGCGGGCACTTTCGTTCCGGGGTTGCCTAGTTTTTTCCGCGCAGAGAAACCTGCTCCTGCTTATCCCTCTTACCGCTGCTATCCCCAAACTCACTGTAACGAGCCCGCCAAATCTCATAGTTTGTCCGCGCCAGCTTAACCTCTATCTACTCATCTAACCAAACCGGAAACTGTTTGACGTGATGACCAAAGGTTCCGGCGCCGCACGCAACCTGGCGGAAAGCCAACCCCCGTCCCTCGGGGTGACCGTGCCCATACAGAATGTGCGGGATGCGTGCGAGTCCACGAAATAGAATCCGGCCGAGGAGAACGCGTTTCGGCAGTTGCGGCTCAATCAGTGGGTGAAGCAGGAAGTGCGCTAGACACCCTTGACCTGCGTTGTGCCCTATGACCTGTGGCGCCGGCAAGGGCTCCTGGAGACCACTGAGAACAATGTGGTGCATTACGGCACACCACCGAACAACTCAGCCTGTCCTACAACATTCAGGAAATCGCCTACGACCGTTGAGGTGCGGTGCAGATGTCGCAGAACCTCAAAGGTCTGGGGTTTACGGTCGTGCCGTTCGAGCAAGGCTTCAAAAACATGAGCCCCGCCAGCAAAGAACTAATGCGACTCGCGCTGGATGGGAGGCTCGCGCGTGCTGGGCATCCGGTGCTGGCGTGGATGACAGACAACATCACTGTCCAGCAATACCCAGCAGAAAACATCAAACCCGACAAAACCAAATCCACCGAGGAAATCGATGGCATCATCGCATTGATTATGGCGCTTGATCGTGCGATCCGCAACGGGAGTGAACCCGCCGAATCGGTATATGACAAACGTGAGCTGCTGGTTATCTAGCGTACCCTGACGAATATCAGGGTCACATCCCAACATTTGTCGGTGATGCTCAGCACCGTAGTTGTGTTTTTCTTGTAGTGGCTATAGATGAGTCCAGTTGTTTTGCTCTACACAAACAAAACAACAGCAAACAGACCGCACACCCACCGTTACACTTCAAAACAAATGTTAAGGAGATAACAATAAAAAAATCAATGAACACCCTACTTTCGGGAACAATTACATTAGCTCTTTCGTTTACAAGTTTGAGCGCTGCTTCTGCCGTAGAGTATCAGCCAAACAGCACGCAAACCATTGCAGCAGAGAATAATTACGAGCCAGAATTTGAAGAACTCTTCTTCAATGAAACGGAACTAGCTCGAGCAATGCAGTTCATCGAGAACATCCCGGATGACGTTCTTTTGTCTGGTGACCAGCAAGCTCTACTCGAATGGTATGACGATCTACCTACGACAAGAGTCAATTGGCTAGCATGCGGATCTGCTATCGGATATGCGATTATCACAAACTTTACACCAGCAAAAATCCTGAAAGTCAAATCAGCGATTAAAGCAGTCGGAGGTGCTATCCCCTTTGTAAAAACAGCTTGGAACATCTATAAAAAAGCACGTGCTGCAAAAATGAGCAAATCGGCAGCACTTAAACAAGCTATTAACGGAGGAGCCAAGGCTGCTGGATCCGATGTTAAAAAAGCATTGCTTGAACTGTTCGGAATCACTGCAGTGATGGCAGCTTGTGGCTTGGGAGAATAGCGATAATGATTAAAAGGTACGGGTACATAGCACCAGGTTTGTTACTACTCTTTGGTCTGATCCTTGTTCTCTGTCGTATCCAATATGCCGAGTTCATCATGCTGGCAGCAGCGGTATTGGCCATTCCCAAAACATTGATACTTTGGAAAGAACAGGCTAAGTCTCGGAGTTAAATCTGTTGTTTCTTCTTTAGTTGGCGGGTTCAAGTTGTCTTGTACCCGCCAACTCGTATGCTTTAGTATCCTGCTTTGATGGCAGTGATGGTGAGTTCACCCCGGTTGGTAAAGCCAGTGGCGATGAAGAGTTCGGAAATGTAAGAACGTGCAGTAGCTTCAGTAATTCCAAGCTTCCGAGCGATGATCTTATTGGGCAAGGCTTGGATGAGCAGATCAAACACGGCGCGTAGATAATCAGGTAACTGCTCTACTCTTTGCCGAAAATCGTCATAAGCAGGATCATTTTTACCCAATGCCATATAAGATTCTGCGAGTATCTGGGTGGGACGCTGTCCGAATACCCGCTGTCCGCCATGCGCATATTTAAGCAGCTGGGCAAGCTCGGCGATAGGGATATCTTTAGTCAGAAACCCGCGCACGTTACTGGCTAGGGATTGCCCGAGCGAATCCTCATGCTCAAAGGAGGTGAGCATCACAACATCAACACTGGGATACAATCGCGCAATTTCTTTGGCGGTGCTGATCCCGTCGAGAACGGGCATATCCACATCCAGTAACACCACGTCCACGCTTTTATCGGCAAGTATCCGCAGTGCTTTACTGCCGTCTGCTACTGCTGCTAGCACGGTGATGCCTTCTTGTAGATGTAACAGGTTGGCGAGACATTCACGAATAATCTGATCATCATCAGCAATGAGGACGCGAATATTTTCACTCATCGTCTTTTCCTTCGGTGCTGTTTTGCAAGTTGGGGATAGTCGCGTTAATAATCCATTGAGTGCCGGTAGAGGCAAAACTCATGCGTCCGCCCTCCCTCTCGATTCGTGATTGCAGATTTGCTAGCCCGAAGCCTCCTGTGAAAGCGTGATTGGTGTGCTCTGTGCTTATTTGGTTGCTCATCATTAAGGCAACTTCGTCATCGTTAAGATCCACGTAAAGCTCTATCGCACTTGACGCTTGCCCATATTTCAGTGCGTTTGTAGCTGTCTCGCGCACAAACAGTGACGCCGTGAGCATAGCTTGCCGAGAAAGTAACAGGTCAATATCGGACACCATGTCTGCATTGAGCACTATGGAGCGGGAACGCAGCATGGACGCAGACTCTTTCACTGCGGCATGCAAACTCGGCGCAGCTACGGAAAACCTCAAATCCATAATCATCGGGCGCAGACGGCGAGAAGCGTCCTGAGCAATCGTTGTCAGCGATTCCATCTCGTGTGCGAGCTCGGGGTGAGCTGCCGCAAGATTCTGTGCCGAGATAGCCATTTGGGCAAGGTCTTTTGCGATTGTGTCATGCAACCAGGCGGCTAACTCACTTCGCACAGACACCAGCGCTCTGCGTGATTCTTGCCGAGCAGTCGCGAGGGAGCGCTCAGAAATACCTTTTCTATCATTAAACACTCTTAGCGTGAATCCAACACTAAGCACGATTACAATTACAACAATCTCACTCACTGTCCGTACCAAAGGATTTTCGCTGAGCAGAATCCCAAGTAAAGAAACTCCTGCGAGTAGTGAGATTGCCGCGATTGAATGATGCCTAATAAGCCAGACCACAACAATCAGAAATACGCCAAACACCGGAAAAGAAAAGGATGATTCATAGCCGTATAAATTCATGCCCACAAAAAGCGTGACATAAAGAAGATCCCCTACAAGCCCGATCCAAGGAGCTACAGTTAATACCAGAGCATATCCTGCCAGCACAATCGCCGTATCCAACCGGGGCAAATCACCGACTGCAATGAACAACAGCTCGAAAAGCACAATGATGGCAGCGACAAGAAAATATGTCAGCTTATAGCCCCTCGCCCGCGCACGCGCGATACGGCGAAAATCTTCGAGCTTTCCCTCACGCATCACTTCTTCTTGCACATAGGAAAATATGGAAATATTCTACACAATACGTCACCGTGGCTAGGCATCACCGTAACCCTGCTATCCCCACTGATTTTTTGCTCCCTGGCAAGCGCAACCGTGCTTGGAACGACAGCTAGCCCCAAACCCAACAGTCCAGCCGTTGCTAGCGCCAGCAAACGAGAACCATTCTTCTGTGCCAACATGATCATTTTCATCACCGCAACCTTTCTACATCGTCCGGTTTTTTTATGCTCTTCGAGCCTACCAGCCTGCTGAAAATTGTCGACACCGATAAATATCAGGGTTGTACCACGAATTTTATCGGTGTTGTGCCGCGACCCTTTCATAGTATCATGGAAACAATTGCGACAAAGAGCGCGACCATGCCAATTTGCACACTCATAAGACCGCTCAGCACAGCTGACCAGATACGCAAAGGATAAGAGGTCGATGATATTGTTTGGGAAGAAAGATAGCACACAGCTTCGTGATGAGTTGGATGCGGTGAAAGCGGAGATCGCCGCTAATCCACTATCGCAAGATTCTGTGCAAAAAGCGCAATTATTGATTGAAGAGATGAAAGCAGACGGGCGTGAGGAAGAAATTGATCAAGAACTCTCAAACCGCCACCTGCCATCGCTTACAGAGATCGGCAAGCTCATCGCTCAGCACACCTTTACCCTAGCTCGACTAAACCGGAAACGAATTAAACTGGAACGCAAACTAGGAGATGCACTCTAGGTATCTCCTTAGAGGGCTCTCAGAATCACATGATTCTGAGAGCCCTCTTCTATAAGTTTTAACGTTACAAACTACTCAGCTTCAATAACGACCTTCATCGACTTATGCTCGTCAGCGTTAATAAACACATCCCAGGCTTTCTCAAACTCGCTCCACTTAAAGTGGTGCGTCGCCAGAGTGCCGATCGGAATGTCGCTGTTCTGCACGGCCTTCAGCAGCGTGCCCGTGCTGTACGCACTAACAAGACCGGTTGTAATCGTGAGGTTCTTGATCCACAGCTTTTGCAGTTCCAACTCGACCGGTTTGCCGTGCACACCAACAACGGCGATATTACCGCCCTCTTTCACGTGAGCGGCGGCAAGCTCCCAGGTAGCTGGCAGCCCGACGGCCTCAATCGCAACATCCACGCCGCGCCCGCCAGTAACCTGCGCAATCAGCTCGCCCAGATCATCTTTGGCCGGATTAATAACGTGAGTTGCCCCCATCTCAAGAGCCATTTTGAGGCGATTTTCGTTCATATCAGCCACGATAATTGACCCGGGCGAATACAGCTGAGCCGTTAGTAAAACACCCATACCCACCGGACCAGCGCCAACAATCAACACGTTTTTACCGGGTTTAACCTCACCGCTCAGTACCCCAATCTCGTGACCGGTTGGCAGCGCGTCTGATAAAAACACCGCAACATCTTCATCAAGATCTTCTGGCAACAGGTACAGCGAGTTATCGGCGAAAGGCGTGCGCACGTATTCGGCCTGCGTGCCGTCGATCATGTACCCCATGATCCAACCGCCGCCGTTGCGACAGTGCGCGTACAGCCGCTCCTGACAGTTATCGCAGATGCCGCAGCGCGAAATACAGGAAATGAGCACTTTGTCGCCAACTTTAATGCCGGTCACAGCATCGCCAACCTCTTCGACTACGCCAATTCCCTCGTGCCCCAGAATACGACCGTTCCACTCTCCCTCAACTTTGCGAGCCGTCTCTTCAATCTCGGGGTTTTTACCCTTGTAGATGCCAAGATCAGTGCCGCAAATTGTGGTTTTGGTAACCTTCACAATCGCGTCAGTCGGATGAATGATTTTGGGCTTTTCACGCTCTTCAAATCGAATGTCGTGATCGCCGTAATATGTGATTGCCTTCATTGTCTCCTCGTTTCAATCTTCCTTGTTGAATAGGTTTTCCTAAGCAATAACTACAGCATAACCAAACAAGTTTAAATTGGCAGCATTCTGTCCCCAATTAATAACACTTCTTACTATCAATAAGGAATCACAAACGAATCAATCCCTCGACTCTCGCGCGGCGCGGGATAGACGGAGTGCTCACCGCCCGCGCTGCGGACGATCCTCACAAAGCAGCCGCACACTCAACTCCGCAGCTCGTCCGCGCCTCGGTGCAACCGCGCATTCAAAGATGCCACACGCTCAGCTCACTCTAGGAAACCTGCGCCGCCCACGCGTCACGGGAGCGACGCTGTATCCATGACCCGCATTGCAAGCACGCCCCACAGGAAACTAGAAATCCCAGTCCTCATCCTGCGTGGCTTCGGTTTTGCCGATCACATAAGACGAGCCCGAACCCGAGAAAAAGTCGTGGTTTTCATCCGCATTTGGTGACAGCGCCGCCAAAATAGCCGGGTTCACATCCGTCACACTGGATGGGAACATCGCATCATACCCGAGGTTCATCAGGGCTTTATTCGCGTTGTAGTGCAAAAACTTCTTCACGTCTTCTGTGAGCCCAACCTCGTCATACAGGTCCTGAGTGTATTTAACCTCATTCTCGTACAGCTCAAACAACAGACTGATCGTGTACTCTTTCAGCTCGTCGCGGCGCTGCTGGCTTGCAGTTTCGAGTCCCTTCTGAAACTTGTACCCAATGTAGTACCCGTGCACAGCTTCATCACGGATAATCAGGCGGATCAGATCCGCTGTGTTGGTGAGTTTCGCGCGACTTGACCAGTACATTGGCAAATAAAAACCGGAATAGAACAAGAACGACTCGAGCAGGGTTGAAGCAACCTTGCGCTTTAGCGGATCATCGCCGTGATAGTAGTCAATAACTATCTGGGCTTTGCGCTGCAGATACGCATTCTCTACAGACCACCGAAACGCCTCGTCAATCTCTGGTGACGAGCACAGCGTGGAAAAAATCGACGAGTAGCTCTTTGCATGCACAGACTCCATGAACGCAATATTGGTGTAAACAGCTTCTTCGTGCGGGGTTAGCGCGTCAGGAATCAAAGAAACCGCGCCAACCGTGCCCTGAATCGTGTCGAGCAGCGTAAGCCCCGTGAAAACTCGCATTGTGAGTTGCTGCTCTGACTCCGTTAGCGTGCGCCACGACTGCACGTCGTTTGAAAGCGGCACTTTCTCGGGCAGCCAAAAATTATTAACCAGCCGATTCCACACCTCAACGTCTTTTTCATCATCGATGCGATTCCAGTTAATCGCCTCAACTTTACGAATCAGCGGCAATTTTTCGTAGGAATTCATAGTTGCTTCTTTCTAATCTTTGATTACGGCGGACAAGCGGCACGCACTACAGCATACAGCTAACACAGCCTTCAACTTCGGTTCCTTCAAGCGCCATCTGCCTCAGACGAATGTAGTAAATCGTTTTGATGCCCTTACGCCACGCATAAATCTGCGCACGGTTAACATCGCGCGTGGTTGCAGTATCCGGGAAGAACAGAGTCAGCGAAAGCCCCTGATCAACGTGCTGAGTTGCTGCCGCGTAAGTGTCAATGATCTTCTCGGGACCAATCTCATACGCATCCTGATAGTAATCTAGATTATCGTTGGTCAAATACGGTGCGGGATAGTAAACCCGCCCGAGTTTACCTTCTTTCCGAATCTCAATTTTCGACGCTATCGGGTGAATAGAGGAGGTCGAATTGTTGATATACGAAATGGATCCGGTTGGCGGCACGGCCTGCAGATTTTGGTTGTACAAACCGTGCTGCTGCACGCTTGATTTCAGCTCCTCCCAGTCCTGCTGGGTTGGAATTTCAATTCCTGCTTCTGCAAACAAAAGCCGCACTTTTGCAGTCTCCGGCTGCCACACGCGATTTGTGTACTTGTCAAAATACTCACCGCTTGCATATTTTGAATCGGCAAATCCCTCAAACAACTCACCACGCTCTATCGCGATTTTGTTAGACGCGCGCAGCGCATGAAAAAGCACGGTGTAGAAGTAGATATTTGTGAAATCCACACCCTCTTCACTGCCGTAAAAAATTCGTTCACGCGCAAGATACCCGTGCAGGTTCATCTGCCCCAGCCCGATTGCGTGCGACTTGTCGTTGCCGTCTTCAATAGAGCGCACAGAGCTAATATGGCTCATATCGCTAACCGCGGTTAGAGCGCGGATCGCAACTTCAACGCTCGCCCCAAAATCCGGCCCGTCCATCATTTTGGCGATGTTCATCGACCCGAGATTGCAGCTAATATCCTTACCGATTTTGTCGTAACTCAGATCAGCGTTGTATGTTGTTGGGGTGTTTACCTGCAAAATCTCGCTGCATAGATTCGACATATTGATCCGCCCCTTGATCGGGTTTGCACGGTTCACAGTATCTTCAAAAACAATGTAGGGGTATCCCGATTCAAACTGCAGCTCGGCTATCGTCTGGAAGAACTCGCGCGCGCCGATCTTGGTTTTGCGGATCGCAGGATTATCCACCATCTCGTAGTAACGCTCTGTGATTGAGATATCCGCCAGCGGCACGCCGTAAACCCGCTCAACATCGTACGGCGAGAACAGGTACATAGATTCCCCGCGCTTAGCCAGCTCAAATGTAATATCTGGCACGACAACACCGAGAGACAGGGTTTTAATGCGGATCTTCTCATCAGCATTCTCGCGCTTAGTATCAAGAAAGCGCAGAATATCGGGGTGGTGAGCGGATAGGTACACCGCTCCCGCGCCCTGCCGCGCACCCAGCTGGTTCGCATAGCTAAAAGCATCCTCAAGGAGTTTCATAACCGGAATAATGCCGGAAGACTGGTTCTGGATTTTTTTAATCGGCGCGCCATATTCGCGGATATTCGAAAGCAACAGCGCAACACCGCCGCCACGTTTTGAAAGCTGCAGCGAGGAATTAATGCCGCGCGAAATGGACTCCATGTTGTCTTCAACGCGCAACAGGAAGCACGACACAAACTCGCCGCGCTGCGCTTTGCCCGCGTTTAGAAATGTTGGTGTTGCAGGCTGGAAACGTCCCGAAATTATTTCTTTCACATAGGTTGTTGCCAGCTCTTGGTCGCCCTGCGCAAGCGCAATCGCAACCATCACAACGCGATCTTCAAAGCGCTCTAAATAGCGCTCGCCGTCAAAGGTTTTGAGTGCGTACGAAGTAAAAAACTTAAACGCTCCGAGAAATGTGGGGAATCTAAACTTTAAGCTGTAAGCGTAGTCGGTTAGCTCCTCAATAAAACCCTGCGGGTACAGATCAAGCACATCTTTGTCGTAGTACTCGTTTTCGATCAAGAAACGGAGACGCTCATCAAAATCGTGGAAAAACACGGTGTTCTGATTGACGTGCTGCAGGAAGTACTGGCGTGCGGCCTCGCGATCCTTGTCAAACTGAATCTTGCCTTTATCATCGTACAAATTGAGCATCGCGTTAAGCGAATGATAATCAGTTTCGCTCACCCGCGAAGAGTCGTGCTGAGTTTTTGCTACTGATTTTTCCAAAATTTCTCCAGTCCTTGTTTTACCCTTGTAACATCATCGGAAGTGCCAAAAAGTTCGAATCTATAAAGGTGAGGCACGCTGCACTTCTTAGCGATTATATCGCCCGCCAACCCGTAAGCGTCACCAAAGTTAGTGTTTCCTGCGGCAATAACCCCGCGCAGGTGCTGTCGGTTAGTCGGATTGTTTAAAAATTTAATAACCTGTTTAGGAACCGCTTTTGTTTCTGGTCCGCCACCGTACGTGGGCACAATCAGCACAAAGGGGGCATTCATTTCAAGCGAATCCGCTACGCGAGTCAGCGGAATGCGTTGCGCGGGTAACCCAAGTTTTTCAACAAATCTGTGGGTGTTACCTGAAACACTTGAAAAGTAAACAAGCCCGGACATACAGTATGCCTCCACTTAAATTGAGTAAAGTTGCCCCCTCACTGCTGTGGCTGCCTCTTTACAGAGGCAGCCACAGCAGTGGCGCTAGCGGAGAATTATCCACGTGCAGCTAGTTCTGCGATTTTGTCAGGCCGGAAACCTGACCAGTGATCATCGTCGGCAACAACAACCGGCGCCTGTAGGTAACCAAGCTCTTTAACAGCGGCGAGCGCAGCTTCATCCTGTGACAGATCAAGCACATCATACTCAATACCCTGACTATCAAGCGCACGATATGTCGCGGTGCACTGCACGCACGATGGTTTTGTGTAAACAGTAACTGTCATCTTGGGCTCTTTCTCGTTGTGCTGTTTGCTTAGAATAAACACAGTGCTCGCCGTAAACTGGCAAATCACTATATGTAGTGATAACAATCATACCCGACCACAACATATAGATAATTACAAGTTTGTAGTTATCAACAAGAAAATCCGCAGATTGTGAACAAACAAGCATTTCTCCTCCCAAAAAACATGACAATTTCATTCTTTATCCACAGCCGAAAAAAGTCGTTATCCACAAGCTCGGCGTGTCGCATTTACCACCCGAATAGGGTGTTTATGCCCTTGCTTTTAAGCCCAGGGTGTATTAGCACGTGGCGGAAAATCCGCAGGCTTGCGAGCATAGAATGTATGGATGAAGTTTTATCACCAGCAGTGCCCTTAAGTAAGCGCATCCGAGAAGTACGCCACGAGCTACAATTAACCCAGCAGGATGTTGCCCACCTCTCGAACATCGATATCAGCAATTACGGGCGGATCGAGCGCGGTAAAACCAATCCGAATCTTGAAACACTAACCCGGATAGCTAACGCGCTCAACACCACCGTGTCTGATTTAACCAAGTACATAACTAGCGAGTACACCTCGCCAAAGGATCGCAGGATCACAGCTCGCCACCTGATAGAAGCTATAGAAAAACAGCAGGCGCTGAAAAACAAGAACTAACGCACAGGTACCGCCCACAGCCTCTCAGCGCCCTGCTTATCAAACCAGCGCAACACCGCAGTGTCAGCAAACTGGCACCGCGAGACGCTGTGCCGACAGAGGCGGAGTCTTTCTCCGGGGTGCAGATCAACCGGCAGTGACTGCGCAAACGCGAAGTCACCGGCAACCGCTAATCGCACCTGTGAGAGTGGCTCCGCGGTGGCGTTCTCAACCGCCCTCAGCTCGCCTGTTGCGTCGCGCAAGGTTGCAAAAGGGGACTGGTAGACAGCTGTGCCCGTAATCCGCGAAGAATCCGTGTGCGCGCTTCTGACGAGCCTCAGAAAGGCCAGTAAACTAGCCGGCTTCAAAATTAAAAATAAGTGCTGTAGTTTCATACCAAACAGCATACGACGGGGGTGGGACACTAAAAATTTTACCCTGCGTATTACCGCTTATCCGCAGCGATATAGGCGGCAACTTGTCCGTGGCGGTGCAGGCAACGGCTTATCCATGGCGTTACGGGCGGACACTTATGTTTGGCGGCACAGGCAGCAGCTTATCTGCTATAACACGAGAGGTCACTTACCCATGGTGATACGGGCTGCCGCCGTAAATCTCCTGCGCGCGATAAATCTGCTCGGCAAGAATTAAGCGCACAAGCTGGTGCGGAAAAACAAGATTAGATAACGACCAGACCAAGTTTGCGCGTGCTCTAACGTGCTCATCAACCCCGTATGCACCGCCGATAATAACCACAACCTGCCTGCCGGCGAGCTCCTTTGCAAGCACCGCGCTAAGCTGCGGCGAGGTCATATTTTTACCGCGCTCATCGAGTAGCACAACCCAATCATTTACTGTGATTTTGTCCAGCAAGCGGCGTGATTCAAAGGCACGCGCCTGCTCCTTCTGCAGCGCCGAATGCGCCATAAACTCCCACTTCACGAGCCAGGGTTTGCGCAGCCTACTCTCGTACCTGGAGATTCCACCGCTAACCCAGCTTTCATGCTTCTTGCCCACCGCAAGAACTCTTATGCTCATAACCTCTGCCAATTTGTGTATTTAGTGCACAGAAAAAACCACTAAGATTTTAATCATAAATGCATTTTAACGATTTGGAGCATAAAATGAGATGCAAATTAACCCTTTTAACAGGGCTTACAGTGGGGTACATCCTCGGAGCACGCGCTGGAGAAAAACGCTATGCGCAAATTAAAAGCGCAGCTAATAAAGTATGGCAGACAAAAATCGTGCAGGGCAGCGTAGATCAAGCACAAGAGTTTGCGCTCGATCGCACTGACGATGTACGACGCCTAATCGGCAAGAAAATCGACGATATGATAGCTGCGCCGCGCACCCCCAAAAAAGCCCGCAAAACCAGCCGCAAATCGTAATAGACCAGCCCTCAACAAATTTCAATAAGGATTAGTCGTGGTTAAAAAATCACCTAGCACGCTTAAACTTCTTGCGCGCCTTCCGGGTCAAATCGGGCGGATCATCGAGACCGAAGCAAAAAACGCTAAAGCCGAGGTTTCTGGTCGTATGCGCAACCTTGTTATCGGGTTAGTGCTGTTTATTATTTCGCTCGTGGTGCTTTTCTGGAGCACAGCAGTGCTTCTTGCGTCTGCGGTTGCGGGCATTAGCGAGGCGCTACCGGTATGGCTAGCAGCGTTGATTATCGGTGGCACCGGCTTCTTAACGGTTGTCGTCCTCGTAATAGTCGGGATTCTGCTGCTCAAAAAGGGCAATCCCGTACCGCATCAAACAATCGCGCGCGTTAAACAAGACCTGCGGGCAGCAAAAAACGTTAAAGCAAGCGCCGAACAGGTTTTCACTCAGCCGGGCAAGGCCGGAACAAAACCGGGCAATAAAGGAGTTTGGGAGTAATGTCAGAGAACAAAACATCACCTTCAGATCTAGCACAGGCACGCGCCGCGCATATGGATCTGCAGCAAACCCTCAATTTACTCGAGCAGCGCCTTGATATTCCAAAGCGGATCGATCAAGAAATTGCTCACAGAAAACAGCAGGTGATTGATTTTCGCCGTAAAAATCCGCTCGGATTTACAGCTCTGATTGGGGCTGCTGCTGTTACAACCGCAGTTGCCATGTGTTTTGGGATCAAAGCAATAATTGAGAAACTCAACTAAACATTTACGATGTTAGCGATGTCTTATTTGCATATTTTCCGATAACAAACGAAAATAGCAGAGCATCTGTTTGTGCACCGAGGCCAACAAAATCATCTTTTGCAGATTGTTTTGTTGGTCTTGTTTATTGGAAACTAAGTGGAGTCTATGACTAAACAAGAAGATACTAGCCTCGCCGGACTGAGCGTGCTTGTGCCTCGTGGCGGAGCATGGGGGCATGTGGTGGCAAAAGCTCTTCGCATGCAAGGCGCCGCACCGGTTATCTCACCCCTGATTGATTTTGCTCACACGAGCGAGCAAGAGCGGCTGCGTGAAAGCCTGTCAAAACTAGAGGCCGGCTATTTTGACTGGGTCACCGCAACAAACCCGACAATTGTAGATATTCTCAACCATCACAACATTAAAATCGCAAAGCGCACACAAGTTGCCGTTGTTGGCGAAACAACCCACGCCGCTTTTGTTGAGGCCGGCTACGAGGTGGCACGCACAACCGATGATTCTGACCCCACAACACAAGGGCTGTTGAAATCCTGGCCCGAAATCAACCAAACCAAAACCCTGCGGGTTCTAACACTGCGCTCAGACGCCGCAAAACCCGTGCTGTCACTCGGTTTAATAGAGCGCGGGCACGACGTAACCCAGCTGGTCGCATATCGCACTGTGGGGGTTCCTGCGTCCATTCACATCCGCGAGGATATCGCCAAAGGTGAAATAAACGCCCTGCTGATTTCGTCCCCGCAAATCGCCCGTGAGGTAGCAAAACAGTTCGCTAACAGGCCAGAGACAACTCTTATCGCGTGTATCGGCAAAAAAGCACGGGCCGAAGCGGCCGCGCTAGAGCTGCCCGAACGCAGCGAAAATGAGCTCATAGAAGCGCAGCGGCACGCACTCGTGCAAACAGTTCTGGGAGCTCTAAATCCCGCCGATATGATGGATTAGAACGAAACGAGATTATATGTCTGACACCACCACCCTGCAAGCCTGCCCCGAGTGCCACGAGAATTACACCTACGAAAACGGCGCACTCCTAGTTTGCCCCGTGTGCGCGCACGAGTGGATACCGCAGGGCGCTGTCGAAACCGGCTCTGCCTTGCAATGGGAAGCGGATACGCTGCGCGACTCTGTGGGCAATGAACTGCGCGACGGCGACAGTGTCACGGTTGTAAAATCACTAAAACTAAAAGGCTCAGACTCAATTAAAGCCGGCACAAAAGTGCGCGGCATTCGTCTGCTCTCAACCCCGGTCAACGGTCACGATATTGAAGCCAAAATACCAGGTGTGGGTCAGATCTATCTCAAATCTCAAGTGGTTAAGAAAAACTAGCAACCCGCAGAAGCGCAATCATTGGTTATGATAAACACGCAAAAAAATCCGCTGTATTCTAAGAATAGGTAGATACGGACAGGATTTTAACAAGATTCTTAGTCTCATAGGAGGTGCTACCTTGAAAACCTTAACCGAACCAACCGAGAGCTTGTGAAGTACTGGTCTTATATGGCTTTGCTTGGGGGATTATTTGCAAAAATTAGGAGCAAGCCTGGAGTTGAGTTTTAGTAACGATGCTAATGCTTGTGTCGCTTTATTACCTCTTTCTTTACACGAAGCAGCTGCTGAAGTGGCGGTCGAATACATGATAGCGAGCGGCAGGAATATATTTGGGATTCCTTAAGGCAACTACTAGCAAAAGAAAATGAAAAGAAACCCTAAATTCTCTGCAAGATCAAGCTTTTAAGCCGTAGCTGAAGCGGGACTCGAACCCGCGACCTCACGATTATGAGTCGTGCGCTCTAACCACCTGAGCTACTCAGCCGCATAAGCCTAAATTATTAAATAATAAGACCTGGAGCCCCGAGCCAGGATTGAACTGGCGACCCCTTCCTTACCATGGAAGTGCTCTACCACTGAGCTATCGGGGCGCGTGTTTTACAACTAAAGCAGTTTAACATCAAACACGATAGTTTTGCAAATTAAATACGCGACGATGCACACCTGCCGGTGCAGAGCGGCTGCTCGACCGCGCTCCGGAGTTTGCCCAGTACTCCAGCGTCCCAGCACTCGCGATCCGCTTTGCAATCACAGCAAGCACCACAACGACGTAATTTAAGCCAAGGGGTACTTGGGTGCGTATGGAAACCCCGCAAGTACCCCTAATGTAGCGTTACAGCCGTTATTTAGCTGAAATTACCTGCAGCACAATGTTTGCATCCACGCCCTCATGGAGGTGGATAACAGCACTGTGGTCGCCAGTCCGCTTGATAGTTGGCACGGTGATTTTACGCTTATCAACCTCGCCGATACCGGATTCCGTAACAGCGCCCGCCACGTGAGCAGGTTTTACAGAGCCAAACATACGCCCAGCAGCACCGGTTTTAACGTAGAGCTTAATCTTCTGAGCCTCAAGCTTAGCTTTGAGCTCCTGAGCCTCTTCAACAGTCGCCAGGGCGCGTGCCTCACGAGCCCTGCAGATCTGCTCAACCTGCGCTGCACCACCGCGAGTCCACATAACAGCGAACCCCTGCGGCACAAGATAGTTACGCGCGTAGCCGTTCTTCACCTCTGCAACGTCACCGGCTGAACCGAGACCCTGTACTTCGTTTGTAAGAATAATTTTCGCCATGATCATCTCCCCCTTAGCGACCTGAGCCTGAATATGGGAGCAATGCCATCTCGCGAGCGTTTTTAATCGCTTTTGCGAGCAGACGCTGTTCCTGAACCGAAACACCTGTAATCCGGCGTGAACGAATTTTGCCGCGCTCTGAAATGAACTTCCTTAGCATTGCAACGTCTTTATAATCAATAACGCCAACAGTCTGCTTTTTTACTGGTGCAAGCAGCTTAGCTGCTTTACTGCGACCCTTTCGGGCTCCGCTTGCTTTTCCTGCCATTTTAAAATCTTTCTAATCGCGCCCAAATGGGCATATTGAACCTATTTAGCCTGCCTAATTGACGAGCTATCTAAAAATCAAGGTCGGAATTCAAACCACCCGACTGTGCTCCGTTAAGATCACCCTGTGCCCGCTGCGGCGGAATAGCTCCACCAGCCGAGGGATTCCACGGAGTGCTCTCAGCTGCAACCCACCCGCTTTGCCCCTGTGGCTGAATATGATTCACCGGTGCAGCACCAAACTGCCCGGACTGACCGCCCGATTTAATGCGAGTTACCTGCGCAACTGCACGCCACAGTGACGGACCAATCTCGTCAACATCAAGATCAAGACTGGTACGCTGCTGCCCCTGGCTGTCGGTGTAGGTGCGGGCGCTGAGGCGACCCTGAACTAGTACGCGATCACCTTTTCTAATCGACTTGGCGATATTCTGAGCCATTTCACCGTATGCACGGCATCCTAACCATAATGTTTCGCCGTCAGTCCAAGCCTGAGTCTGGCGATCTTTAATGCGCGGTGTTGCCGCAACACGGAAAGTAACCCACTCATTGCCAGAACCCTGAGAAACACGTAGCTCTGGATCAGCAACAAGGTTTCCAACCACTGTGATTTGAGGTTCGTACATAGTAGTTAAGCCTTCACTTGCTCACGATTGCGACGCGATGCTTTTTGTGCCAAAAGTTCGTCATTACGCAAAACTTTTGTGCGCAAAACCGACTCGAGCAAACCAAGCTGACGATCTAGCTCTGCGGTAGCAGCAGGAGTAGCTGTAAACTCAGCCACAACGTAAATACCTTCGCTCTGCTTCTTGATCTCATAAGCCAAGCGACGCTTTCCCCAGATGTCTAGGTTGTCAATTGAACCGCCATTAGCAGTCACAACAGAAAGGTACTTTTCTATTGTGCTCTGCACTGTGCGCTCATCAGTGCTTGGATCGAGAATTACCATTAACTCGTATGGATGCACTAAGACCCACCTCCTTCGGACTCTACGGCCACGGTATCTCCGTGACAGGAGGGCAAATGTGCCTGTTGCTTAATAGCCTATATAGGGCATACAACATCAACATCGTAGCACAAAACGGCGTATTCCGCCAGCTGGCTGCCGTCGCGCAGTTTTGCGTCGCACAGCATACCCCGCGCGGTTCAATGCCTCGCAGAAGTAGCGCAACAAACACTAACTAGCGACAGCATAGCTAGCAAGGTTTTTGCCCGGAATCGCCTCCAGCAGTTGCTTTGTGTAGGCGTGAGACGGGCGCGCAAAAATATCCGCCACATTCCCCGTTTCAACCTGCCGCCCATGCTGCATAACAGAAACCGTGTCCGCGATGCGATGCACAACCGAGAGATCGTGCGAAATAAAAACGTAGGTCAGGCCAAACTCCTGCTGCAACCGCTGCAATAGTCGCAGAATCTGCGCCTGCACGGTCACATCCAGCGCGCTCACAGCCTCATCGAGCACAACCAACTCGGGATTTGGTATCAGCGCACGGGCAATGGCGATCCGCTGTCGCTGTCCGCCGGAGAGCTCGTGCGGCATACGCTTAGCAAAATTGGCGGGCAGGCCTACACGTTCAAGCGCCTCGGTAACTTGCTCGCTAATCTCGCCAGACTTGCACAGCTTAAAATTGCGCAGCGGCTCGGCAAGGGTTTTGCCGATTCGCATTCGCGGATCGAGCGAACCATAGGGATTTTGGTACACGAGCTGCACTCGCCGGCGCATTCGCGCCAAATCTGCGCTGTGCAACCCGCTCAGCGGATCACCGTTAAGTCGCACACTGCCCGCAACCGGAGCAACAAAGCCCGCAATGATTCTGCCGACCGTTGTTTTGCCGGAGCCAGATTCGCCCACTATTGCGTGCGTTTTAGACCGCGCAACACTGAATGAAATGTTATCAGCGGCAACAAACGGCTCTTTTTGACCACGGATTTTATACTCTTGGCGCAGCTTCTCAACCATCAAAAATTGCGCAGATTCATGGGTAGGCAAGGCAAGCTGCATGGGTCGCACTGAGTCCTGCGCGTGCAGCACAGGCAGCGCGAATGTTTCACGTGAAACATCCGTCACGGCGCTCACCTCGATGCGTTGCAAACCATGTAGTTTCTGTGCAAACCCGAGCCCGGAATCCGCCAGTAACTGGCGCGTGTAATCACTTTGGGGGTTGCCTATAACCTCCTCAGCAGCGCCGCTCTCAACAACCTGCCCGGCTCGCATCACAACAAAACTACTTGCACGATCCGCCGCAGCCGCTAAATCGTGCGTGATTAAAAGCACGCCCATGCCAGTCTCGAGACGCAAGCTATCAAGCAGATCAAGCACAGTGCGCTGGGCTGTCACGTCCAGCGCACTCGTCGGCTCATCCGCCACCAGCAGGCGAGGGTTATTAGCAACCGCCGCGGCAATCAAAACCCGCTGCCGCATACCTCCTGAAAACTCGTGCGGATACTGCTCAATGCGGCGCGTAGGATTGTCAATGCCCACCAGCTCGAGCAGCTCTAAAACCCGGGTGCGTAGTTTTCTCTTATCACGCACACCGTGCACGCGCATCGCCTCGGCAATACTGCCTCCGACGGTGCTCACCGGGTTCAAAGAATTGCCCGGATCCTGCGGCACAAGCGCCACCTCCCGACCGCGCACACGCTGCAGCTGCCGCAAACCAAGGCGGTTTAGAGCAAGCGATCCGCTGTCCAATTGTAATAGTGCCTCGCCCTGCACCAGCGCGGAATACGGCAAAATCCCCATTACCGTGTTTGCAACGGTTGATTTACCCGACCCCGACTCGCCCACCAACGCAGTAACTTCGCCGCGGCGCACCGTGAAGCTAACGTTTTTAACAGCTGCGGTCAGACCGTCACGGCTCGCGTACGAAACCCCCAGATCCTTAATGCTAAGCAGTGATCTGGTCGATTCTTGTGCGTTATTGCTCATTTTTATTCTCGCCTCCAATAGCCCGACTCAACTTATTGGTTGCCAGCACCACCGCAACCACCAACAACCCCGGCAGCACCGTAAGCCACCACGCAGTAGCAACATAATCGCGCCCCTCGGCAATCAGCAAACCCCACTCGGGTGTTGGTGGCGGCGCGCCATAGCCCAAAAACCCGAGCGTTGATATTTGCAAAATAGCGGATCCCAGCTGCAGTGTTGCAAGCGCCACAACGGGTGTCATTGAGTTTGGCAGAATATGACGCCAGAGCACCCCTAGAAAGTTTCCACCGGAACCGTAGGCCGCCTCCACATACTCACTTGCGCGCACCTGTAAAACCTGCGCCCGCGCCAGCCGCGCAAAGATCGCAACCGAGGTAACACCAACCGCAATAGCCGCGTTCACAGTGCCAAACCCAAGCAATATTACAACACTTAGCGACAGCAACAGGCTCGGCACGGCAAGCAGAACTTCAACCAACCGCATAATCAAAGTGTCAAACCAGCCGCCCGCCGCGCCAGCACCAACACCCAAACTCACTCCAACGGTGAAACCAACAGCGACAGCAACAACCGCAGCAACAAGCGAATTAGCGGCACCGTAAACAGCGCGCGTAAAAAGATCGCGCCCGGTTGCGTCGGTGCCGAACAGGTGCGCCGCGCTGGGATCCTGCAGTGACGCACCAACCGACTCGGTCGGGCTGAACTGTGTAAACAGCCCCGGAAACAGTGCCCACAAAAACACGGTCACTAAAACCAGCACGGCAGCGGCCATCCCGATCCGCCGCAAAATAAAAAGTTTACTCCTAAAATCGGCGCGCGCCGTGTTCTTCTGCTTGTTCATACTAAGCAAGCTCCTCCCCGGGCACCGCGATGGGCATCGGTTTTTGCACGGCATCTCTGCTGTTAGCTGCGGAATTGCGCAATCGCGGATCGAGTATCGGGTAGATTAAATCAACCAAAAAATTAATTACAACGTAAACAGCCGCCACTATCACTACCACCGCGAGCAAAACGGGAGTGTCCCGATTTGCAACAGCTTGCGCAGTGAGACTGCCGAGTCCCGTGCGGCCAAACACCGTTTCTGTGACTATCGCGCCACCAACTAGCTCACCAAACAGCACGCCCGCAACCGTGAGCACGGGCAGCAGCGCGTTCGGAATCACATTTCGCCACAGCACCCAGCTTTGGGTTGCGCCACGGGTTTCCACAACCCGCACAAACGGCAGGCGATTAACATCGTCAATGCTGCGCAAAAACACCTGCGCCAGCGGGGCAGCTATTGGAATCATAAGCGTGAGCACGGGCAGCACCAGCGCCTGCGTTTCTGTCGCTCCGATTGCCGGCACCAGCCCCAGCTTAAAAGAAAAAATCTGAATAAAAACAATTCCCACCCAAAAAACGGGCAGCGACACAAAAAGCGGGGGCAGGTTGCGGAAAAAACTGCTGACGATACCGCCGCGGTTGTAACTAGCAGCAACCGCTATTATCAGCGCCAGCACTAGCGCGCCAAGCAAACCGAGCCCCGCCAGGAGCAGCGTTGCCGGCAGCGCCTGCGCTAGCAGATCCGCCACTTTCACCCCCGACTGCACAGAATAGCCCAGATCGCCCTGCAAAAAAGAACCGAAAGATTTTAGATACCGCACAGACAGCAGCTCATCTATGCCATAAACCGCGCGGATCTCCTGCAGTTGCTCAGGGCTTAAACCCAGCTCGGGATTGCCGTAGCGCGCTAATACTCCGTCAGAGGGAAGCGCGGCGAGCAATAGAAATGCTGCTGTGTATGCGCTTAACAACACCAACAGGGCCTGCCCAAAGCGTTTGAATCCGCTCAAAAACATGATTTTCTTTCCTGCAAAAATATGGTCTAGGGTGCGTAAGTGGCGACACCTACTCAGCCGAGTAAACACCGCCGCTTACGCTCATATGAGCTGCTACTCGGTTAGGCTAACCTCGTAGAATGATGGACGCCCGACGGATTCCGTTTTGAAGTTTTGGAGTTTAGCGCTGTAACCAAACACCTGTGGCTCCTCAAACAAAGGCAAAACATAGGCATTATCAGCCAGTTGTTTTTGCGCATCAGCACTTGCTGCCTGGCGTTCAGCCTCGGTTGCCACCGACGCGATGAGCTGCATTAGCTCGTCGAGTTTCGGATCCACCAGCTCTTTTGTCTCCGGGTTGTAATTTAGCAGCGCGTTGCGATTGGTGCTGAAGAACTGTGACTTCAACACGTCATAATCCGCGCGTCCAACCATTGAGTGATACACCTGGATAGAGTTAATATCTTTGCGAGCGCTGTCTTGCGCGGTCTGGTCGCCGCTGAAGATTTCAACCTGCACACCGATCTTTTTCAGCTGCTGCTGAATCAGCGTTACAACCTCTTTTGAGCGCGGCTGTGGCAGTGCCTCGTTGAAGGTGAGCTTTAGCTTCTGACCGTCTTTTTCTCTGATTCCATCAGTTCCCAGAACAAATCCGACCTCGTCAAGCAGTTTTGCCGCGCGCGCTGGATCGTGTTTGTAGTAGCTCGAAGTGTCGGTGTATCCGAGCGCTGTTTTCGCGAGAATGCCGGTAGCCAGCGGATAATTCTTGCTGAACAGGGTGTTAACAATCTCGTTCCGGTTAATGCCGGCAATCAGTGCCTGCCGCACCCTCACATCGCGCAGCAGCGGATGCTCGATCCGGAAGCTCAGGCTGTTGGTAACGCCGTTGGTTGGTGCCGCAAGCAACTGCAGCCCATTTTTATCGAACTGTTTCTCATCTGGCGCATCAATCTGCCGGGCAATGTGCGCCTGTCCTGCAACGACACTGCCAACGCGCACACTAGCCTCACCGGAAACAATGAATTTCACGCCGTCAATCAGCGGCGCTCCCTGGTGCTTTCTACTTGGAGGAGCCCAGTTGTAATCTTTGCGCGCGGTAAGGTGCAGCTCGGTTTCGAGCTTCTCATCGCTCACAACAAACGGGCCGCTGCCAATAATTTCTTTGGCATTGCCCGGACCGAACTCATTGCCGGTGCGGTCAAGGGTTGCGTTTGAAACCAGTCCCGAGTTAATCGTTGAAACAGCCTGCGTGAATCCCGGCGCGGGCGCACTAAAGTAAAACTTTACAGTGTGCGGATCAATAACCTCGCTGTGATCATAGTTTGTAATAGCTTCAGACTTGTTAAGTGTGCGGTCTTTATCGCCCTTTCCAAAAAGATCAAAGTTTTTTGCAACGTTAGCAGCATCTAGCACACTGCCATCAGAGTATGTCACTCCGTCACGGATCTTAAAAGTGTATTCGGTCGCATCAGAGTTAATCTGTGGCAGCTCGCTCGCGATCCACGGTTCTAATTCTAGCGTTTCCGGGTTTTGGTATAGTAACCTGTCTGTGATCTGGTTGATCACGCCACCGTTAGGGTAGAAGCCTCCGGCTGGTGGGTAAAGGGTTTTCCAGGTCTGTGGCTCTAGGTAGGTTACTGTTCCGCCAGCCTCGCTTTTGGCGCTCGCCGCCTCGCCTTTTTCTGTGGCGCAACCAGTCAAGGTTATCGTCGCAGCTACTAGTGCAGCCAGTAACACATGAAATCGCTTATTCATTTTTCTCCTTGTGTGTTTAGATGATGTTACGCGATAATAGTTTAACATTAGATAATGTTATACCTGAATTAACAAAATTGAAAGTTTAGGCTGAAAATTATGTCTCACACGGGCACCGGAAAACACCAAGAACCCTTAAAACCAAAGGGAAACAGCCGGCACATCGCAATTATCGGAGCCGGCCCGCGCGGCACAAGCATTCTCGAGCGGATCAACGCGCGCCTAACACAGCACAGCAGCAAACAAGCTCTCACGATCCATATAATCGAGAAATCACAGCCCGGCGCGGGCGCAATTTGGCGCACAAACCAACACCGCGAGCTGTGCATGAACACCCTTGCTGCGGCAGTCACGCTGTTCACCGACAGCTCGTGCCAGATCACAGGCCCGATCAGACCCGGACCTAACCTGTACCAGTGGGCAAAACTCGCGCTCACTCGGGTATCACCCAAAACTACCGTAACAAACTTCACCGTCGCGCAGAATATCGCAAAAGTTTTTGAACAGCAAAAACCGCAGCCCAGCATCGCTAAATACGCGGCGGAAATCACGCAAATGCGCCCAGAATCTCACCCAAGCCGGGCACTCTACGGGGAGTATATCCGCTGGTGCTACAACCTCGCAATAGCTAAGCTCGCACAAAAAGCCACCATTGTGCAGCACAGCGCGCAGGTGCTGAGCGTTACTGAACGGGGCGATTCAGACGAGCTAACGCTCGATAACGGCGACAAAATAACAGCGGATGCGACAGTCTACGCGGCCGGCTGGCTGCCGCGCCAAAAGACCCAGGCAGAAGAGCAGCTCAGCGGGCAAATTAAAGCATCCGCACAAAAACTGGTGTGGGTGCCGCCAGCAAGCCCAGCGGATCAAGATCTCAGCGAAATTAAGCCGCGTAAGCCCGTAATTGTGCGGGGTATGGGAATGGGGTTTTTTGACACAATGGCTCTGCTCACAATCGGGCGCGGCGGCGAGTTTGTCGCAGGTAACGCCATACCGCACGGTCTGCGGTACAGACCGAGCGGCGCAGAACCGGTTATATACGTCACAAGCCACCGCGGGGTGCCCTACCGCGCAAAAACACGCTATCACGCGCTTCCACCGCGCGCGCCGCAAAAACTGCTGCGCGAATTTGCGCAATCACAAGCACCGCGCCCGATTGATTTTAACCGCCAGTTATGGCCTCGGATCATCGGCGACGCCTGCCGCGACTTCATCACCACCTATGCCCAAACACATCCGGCAAACGCACTAACTGCAAGCGTTACTGTAATTCACACCGCAATTAATGACGCAGTGCAAAAGGTTGTGAACAACACCGCTACCAGCGCGACCAAAGACCTGCAGGGTCACGCGCTGTTGCGGCAAACCACAGCTGAAATAACCGCGGCGACAATGCGTTTTGTGGCAAACGCTGAACACAGGTTTAATCTCACTGCCGAGCTAAACCCCGCCGCGGGGTTAGAGTTCAGCAACCCAGAATCATTCCAAGAGTGGGTTGTTGCGCGGGTTGCTAGCGATATTGCAGAGGCAAATAAAGGTCTGGAAAGCGCAATAAAAGCAATGCTGTGGTCGATCAGCGCCGCCCGCGCAGTTGCTAACGGAATTGGCACCATGGGCGCGTTTACTGCGGAATCTCGCGCCACAGGACACGCCCTACTAGCCTCACTAGGCTCGATGCTCGGGTCGGGGCCGCCGGCTTTCCGCAGTGAACAACTGCTCGCGCTGGCAGATGCCAGGCTTGTTAAGTTTATCGGTCCGGCATCCTCAGTCACCGTCACACAGACCGGTTTTGTGGCGGAATCACCGGTCGTGCACGGGTCAAAAATAACCGCAACCGCGCTTATCGACGCCTGGATGCATCCGCACAGTGTTGCGCAGAGCGCCGATCCGCTAACCCAATCGCTGGTGACAGCCAAGCGCGCGCGACCCTTCACCGTGCGGGCGAACGACGGCACCGAAGTTGCAACCACGGGCTTTGATATTGAGGCGGCAACGGGCAGGCTGCGCGGGGAGCGGGGAGCGGATCAACGCTTTCACATTGCAGGGATTCCGCTGGATGCAACCCGGCACGAGACAATTATTAGCCCGATGCCGGGGGCTAACCCTCCGATGCTACGCGAAACGGATGCGGTTGCGCAAAGTCTACTCGCGGTTGCGTTTGCTGCGGCAGAGTTTGCGGATGGCACTGCCTAAAAATGGTGTTGCTTGAAAATAGTGCTGTTTAACAACAGCACCGCCCAGCTTCACCGCCACGCAACAGCCGCGCCGCGCAAAACTTCAGCAAAATTTACTGCCGATTCGTTAAGATCGGCACAGAACCAAAATGCGGCAGGATTTGTTGCCTGAAACAAATAAGAAGGAGATTCTTTTGAAAAACACAGCTAAACCAGTTGCGCTTGTAACCGGCGCCACAGGCGGGATGGGTTATGAAATAGTGCGCGATCTCTCGCGGAGCCATCAGGTTATCGTCGTTGGCAGGGATGCACAGAAGCTCGCCGCTCTTGCAGCAGATTTCGGCGCTATCACGTGGCAGCAGGACATTACCGACTACGCAGAATTACAAACAAAAGTTGCCGCGCTTAAAAGCCTTGACGTGCTTGTGAACGGAGCCGCAATCGGGCTTGGCTACAGCGTTGATAACGCAAGCGCTGAACACTGGGAAAAATATTTCTCGGTGAACGTTATCGGGCACGGCATGATTACAAGCGCCGCGCTTCCGCTCTTACGCAAGAGCCAGGGCACAATTATTTTCATCGGCTCCGGGGCGAGCACAAAACCATCACCCGGAAGCGCGCTCTACACAGCAACTAAGCACGCACTAAAGGGTCTGGCTGACACGCTCCGCATTGACGAGTCTGCCCACAGCGTTCGCGTTGTCACAGTTGCTCCCGGACCAACCGACACGAAAATGCTGCGCGAGTCCTTCAAACCCGAAGACTACCACCCGGATCAGTACATCCAGCCCGCAACAATTGCGCGGGTTGTGCGGTTTGTTGTGGACGCTCCTGCGGACACTCAGCTCACCGATATCGCGGTACGCCCGCGCCAAGAGATAACAAGATAAGCACCGGGGGTGGATGTTTCACGTGAAACATCCACCCCTTCATCAGCTTCTCCCCGCGCACAGCTAGCGCCCAACAAGCTCACAGCAGGGACGTAGCGAGCACCTAAACTAAATTAAGACGGCTCGATTTTAGAACTTTTGATACCACTCAAGTAGTCGCCGGGTTGCCTCTTCCTGCCCGAGCTCCCCCTCGTCAAGCCGTAAATCCAGCAGAAACTTATATGCGGCTCCAACCGTCCGCCCCGGCTTAATGCCCAAAATCTGCATAATCTGCTCACCGTTCAGCTCGGGTCGCACAGCCGCCAGCTCCTCCTGCTCGGCGAGCACCTCGATCCGCCGCTCCAAATCGTCGTAGGCGCGTGCAAGACGCACGGCTTTTCTGCGATCTTTGGTCGTAACATCAGCGCGCGTGAGAATGTGCAGCTGCTCCAGCTGATCTTGCGCATCACGCACATATCGGCGCACCGCAGAGTCACTCCAAACACCCTCGTTGTAGCCAAAAAACCGCATATGCAGTTCGATTAGGCGCGTCACCTGATTAATCATGTCATTATCGAACCGCAAACTACGCAGTCTTTTTTTCGCGAGCCGCGCGCCCACCAGATCGTGATTGTGAAAAGTAACCGCGCCCTGCTCGAATTTGCGAGTTGCCGGCTTCCCAATATCGTGCAGCAGCGCTGCCAAGCGCAAAACCACGTCGGGGTTAGCCGCGACACCCGCCGCGCGGCGCGCATTCTCCAGCTCAATTGCCTGCGCCAGAACCGTCAAACTGTGCTCGTAAACGTCCTTGTGACGGTTCTGATCGTCCTGAGCCTTCACAAGCGCTGTAAGCTCGGGCAAAAACCGACCGCAAAGCCCGGTTTCAACAAGCAGCCGCACTCCGGACACAGGATCATCACTGGCGAGAGTTTTCACTAGTTCATCGCGGATCCGCTCTGCCGAAATTATTTCCAACCGCGCAGACAACTCCCGCATCGCGGTAATTACCCGGGGCACAGGCGTGAATCCCAGCTGCGCAGCAAATCGAGCCGCACGCATCATGCGCAGCGGATCATCTGTGAACGACTTTTCAGGGGTATCTGGCGTATCTAGCACCCCGGCTAGCAGGTGCTCAACCCCGCCGGCAACATCAACGAGTTTCTTTTCGGGGAGCATCAGCGCAAGCGCGTTCACCGTGAAATCGCGCCGCACCAGGTCATTTTCGATAGCGTCGCTGTATGTCACCTCGGGTTTGCGTGAAGTACTGCGGTATATTTCTGCGCGATACGTTGTTATCTCAACCATTTCGCCCTTAACCTTTGCTGCAATAGTGCCGAATCTAACGCCCAAATCCCGGGTGTTTGAGGTAATAGTTTGCAGTATTTCGCGGGTTTTGTCGGGTCTAGCGTTTGTCGCAAAATCAAGATCGGTAACCTCTCTGCCCAGCAGCGCATCTCGCACAGAGCCACCAACAAGAGCCAACTCATACCCCGCCTGTGCAAAGGCTCGAGAAAGGGTAGCCACTGTTGGAGATTCTGCGATTCGGGAGAGCTCAACCGTTGCCTGCGCGATAGAAACCATATAATCCAGGCTATCGCGATTTACTTATTTTTAGTTAATCTCCAATAACCCCAAACTAAACTTATCGTATGAAAAAACTGCGCTTAATTAGCAGCACCGCACTCAGCTGTGCACTGCTGCTAAATATTTTTGGCGCAGCTATTAGCCCGCCCACTCTCGTAAAAAATGCGCAAAACACACAGGCGAGCACAAACAGCCACGCGAAAACCGCACAAAACAAGCCAGCGGATGCGACCGGTCACGCACAAAATCAGCCAAACACCCAGGTAAGAACTAGCAATCTCACAAACGCGCAGGCAGACACAAGCAACCGCGCAAACCCCCTCGCGCGCGCGCAAACAAACACGACCCAAAACAGCGAAGCCATCGTTACACTAAGCCCCGACACCCCTCAAAAACACACCGCTAGCGAAGTGGCTTTTACCGTATATATTAAAAACAGGGGCGAACAAACCCTGCCGGTCGGGACTGTGAAGCTGTTTATGCGACCCGAAGCGGTGCTCGATCCTGACCTGCTAAACCGCGGGGTGGGTGAAAATCCGCTCCTCTTAAAAACCATAGGCATCGATGCGCTCGAGCCCGACGCGCAAACACGCCAGACTGTAACCGTCCCGGTCGAGCAGCTCGCGCAACTAGGAATAACTGATGCCACAACACTGGGCGGCGCAACATACCTGTTTCAGGCCGTTTTTAGCCCGGGCGGCAGCGCTGCCAAGCCAACCACAAGCGCGCAAACCCTACCCGCCGACAACTACTCAACAACAACAGTAACCTTCGGAAACCCCACAACAAATGCGCAACTGGGCATAATCGTGCCGCTGCTGCTGCCCGAAACAACAGAAACCATCCCGAGCCTCGCAGAAACAGCAGAAATCTTCAGGGTCACAGGCCCGCTATCGCAGCTGTTATACGCGGCAGAGGCGCTAGATGCCACGCTCGCAATTGATCCGCGAATCCTGATCGCCCTGCGCTGCTACGGCGCAAACACTCCACCCGTCGCGCGGGAGTTTTTGGATCGCCTCGAAACCAGCCCCCTTCCCAGTTTTTTGCTGCAGTATGCCGATGCGGATCTGGGGCTGCAGGCGAAAATCAAAGTGCCATCGCCGCTGGCAAGCCCCGGCGCGAGTTTCACAGGCTCGCCCTCTTTTAACAATACCGCTCCCGCTCCCGAACCGGCGCACAACTCTGATTTTCTGAGCAATCTCGTCGCCGGAGCAGATCTCGGGCAAAACTTAAAGCCCGCAAAAGTTCCCAGCATAGAGAAGCTCACCGCGTGGCAAAACACCGCTATTCCCAACATTTCTAACACCGCGATCGATGCCAGCGCGCGCACGGCATGGCTTGATTCTGCCACAACAAACAACGAGACACTACAATTTTTAGCGAATCACGGCTACAAAAATATTTTTCTCGCAGACAGCAGCATTACCGAGCCTAACTCTCAGAGTGGCGGCGAAGATAGCTCACAGAATAACAGCGCAGATAGCACAAACGGCGTTAGCGTTGCAGAGCTGTCGCAGTTCAACGCAACCCTGCTAAACGGCGCGCTCACAGATGCCGCACAACGCGCCGCAACAGGCACCGCAGAACAGCGGGCGCACGCGCTAGCACGGATTATCAACGAGCTTGCAATCAGGGCGAAAAGTTTCGGGCACACAATATTTGCGCTCGATCGCAGCGGAGCCGCAGACGGCACAGAAACAGTAAATCTGCTGCACCAGCTAGCCATTCTGGAGCACGTTGAGTTTGTGCGGGCGAATCAGGGAACAGGTCGCGCAGAAACCGCGCAGCCGCATTTCACGCAGCAACTACAACCCGCGAGCAGCCATCAGCAAAATAATACAAAGCTAAAAAACCTGGAATTACGCGCCGCAAGCGCAACCAGGGCGCTCAATCAGGAAGCCGCAATCTTGCGCGGCAGCACGATACTTACCGATCCGCAATACCTCTCCCACTATCAGCGCGCGCGAATTCTTAACCTAATGAGCGCAAAATACGCGCAGCACACAAACTACAAGAGCGTTGCAACCACTTTTCAAAACTACAACAACCAGCTCAGCAGCTCTGTGACGGTGGTTTCTGCCACGCACACGTATCTTTTTGGGAGCAGCACAAATCTGCCCGTGCAACTGCACAATAATCTACCTTTTGGGGCACGAATACGCATCCACGCCACCGCCGGGTCGCCGGCAATTGCGCTGCAGGGCGAGAAAGTGCAGGAGAAGTATCTTGCGCCGGGGCAAACCTCAACGGTTATTGTGCCACTGCAAAGCAGAATCACTCACGCCGACTCAAGCATAGTGCTGAATATCACCGATGTCACAGAAAAACACACGCTGCACACGGCAACTATTAGGCTTTTTATTTCCAGCACGGTGGAAACTTTCGGCATTATTATTTTCTCTCTGATCGCGGCTTCCCTTATTGTTTTTGGGGTTTATCGCAGTGTGCGCAGGCGACGGGCTAGAGTTTCACAGGCGGCGGATCAGAGCCACGCACAGCGAAAAAGAACCACGTAGCCCGAATAATGGCATTAAGGTCACACACAAGCCTAAATAGCGGCGAGCTAAACCTGCCTGGGAATCCGCACGAATCTAAATAGTAGAGAAGTAAACCCGCGCAGGTGACAAGCTAAGGTCGCACAAACCCAAATATCTGCTAAAACACAGTAAACACACAAAGTAAGGCACAAAAATTAATGTGACACTTATTTTGTTCTGGGAGTAACTATGAATCATAAAATAGCCATTATTGGCTCAGGCCCGGCGGCTTTAACCGCCGCAATTTATACGGCACGAGCAGGGCTTGAACCGGTGCTTTTTGCAAGCTCGATAACCCCCGGCGGCGAGCTTATGAACACCACGGAGGTTGAGAATTTTCCAGGTTTCCCCGAGGGTATTCAGGGGCCAGAACTGATGGAAAAAATCCAGGCGCAGGCAGAGCGCTTTGGCACGCAGATCCGTTATGAGGATGTTACTGAGCTGGAGTTGAGCGATGCCCGCAAGGTCATCACCACCAACTCGGGCAAGCACGAAGCTGATGCGGTTATTTTCGCGACCGGCTCTGCCTACCGCAAGCTGAATCTTGAGCACGAAGACCGACTTTCCGGGCACGGGGTTTCCTGGTGCGCAACCTGCGACGGGTTTTTTTTCCGCGACAAAACCGTTGCGGTTATTGGCGGCGGTGATTCTGCCATGGAAGAGGCCACATTCTTGACCAGATTCGCGAAAAAGGTTTATGTTATTCACCGGCGCGGCAGCTTGCGCGCCTCAAAAATCATGCAGGAACGCGCTTTTTCCAACGAGAAGATCGAGTTTATCTGGAACTCAGAAATAACCGAGCTGCACGGTGACGACGCGCTCAGCGCTGTCACGGTTGGTAATCTTGAGAGCGGAGAGCACACCAGGCTTAAGCTAGACGGGCTTTTTATTGCAATTGGCAATGATCCGCGCACGCACCTCGTGCACCAGCAGCTTGAGCTAACTAAGGAAGGCACAATCGCAGTTGCGGGGCGCTCCTCGCACACAAGCATTCCAGGGGTTTTTGCCGCCGGGGACGTTATTGACTCTAAGTATCGGCAAGCAATCACAGCGGCAGGAAGCGGATGCGCTGCCGCTCTTGATGCTGAGCACTATCTCGCAGAAAATAATTAGTTTTACTCACTAGTATTTACAATGGAAACGTTATCTATCGGTAATGTTGCGTTTACGGCCTGTATCTGGCATAAACTGCATAACATGAAAGGAAAATATGTCAAACGCACAGAATGTAACAGAGGCTGATTTCAAGAGCGAAGTTCTTGAAAGCGAACTACCTGTTCTCGTTGATTTTTGGGCACCGTGGTGCGGTCCTTGCCGCGCCCTGGGTCCTGTTATCGATGAGATTACCGGTGAGCTAGAGGGCAAAGTTCGCGTTGTAAAAGTAAACGTTGATGAGAACCCTAATCTTTCAGCGGAGTACAAAATCACATCCATTCCTGCCCTTAAAGTTATTAAGGGTGGCAGCGTGGCTCGTGAAATAGCCAGTGGCTCGAAAGAGCACCTGCTAAACGAGCTTAGCGAGTACACCAAGTAATTTATAGTTACTAAGGGGGGGCTTAAGGCAGTTACGCCTTAAGCCCCCCCCCCTTTTTTTTTTTAGTGTGTTAGCTTACCGTTGTTGTTCTGAATCGGATGTATCCGAGCACAACAATTAGCGCAGACAGAGCCGCTAAAATCCCGGTGGATGCCAGATGTTCAGAGAGAGTGTCCCCCGTTATCAGCTCGTAGGAAATTACCTTTTGAGCCAGCTCCGTAGGCAAGTACTTAGCAATATTAACTGCCCAATCAAAGAAATTCGACAGAATTCCTAACATAAGGTACATACCAAATGTCAGAAATAGCACTGCTACTATGCCTCCTGCGCTGTTTTTAACGATTGCGCCTACCCCGTATCCAATCCAGCACAGGAGCATAAACACAAGCCCCACTAGCAGGAAGTTGAATATAAGTTCTTTTGGGAGCTCTAGTTCTGCAACCACTCTTTTGTCGATCATTAGCAAAAGCACAAGGTACGTAATCACACTGATAATCACCCCGCTAATAAACGATACAAGAGATATCACCAGCAATTTTACAAAGTAGAAAACGGTACGATTAGGCACAGTGATTAAAGCCGGCATAATTGCTCTGCTGGTGAACTCGTTTGTTATAAAGAGCACTGCAAGAGGCATTAACAACATTGCCACAACACCGATTGGCAAAGATCCCACTGACTGATAAACATTGGGAACGATATCAGACTCAATAAACTTTCCTAGACCCTCTTCATTAACCTGAGTTTCAGCTTTTTTCAAAGGCTCATTAATAGTAAATTGCACAGCGAAGTTAAAGAGAATACCCATAGCTAAAACAATCACGAGGAGAACCCAGTTGCTTATAAAGGAGCTAAACTTTAATGTTTCTGAGCGCAGAACACCCCAGAAAGACAGCTTGTACTGTATATGTGGCATAGTTTCAATAATGTTCATAATGAAATATCCTTAATTATCCTAGTTATTCACTGCTAAAGGCGGTGTGGGATTCGACTCCGTGGCAGCAGCAGATGAGTCAAAATCTTTAGAAACATACTCTAGAGATTCATTTGTCATCTGCATATAAACCTGCTCCAGACTTGCCAGCTGCGGCGTTATTTCATACAAAATCACGCCTGACTCCAGGGCAAAAACAGCGAGATCTGGTCCTTCTAACTGATCTACCAGTAACCCATCATGCTCAAATATCGTGCTTTGCACACCTACGGCCGCAAGTTTCTGTGCCAGCAGCTCACGTTTATCAGTACGCACGAGTGTTCTGCGAACCCCTGAGCTCTCTAAAAAGCCTCTCATAGAGTTCTGCGCTAGCAGCTTACCCTTACCAATAACGACAAGGTTATCGGCCGTCTGTGCCATCTCGCTCATTAGATGAGACGAGATCAAAACCGCTCGCCCTTCCGCTGCAAGAGTTCGAGCTAAATTACGCACCCAAATAACACCCTCGGGATCTAAACCATTAATCGGCTCATCTAAAATTACGTTACGCGGATTTCCGAGCAAAGCCGCCGCAATTCCCAGGCGCTGTAACATACCGAGCGAGAATGATTTCACTTTCTTCTTTGCCACATCAATAAGACCTACTATTTCCAGCACCTCATCAACACGCTTCTGGGGCATCCTGTGCGTGTAAGCAAGCGCGCGCAAATAGTTTACAGCGCTGCGCTTTGGATGCACCGCTCTAGCGTCTAGCAAAGCGCCAACACTCTGCATTGGAGATCCGCTCTGGTTGTGCTTTCTACCATCAATGAAAGCTTCGCCAAAATTCGCTGATTCCAGCTCGAGCAAGATTCGCATGGTTGTCGATTTACCGGCGCCGTTTGGACCCAAGAAACCCGTAACCGTGCCATCTTGAACGGTGAAAGTTACGTCATCAAGGACTGTTTTATTACCGTATTTTTTAGTGATATTTTTAATCTCTAACACTATTATCCTTCCCAAAATGTTTCACGTGAAACATTCCCCTTTTATAAGCTGTATCCTTCGTCACCCAGCTCGCTTAGAACCCTGTTGAGCTCCGCAATGTTATTAAAATCGATGATCACCTGACCCTTCTTAACCCCTAGTTTGATCTGAACTTTGGTTTCAAAACGAGAACTCAGGCGCTTAGCTACCGCGTCAAGTTTAATTGTCTTCGAACCCAGCCGCCTTTTATGTCGGGGTTTTTTATAGCTTCCAGCAACCAGCTCTTCAACCTGACGCACGGTTAAGTTCTGCGCAATGGTTTTTTGAGCCAGCTCCTGCATCGCACTCTGCTCCTGCAAGCCTAAAATTGCCCTTGCGTGACCCGAACTCAAATCACCGCTAACGAGCAACTCTTGCACAGTCTCGGGCAATCGCAAGAGCCTAACGGTGTTACTTATTTGCGAACGACTACGCCCTATTTTTTGAGAGAGTTCTTCCTGAGTAATGCCAAAATCACTCATCAACTGCTGATAAGCAGAAGCCTCTTCAAGCGGATTAAGATCGACCCGATGCAAATTCTCAAGCAGCGCATCACGCAGCATATTTTCGTCATCTGTTTCGCGCACAATCGCCGGAATTAAATCAAGCCCGGCGCCTTTGCTCGCTCTAAAACGACGCTCGCCCATAATTATTTCGTATTTAACTCCCAGCGCAGTGTTAAACTCTGTGTCACTCAGCTTTCTGACGACAATCGGCTGGAGCACACCAAACTCTTTAACGCTGTGAGTTAATTCGGCGAGCGCGTCTTCGTCGAAATTAGTGCGAGGGTTAACCCTGTTTACACAAATTTCTGCAACCGGTAGTTCCGTGAGATACGCGCCAGGCACCTGCTGCAAGGTCTGCTCGCTGTTTGCTTGCACGGACTTAGCGTAGTTTTTAGCCGCTGCAGCCACCACTGCGGCAACACCCATATTTTTCTGCTCGTCACCGGAAAAGCTGGGCTCCTGTGCGCCAATCTGAGACGCGTTTGCATTATTTTCGATACCAGATGAGAATGTTCCTGTAAAAACAGTCTCAGGAGCGCTTTCTGGAGTTTTAGCACCCTGCTCACTGTCTTTTTGTTTATTCCCAGTCGGGAAGAACACATCAACAGGGCGATTTGCCTGATTGCTTGCCTGCGGGATTAGCGCGCTAATCCCCCGACCCAAACCTTTTCTTTTTTTAGCCATTAGCTTTCCTCTCCGCTATCTATAACCTCGTCACGTGAAGTTGCAGCGTTTGTTGCCGCTTCAAAACGCTCTGCCATTTCGTGCGCCGCCTCAAAATATGCCAGCGCTCCAACATTCAACGAGTCATAAGCAAGCACGGTTTGTCCGAAACTCGGAGCCTCACTAATCCGCACAGAACGCGGAATTACTGTGCTAAGCGTCTGTTCTGGAAAATGATCTCGCACCTCTTTTGCAACCTCAGCAGAAAGATTCGTGCGCCCCGCATACATTGTTAACAGCAGTGTGCTCAGCACAAGATTTGGGTTTAGGTGATTTCTAATCAGCTCAATATTGCTAATCAGCTGCGACAGCCCCTCAAGCGCGTAGTATTCGCACTGAATCGGGATTAAAACTTCAGTTGCCGCAACAAAGGCGTTGATTGTGAGCATTCCGAGCGATGGCGGGCAGTCGATAATCACGTAGTGGTACGGCTTATCGCTCGCCTCTAAAAACTCAAACAGCGCCTGCCGCAAAAGTGTTTCACGCTCCGCAACGGCAACCAGCTCAATTTCTGCGCCCGCAAGGTGAATCGTGGCAGGCACACAAAAGAGATTTTCGTGATCTGTGCTCTGTTGAATGGCCTCAGAAATTGTGCACTCACCAAGTAACACCTCGTAAATACTCTCAGTGTCTTCGCGGCGCATAACCCCCATTGCGGTGGACGTATTACCCTGCGGATCAAGATCAATCACCAGCACTCGTGCACCACGCCGCGCAAACGCAGCGGCAAGATTCACCGCTGTTGTGGTTTTACCAACCCCGCCTTTTTGATTAGACACCGTTAAAATACGGGTATTTTCAGGCAGCGGTGTTGACGTACGCTCTAATTTTTTACGTCTTTCAATTTTTTCGGCAATTTCTACCGCTAGAGGAGTGTTACTCACACCGCGCCTTTCTTACAATCAATAAATCAATACTACTAAGAATGCACTTAAAATGCCTGGAGCGTAACACAAGCTGTGGATAACTCGCGTCAAATTCTCCTATTGTTAAAGTATTGTTATCCCGCAATAAAAACTCGCGTTGGCTCGGTAAAATCCGCACCCAAAACAGCTACTCTGTAATTAGTTATTTTATACTTCCTGATTACTTTTAAGGCCGCCTCAATTTCCGCTTCAACACTTTCACCCTTCAGAAAAAGCATTTCGCCGCCGGGCTTCAGCAGCGGGGCTGTGATTGGAATTAGTTTGCGCAGTGCCGTTACCGCTCGCGCAGTAACCTGATCAACTTCAACCGCTCCGTGATATTCTTCGGCACGACCGCGCATAACCTGCGCATTGCTCAGCTCCAAATTTGCTATTTGCCCATGCAACCAGGTGCATCGCCTTTCCATCGGCTCGATCATTTTAATTGTAACATCCGGACGCATAATCGCAAGCACAATACCGGGGAACCCGCCACCCGTGCCGATATCAACAACGCTAGCCTGCGGTCGCAGCAAGGGTGCAAGCAGCCCGGAATTAACAATGTGTCGAGTCCAGAGCCGCGGCAATTCAAACGGACCGATTAGTCCGAGCTCTGTTCCTTGCGCCACAAGAGCGTCAGCAAATAGCCTCAGTTTGCCGAGATTGTCACCGGCAAAATCGGCGATATACTCCGGCGCTGCCTCGCAATTTACACTGTTCAAAATAACTCTAACCGCAATGTTTCACGTGAAACACTACTCTGATTTTGAAATAACTAACCGTCGATTTATGCCCTCACCGAAGGAAACCGAGCTAAACCCACGCTCGCTAACATAATCATGCACGATTTTGCGCTCATAGGATGACATCTGTGCCAACTTAATGCTCTCGCGTCCCGCAATAAGCTGCGCGATAGCGTGATCTACTTCACGCCGCAACTCCTGTTCTCGTAAACTGCGTGAGCCCTCAATATCAAGAATCAGCCTACAAAATTGCCCGGTCTCTCGTTGCACCACCTGCCTTGTTAGATCTTGGAGCGCATTAACAACGACCGCAACTCCTAGCAGATTGAGGTCTTCGCCACCACCCGTGATTGCAACGTTAGAGCGACCGTTAACCACTCCAATATCCAAGTTTCCATCAAGATCGGCCAGGTCCAAAAACCCCTCTAGATAGTCGGCCGCAATATCACCTTCGCGTTCTAGATCTGCAACTGATTTTTCGCTCTCACCCATTATTTTTTATCCCTCTTCTTCTTAGCTCGTTTACCACTCACCGGCTGTTGCCGCTGTCCGCTTTTAACCTGCTGCTCAGTATCACCAGCAGCAATTTCAGCAGTGTTTGCGGGTAGTTTACCCTTGGCCCTTAGCCGTGCCTCGCGTTTACGCCAGGCCTCGCTACCCGGGTTCGGCATAGCGTTAATTACAATTGCTTGCTGCCCGATCGTCCACATATTTGAAAGCAGCCAGTAAATATTTAGCGCCAGCGGAAAAACAAAGCCCGAAATTAAGAACATAAAAGGCAAAATATACATCAGCATCTGCTGTTGCCGATACATAGGCGACTGTTTTGTTTCATCAGAAATGTTTTTAGACAGGATCTGTTTCTGCGAAAAGAACTGCGAAACAACCATCAGCGCCATAATCACACCAAGAAAAATTGCCACCAGCACATTACCCGTTTCAATTCCCTGACTAAAAGTCATCCGAATAGGAGCGCCTAAAAACACCGCCTCACTAAAACTTTGAGCAAGCTCGTGAGTTAGAAACCCAATTCCGTTCTGCCCCTCAGAAGCACCTTTTAAAACAAAGTACATCGAAAAGAACACCGGCATCTGCACAAGAATTGGCAGGCAGGAAGTAAACGGGTTAGTGCCCGTTTCTTTGTACATCGCCATTACTTCGCGGTTCATCGCCTCGCGCGAGTACTGATCCTTTTTGTTCTTGTATTTTCCCTGAATTTTACGAATCTTCGGCGCAACCTCCAGCATTTTACGCTGACTCTTAATCTGCTTAATCGTTAGCGGAATCAAAACCGCACGTACAACAAGCACAACACCCAGAATAGAAAGCACCCACACAGCGCCGCTGTTTGTTTCAAGCCCAAGCCCTGTAAACAGGTTATGCCACAGCGCAAGTAACGCTTCAATCGCCCATTTCAAAGGCCATAAAATAAGTTCGAAAAAATTCTCCATGGCTGATTACCTTTCGGATTTGATTGGACGCATATAACCACAATCAGTTAGTTTTGAAGTGTTTTTTACCGGTTGGGGAACATCATCAATGCCACCGGATGTAAAAGGGTTACACCGCAACAAACGCCATATAACAAGAAATGTTGCCACGGTAAAAGATCTTTTTTGGTATGCTTCTAACGCATACCTAGAACAACTTGGATAATAACGACAAACTTCCCCGTAAAAAGGGGAGATAAGTAAGCGGTAACAGCGCAAAACCGCGATCGCAATATTACGTGGCAACAACAATAAATAATTAAGCATTTTCAAGTTTTTCACGTATCCGTTTAAGCTGCTGCAAAACAGTGACTTCTAACTCTTGGTAATCTGTAGCAGTTGCTGCTGGCAAAACACGCACAACAACACATACTCCGGTTAAACCGGAGTTAATTATACCACGTGCAATTGCCTTAAACCGTCTTCTCATTAGGTTACGTACAATCGCATTACCAACTGCCCTGGTAATAATAAACCCGAACTTAGAATCCGCACAGCTGGAATCCAAAACCTCAGATTTAATCGCATACACAATGCAGTGCTTACTGTAAACACATTTGCCGTACTTTACAATATAGCGATAATCAGCACCACGTTTGACACGATTTATTGCCCTCATACCGACAATTTTGTTTGATTACTTTAGATCAAAGCAAAACTATGCGCTAAGTTTTACACGCCCTTTACGCCGGCGGGCAGCAAGGATCGCACGACCGGCACGGGTCCTCATCCGCAACCGAAAACCATGTTTCTTAGCGCGACGACGGTTATTTGGTTGGAAAGTACGTTTACTCATTTATATTCTCCAATATTCACTTGCGGCTATTCCGCTCAAACAATTAAGACTAACACACAGTGCAGTCATACGATTTTAACACTTTACCCGAATTACCCTCTCTGCGCAAAGTTACTGCACTCAACACCCTACAGCACAGAAGTTATTAAGCTACTATCAACAGCTGTGAAATCATTCGCACAAAAAGTAAATATCTAGACGTGTGCTGTATGCTTATTAGGCAATTTAAATTGTGCAAACCTGTCCGAAATTACACCGGTGGCTTATGACAAAACATGATTATATTTGGGACTGTGTCACCCAGATTGTGCGAAACGATTCTAACGTTTCAAGCGGTATCAGTGCACAGCTCAATATAACTGTGCCTGCCGAAATAATAAACGGGTTGCTTTACTTAACCGTATCGCACAATTACACCCAACAACTTCTTGAAACCAAGTTACGCGAAAATATTATTTCCGCTCTGCAACAAATCCCCGAGGCAAGCGATATTAGTGATTTTGTTGTGCTAGTTAATGAAACTGTGCAGCCCGACATCCTAACTCCCCAGAATTACACTGAAATAACCGAACAAAATGTTACAAAACAGAAAGCGGATTCGCTGGTAAATGAGAATACAGCATTAACAAACCCGGAAGTTGATCCGCTAACAAACCGGAATGCGCCGGAACCTGTTTACACAGAGGCTGCTTATTTTGATAGCTCACACTATGAAAACTCTGATATCAGCTTGCAATTATCAAGCAGAACTCCGGTTGTAAACAAAACTACAATGCTCAATCCAAAGCTTGTTTTTGAGGGTTTTGTAACCGGTGGCACAAATGATCTTGCGCACGCAACCGCCGTTGCAGTTGCGGAAATGCCCGGCGCTGCCTATCAACCACTGTTCATATACGGGGATTCTGGGCTAGGCAAAACGCATCTACTACACGCGATTGGAAATTACACGATCCAACTACACCCCGGCATTAAAGTTAGGTATATAACATCTGAAGAGTTCACGAATCAATTTATTAATTCGGTGCAAACCAGCACAGCTGCAAAGTTTAAAGAAGACCTGTGTAAAATTGATATTCTACTAATTGATGACATTCAGTTTCTGGAAAATAAACAATCCACGATTGACGCTTTTTTCAATATTTTTAATGAGCTGTATAGCCGAAATAAGCAGATAGTTGCAACAAGTGACGTGCCCGCAAAAAACCTCACGAACCTCACCGAACGGCTAGTCTCGCGTTTTCAATCAGGACTTTCTGCGGACATTCAAGCCCCTGACATAGAAACGCGGATCGCAATACTACGGCTTAAATCTAAACGCGATCAAATTAGTATCCCGCCTAAAATTTTGGAATACATAGCAACTAAGTGCACTTCTAATGTGCGACAATTGGAAGGTGCCTTGCTTAACGTAGTAACGTACGCAAATATGCGAAAAAAAGAAATCACTCAGGAGTTTGCTGCTACCGTGCTAAAAAATTTCTTAGTGAATGAGAGCAACCAGGAAATCACAGCTGAGGATATTATTTCTGAAACCGCCAATTACTTTAGGATCTTAGAAACCGATATCACAGGCAAGTCAAGGAATCAGAACATTGTTTTACCCCGACAGGTTGCAATGCACCTGTGCAGAGAGTTAACAAATCTGTCGTTACCCAAAATTGGTAACCTGTTTGGTGGGAGAGATCACACAACAGTTTTGCACTCAACTCAAAAAATACAAAAACTATTGACAGCAGATAAAAACCTGTACGACCAGATAGCTGAGTTAATTGAACGGTTGCGCCGCAACAGTTCACGCAAAAAATAGTTTGCCTGTGGATAATTATGGATAACCCAATAATTTTTGTTAGTAACTCAAACGAGGCTGTTGATCCATACTTTGTAATTACATCCGCGTAATTATGCTGTACACAGCTTTTCCAAATCGCAATTCACAAATAACAAAACTGTAGTTTTTAATGATTTTAACGCATTCCAAAGTTTTCCACATTTTCCACAGTTCTTATTGTTATTAGGTTTTAAATAATAAGAAAGATTTTAAAATTATAAAAATTGCTAAGGTCTCGCACCAAAAACAAATTTCTAGCAGATATTAAAGATTATGTGCGATGATTGATGATACTACTTTGTCACCTTTACTAAGGAGCCTGTCAGTGCGATTCACTGTTAATCCATATGTTTTTAATGAAGCAGTTTCATTTACTGTGTCAATGCTTTATAAACCCACGCAGCCGATTCTTAGTGGGGTGCTGATTGAAGCTATTTCAGATAAAGTAACCTTTACTGTTTTCAACTATGAGGTGTCAGCCAAAATGCAGATCACGGCTGATGTCAGTAAGCCAGGGCGAGTGCTAGTGCCGGGCAAACTACTTGCAAATATTGCTAAGAAGCTATCTGTTAGAGAAGTTGAGGTTAGCTTTGATGAATACGACAGTGACAATCAGGTGGAAATCCGTAACGGATCCGCTGTTTTTAAACTCCCAGCTATGCCGGTGGCAGAATATCCTGAAATCCCGACCCTTGACACGGTTTCTGGCGAAGTTGTTGGGCAAGACTTTGTAAATGCTATTTTGCAGGTTCACGCAGCGGCATCAAATGATGATGTGACCCCGGTTCTGCGCGGCATAAACTTTGATATCAAAGATAACATTATGACTCTCAGCGCTACTGACAGGTATCGTATCGCAATAACTGGTATTAATTGGCAACCGCTTAACGGGCAGCCTGATGTTAGTTTTTTGGTGCCGGCTAAAGTTGTGAGTGATGTGAGCAAGCAGTTTTCACACGCTGAAAAAATACAGTTCGTTATTAAAAACGAGGATGATAAGCAGGTTATCGGCTTTATCGGTGATAATAAGATTATTACAACCAAGCTGATTTCTGGCATTTTTCCGCCCGTGCATAAGTACTTTGAGAATATCCCACTCGATCACTATGCGGTTGTAAATACCGATGATTTACGCCGCACAATTGATATTGTGTCGGCTGTTATTGATGGCGATTCAGCAATTAAGTTCACTTTTCAAGAGAACAAAATTACACTTAATGGGCAGGGCGGCGAGGCTTCACAGGCTACTGACGAAGTTTTTGCAAATCTGGTCGGTGACGAGGTTACCGTTGGGCTAACTCCCAAGTATCTGAAAGACGGATTGAACGGCGCAAAAAGCGAGTTTATTAGAATTTCATTTTTCAAAAGCAATACAAAACGCCCAGGAGCTATTCTGGTAACTGGTCAGCGCAGCAAAGACGAACACGATGAAAAATCGTTCAAGTATCTGCAACAGCCAATTCTGCTTATGAGATAGTGGTTTCGCGTGAGGGTAGATAAACTCTCGCTCCTCAATTTCAGGAACTATTCTGAGTTAGAAGCGGATTTAAAACCGGGTAAAGTATTGATCTTGGGTCGTAACGGGCAGGGGAAAACTAACTTTGTTGAGGCAATTGCTTATTTCAATGAGTTATCATCGCACAGAGTAAGCGCAGATGCGCCATTATTAAAAGCTGATGAACAGAGCAGTGTTGTTAGATCCCGGGTTATTAATAAACAGGCAACTGTTAGTTTAGAGCTGGAGTTTAAGCGGGGGAGTGCTAAGCGTGCTCAGATAAACGGTAACGGAGTAAGGCCTAGAGAACTTACGAGATATTTCACGTCTGTTTTGTTTGCACCCGAAGATTTGCTTATTGCGAGTGGTGAACCAGGAGCACGAAGGGATTTTTTATATTCGGCAATTGTGACGCGAAATCCGTTATTTGCAGCTATTTATAAAGATTACGAGCAGATTGTAAAACAGCGATCCGCTTTGCTTAAAAATATAAAATTGGGCAGAGCTGATATTAATAGCGAAGAATTAGATTTTTGGGATCAGAATTTCACCAATTTCAGTACTAGAATTATGGCGGAACGACGAAAATTAATTGATGAATTGCAGCCAGAATTAGAGCTTGCTTACTTTCTGCTTGTTGGAGCGGATCACGCTCCTAAGCTTGCATTACATGAAACAGGTAGCAATGTTTCACGTGAAACATATGCTGCAAACTCCTTTGTAACAGAAAGTGTTGCGTTTGATCATTTGGGGAATGAATCTGCCACTGCTCTGATGCAAGATTTCAGAGAGAGGTTACAAGAACTACGCAGAGCGGAAATAGAGCGGGGGCAAACTTTAATCGGTGCGCATCGTGATGATTTGAAACTTGAATTGAACGCGTTGCCCGTTAAAGGGTATGCGAGTCATGGCGAATCGTGGTCGATTGTGCTCGCGCTAAAACTTGCTCTTGCTAATTTGCTCAGGAAAGATTTTGCTCCGGAAGATCCGGTGTTGATTCTTGATGATGTTTTTGCGGAGCTTGACACCGAACGGCGCAAACGGTTAATGAACGTTATTTCCGATTATGAACAGATACTGGTAACAGCAGCGGTTGCCGATGATATTCCAAAAGATCAGCTCTGGCATATTTACGTGATTAAAAAGGGTCAATTAATAGCTGTTGGAAGTAGTGAAAATCCGACAGAGTTCTTCCAGAATGTAAATTCTGATGTTGTCGAGTAGGAGCTTAGTGTGAGCGGCAGTGATAAAGAGCAGAATAAGTTTTTATTTGAGATTCTTGACGAACATAAACAATCCTGGGGGGCAAAATCCAAATCTTATGAGGAGGTTTTACGCAACCTAAAAAGTCGGAGTAATAAAAACAATCTCCCTTTTACAAAGGGAAGAGATGCAAAACCTCTTGACTGGGTGATGGAGCAGTTTATTCGAGAACAAAACTGGGGTAAAGAGCTTAGCCAGAACAGGTTAATTTTGGAATGGGCAAATATTGTGGGCGAAACCGTTGCTTTGCACACAACTATTTTAGGAATTCAAAACGGGATATTACACATTAAATGTGATACAACAGCTTGGCAAGCTCAAATAAGAAGGGTAAAAAGCGAGTATTTGTGTATTATCCAAGAGAAGTATCCGGAAGCTAAGATTTACGATTTTAAATTTGTTCCGGTTAGTAATGTAACTTTTCCTAGAGGCGTATGGCGCGTGCAGGGTGGCAGAGGTCTGCGTGATACCTATGGATAGTGTGGAAAACATGAAAGACCTAGGGTTTATTGGTAAACTTAGATAATTATTGGTGTGCAGCACTTACCTCGTGCTGACTTCAGTATGGGGGAAAACAGATGAGCGGTAATTCACAGAGCAGCAAAACAAATACCGAGTATGGTGCAAATGAAATTCAAGTGCTTGAGGGTCTTGAAGCGGTACGTAAGCGTCCCGGTATGTATATTGGCTCTACCGGGCCAAGAGGCTTACATCACCTTGTCTACGAGATTGTGGATAACTCTGTTGATGAAGCGCTTGCTGGCTACTGCAATACAATAACCGTTACAATTCTGGTTGATGGCGGGGTTAAAGTTACTGATAATGGACGTGGCATTCCAGTGGATATGCACCCAACCGAGGGTAAATCAACGGTTGAGGTTGTGCTTACGGTGCTGCACGCCGGCGGTAAATTCGGCGGTGGCGGATACGCGGTTTCAGGCGGTTTGCACGGTGTTGGCTCATCCGTTGTAAATGCACTTTCTGAAAAATTTGAGGTGGAGGTTAAGCGCCAGGGCTATAAATGGGGAATGTCGTTTACAAAAAGTATTCCCGATGCGCCCCTGTCGCGAGGAGAAGCCAGTGACGAAACGGGCACCACAATCACTTTCTGGCCGAGCGCCGACATTTTTGAAACCGTTGAGTTTGATTACCAAACACTCCGCACAAGATTCCAACAAATGGCGTTCCTTAACAAGGGTCTACGGATCAAACTTACTGATCTGCGTCCACAAGAAGCGGTAGAAAATGCTGCTGGGGAATTGGTTATGCCTGATCCGCCACATGATGAATTTTACTATGAAAACGGCATTAAAGACTATGTTGAGTACCTTAATTCTGCGAAGAAAACAGAGCTTGTGCACAACGAAATTATTGCTTTTGAGCTGGAAGATACCGGCAGCACTATTTCAGCAGAAATTGCAATGCAGTGGACGGGTGCGTACTCAGACAGTGTGCACACCTACGCAAACACAATCAACACACACGAAGGCGGAACTCACGAAGAGGGTTTTAGAGCGGCTTTAACAACCCTGGTTAATAAGTACGCGCGCGAGCGAAATATGCTGAAGGAGAAAGACAGTAATCTCTTAGGCGAAGACGTACGAGAGGGTCTAACCGCAGTAATTTCGGTTAAACTCCGCGAGCCGCAGTTTGAGGGACAAACAAAAACAAAGCTTGGCAACACCGAAGCTAAAGGCTTTGTGCAGCGCGTTGTGGCGGATCAGCTGGGTGACTGGTTTAACAGCCATCCAACAGAAACCCGCGCAATTATTAACAAGGCGATTTCTGCAGCAACCGCTCGTTTAGCGGCGCGAAAAGCGCGCGAAACAGCAAGGCGCAAAGGATTGTTAGAGTCTGGTGGAATGCCGGGCAAGCTTTCTGACTGCTCGAGCAAAGACCCAACTATTTCAGAGATTTTTATTGTTGAGGGTGATTCCGCCGGTGGTTCAGCGAAAATGGGGCGAAACCCCGCAACCCAGGCGATTTTGCCGTTGCGCGGTAAGATTCTGAACGTTGAAAAATCAAGGCTCGACAGGATTCTTGGTAACACTGAAATTCAAGCTATGATAACCGCGTTTGGTGCGGGTATAGGCGAAGATTTTAACGTTGAAAAAGCCCGGTATCATAAAATCGTTTTAATGGCGGATGCTGACGTCGACGGGCAACATATCACAACCCTGCTACTCACGCTGCTGTTTAGGTATATGCGTAAACTGATCGAGCAGGGCTATGTGTATCTCGCGCAGCCGCCACTTTACCGCCTAAAATGGACAAACTCGGCACACGATTTTGTTTTTAGCGATAGTGAGCGTGACGAAAAACTGCGCGAGGGGCTTGTCAATGGTAAGCGTCTGGCTAAAGATAGCGGAGTGCAGCGCTACAAAGGTTTGGGCGAGATGAACCACGAAGAGCTTTGGGAAACCACAATGGATCCTGAAAGCCGTACTCTAATGCAGGTTAGCATCGATGACGCAGCAGCAGCGGATCAGATTTTCACAACGCTTATGGGAGAAGATGTAGAAGCTCGCCGTAATTTTATCCAACAGAACGCGAAGGACGTGCGATTCCTTGACATCTAACAACAGCAGCAGAGCAGAGCCGGAGCATAACCACGGCAATATTTCACGGGTAGATCTGCAGTCGGAAATGCAGCGCAGCTACCTTGATTACGCGATGAGCGTAATCGTGGGGCGTGCCCTGCCTGATGTGCGTGACGGTTTGAAGCCGGTGCACCGCCGGGTTATCTACGCAATGTACGATGGCGGATACCGCCCGGATAAATCATTCTCAAAATCAAGCCGTGTGGTCGGCGAGGTTATGGGTCAGTATCACCCGCACGGTGACAGCGCTGTTTATGACACGCTGGTGCGGCTTGTGCAGCCGTGGTCGCTGAGGTATCCGCTTGTGCTCGGGCAGGGTAATTTTGGTAGCCCGGGCAATGATGGCGCCGCCGCTCCGCGTTACACAGAGTCAAAAATGGCTCATTTGGCAATGGAAATGGTGCGCGACATTGAAGAAGACACCGTTGATTTCCAAGATAACTACGACGGTCGCACCCAAGAGCCAACAGTGCTTACAAGCAGGTTTCCAAACCTTTTGGTTAACGGATCGGTTGGTATCGCAGTTGGTATGGCGACGAACATTCCGCCGCACAATCTGTGCGAGGTTGCCGCAGCTGCTAAATGGCATCTTGAAAACCCCAATATTAAAGGCGAAGAGCTACTTGAAGGGCTGATGGAGCGCGTGCCCGGTCCTGATTTCCCAACGGGCGCACAGATTCTGGGCACCAAGGGGATTCGCGAGGCGTATCGCACAGGGCGCGGATCAATCACCATGCGCGCGGTTGTTAACACCGAGGAAATTCAGGGTCGTACCTGTCTCGTGGTAACAGAACTGCCGTACCAGGTGAACCCGGATAATCTGGCAATTAAAATTGCCGATCTTGTAAAAGAGCAGAAAATACAGGGCATTGCAGACATCCGCGATGAAAGCTCCGGGCGTACAGGGCAGCGACTCGTGATCGTGCTGAAGCGTGATGCGGTTGCTAAGGTTGTGCTGAACAATCTTTACAAGCACACCCAGCTGCAAGATAATTTCAGCGCGAATATGCTTACAATTGTGGACGGTGTGCCGCGCACGCTCTCGCTTGCTGGCTTTATTACCGAGTGGACAACGCACCAGATTAGCGTGATTGTGCGCCGCACCGAGTTCCGACTCAAAAAAGCGACCGCTGATCTGCATATTCAGCTGGGGTATCTCAAAGCGCTCGACGCAATCGACGAGGTTATCGCCCTGATCCGTCGCTCCCCAACGGTTGAAGAGGCTAAGCGGGGGCTGATGAGCCTGCTCGATATTGACGAGGTGCAGGCGGAAGCGATTCTGGCGTTGCAGCTGCGCAGGCTGGCGGCTCTTGAGCGCCAGAAAATCATGGATCTGGCGACCAAGCTGCAAAACTTGATCGCTGATTTTAAGCAGATTTTGGCGAATCCAATGCAGCAGCGTGCAATTATCGTGCAGGAACTGGGTGAGATCGTTGACCGCTACGGTGATAACAGGCGCACCGAGATTGTGCGCTGGCACGACGGCGATATGTCAATTGAAGATCTGATCCCCGAGGAAGAAATGGTAATCACCGTTACCCGCGGCGGATACATTAAGCGCACTAAGATTGACAACTACCGCTCACAGCACCGTGGTGGTAAGGGCGTGCGTGGCGCGAGTTTGCGCGCTGACGATGTGATCGAGCATTTCTTTGTCACAACAACCCACCACTGGCTGCTGTTCTTCACGAACACGGGTCGGGTGTACCGCACTAAAGCGTGGGAGACACCGGAGGGCGGTCGTGAGGCGAAGGGTCAGCATCTTGCTAATCTGCTGGCGCTGACACCGGAGGAGTCTGTGACGCAGATTCTCGAACTTGACGCCTATCACGAGGATAAATATCTGCTGCTCGCAACTAAAGACGGGCTTGTTAAAAAAACAGCTCTTGCGGAGTACGACACGAATCGCACGGGTGGTATTATCGCAATTAGACTTCGCGAATCTGACGAGCTTGTGTCGGCGCTTGTAATCGGCACTGACGATGATGTTTTGCTTGTTTCACGGCAGGGTATGTCGGTACGGTTTACCGCGTCAGACGAGGCGTTACGTCCGCTTGGGCGAGCTACCAGTGGCGTGCGCGGCATGAAGTTCCGCGACCAGGACTCGCTTTTGAGCGCGTCCTCGGTTAGCGATAGGGGCTTTGTTTTTGTTGTCACAGAGGGTGGATACGCTAAGCGCAGCGCGGTGGCCGAGTACCGGGTGCAGCAGCGCGGTGGTTTTGGAATTAAAGTTGCCAAGCTCGATGAGTCCCGCGGTGATCTTGTGGGCGCGTGCATCGTTGATGAAAGCGATGAAGTGCTAGTGGTGCTTACCAGTGGCAAGGTTGTTAGATCCGCTGTAAACGGAGTTCCTGCGAAGGGACGCAACACAATGGGAGTTGTGTTTGCGCGCTTTGATGCGAAAGATAAGATTATCGGCATTGCGCGCAACCCGGAGCGTAACCTTGAGATTAGCGATGATACGGCGGATGCTGCGGCAGTTACCGCCGATAACGCGTAAGCAGCGGTGGCAGAGTCCGCAGCGGCAGCTGAGCCTGTGGGATCGTCGGAAGCAGAGTCGACGGGGGAATGAAACAGCACAGGTGAGAGAGCGCCACCAAGAGGTTTTAGGGGCATCTCTAACGCGGCAAGCGCCTGCTTGTGGCAATTTACGACCTTAGATGCATATAATGAAACTATGAGAAATATTGTTGCCGAACAACTCGAGCGCAAAGCAGGTAGAAAAGCTCCCATAAAACAGGTTAGATTGAAACTGGTTTACGTTGATTTTTGGTCAGCAGTAAAGTTTTCATTTGTTGTTTCAATGTGCCTGGCTGTTATGAACGTTGTTTTATCGCTGCTGATTTACTTGATTCTGTTGCAGACGGGTGTTTTGCACCAGCTAAACACCCTGCTCAGCGACGTTGCAGGCGGTGACTTAAATATTCTTAGCATTGTTGGCCTGCCGCAGGTTCTAGGCGCGGCAGTTGTGTGCGGTTTACTCACAATCGTTGTTGGCACCGCGCTGGGCGCTATTGCGAGTTTGATTTATAACCTGCTGGCGCGTGCGCTCGGAGGTTTCCAACTCGGGTTTACAAGCAGCTAACCTTTTATTAGCGGGCAAGCGGTGGCGATATTCTCGACACCGCTTTTTGCTGTGCTATGATTGTTCTGCAATTGTTAATTCGCTGGGGGGGCCAAGAGGCTGAGATCTGCTAATTGAAGCGGACCACCCCGGACCTGATCTCGATAATGCGAGCGGAGGGAAGCGATCATATGTTGATCCAAGCACACGTCGAGCCGTCACCGAGTGGTGACGAGCGCGGCACGTACGAGCACGTTGAAGCTGCACTGAGAATAATTGAGACCAGCGGTCTTGATTATATGGTGGGAGCGTTGGGCACAAGCATTCAAGGGGATCCTGACGAATGCTGGGCGCTGATGCGCAAACTACACGAGGCGACTCTTGAGTCGGGGGCAAACTCGGTGAGCACAAGCTTTTTGATTATGCAGAAAAAAGATCCCGCCCTAGAGCATAAAATGGCGGATCTCGCGGCACGCAATATCGACTAACTGTTTTATTAATGAAACGGTTTATGCGGCAGTACCTGCCCGCATTTGTCGCCGTGCTGCTCGTCATACTGGCGTGGGATTTAGTGACCAGATTCTCTGATTTACCAGAGTATCTGTTGCCCTCTCCCGGCAGAGTTGCAGCGGTGCTGTACGAAGACTATGCGGTGCTTGCGCCACACCTAAAATCAACCCTGTTTATTGCTACTGCGGGGTTTATTGTAGGCGCGGTACAGGGGGTTGTGGTGTCAATGCTGTTTGGGTTGGTTGATCCGCTCAGGCGCGCTCTAGAGCCGTTGCTGGTTGCAACGCAGGCGATTCCGCCCGTGATTATTGCGCCGTTGGTAATCACCCTTTATGGATTCGGCGTGTATCCTAAAATCACGGTTGTGGCTTTGACGGTGTTCTTCCCAATTGTGATCGGGGGCGCGCAGGCGCTCAGGAACGCGGACAGCGCGAAAATTAACCTGCTGCGCGCGATGGGCGCTAACCGCTTTCAGATGCTCTGGTGGGTGCGGTTTCCTAGCGCGTTCCCCGCACTTATTGCGGGGCTTAAAATATCCGCTAGTTATGTCGTGTTTAGCGCGATTGTAGCTGAGTGGATGGGTTCAACCGCGGGTCTGGGCGTGTATTTGCAGCGCTCGCAGGCGTCGTACCAAACGGCACAGATGTTTGCCGCGGTTATTCTGATCGCCGTAACGGGCTTGATTCTGTTTACGGTGGTTTCTCTTATTGGTAACTTGATTTTACGTAAAACTAGACAACTATCATCTCGAAAGGTAACAGGATGAAAAACAATAAAAAGTGGTTGCAGACGGCGCTAAAAGTTGGCGCGGTTGTGTCCGCTGCGGCGCTGGTTTTGAGCGGCTGCAGCGCTGATCAAAAAGCGGCGGAGGCTAATCAGTCTAAGCCCGAGCTGACACCGGTTACGCTCATGCTGAACTGGACACCCAACTCGCATCATGCGGGTATTTACTACGCAAAAGAGCGCGGGCTCTATAAAGATGCCGGAATCGATCTGAAAATTATTGAGCCGGGGGCGGATCTGGGAGCGGATCACGCCGTCGCCAGAGGGCGTGTGGAGTTTGGTATTTCGCAGGCTGAATCTCTTTTGCCAGCTCGTGCTGAGGGTTTTGATGTGACAACCATCGCAACTATTTTGAAAGACAATGATTCTGGGCTGCTTGCGCTTAAGAGCAGCGGCATTATGGCGGATCCAAAGAGTCTTGAAAACAAAACATACGCCGGGTTTGGCGGTGCTCTAGAGACCGAGATTATTTCTAAACTGGTTGAGTGTGGCGGTGGCGATCCGAGCACGGTGAAGTTTGTTGATGTTGGCAACGTTGATGCGTTGGCTGCCATGGAGCAGAAGCGCTTTGACACAACCTGGGTTTTTGAAGGCTGGAGCGGAGTTGAAGCGAAACTTAAGGGCAAAGACGTTGCAACGGTTAATTTCTCTGACCATAAAAACTGCATTCCAAACTGGTACACCCCGATTATTGTAACCAGCGATAAGCTGATCAAAGAAAACAGTGATCTGGTAAAGCGGTTTATGGAGGCGACAAGCAAGGGCTATGACGCGGTTGTGAAAGATCCCGATGCGGGATCTGCTGCGCTTTTGAAACTTGCGCCTGAGCTTGACGAGAAACTGGTTTACGAGGCCGGGCGCTACTACGCTCCGAAGTTTAAACAGCAGGGCAAGTTTGGCGAGATGGCAGCAGAAGACTGGACACCGTTCACAGAGTTTTTGGTAAAAGCGGGAATGCTGAAAGACAATAAAGCTCTTGAGGGTGCCTGGACCAACGATTTCATAGTCAAGTAGTCGCTAGTTAAGACGTTGAGATAGCCTAAAGGAGAAATGCTGTGGCGGATAAACCGGCGCTTGTGGTTGAGTGCGTTAGCTATGCGTATGCCGCAGAGCGAGGGTTTTTGGGCAAAACTGGGTCTGCTAGAAAACAGGTTCTAAATGAGATTAGTTTTGCCGTGCCGCACGGTCAAATAACGGCTATTGTTGGGGCATCGGGTTGTGGCAAATCCACGCTGCTGCAGATTGCGGCGGGACTGCTACAACCCGACTCCGGCGAGGTTAAAGTTGGGGATACTTCAGTTTCTGGGAAACTCGGCAGTGCTGCATTTCATCCGCAAAATGATGCACTGTTGCCCTGGCTTAGGGTGCTAGATAACATCACACTGGGTGCGCGGCTGTCAGATGTTTCACGTGAAACATCCCGCAAAAAGGAGCTTTCTGCCAGGGCTAGGGGGCTGTTTGCAGAGTTTGGTTTGAGTCCTGATGTTGAGCAGCTGTACCCTGACCAGCTTTCGGGCGGAATGCGACAGCGCGTGGCTCTGCTGCGCACGTATTTAATGCCGCAGCAGGTTTTGCTACTGGATGAGCCCTTCGGGGCGCTAGACGCGCTCACCAGGCACTCCCTGCAGCAGTGGTTGCTTCGAGTCGTTGTTGCAGACGGACGCCCGACGGTTTTGATCACCCACGACGTGAGTGAGGCGATGTTGCTCGCCGATGAGGTGCTGGTTTTGGGGACCGCTCCCGCGGAAATTATTTTGCGTATTAGCCGCCCTCCTGCGCAGCGGCGGCTTGCTGAGCAGGCAGAGGGAGCGGATCACGCGGCAAAGCAGCAAATACTAGCCGCGTTAGCCGCATAGTTTTAAGCCGCTGGCTTGATAAGGTTTTATTATGGCTGATACGAGTATTTTCACAGATGTTGGAGATGTTGAGAGCGGTGCGAAGTTTACCGTTTCTGATCCGCCAAATTTACTGGAGCTGCTGGCGCGCAGGGCGCTGAATGATGAGCACCCGCGCGTTATTATTGACGGTCCTTCTGGCAGCGGTAAATCGACTCTCGCCAGGAAGCTCGCCGAAATTATGGGTGCTGAGCTTGTGCAGATGGATCACGTTTATGCCAGCTGGGATGGTTTGGTCGCGGCGGGGCAGCACATCGCTCTCCATCTTTTAGAGCCGTTAAGTCGCGGTGTTACCGGGCGAGCTGAGCACTGGGACTGGAACAATAATGCTTCCGCCGGTTGGCAGCTTGTGCGGCCGGATCAGGGGCTTGTAGTTGAGGGTTCTGCGGCGCTAAATAGAAGATCCGCGCCCCTGTCAACGCTGCGCGTTTGGGTTGAGGTTACAGATGATAATGCGCGCCGTAAAAGGGCTTTGGAGCAGCGCGCCGGAGGAGATATTTACGCGCCGTACTGGGAGCACTGGGGGAAGCAGGAGCGTGAACACATTGCGTGCGAGGGCGGCGCGGCTCTTGCCGATATTGTGATTCGTCCGGCGGTAGAGGTGAATGAGCCGTTGTATACGCTTGTGCGCGGCGAGCTGTAGTACCTATTCGGCGGGTTTTTGCGCGCTGGTTTCCGGGCGTTGGTATATGCTCTGTGATCTAGTCGGTCTTAATTATCTGGTTTGAATACATGAACGCTTAGCGGTTTTGCTAGGGCTTATTCTTTAGCGTTTTTGGGTTTGAAACAGCGGCTTGTGATTGAACTTCAAGCGTTAGTGTAATAATAAAATAACGCGGGAGATTCTAGCCACTGCAATATAGGACTTTTATTTGCCCTATACTTAAACAGAGCTTAAAAATAAAATAGAGGAGATAAGCGTAAGTAAGCTTAAAATAACTGGTGGGGCTACCTGGACTTGAACCAGGGACCTCTTCATTATCAGTGAAGCGCTCTAACCACCTGAGCTATAGCCCCAGATCTTTATCAAGGGTACACTAATTTTTAGTTTTGGACAAATCGGATACCGCAGCGAGTATTTGCTGTACTATCGATTTTAGCTAAGCTTATTACCTAAATATCACGGGGAGTGAATCCACCTTGCAGCGTCTTTTTTGGTCACGGACCTCGGATTTTATCCTGTATGAAACACACCGTGGATTCGCGGCAAAGCAGCCGCCGCGCCAGAGCAGCAATTACTGTTGGCGTGAGGGTGTGCCGCCTACAAGCAGCATTTGTGTTGTTGAGTCGCTGCTCGTGCAAAACGGCAGAGTGCACAGCAAACAGGCGCACGAAGAGAGGTTTTGTGCCGGGCTAAATCAGCTCGGGGCGAGTATCACAAACAGTGAGCTGCGTCAGTTTTGGGACGCTGTTTGGCAGCTGCTGCCTAAAAACGGGAGCTGGTTTCCGCGGGTGGAGGCGTATCCGCTAGCTGATAATGCTGCGCGGTTGGCGTGCTGGCTGCGTCCGGCACCGGCGCTTAAAACCGGTGCGAAACTTTGGGTGTATACGGGCGCTGATGTGCGCACGCAGCCCACGATCAAGGGCCCAGATTTAGCAACCCTGGCGGAAATACGTGGGCGTGCTGCTGCGCGGGGCGCTGATGATGCCCTGCTCGTGGGCGAAAATGGTCGCGTGCTCGAAACAACAACCGCTGCTGTGCTGTGGTGGCGCGGTGACACCCTCTGCTGCGTGCCTCCGGGTAAAACACTGGCGAGTACGACCGTTGCGGCGGTGGCGGATATCGCGCTGTTGCTTGGGTATAAAGTCGCTCGGGAGTGGGTGACGCTCAACGAGCTGCGCGAATGCGAGGTGTGGATTGTGAACGCTCTGCACGGAATTCGTGTTGTGACGGAGATTTGCGGTGAATTTGCTGATTCTGTTGCCGTGCCTGCGGGTGCAGAGCGGGTGCTCGGGCGTGCGGAGGAGATCCCTGCGGTTTGGGAGCGGAAGCCTGTGAGCGAAAACCGGTCTCGCGCCGGCGAAAATGGGGCGTTTACGAGTTGGGAACTGGCGTCGCAGCTTGAAAACTGGGCGTCCGGGCTTGGAGAGCAGGCGCTCACGGGAGTAGGGCTGCTGCCTGCGGGTGAAAATTACGGGGTTTTCGTTAATAAGCAGCGGTTTAAAAAGTTTTGTGATGCTTATACGCGCGGCGCTGTTGTGCTTAGTGATGGTCGCGCTCCGGGCGGGTGCGATTTTGAGCTGGTGAGTTCTAAAATTGAGTTCAGCGGTAATCTCGAGCTGCTGTTTGAAAAATTCTTTAGGGGTAGCGAAAATGCGTTCTGGTTGGACAGCAGCCGGGTTATAGAGGGTCTTTCGCAATTCAGCATAATGGGGCACAGCATCGGGCACGCTGCTGAAACACTGACTGCCAGAGCCGGTAGCGGGGTGGTGCTGTGTCACACCGGCGCGGGTGAGCGCACGGCAACGACTGCGCTTGAGGGTGATATTTTCAGCGTTTTGGAGCATCGAATCGCGACAACAAAAGTTGCGCAAAGAGATGAGTTTCCTTTTGACTATGCGGGCGGATACGTTGGTTATTTAGGCTACGGGTTGAAGGCTGAATGTGGATCGGCTAATGAATACAAGGCGTCCGAGCAAGACTCGGTGTGGGTGCGTGCAACGCATACTTTTGTGTACGATCATGCCGCCTGCGAGTTGTGGATTTTAGTGCTCACAGGGTCAGCTCACATCGCAAGTGCGGAGCAGTGGATTAGTAACGCTAAAAACACGATTTGTGGCTTGTATGATACTGACGCATTGAGAGACTCGCACAGTGCGGGTGAAACAGCGAGGGTTGCGCCCGAGGGGCTATTGTCCGAGTCGGTTATGCTTGAGGGAGTTGCGCTTAAGCAGGTTTCTGCTGGGTCAATTACCGCTGAGCCTGGTGCACCCGGGTCGGATGCACCGGGCGGGCGCGATCCGCTTGCAACAGCTGCGCTGGTGGAGCATGACGCTCAAACTTACACCGCGCTGGTGGAACGTGCGCAGCGGGTGTTGCAGGCGGGTGACAGTTACGAAGTGTGCCTCACCAGCAGGATTAAAATGCCCGTTACTGGTGCGGCAGGTTGTGCTGCCACAGGTCGGGATGCGGCAGGATATAACGAAACAGGATACGACGAGGCGGAGTTTGCATGGCGGGCTTATCGGCGCTTGCGCAGTTTGAATCCGGCACCGTACGCGGCGTTTTTGCAGCTTAACGGTCTGCGCGTTTTGTGCTCATCGCCGGAGCGTTTTTTGAAAATCAGCGCTTTTGGTGAGTGCGAAACCAAGCCGATTAAGGGCACTGTGAGGCGGGGGCGTACCGCAGCAGAAGACGAAATACTGCGCGCGCGTCTTGGCGCAGACGCGAAAACGCGCGCAGAAAACCTAATGATTGTGGATTTGCTGCGTAACGATTTGAGCCGTGTTTGCGAGCGCGGCAGCGTGCAGGTGCCCGCGTTTATGCGGGTTGAATCGTACGCGACGGTGCACCAGCTGGTTTCAACGATAACCGGTAGATTGCGAGCGGATGTGAGCGCTCCCGCTGCTGCGCGGGCTTGTTTTCCGGGAGGCTCTATGACCGGCGCGCCGAAAATCAGCACAATGCGAATTATTGAAAATCTGGAGCGGCGTGCGCGGGGTGTTTACGCCGGGTCGCTCGGGTTTTTCAGCTTTAACGGCGCAGCGGATCTCAATATCGTAATTCGCACCGCCGTAATTCAGAATGGCAGTTGTGAGATCGGCGCGGGCGGCGCGGTTGTGCTGGACTCTGAGCCAACAGCGGAATACGAAGAGATGCTATTAAAAGCGAGCGTTGTTGCCGAAGCCGTGCTTAACTCGAGCCGGGCTGGATAATTTTTCTAGTTTGAGTTGTGTTCTGCAAGATGTCCTGCTATAGTGTTTGTTGTTGTAAAACACGGGCCCTTAGCTCAGTTGGTAGAGCGCTTGCTTTGCAAGCAAGATGTCGGGAGTTCGATTCTCCCAGGGTCCACTGGTTGTGCTCTGGCGTTAATATATTTATGTGCCAGAGTGTTTTTGTGTCTAGGGGGTAAAAAATATTGCAATTTTCCCGTAAACACGAGATTCTCTGGTGGGTTAGTTCCCGAGTACGTGGAAATACGCGACGATACTTGCTTACGTTCGATGATTTTAGTTATGTGGTAATTGTTGACGAAAAGCCAAGCTACGCGGTACTTGTCACCGCGTAGCACGTTGAGTACGCTCACAGTCAACGAAAACTCAAAGCTGAGTATGATGCGTACTGGAGCAAGCAGGAACAGCAAGAGTCGCACCAAAGGACGACTCCAGATACTCCTTCAGTACCTGGCTGATGAGCTACTTCTTATTTTAGCACATATTCTTTTAGATGCTGGGCGGTGGGGTGCAAGTATGCGTATGCTTCCTGGCATACCCATGCCTTCGATCGTGTAAATCGGTACACTTTTCATGTGCTCAAAGTGGCTGAGCAGCACACAGTGATCGAACTGGGCAAGAACGGATGCGCTCTCTACGGACGCGCCTAGAAACAGGAAGCAAAATAATTAAGCAGCAAGTCGCTTAAAAACCCTTTTGTCAGGCAACTAACTAAGAACTACCTCTGCACAACAGACAGTTCCAGTCCGCTCTGTGATGGCAAAGTGCATGGCCGGGATATTGTAACAATTGACACACTAGTCAAATTAGGCAAAAGTCTCCCTACGTTGACAATTAAAATAATGCTTGCGCCAATTCTGTGTAGGCTGATATCATAAAGCTGGGAGTTGCAAAAGCTCCCAATCCCCTATCAAAAGTAGTAAACGAAGGAGGGAAAAATGGACGTGAAGGTTGAACGCGCTGAAGAGGTAGAAGCCGCCGCATGGTGGATCATCTTCTAATTAAAAGGGTAAGTACGGGTTCACTTTTTTGGACACCCGTACTTACTGTTATAAAGGACTGTTATGTATTCTAATCCGCTTATTAAGAAATCATTACCTGTTTATGATTTAACGGATACTGTGTTTCGTATAGGGGCACAGCTGGGCATTACCGCACAATTTACAGATCCAAAAGGTCAGATGAGAACTCTCGTGAACGCTTTAGACGGATCTTCAGTAGGTGATGTGATTAACCGAGTCCAATTAGTCCACCCAGATCTATCTTCACAAGATATTATCAAGGGGCTAGATATACTCGCCCAGTACGGACTATTAGACGACAAGCATGAGTATGATAGCATCCCGGAGCGATATTTATCAAATGTTGAATATTACGCGGCGCAGCCTAGTGGGAGTTCTTTAAAAGCAGAAATAGCGCATAAGACATTAGCTAGAACTACAGTAGCGTTGCTGGGTCTTGGCGGCGGTGGGTCTAACATCGCAACACTCCTCTCTGGTATTGGATTTGGTAAGGTAACTCTTGTGGATTATGACAAAGTTGAGTTATCGAATCTGGGAAGACAATTCCTATATCGGTCTTCTGATATAGGAAAGCTAAAGGTTGAAGCAGCTGTGGCGGCTTTAAACGATATGAATCCTGATTTGAAGGTAGAAGGCGTAAATAAGCGAATCAGTTCAGTGGGTGATGTTGAAGCAGTTATAAGCGATGCAGATATAGTTATATGCGCGCTTGACGAGCCGCCGTTTGTGGCTCAACGGAGAGTTAATAAAGCAATTGTGAATCTAAATAAGCCCTGCGTTTTTGGAGCTACACAACTTACGCACGGTCGTGTTTTTACAATAATCCCGGGGAATACTGGTTGTTTCGATTGCCTGAATCTATACTACTCGAAAAATGATGCAAATTTTGTAGCTCAGTTCAGAGGCTTTCACGAATCTGGATTTACGCCTCCAACTATTGCTTATGGTCCTTCAATATGGCAGATTGCATCCGTTATGGTTGATGAGTGTGTTCGGCTGGTAACAAACTTTGCTGAACCTAAAACTCTGGGACACCAGCATGAAATAGATTACGTGAATTACACTAGTTTTTCACATCCCGACTGGTCAAAATTTGATAAATGCCCAACATGCGGTCATGGGAGGTATGAAGACTGGGAGATATTTTCGTACTATAACGAGGATGTCTAGAGGTATTGATGCGTTTTCGTACTCTCAAAGATGGTCGCGTGGTAGTGACGAACGCATCGTTGACTCCGCTTATTTTTAATAGTCTAGAGGATTGGAACAACTGGAAACATTCTCACAGTGATGCGAATGAAAGCCAGGACATTAGACAACCCGAAGGCATATTCTGGGAAATATCACGCCTACTTGTTCGTTTGCTCGGTACGGCAGGTCTTTGCCTAACATTGGTATTTATTTTATCACATAGCATATTGCCTTCAGCGAGGATATGGGCTTCGCTTGACCACAGTCTACTGATTAGTTTCTTATTACTTGTATTGGTGGCTATTGTGAGCACAGTGGCGCATGAACTGATGCACATGATTTTTGGAAGATCAATACATCTGTCTAGTAACCTTATAACTTTTGTAATGCGAACAAAGCTTAATCATATTTGGTCGTGGCCTAAACTCTGTGCTATAGACGCATTGCTTTTGGGGATAGCTCTGGACTTTGCCTTGGCGGGCGTCGCTGTTTTATTCTTTTTAACTACAGGCATCCAATTTGCCTTGTTTGTTTGGTCAGTTTTAGTCTTTCGAATACTATGGCAATTCAATATTTTTGCAAAACGAGATGTTGCACTAACAATTAATTTTTTGTTAGACAAGCCCGAGGGGTTTCTGCATAGGTTAGATTGGCGTGTTAGATCTGGTCTTGCTATTTTTTGTGATACCATTTACCTTGCTTGCTGGGTGTTTCCGCTCCTGGTTGATTTACCCCAAGGAGGTTTCAGATGGCTCTAGAGATACTTGAGGTTAGTAAGCGTTACAGGCTATCAAGAAAATATGCCTTACGTTCAGTCAGCTGGTCGAGTGAGGACGGTAACATTATCGGTTTGACTGGACATAATGGGGCTGGCAAATCGACTTTGATGGGAATCCTCTCAGGAAATATCAAACCCAGTTACGGTGAAGTTCGTATAGATTCTGGACAAAATATTTTGCGCCACCCAAATAAATGTCGTGAAACTTTCGCGTTTATGACTCAAAGCTATGCTTATTTGCGTGGAGTCACGCCCCAGGAAGCTCTAATGAGCGCTGCTATGATTCGGGGAATATCTCGAAATCAAGCACGAAGCAACATTGCAGAATATTTCGAGGCTCTTAAACTTGACGCTTGGGCAAAATCTCCTTCAGAGAGCCTTAGCGGGGGCGTACTTCGTCTTGTGTCACTGGGAATGGCTCTTATCCAAGGGGCTTCTTACACCCTCTTGGATGAGCCAACTAATGATGTTGACCCTGAGCGACGTTCCTTAATGTGGGATTTCTTGCGAACTCAAACCGATAAAGGGAGAACTTTTATAGTCACCTCTCACAACTTGGATGAAATTGATGCTAATTCCTCCCATGTTCTGGTTCTTAATAACGGAGAGTTGGTTTATTCCGGTCAAACAAAGAGTCTTTCTAAACTTACCGATAACGTTCGTTTTGAGGTGGTCTACGACACTCGGTTTATTCCGGATTATTCTAAGAATTATATCTCCGAGGCTGTCGGAAACAAAGTTGTTTATATCGTTCCTCGAAAAGATATCATTTCTTTTTTGGGATCCATAGAGAATCAAATGACCGCCGGAACTATCCACGATTTTAATGCTGCTTTTACTCCCCGATTTGCCGACATTTATGAAAGCTTGCAGGCGCTCAATACAAGGGAGCTGGAAAAATGACTTCAGCCAACCAAATCGTGGGCATCCTATGGTTTACTTTCCTACGATACAAAGCTTTATGGGTTGTACTCCCCGGTGTTCAAATACTTTTTAGTCTTGCAGTTTTTTGGGGATTACCTTTAATTGCTGGTCATTCTCAAGATTCATCACCAATTACCAGTGGTAAGACTTTGTGTTCTGTCTGGTTACTGAGCTCAATAATAATCGGTCTTTCTATTTGCCCCCAAATTATTTCCGAAAGCAATTTGAGCGGATACGTAGATTATGTAAAAACATTGCCTGTTCGTCGATCTACGATCTTTTTATCTGAGCTTTTTGTTTGGTTAATTATGTCATCGCTTGGATTTGTCATTAGCTTTTTCGTGGCTATGTTAAAGTTTCGTAATCTTCCACCAATTCGCTTAGAGTCATTTCTATTCGCGATGCTTTTGGTTTGTATTTATGTAGGTCTTGGTATCGTGTTGGCTCTCTATTTTAAACTTGGGCTTGTTCAGCTCCTTAGTCAAGCGTTGGCCCTGATCGCATTTTTATTTACGCCGCTTTTGTATCCGGCCGACAGGCTTCCTGATTGGTTAGTTTTAATTCACTGGCTACTACCGTTTTATCCTGGTTTACGAGTTCTGGAATGGTCTCAGGGATTATTAAACGTTACCTATACAGAATTATGGCGAGACTTTTCCGTTCTATTTTTCTGGTTTGTTGCGCCTTTTGTGTTAGCTATTAGTAGACTGAGGAAGAGAGAATGATCGGACGTGTTGAAGTTGACTCTTTGTCTTGTGCGGTAAATGGCAAACAGATTTTAAAGAATATTTCTCTCTCTTTGTCTGCTGGTGATACTGTGTTGCTTACCGGGGCGAACGGGTCTGGCAAAACGACTCTTTTGAAAGTTGTTGCGGGTATGTTGCGACCAAGCGCAGGTCGCGTCACGTTTGCGGTATCGCCTGCGGCACCTAGCAAAGAGTCACCATTGAGATATCCGCGTGAGGATATGGGTGCGTTGATTGGTGATCCGGTGTTTTATCCAGGTATGACCTGTCGTAAAACTCTAGAATATCACGCGGCGCATTTTTCTCAGCGCGTTTCAGTAGCAGAAACGCTTGAGCGTTTTGATCTTACACAGCAGATTGATACTGCGACAGAAAGCCTGTCTGCAGGACAACGGATGCGTTTGGCGCTGGCGCGCGCATGGATTAATTCCCCAAGCCTGTTGCTGCTTGACGAGCCAGAAAATTCCCTAGACGCTGAGAGCAAAACACTGCTTGTTAAAATACTTGACAGCCACGCGGCAGAAGGTCGGATTAGCCTGATCGTTACGCATGACCCAACCATGTTTGCGGGCGTGAGGCATACAACTTTTATGATTGACAACACTTCAGTGAGGGAGCGCACATGAATATCACCTATCCGATGCGGCTGACACGCAAGCATCTGATAATTATGGTTGCCCTGCGCCTTGGGGTGTTCGCCTTCGCGATTGTCTTTTTTGGTGTGGTGCTTTCGCTTGCAGCAGAGAGCAATATTGTCACTGCTCCGTTAGCCTGGTTTATTTCGTTTGCCATTTGCGCCTGGGTGTTCACGGTTACCGATACTTTCTGGCAGCGCAAAGGCATACTCACCCTGTATCACAAGCGTTATCGGTCAATGTATCTGTCGTATCCGCGCACTGCTGGGTACTACGTCGCGCGTGATGTTATGAGCGTAGCTTGGCCTTCCGTGTTGACCAACCTGCTCGTGTTAATGGGCGGCTCTGCGGTGATTCTCACAGTGCTGCAGGCAGAAAGCGAGTTTGTGGTGATGATTGTGGTGGCTGCGGGGCTTACCGGGCTACTGGCTTCGGCGCTGTATCTGTTGTCGTTGCTGGCAGGTGTCTTCTGGAGTAATGACGCTACAGCTCTGCTCGTTGCATTCTGTCTTTCTATGTTGAGCGTCAACAGTTTTGCTAACTCGCCCCAGGGTGTATCACTCATTGTGCTTGTGTCCGTTACAGGTTCTGCGGTGCTTGCGACTGTGGCGTGCTTTATACTTGTTTTGCGGTGGCTGTCGCGGCAAGGATTGATTGAGATTGGGAAGTAGGAATAGGGAAGCCATGTCAAAAATTTCAAAAATTTTGTTGGGTGTTGCGGTGTTGTTTTTGCTCGCGGGAGGAGTCTTTGGGCTGCTGTGGTCTCGGCACGTGGTTAGTGATATAACCGGTTTCGCGAATACTGTGTCCTTGGTGCTGCTGGGTGTCGGCTGCGCGGTCGCTGCTGTTCTGCTGCGGAAACGTTGAGGGAGCTATTTATCTCCCTCAAGTGGCTGGGTGGGTAGTCTTAGCAGATGCGCGGTGTGTGACAGATATTGAACCATTGCAAACGCTGTTTGATTAGGTGTTTTCAGGGGTTTGTGGTTGGTGGACTTTTTGTGTGGGTGAATTAATACCAGAGCGCAGATAACAACTTAGAAATCATTGCTTATGTTTCACGTGAAACATAAGCGGTTCTTGTTCTTTTTTCAAGCAAGACACGGGTAGAATTAACCGTATGTCAGAGCAGTTTCGTTTAGCTTCGGTTAATGTTAACGGTGTGCGTGCCGCCTACCGCAAAGGCATGGCAGATTGGCTTAGTGAATGCGCAGCCGATGTGGTTGCGCTACAAGAAGTGCGTGCTACAACGGAGCAGCTTATTGAATTAGTTAATTCGTGCTGGCATATTGAACACGATGAAGCTGAGGAAAAAGGTCGTGCCGGAGTGGCGTTGTTAAGCAAAACAAAACCTCTGCTTGTAAGACGTGGAATTGGTGGTGAAGCGGCGGCAGCGGGTGGTAGATGGCTTGAGGCGGATTATCAAATAGGTGATAAAACGGTAACGGTTGTGAGCGTTTATATGCACTCTGGTGAGGTGGATACACCAAGGCAGGAGCAAAAATGGGCGATGTTCGAGGCGATGACTGCACGCTTGAATGAGCTTTACAGTGTTACAGATTACGTTGCGATAGTTGGTGATTTAAACGTGGGGCACCGCGAACTTGATATTAAAAACTGGCGCGGAAATTGCAAAAAAAGTGGCTTTTTGCCTGCCGAGCGAAGCTATTTTGACGCATTTTTTGGTGCAAAAGGCGAAGACATAACGTGCGTAGACGGAACTGTGAAAACGGGGCTTGGATACACCGATGTGGGGCGTAAATACGCTGGCGAAGTAGACGGCCCCTATACCTGGTGGTCAAATCGCGGGCAGGCATTTGATAACGACACCGGCTGGAGAATTGACTATCACGTGGTAACTCCCGCTTTGGCGGCGGTGGTTGTTGACTATAAAGTTGCACGATATCCAAACTATGATGCGCGCTGGTCAGATCACGCTCCGGTGATAGCAGACTATAAAATCTAATTTCTAAAGCAGGACTTAAATAATGAGCATAAAACCCGTAATTTTTTCTGGAATGCAGCCTAGCGCAGACTCTCTGCACTTGGGTAACTATATTGGCGCTTTGCAACAGTGGGTTAAAAAACAGCAAACAAACGACTGCTTTTTTTGCGTTGTTAATCTACACGCAATTACCGTATCGCAGGATCCCAAAGAGTTGCGTGCGCGTACCCGGCGCACTGCGGCGCAGTACATTGCCGGGGGGATTGATCCGCAGCTAGCAACGCTGTACGTGCAATCAGACGTGCCCGGGCACGCAGAACTCGCGTGGGCGTTAAACACGCTGACCGGGTTTGGCGAGGCTGGCAGAATGACGCAGTTCAAAGACAAATCGCAGCGTTACGGCAGCGACGCAACAACCGTGGGGCTTTTCACGTACCCAATTTTGATGGCGAGCGATATTCTGCTGTACAACACCAATTTTGTGCCTGTTGGTGAGGATCAGCGGCAGCACGTGGAGCTGACCCGCACCCTCGCAGTCCGTTTTAATAGTCGTTTTGGGCAGACTTTCGTGGTGCCAGAAGCGCAGATTCAGGAGGCGTCAGCGAAAATATACGACCTGCAGAATCCGACTTCTAAGATGTCAAAATCTGCCGCGAGTGACGCCGGGCTTATTAATATGCTCGACGATCCGGCAAAGAATCGTAAGAAAATTATGCGCGCGATAACAGACGCCGATGGTGAGGTGCGATACGATCCGCAAGAAAAACCGGGTATTTCTAATTTACTCACAATTCATGCGGCGCTCAGCGGTAAGAGCATCGATGCGCTCGAGAACGAGTACGCGGGGCGCGGCTATGGCGATTTCAAAAAAGACGTTGCAGAAGTGGTTGAAGCAGAGTTTGCGCCGGCACGAGAGCGTACAACCGAATTGCTGGCGGATCCGGCAGAGCTTGACAAGCTGCTCGAGTGTGCTGCAGAGCGAGCTAACGAGGTTGCTGCGGCGACTGTAACCCGGGTGTACAAAGCAATGGGACTTGCTTAAACAAGCGAGATAGTATTGCCAGACTGCGTGTTAGAGACTGCGATGCGGGATGCTCTCGCTGCGGCCGCTAAGGGTCCAAGCGCAGGGCTAAACCCGCAGGTGGGGTGCGTTATTTTAGACGCGCAGGGCAACACTCTGGCGACCGGATATCACGCCGGGGCGGGAACGGCTCACGCGGAAATTAAGGCGCTCGAGCTGCTTGATTACAAAGCGCCCGGCGCGACCCTGGTTGTGACGATGGAGCCGTGCAACCATCACGGTGAAACGCCCCCGTGCACGGATGCGGTGATAGCCGCCGGTGTGGCGCGGGTTGTTTACGGCAGCACTGACCCCGGGCGGCGCTCAGGTGGCGGGGCAGCAACCCTGCAACGCGCCGGAATTAAAACGCAGGGCGGTGTTTTAAGCGTGCAAACAGACTCGCTGCTGGCCAACTGGCAGCAGTGGCTCGCCAAAAATATTACACTGCCGAAGGTCACGGCGAAGTGGGCGCAGAGTCTTGACGGGCGGGTTTTCGCGGCGGATGGCAGCAGCAAGTGGATAACGGGTGCTGCCGCGCGCGCTAACGTGCACCAGCAGCGCGCGCGCTTTGACGCGATCGCCGTTGGTGGTGGCACGCTGCGCGCAGATAATCCGGCGCTAACGGCAAGAAACAGCGCCGGTGAACTGCTGGTGTCGGCGCGGCAGCAGCCGTTGCCGGTTGTTTTCAGCGCGACCAAAATCCCCGCAACTGCTCGGGTGCGAGAGCATCCGGCGCTTAAAACCATCGCGGGAGCGGCAGATCCGCTGCAGTATAGCGGTGCAGATTTGCGCGCACACCTGCAAGATATGCAGCGGCACGGCATTAACTCAGTGCTGCTCGAGGGCGGACCGGCTCTGATAAGCGCGTTTTTTCGGGAAAATCTGGTTTCGGAGGTGCTGATATACCAGAGCCCCACCCTGCTCGGCGGCGCTGGCACGGCGCTCACAGACATCGGGGTTGCCAGTATCATTGAAATGCTGCGGCTGCAGCGAGTTGAGCGTACACTGCTCGACGGTGATGAACTTATTAGAGGGTTCGTGCTCTAGAGTTATTCACTAGCGGGGGAATTATGTTTACAGGATTAGTTGAAAAAATAGGGCGGGTTGTTGAGATTGTGCCCGCAGGTGACGGCGCGCGGATAACCGTGCAAGCGCCGGAGATTGTGGCGGAGGTGAAGCGTGGTGACTCAATATCAACTTCTGGAGTGTGCCTCACGGTCGCTGACTACGATAGCGAGTGTTTTAGTGCTGATGTTATGCAACAGACCCTTGACGTGTCGGTGCTTGGCGGGTTAACCGTCGGTGACAGTGTGAATTTGGAGCGCGCAATGCAGCTTGACACGCGGTTGGGTGGGCATATTGTGCAGGGTCACGTTGACGGCATAGCGCGGGTGCGTAAGGTGCGCTTCGGAGATCAATGGCAGGTTATCCGCTTCGCGGTTGCGCCCGAAATTAGTATGCTGCTGGTTGATAAGGGCTCGGTGTGCGTTGATGGTGTTTCGCTCACCGTTGCGGCGGTTGCTGATCCGCCAAAAAATGGCGGCGCAGCAGAATTGGTAGAGCAGTGGTTTGAGGTTGCACTGATTCCAGAGACCCTGACCGCGACCACCCTGGGACAGTTGCGCTGCGGTGATCGTGTGAACATTGAAACAGATATTTTTGCGCGGCATTTGGCCCGGCTCGCGGGGTTTAAAGCGCGTGAAAACTCAGTAGAAACGGGAGAATTATAAGTGGCACTTGCTAAAATTGAGCGGGCAATCGCCGAAATTGCTGCGGGGCATCCGGTGATTGTTGCTGACAGCGCCGACCGTGAAAACGAGGGCGATATTATAATTTCTGCGCAGTTGGCCAGCCGCGATTTAATTGCCTGGATGGTAAAGCACAGTTCGGGGTTGCTGTGCGCGGCGATGAGCGCTGAAATCGCCGATCGCTTGGATCTGCCGATGATGGTGCAGCACAATCAAGACACCAGGCAAACCGCGTACACGGTCACGGTTGACGCCGCCCGAGGTGTTACAACAGGCATTAGCGCTCACGACAGGATGACAACTTTGCATGTGCTTGCTAATGAGCAGGCAACAGCGGATGATTTGCGCAGGCCGGGGCATATTCTGCCTCTGCGCGCGGTCGCCGGTGGGGTGCGTGCGCGTGCCGGGCATACGGAAGCGGCGGTTGAGCTAATGCGATTAGCGGGGCTTGCTGAGGTTGGTGTGATTGCCGAGATTGTGGGCGCGGACGGCGAAATGATGCGCCTGCCGCAGTTGCTGGAGTTTGGCGCGGCAGAGGGCGTGCCGGTGATCACTATTGAAGATTTGGTCGCCTACCTATGCGATAACGAGCCGGCTGTCGTCGCGGCTGTGAGCGATATTGATTTTGTGCGCCTGCGCAGCAAGGTTGCGCTGCAGGCGGATACGCTAGTGCCAACAAAATACGGCAAACTGCGTATGAAATCGTTCCGTGATTTGCGCACCGGCATTGACAGCGTTGCCATTATTAACGAGGTTGTATCTGGCGCTGTGCCTGCGGTGCGGCTGCACTCGGAGTGCTTGACGGGCGAGGCTTTTGGCTCGCTAAAGTGCGAGTGTGCGGGGCAGCTGGACGCGGCGTTGCAAACAATTGCTAGCGAGGGCGGTATCGTGCTCTATCTGCGAGGGCACGAGGGGCGCGGTATCGGGCTGAGCAACAAACTGCGCGCGTACAGCCTGCAAGAGCGGGGTTTTGACACCGTGCAGGCAAACGAGGAGCTGGGGCTTCCTGTGGACGGGCGCGACTACGAAACGGCGGCTGCGATACTCGCAAACCTGGGAGTTTTTGAGGTGCGGTTGATGACAAACAATCCAGATAAAGAAGACCAGCTCACAAAACACGGCATTAAAGTTGCCCAGAGTTTGCCGATAATCGTTGAAGCCCCGCCAGAGAGCCTAGATTACCTGCGTGTTAAGGGTGAAAAAATGCGCCACCGGCTGTCTAATTAACTCAGGCTTTATAAAAATAATGGCACTAGATTTATGGTGTAAAACAAAACGGTTTAGGGAGTCCTACTATGTCAGGTGCCGGTGCGGCAGAGTTGAAAGTTCATGCGCCAGGTTTGAATGTCGCGGTGATAGCGGGAAGCTGGTATACGCACATTATCGATTCGATGGTGGCGGATGCGCTCGCAACGATTACTGAAGCCGGGGCAACAGCTGAGCTGTTTCATGTGGCAGGCTCGTTTGAGCTGCCGCTCGCCGCGCAGGCAGCCGCGCAGGCAGGATTTGACGCGATTGTGTGTCTCGGCGTGATTGTGCGCGGTGGCACGCCGCACTTTGACTACGTGTGCGACGCGGTGACAGGCGGACTGACCCGTGTACAGCTTGATTTTGGCAAACCGGTTGGTTTTGGCGTGCTCACGGTTGACAACGTGGAGCAGGCGGTGGCGCGCTCGGGTGCGTCAGGATCCGCCGAAGCTAAAGGGCGTGAGGCGGCGGCAGCCGCGCTGCACCTGGTCGGCACGTTAAAAAACATTGCACAGTTTGCGCGCTGATAATGGCCAGAAAATCCGCTCGCCCCGACCTGTTAAAGGCTAGTTTACGGGAGCTGCTGCCGTATTTGTTTGTGCAGCGCAAGGTGCTTGTGCTGGCGATTGCGCTGGGCGTTATTGGCGCAGTTGTGTCGCTTTTGCAGCCGCTTATTATGGGCGAGGTTATTAGGCGCGTGCAGCACGAGCAGGCGCTGGGGCTGCTGATTGTGGCGCTTTTGCTGTGTGTTGTTGGCAGCGCACTGTTAAGTGGGTTTCAGCACTATTTGCTGCAGCGGATGGGTGAGGCGGTGGTGCTGTATTCGCGCCGCTCGCTGATCCGCAAGCTCGTGTTTTTACCGATTCCGGAGTTTGACAGGCGGCGCAACGGCGATCTTGTGTCGCGGATCGGTAGTGATACAACCCTGTTGCGCGCGGTGCTAACTCAGGGGCTTGTGGAGGCCCTGGGCGGCTCGTTGCTGCTGGTTGGCGCGCTAATTGCGATGGCTGTGATTGATCCGGCGCTGTTTGCGAGCACAATTGCCGTGGTTGTTTTTGGCTCGCTCGTGGTTGTTATGATTTCGCTTAAAATGCGCCCGCTGGTGGCGCAAACGCAGCAGCAGGTTGGTGACCTTGCTGCGAGCGTGGATCGCACCGTGAGTGGAATCCGCACGATTCGCGCCGCCGGAGCTGGCGAGCGTGAGGCGGAAGTGCTTTACGGGCAGGCGGAAAAGGCTTACTTTTTGGGGCTGCGGGTTGCAAAACTCTCGGCGCTTGTTGTGCCGGTGTCGTTTATTGCACTGCAGCTTTCTTTTCTTGTGGTGCTGGGACTAGGAGGTTATCGCGTTGCCGCTGGGCATATTACGATTGCGCAGCTTGTGAGCTTTATTATTTTCGTGTTTTTTTTAATAGTGCCGCTCGGGCAGATTTTTGGTGCGGTTGCTGCGGTGAGCCAGGCGCTGGGTGCGCTCGGCAGAATCCAGGAGATTATTAGACTGCAAACCGAGCCAGAACTTGACGCGATTAACGCGAGCACCGATATTTACAGCGCGCGGTCACAGGTGGCGACCGAGTTTGTGCCGCAGCCAGTTGAGCCGGTTGCAACGGACGCATTGCCTGACGTGACACCTGCTCCCGCGCCGCTGGTTGCGCGGTCTCCAGTGCCACAGCAGGTGCTGCAGCTCGATGTGTGGGAGGCTGTGAACCAGATGCGGTCGGGTGAGACGCTGATCGAGTTCGACGATGTGTACTTCACATACCGCTCTGCTGCCCCCGATCGGGTGGATGCGCGTAAAATCGTTGACCGGAAGGCCAAAAACGTCTATGTTCCCCCTAAAATCGTTGAAACAGCCGTTTTACACGGGGTTTCCTTCACCGTTAAAAAAGGCCAGCGCGTGGCTATTGTCGGCCCGTCTGGCTCGGGAAAATCAACTGTGCTAAACCTGATCGAGCGCTTTAGTGATCCCGATGCGGGTACAATCCGCTTTGCCGGTTATGACATCCGCGCCCTGCAGCGCGAGCACTTGCGTGCACAGCTCGGCTATGTTGAGCAGGACGCGCCGGTTTTGGCGGGCTCGCTGCGCGAGAATCTACTGCTGGCGAATCCTAAGGCATCGGATGCAGAATGCGAGCGCGTTTTGAGTGAGGTGAATTTGGGTAAGTTGCTTGATCGTTCTGAGAGCATAGCTGAGGCGCTTAACGCGGAGGTTGGTGAGCATGGAATTATGCTTTCTGGCGGTGAAAAGCAGCGCTTGGCAATTGCCCGCGCACTGTTGGCGCAGACACCTGTGCTGCTGCTTGACGAATCAACCGCTAGCCTTGACGGTGTTAATGAGGCGAAAATGCGTGAAGCGATAGATGCGGTCGCAAACGATCGCACGGTGCTGGTTGTTGCGCACCGGCTTGCTACGGTTGTGGATTCGGATTTAATTATCGTAATAGATGGCGGGCGAGTTATTGGCTCGGGAACTCATCACGAGCTGATTAAGAACGTTCCGCTGTATCGTGATTTGGCGCAGCGACAGCATTTTGCTGTGTAGCGCGGTTTAGATATTTTGCGATAAACCAGCAGCTGGCCGCGATTTTGTGAGTTTTAGCAAGATCGCTGGTGATTGCGACCTCGGCTAGAATTGCGCTCAGCCCGGTGCCACGTAGGTTTGGGGAAATAACAGTGTGATCGAAGTCAATCTCAGTTTCGCCAAGGAGCGTGTAGTGTGCCTCGCCGAGCAGGTTTTCCGCCTGATCATAGAGTGCAAAGCGACTTTGCGCAGGCTCGTGCGTGATTGTGTAACCGTGCTTGTTAGCATCCGCTAGTGATGAGAATTTTACCATAACATACTAATCATACCCTGCCAAACTTTATATATTTTGGAAAAATTAAGTAAACTATATTTAGTTTTCTTAAAATTGGTTAAGAGACGTTTGCGTAGGCGGTATCATAGTGACTGTGGGGCAAAACTAATAGTTGTCTTCTCACTAAAGGGTAAAGGCGTCTACAAGAGATTAGGAGTGCTGATGTCAAAGCAGGTACGGCAGGGGTCGCTGAAGCGTAATCTCGGTCTCTGGGCTATTGTTGGTTTGGGTCTTGGTTATATGACCCCAACGGTTGTTTACGACACGTTTGGGTTGGTTTCTGAGCGTACTAACGGCGCGGTGCCGACCGCATATTTGGTGGCGCTCGTTGTAATGGCGTTCACCGCTATTAGCTATGGCAAAATGGTGCGTGCCTTCCCGAGCGCGGGATCTGCATACACTTATACGCGAGAAGCAATTCACCCAAACCTGGGGTTCATAGTTGGTTGGATCGCGTTGCTCGACTATCTGCTGTTGCCGCTGGTGAACATTCTAATTCTACGTCTGTACATGGAATACGCATTCCCTGACGTGCCCGGGTGGATGTTCGCGGTAGTATTCACCGTGATTGTTACCGGATCGGTTGCGCTGTCGATGCGCGGTACCTCCAACTTCAACGGCATTTTGCTTATTTACTCACTGGCAGTAATGATTGTTTTCACGGTGCTGATCTCAATGCAGGTTTCTGAAGGACGCGGCACGGGCACCCTGCTGAGCGGTGCTCCGTTTGTGGGAACTGATTTTGATATGACCAACATTATTTACGGCGCAACGCTCGTATGCTTCTCTTTTATCGGTTTTGACGCGATCACAATGTACGCGCAGGAGGCGAAAGATCAGCGCGTGATGCCGCGCGCAATTCTGATCACAGTTTTGATTGGCGGCGCTATTTTTCTGCTCGGCAGCTATTTTGCGCAGCAGCGCTGGCCAGATGTGAGCGAGTTTGCAGAGTACACTGGCAATCCGCTGCCACACTTCGGTTTTATTGCCGGTGGTGACGTGTTTATGTGGTTCTTCACTGCGGCTGGTTTTGCGGCAACGATGGCTTCAGGGCTTGCTTCACACGCTTCGGTGTCGCGGATGCTCATGGTTATGGGTCGCAAGGGTGTGCTGCCAAAGCGCGTCTTTGGTCACGTTAGCCCGAAAACTCACACCCCGCTGACCAACGTGCTGATTGTTGGTCTGGTGAGCCTTGGTGCGATTTTCCTTGACCTAGATACTGTGGCGTCGGTTATTAACTTCGGTGCGCTAATCGCGTTTACCTTTATGAACATTTCGGTTATTGCCTGGTTTGCTATTCGCCAGGGTAAGCATAAAAACGGCAAGGATATTTTCAACTACATCGTGATGCCTGTTATCGCAACGCTGCTCACGGTTATGCTGTGGGTTAATCTTGATGAAATCTCGCTCACGGTTGGTTTTATCTGGCTGGGAGTTGGTGTGATTTACTTGGCGTTTATCACCGGTGGTTTCAACAAACAGCCTAAGGGTTTTGATGAGTCGGAGCCTGTGACCGGTTTTAATAAGGTTGCTGACGAAGCCTAGTTAAGCGCTGTTAGGGAGCGGGGTGAGCACGGTGTGCAAGCCCCCGCTCCCTTTTTGTGTAGTGGATTACCCCGCCGCCGTGGGGTCTATAATTTGCGCTGGTTGTCACATCTAAGCCGTGGCGCTGGTTATCGCCGCTGAGCTGTGATGCACCACCTACAGCACGCGCTCTTATCGCATCTGCGCGCCTGCTACGTTGCCCCTGTGGTGTCTGTCACATCGCGTCCGGCGCTAAACTAGGCTAAAATAGGAGAGGCGCTTTTTTGCGCCACCTGGAGGATTCGCCTAGCGGCCTATGGCGCACGCCTGGAACGCGTGTTGGGTTAACGCCCTCAGGGGTTCAAATCCCCTATCCTCCGCCACTTAAAGATTGCTACCCGGTTTTTGCGCCTGGCGACCTTTTAGATACGCCACAATATTCGCGCCGATTATTGCGGAAAAAGAGATAATTGCAGCGGGATTACTGAACGCGATTGACATATCCAGCGCAAAAGCACTCGCTCCGGGCGGGGCAGTGATTGTGGCGAGGGTCTGATCCGCTTGGGCATCGGGCGCAGTTACGGCGAAAGCGAGCGCGCACCCCCACGAAATCAGCAGCCAGATTGTTAGCGCGCGACCCCTTGCCCTAATTTGCGCGCGAGCGTTTTTGTGCAGGCGCAACACGAGCATAATTGTGAGCGCTAAATACACTGCGGCGATCGCAAAATACAAGGGCGCTGTTGCTCCCGCAAAACCGAAGGTGTGCCTGCCGAACGCGATGCTCGCAGCACAAGCTGTTCCGATAATCAGCGCTGCAATTCGCATTGTATCCTCCGAAAGTTAGCATTAACCGGCGTATCCGGCACTGCGTGGTAGTTAGACGGTGTTTTGAGCGAATCCGCCAGCCGCTGTTGCGCATCGACTCCGTACCGCCCTCAATTTACTGTGATACGACTAGGAAACGGAGTCTGCCTGGGTGATCCGCTTATTAAACTCAATTGTACGTGATTGGGTTTAGCGTTGCCGGTGCTGTTTGACCGTGCCGCGAGTGTAACCGCGGCTGTTAGCATCCGCTAAAGATAATAATTTTGTCATAATGCATAAACTCTAGCGCGTCCAACTTCATAGTAGATTGAAAAATTAAAAACTATACTTAGAGTTTTCTTAAAAACGATAAGAAATGTCCGTGAATCTGGTACTACTATTAGCTGTGGTGAAAAATGGTAATTGCTCTTTTCAGTAAAGGGTAAAGGCGTTTACAAGAATAGGAGTGACGATGTCACAGCAAGCACAACAGGGGCAGCTGAAGCGCAGCCTCGACCTTCGGGCGATTGTTTTCCTGGGTCTAGGATATATGACCCCAATGGTTGTTTATAACACATTCGGCCTGGTTTCTGAGCGTACTAACGGCGCGGTGCCAACCGCATATCTTATGGCGCTCGTTGTAATGACGTTTACGGCTATTAGCTATGGTAAATTGGTGCGTGCTTTTCCGGGTGCGGGATCCGCATACACCTATACGCGCGAAGCAATTCACCCGAACGTGGGTTTCCTTGTGGGTTGGATAGCACTGCTTGGTCACCTGCTATTTCCGCTGGCGAACGTGCTAATTCTGCGTCTGTACATGGAATATGTATTCCCGGATGTGCCCGGGTGGATGTTCGTGGTGGTGTTCGCTGTGATTATTACGGGATCGGTTGCGCTGTCGATGCGCGGTACTTCTAATTTTAACGAGATTCTGCTTGCCTATTCACTGGCAGTTATGGTTATTTTCACAGTGTTGATTTCGATGCAAATTTCTAAGGGAAGTGGCACAGGTAGTTTATTAAGCGGTGCTCCGTTTGTGGGAACTGATTTTGATATGACCAACATTATTTACGGCGCAACGCTCGTATGCTTCTCTTTTATCGGTTTTGACGCGGTCACAGTGTATGCGCAGGAGGCGAAAGATCAGCGCGTGATGCCGCGCGCAATTCTGATCACAGTTTTGATTGGCGGCGCTATTTTTCTGCTCGGCAGCTATTTTGCGCAGCAGCGCTGGCCAGATGTGAGCGAGTTTGCAGAGTACACTGGCAATCCGCTGCCACACTTCGGTTTTATTGCCGGTGGTGACGTGTTTATGTGGTTCTTCACTGCGGCTGGTTTTGCGGCAACGATGGCTTCAGGGCTTGCTTCACACGCTTCGGTGTCGCGGATGCTCATGGTTATGGGTCGCAAGGGTGTGCTGCCAAAGCGCGTCTTTGGTCACGTTAGCCCGAAAACTCACACCCCGCTGACCAACGTGCTGATTGTTGGTCTGGTGAGCCTTGGTGCGATTTTCCTTGACCTAGATACTGTGGCGTCGGTTATTAACTTCGGTGCGCTAATCGCGTTTACCTTTATGAACATTTCGGTTATTGCCTGGTTTGCTATTCGCCAGGGTAAGC
>NZ_JAHDSZ010000003.1 GCF_018531145.1 Canibacter zhuwentaonis | reverse complement strand
GGGGGGGGGGAATATACCCGACGCTAAACTGTTGCTACAAGATAAGCGTCTAAAAAACTATCCCGTATTGATTGAGTATAAGGGGTATAAAGATAAACTCGTCAGGCTTGATGCAAAAGGCAATGTAGCTAACAGGAAAGATAATAATGAGCCTAATTACATAAACATTAACGGTTACGCGGTAAATGGTGCAGTTCATTATGCAAACGCAATTCTGCAGTATACAACTTATACTGATGTAATAGCTATTGGGGTGACAGGTTACCGGAATATAGCCGGTGAAATAGAGCTTTTAATAGGTGTTTATTTTGTTGCTGCTTCAAAAGAAAACTTGGGTTTGGGGCAGAAA
>NZ_JAHDSZ010000002.1 GCF_018531145.1 Canibacter zhuwentaonis | reverse complement strand
ACAGGAAATTGATGCGAGTTTGGTGAAGCTGAACAATGATATTTTCAGGGATGAAAAAGGATTGGGTGAAAACGATAGAGTTTATTTGGTGTGTGCTGTAATAATGGCAACACTGGGTGTGCCTGGAAAGGTAAAGCCTCTTGAAGAAAAAGATTTAGAATCGTTAACGGAGCCGGGGAGCACGGATGGTGAAATAGTTGCTAGAAAAATAGAAGTGTTTTTGGCAAAGAAAAATTTGCCGATCGATAAGCAAGATTCAATCCTTAGAACGCTTAAAAATACTTTGTTGTCGGAAAATATAAATAAACAGGTTGATGGCAACGGGGAAAGTCAGCTTAAAAGGATTTTTTCAAAAGTGGTTGATGACTTGGGTATTTACTATAAAATTGGTTTAACAACTGATTTCACGGGGAAGCTTTTTAATGAGATGTATTCGTGGTTGGGGTTTACGCAGGATAAGTTAAATGATGTTGTTTTAACTCCTTCTTATGTGGCTAAGTTGCTTGTAAAGTTGGCTAGGGTTAATAGGGAGAGTTATGTTTGGGATTTCGCGACGGGTTCAGCTGGGTTGCTTGTTGCTGCGATGGCGGATTCCCTAAATACGCTAAAGCAACGCTCACCCTGTGCTCCTGCCCGCCTGATAAATCACGAATGCGTTTACTCGCGAAAGTATCTATGCTCCACTCGGCTAAATGCTCCAGGCAGCGTTCACGCACACTCTTTGCTTTTTGTGTATCAGAGGGAAACTGCGAGCTTACAAAAAGAGCCACTTCAAGGGGCGTTAAATCTTTAGGCAGATTGGTTTGCTGCGGAACAACCCCAAGCTTCGTTCTGCTTGCGTGCTGATTAGGATTAGCGCCAAAAATTTTAACGCTACCAGAGCTAGGCTTAGCAAGCCCGCTAACAAGTTTCATCAACGTTGATTTACCAGCCCCGTTAGAGCCTAACACTGCCAGGATCACACCCGGGGAGATGCTGAAGCTGATATCAGAAAGCACGGTATTAGAACCGTACTTCATACTTACTTTATCTACTTTTAGAGCCGCCATTACTTCACCTCATACCGTGTTTGAGCGTCACCTTTTGCGTCCGCTTAAAAATAAGATCCCCAGCACGGCAGAGCCGATCGCAAACCCTATCAGCGTAACGACAATAGCGTTGAGAACGTTACCTTCAAAAATGTAGTTAGCAGCTCCGCCCAAAAGCGCAGCCCCAATAGTGATGGCAAGCCCTGTTGCAAGCTGTTTTTTCATTTTCCCTCTCCTAGGAATTAGTGCTTATTACTAAAAACAATATATCTTTTTTTTTTTCACTGGCACAATACCCAATTTGGCAGCATCGCAAATGCGTGAGATTATTAGAACATGGCGCAACACAACAAAAACCACCGCGAGGCTAATTCTCAGCAGGCAGAGCAGGCAAATCCTGCCGCGGCAGTGACTGGCGTGCACAGCAGCGCCGATAACACCGCCCGCTATATTGACCGTGAACTCAGCTGGCTCGCATTCAACCAGCGGGTGCTTGAAATGGCAGAAGATAGCGACACTCCCCTGCTAGAGCGTGCCAACTACCTCGCGATTTTCGCGAGCAACCTTGACGAGTTTTTTATGGTGCGCGTGGCGGGACTAAAGCGCCGCATCCTAACCAAGCTTGCCGTGCCAAACAACATTGGTGTTGCGCCCGATCGCGTGTTTGAACAGATAATAACCAGAGCATACGCGCTACAAGAACGCCACGCCCGCTGTTTCAGCACACAAATTAAACCGGCACTCGCCGCCGCCGGCATTAAAATTGTGCGCTGGCAAGAGCTCGACAAAGCCGACAAAAAAATTCTCAAAGAGTTTTATGCGGCGCACATCTACCCCGTTTTAATGCCTTTGGCGGTGGATCCGGCACACCCGTTCCCGTATATCTCGGGACGCACTCTGAACCTGTCGATAAGGGTTAAAAACCCCAAAACGCAAAAAACAGAGTTTGCCCGTTTGAAAGTGCCGCAAATGCTGCCGCGATTTGTGAGGGTGGATAAAAGAGAAGACGCTCACAACATCAGATTTATCGCAATAGAGGAGCTTATCGCAAACCAGCTCGACGAGCTTTTCCCCGGTATGGAGGTGCTCGACCACCACGTTTTCCGCGTCACTCGCAACGAAGATATGGTGATTGAAGAAGACGAAACGGAAGATCTCATCCAGGCGCTTGAAAAAGAGCTGCTGCGCAGGCGCTTTGGCCCGCCGATCCGCCTTGAAATCTCAGATGATATGGACGCGCGCACAATAAAACTGCTCGTCTCAGAGCTTGACATCGCCGAAAATCAGGTGTTCACGCTGCCCTCCCCGCTGGATCTGCACGGGCTCTCATCGTTGGTTTCCCTGGCGCGCTCAGATCTGAAGTTTAGGCCGCACGTGCCAGTGACTCCAGCAGATTTTGCCACCGGCAAAACCAGCGAGAAGGTTGACATATTCGCCGCCATTGCGCGCAATGACCAGCTTGTGCACCACCCCTACGAGTCGTTTGCGACAACAGTGCAGAGCTTTATTGAGCAGGCAAGCCAGGATCCTAACGTTGTTGCGATCAAGCAGACACTGTATCGCACATCAGGCGACAGCCCTATTGTGGCGGCACTGATCCGCGCCGCCGAGGCCGGCAAACAGGTGCTCGCGCTCGTTGAGATTAAAGCGCGCTTTGACGAAGCGGCAAATATCAACTGGGCGCGCAAGCTCGAGCAGGCGGGTGTACACGTTGTTTACGGGCTGGTAGGGCTTAAAACGCACTGCAAGCTGGTGCATGTGATCCGCGAAGAAAGCCACGGGCTGGCGCACTACTGCCATATCGGCACCGGCAACTACAACCCCAAAACGAGCCGCATCTACGAAGATTTGGGGCTGTTCACTTCGTCTGGCGAGGTTGGTCGCGATGTCACAAAACTGTTTAACATGCTCTCCGGTTATGCGATCGAAACAAAGTATGATCGCCTGCTGGTAGCGCCGCTGCAATTGCGCAAGGGACTGCTCGAGCGGATCGCGGCGCAAACCGCGCGTGCGAAAGATGGCAAAGCCGCACGAGTGCAAATTAAATGTAATTCGATGGTCGACGAAGATATTATTGAGGCGCTATACGAGGCCAGCTCTGCCGGTGTGCAAATCAATATTCTGGTGCGTGGAATTTGCTCGGTGCGTGCCGGAGTGCCCGGTTTAAGCGAGAATATCCGTGTGCACAGCGTGCTTGGCAGGTATCTGGAGCACTCGCGCATTTTTATGTTTGGCCCTGATGCTGACTGTGAAATATATATTGGCAGCGCTGATTTAATGCACCGCAACCTCAGCCGCCGAGTTGAAGTTTTGGTGCGCATCGAGTCATCAGAGCAGAAACAGCGACTTGCAAAACTGTTTGAGATCGCTTTTAATTCTGAGGTGGATCTGTGGGAGCTGCAGGTAGATAACAGCTGGGCGCGCGTTGCAAGCGATAAAAACGGTGAAAAACTGCCCCGGTTACAAGAGCTGCTAATGCAGGATCGAATCGCGGCGCGCAAAAGGAGAAGCCTGTGAGAGCACGAGTCTACGCCGCAGGCACCCTGTGTTGGCGGCTGCACACAACGGCTCATAACAAGCGTGAGCTGCAGGTGCTGCTCATAAAGCGTAAAAAATACGCTGATTGGAGTTTTCCAAAGGGTAAACTCGATCGCGGCGAAACGCTCGCGCAGGCTGCTGTGCGCGAAACTCTCGAGGAAACCGGGTATGCCATAACTCTCGGTACAAAGATCGGGATGCTCGAGTACGCTCTGAAATCTGGGCAGTGTAAAGAGGTGCACTATTGGGCGGCAAAAGTAACCGCAAAAATGCAAGCAAAGCACAGTTTTAAGCCAAACAGCGAGGTAACAACGCTCAGATGGTTATCAGCGGCAGCTGCCGTCGCAAGACTAAGCTATGAGCGCGATAAAAAAATACTGCAACGCTTTCTTGAAACCTTTGAGAATAATAGCGGCGATACTTTTACACTGGTACTGCTGCGGCACGCACAGGCTGAAAAACGCGGCGGCGAATATCAGGTGGATCATAAAAGACCGCTGAGCTATGCCGGTCTTGCTCAAACACAAGCTCTCGCTCCGCAGCTTGCCGCTTACAGACTGCGGCGGATTGTGACCTCATCGGCTAAGCGCTGTCGCAACACCGTTAGCGCACTGGCTCACAAGTTGGGCGTTACGCCAACAATAACGGACGCAATCAGCCAGGATGTGTGGAATCTTGGAGACAGTGCTAGGTTGCGCGAGTGTGTTACTGCCGCGCTCGCATCTGGCAAGAACACCGTGATCTGCTCGCACCGCCCGGTATTGCCGGATATTGCGCGCGAAATAGCGCTCGGCTGCAACGCTGCTCCGGATGGCGAGCTTTTATACGCCGTTAAACACCTGCCGCCCGCCGGATTTATTGTGTTTCACATCACTAAGAGCAAAACACCCGAAATTGTTACAGTTGAAACAAATTTTAACTATCTCTAAATTGCTGCGGGACAGTCCAAAGCTTACAAACCGCGCCTTAACGCTGAGCTTATATACCCTACATTGGAGCACATTTAAGCACATAAACCAGGGCATAAAACACGCGGCAACACCCCACCACGTTTTCCTATCTGGAGCACAATTAACCTGTGTTAAATGCCACGGTATAACTGACCTGCGATGTTATAGTATGATTAACTTGTAATAGATGCTACATTACCTACACAGAACGGAGTTTAATGAACCCCTTGCGTAGCATAAAGGTTCTTGCGATTTTAACGACTCTCGGTCTATTGAGCGGTTGCACCGCTCCGGACACCACCGCTTCAGCTTCACTCTACGGTGAACTCACGGGCGTTGGCGCGTCTTCGCAAGGAGCTGCACAGGAAGTGTGGATTGTGGGATTCCAGACCGCAAACCCGCACGTCACAGTAAACTACGATCCAGCAGGATCTGGTACCGGGCGCGAAGCTTTTATTAACGGCGCCAGCGCCTTTGCCGGCACGGATCGCGCATTCAAACCAAAAGAGCTTGCAACTAAAAAATTTGCCAGCTGCACCAAAGAATCTCAGATTATAGAGTTTCCGGCATATGTCTCTGCGATCGCGGTGGCGTTTAATATTCCGGGCGTGCGCAGTCTCAATATGGATGCGGCAACCATAGCAGGCATCTTCACCGGTGCGATCACCAGCTGGAGGGATCCACAAATAACCTCGCAAAATCCAGACGTTCAACTACCGGATACGACCATTAAGCCCGTGCATCGTTCCGATAAATCAGGCACAACCGGAAACTTTACTCAGTATTTAAACGCTGCCGCACCCGAAATCTGGGGTGCCGGTGTGATTGAAGAGTGGGAACGTAGTTACGGCGGCGAGGGCGCGCAGGGCACATCCGGCGTAGTCGCAGCTATCCAACACGGAAACGGCACAATTGGATACGCGGATGCCTCGCGCACAAAAGAGCTAGGAACCGTGGCAATTAAAACCGGCGATGTGTACACGCCAATCTCTCCGGAAGCAGCGGCGGCAACCCTCGATAACGCAAAGCCAGAACCCTCGCGCGGCTCGCTTGACTACGTATTGCAATTGCAACACGCGCAGGCGGGAGCTAATACCTATCCGATTGTGCTCGTGAGCTATCTTGCCGCGTGCCAGATATACAATGATCCGCAACAAGCGAGACTAACTCGCGAATATCTAAACCATATTTTAAGTGATGAAGCCCAACAGCAGGCGGCAAAGCACACGGGCAGCGCACCGCTCACGGCTTCCACGAAACAAAAAATACGAGCGATTATAGGAGAAATACGCGGTGTTGAAAAACACTAAAGGTATATCATCGCCAAGCAGTAAACTCGGGCTCGGCGATAGAGTTTTTAGCGGTAGCGCGGTTTTTGCGTCCGCAATGATAGTGACCACGCTTATCACTATTGCAATATTTTTAGTCTTCAAAAGCCTCCCCGCTTTTTTTGCTGATAAGAGCAACGCCTCAATCTTAAAAAGCGATTTTCTGAGCTACGTTACGCCGCTTATTTTTGGCACTGTCTGGTCTTCAGGACTTGCGCTTGCAATATCACTGCCGCTTGCGATCGGCATTGCTCTGTTTATTTCACACTACGCGCCTCGCCGGTTGGCGAGCCTGCTCGGCTATGTTGTGGATCTGCTAGCTGCCGTGCCAAGCGTGGTGTTCGGGCTCTGGGGCATTGGAGTGCTCGCACCGGCTGTCCAACCGCTGTATGAAAAAACACACCTGGCAGCAGGAGACTTGCCCCTGCTATCGCTGTTTTTTAGCGGACCTGTGAGCGGCACGGGGCGCACAATTTTAACCGCTGCAATTGTTTTAGCGGTTATGATTCTGCCCATTATGACCGCAATTTGTCGCGAAGTTTTTTTGCAAACTCCGCGCCTTAACGAGGAAGCTGCGCTCGCGCTCGGCGCAACTCGCTGGGAGGTGATCCGCACCGCAGTGCTACCTTTGGGGCGCACCGGTATTATTTCAGGCGCGATGCTCGGACTCGGGCGCGCGCTCGGTGAAGCAACAGCGGTTGCGATGGTACTTTCCGCGACCGGTGCAATTAATCTGAAACTGCTCAGCTCAGATAACCCGGGCACAATTGCCGCCAATATCACCCTCGGCTTCCCGGAGGCGTACGGCGCGAATATTAATGTTTTAATCGCCACCGGTTTAATCCTGTTTATTGTTACTTTTTTGGTTAACGCGATTGCTCGCTGGAGCATAAACCGCCACAACATAAAAATTGGAGCTAACTAATGCAACAACAACTAGAAGTGAGCACGCTTTCCGGGGCAAAACTGCACCGCGCAGCACCGCTCGCACTGCTCGGCGTGTGTTTGACTATCGGAATTACAGGTGCCTGGTTACTTGCGAGCGCAAACGGCGATCCGCTCAATATTTTCGGGGCGGGAATTGTTACCGCGGTGCTTTATTTAAGCGCTATTTTCACGGTTTCGCTTGCCACTGAAGGGCGCAGGCAGGCCGTTAATCGACTTATGACAGGACTCGTCGCCTGCTCTTTTTTGCTTGCTGTAGCACCTCTGATTTCAGTAGGCACAGAGGTAATAAAGCTCGGCAGCGCCCGTTTTGATTTAGAGTTTTTAACAACGTCCATGCGCAATATTATCGGTTCTGGCGGAGGCGCTCTGCACGCGCTTGTGGGCACTCTTCTAATCACCTTAGCCGCCACCCTAATGGCGGTGCCACTAGGTCTAATGACAGCAATTTACCTTGTTGAATACGGACGTGGCAGGCTCGCCAAAACAATCACTTTTCTGGTGGACGTAATGATCGGAATCCCCTCTATTGTAGCGGGATTGTTCGCGTTCGCGTTGTTTGCGCTACTGTTTGGTCCGGGTGTCCGCTTGGGAATTTCTAGCGCGGTTTCACTCGCCGTACTAATGGCTCCCGTGGTAATTAAATCCAGCGAAGAGATGCTACGGCTGGTACCTAAAGAATTGCGCGAAGCATCATACGCGCTCGGCGTAACAAAATGGCTCACAATTGTGAAGATTGTTTTGCCAACCGCGATAACGGGGATTACCACCGGGATAATGCTCGCCATTGCACGGATTATCGGCGAAACCGCTCCCCTAATCATCACCGCTGGCACAACTGCCAGCCTCAACCCAAACCTTTTCCACGGCAGAATGCAAACCATCCCGGTGTTTGTGTTCACGCAATACACAAACCAGGGCAACCCCGCATCGGCTTTTATTGATAGAGCATGGGCGGGCGCACTGACGCTAATTATCATTGTAATGCTACTAAACCTACTCGCCCGAGTTATTTCTAAACGATTCGCCCCGCACGGGCAAAAATAGATCTGGAGTAATTATGTCAAAGCGTATCGAAGTAAATAATCTGCACGTCTACTACAAAAACTTTCTTGCTGTGGAGGATGTCTCAATGCATATTTCCCCGCGCACTGTGACCGCGCTTATCGGTCCCTCCGGCTGCGGTAAATCAACTTTCTTGCGCACTCTAAACAGAATGCACGAGGTTATTGATGGCGCGCGCGTTGAGGGCGAGGTGCTCCTAGATGGCGAAGAGCTATACGCTCCAAACGTGGATCCGGTGCGCGTGCGCCGTCAGGTCGGGATGGTTTTTCAGCGTCCCAATCCGTTTCCCACAATGTCTATTCGCGAAAACGTATTGGCCGGAGTAAAGCTCAACAACCGCAAAATATCGCGCGCCGCGGCGGAGGAGCTTGTCGAAAAATCACTGACCGGCGCAAACCTCTGGAAGGAAGTTAAAGACCGCTTGGATAAGCCCGGCTCGGAACTTTCTGGCGGGCAACAGCAGCGTCTCTGTATTGCGCGGGCAATCGCGGTGTCTCCGGCTGTGCTTCTAATGGATGAACCGTGCAGCGCGCTCGACCCGATTTCAACCCTGGCAATTGAAGATCTGATAGAGCAGCTGAAAAAAGACTACACAATTGTAATTGTGACGCACAATATGCAGCAGGCTTCCCGAGTCTCAGATATGACAGCGTTTTTTAACGTTGCAGAAACCGGCAAACCGGGCAAGCTGGTTGAGTACGATGACACTAAAACAATTTTCTCAAACCCTGCCGAGCAGACGACAGAAGACTATGTTTCGGGGCGTTTCGGGTAATCTATAAGCTTCTAGAATATTAAAAAGCCAGACCGTGCAACGCCTCTCGGCGAAAGTTCGCTCTAAGCGACGAAGGGTTGGCGCCCGGGGTTAGCAACGGTCTGGCAAACAATAATTATAGTAGCCGCGCACTCATTAAGCAAGTTTCGCCAAGATTTTTGCCCGATTACCTTTTACGCGCGCGCCAGGATATGCTATTACTGTGACAGTGAGCGACCTATCGACAAGTTTTCAGAACTATTTGAAAGCCATTTGGGCTCTCAGTGAGTGGAACCCCGACCCGATAACAACCTCGCGCCTGGCCGATTACATCGGGGTGCGCTCAGCAACGGTCACAGAAGCTATGAAAAAAATGGTACTCGCGGAGCTTGTTGATAAGCTCCCCTACGGCTCAATTAAGCTGACCTCCAAGGGGCGTCTTGCCGCGCTCGAAATGATTCGGCGACACCGGCTCATTGAAACCTACCTGGTAAAAAGTCTCGGCTACAGCTGGGATGAGGTACACGATGAGGCAGAAAACCTCGAACACGCCTGCAGCGATTTGATGATCGACCGAATAGCAGCCCAGCTGGGTAACCCCGAGCGCGATCCGCACGGTGACCCGATCCCCTCCAAAGACGGTAAAATCAACATTCCCAACGCCGTTCCCCTCACGCTGCAAGATTGCGGCAGGCGCGTTACTGTTGAGCGCATCTCCGACGCAGACCCGCAGGTGCTGCAGTATCTGGCTAGGCTCAACGTCAGTATCGGCGATATTTTCCAGATTATCAAAGCGGATCCGCTCACTCAGACCCTCACCGCGCGTGGCGTACACGGTGAAATAACCCTGTCTACGCAGATTATTAAGTACATCTGGATTTCGGGCAAAAAATAAACAACTTTAGTCTACCCTAAATATATTTTTAGGGTAGACTATAAACATGAAGTTATTCAAAACCAAAAAAGCTCGCAAAAAACTATACGCGCTCACCCTAATCTGCGGCATGGTCGCGGCAATCACCTCCTGCTCTGCCGAAACAAAACAGCAGGGCACGTCAGAGCAGCAACTAAAATTGTTTGCAACAAGCGGTTACATTGGCGACGCGCTCAGCAATATTGCGCCAAACGCTACCGTTACAACGTTGGTTGGTCCGGGCGGCGATCCGCACACATACCAGCCCACAACCAAAGACATTGAGAAAATGCGCGCCTCAGATCTTGTTGTGCACAACGGGCTGAATCTTGAAGCGCAAATGACAGCGGCTTTCCGCCCGCTCGGCGAGCGTCAGCTCGAACTGGGCAAGCTCGTGCCGGTTGAAAACCTCATTAAGCTAGACGAAGCCGCAGATGAAGAGGGGCAGTATGATCCGCACATCTGGAATGATCCACGGCTGTGGGCGAGCCTAATTCCTGCGATAGCGGATAAAATCGCCAAAATCGACCCGGCACACGCCTCAGATTACAAGGCAAATGCCACCAAATATCAGGGCGAAATTATGCAAGCTCATATGCAAGCGCAGGAGCTGCTCGCGCAGGTGTCAGCGCCGCGCGTGCTAGTCACCGGCCACGACGCATTCAACTATTTCGGGCGCACCTACAACCTCGAAGTGCTGGCAACCGACTATATTTCAACGGAGGCGAGCTTGAGCGTGCAGCAGATGAAAGAGCTGGCAGACACGATCGCAGCAAAAAAAATCCCGACCATTTTTATGGACAGCCAGGCAAATCCGCAGGCAATTAAATCACTGCAGGAATCTGTGACCGCGAAAGGCTGGCACGTTCACATTAACGAGCAGGAGCTGTACGCGGACACGCTGAGCGCCGATGACAGCGCCAATACCTACACCAAAGCCCTGCTGCACAACGCCAGAGAAATCGCAAAGGCTCTGGCACCAGCGCAGTAACTACCACACCAGCGAGGTAAAAATTGCAGCCCGTGCTCAGCATCGAAGATATAACCGTAAATTACGGCTCTCACACAGCGCTTAAAAACGCCACTCTGCGCATTCCCGAGGGCAGTTTCACCGGCGTTATAGGGCCAAACGGAGCTGGAAAATCAACTCTGTTAAAAGCGATGCTGGGGCTTGTTAAAACAAGCTCCGGCAACGTAAACTATCGCGGCAAACCGCTTGCGCAGCAACGCGGGCTGGTGGGCTACGTGCCGCAGCACAACTCGGTATACTGGGATTTTCCCGCAACCGCCCGCGAAATAGTTGCAATGGGCGCGGTTGGTGACAGCGACCTAAAAAAACGCGCTGCACGCAACACGGCAGTTACCGCGGCAATTGCAAAAGTTGCCGCGCAAGAGTTTCAAAACCAGCAAATAGGCGAGCTTTCGGGCGGGCAAAAACAGCGGATATTTTTAGCCCGCGCGCTGGTTAGCAACCCGCCCCTACTGCTGCTCGACGAGCCCCTGCAGGGCATCGACGCTATTGCCGGAGCGCAGATTATTGAGGTGCTGCGGCAGAGTAACCAGCAACAGCACACAACAATTGTAATGGTGCACCACGATTTAGCGAGCGCCGCCGATTATTTCACACACCTTGCGCTAATAAACAAAACGGTCCACACCTATGACACCGCCCAAAACGCGCTCACGGCGGCGACCCTTGAAAAAGTTTTTGGAATCCCGCCGCAGATACTGTATCGCGAACAGACAAGACCACAGTCTCAGTAGTATGTTAGAGCACGGTTATTTCACGATTCTGTTTGCAACCGTTGCCATCGGGGCGGCAACGGCGACCGTCGGCAGTCTTGTTTATCTAAGGCAACAGGGAATGTTCGCCGATGTGGTTGCCCACTCCACACTGCCCGGCACAATGCTCGCGTTTTTAGCGGGAACCGCGCTTTTTGAGAACGGCAGAAACATCGCGCTTTTCACTGTTTTCGCAATCTGCTTTGGAATACTAGGCACGCGGTGCGCATCCGCTATTAAAAACCGCTCACCCCTGGGCATCGAAACTGCGATGGCAATTACAATCGTGAGTTTTTTTAGCGGCGGAATGCTGCTTTTTGCCTATATTCAGCAGAGCGGATTCGCGGGCAAGGGCGGTATTAGCAGCTATCTTTTTGGTAATGCCGCGCAACTCACCCTGGCCGACACCGCGCTCAACTGCGGTGTTGCACTGCTGAGCATAACCCTCGTGTGCGTTTTTTTTCGACCCTTAAAGCTGCTCTGTTTTGATGCTTCCTACGCCACAACCCGCGGCATAAGAACCCGCGGCTATGAAACCTTGCTGTTTGTACTGCTAGCGCTAATAACGGTTAGCGGTATGCGCGCGATTGGAATTATTTTAATCATCGCGTTTATTTTAATTCCCGCAGCCGCAGCCAGGCAGTGGTGCCGCACTGCCTGGCAGGTCACCTGTCTAGCCGCTGCGCTCGGGGCTGTTACCGCGGGGCTAGGGTCGCTCATCACAATTTATGTTTGGGACGCGCCAACCGGACCTGTAATTGTGCTGCTAATGTTTGCCGAGCTAGTGTTTTCGCTGCTGTTTGCGCCCGGACGTGGAATTTTGAACCGCGCAATTTTGCACCGCGCAAGAAGTGCTAAACTCAGTCGCACGGGAAACACCAGCCCAGCTCACACAACAACCATACAACTAACCAGCACTTCACCAACGGCAGAGGGCTAATCCATGAGCTTTATCCTCGCAACCGCGCTGCTCGGAATCACCACAACCCTCACCTGCAGCGTGCCCGGCATCTACCTTGTTTTAAGCAAACGCGCGATGCTCGTGGACGCAATCAGCCATTCGCTTTTACCCGGAATCGTGCTCGGCTACTTGGCGAGCCACTCACTGAGCTCTCCGCTGCTACTGCTCACAGCCACGCTCGCCGCCGTCGCAACAGTGCTTTTAACCGGGCTTCTAACCGCTACCGGGCTAATTCCGACGGGCACAGCGCAGGGACTAATTTTCCCACCCATGCTCGCCTGCGGCGTGCTGCTCGTAACCGCCTACACCAGAAACATCCACCTCGACATTCACACGGTGCTCCTGGGAGACCTCAATCTAATCGCATTTGATCAGCTCTGTTTAGCGGATCACCTCTGCGCGGGCCCAAAACACCTCTATCTAATGCTCGCACTGCTAATTACAAACCTGCTGTTCGTAACGCTCTTGCGAGCCCAGTTAAACGCGCTCACTTTTGACCCTGAATTTGCAAAACTAAAAATAAAAAACAGCTACATAATCAACACCCTGTTTCTAATTTTAGTTTCACTCACCGCCACAGCGGCTTTTGCCGCCGTCGGCTCAATCCTAATTATTGCGCTGATGATAATTCCCGCCGCAACCGCCCGGCTGCTGGTAAAAAGATCCGCTCAAATGCTGCCATACACCCTGCTAGTGGCTGCAGTGTGCAGCGGTGGCGGATTTACAATCAGCTACTTTTTACACCTGCCAACGAGCGCCGGCATCGCATTTATTAGCGCCCTGGTATTTTTTACCGTGTTAGCACGCTACGCGCTAAAGCGTGAAAATCCGCGACAGAAAGCTCCTCTGCGCGGGCGCTGGAGTCAATCTGGCACTTCTGGCAGAGCTCAGTAATCAGTTGTGAGCTACTAAAAATCTCAGTCGCGCAGGATATGATAGACGGATCGGCAAGCCCTGTTTGCGGGTAGCTAAACGCCCGCAAAGACTGGCGCAACATTTTGCGCCGCTGCCCGAAAGCCGCTTCTATTAGCGCGAAAGTCAGCTCGCGCTCTGCCTCGCTGCCACGCGCTACCGCATTTTTTGCGAAAGAAACCAGCACCGAATCAACCCCCGGCACAGGCCAAAAAATATTTCTGCTCACCGCTCCGGCAAGGCTCCAGTTACCGTACCATGCGGCTTTTACGCTCGGCGCGCCATAGGCTTTTGATTTGGGGGCTGCCGCGATCCGCTCCCCGACCTCATACTGCACCATCACGAGCGCCCGTCGGATACTCGCGAACGTTTGCAGCAGGTGCATTAGAATCGGCACCGACACATTGTATGGCAGATTGGCGACCAGTGTTTCAGGGCTGTGCGACAGGTCTGTGAGGTTTAGCGCGTCGCAATGCATAACCTCGAGCCGCGCTACGGGCTGCAGTTCGGCGACCGTAAGCGGCAGCTGCGCCGCGAGTTTCGGGTCTATTTCAACCGCGGTCACCTGCGCGCCAGTGGCCGTTAGCCCGAGCGTGAGCGAGCCTAAGCCCGGGCCGATTTCTAAAACCCGCGTGTTTTCTTGCACCTGCGAGAGTAGCACGATTTTACGCACGGTGTTCGCATCGTGCACAAAGTTTTGGCCGAGTTTTTTGGTCGGGATAACCTCCAGCCTGGTCGCCAGCTGCCTAATTAACGCCGGGGTTAGCAGCTCCTGCAGCTCGCCGCGAGTGTCGCTCACAGCCAACCTACCACTGCCCGTACACCTTGAGCGTATTTGCGGTAAGCTGTGCACCCAGTTCGGCGACGCTCATGTCAAGATGATCCGCCATCGCCCGCACCGTGTACGGCATCAGGTAGGGCGAGTTCGGTCGCCCGCGATATGGCACCGGGGTTAAAAACGGCGCGTCGGTTTCAACCATGATCAGGTTTTTGTCGGCAACAGCGAGCGCGTCACGCAGATTTGGTGCGTTTTTGAAAGTCACAGTGCCAGAAAAGCTCATATACCAGCCGTTATCGTTACAGATTTTTGCGAGCGGGGCACCGCCAGAAAAACAGTGAAACACGGTGCACTCGGGAGCCTGCACGCGCCGCAGGGTTGCAACAACATCATCGTGTGCTTCGCGGTCGTGTATTTGCAGGGCGATACCGTGCTTTTTAGCCATTTCGATGTGCGCTTCAAAGCTCTGCATTTGCGCCGCTCTGCCGTCGGGCGCGGTGCGAAAATAATCAAGCCCGCTCTCGCCTATTGCGCGCACTCGCGGCTGTTTTGCCAGCGCCTCAAGCTCGGCAAGTTGCCGCTCAAGATCCCCCGCAGCCGCAACATCCGGAGCATCATTTGGGTGGATCGCAACCGCCGCGAGCACTCGCTGATCCGCCGCCGCCAGCGCGGCTGACCACTTGCTAGTGCGCAAATCGGTGCCCACCTGCACAATTCGCGTCACACCCACCTGCGCGGCATATTCGAGCGCCTGCTCAGGCGACAGGGAGTGACGCCCGTCAGCGAGCTCAAGGTGGGTGTGGTTGTCGATCACCTCAACGGGCAGCGGCTTTGGAAACTCCGGCAGGGTTAAATCGCGCCCGGGAGTCGTTTTGCGCTCCCGCAGGCTCGCGCCGTGCCCCGGGGTCGCCTCACACCCTTGGAATGTCTCACATTCTGGGACTGACTCACGTCCTGCTGCCATTTCGCCCTCCCGCAAACGGGCCTCACGCTCCCGCAGGCGTGCCGCCTTTATCTTAAGCAGCACTGACGCATCAGGTTTAATTCTCATTTTTTCACTCCCGCAGCCATCTCAACCCTCGGAAACAGCGCGGGCAGAGCCTCCTGCGGCGTGCCCGCGGGGAGTTTGTGCCACTGCCCCGCAGCCGCTATATTCTGCTCGCTCAACTCGCCCAGCACAGCGACAGCGCCAAGAGAGCGCCACAGCTTCGCCGCTGCCTCTGGAATCACCGGGGCGAGCAACTGCGCAAGCACGCGCAACCCCTCGGTTGCCGTTGCCAGCACGGTCGCCAACCGCACACGCTGCGCCTCGTCTTTCGCTAACTGCCACGGTTCCTGCTCTGTGATATAGCCGTTAAGCACGTCAACAAGCTGCCACACGACAGCAATTGCCTCGTGGATCGCATACTTTGTAATATGCTCATTAGCGAGGCTAGTTACTCGCGCGGCAAGCTCGGATATTTGCTTATCCGCACCCGTTAGATCACCAGATTCTGGTTGTTTCGCGTCAAAGTATTTTGCGTTCATCGCAAGCACGCGACTGACCAGGTTACCAAAGCCGTTTGCCAGCTCGGCCTGGTATCTGGCGGCGATATCCTCCCAGCTGAACGACCCGTCCTGCCCAAAATTAATAGCGCGCATAAAATAGTATCTAAACGCATCCACCCCGAAAGTGCCGGTTATTTCGTGCGGCGCAATCCCCGTGAGCTTTGATTTTGACATTTTTTCGCCGCCAACAAGCAGCCAACCGTGCGCGAACACGCACTCCGGCTCTGCCAGCTCTGCCGCCATCAGCATCGCCGGCCAGATAACGGCGTGAAAACGCAAAATATCTTTCCCAACAATGTGCACGGCCGGCCAGTACTTGGCGAGAGCAACGGATCCAGGCTCATCACCGACAACGCTCGTGCTGTACTCGAGAGCTGTTATATAGTTCAGCAGCGCGTCAAACCACACGTAGGTAACGTGGCTTTCATCCCATGGAATCGGCACGCCCCAGTTGAACGTGTTGCGTGAAATAGACAGGTCGGTTAAATCCTGCTGCACAAACGCGATCACCTCGTTGCGCGCGGAAGCTGGCTGAATAAAGTCGGGGCGACGCTCGTAAAGCTCCAGGAGGCGGTCTTGAAAAGCGCTCATCTTAAAAAAATAGTTTTTTTCTTGTAACAGCTCGAGCGGTTTCGAGTGGATCGCACACACCTTATGCCCAGTAAACTCTGCTGCGCCCTGCACAATTTCAGACTTGGGCTTAAACTCCTCGCACCCGACGCAGTACAGCGCCTCAAACTCGCCCTCGTAAATATACCCCTTATCGTAGAGGCGCTGCAGGAACTTCGCGACTCCGGCTTCGTGACGCGCATCTGTTGTGCGGATAAAATCATCGTTTGCAATATTAAGATTTTCAAGCATTGGCCGCCATTCCTGAGCAACCAGCCTATCCACCCACTCTTTGGGGCTTGCGCCGTTTGCTTCCGCGGTGCGCAGTATTTTCTGCCCGTGCTCGTCAGTGCCCGTTAAAAACCTGGTATCCACCCCCGCCGCACGATGCCACCTGACCAGCACATCCGCTGCCACCTCGGTGTATGCGTGACCTATGTGCGGGGCATCATTTACGTAGAAAATCGGAGTTGTGAAGTATTTTGTTTGGTGCTTAAACATATCCTCTATTGTATGCCAATACTGTTATTAAGCGGAGCTGTGTGAATGGCTTTTATTTTTTAGCTTTAGCCGGGTATTATTTCTAGTATGAACACTAACGAAAAAATCACACAGGAACGCCGTCTCGTAACCGCCATTCCCGGGCCTAAATCCATCGCGCTGCAGCAACGTCGCAGCGAAGTTGTTTCAACGGGCATCGCAACAGCCCTCCCCGTATTCATCGAGCGCGCTCACGGCGCGATCCTGGTGGATGTTGACGGTAACCAGATCATCGACTGCGGCAGCGGTATTGGTGTCACCACGGTTGGGCATACCGATGCCAGAGTTGTTGACGCCGCAACAGCCCAGCTTAAAGCGGTAACCCACACTCTGATGGCAGTTACCCCGTACGAGTCGTACGTTGCAGTTGCCGAGCAACTCGCAAAGCACGCGCCGATTAACGGTCAGGTTAAATCAATTCTGGTGAACTCTGGCGCTGAAGCGGTTGAAAACGCCGTTAAAATCTCACGCAAATACACGGGTCGGAGCGGAGTTGCTGTGCTTAACTGCGCGTATCACGGTCGCACCCAGCTGACCTCAACCATGAACCACAAGGCTGCGCCGTATGCAGCCGGGTTCGGTCCGCGCGCAGCGGATGTGTTCCGCGCACCAAACTCATTCCCACTGCATGACGGGCTAAGCGGTGAGGCCGCAGCTGCGCGCACTATCGATCACCTCGAGAAAACCGTTTCTGCTGGTGATCTCGCCTGTTTGGTTGCGGAACCGATTCAGGGTGAGGGCGGATTCGTTGTTCCAGCCGACGGCTATCTCGCTGCACTTGCTAAATGGTGTAAAGAAAACAGCATTGTGTTTATTGCCGACGAGGTGCAATCGGGCATTGCTCGCACGGGAACAGTTTACGCAACAGAGCATTTTGGATTTGAGCCAGACCTGATTTTGAGCGCAAAGGGTATTGCGGGCGGGCTGCCGCTAGCCGCTGTAACGGGGCGCGCCGAGATTATGGACTGCACGGGTCCTGGCACTCTAGGCGGCACTTTTGGTGGCAACCCCGTTTCCTGCGCCGCAGCAAAGGCTGTTTTTGAGCTTATTGCAGAGGGCACTCCGCAACAGAATGCGCAGCGCGTAGAGCGCGTGCTCGGCGGGGGTTTGCGCAAACTGCAGGAGAAACACCCTGCTATTGCAGAGGTGCGCGGTAAGGGCGCAATGCTCGCCATTGAGATCACAAAACCTGGCACGCTGAATCCTGACAAAGAGCTGGTTGACAAAATCATAGCTCACGCGTGCAAAAACGGCGTGCTGCTGCTAAATGCCGGACTTAACTACAATGTACTGCGCTTCCTACCGCCGGTTAAAATCAGTGACGAGCTAATCGCTGATGTGCTAGCCGTGATTGACGAAGCGTTTACCGCTGCGGCAAGCAATTAATCTCTTTATGAGCAGAACAGAGGGCACTTGCGCTGTTTCCGAGGCAACACAGCTTGCCGTAACAACTCGTGGCGGATTTATTGAATCCCGCCACTCGGGTTCAGCGATAGTGCTTTCTGCGGCCGGGGACACTCTTATCTCGCTCGGCAATCCCGGTGCGACGGTGCTCACCCGCTCCGCGCTGAAGCCGCTGCAGGTGCTCGCAATGCACGGAGCTGGCTTGGAACTCGCCAACCGCCGCCAGCTGGCAATATCGTTTGCCAGCCACACCGGAACTGCCGAACACGTTGAGGTTGTGCGCGAGATTCTGCACGACTCGCAGCTTACAGAGTCGCACCTGCTGTGCCCTGCCGCGCTGCCGCTCGATAGCGAGGCTAGAATCCGTGCGATTAAGCACGATGAGTCTGCCAGCCCGATTCAGATGGGGTGCTCGGGAAAACACGCGGCGATGCTTGCAACCTGCGTTGCGGCAGGCTGGGATACTGCAGATTACACTCACCAGGACCACCCGCTGCAGCAGCATATTCTGCAAACCGTACAGCGTTTGTCAGCGGAAAACGTGAGCTGCGTCACAGTTGACGGTTGCGGCGCTCCCGTGCTCGGCATGAGTCTGACGGCTCTTGCGCGCGGTTATCGGAGGATCGCTAACGCAGATCCCAACTCTCCTTTCCCTATAAACCGTACTATGGCGCTAATGTTTGAGGCGGGACGTGCTTATCCGCACCTTATTGAGGGGTCTGGTGCGCAGGACACTATTGTGATGCAGAACTCCGCTGTTTTCGCTAAATACGGCGCTGAGGGTATTAGCGCGATGGCGGCGGATGATGGCACAATTGCGATTGTGAAGGTGCTTGACGGATCCCCTCGCGCTAGCCGCGCGGTTGCACTGTCACTGCTCACCTATGTTGGCTCTGTTAGTAAGCACGAGTTTATGCGCACCCTAAAAGCGCTGCCGCTGGCTATTACCGGCGGACTCGACCGCGTGGGTGAAATACAGGTTGATATTCCTACGCTACAGGGTTAGGGTTTAGTTTTTAGCATTTGCTCTTGGGTGCGCAGGCTGGGCGCGCGATACTCTACGCTCTGCACTCTTCTTGATCGTTCCAAACATCACTTCGCCGCACGAAAGCACCGTGCGCATAATGGTAAAGCGGAAAACTGTAGCAGTAAATCACGTATGCCGCGCACAGCAGAAATCTCTTATTTAACCATAAAAATATTCACCGCGCCTGCTTTAGACACACGCGCGAAGTGCGCGTGCTCGTTGTGGTCTTGTCTAAAACCCTGAGGTGCACACAACAAAAAAGATCAAGCACGCTTACCACAAAAAACAGATGCACCCACACAAAAAAAGGGCGGGGCATACTCACGGTCACAATAAACCACGAACACACCCCGCCCAATCTCAAGCGAACACGTTCGCCATCAAACTAGGCTCTAAACCTTACGAGCAGCGAACACCCTTTTTAGCATTCTCGCTCACAGCCTCTAGACCGCCAACGGTAACCATGTTAGCAGCAGCAACCCGATCAATAGCGCCTGCGGTAGCAGCAGTCAGGCAGCCTGTCTGAGTAATGAACAGCGGGCTACGCAAACTACCAGCAAGCGCAACAGCAGAAAGCGCATCAGCATAATTCTCCCCAGTTGCAAGGAAAGAAGTCTCAGCATTATAACCAACAAACTTCTCAGCAATCAAAGCAGCAGTCTCATAACGATCCGCACCGTTGAAACGCTCAACAGTAGAGAATACCTCACGCAGAGACTCCTCAATACCCTCAGAAACAACGCTCGTACCACCTGCGATATACACGCGATCCTGAGAGGTGAAGATCTCATCACTGTTCAAGAAATCGTTAAGATTAGGAAGTTTACCATCAAGCAAAACAATAGGCGCATATTTACTAGCAGCAAAATTAGCAGCCACCAGAGCGTCAGGGAAATTATCACCCGTAGCAAAAACAGCGTCGCGCAGATCAACAAGCTTGTAATCCTCATCGTAGAACACGAGTGAGTTAACAATCATGTTTGTCTCGTAACGGTCAGCTCCAGCAAGACGCTCCACTGTGTAGCCTGCAGCCAGAAGATCTTTTTCAATGGTAGCTGAGATTACGTCACGACCACCCACAATATAGATAATCGTAGGTTCTAGCCGCTGCAACTCCTCGGTTGTTCCCTCAGCAAGCTCGTTACGAGGGGTTAACAGCACCGGGCTTTTAAACGTTGCGGCTGCAACAGAAGCACTGAGCGCGTCAGGGAAGTTTTCACCACTGGCAATAAAAACAGCCTGAACTTTTGCTGGGAACTGTTTTGAAACGGCAAGCGAAGTAGCGTAACGATCCTCACCAGCAAGACGCTCAAAACCATCCACACTAGGAACATTCTTGCCCACAATACCGCAGTTTTCAAAAGTAAGCTTATCGCCCACTACACCCACAAGAGCATCACGGTCTGCAGGGGTGATATAACGGCAATCAGAAAGGGTAATAGCTTTCAACTTAGGCAGTTTGGTGAGCGCGGTAACACTAACGAAGTCACCCTGCAAAGAAACCTCTTCAAGGTTTGTCAAAGACTCCAGCGCGCTGATGTCAGTGTATTTACCAAGCAGACCAATTTTGGTCAGGTTTGGCATCTCTTTCAGAACCGACAGGTCTTTGTAGTTGCCGCCGAGGCTAAGCTCGGTCAGGCTCTGCATCTCTTTAAGAGGTGAAATATCTGTGAAGTTACCGCCGATTGAGAGGAAGCTCAGCTCTTTCAGCTCTTTCAGAGGGCTCAGATCTGTGTACTTGCCGTAAATAGCAAGCGCTTTTAAGCCTTTGAAATATTTGAGATCATTAAGGCTGAGGAAGTTGTAGTAAGACCCGATATTTCCGTCAAGGTAGCAGTTTAGACCCTGAATTTGAGCCGCTTCTGCAACGGTTACCTGATCTTTTTTCAATAGATTTTTAACGCATTTTGCAAGACCCTCATCTGTGAAAACAACATTTTCAGCAGGGACAGCATCAACAGTAGCTTCTGCTTTCACAGACTGTGCCGCACTAGTGGCAAGCGCTGGCTGCGCAGCCAGAACCGTTCCACCAATGCACAAAGCAAAAGCAGCAACACCAGAAACTACCCTTAACAAAATAGGCTTTCCTGAACTTTTCAAAAGTTTAACCTTCTTTCAATATCATCACTTAATAATAAAGAAAGACAAAAAATAACTTACACTAGTTACAAATCATCTCCCCCCCCCCCCCAGTCTATTACATCAACCCAAAATACACAATCACGCACCAAACAAACAACCACACCAAAAACCACAATCAGCACATACACACTAACTACACCACATCATCACACAACCCAAAACACTAACCTCTAAGCAACTATATACTTAACTAACCAGCCACCATCCTAAAACGAAATACCACCCCCAGACGCGAGTTTACGACACAAAGCCAACTCAAACACCAACCCCGACAGCCTCAGCTCGCCAGCCACAAAACTCTTAAGCGCTGTGACCTTCTAGACCGTCTCGAAAGTTTTAATGTTAAGCTCAGCAGCAGCCAGAGCGCTGTTAACGTTCGCAAATTCGGTAAACCCTTCAGCCGCTAAATACGCAAAAACGGGCTTCATGTTTTTCTTGCGCCACACAATGTGCGGTTGCTTACCAAGTGCCAGCAGCTCAGATTTCAGCTTAACAAGCTGCTGCGGCGCAGCACAGTCTTTATCCGCTATAAGTGCTATTTTCTGCTCTTGCGCGCTATCTTCTGGCAGCTCCACAAGATCAATAATTCTTTCAAAACCGATAGAAAAACCAACGGCCGGCACCTGCTCGCCTAAAAACCTGCCAATCATACCGTCGTAGCGACCGCCGCCGCCAACAGAACTGCCAGAACCCGGGTGTGATATTTCAAAGATCGTGCCCGTGTAATACCCCATACCACGCACCAGCGTCGGATCAAACTCCGCTGTAACCCCGTTAGGTAGGATTGAAACAAGCGAATCCCCCAGCTCGGCAAGCTCTGCTAGAGCATCATTTTGAACTTCCTCCGGCATAACCTCGGCAATTGCCGCAACTGTTAGCGGGATTCCCGCGGGTAGCGCCGCAACCCCGCTTAAAAAAGGCTCAAGTTTTGCAACAGCGGATGCCGCAAACTCATTTGCCACAAGCTCCTCAATAACCCCCGCAAAACCGATTTTATCCAGTTTGTCTATGGTTATTAAAACACGATTGAAATCGTCCGCGTTAAAGCCGCAGTGTTTAAGTAACGACAGCAGCACGCGCCTATCATTGATGCGGATCACACAGTCTCGCAATCCAAGTCGATTCAACGCGGCTGCTGTTGCGGTAATTAACTCCAGCTCAGCCAGCATCGAAAACTCACCAATAATATCAATATCAGCCTGCACAAACTGTCGGTAACGACCCTGTTGCGGACGCTCAGCGCGCCACACCGGACCAATCTGCACCGCTCTAAACACCTGCGGCAGTGCAGCCTGGTTGCTGGCGTAGTAGCGCGCGAGCGGCACTGTTAAATCAAACCGCAGACCGAGATCACATAATTCTGCGGCTTTAAGCTTTTCTGTTGTGTACGGCTTATCAGAAATGCCTCGTTTTAAAATCGAGAAAGACAGTTTTTCATTATCGCCACCAAGCCCTGAGTGTAGTATGTCATAATCTTCAACAACTGGCGTTTCTATCTCAGTAAATGCGTGTTTTTGATAGACCTCGCGAATTATCTGCAAAACTCGCTCACGTTTGCGTTTTTGAAAAGGCAGAAAATCACGCATACCGCGCACAGCAGAAATTTTATTAGCCATATATACATTCTACCCTGCGATTTACACATACAAACGGGGCACACTCGTGATTGCTAAAATTGTGATCGCGAGTGTGCCCCGTCTAGTATCTTATATTCTCAAGCAAACACACTAAGCGTCTACTCTTAAATACAGCTTAAGCACTCAGACTCATGAGCAGCGAACACCCTTTTTAGCATTCTCGCTCACAGCCTCTAGACCGCCAACGGTAACCATGTTAGCAGCAGCAACCCGATCAATAGCGCCTGCGGTAGCAGCAGTCAGGCAGCCTGTCTGAGTAATGAACAGCGGGCTACGCAAACTACCAGCAAGCGCAACAGCGGTAAGTGCGTCGGCGTAGTTTTCACCGGTTGCAAGGAAAGCGGCATCAGCGTTATATCCAACAAAGTTCTCGGCAATTAGCGCAGCAGTCTCATAACGATCCGCACCAGCAAAACGCTTAACGGTAGAGAATACCTCTTTCAGAGATTCTTCAATGCCCTCAGAAACAACGCTCGTACCACCTGCGATATACACGCGATCCTGAGAGGTGAAGATCTCATCACTGTTCAAGAAATCGTTAAGATTAGGAAGTTTACCGTCAATTAGCACAATAGGCGCATAGTTGCTAGCGGCAAAATTAGCAGCTACCAGAGCGTCTGGGAAATTATCTCCTGTAGCAAAAACAGCGTCGCGCAGATCAACAAGCTCGTAATCTTCATCGTAGAACACGAGTGAGTTAACAATCATGTTCGTCTCATATCTGTCAGCTCCGTCAAGACGTTTTACGGTGTAACCAGCAGCTTTCAACTCGTTTTCGATGGTAGCTGAAATCACGTCACGACCACCCACAACGTAAACAATCCCAGGTTTGAGACGTTTCAGCTCTTCAACTGTGCCCTCTGCAAGCTCGTTGCGAGGTGTTAGCAAAACTGGACTCTTCATGTGTGCAGCAACAACAGAAGCGCTTAGTGCATCAGGGAAGTTTTCACCACTGGCAATAAAAACAGCCTGAACATTTGCTGGGAACTGTTTTGAAACGGCAAGCGCGGTATCGTAACGATCTTTGCCAGCAATACGCTCAAGACCCTGTACGCTAGGGGTATTCTGACCGGCAACGCCACAGTACACAAAAGATAGTTCACCGCCGGTTATTGCATCGAATTTCGCTTGCAGTGCGTCACGATCAGCAGGTCTGATGTAACGGCAATCACGCAAAGTTAGCTCCTTCAGGTCAGGAAGACCTATAAGCGCATCAACGTTCACAAAGTTACCCTGCAGAAAAACCTCGTTGAGTTTTGTTAGTGAAGCTAGAACGCTGATGTCAGTGTATTTACCGTACAACAAAAGCTGTTTTACTTCAGTTAGCTCTTTAACGGGCGAAAGATCTGTAAAGTTACCACCGATTGTCAGATAGGTTAGTTTTTTCAAACCTTTCAGAGGTGTTAGATCAACGAAATCACCGTAAGCAGCCAGGGCTTCTAGACCGGTGAAATATTTGAGATCATTGATATTAGAAACAAACAAGTATGGTTTATCTTGCTCGTCATTGTCGCAGTTTAGGTATTTAAGCTCAGCTGCTTCAGCAACTGTTACTTCTTCACCGTCTTTTTTCTGCAGAGCATATCGAACGCAGTCTTTAAGACCTGAGTCTTCAAAAACAACGTTTTCAGTCTCGGTCGCAGCAACTGTTGTATCTGCTTCCACAGAATCAACAGCAAGCGCTGGCTGCGCAGCCAGAACCGTTCCACCAATGCACAAAGCAAAAGCAGCAACACCAGAAACTACCCTTAACAAAATAGGCTTTCCTGAACTTTTCAAAAGTTTAACCTTCTTTCAATATCATCACTTAATAATAAAGAAAGACAAAAAATAACTTACACTAGTTACAAATCATCTCCCCCCCCCCCCCAGTCTATTACATCAACCCAAAATACACAATCACGCACCAAACAAACAACCACACCAAAAACCACAATCAGCACATACACACTAACTACACCACATCATCACACAACCCAAAACACTAACCTCTAAGCAACTATATACTTAACTAACCAGCCACCATCCTAAAACGAAATACCACCCCCAGACGCGAGTTTACGATCCGCTCGTAATTTAAGCTGCTGCCACATTTCTGTAAGCTCCGCGCTTGTGAGCTGTTCGCCAGTCTCGAAAACGTGCGGGTGGCGCGCTATAAGCTTCTCGGCGAGACGCTCCGCAACAGTGTCAAAACTATAGGTTTCGCCATTTTTGCGTGCCAGCTCAGTGTGGAAAAGAACCTGATACAGCACGTCTCCCAACTCTTCGGCTATTTTAGCGGGGTCACCGTCGATAATCGCGTCAACCGTTTCCGCAGCCTCCTCCTGCAGGTATTTGCTGAGGCTCTCGTGAGTCTGCTCGAGATGCCACGCGCACCCGTTGTCAGCGAGTAGGCGCTCAACAACCGCCCGGGCACGCGCGACACCGTGGAGTTCTGCGGCGAACCCTGTCGCTGCGGCGCTAGTATCGCGACCGCCACTCGCCGAACCACTGCCGCTCACCAAACCGGAATCACCCACAGAATCACGACCGCCCGTCAAACCGCAACCTGCCGCGCCTCGATGCAATCAAGGTCGGTTGCGATGGTGTCGACCAGCTCCGCAGCAATTTCGCTAGCGGATGTGTGCGACACGCGCGAACGCCAAGGCTCGCCATAAACGCCAACGCCCATTTCGATTTGATCTGCTGGCAGTTCAAAAGTTAGTTTGCTAACCGCCGGCACGGTACAGCTTGTTAACGCAACGCCCATTGACTGCCCGTTTGCGATAACACGTTTGGATCACTGATTAGTTTTTTCACAAAGACACCTTTCGACAGTAGCTTTTAACACACTTTACTACCGTTAAGCTGAATAAAAAAGATTTTCTAGATAAAATCATCCGCTATAAAATAAAATTATTGCATTGATTATCACACAAGAAAGAAGACAGAAAATGCGCACAGGAATTATTATTGGTTCAACCCGCGAAGGGCGCATCAACGCGGAAATTGCCGCGTGGATCTATAAAACCGCACAGAGCAAACCGCGCAATGCGACATACGAGCTAATAGATCTAAAGGATTACGAAATACCGTTTTTCACCGGCGCCGTTTCCCCGCGGCAGCTCAATAAAAAATACGATAACACTGCTGTGCAAGCGTGGAGCGAAAAAATCGACTCCTGTGACGCTTATATTCTTGTTACGCCCGAATATAACGGCTCAGTGCCAGCACCACTAAAAAACGCTTTTGACAGCATCTCTGACGAGTGGATCGGTAAGCCAATAGCGTTTGCCGGGTACAGCTACAGCTCAGGCATTAGTGTGATTAAAGCGTGGCGTGCAATTGTTCCCGCTTTCCAAATGCAAGACGTTGCAGACGCGCTTGAAATAAGTCTTGTAACCGAGGTTAAAGATGGTGTGTTCACTCCTACCAGCGACCAGCTAGAAAAACTTGAGTCTATTCTGGCGAAGTTAGAAAAGGCAGCCGCATAAAACCCGCCGGGGTGCAAAATCCGCTCCTCGACCAAGGTGCAAGATCTAATCCTCGACCGGGGTGCAAAAGCTACTCCTCAACAATATTCGCGAAAAAGCGCGAAACCCAGCCTAGAATATCACCGTCAAGCGCCTGATCCGCCGCCTTCAAACCGCAGCTAAATCGGCTCGCACTCAGCTGCTTTGCGCCGCCCAAAAGAGCCTCCGGCGCGGGCACTGTGATTACACCCCGCGCGTATTCTGCACGCGGATACAGCCTGCGCAGTCGCATCTGCTTCGAGTCGGGCAACTGCACGGGCGAAACCTGCAACACCCCGGCATTAAACTTCAGCTCTAAAACGCCAAACAGCGACACCGTGCGGCGCAGTTGAGACAGCCGCGCCAACTCAACAACCGGTGCGGGAAGCGCGCCGTAGCGATCCTGCAACTCCTCAACCACGAGCGACACATTTTCTGCGGCGGCCTGCGGGTGCGCAGCTGCCGCAAACTTTTGATACGCCTCGAGCCGTAAACGCTCGCTGTCAATATAATCTTCGGGAATGTAAGCGGCAACCGGCAAAATAATATTCAGCTCGCGCGCCTCCTGCACATCCTCACCTTTAAACGTGTCAATCGCCTCGCTAATCATGCGCAAATACAGGTCAAAACCAACCCCCGTAATATGCCCTGACTGCTCGCCACCGAGCAGATTGCCAGCGCCGCGCAGCTCGAGATCCTGCAGCGCAACCTGCATTCCGCTGCCAAGCTCGTTGTGAGTTGCGATCGTTTCAAGCCGCTCGTAGGCGTGCTCGGTAAGCTGCGTTGTTGGCTCGTACAAGAAGTAGGCGTACGCCCGCTCACGCGAGCGCCCAACCCGTCCGCGCAACTGGTGCAACTGCCCCAGCCCGTATTTATCTGCGTTATCCACAATAATTGTGTTGGCGTTGGCAATATCAAGCCCGGTTTCAACAATTGTTGTGCACACTAGCACGTCGTATTCGCGCTCGTAAAAATCAACAACAACTTTCTCGAGCTGCTCCTGACTGAGTCTGCCGTGCGCAACAGCAACCCGCGCCTCGGGCACCAACTCGGCAACCCTTTTAGCGACTCGGTGTATTGCAGCAACCCGGTTGTGCACGTAGAAAACCTGCCCGTCACGCAGCATTTCGCGGCGGATCGCTGCCGCTGTTTGTGCGTCATTGCGCTGCCCCACAAAGGTTAAAATAGGGTGCCTGTCTTCGGGAGCCGTTGCCAGGGTGGACATCTCGCGAATCCCGGTCACCGCCATTTCAAGCGTGCGCGGAATCGGGGTTGCGCTCATGCTAAGCACATCGACATTCTGCTTCATATCTTTGAGAATCTCTTTATGCTCAACACCGAAGCGCTGCTCTTCGTCGATAATAATCAAACCAAGATCGTGATATTTAACGTTTTTGCCGAGTAGCCGGTGCGTGCCGATAATAACATCGATAAGCCCCGCCTCTAGCTGCTCCAGAATCTCGCGAGCCTCTTTGTCGCTCTGAAACCGGCTCAGCGCGCGCAAGCGCACAGGAAACGCCGCAAACCGCGACTGAAAAGTCTCAAAATGCTGTTTTACCAGAAGCGTTGTTGGCACCAGAACAGCAACCTGCTTATTATCCTGCACCGCCTTAAACGCCGCCCGCACAGCAATTTCTGTTTTACCAAACCCAACATCGCCAGAGATTAGGCGATCCATTGGACGTGGACACTCCATATCCCGCTTCACATCGGCTATCGCGGTGAGCTGATCTGGTGTTTCAACGTAGGCGAAAGAATCTTCAAGCTCCGCCTGCCATGCTGTGTCGGGGCTGAAAGCGTGCCCGGTTGCGTGCGCGCGCACAGAATACAGCTTCACCAGCTCAACAGCAAGCTCGCGCACGGCTTTACGGGCGCGCTTTTTCGTGTTCGCCCAGTCACTGCCACCCATTTTTGACAGCGCGGGAGTTTCGCCGCCGACGTATTTTGAAAGCTGCGACAGCTGATCGATTGGCACGTACAGCTTATCCGCCGGCATTGAGCGCTTGCTCGGCGCGTACTCGAGCACCAGGTACTCACGTTTCACGCGCCCGCCGCCGCCCGGCAGTGTGCGATCTGTCAGCTCCACAAACCGCCCGATGCCATGCACCTCGTGCACAACATAATCACCGGCTTTCAGGTGCAGCGGATCAACCACGTTTTTAGCGCGCGCACGTGCCGGACGCTGCGCGGCAACTGCGCGTGCGACGGCTCTGCGGCCGAAAAACTCAACCTCTGTGAGCACCATAACTCCGGCTGCTGGCAGGGTAAAGCCGCCCTCTAAACCGCCCTCGATTACGTAGGCTATGCCGGACTCGGGCGCTACTGGCAGCTGCGCCACACTGGTAACTGGTATTTCAGCCTCGCTAAGCAGTTCAGTAACGCGCTTCACCGTGCCGTTATCGGGCATCGCCAGCACCGCATATCTCGAGCTCTCAGCCACATTAGCAAACCACGATTTAAGCTGCGCAATAGCGTTTGTTACCGCGTCTGTGTGCGCCGCCTGGGTTATTAATCCACTGTTTACTCTGACCGTATCGCTTTGCACTGGGGTTGCATCTACAGCCCGAACCTCACCAGCGTCCGCTGCGCCCGCGTCTGCGCTTGTTTCGGCGCTCACAGCCCCCGCGCTTGTTTCTAAATTCTCCACGCCCGCACCAGGCTCTCCACCAGAGGTCGCCGCGGCAGCACCCGCACCGGCGGCGTCGGCAAGCGATCCGCTGCCACTGTCATAGCTGCTTACGGTGTGCCAGGTAAAATCGACGCCACCCAGCTCGCGCACCCTGTTGAGAGTGAAAAGCCCGGTTTTTTCCGCCTCCCGAACCAGCTGCGCCACGGGCTTTTGCGCTTCGGTTGCGTGCTGCCACCTCGCCGCCAAAAATTCCGCGTTCGTTTCCGCAAGACTCACGGCTCGGCTCGCAACCCGCTCCGGAGCAAACACCACCGCCATACTCTGCTCGGGCAACAACTCACTCAGCGCGTACTGCCGCTCAACCAGCTGCGGCAGCAGCGATTCCATGCCCTCAACTGTCACACCGGACGCAATTTTTGCGAGCATTTCAGGCTCAGCCGCGCCCGCGCTCAACAGCTCAGCGGCCCGCTTTCGCACCCGCTCTGTTAGCAGCAGCTCGCGCGCCGGCCACACCTCGAGCTTATCTAGCCGATCCGCGCTGCGCTGTGCTGCGACCGCGAACTCGTGCAAGCTCTCAATCTCGTCGCCAAAGCAGTCAATGCGCACAGCCGCAGGAGCCGACGGCACAAAAACATCGATAATTCCCCCGCGCACAGCAAACTCGCCACGCCTTGTCACCATATCCACCCGATCATAGCCGAGCTGCGTGAGCTGGCTGGCAAACTCGCCGATATCCCCCAGTTCAACGCCGGCACTAAGCGTAATCGGTTCTGCGTACGCTGTGAACGGTGAAACCGCCTGCAGCACCGCACGCACAGAAGCGAACACGATGAGCGGCGCGACACTGTTGTGTGAGCGGATCGCGCTCAACGCGCGAAAACGCTTGCCAACAGTGTCTTTTGACGGGCTGAGTCGCTCGTGCGGCAGAGTTTCCCACGCCGTCACCGTCACCGTGGCGACCTCTGGTATCAGGGTTTTTAGTGCCTGCTTAGCAAGCTGCAGCTCACGACCAGAAGCGGTTATTACCAGCAGCGCGCCAGTCAACTTAGATTCTATTCTGCGCCGGTATATTTCAGCAATCAGTGGCGCGCGGAGCCCCTGCGCCACGGTGAAATCAGTATCGGTTTCTGTGTACGCAGCGGCAGCTGCGAACTCTGTGCATTTATTTAGCAGCCGCGGCAGGTTGCTGATTGTCATTGCGCTAGGCTCTCTCTTGCGAATGGAACTTTTGCTGCGCAGCAAGCAGCCCCGATTCTATTACCGTGAGTGCGGCGTCTGCGCTGTCTGCGAGCAGCAGCGGCAGCTTTGCGCGCTCAGCGCTGGTAAATCCGCTCAGCACAAAATCTGCCACGTCTTGCCTGCCCGGTGGTCTGCCAACTCCTATACGCACCCTTGTAAAATCGGGGCTCTGGCAGGCTTTTGCGATATCGCGCAGCCCATTATGCCCGCCGTGACCACCACCTTTTTTAAGCCGCAAAGTATCAAAAGGGATGTCTATTTCGTCGTGTAAAACTACTGTGTTGTCAAGCGGCACATTGAAATACTGCAGCGCCGCCTGCACCGGCCCGCCGCTCAGGTTCATAAAACTGTTGGGTTTGATTAGGATTATTTGGTCGCCGCCGGGTGACACCCGGCACTGCCCGATCTGGTTGCCTGTGCGGTGTGCGCTCAGCTTGAGTCGGCATTTACCCGCGATTAGATCTAGTGCCATTTCACCAACGTTGTGGCGAGTTCCCACGTATTTACTACCGGGATTACCCAGCCCAACAAGCGCCCAAACGGCCGTCACAGTTTCTCCCTCAAACGTAAAACAGGGGCAACTCGACACCAAAGTGCGAGCTGCCCCAGCTTTTAAATACTACTAAGCCGCTGATGCTGCGGCAGAGTCTCCCGCTGCTGCTTCACCCGCTGCGCCACCAGATTCTGCAGACTCGTCATTATTTTTCATCTTCAGGAAGCTCTTCAAGCGGCACAATTACGCTCACAATAACCTCTCCTGCATCGGTTACAACAGTAATACCGTGGTCAAGGTTGAGATCTTTAACGAGCACCTGCGCGCCCTCTTCAAGAGCCTCAATAGACACAACTAAGTTTTCAGGAATGCTAATTGCCGGAGCTTCAACAAGCACGGTGTTAAGCACCTGCACAGCGATTGTGCCAGGAAAGGTTTCGCCCTCAAGCACAACTGGCACCTCAACCTCAACGGTCTCACCTTTTTTAACGATCAAAAAATCAACGTGCTCAATAAGCTGACGCACAGGATCTTTTTGCACGTCTTTAACCAGCACGAGCTGTGCTTTGCCGTTAATTTGCAACTCAACAAGCGCGTTAGCCTGACGCACAATTAGGCTCAGCGGGTGAGTTTCAACCGTTAAATGCACCGGATTGCTACCGTGACCGTAAACAACCACAGGGGTTTTACCCGCTGCGCGCAATTTACGGGCAACGCCCTTGCCGAAGCTCTCGCGAGCCTCTGCAGCTAGCTTTACTGCTTTACTCATAATTTTTTACTCCTTGCCAGGCTGACACCCGGATATATTTTCTACTATGCGACTGACGGCGCACGAGAAATCCAGAATTACCCTGGGCGTCCCGCGTCGATAACGGAGATAAACTCCCTCGCCGAAGTACCTAAAAGATACTACACGGTTATGCTGCGAAAATCTACGCAGCACCCTCAAACATACTCGTCACAGAACCGTCATGGAAAACCTGGTGAATTGCTTTTGCCAACAGCGGCGCAATAGATAGCACGGTTAGTTTTTCAAAGCGGCAGTTCGCTGGCACCGGCAAAGTGTCTGTTACAACAACCTCGTCAATGTAGTCGGCGTTCAGGTTGTTAACCGCGTCACCCGAGAAAACCGGATGAGTTGCCGCTATTGTAACCCCGCGCGCGCCGTTTTTAACCAGCGCCTCAGCTGCCTTTGCAATTGTGCCGCCCGTGTCTATCATATCGTCAACCATAAGACACCATCTGCCCTCAACATTGCCAACAATCTCGTGCATACTCACCTTATTTGCAACCGTCGGGTCGCGCCGCTTGTGGATAATCGCCAGCGGCGCGTTGAGCCGGTCACTCCACACATCCGCAACGCGCACCCGCCCCATATCGGGAGAAACAACGGTTACATCATTGCGGTCGCCCAGTTTGTCACGGAAATAGTCCAACAGCACGGGCATTGCAAACAGGTGATCCACCGGCCCGTCAAAGAAACCCTGAATTTGCGCGGCGTGCAGATCAACCGACATAATGCGATCCGCTCCCGCAGCTTTGAACAGATCCGCCATCAGGCGCGCAGAAATTGGCTCCCTGCCGCGCCCTTTTTTATCCTGCCGCGAGTAGGGGTAGAAAGGAGCCACAACTGTGATTCGCTTAGCAGAAGCGCGCTTGAGCGCATCTACCATAACCAGCTGCTCCATAATGTTTTCATTGATCGGGGCGATGTGCGACTGGATCACAAAAGCGTCAGTGCCGCGCACACTCTCGTTAAATCGCGCGTACAGCTCGCCGCTGGCGAAGGTGCGCGCGTCAGTTGCAAGCACTTGCGCGTTCAGCTCCGCGGCGACATTTTCGGCCAGTTCCGGATATGCACGCCCGGAAATTAGCACGAGTTTTTTACCTGCGGCGGTTTCTATTGCTCCCATATCACAGCTCTTTCTTGTCGGTTACGGCACGGGCAGAATCGGTATTTGGCCTGTTTTCAAGCACCCAGTCTGGGATGTTGCGCTGGCTTGCGACGCTCACCGCGAGAGCGCCCGGCGGCACTTCTTTGCGGATCACGGCTCCCGCCGCGCTGTACGCTCCGTCGCCAACTGTCACCGGGGCGACGAGCACTGATTTAGCGCCCACGCGAACTTCACGCCCAACGGTTGTGCGATGCTTTTTAACACCGTCGTAGTTGGCAACTATTGTGCCCGCGCCCAGGTTTGCGCCCTCGCCGATTGTGGCATCACCAACATAACTGAGGTGCGGCACTTTACCGCCGGCACCAAGCTGCGACGCTTTCACCTCCACAAAAGCCCCTACTTTTGACCTTTCACCGAGCGTTGTGCCCGGGCGGATATACGCAAACGGACCGACAGTAACACCCGCAGCAATCTTGGCTCCGTGCACTTCGCTGCGCACAATAACGGCCCCGGTAGCAACAGAGGTGTCTTTCAGGGTTGTTGCCGGACCAACTGTTGCCCCCGTTGCAACCCGGGTTGCTCCCTGCAGCAGCACTCCCGGCAGGAGCGTTACATCCGCCTCAATTTCAACTGTTACGTCAATATATGTGCTCCGCGGATCAACAATCGTGACCCCTGCCAGCTGGTGTTTTAGCACCAGGCGGCGATTCAGCTCAGAGCCAACGGCCGCAAGCTGCGCGCGATCATTAACGCCGGCGATCAGCCACACATCGTCGACGGTGTGGGCCGCCACGCTACCGCCGGTGGCAATAATTTTTGCGGCAGCGTCTGTTAGGTACTTTTCTTTTTGCACGTTGTCGGTGTCTATCTGCGCAAGCGCCTCCGTTAGTGCGCGGCGCTCAAAAACGTAGATTCCGCCGTTAATTTCAGTTATTTGGCGCTCTGTTTCGGTTGCGTCTTTTTCTTCTACGATGCCGCTGACGCGCCCCGCGTTGTCGTACAGGATTCTGCCAAGACCCTGCGGGTTCGCAACATCTGCCGCCAGGATAGTCATCTGGTGTGAGCCATCACGATGGGCTGCGATAACACCCCGCAGGGTTGCCTCGTTGATAAGCGGCACATCCCCCGAAAGAACTACGATATCGCCGTTGAAATCAGCAGGCAGAGCAGCAATTGCCTGCTCAACAGCACGCCCCGTGCCGGGGATGTCATCCTGCTCACACACAATTGCCGACGGCAGAAACTCGTTTACAGCAGCTGCGGCAAGCTCTTTTTGATGCCGCACAACCACAACAATATGTGACGGATCAAGCTGTGAGGCCGTTGCCAGCACGTGCGCAATAAGCGAGCGTCCTGCAACTTTGTGCAGCACCTTGGGTGTTTTTGATTTCATGCGCGTACCCTGACCTGCGGCAAGTATCACGACTGCTAAACGGTTAGCGTTTTGCATCTAAAATCTTTCTGCTCAGGATAACGAACGCACGATTTTGCGAGCGCTCCGCCCCTAGGATTCGAACCTAGACCTAACAGCTCCAAAGGCTGCCGTGCTGCCATTACACTAAGGCGGAAAAGTGAACCCTGCCTGAGCTCACAATCACAGATACATTTTACCCAAGAGAGCTGAAATTAACCAATCAGCAGCGCCCCAGTGTCCGCTTCAATTACACCGAGCACAAATGTCACATTTAAGCCTTACCCACGCCGCTACACGGTGCGCAAAGCCTCAACCGGCGATACCCGCGAAGCCTCACGTGCGCTGGTTGCAGCGATGAGAAGCGTTAACAGCGCACCTGCGCCGATGGTTGTCGCAACAAACAATAACGGCAAACCACTGCTGAACGACAGTGAGCTTGTAGACTGAGCAAGTGAGAACATAAAGACATTGCCGATGAACACTCCTGTTAAAACACCCGCTACCAAGCCGCTAAGCACTGACACCAAAGCCTCAAACAAGACCCGATAAACCACTTTTTGCCGGGTAAGACCCAGGGCACGCTGCAATCCAAACTCGCGCTTGCGGGCTATCACTGATAGGCGTAGTGTGTTGGAGATACCCGCTAACGCAATAAATATTCCCACACCCAGCAACGCCCAGGATGATACTTTCAGGGCGCTAAGGTAGCCTTCAAGCTGTTCTCCAATTATCAAATTACCTCGAATTGAGACATTCTTGCCGCTGGCGGCAGCGGCAATTTTTGAGTGCGCCTCGCTCGCAGAATAGCCCGGCTTTAATTTAGCCCATAGCTCCACAACAGCAGGCGTGTTGCCAGGAATAGGCAAGTCTTTCGAAAAGTACATAAACTCAGCAGCGGAATCCAGTAATTGCGCTCTTAGCGGAAAACTAGCACCTCCTATTTGCACGGTTGTTTCATCCCCGTTTGACAAACCCGTTCCATTACAAATGGTTCCAGCAATAAACGAATCTGTTTTAATACCCGCCAGATGCTCACTGCCGCCCACAACACTTAACAAGTCTTCATCCACCCTCACTGCCGAAACTGAATCCCCCAGCAGATTAGCTTTGTACACTTTAACCTTTGCAACATTCTCAACAACTTCACTGCCGGAAATTAAAGAGTGCAGTTCGTCAATATCGCCGCTCTGAGCATCATGCCTAACAACCAGATCCGCTCCGAGTCTGCTTGCCTGATCATTTTTCAGGGAGTTTTCAAGAAACTCGGCACCAGCCGCAATGCTTGTAATAAAAGCCCCTATTACAAAAGCCAGAGCTGCTATGGATGCGGCTTTGCGCGGAGCAAAGCGGATCTGCTCCAGCGGATCTCTGAAATCAGGGTTTTGACCAGCAACACACAACTTGATCGCAACATTAGTGATAAACCGCAGAATGCGAGGCATCGCAGCTATTAGCAACACCAGCAAAACAACGGCGACTGCAACAACCAAGAAGAAACCACCCAAATAGGCTAATCCGATGCAGGCTACAACAGTCAGAGCTATTGCACCAGTAAGCATCAAGCCGCGCGCAAAACTGAGCGCTTGAACATCAGAATTATATTCAGACACTCTAATTGCGCTCACAGGTGGAATCTTAAAAATTTTATACGCTGGTTTAACAGCGGCGAATACAGTAACCACCACGCCAAATAGCACGACGAGCAAAATTTTTATTACTGAAAAATCAAAAGAAAAGTGTCTGGTTAAGAGCGCGGCTGAGAACCATATTAAAATTGCTCCTACAGCGCTCGGCAAAGCACCGCAAAGCCCAATAGTCACCGCTTTGGAAATAATCTTTCCAAACAGCTGCGTTCTTGTTACGCCCAGGCATCGCTCTAGGGCGTAGTTCCTGCTGTCTCTTTCAACATACACAGAAAAAGCTGAGCCTATAACCAACACAAGAATAATAAACGATGAGGCTAAAACACCAGCTATTATAAACGGAATGTATTGCTTCCCAGGAACTGTCTCCAAAGCTTTAGCCAACACAAAATCACCTATCGAAACTACTTTAAACTCCGGGGAGTCACCGTGCTTTTGGGCGATTAAATCAACAACCTCAGCTGGATTACTAGCTTTTAATAGAATATACTGATATACATCCGGTCTATTCTCTCTCAGTAAATTTACAGTCGCTAGAGTACCGTAAAAAACAGGCTCTGGTTTAGGTATAAAACCTTTCTCCTTATCCGCAATGATACCAACTAGCGTGGCAGACTTAGTTTCTGAGCTCGAAAGATCAGCTTTGAAGCTAATATCCGCACCCAATTTAAGATTGAACTTTATCGCAGTACTTTCAGCAATCGCTATTTCGCCAGACCGCTCTGGAAATTTACCCTCCACTAGAATGTGCCCTGACAGCCAATCAGCTGTCCTTAGCGACACCACATCACTCAAACCTCCCCGTTCAAGTCTTACTATAGTGTCCCTTCCAGGATTAATTTTTGTTGCCAGATTAGAATTTACAAGATGATCGTACAATGCTCGGTCATTATCACCCTCGTACCTTGGGTCAACAATAACTACACTACTATAATCTTGAAAAGTGTCTGATATTTTTTGTTGCACTGTCGCATACAGTGAATCAATCATAATCAAAACTGATGATACAAAAAACACTCCCAGCGCAACAGCAGCTATAATCTGAGTGTTGCTTCGAAAAATACGTTTTCTCATTATATTCTCTTAGCTTCTCGAAGTGTTGTTGACTATTTTAGATATCTGACCGTCTACCATGTGAATAACACGATCAGCATATTCAGCCACTTCCGTATCATGTGTAACAACCAGCACAGACTGACCAAAATCGTTCACTGATTTACGCAACAAAACCAACAAATCTCGGCTCGAAGCAGAGTCCAGAGCACCGGTTGGCTCATCTGCAAAAATAATTGAAGGACTTGATATTAAAGATCTTGCAACAGCAACTCGCTGCTGTTGCCCTCCCGATATCAGGCTTGGATATCGATCCAATAATTCAGATATCCCAAGCTGTTTTACAATGCTGTTAAAAAATTCTGAATCCAGCTTCTTGCGCTGTAGCTTTAACGGGTAAAGGATGTTTTCTTTAACAGTCTTAGCGGGAAACAGGTTATATGACTGGAAAACAAAACCAACATGATCTCGCCTCACCCGTGTCAGTTCGTTATCACTTAAACCGGTTATTGTTTTACCACCGATAGCCACGCTTCCTTTGTTGACATTATCAAGACCCGCCGCGCACTGTAGCAGAGTGGATTTACCGGAACCAGACTGTCCAACTATAGCCACAAACTCACCGACCGCAACGGTTAAACTCACACCGCGCAAAGCATACACGTTTGCACTCTCGTATGTTTTATGCACGTCTCTAAGTTTTAGAACACTCATGTTTTTAACACCTCTTCATACTCGCTTGTTAACGCCGGAAATAATTACCGCAGTGTGTCTTAACGCAGTGCCAAAACCCACTACGCACGAATTAATATTCACGCTATCGATAGAATATCAGCTAAGCCCCCCCCCCCCCGCACAAAACGTTATAAACTTGTTGTAATAAAAACCTCAATTTTCTGCTCTAACAAACACGGGCACAGCAAATTGCCCGCACCAAATAAACAAAAGTAAAGGAGTATTTTAACCCAGCAGCACAGGTTAAGACCGCAAAAGCCTAATAGTGCTAATACACAAGCTCAAGCAGTTTGCCGACTGTGCCGGTCTCACCCGCAATCAAAACAACGCCCAAGAGTTTGCGCGGATCAGGGTTTCTGCCGTAGTCTGGTTGCTGCACTGTTACCTCGGCAGTAAATTCGCTCTCTGTGCCCGATACTTCAGCCGCAGCACCGGCAACCCAGACTCGCACATCAGCCGCAATATCTGCCGCAAGCGCACCCTCAATCATCACCCGCAACTGCCCCTCACTAACAGCTTCAACCCTGCTAGCAACTATCTCAGCATCACAAACACCACCGGCAGCACCGCCTCCAGGTCGCGAAACCAGCCGCACAGAGTCAGTTTCGCTAGGCGGTGCCAGCGCAGGAAGCGCCCGCTCAGCAGAGGCGCTCTCGAGCTGGGTTGCGTAAGCCAGCAGCGCGTTATCATCATAGGCGCGCCCGGCAAAAGTCACCCCGGCGGGCACCCCAATATCAGCGCACACGCCCATGCTCACAGTAACCGTCGGTATGCCCAGGTGGCGAATAGCGTAGTTGCCGTTAGCGTAAAACACGCCGTTTTGCCAGGCATGATCGTTTGCCGCCATCTCACGCTCTGCCTCTTCGCGACCGATATCGGCGATTGCCGGGAAAACAGCTCCCGCATAGCCGTTAACATCGAGCCAGTCTTCAAACAGTTCTTTACGCAACCTGACCAGCGCCCGCAGCCCCGCCTCAAAATCAGGGTGCTCGCACGGATTGCTCAGCCTCTCTCGCGCATACTTCACAACATTGCGATACCTGTTAGCGTAGTCAACAACCTCTTCGTAGCGATCAGGCAGGGTGCCATGCCAGAGCGGAAAAATTGTGTCGGGGTCAACATTTTTCAGCTCCGGGCAGTTAGGGTCGCCGTTTGCCAGCAGAAAATCGTGCCACCCGTAGGCTAAGAAATGGTTAAACTCGATGCCCATCCACCCCTCGGGCAGAATGTTCAGATCAGCAACGCTCTCGCTGCCGGGCTTATCACCCTCGTATTTTTCTATCAGGGGGAAATCGGTTACAACCAGTTTTGCGCCGAGAGACGTGAGTTTATCCGCTGTTTTCCGCCACAGCTCCAGCACACTCGGGCGCACCCGTATTGGGAAGTTACTATCTTCTCCCAGGTACATTTTTGGCACCGCAAAAGTTTTTCCGGCAAGCGGATTATCGCGCCCCAGCTCTGTGTAGTCGCGCGGGCGCACCCGCTCGGGCTGCGGCAGCTGCAGAACCTCCTGGTGACGCCAGAAATCACCGCGGGTTTGCTTATCAGAGACCACTAAAACGTTTAACACGCGCAGCATATCTGGCATTGAACGGGTGTGTGGCACAACCACATCGCGCGCCGGAAACAGCGGCCAGTTGCCTCTGATCGAGATTACGCCCCAGGATGGCGTGTACGCGCAAACAGCGTTATTTGACGCCGGGCTGCGACCCGATGACACGGTCTCTTCGCCCATCCCAAAAACGGCAAAATTTGCCGCCGTTGCAACGGCAGAGCCGTTAGACGAGCCGGAGGCGTATGCCGCGGCCAAATAGTCTGAGTTGTAGGGATTTTCAGCCCGCCCGTATACACCGCGCTGCATTCCCCCATCCGCCATTGGCGGCATATTTGTTTTGCCTACTAGAATCGCACCCGCCGCTTTCAGCTGCGCCACAGTGAAAGCATCCCACTTTGCCATAAGCCCGGCAAAAGCTGGCGACCCGGCGGCAACTGTAAGCCCCTCAACCATGTACGAATCTTTAACCGTGAATGGCACACCCTCAAGCTCGCGCGCCGTGCCGTTTTGGTAGCGGCGGTCAGATTCTGCCGCTGCATCAAAAACATCGGGGTTTAGCACGATAATCGAGTTCAGGCACGCGCCCGCACGGTCAAACTTAGCAACCCGGTTAAGGTATGCTGCGGTCACAGCAACCGCGCTCAAATCACCTGAGCTATAAGCGCGGATCAGCTTCTCAATAGAAATCTCATAGAGATTCAGCTCGCCACCACTCACCACAGCCGCCTTTCACACTGCACACAAAATGTTTACCGCAATAATTTTACTAGCTTTATTTCACAGTAGCCGCACAAATCCTAGCTCCGGTGATTTCCTCTCACAGGAACTGAAGCTAACAGCTATCTGCTAAGGTTTAAGCTGCGCGTTTTGCCTGGTATTTAAATCATGCGCCAGCACAAAAAAATACAACGGTTGACACTAGTGACACTACACCCGCAAGATACATGGCTCGGAGAAAACTAATGTTATTCGTCAAATAATTCGCGATGAAGAACCCTATAGTAATCAGGCTCTGCACAGCACCCGCTAAAAGAAAACTCCATGCCACCGCTATCCGCGGCTTCTTATCCGCGTAATCTTTGGATTCATCCTGATCGAGCTTGAACCTCATGAACCTCATAACCCAGATTCTAGCTGCTATACCCACAAGCAGCACTACAGCCAGAACGTACACTAATTCAGCATTAACGAGCTGGTGCGTAAACTGTAGCACGACCAGCACACAGAGCGCTGCCGCACCAATTAAAAGAGCTATCCTGAGTAATAAGTCAATGTTTTTTGCGATTCATTTATATCTCCTTGATAAAAAGCACAGAACTGCCAAAAAGCACAGGCTTAATAAAAAATACAGGAAAATTAATTTGGCTATTTTTCGCCGTTTACTTGGAATGGTTTAAAGCCACTGCTTGGAATTGGTAACGAAGTTCCTAGCTCCTATAAAAATTTACAGCAACTATCCGAAAATTACTGCGCCAGCTCAAAAAGCACAATAAACATCGCGTCAGTGCCATCGCGGTGCGGCCACAGCTGGGTTACTGGCTGTTCCCGGTCATGCTGTAAAACGGGTGAAATATCCGCTAAGATTTTACCCGTTGGTAGCTGGCGCAGCTGCGTATTTTGCCGCAGAATCCGTTTTACAACCGCTTTAGTTTCCGCCAGGTGCGGCGAACAGGTTACATACGCGAGCACCCCGCCAGAGTTCAGCTGCGGCACGGCGGCGGTGATTAGTTGCTCCTGCAGTTTTGTAAGCGCGGGAATATCGCTGGGCTGTTTGCGCCAGCGCGCTTCTGGACGGCGGCGCAGCGCGCCCAGCCCGGAGCACGGCGCGTCAATTAAAATCCTGTCGTATTTTTGCCCGGCATATGCCCGCTCGGATCTGCCGTCGGCGCACACAACATCGACCGTGTCGCCAAAATCCTGTGTTGCGCGGCGCACTAGCGCTGCGCGGTGCGGGGTAACTTCTGTCGCTCTCACGTGCGCACCAGCAATTTTAGCGTGAGCGGCAAGCAGCGCGGTTTTGCCGCCGGGGCCGGCGCACAAATCAAGCCACTTCTCGCCCGTGCTAACCGGCTTAGCCGCCACCAGCGCCAGCGCTGCCAGCTGTGAGCCCTGATCTTGGACACAAGCTATTATGCCCCGCTCGCGCAGGCGCGATATAGCAGCGAGCGGACTGATCCGCCGTAAAACTGCGCCGTGCGGGCTGGTGCCGGTGAATATTATGTGCTCTTCGCCCAGCTCTTGCTGCGCCAGCTCGCACAGCTGCTCTGCTGAGCGTTCGCCGTCTGGCAGCAGCGCGAGATTAACCTGCGGCGACTCGTTATTAGCCTCGAGCATCGCGATAAGCTCTGTGCCGCGCCCATCGACGTTTAGCGCGTCGCGCAGTTGCCGTACAACCCACTCGGGATGCGAATATGCCGCCGCAAGTTGCTCATCAACAGTGCCCTGCGCCTCGCGCACAAGCTCCTGCCAGCGCGCGCCGTCGGTGCGCTCGATGGTGCGCAAAACTCCGTTAACAAAACCCGTTGCTTTTGCGTTTGACACCAGTCGTTGTAGCTCAACAGACTCGTTAATCGCTGCGTGCGCGGCAACTCTAGTCGCCAGCAGCTGGTGTGCGCCAAGGCGCAGCACTCGCAGGGTGCGCGGATCTATTTGCGCGCTATCACGCTGTGCCGCGATTGAAATCACCGCGTCGTAGTAGCCCTGCATCCGCAGGGTGCCAGAAACCAACTCTGTTACAAAAGCGACATCGCGGGTGCTGAGTCGCGTCTTTTCTATTTTTGCAGGCAACGAGAGGTTAGCGTAAGCATCGCGATCTGCCACATCGCGCAGCACATCGTATGCCGCTAAACGCGCATCGGAAACCCTTTTAGCCATTAAAATCAACTTTCTTGCCGCGACCGTTAAGCCACGCAGTAGCCGCCATCCGTTGTTTGCCCGCAGGTTGCACCGTCACAATTTCCAGCGCGCCATCGCTAAGCTGCAACACCGCACGCCCCTGTAGGATTTGAAAAATCCCTGGTGAGAGAGTGGTTTGCGGGGGCGGCTCGAAGGCTAGCGCGGCAGAATCACCCGGCGCAGACCCCGGCGCGGCAGAATGCGCCATAGATACACTCGCCCCTGCAAGCGGAGCAATTTCGTGAATCTTCAGAGGCTCGCCACCAAAATCTATATACGCGCCAGGCTCGGGCGTTACCCCCGCCCAGGTATTAATAAAATCTGTAACACTGCCGCGCACATCAAGCCTGCCATCGGCGCGCACCAGCTTGTGCGCATAACTTGTCCCCTCCCGCTGGGGCGTGCCAGCCTGCGGATTCCGCTCCAAAACAGCAACAGCATCGAGCACTGTGCCTGCCCCGACCGCACCCATTGCGGTGAGCACCTGATCCGCAGTGTCGAATTTTGCTGCGGTGTAACCATCTTTGGTCACAATATCGCCCGCGTCAAGCTCGCTAACAAGCCTAAAAACGCTCACGCCAAGCTCCCGCTCGCCCGCCATCAGAGCGCGCTGCACAGGAGCCGCGCCGCGCCAGGCTGGCAGCTTGGAAAAATGCAGGTTCACCCAGCCCAGGCGCGGGGTTTTAAGCAGCTCAGCCCCTAAAATTGAGCCGTACGCCACGATCACACCGAGATCTGCCCGCAACTGGCGCACTTTCGCGGTGACTTCTACGTCCAGCCTGTTTGCCTTAATAACCCGAATGCCGTGCTCTGCCGCGCACTCGGCAACCGGCGAAGCGGTCATTTTGCGTATGCGACCCTGCGGCGCATCGGCTCGTGTGAGCACAGCACAAACATCATGCCCGGCGGATACCAAGACTTGCAGCGTGGGCGTCGCGATTGCGGGAGTTCCGGCAAAAATTATTCGCATTTAATCCTTAAAAATATAAGTGTCTATTAATTATATTCTGTTATATTCTGTATCGAGTTCCTGCTGCACCTCATCAAGCACGCACAAAGTCTCTGTTAATATTCCGCGAAAACCTCCTGCTGTACCTCGTCAAACACGCTCGAGTCGTCAAATTTCAGGCGCAGGCGCACGCGCGGTTTCGGGCGCGGATTCAATCTGGTAGCAACCGTCGACCCCACCGCCAGCTCTATTAACAGCGCGCGCAGCGCCGCCGCCACCTGCGCGCCAGAGCGATAACTAAACCGCACAATCAACTGCCACGAGTTACCGGGCAGCTCATGCGGGCCGATAACATACGTTTCGGGGATGTTGGCGAGCACCTCGCGCGCTGTCGCAAGTGCCTGAAAATCTCCGACCGCGCTGGCTACGCGCACCATTGGAGGATACAACAGCTCAGCACGGGCGCTCAGCTCGCGCCGCAAATACCCGGCAACATTGCCCGTAATAAAAGCATCAACAATCGGGCCCGCCCCGCTTGCCACCAGACAAACCCCGTCAGGAGCCAGTTTAGCCACGGCATTATGCCACCAGCGCAGACAGTCCTCTGCAACACGAAGCCTGGGAATATTCAGCATATTCCACACATCCAGCAGCACAACCGCGCGGTAACCGCCCGCGGCAATGGGCTCCGCATTCGGGGTTGCAACAACTATTGCGGGTTCTGTGCCAACTCTCAAAACCGGTGTTTGCCCGTCTGACACAATAATTTTTGTGCCCGCAAACTGTTGCGCAAACTGCTCTGCGGTGTAGCTGGATCCACCGCTCGTGAAAAACACCCTGTCACCGTGGCACTGTGCACACCGCCACGGCATGGCCTGCGCGACGCACCACAGGCACTGCAAAGCACCCCGGTACGATTTGACCCCGAGTGGGCCACGGCATTCAAAACAGCTGGCTTGCATATTGCACATGGTACACGCGGCAACCCGCACGCTGCCAGGTTTTGAAACCTGCACGAGCACCGGCCCCTGTTTTGCGTGCTCCTGAATTAGCGCTACCGCCGCCCCCGGGATTCTGCCCGCAAAACTGTCTTCTGCTACCGCCGCATCGGCGTGCCAAATCCGCGGACGGCGCGGCGCACCATCCTGCGACAGGTAGAATCCGTTGTCGATGAAGCGCTGTGTTACCGCAGAATTTACATGCCCGGCAATAAGCAGCCCACACCCTGTGAGCTGCGCCCGCAAAATGGCGGCATCGCGCGTGTGCATGTATGGCGCGTGTGGCTCGTTAAATAGCGGATCTGCTTCGTCCCACACAATAATCGCCGCCAGCTTGTAAGCGGGGGCGTATATAGCGCTCCTGTTGCCGATGATAATGCAGGGTTCACTCTCTAGGGTGCGCAGGTGTGCCGTGTATCGTTTGCGTTCTGACTGTTTGGCGTCAATGCGCACCGTGTGCTCGCCCAGTTGCAGTGCGATGAGCGCGTCGTGCAGCTCAGTGATGTCGCGGTAATCGGGTACACAGATTATAGTTGAGCGCTGCTGCGCCAGCACCAGCGCGGCAGTGTGGACGAGCTGCAGCGCCCAGCGCGAAACCCAGTTGCCCGTGCTCAGCTGCGTAACGCCAAAATTCGCAACAAAGTTTATTTTATTGCCCGCTATAAGCTGCTCTGCCAGATTTGATGCCCCGTATTCCGGCAGGACTGTTTGATTGTTTCTAACGCCAGATGCGGTGTTTTCTGTTAGCAGGTCTTTTTCTTTTTGGGTAGTGATTTCAGACCCCAGCGCGGCGGTAAGACCAGCTTCCGGTGGATCTGCTATCTCAGTTTCGGCGTGCACGCCAGATACGACCTGTTCACCCGCGTCGCAGCCCTGTTTTTCTTCAAAATACGCTTTTTCCGCCGCCGCGTGGCGTTTTGGAATAGCAAGCCGCAGCACGTCGCTCGGACTGCCAGCAGAGCGATCCGCAACCGCTTGCGCCAGTTCCCAAACCTGCTTATCGAGCAGCACAACATCACTCACGAGATCGGAAATACTGGCGAGCTGCCCTTGATATGTGCTGTTTTCGACGAGCTCTACAATCCACCCGAAATTTCGCTGCGCCCGGCGCAAAGGAATCTTAACTCGCTGCCCCACTCGCACCCTGTCACGCAGGTTTTCAGGCACCCGGTAATCGAAAATCTGGCTCAGCTGCGGCACTCTGGAGTCAAGCACAACACGCGCGATCACCGGCTGAAGTGGCTCATCCGGTAGTAAAAATAACTGTTGCTCACCCATCTGCCCTGGATATAGTTTGTGGCACAAAGCAAACCGCCCCGCGCCACAACTGCACAGAATTAAACTATGCCACGTCTCGCAAAACCAGTTTGCCCTCGGCTATTTCACGCAGCGCAATGGTTAGTGGCTTGTCATCGATAGAGCACTCAACAAGCGGACCAACGTTGTCGTTGAGCTTGCCCTCATCGTGCAAATCAGCGTAGTAGCTGTTAATCTGGCGGGCGCGCTGCGCGGAAAACGCCACCAGCGAATACTTGGAATCGACGTGCGAAAGCAGCTCGTCAATAGGCGGATCTATAATACCCCGGTTATTAGACACTCTACAGCTCCTCAATATATGAATAGAAATACCGCTGTTAATTGTAGCCGATTTAGCTGAGTGCGGCACATGATGTTTGTACGGCGGTGTTTTTACCTGCAGTTGGGCTAAAGCGCATTATTGCGGATTAGAACCGCGCCCGATTCTGTCTGCAGCCGCACCCATCCGGGTGCGCTGTACAGTGTGACAACAGCGTCAGCAGCAGTATCGCTTAAAAACCCCATCGCGGTGAGCGCAAACGCCGCTCCTGCGGGTACGCCGGGCAAAACCTGTGCGCCCCACACCTGCGCCCTGATTTTCTCGGTTATCGCAGATCCTGGTTGCTCGGGAAGCAGTCTTGCAACCTGCGCGCTCCCCTCCCGCGCAACCGTTAACAAAGAAGCTGCAGCAACAATCCCGGTCTGTTGCCACCCTCTAAAAGGCGGGGTTATTCCTGCCCACGCCACAGGCAAAGGCGCTGGGGGCAGCACAAGCTCAGTATTACACTCACCGCTATGCTGGGCATCGCTCCCTTGATTCTGCCCGGCACAACCCCGGGCAAGTCGCGCCAACCGTTCACTAATCGCGCCGGTCTCATACGTCTCGTTGACTGCGGCGCTTTGCTGAGAGATCTCGAAAGTTTTCAGCGCCAGCACGGTCGGAATCCGCTGCAAAAGACTCTGCGGCGCAAATACCGGAGCAATGACCGCAAGCTTGGCGCGCCCGTCCGCCACTCCTCCAGCAGCGCCGTTTTGTAGCGGATCAAACAAGCCCGCGCGCGCGACACAAGCCCCTAATTTGCGTGTTATAAACCAGATAGCCGCCCCGTTAAACTGCGCCTGCCGCGCCATAAACAGCCGCAGATCGGCGACGGCGGTTTCTGTGAGCAGATCTATAGCGGGTTTCACAGTGAACATTCTAGTGCGATAGCACGCTAAACCGCATTCGATATTTTCTCAGCGCGAAAAGTTACCTTTCGAGCCTCTAGAAGAATAAGCACGAAAAACGGGTCAACATAATTCAACAACGACCTAGAGAATAATTTTTAACGAGGGCAAAATGTCTTATTATCCAGGGCGAATTGAGTCTACGTAGTTCCCGTCACTCCATCTCTCTTACATTTTTCTCGATAAACTCAATTTCTTTTTCACTCAAAGCATATTTCGTGTAAAGCTGTTGATCAAGTTCTTTGATTGTACAGTTCCAGTTAATATCGAGATGTTCTGCAAAATTTTGCGCAGGAACATTTGCCCAAGTTGGTTGATTATTATCCTGAGTGACTTTAAGGCTTCCGAGCAACACTCTACACATTTTAGTCTTTAGATATGACAGAGCACGGGCAGAGATTTCTTCCGAAGGATAACTTCCAAAAGTTATAAAAGACTGGGTAACCCCGATTAGGGGTTCCCCGATTAGGGGTTCCCCGATTAGGGGTGTGCTTAACGCTTCTCCAAGAGAACCGGAACCATTAGATTTGGGAACAATTACTTTATAAGAGAAAGTATTCGGGTGATCTGAAATATACTTTGCTGGAATGTATTTCCAAACTCTTTTATTGTTTATCAAACCCAATATTCTAAGATCTCTATCAGATCTTGGAGCATCAGAAAACACCTCAAGTTGCTGAAAAATGCCGGTGGTTAGTCTCCGCTCTCTCCCGCTACTGCCCACCAACGAGCGCGCCTCAGGGTAATCTTCATAGAGTTTTTCAAGGTTAAACTTTTGCTGCAAATGAATATCTTGCATCCATGAAGTAAAATCGGCTGCAGATTTCACCTTTTGAACGATTGAGTTCAATTCTGGGAAAGACGTATAAGTGCCTATTGCACCAAGGTTTACATTTTCAAGGCGAAGAGTTATGGCGATACCGCCCTTAAAGCCTGTGTTAGGAAAAACTTTGCTTGCCAAAGGTTCGTACATGGGGACGGCTAAATGAGGGTCATTTAGCATTTTTTCGTTCCAGTTCTTTGCTGTTTTGCCAGCGTTAAACAGGAATCTACCGGGGGAAATAAAACAAGCTACACCTGAAATATTGTAACCAATTTCCATAAAATCTGGGTAGATTTGTTTATCACTCGTCCTTTGAAGGCTTTTTTGATAAGGCGGATTTCCAATAACTGTTCCGAATTGCACGCTGTCACATCCTTCAGGATTGTCTTCTATAGCAACATCAGCAAAGGGCTTATTCTGGCTGAGAATATCTTTGATCTTTGCATAATCAACCTCCTCAGTTTTTGTTTTGATGTCAAGAAGATTATAACTGGTAAACTTGCTTGCAATACACGCTGTGTTCAAACCCAGGATTTCATAAAATCGCTGCGTAAACTCATAGGCAACACCTGAGGTTGGAATCGCATAGATACTATCTTTGATGTCGTCGATTTCAAACCCTAAACTTTTTAATCGTTTAACTAATGCAACAGCATATTCTCCTGACTTTGAAGCGATATCAAGCAGTTTTTCACCCGATTCAACTGACTTCCGCAACTGGTCTTCTGGTAGTAAGCCAACCATATCATCCGCAATTTTCAGAGGCGTAATAATTTCCGAAGCAGACATCCGACTGAACTTTGCCAGCGAGGTTGTTGCACGCTCCAAAGGGCTCAAGCTTTCATCTGTTGCCAATGTAGAAATATTTTGGATTTTATAGTCCAACGCGCTTAACTTAAAGGCGTTCAAAGAATCTCGTAACGCCCGTACGTCTCGTTTATTAATACCGAGATTGCAAGCTAACCTTTTATGCTTTTCTTGTGCCAAGTTTTCCAAAACATCGTCCAGAGATTTTACTGATTCAGAGCAAAGAAACGCAAAGAATAAAATTCGTTGATAGTAAGTTCGGATTTTATTTTCTAAGTCTCTAACTTCCCTACTGCGATCTAGCAGCACAGGTTGTAGCACTGACAAAGAGTGGAGTTTAGAGTCATCCTTCTGGTTTGTTTCTTCTTTACTGGGAATATCAAGGTCTGTTCCCGGCATATCACTTTCATGTGCTTCTAGGGTGAGTCCACCTCTTGAGCCGAAAGGGTTTTGAGATTCTATAACTCGGCGTAGATTATCATCGCTCAAAACACTTAAATCAACGGGCAAGTCGAGCACTTCATCCGCAATAGAGCGTGAATTGTTGTATTTGTTCACTGCACGTAAAATATCAGCTGCTTGAACTTGTTCTAGCCTGTTATGATTAATGATAATTATAGGAGAAATGCGCAGCTCGCTTGCAATACGTTCTCGCAAGTGCGCATTTCCATTTTTCTCGGTATTTGCATTATATATAAGGGATTTTTGCTCTTGCATAGCAAAGAGACGATACGGATCGAAATCAACCAAAAGAGTTTGCGGTTTTAGACACTCCTTAATGATTTTCTTACCATCGCTTAGTTCTCGTACGTATTGATTTTGCAAACGAAAAATTGCCTGGTCATATTCTTGTGGACTAGCAGTATCTTTAAGGTAGAGCATAGTGTCCCATTGCTCAACAGTTGATCCAGTCAGCATACGATTTACCGTTAAGGTAAGCGTTTTTTTGCCACGGGTTTCAAGCTCTGCAATACGAGCTTGAATATCTCTAGCTGTACGGAATACACGAGAACCGTCAACGCCTGAGATGTTCAATATTTCGTATTGGCAAAGATTCTTAAAATCCATCCTATTATCAGCAATGAGCTTTTCTAGAGCATCACAAGAAGCGCAATACGGCAAAACCATCACCATATGGCGACACATCTGACCCTGTTTTATTTTTTCATAATCCAAAAACCCTAAAAGTTTAGAGTCGTTTGCACTCCCGTCAATAACTCGCAGAAAATCTAAGACCTCAATCTCATGTTCAAATTGCTGATGCAGTTTTGTTTTGTTGTCCTTTTTTATGGACTTTGGCTTCAATAGCGCAGACAAAGCTAGGTTAACTCCGTCTTTCTTTAAATCCTCCATTTTCTCAACTGCCCGTTGACTAGGATGGAACGCAAAGCGAATCATCTGCGGGAAGCCAAAATACGGGTTATCCCATTCTTCAGCATCATCATTGTCTATGTTTTGCTCATCCCAAGTCTCTTTCGCACTAGCAATGTCAGTAAATTGGACAAAAGAGATGATGTCTTGCGATTCAAACTCTGAACCCATTAAAATACGATACGGAGTACCAGAAAGATGCAAACGGATCTTAGCTTTAAGCTCTTTTAGCTGATCAGTAGCAGCGTCTAGGGATACCCGGTCGTCTTCTTGTTTACGAAGGATCTTAGAATCCTCTTTTAAATACTTCTCCTCGGAATGTTGCACCGTACGTAAAATCGCACCATAGCTGCCAGCGCGCGCCCCAAAGTGTGTCTCATCGACAACGAGCAAATCAATATTGTTTTCAAAAATTTGAGCGTGCTTTGCTTTGATCTCAGATCCTTGTAGATCCTGTAAAGTTAAAAATATAACGGCAGTTTCATCTTGAGCATGGATATCGGAAACGATGTTGTAATTTGCTAACAAATCCTGAGAACTTAAGAATTTATACCCAATAAAATTTCCCGGTCTCTCAACATTTTTCTGCCATTCCTCACGCACATCAGCCTTAGCTGAAACAATCAATACAGTTTTCGCATTAATAGCTTTAGCACAAGCCAAAGAGGTGAAAGATTTACCGAAACGCATAACAGCATACATCAACAAATTCGTGCGACCAGTCTTAACAGCCTTCACAAAATTATTAACAGCGTCTTGCTGATTAGGGCGTAGTTCCCATACATCACCGCGCTCATAATGCACGGTCACTGCCAACCGTTGACTAGTCTTATAATAAGAATACGTAGGGTTTTTAGCGCTATATTGATTATGGATATCGCCTATAGCATCTTCAATTTGAACAGGCAACACTTCTTTGAAGAACTCTCTGCTATAGTATGCCGCATTTTCAGGTAACTGTTCTGGCTGAAGACGCTCTTTCTCGAGCATAACTTCTAAATAATAGTGCACAGCGTGGTCACGAAAATACACGTCATCAGCAACTGTTGCTTTATGTTCGTACTCTTTTGTTAAATCCGGGAACTTTCGCTTCCACTCTTTCAAGCGAACACTCACAGGACGATATGTATCACCAACCTTTAGATAGTTTGGGATCGTGCCCGTCTGAAACGCGTAGATATGCGGTGTTGCGCGGCCAAATATTAGATTGTCAAGCAGTTCAATGTTATCTACCTGTTTCATTTTTGTCTCCGCTCAGACAACAAGCTATTAAAAGTATGTGTTTTTTTCGCTCGCCAATCTCTAATGTGGCAAGGAACAGGAAGCGGAGAGCTTTCGATCTCAAAAAGATCAAGTGTGTTTTGCTGCTGTTCATAGTATGCGGCATCACTATAGGGAGGAAAACCAGTCAGCCCATCCATCTGCCACAGATTCCAAGATAAAATAACGGCGATCCGCTTCAACTCCCCCGCTGTGGGGAATCGATCTAATGATGCCAGCATATAATCTCCGTAAGAAGCTAACAGATTCTCTCTTGCTAACAAAAGAGAATCTCCTTGATATTCAAACCCATAAGTAGCTTCAAAAGCTCGCTGTGACCACTTCAGCCACTCTTGTTCATTATCAACATTCTCAGAAACCACTCGCAGCTTGCGATCCAACAGTCCGATACGCTCACCAAGCGGAATCTTCTCTCCGCTGGTGGTGTCATATCTACTCACCAGGTAAGGAGCTTCGCCGCAGGTAATCTCTAGACGGTTCTCGTCGACATAGACCTTCCAAGAACGAGAAGACTCCTCTGAAAAATCTATCTTACCAGTCGTTGCAACCCAGGTTTTTTCAGAAGCACGGTTAAAAACATCAGGACGACCAAACCACACCTCGTCAACCAGGTTATTTTGCAAATTACAAACCCAGGAGGGTGTAAACACCTCAGCTTTCCTTTTTGTGCGCTCAGCTTGCACTTTTGCAGGCTTATCTACTCGCGGCGCAATAACGCCGGCATACTCGCCGGTAATAGCAGCAAACGTAATCTCCGCCTGCCCCTGGTGCATTTGACTTAAATCTTTGTAATCGTCAGTTGCCCACAAAATATTACGCCCTGCAGAGCGATCAAGCAGCAGCGTGCGCAGCACATCAGGATACTGATCCGCTAAAAACTGCTCATCCAAATCTTCAGGGAAAACCCGTTTGAAAAAATCTAAGCTAGTCATACTGCCGCATTCCGTACAATAGCTCAGCAAACATCGCCCAATACGAGACCCAGCGCACCCCAAAAGCAGTTATATTTTCGCCTTTACCGCCGCGCATGATTAAACGACCGGGAAAACAGCTCAGCAACTACTCTAATAAATTTGAATGATCTAAGCATCGACACGATCCTTTACATCTAAATCAAGATACGGTCTACTCCCAGCCGAAGTTAAGGCAGGCTAAAAGTGTTTTAATATTAGCACACCGGCATACAAATTGCGCACCTTATTTAGGCGCTTAACCTTAAAGTTATTGCGTTTTTCTGCGGATTCTAATTAACACTACGAGCAGGTAGGAACTACTCTGGTAACTTCGCTAGAATACTGCACGGAGGAATCAATGACACAACCCATAAATCTTGCCAGGCTTTTAACACTGCAATCATATGGCGCGGATTCGCCTGCGAACAGCTTTATCGGCGGCACGCCAGAGGGTGCGACGGGTCGCAGTTTTGGCGGGCAAATCATGGCGCAGGCCGCCTACGCCACCGGTCTCACAGTCTCTGAAGAGCACCGTATGCACTCGCTGCACGGCTATTTTATGCGCCCCGGTGACGCTTCAAAACAGACCGCGTTTAACGTGGAAGAAATTTTCACCGGCGGCACTTTTGCTACCCGGCGCGCCCAGGGGTATCAGGGTGATGTGCCGATTATGTCAATGATCGCGTCGCACCAACGCCCAACAGATGGCGAATCATTCAGTGACAGTTTTGATTTGAGCACGCTTACTGCGCCCACCGAGATACCATCGCTGCGCGACACCTACCGACACCTATCCCACCTGCCCGCAGGCGCGGATATACTCACGCGCCCCTTTGATTTTCGCTATGTTGAAGGCGATGTTATGCAGTCTGTGCCCAAGCAGCAAACAACACAGCACGTGTGGATTAAAACAATAGCAGCACTGCCAGAGAGCGCCCTGCTGCATCGGGCTGCACTCATTTATGTTAGCGACTACCTGTTCATGGAACCCGCGCTGCGCGGATTTGGTAGATCGTGGCTCACCCCCGGAATGAAATGCGCGAGCCTAGATTTTGCAGTGTGGTTTCACTCCGATTTCAACGTTAATGAGTGGTTGCTGTACGAGTTGCACACCGTGAATGCCGGGCACGGCAGGGCTCTCACGCAGGGTAAGTTTTATAACGAGCAGGGCGTCCTGGTTGCCTCAGCCGCGCAGGAAGTAATGCTGCGCCTGCCGTAGGCTTGGCTACAGAAGGAAAATCGATGTTGGCAAACACAAGCAATAAAACCGGGGTGAAAACAACTTTTATCGCGGGGGAGCGCGCAGAGCTAACAGTTTTTGTGCACGGTCTGCTGGGGCGAGGACGCAACTTTATGCAGCACGCAAAAGAGCTCAGATCGCTCTCAAACTCACTCCTGATCGATATGCCCAACCACGCCGAGTCGAGCTGGACAAGCGAGTTTAGCTATCTGGAAACAGCCGAGCTAATAGTTGCGGCCGTTAAAGAACACCCGGCTTTTGAGGCGGCTCGCGGCAAAATCCATATGCTCGGGCACTCGATGGGCGGTAAGGCTGCAATGTTTATTGCGCTGCTGCACCCTGAGCTTATTAAATCACTGATCATTGTTGATATTGCGCCCACGCACCGCCCCAATAGTGAGAATTATTTCGTGCGGCTCATTGATAAACTGCTGGCTCTAGACCTGGCGTCTCTAGAGAGTCGTGCTGCAGCGGATCAGCTGCTACAGGTCGGTATTCCAGATGCTGCGGTGCGCACTTTTCTGCTGCAGAACCTGGCGCGAAAAACTGGCAACGGTTTTTATTGGCAGGCAAACTTGCAATTGCTGCGAGATAATCTTGACTCGATTATGGGCTTTAATGCGCCAGCAGGGGCTGTTTTTAACGGCCCTGTGCTGTGGCTTGCGGGGGAAAAATCGAACTATATTAAACCCGATGATTTTAACGTTATGCAGCTTCTTTTTCCTAACACTGTGTCCGTTACAGTTCCGAATGCTGGACACTGGGTACACGCTGACAACCCCACAGAGTTTGACCGCCTAATCCACGAACACATCAATGCAAACAGTAACTAGCCGCAATATAAAACTGGTAAGCTGTATTATTAAACTACAACAACCCAGTTTTACAGCCCGGTTTTAATACGCCTTACCGCATTAAAATCGGTGCGCGCTATTCTTTAGCGTCTAGCTTACGCAACCTGCCAGCGTGCGATCAACATCCATTAATCGCGCGTGAGTTTGCGGTATGTCATGCGTGATGGTTTAGCAGCATCGGCACCAAGACGTTCGATCTTATTCTTCTCGTAGCCTTCAAAGTTACCCTCGTACCAGTACCAGGATGCTGGGTTTTCGAGGGTGCCCTCATAGGCGAGAATGTGCGTCGCTATTCTGTCTAGAAACCACCTGTCGTGTGTGATAACCACAGCACAGCCGGGGAACTCCAAAAGAGCGTTCTCAAGGCTTGCAAGCGTTTCAACGTCAAGGTCGTTAGTCGGCTCGTCAAGCAACAGCAGGTTACCGCCCTGCTTCAGAGTAAGCGCAAGGTTTAGCCTGTTACGCTCACCTCCTGATAACACACCCGATGGTTTCTGCTGGTCAGGCCCTTTAAAACCAAAACTTGAGACATACGCGCGGGATGGAATTTCAACATTTCCAACCTGAATATAATCAAGACCGTCTGAAACAACCTCCCACACTGTTTTTTTAGGATCAATTCCGGCACGGCTCTGATCCACGTAACTGAGTTTCACGGTTTCACCGATTTTCAGCTCGCCGCCGTCGAGTTCCTCAATGCCCACAATCGTTTTAAAAAGAGTCGTTTTACCAACGCCGTTAGGGCCAATAATGCCCACAATGCCGTTGCGCGGCAGAGAGAAACTCAGCCCGTCAATCAGCGTACGCTCTCCAAAACCTTTTTGTAGGTTGTTTGCCTCGAGCACAATTCCGCCAAGACGCGGTCCTGGCGGAATCTGAATCTCTTCAAAGTCTAGCTTCCGAGTGCGCTCAGCCTCCACAGCCATTTCTTCGTAACGCGCCAGACGAGCTTTTGATTTAGCCTGCCGTCCCTTAGAGTTAGACCGCACCCATTCCAGCTCATCTTTCAAACGCTTGTGCAGTTTAACGTCTTTACGCCCCTGCACCTCAAGGCGTTCCGCTTTCTTTTCCAGATAGGTTGAATAGTTACCCTCGTAAGGATAAAGACGACCACGATCCACTTCGGCAATCCACTCGGCAACATGATCCAGGAAGTACCTGTCGTGTGTGATCGCAATAATTGCGCCCGGATATTTTTGCAGGTGCTGCTCTAACCAGAGCACACTCTCCGCGTCAAGGTGATTAGTGGGCTCGTCAAGCAGGAGCAGATCCGGTTTTTCTAGCAGCAGTTTACACAACGCAACACGGCGTTTTTCGCCGCCTGATAGCACACTAACTTTTTCTTCTGAGGGCGGACACCGCAGGGCATCCATCGCCTGCTCCAGCTGATTGTCAAGATCCCAGGCATCAAGCGCGTCAATCTGCTCTTGCAGCTCGCCCATCTCGGGCAAGAGCGCGTCGTAATCAGCATCAGGATTAGCAAGCTCTGCGCTGATCTCATTAAAACGGTCGATTTTAGCCTTTGTTTCAGCAACGGCCAGCTGCACGTTTTCAAGCACGGTTTTATCTTCGTCAAGCTCCGGCTCCTGCATTAGAATACCCACGGAGAATCCCGGGGTCAGTTTAGCCTCGCCGTTAGAAGGAGTGTCAAGCCCCGCCATTATTTTCAGAATAGTCGACTTACCGGCTCCGTTAGGACCAACCATGCCAATTTTTGCGCCGGGGAAAAATGACATCGTCACATCGTCAAGGATCACTTTATCTCCGTGAGCTTTGCGCGCACGCACCATTTGATAAATATATTCAGCCATTTACTTTACGCTAAATTCCTCTCGTTACTCCGGTCTCTAAACAAAACTTTAACTATGCCACTCTACCAGTCAATATAGCGGGTGTTGCCGATTAAACAAAGATCTTTATTGGGGCCAACGGTTGCAATTCGTGCCACCTGATAGCTGCGGTCTCCCGTCTCAAATTGCGCGATCAAACACTCATGCTCGATACGCACGGCAATAAACATTGAATCAACCTCAAGATTGATTTTAGTTCTATCGCCGGTGACCTGCATAGCACCCTTATCAAATCCGCGTTCAGCATAGTAATTAACGAGCGGTTCCCCCTCAAGAGGAGATTCTGATTCTGCGTATTCCTTTGTGACCTTAGCAAAAAAAGCCTCGTTAACCGCAGCTGATGCACCTGGCTGATACTCAACCGTCTTTTCAGCAGGTTTAATGCTCTGCCGCTCAGGCTGCTCGGGCTCTAAAACTTTAACGGAAATGCTGCTGCACCCGCCAACGCCCATTAAAACAACAAGAGCAGCAGCGGCTACAACTTTTTTCACCCCGCGCGAGTTAAACCTATTGCGTAAACACAAAAACATAAGCACAATTTTAGCGCGACAAACTGCGCCCACCCCGTGTAACGGGAATGAGCGCAGTTTGATCCGCAACAGTAAGCAGAAATACTGCGCAGTTGCGCCTAAGCTGGCACAAGACTTTGCTTAGCATCGGGTTTCACAGCCCCACTTCGCGCAGATTTGTCGACCGCGCCAGCAGCTACAGAGGGACCTCCGCCTGCCTCCTGTTTAGCCACTGATTCCACCGCAATCCCCCACGCGCTGCCGACCGTTTGTAGCTCTTTGTTAGACCCTGCGGTTTTCCAGACAGAATCACCGCCGAGCTGATCTGCGCTAGACACACTGCCAGATCCGCCCGCCACGGTCTTGTTACCCACTGCTGCAGCGCCTGTCACAAGCTCACTATTAGCATCGTCTGCAGATTTTGCTTCGCTGTTTTTAGCGAACGCAGTGCGCTCGTACTTCGTGATTCCAAAGCGCAGATCGTGACCCAGACCGTCCGCGTCAAGCTCAGCAACCGTGCCCGACCTGCCGTCACTTTTGCTCCAGTTACGCACGCGCATTCTGCCCGTGACTATCACGCGCTGCCCTTTAGCAATAGAAACCGCAGCGTTATTGCCCAGCGAGTTGTTGCTGTTTACCGTGTACCAACTAGTCTCGGTTTCAACCCACTGCCCGGTTGTGCGATCGTATCTGCGATCATTTTCTGCAAGCCGAAAAGTGCATTTAGCACCCCCGTTATCAAACTGGATAATGCGCGGATCGGTCGCAACCGTGCCGATAACTGTAATCTGAGCGCTCATAATAGCTCCCCTCAATAAATAGTTTTAGTGTGAACAACAGGGTCAATAGGCGTCGTGCCGCAACTCCCATCGACCCTGTGAAACTATTTTCGGGCACGCTTACCGCTAATTTTAGAAAAATTCACAACCCCGTGCATAACACTGTTAATACCAGTGCTGTGACAAACAATTCGCAAGTTAAAACGCGCTGCGGGATTAATGCACAGCAACGCGCGAGCGGATTACCGCCCGCAACACCCCGCACGGCACACTCCGCGCAGAAACAGAATCCGCCAAAACCCCGTAAACTAACGCGCACACTCCTTAAAACTACCGTGCGTACTCCATAAACTTTGCGCGCACCTTGTTCACCTTCGGCACGGCAACAGCAAGGCAGTAGCCCTGGCTCGGGTTTTTAGCAAAATAATCCTGGTGATATTCCTCGGCGATAAAAAACTCTTCGAGCTCTTCAAAAGCGGTCACAATTTCACCGTCCCACAGGTTTGCGGCACGCTCAGCCGCCGCCAAAAACTGTGTTTTCTGGTCTTCGTCACTGTAAAACATAACCGAGCGGTACTGTGTGCCGATGTCGTTACCCTGCCCGTTCAACTGGCGCGGGTCGTGCATTGTAAAATACGCATCCAAAATTACGCTCGCCGGAATCTCGCGCTCATCAAAAGTTATGCGCACAACCTCAGCGTGCCCGGTGTCACCATCGCAAACCCGCTTATACTGTGCTGTATCTGCCTGCCCACCAGCGTATCCGCACTCAACAGACGCGACTCCGCGCAAAACCTTGTATGCCGCGTCAAGACACCAAAAACACCCGCCACCGAGCACGAACGATGTTAATTTAGTATCTGCTGCAGCAACTGCCTCTGCTGTTGTGTTCACTGTAACCACCAATCATTATCAGGATGCGCCGCGCTGTTGCGCTTGTGTCTGCTCGATATAAACTTACCTTCGATTGTATCGATAACACGCTGAGCAACCTCTTCACCCATTAAATAGGCGTCAATTTCAGTGTAGCTAACACCCAGGCTGTCTTCGTCAAGCTGCCCGGGATTATCATCCAGCAAATCAGCTGTCGGAGCTTTTAACCAGGTGCGATCGGGCGCGCCCAGCTCACGCAAAAGCTGCGCCCCCTGCGATTTGGTAAGCCCGTGCAACGGCATTAGATCAGCCGCACCATCACCGTATTTGGTGAAAAACCCGGTCACCGCCTCCGCAGCATGATCCGTGCCAATCACGAGCAGCCTGTGCGCCGCCGCTATCGCGTACTGCGCAACCATTCGCGCGCGCGCTTTGATATTGCCCCGGTTAAAATCAGTGACAGGAGCACCAACGCCAGAGGCCTGCAAACTGCCTGCCACGCCCTGCGCGAGCGCGTCAACACCGGGTTTAATATCAACTGTGAGCACACGATCTGGCGCAATAAACTCAAGTGCTAAACGCGCGTCGACCTCGTCAAACTGCCTACCGTACGGCAGGCGCACCGCATAAAAACAGTAGTCAGCTCCAGTTGTTTCACGCAGCTGCGCAACCGCGAGCTGCGCAAGCCGACCAGCGAGCGTCGAATCCTGCCCGCCAGAAATACCCAAAACATAGCCACGAGCGCCCGTTTGTAGCAGGTAATCCTGCAAAAACTGCACCCGTCTGCACACTTCCTGGGGCGGATCGATCCGCCGCCGCACGCCCAGCTCCGCAATAATCTGCGCCCGCAAACTGCCCTGTGAAACCACTTTTACTCCTCCTACGCAGCTGCGCTAACTGCCTATATCAACGCAGTGCGGACCGAGCAAAACCTTCAGCTCGGCATACAAATCACCGCTCACGCGCACCGTCATTTCAAGATCGTAAACGCGAATCCAGTCGTTACTGCTCAGGTGCAGCTGCACCCCTGTTGTGCCCGCGTGCCGTTTGAATATCGCCAGCAGCTCTTCACACGTCGGCCGTGTTGCCTGCTCACTAGTCATGCGCAGGTTCAAATCGCTCTGCTCTCGCACACTGCTCGCGTTCAGCTGCCGCACGCTGTATCCGCGGACTATTATGCCGTCATCACGCGCGTTAATCTGCCCGGAAACCGCAACAACCTGATCAGCAACGAGCTGGCTGCTGCACTCGCCATAAACCTGCCCGGTAAATATCAGCTGCACCTCGCCGGTGAAATCCTCGAGAACAGCTTTGCCATAAGCGTTACCAGATTTTGCGGTGAGATGATCCGCTCGCGTTAACAGCCCAGCAACCGTGACCCGATCGCCATCAGAGTTTTCAGAGTTCACAACCTGCCCCGCACTGTGACTGGCTTCCCGCGCCAGCAAACTCTCAAGCCCTTTTAGCGGATGATCAGAAACGTACAACCCAATCATCTCGCGCTCAAACGCAAGCTTGTCGCGCTTGTGATATTCTGGCATCTCTGGAATCTGCATCGAGCCATGCTGCGCCTGCTCATCAGCCAGCGGATCCTGCGCGAACAGCTCATCAAAATCGAAACCGATTTTACCGTGATCAGCATCGCGCTTTGCTTTCATGCCGTGATCTATCAGATCCTCGTAAACATTCATAAGCGCGCGGCGGGTGTGCCCGAGCGAATCAAAAGCACCGGCCTTAATAAGCGATTCAATTGTACGTTTGTTCAGCACCTGCGTTGGCATAGTCTTTATAAAGTCGCCAAAATTTACGTATTTACCGTCTTTGCGACCGGCGATAATCGAGCTCACAACGTTATGCCCAACGTTGCGCACAGCGCCAAGCCCGAAGCGGATGTCGTCACCAACGGCGGCGAAATTATCCACCGACTCATTAACATCGGGCGGCAACACCTCAATTTTCATTTTGCGGCACTCGTTAAGATAGAGCGCCAGCTTGTCTTTGTCTTTGCCACCAACGCCCGTGAGCAGCGCCGCCATATATTCTGCGGGATAGTGAGCTTTCAGATACGCCGTCCAGTAGCTAATAACGCCGTAAGCTGCCGAGTGTGCCTTGTTAAAAGCATAATCGGCGAACGGCACCATAATATCCCAGAGCCGTTTAATGGCTTCTTCCGAGTATCCTCGCTCGCGCATACCAGCAGAAAAGAAAACAAACTGTTCATCAAGCTCAGATTTTTTCTTTTTGCCCATAACCCGGCGCAAAATATCCGCTTGTCCGAGTGAATAACCCGCAACCCGCTGCGCGATTGTCATAACCTGCTCTTGATAAACAATCAGCCCATAGGTGGTGTCTAGGATATCCGCGAGCGGCTCCGCTAATTCCGGGTGGATCGACACAATTTCCTGCCGCTTATTTTTGCGCAGCGCGTAATTAGTGTGCGAATCAGCGCCCATGGGCCCTGGTCTGTAAAGCGCCAAAACCGCAGAAATATCCTCGAAATTATCCGGCTTCATAAGCCGCAGCAGCGATCTCATCGCGTCACCATCAAGCTGAAAAACCCCGAGCGTATCGCCGCGCGCGAGCAAATCGTAAGAGGCTTTATCCGTTAACTCTAGAGATTCCAAGTCAATTTCAATACCGCGGTTTGCTTTAATGTTTTCGAGCGCATCAGAAACAATTGTGAGGTTGCGCAAGCCCAGAAAATCCATTTTGATCAGCCCCAGGCTCTCACAGCTGGGGTAATCAAACTGGGTGATAATCTGCCCGTCCGCTTCACGCTTCATTAGCGGGATAATACCGAGCAGCGGCTCGCTCGACATAATCACGCCCGCGGCGTGCACGCCCCACTGTCTTTTTAGCCCCTCAAGACCACGCGCCACTTCAAAAACTTTTTGCGCCTCGGGATCCGTTTCTATCAGCGTGCGAATATCGATCGCCTCGCGATAGCGCGGATGCTTTTCATCAAAAATACCCGACAGCGGAATATCCTTGCCCATAACCGCCGGCGGCATCGCTTTTGTTAGCTTCTCGCCGACAATATAGGGGTAACCGAGCACCCGCGCGGAGTCTTTCAACGCCTGCTTTGATTTAATCGTGCCGTAGGTGACAATCTGCGCAACACGCGCGTCCCCGTATTTTTCGGTTACGTAGTTAATAACCTCGCCACGCCTGCGATCATCAAAATCAACATCAAAGTCGGGCATACTAACCCTGTCAGGATTTAGAAACCGCTCAAAAAAGAGGCTATGCACAAGCGGATCAAGATCTGTGATTCTAAGCAGGTACGCAACCATTGACCCAGCACCGGAACCGCGCCCCGGGCCAACCCTGATCCCGTTATTTTTAGCCCAGTTAATAAAGTCGGCAACCACTAAAAAGTACCCGGCAAAACCCATCTGCGTAATCACCGAAAGCTCATACTCTGCGCGCTCTTGTACGGCAGTGCTGTGCCCGTCGGGATACCTGTAGGCAAGCCCGCGCTTAACCTCCTGCACCAGCCAGCTATCTTCTGTTTCCCCCTCCGGCACGGGAAACCTCGGCATATAGTTAGCCGTGGTGTCAAACTCTGCCTCGCACCGCTCCGCAATAAGCAGGGTGTTGTCGCAAGCTTCGGGGAATTCCCGAAACAGGTGCCGCATCTCGACGGGAGTTTTTAGGTAGTAGCTTGTTCCGTCAAACTTAAATCGGTTAGTGTCATCAATTCGCGATCCCGCCTGCACACACAGCAGCGCATCGTGGGCGGTCGCATCCGCCGCATTTACATAGTGCAAATCGTTGGTGGCAACGAGCGGGATCTGCAGTTCTGATGCCAGGCGCAGCAGGTCTTTGGTGATCCGCCGCTCAATTTCAAGCCCGTGGTCCATCAGCTCGCAAAAAAAGTTTTCTTTGCCGAAAATATCTTGAAACTCCGCGGCCGCCTGTTTTGCCTCCGCGTACTGCCCCAGACGCAACCTGGTTTGCACCTCACCAGAGGGGCAGCCGGTTGTTGCGATTAGCCCGTTCGCATGCTCCGCAAGAATCTCGCGATCCATGCGCGGCTTAAAATAGTAGCCCTCAATAGATGCCCTGCTGGAGAGCCTGAACAGGTTGTGCATTCCCCCTGTGCTCTGCGCGAGCAGGGTCATGTGCGTGTACGCGCCGCCGCCGGACACGTCGTCACCGCCGCCGCTTGCCCAGCGCACCCGTGTGCGGTCACTGCGGTGAGTGCCAGGAGTTAAATAGGCCTCTGTGCCGATAATCGGCTTCACTCCGGCGGATTTAGCCCGCCGCCAAAACTCGAAAGCGCCAAACACATTGCCGTGATCCGTCATCGCAATAGCCGGCATACCCTGCGCCGCAACACTGTCAACGAGCTCACCAATACGTGCCGCCCCGTCGAGCATTGAATACTCGGTGTGCACGTGCAAATGCACAAAATTCGTTTTAGACACAACCACTCCCACTGCCTAGTATGCCATCTTAACAGCCCACCCGATTCTTGGGTTAATAGCTTAACGCGTTTAACGCGGCAACAAGCTCGGGCGTGTAGTCGCTCTGAAAAAGCATCCGCTCAGTGGATACCGGGTGCGTTATTTCAAGCTCGCGAGCGTGCAACCACTGCCGGTTAAGCCCCAGTTTAACAGCCATTTTAGGATCCGCACCGTACATAATATCGCCCACGCAGGGGTGCTTGTGCGCGGCCATGTGCACCCTGATTTGGTGGGTACGCCCGGTCTCAATCGCAATCTCCAGCAGTGTTGCGTGCGGCAGGGCTTCGAGCGTATCATAGTGGGTCACCGCGTTTTTACCATCGCCAATTACCGCAAACTTCCACTCAGCACCGGGATGGCGCCCGATCGGCGCATCTATTGTGCCATAAAACGGATCCGGATGCCCCTGCACCAGCGCGTGATATATTTTACGCACCTCGCGATACTTAAACTGCCGCTTTAGCTCGGCATAGGCATACTCGCTTTTGCACACGACCATAACACCGCTTGTGCCCTGATCGAGCCGGTGAACAATCCCTTGCCGCTCGGGAGCGCCACTTGTGGCGATGCGATAGCCTTTAGCGGCCAGCCCGCCCAGCACTGTGTGCCCGTTCCAGCCGTGCGATGGATGCGCGGCAACTCCCGCGGGTTTCTGCACAACAACAAGATGCTCGTCATCATGCAAAATCCGCATCTCGGGAATTTCCTCGGGAATTACTTCCGGTTCGGGTTTAGGCATCCAGTGTGCCAGCAGGTGCGCTCCCTCGCGCAAGCGGTCGCTTTTGCGCAGCGGCTTTGCATCCTGCGTTGCACCACCGGCAACAATAATTTCAACTATCCAACTGCGCGGCTGAGCTGTGAGCTCGGCAATTGCGGCATCCGCTCGCACCCCGTCAAGTTCGGCCGGCACGGTAATATTCAACTCAGGCATCGCGCACCGTTTCAGCCGCGGCGGATCGCCCCTCCTTAGGTTTTTTACGCTCTGCTCGCACATTCAGCAGGGTTAAAATAATCATCACGATAACGGCGCCAACAAGCCCGATATCGGCGACGTTATACACCGCTGGCACCAGCCACGGCGTGGAAATCATGTCAACCACGTGTCCAACAGCAAAGCCCGGGGCGCGAAAGAGCCTGTCGTAGAGATTACCGAGCGTGCCGCCCAGCATTAGCCCAATAGCCGCAGCCCAGCGCAGCGAATTTATTTTGGGAATGTGCCACAAAATCACGCCAATAACAACGGCTGCTAAAACGGTAAAAACCCAGGTTTTATCGCTCAAAATCGAAAACGCAGCGCCGGAGTTGTACACCAAATACCACTGCAGAGTTTCCCCCACCACGGGCACGGGATCGCGCAGGGTAAGGGTTGTTTCAGCCCAGTGCTTAACACCCTGATCTAAAACAGCCCAGCAAAGAGCAACGCCGACCAGCAGAAAAATTGCTAGCCGACGTTCACCCTTTTCGGGAAGACCCTTAGCGTAGTATGCCCGCATAAACTGCTATCTAGCGAGCAGACCCGCCAGATACGCTAAGCCCCTCATTAAGACCCTTCAACTGTGACTCAATGTAAGACTTAAGGGTTGCGCGGTATTCTTTCTCAAATCCTTTAAGCTCTTCAATCTTTGTTTCAAGATTAAAGCTTTCTGCCGTCAGACGGCGCAACTGCTCTTCACGCTTCGCAGTTGCTTCGCTTACGATGCGGCTAGCCTCAGCTTCGCCCTCGCTAATAAGCTGTGCACGCTTAGTCTTGCCCTCATTAATGTGCTTATCGTGCAACTCCAGCGCGAGCTTCAGCATAGCGCTAGACTTCTGTACATCCATATCCGTACCGGAAACTGACGCAGCAATAGGAGCTGCAGTCTGCTTCGACCCAGCAGCGCTCTCAGCTTTACCTGCGCGAGCTGCCTCAAGCTCTGCTGTTAGCTCGGCAACCCGCTTCTGTAGTTGCTCACGCTCTGCGTCACGAGCGTCGAGATCAGCAACAATCTCATCAAGGAAATCATCAACCTGGTCTGGTTCGTAACCGTCACGAAACTTCGTAATGGTGAAAGTCTTGGTTTTTACGTGTTCTGGAGTTAAAGCCATTTTCTCTCTTTTCGATCGAGCAACAAACTACTTATCTATCTAATACGGTAGCAAATGTATATGTAAAAGATGTGTAACTAGCTTACAGCACGGGACAACCAATACGTAAAAGTCAGTGCATACATCAATAGCCAGAGGGCAACTATTACAATCATCAATGACAGGTCAAGCAAAACCGGACCGAGCCTAACAGGCTTTATACGCCTGCGCACAAAATTCACCGGCGGATCAGTGACAATATAAACCAGTTCAAACAGAATTACCAATATCTTAGGGGTGCGAAAATCTCTGGGGATTAGCACCCGCACCCATTCCAAGACAAGACGACACCAGAGTATAGCCAGATAGAAGTTTACGATATTGGATACCCAAAGAAATACTGTTGCCACCTGTAATAGCTTCTTTCCCGCTACTCTTTGGGCGCGACGTAAAATGATCCGCTATCAGAATACCCCACGCGCGCTTCTTTAGCCTCGCCCTCAGAGATGCTGATAGCCTCGGGGGTTATTATAAAAACCTTGCCCGTGATCCGCTTCAAATGCCCGTTTACTCCCAGCACAACGCCGCTCGCAAAATCAAGGATTCGCTGCCCCTGTGCATCAGCGATACCGGATAGATCAAGCACGATCGGAATCCCGCTGCAGAGCAGCTCAGCGATGCGCGGTGCCTCGCTAAAGCTACTCGGGCGCAGGGTTTCGATTTCTGTGAAATCGCTGTTTATTGGGGCGTGCGTTGGCACACTCTTGCGCAGCGGTGTAACCCGCGCATACTCCTGCGTCTCGGGCGCGGCAGAGGTAACCTTCCGCGTGGGCTCTGTTGGCTTGTAGTCATAGCTCTCAAGCTCATCAGCATCAGAACTGTAAAAAAGCGTATCCAACCCGAGCTTGCCCAGGCTTTTGCTCACAAAACCCTTACCTTTGCCTGTTTCTTCTGCCATGTTACTCCTCGTACCTAGCGCCTTTGATGCTCCAGAATAGTAGCCTCAATATAAAAATTACTGAACGAAATAACGGTTATTTATTTCAGAAAATCCGGGATGTCAAGATCGTCATCGTCCGCGTCGAAAGCCGGGTCTTTAAGCTGGTTTTCGAGCGGCGGATTAGAAATCGTGTCATTAAAATTTGAGTTTAACGAGTTAGCACCGGGAGTTTCAACAGGACCCGTTCCGTTAACGCCCCGACCGTAGCTACTGCCGCTGTTGGCTGACATTGTCAGCGACGTGCCATCTTCTAACACGCCACGGCGCGGGCGTGACTGCGTTTTTTCTTTATCAACACTCTGAATACTGTCAAAACCGGCCGCAATAACCGTAACCTTGATATCATCACCAAGGTCTTGATCAATACCCATGCCCACAATCGAGTTAGCCTCAGGGTGCAGAACCGCTTCAATCAGAGTGCACGCTTCAGCAAGCTCGTGCATTCCAAGATCGCTTGAGCCCTGTACGTACACCAGCGCTGCGTGCGCGCCGTCAATAGCCGCTTCAAGCAACGGCGAGCTGGTAGCCAGCTCTGCCGCTTTAATAGCGCGATCCGCGCCGCGCGCAACACCGATTCCCATCAGCGCTGTGCCAGCACCCTGCAACACGGTTTCCACATCCGCAAAATCAACATTAATAATGCCGGCTCCTGAAATCAGGTCGCTAATACCGCGCACACCAGACACCAGCACACTGTCCGCCTGTGCGAAAGCGTCGGTCATGGTGATGCCCGGCTCTGCAATTTCAAGCAGGCGATCGTTTGGCACCACGATCAGCGCGTCAACCTCTTCTCGTAACCGGTGCACACCAAGATCAGCCTGTGATGCGCGACGCTTACCTTCGAATCCGAACGGGCGGGTTACAACACCGATTGTTAAAGCACCGATAGACTTCGCGATTTTAGCTACAACAGGAGCTGCTCCCGTGCCCGTACCGCCGCCTTCTCCTGCGGTGATAAACACCATATCTGCTCCCGCGATTACCGCCTCGATCTCTTCTACTTGAGCTTCGGCAGCCTGCCTCCCCACTTCCGGATCCGCTCCCGCGCCAAGACCGCGGGTTTTTTCGCGCCCGATATCCAGTTTAACATCGGCTTCGCTCAACGCCAGCGCCTGCTGGTCAGTGTTTATTGCGATAAACTCAACGCCCTGCATCCCCATTTGAATCATGCGGTTAACGGCATTAACACCACCGCCGCCAACGCCAACCACTTTAATTACCGCAAGCGAAGGACTGTACGAGTTCATAAACAACCACCTTAAACTTTCAAGTTAAACCAGAAGGTTATACCATATAATTATGTATGTCTATGACCGTACCCGCCGGATACGTAAAAATTAGTGTGACACACCGAATTCTATCGAAAAACTGGCGCTTGCGTTGAAGAAACATCGATAACCGATATATTCCTGTCTGCTAGAGAGGCGCGCATCCGCTCAAAAATTGCCATTTTGAGCGGCACATCCTGCGCGTTTCCCCAGTTTACACGCAAGCCGCCGCGCATAATAAAGGTCACATCCTGCGCCCCTGTTGCCTGCACCTCTTGCACTTCGGATCGCAGCTCAGGCGTGATATTACGCAACACGGCGGTTGCTGCGGTAAAAGCGTCGGTGCGTACATCCGCCGCCAATCCCGTCGCCACTGGCATATTGTCGGGCAGCTCTGTGATACCCTCGGCGAGCGATACACCCGCCGCGTCGAGCACCCGATACCGCTCACCAACAGCGACCGCGATCACCGGCACGCGCTCATGCACGCGCACCAGTAACAAATCAGGGGGCACAGTTTCGTAGCTGTAGCGCTGAATGCGCTTAAACGGCGAGAGCACCCGATACAGCTCTTTGTCGCCAATCAGCGCGAGCGGCTCGCCGCGCAGCTCTTGCAAAGCCTCGGTTACCTCCGGGGCGAGCTGCTCAGAAGCACCCTCAAGGGTGATCTGACGTACGCTCATTAGCGGCGAAATCACAATAATCACAACCGCGAACGCAACAATCGCAACCGTTGCGCAAATGCTCGCAGTAATTTTTTGCGCAAAAGATAGCTCGCGCACAGAGCGTTTTTTAACCGCTTTTTTAGTTGCGTTACGGCTCTGTTTGCGGGCGTTTTTAAGCTCCTGCCGGGCGCGTTTAACCTCGGCAGAGGAACCTATCTCAGCAATCACGCACCGCACATCAAACGTTTGTTTGCGACGCGCCTCCTTTGTCTTTCCGGTAAACGGTTGCGCAGCTGTTTTGGCGAGCCGCTGCGCGGTTGTTTTCTCGGGCGCGGCAGTATTTTGAGCACTCAGCTCTGCAGTCTTTTGCGCTCGCAAATCTGCTGCCTCTTGAATGCCCCTATTTTTAACACTCTTTACGCCCAGAAATCGTGACTTTCCTGCCTTTATTGCGGGTAATTCCCCGCCTTCTTGTGACAGCAATTCCTCGTTTTTTTGAGCGCGCTGCTTGACAACTCTCTTAGCGGCAAAAAAACGCGGTTTTTTAACGGATTCCGCCCGCTCACTCGCAACAGAAGGCACAGCCTCAATTTCCTCGGGATGATCCGCATCCCACACAGAGAGCTCCCGTTCAACCTCGGCAACAGAAGCGCGCACAGAATCCAGATACTCCCGCCGTGACGTAAGCTGCGAACGTAAAGGCTTAAAAAGCCTGCTGCGCAGTTTCTCGTCGAACACCTCAGTTTTCGGTGTGTTCTGAGCGGATTCGCCAGGCTCTGGTAGATCAAATCCGGTGGGGCGCTTCATCTTCAGCTAACCTCCTGCGGGGAGCTTAAAATCCGCCGCGAAACGGCACTCCGTATCACCGAAACGAGCGATAAGAGCCGCCACAAAATCCGGGATAATCTGGTACGCCGTGCCGCAGCTCATGGTGATAAAAACGTCACCGGGGCGGGCAACTGCGGCGGCGTGCGCCACAACATCAGCCCAGTTATCAAAATAGGCAACCCGCGCCTGGTCGGTAAAGGCGTTTGCCACCAACTCGCCAGTAACCCCGGGCACAGGATCCTCTCGCGCACCATCAACGGGCAGCACAATCGTGTAGTCAGCGTTGTTTTCAAGGGCTGCGGCAAACTGCGCATAAAAAGTTGCTGTGCGACTGAACAGGTGCGGCTGGTGCAGCGCGATAACGCGCCCCGCAGCGCCCACAACAGGCTTAACCGATTTCAGCAGCGCCGCAACCTCAGTGTGGTGATGCGCGTAATCATCATAAACGCGCACGCTGGCAACCTCAGCGTGAAACTCAAAACGGCGTTTTGTGCCGCCAAAATCAGCAACCGCCGCAGCCGCGGTTTGCAGATCACTGCCCAGGTGCAACAGCACAGCAATTGCGCCCGCCGCATTCAGAGCGTTATGAGAACCAAACACGTTCAATTGCACGCGCGCAGTCTCAGCGCCGCAGCTCACATCAAAACTAACCTCCCCAGAAAGATCTATGTTGTGCACTCGCACATCCGCTGTTGCCGCCGTTCCGAAGGTCACAACACAAGTGCTACGCGGCAGCATTTCGCGCACCTCGAGAGCGCCCGGATCATCCGCTGAAATAACCACTAGTTCTTTAGCAGCGGTGGCAAAATCGACAAAGGCGCGCATAAATGCCTCGCGCGAGCCGTAAAAATCAAGGTGCTCCGGGTCAACATTGGTGATTAGCGCAACGGCCGTTTCGTAAAGCAAAAATGAGCGATCTGACTCGTCGGCTTCGATCACGAACAGCTCATCAGCACCCTCGCGCGCGCTCACCCCGAGCCGCTCAATAACGCCGCCGTTCACAAAAGACGGATCGGCTCCGCTGCCCAGCAGCCCCGTCACCAGCATTCCCGTTGAGGTGGTTTTGCCGTGCGCCCCGGCAACTGCCACCAGCCGCCTGTTGCGCGTTAGCCAAGCCAGCGCCTGCGATCTGTGCAGAAGCTGCAGGTTGTTCTCTTTTGCGTACAGGTATTCCGGGTTGTTGGGCCAGAGCGCGCCCGTTATTACCAGTGTGTCAGCGCCGTGCGCGTTCTCGGCACGATGCCCCTCATAAACTTTCACCCCGAGCTGCTGCAAAGCCGCAGTGTTAGCGTTCAGCGCCCTGTCTGAGCCGGTTACAACGTGCCCGCGGCTGAGCATCATGCGCGCAATTCCGTGCATTCCCGATCCGCCAATGCCGACAAAGTGTACGCGTCCCAAATCTGCGCCCACGCTCTGCTCTAAATCTGGATAAATCATCTGCTTACGCCCTCCTATTGTAACCCGGGCGCTACGCCCGCAGCGCCCGCCGCACCATCTCGTAAAGCTGCTCTGTGCCGTTTAGGCAAGCGGATCGCCCCGCTCGCTCGCTCATTAGCCGCAGTTCGTAATCGTTCTGCAGCAGCGGCAAAAGCTGCGTTTTAACCCACTCCGGGGTGATTTCAGCGTCTTCTGCCAACAGCGCGCCACCCGCATTCACAACCTCGGCGCAATTGCGCGCCTGCTCGCCGTTGCCATGCCGGTAGGGCACAAACACCGCTGGCAGGCTAAGACCGGCGATTTCGCTCACTGTTGTTGCCCCGGCACGCGAGATCACAAAATCCGCCAGGCTAAATGCCAGCTCCATGCGATCACAGTACGGCAGTATTTTATACCCGGCAACTGTCACCGCAGTAGATTCTGTTTGCTCGCCCCAAATGTGCAGCACCTGCACTCCTGCGGCGGCAAACTGCGCGGCACCTGCCGCAATGCCCTCATTAATTCCGCGCGCACCAAGCGATCCGCCGGTTACAAGCAGGGTTTTGCGATTTGCGTCAAGCCCGAAAAACTGCGCGGCGCTAGCTCTCTGAGCTGCACGGTCAAGCTCTGCGATCTCTTTGCGCAGCGGCATTCCAATCACTTTTGCGCCGCGAATGGGGGTGTTCGCAAAGGTCACGCCGACCCACTCCGTGCCGAGCGCTCCTGCCCTGTTGGCTATACCCGGCAGCGCGTTTGCTTCGTGAATCACATACGGCACACCGAGCAGTTTTGCAGCCGCATAAGCGGGCGCGGATGCGTACCCGCCAAATCCCACAACCGCGTCAATACGGCGACTGCGCATTAGTTTTACGGTGCGCACAACTGCTTTAATAAAGCGCGGGGCAAATCCTAAGGCGTACAGGTTTAGGGTGCGTGGAAAAGGCAGTTTAGCAATTGTGAACAGCTCAAAACCGCGCTCTGGCACGAGCCGCGACTCCAGCCCCTCGCAAGTTCCGAGCACAACAATTTCGGTATTTGCCTCCTGTGCGGTGATCATTTCTGCGAGCGCCAACAACGGGTTTACGTGCCCGGCAGTGCCTCCTCCGGCAAGTAAATATCTCACACAACACCTCGCTTGTTCAGCTTCGGCAAACTCGCATCGCCCACTTTTTGCGTCGGCAAACGTTCTTTACGGATGCGCGTCTCCGCTTCATGCGCGCACACGAGTACCACCCCGAGCGCCAGAGCGCACGCCAAAAGCGCACTACCGCCCGCGCTAATTAGGGGCAGCGGCACTCCCAACACCGGTAGAATACGCAGCACAACAGCGATGTTCACAATCGCCTGCCCAATGATCCACACCAGCACACCGCCGATAATACCCCTGCTGAAATTATCGCGCACGGTTCCTAAAATCCAGATCAAAGCCCAGGCCAACACGCCGTAACCTAGCAACACACAGATCGCGCCGATTAGCCCCAGCTCCTCGGCAATAATTGCAAAAATATAGTCGTTTTCAGAAGCCGGCAGCCAGGCCCATTTAACAATTGAGTTGCCGATTCCAGTGCCGTTAACCCCGCCGTTTGCAATCGCCCAAATCGCGTGGGTTGGCTGCCAGTTGAGCGTCGCGTAGTCGACCGAGTTATCGGTAATAAACAGGCTCTTAATACGATCGAGCCTGTTAGAGCTGGTTAACACGCCCAGCACCGCCGCTGCCGCGCCGACGCCAATAAAACTCGCCACGCGCTTGCCGCTCGCACCAGTGAAATACAGACACCCGATAACGATCAGCCCGAGCACGCTGGCAGTTCCCTGGTCGTGACCGATCACAATCATAATTATTAGAGCGAAAGAAACAATCCAAATTGGCGCGTTGTTTTGCACCACGGTTTTATTTCTGTGCGACTGATAAATGCTTAGCGACAGCAGTATAATCAGGGCAAGTTTCAAGAACTCAGAGGGCTGCACTGTAACGGGTCCCAGCGCTAGCCAGTTACGGTTACCACCGATTGTCACACCCAGTGGCGAAAACAGCACCAGCAGCTGCAAAATCACCGCGAGCAGCGCAAACCACGGGGCAATTTTGCGGAGCAGCGTGATCGTCACAAACATCGCCACAAGACCCATTAAAACTATTGCCACAAGCGCGTACAGAAAATGCCTCGCGCCAGAGGCAAAAGCACCCTCCGCCTGAGTTGCGGACGCGGATGTCACCATCAAAGCACCCAGCATCATCAGCGGCACAGCAACCGCCCAAATTGCGATAATTCCCCTGTTCAGAGGGCGTTTTTTAATGCCACTCACTGCGGCAACTGTGGCATCTATACGCGCGCCGGTTAATTTACTGCTCACCTGGCACCCCCAAAAGCTGCTGCACCGCGCGCGCAAACGCAAGCCCGCGCTCAGCGTATCCGCCAAACTGATCGATGCTCGCCGCCGCCGGTGCGAGCAATACCGTGTCGCCGGCGAGCGCATAGTTCGCGGCGGATACAACAGCACGCTCCATAACGGCATCTCCTGTGAGTTTAGCGCCCTCAGCATCTTCCGCCGCAACCTGCGCAACCGTAAGTTCAGGGCAAACTCGCCGCACCAAGCCCGCAGTTTCCTGCGAGTTTGCGCCGATAACAACAACCGCCCGCAGCTTTTTTACGTGCTTTGTTAGCAGCGGCACAATATCTGTGCCCTTAAAATCGCCGCCCATAATCCACACCGTGCTAGCAACCGCAGACAGCGCCGCATCCGCCGCGTGCGAATTGGTCGCTTTTGAATCATCAACCCAGAGCACCCCGTTTTGCTTAGCAACGGGCTCAACCCGGTGTTTGTCGGGCACAAAACCGAGCACTGCGCGTTTAATATCGGTCGGGGCAACTCCGTAAGCTCTTGCGAGGGCAGCGGCAGCTAAAACATTGGCGACGGTGTGCGGCTGCGCCAAACCTGCTTCGTGCAACTCGCTCAGCGTTACCAGCTCAAGCGCCGTTGTGCCGCGCGCTGCGTGATAGCCGCGATCAACCAGAATGCCTTCAACAACTCCCAGCTCAGATCGCGCCGGCGTGTCAAGCCCAAACCCGACAGCTCGCGCCCCCTCCTGCACATCGGCCTGCATCAGCAAAGTTTCTATTATTTCTTCGTGCCGATTGTAAACGCACGCGGTTTTTGTGCGCTCAAAAATCTTCGCCTTTGCCGCAATATAAGCCTCGTAACTGCCGTGCCAGTCAAGGTGATCGCGGGCAATATTGAGCACACAGCTGGCGTACGGTCGCACCGTATCAAGCCAGTGTAGCTGGAAACTCGAAAGCTCCACAACCAGCGCGTCAAACCCTTCAGGATCCCGAATCGCGTCTAGCACAGGCACCCCTATATTACCCACGGGAGCGGCCTTCGCACCGCTTGACACGAGCATAGTTGCGGTCAGCTGTGCCGTGGTTGTTTTCCCGTTAGTACCGGTGATACAGAGCCACTCGGCGGTGTATACTTTGTCTCGCACGCGCCAGGCAAACTCAATATCGCCCCACACTGTAATTCCCGCTTGCGCGGCCCAAAGCAGCAGCGGATTATAGGGGCGATACCCGGGGGATACAATAATTAATTGCGGATCGAACTCCCGCAGCGCCGCTAACTGCGCTTCATTATCACCAATGCAGCTTGTAACATCCAGCACGGATAAAATCTTCTCTTTTTCCACGTCACCGCGCTGCGCAAAAACCCGTGTTGTAACCCCAAGCTCTGCGAGCACATCCGCCGCCGCAAACCCAGCTACCCCGAGCCCCAGCACACAGGCGCGAATACCGCGCCACGGCGCGTACCAGCTGTTTAACTGCGCGAGCAGCGCGGGATCTAACCTAGCCATTTAGCAAAACCCACTCGCCGTAGAACATCGCAACCCCGAGCACTGCCAGCGCGCCCGCAACAATCCAAAAACGCACAACAACTGTAACCTCTGCCCAACCTTTAAGCTCAAAATGGTGATGAATGGGGCTCATCAGGAAGATCCGCTTGCCCCCTGTTGCTTTGAAATAAGCGCGCTGCAGAATAACCGATCCTGCCTCGATCAGGAACAGCCCGCCAACCATAATCAGCAGCAACTCCGTGCGCGTGAGCACTGCAAGCGCTGCAATTGCGCCGCCGATACCCATTGAGCCGGTGTCTCCCATATACAGCAGCGCGGGCGAGGTATTCCACCACAGAAAACCAATTAGCGCGCCGGTAAATGCTGCCGCAACAGCAACAAGATCGAGCGGATCGCGCACCGTGTAGCACCCAACCGCGTAATCTTCGAGCACGCAACTCTGCGAAAACTGCCAAAAGCTGATCAGAATATACGCCATGAACACCATAATAGAAGCGCCCGCGGCAAGACCGTCAAGCCCGTCAGTAAGATTTACCGCGTTAGAAGTTGCTGTGGTTATTAAAATAACCCAGAGCATAAAAAGAATCAGCCCGACCCATTTGCCGAGCGCCAAAAAATCTATTTCAGTGTCACGAAACAGCGAAACTGCAGTTGTGGCCGGTGTGATTCCATGCTCGTCTGGAAATTTCAGTGCTAAAAACCCGAACACGGAGGCAGCAACAACCTGCCCGAATATTTTCGCCCAGCCGCCCAGCCCGAGCGACTGCTGTTTGCGGGTTTTTACGTAGTCGTCAATAAACCCAATTAGTCCACAACCCCAGGCCAGCCCAATAACCAGCAGAGCGGACGCGGTTGGCGTGCCGTCGGTGATAAGCTCCGCAGTAAAATAGGCGATGGGGGCGCCGATTAAGAACACAATACCACCCATTGTGGGCGTGCCGCGCTTAGCATAGTGAGATTCAGGACCGTCCTCACGGATAAACTGTCCCCACTGCAAACGCCTAAATATTTTTACAAACAGGGGCGTTAAAAACAGCGAAAAAGCAAGCGCAATAATGCCCGACAAAAGCACGGCGATCACGACGCTAGCTCCTCTTTCAACTTGTCGCCTAAGAATCTCAGTTTAGCCACGTTAGAAGATTTTACTAACACAGTATCCCCTTCACGCAGCTCTGCCTTCAAATACGCAAAAGCCTCATCCTGGGTTTCAAAATGGTGCGCGGCGACACCATCCCAGGCTCCCTCATTAACGGCGGAAATATACATTCTACGCACGTTCGTGCCAACAGCAATAAGCTGCGAAATACGCAACCGCACCGCCAAAACTCCAAGTTTATCGTAAGCGGGACTCGCAAACTCGCCCAGCTCGCTCATCTCGCCGAGCACTGCGATGCTGCGCCCCTGCAGATCGCTAACCTGCGCCAAGGTTTTTAAAGCCGCCTCCATAGAGTCGGGGCTCGCGTTGTAAGCATCATTAATAAGCGTGATTCCGCCGGGAAGTTTAGTAACCTCCATGCGCCACTTAGCAGCCCGCGAACTGCTGCTTAAAACCCGCAGTATCGAATTGAAATCAACCCCGCACTCGCTCGCAACCGCGGCGGCAGCCAGCGCGTTATTAACGTGGTGCGCGCCGAGCACCTGAAACAAGACCCGCTCCTCGTGCGCTCCTAAATGCAGGTTAAACACTGTGCCCTGCGCGGTAACCTCAATATTGCTCGCGTAGGCAGAGCCTGTTGTGTCACCAAAATACAAGGTGCGCGCAGCAGTGTGCGCCGCCATTTGTTTAACTCGCGCATCCGCCGCATTCAAAACTGCAACGGCATTTTCTCGCAGCATAGCAACCATCTCCTGCTTCGCTTGCGCAGTTGCCTCGATGCTGCCAAAGCAGCCCGCGTGCGCAAGCCCGACCATCAGCACAACGCCATAATCGGGCTGCGCTAAACGCACCAGGTTTGCAATTTCTCCGGGAGCGCTCGCGCCAATTTCAAGCACCAAAAAGTCGGTATCTTCCTGCGCGCGCAGCATTGTGAGCGGCCCGCCAACCTCGTTATTAAAAGATTTTTCAGCCGCCACGGTGTTACCCGCGCAGGAGAGCATTTTAGCAAGCAGATTTTTGGTTGTTGTTTTACCGTTAGAACCCGTTATTGCAATAACCTTTAGGCGTCCGAGCTGCTTCAGTCGCGCAATCACCGCGCCCGCAAGTTCGCCCAGCGCAGCGGTTGCATCCGCAACAATAACCTGCGCAACCGAGGCCTGCGACGGTTGCTCGCAAATAACCAGCGCCGCGCCCGCGCGCACCGCCGCGTCAATATAGTCGTATCCGTCTTGCGTGTCACCGCGCCTGGCAACGAAAATCTGCCCCGGCTCAAGCTCGCGCGAATCAGTTTGCACAAGACCGCTAAGAACCGTTTCGGGAGTGACTGCGGCGGTATCTAAAAACAGCTTACCACCGGTAACTTCAGCTATTTCTCTAAGCGTTAAATCAATCATATAATCCTGGTTTCACCGTTTATTCTACGCGCTAAAAACTTAATACTCGAGCGGGAGCTTGCGATATTCGCCCTGCGATGGCGGCACTTGGAAATGGCGGATCGTTGCCCGCACAGTATCACGCCAGGAAGTTCCGGCGACACTGCTTGAACGCTGCGGGAACGCAATTGAGCTCACAACAACATACTGCGGATCATCGGCTGGAAAATACCCGGCAAAACTGTTGATGTAGTCGCTCCTGTATCCGCCCCGCCCATCAGACTGCTCAGCGGTCGCGGTTTTACCGACAACGCGGTAACCGTCTATATGCACACGGTCATAAACCGTGCCGTAGTTAGCCACGTTCTCAAGAATGTCTGTAACCTCAGCTGCCGTCTGCTCACTCACAACCCGCACCGGCTCGCCGTGGTTAAACTCGGTCACCTCGCCGTTGTCAGAGGTGCAGGATTTAACCAGGCTCGGAGGGATGCGCAGACCCTTATTGGCGAGCGCCTGATAGGCTCCCGCAGTTTGAATAATAGTTGAAGAAACACCCTGCCCGAACATAATATTGTAGCTGCTCTGCGCGTCCCACTCCGCTGCGGGGTACAGCAGCCCGGATTCCTCGTACGGCATTCCCGCCTCGGTCGCCTGACCCAGTCCAAACTTTTTCAAATACTCGTACCGCACGTTTTTGTCTACGCGACCGCCAATCATGGTTGTGCCAACGTTGGATGAAACAGCGAGAATACCCGCGAGTGTCCATCTTGTTTCGGGGTGCGGATACGCGTCACTAAAAACAACTCCCGGCTCGGGGCGCCACTCGTACGGGGTGCTACTTTGCGTTATTGCCGTTGCTTTGCCCTCGTTAATTGCCATCGCGGCTGTTAGCGCCTTAAAAGACGAGCCAGGCTCGTAAGGGCTTGAAAAAGCGCGCGAACCCAGCCGGCTTGGATCTGATGCGGCAGTGTTATTAGGATCAACAGAGTTGTCTTCGGCAACTGCCAAAAGTTCACCCGTTTTTGCGTTCATAACAACGTGCATAGCCCATTCAGCGCCGGTTTTTTCACGCGCTAAATTAACAATCTGCTGCACCTGATACTGCAAGTCACGATCTATTGTGAGCGCAACTTTACCGCCGTTTGTGCGTTTTTTAACCTCAACCCGGCTTCCTGGCAGCGCCATCCCATCCGCTGATCTCTCATAGGTTTCAAAACCGTCTTCACCGGTTAAACACTCGTTTTGTGAACGCTCAATTCCGGCAAATTTGGGGCCGTTATCCTCCCACTGATAGCCAAGCAGATTACCGGCAACCGCGCCGTTTGGATACGATCTGTCAAAAACCGACTCGTACGTCATCCACGGCACACCGAGTTCTTTTAGCTGGCGCAGCTGTCCCAGATCAATGCCGCGCTTTACGTACATAAAATCAGATTTCGGATTTTCTGCCAGCTCGTCATTAACCGCTTTGATCAGCTCTTCAGCCGGTCTGTCAACAATCGCCGCAATTTCAGTTAGTGCGGCCTCTGTTGTGACCTTTTCGCGGTTTCCTGTGCTTTGGTTAAAACGGTAGAAAATACCCTTGTTTTCGCGCGTGTTTTTAGGTGACAACTTAGCGTCGTAGAGTTCACGAGTTGTTGCTAGCACACTGCCGTTACGATCCACAATATCTCCGCGCACCGCCTGCAGCACACTCTCCACCCCGATTTGCCCCTGAGCCTCGGCCGTCAGCTGCTCAGCCTGCACAACCTGCAGCGAAAACAGCCGCCCGGCAAACACCGCAATAACGACGACAACAAGCGTGAAAGCGAGCAGGCGTCGCCTATCAACAAGCTTTTTAATCACCCACTGCGCTCCTCGTCTGTTATGCCCGTTAAAACACGTAATTCTGCCATATTTTAGTGTGTTTGCGGAACAGGCAAGAGCCCTTCCCAGGTTGTCACCGGCTGCGCAGCGGATACCGCAGCAACCCCCACCTGACCGGCGGGTTTTTCGTTAGTGGCTTCAAGATGCGCCAGCGCATCATTCTGCACGGTATTACCACTAACCAGCTCGGTTGCCGCGTTTGGCGATCCCATAATCACACCGTCACTGAGCCGCAAATACGCAGGCGAAGTGTTTTGCACCATTCCCAGCTCTTGCGCTTTAACGGCAAGGTTTTGCGGCGAGTTCAGCGTCAGCATATTCCGCTCCAGCACCTTCACAGTGCGCTCGGCATTAACCTGCTGCACGGTTATCTCCGACAGTCGGTGTGCGTCCTGCGCGGTTGACACGAAAACTGCAATATTCACCGCAACTATCATCGCAAACAGCACAAGGCTTGCAACTACCCAAACTATCGGGTGCTGCTTTGGCGAGGCCGCTGCGGCTGGCAAATACCACAGCTGCCCCATCCGCTCACGTTTCGGCTGCGCCAGTGTCGTGGGAACGACCCGCACAACGCTCTGCTGCTGTTTTACAACCGCTACTGTATTGCTCATTTTCATCTCACCTTCTCGGCGGCGCGTAATTTAACCGGTTTTGACCTGGGATTTGTTTCCTGCTCCTGCGCGCCAGCCTGCTCAGCCCCACGGGTTAGCAGGCGGTATTCTGGCGCGTGCTCTGGCAGCTGCTGCGGCAAGCCGGGTGGCGTGTTGTCGCGGACCCGCTGCGCAAACTCTTTTTTCACGATGCGATCCTCTTGTGACTGGTACGACATAACAACTACGCGCCCGCCCACAGCGAGGCTGTTCATAGCGGATGGAATTGCGCGCTCAAGAACTGTCAGCTCATCATTAACAGCAACGCGCAGGGCTTGAAACACGCGCTTGGCGGGGTGCCGCTGCTGTTTCAGTTTCATCGGAGTTGCCCGCTGCAAAATCTCCACCAGCTGCGCGCTCTCTGTTATTGCGCCCTCTTCACGCGCGCTAACAATCGCGGCTGCGTATCGCATCGCCAGCGGCTCGTCGCTGTATCGGCGAAACAGGGTCGCCAGCTCGCCGCCGCTCAGCTGTGCTAGTAGCTGAGCGGCGGTTTTGCCGCGTGACTGATCCATCCGCATATCTAATGGCGCGTTTTGCGCGTATGAGAAGCCGCGCGCGGCAAAATCGAGCTGCATAGAAGAGACTCCGAGGTCAAACAGCACCCCAGCAAACGGCAGCGTAATGCCCTCTCGCTCGCGGATCTGCTCGAGCACCTCCGGCAGCTCATCGTAAACGGCGTACACACCAAAAAATCTGTTTTTGTAGCTGGCAAGCCGCTCGCTCGCGCGCGTTAGGGCAGCCGGGTCGCGATCCAGCCCAATCACGGTGCTGCGCTTAAAGCGCTCCAGAATGTGCTGCGCGTGCCCCCCCAGCCCGAGCGTTGCGTCAACAATAATTGCGCCGCGCTCTGCCTGCTCGGTTGTGAGCAGCTCCAGACACCGCTGCAGCATAACCGGCGTGTGTAAAGTTTTTGTGTCGCTTGTATTCATACGGTACGTGGCTAAAACAGCCCCGGAATCACCTCCTCAGCAACCTCTGAGAACTTCTGTTCCTGCTCGGCAAGGTACTTCTGCCACAGCTGCGCATCCCAAATTTCCGCGCGCGCACCCGAGCCGATCACCGCAAGCTCCCTTGTGAGCGAGGCGTATTCGCGCAACTGCGGCGGGATGGTGACGCGATTTTGTTTGTCGGGAATCTCGTCGTGCGCACCAGAAAGCAGCACGCGCATATAGTCTCGCGCCTGTTTGGAGGCGAGCGGTGCGGATCGAATACGCTCGTGCATCTGTTCAAAATCTTGCATTGTGAAAACATATAGGCAGCGTTCTTGACCCCGTGTAATCACGAGTCCGCTCGCAAATTCAGCACGAAACTTGGAGGGTAAAATAAGTCGCCCTTTATCGTCAAGTTTCGGATTAAACGTGCCTAAAAACATTTTCACCTCCCGCCACGAAACATTTCACTCCACTTTACTCCACCTTTGCTTATTTTGCACTCTCAGGGTTGCAAAAAACACTCAGGAAACGTGCTTATTACCAAACAAACAAAGGTGTGGAGAAAAGTGGAGCATAAATGGCGCAGTGCTCCCTGTTGAGCAAGATGCACAGTTGGAAAGCTGGCTGCTGGGCACGGGGTGTGCTTAGAAAACCCCTAGTGACGCACGAAATCTGCTCCGCTAGATGCTGCACGCCTTAGAAACCCCAAGAAGTGTGTAAAATCCGCCCCAGCCAGATGCTACACCTTAAAATCTTCAGCAAACGCAGAAAATCCGCCCCGCTTGATGCTGCGCGCCGGGAAAATACATAATCGCGCACAAAAAGTCGCTCCCCGCAACAGCGGTGAGCGACTAGAAAAACAGAGCTGCGTTAAAGATCGCCGCGCATCCGCCGATCCCAGCGATTCTGCATCCGCTGCGCGAAGCCTGTACCGGCAGATTTCTTGGCAGATTTATACCCGGGAGCAGACGGCACGCCCGCTTTTTGCGCCGCACTAACATCACCCTTGCGCGGTTTGGTTGCAAGCAAAACTGCCGCAACCATCACAATAAACCCGAGCACACCAAGCAAAATCTGCTCCGTGCTGGCGCCAAAAAGCATCAGCGCAACGCCGGCGATACCCAGCAAAACACCGTAAACAAGTGACCGGAAGCTAACCTGACTCGACTGCGCCCGCGGAATTTCAACATCGATTTTGGACGCATAAAAATCGCGCTCGAGATTCTCTAGAAGCTCGCGCTCATCATCTGAAAAAGACATTTCAACTCCTTTACGCCTGCCATAAGTTTAATGTGCGATTCTGAAGCTAAGCTAATTAGTGTGCAGAATCTTTCATCGCAACTTGCCAAACTTGTGCAACAGCGTATTAATACCTTTGTAGCCAGCCAACGCACAGCACTCGAGCCGCTCGGCGCGGACACCGATTTACTACTGCAGCGGGCGAGCGATTTTATGCGCGGCGGTAAACGCTTCCGCGCCTACGCAACCGTGCTTGGATATCAAACAACAGCCCCGCTCAACTTCACCCAGCCGCTCGATGACGCCACAGCGCGGGTGATAACCGCGGCCAGCGCGCTCGAGGTTTTTCATGCGGCGGCGCTAATTCACGACGATGTTATAGATCGCTCCGAAACTCGTAGGGGCGCAGCGTCCGCGCACGCCAGTATGGCGCAACACCATCAAGATCGCGGGTGGCGCGGATCCGCTTCCCACTTCGGCACGACCGCAGCAATTCTGCTCGGTGACCTGCTGCAATCATGGGCGGATATGCTGATGCAGGAAGCCACAGCCGAGCTTCCCACGGCAACGGCGCAGCGCACGCACGCCAGATTCAACAGGATGCGCACGGAAATTGTGCTCGGCCAGTACCTCGACGTTTTAGAAGAGCAGTACCCCGAGTTCAGCCCGAAAGACGCGCAGCTGCAACGCGCCACCCGGGTGTTGCTCTACAAATCAGCGAAATACACAGTTGCTGAGCCGCTTTTAATAGGCGCGGCTCTTGCGAACGCCAGCGAAAAAACCATGGCGGATCTCTCCGGGTACGGGATTCCTGCGGGTATGGCGTTTCAGCTGCGCGACGATATTTTAGGGGTTTTTGGCGACAGCGAGCGCACCGGCAAGCCAGCCGGCGACGATCTAATCGAGGGCAAGCGGACAGTGCTCGCAACGCTCGCGCGCGAGCGACTCATTGGGCGCGAGCTGCAGTTTTTTGACGAGGTTTTTGGCAGCCGCGACATTAACGAGCAAACAGTGGAGATGCTGCGCCAGCTAATCAAACAGACAGGGGCGGTTGCAGAGGTTGAGAGAATAATCGAAAGCAGCGTTGCCAAGGCTAGCACATACGCCAGGTCAGCAGAGTTCACCGCAGCTGTTTCAGAATCGCTGGTTATACTCGCCAAAAAGCTAGCGTATCGCGAGATTTAAAGCGCAAGCAGAGCCGCCACGGCGCGCACCGGTTTTTTGCGACCTTCACGCAGCGCTGTCACAGGGGCGAGATTGTCTAGCTGTTCGTTTGCGGTAAACAGCCACTGCACTGCCGCTTCGCCCTTAATTCCCGCGTCGGCGAGCACTGTGAGCGTGCCCTGCAGGGTTGCTAGCGGTGTCCCATCGAGCAGAAACTCCTGTGGCACGCGCACCTCACCATCCGCTTTAATGGCTGCAAGCTCGTTATCTTGCAGCATCCGCCGCACTTTGCTCTGGCTCAGTCCGATAATTTCGGCGGTTTCCTCAATAGAATAGGTTGCAATATTTTCCATAACATCAACTTTGCCACAGCTGTCTGACAGTTACTGCTTGCAGTGCCCGCGGTGTTAATCAGCGCACTGCCCCGATAATGCGCCTCCGGTCGCCCCCCTTAACACCCCGCCCTGCCAGCGTCACATCCGCACTCACCGATCCGCTCGCGCGCCATTTTAGGTGATCTATAAACTTACCGGCGTAAACTCTATAGTTGTGGATTCAGAACGCGGTTACCGCCTAGTCGGTTGCACTCTTGAAGGGCGCTATCTTGTTGAGCAGCCCATTGCCCGTGGTGGCATGGGCGCTGTTTACCGCGCCCGCGACCTGCGGCTTAACCGCCTGGTTGCAGTTAAATCAATGCACCTGCAAGAAGCCCGCAAACAGGAGTCTGTGCGCCGCTTTGACCGTGAAGCGCGGATCGCCGCAAGCCTGAGTCACCCAAACGTTGTAAACGTTTTTGACCAGAGCCACGATCACGAGGATATTCCGTTTCTGGTTATGGAGTACATGGATGGCATCACGCTCCGCCACATGATAGAACGACGAAAACGCCTCACAACCTCACAGACCATTAAAATCAGTATCGCAGTGCTCTCGGGTCTGGCAGCGGCTCACAACGCAGGCTTTGTGCATCGCGATGTAAAACCGGAAAACGTGCTAATCGCCGATGACGGGCGGATTAAAATCGGCGATTTTGGTCTCACACGCGGTGCAAACAATAACACCACCGCCAGCTCTGAGGTAATGGCGACGATCCCCTATATGTCGCCAGAGCTGATTAAAGGCGAAACCGCGGGATGCGCGAGCGATATTTACAGCTTCGGCATTATGCTGTATGAAATGCTCACGGGTGTGCAGCCGTACCGGGGTGAAAACGCCGCGCAAATAACCTACAAGCACATGAACGAAAACGTGCCCGCGCCGTCACTAATCTCGGCGGAGGCCACCGATGCCCTCGACGAGATCGTGCGCTGGTGCACAATCCGCGATGTGGCGCAGCGCCCCGCAAACGCGGCAATCGTGCTCGCCAGGCTCAAAGCATTAGTTGCCCAGCCCAACAGCACGACACCGCTGGAGCAAACCCAAAACAGCACGCGCGTACTGGCCGACACGGCATACGCAACAACAGCAGCGCTATCATCAACCCAGCACGCCACAACGCAGCTGCTGCCCACAGGAAATCAAGCGGATGGCGAAACCGCCCAGCCAGCGGCGCTCGAGCGTGCGCAAAGCGCTGCGGCAAAACGGCAACGCAGGGGGAAAATAAGCGCTCTGCTGATTGTTACGCTGGTGCTCGCGCTCGGAGGCGGATCGTGGTGGTTTTTGCGCGGTCCGGGATCTCTCAGAGCAATTCCCAATGTGAGCGGACTGGCCACAGCCGAAGCGCAACAGGAAATCTCAAGCGCAGGTTTTAACACGGTTGAAACCGAGTGCACCAGCCCGGATATTGAGCCGGGCAAGATTGTGCAAACAAAACCGGGCGCGGGCAGCCGCGCCAAGCCGGAGACACAGGTTGAAATTTGCGTGTCAATCGGACCTAAAATACTCCCTGTGCCGCAGCTCATTGGTGCAACCCTTGACGAGGCCAAGAAAACAGCGCAGTCTGCTGGTTTTAATGCCGGTGAAGTTGTGCGTGAAACCTTTGATGGCGAGGTTGCCGGCACTGTTGTTGCAGCGCTTGACCCCGACGGCAATCAAATCACCGAAACATACCGCGAACAGGGCAAAATTAACTTTGTTGTCTCTGCTGGCGCGCTTCCCAACGTTGCCGGTATGACCCCCGCTGACGCGGTTAAAACTCTGCAGTCTGCTCGGCTGCACGCTAATTCTGAGAAGGCTCAATCAGAGTTCAGCGATGATGTTGCCAAGGGTAAGGTGATCCGTCTTGAAACGGACGAATCTGTGAACACGGGTGACACTGTGACGCTTGTGGTTTCTAAAGGTCCGCAACTGCGCGAGGTGCCAAACGTTATTGGTAAGCGCATGAGTGAGGCGATTGAGATTCTAGAGAACTCAGGTTTTAAGCCGAAAACTGCGGTGCCGCCGCTGCTGCGCAACGCGGTGCGCGTGAAGGACACCGACCCCGCCGCAGGCACAGAAGTGCCACTCGGCAGTGATATCAACCTCGGCTTTGAGCTGTAGCGCTTAACCCCACCGCCTGTGTGGCACAGGGCGTACACGCTCAAACGGTACACGTCAACGGCAAAACACTCGCCAGCAACAAAAAGGCACGCCATCGGCAAAGCAGGTGAGCGCAAGCAAAGCGCTCGGCATCCGCCGCACAAAAGCAGCCTAGAACTGCTCCTGGCGCAGCTGCTCAGCAACTAAAAAGGCAAGTTCGAGCGACTGCATATGATTTAAGCGCGGATCGCAAACCGACTCATAGCGCGTTGCAAGCGTTGCCTCGTCAATCTTTGCAGCACCGCCCAGACACTCTGTGACATCATCGCCCGTCAGCTCAACGTGCACACCGCCGGGAACCGTACCAACCTCGCGATGCGCCTCAAAGAATCCCTGCACCTCGTCCATCACGTCATCAAAACGCCTGGTTTTATATCCCGTCGCGGTTGTTATCCCGTTGCCATGCATTGGGTCAGTAACCCACACGGGAGTTACCTCCGCGTCTTGCAGAGCACCCAATAATGGCGGTAGTAAATCACGAATCTTGCCCGCGCCCATACGTGTAATAAAGGTAAGTCTGCCAGGAATCCGCTCCGGATCGAGCTTATCAATCAGAGCCAGCGCATCATCAACCGTGGTTGTTGGGCCGAGTTTCACACCAATAGGGTTTGCCACCTTTGACAGATAATCAACGTGCGCGCCGTCTAAATCGCGCGTGCGCTCACCGATCCACAAAAAATGCGCGGATGTGTCGTATATTTTGCCCGAGATTGAATCAACCCTCGTCAGCGGGCGTTCATAGTCGAGCAGCAGAGCCTCGTGCCCCACAAAAAAATCGGTGCGCGACATCTCGCTGTTGCCAGCCCCGCAGGCGTCCATAAATCGCACGGCACGATCAATCTCCGCCGCAAGTTCACGATATCGCCCGTTAGCCGGGTTCTCAGCAAAACCCTGATTCCAGGTGTGCACTTTGCGCAGATCCGCAAACCCGCCCTGCGTAAAAGCGCGGATCAAATTTAACGTCGACGCCGCAACATTGTAGCCCTGCAGCAGCCGCTCCGGATCAGCGCGGCGCGCCCGCTCAGTGAACTCAAACCCGTTCACCAGCTCCCCACGAAAAGCCGGCAGTGTCACACCGCAGCGAGTTTCAACATCGCTCGAACGCGGCTTCGCAAACTGCCCAGCCATTCTACCAACTTTAACCACGGGAAGCAGACCGCCATAGGTTAAAACAAGCGCCATCTGCAAAACCGTTTTAACCCTGTCGCGGATCTTATCAGCCGTCGCCCCAGCAAAGGTTTCGGCGCAGTCGCCGCCCTGTAGCAGGAACGCCTTACCGGCTGCAACATCAGCCAGCTGCCTGCGCAAACTATCCGCTTCCCCCGCGAAAACAAGCGGCGGCTGTGAGGCGAGCTGTTTTTTAACTCGCTCTAGCTCGGTTTTATCTTCCCAGTGCGGCTGCTGTTTAGCGGTTAAATTGACATACTCGTCAAGCTCTTTTAACAGCGCGGTGTGCGCAAAATTAACGGTCATCTGTCTGCTACCTCTATAATTTTTAAGATCCTAAAACAGAATACCCTATTATACAGCGTCCTATTGCTACTCGCCCTTTGCCTCACGAGCTAATCGCGCCTTTACCGTCGTTGCGTACACGTCAACGTAATTCTGCTCGCTCAAGCGTTGGATCTCAAACATAATCTCGTCTGTGATGCTGCGCAACACGAAACGATCCGCTGCGAGCGACTTAAACCTGCTGAAATCAAGTGGCTCACCAATAATAGTGCCGATCCGCTTGATTCTAGGGATCTTCACACCTATCGGCATTGCCTTGTCGGTGTCAACCATAATCGCGGGAACCACTTTTGCGCCGGACTCGAGAATTAGCCGCGCCACGCCCGTGCGCCCCCGGTAGAGATTACCGTCGGGGCTGCGCGTGCCCTCCGGGTAGATACCAAGAACCTTACCCTCTTTGAGCAGCTGCAAACCCGTGTTGAGTGATGCCTCGCTGGCTTTACCACCCGAGCGGTCAATTGGCAGCTGTCCGACTCCCAGCATAAAATTGCGCACGAACGCGCCCTTCACACCCTTACCTGTGAAGTAGTCACTTTTAGCCAGGTAATAGACGCGCCTTTTAATCATCAACGGCAGAAAGAAGGAATCGATCACCGAGAGGTGGTTGCCCACGATAATAACCGGACCGGACTCGGGGATATTATCCGCACCCTCAACCCAGGGTCGATAAATCGCCCGTAGCAACGGACCCAATACCATGTGTTTTAGAAACCAGTAAAGCACCCTAACTTTCCTCTCTTTAGCGCCCTTATCAAGAATACAACGCGAGATATATTTATCTCAGTTTTGCCTGAATATAACTGTTTTATAACCTTCAACCGCTAAACTTTCGCTAACTAGAAACACCAGAAATATTCTCTTTAATTCTAAACAAGGAGCTGAAAGATTTGGAATCAACCTCACTGCCAGCAAGCATCGAAGTTGCAGCATTTGAAAATATTACACACCTGCTAGAAGAGCGCGTCGCGCAAACACCCGAGCGTATTCTTTTCTCCATTCCGCAGGAAGATAACAGCTGGCAGCACGTAACCGCCGCCAGTTTTCACGGCCAGGTCAAGAGCCTGGCAAAGGGGTTTATAGCAACCGGCATCGGCCCCGGCGAGCGGATCGCGTTCATCTGCAAAACTCGCTACGAGTGGACTCTCATTGATTTTGCGCTCTTTTACGCCGGTGCGATTATGGTGCCCGTCTACGAAACCAGCAGCGCATCACAGATCGAGTGGATTCTCAATAACTCCGGCGCGAGCGCGATTGTTATCGAGAACGATACGCTCAAGGCAAAGTTTCAGGAGGTTGCAGACGCTGTGCCGAGCATTAAACAGGTGTGGGAGATGGACAAAAATGCCCTCGCCGAGCTGGTCGAAATTGGACAGAGCGTGCACGATCAAGAGCTCGAAACTCGCCGCCTCAGCGCGGGAGCGGACGACACCGCGACAATTATTTACACCTCCGGCTCCTTTGGCAAGCCGAAGGGCTGTGTTTTAACGCACCGCAACTTTATTGGGCTGTGCCGTAATATTCGGGTGGATATTCCTGAAATCATCGACCAGCAGGGTTCTGCAACCCTGCTGTTCATAACTCTCGCGCACGTGTTTGCGCGGCTAATATCGATCTTGGCCGTTTACGGCGGCGTGCGAGTGGGGCACGCCGCACCGAGCAAGCTACTGCCCCTCGTGGGCACTTTCAAGCCGACGTTCCTGCTGGCCGTGCCGCGCGTGTTTGAAAAAATCTACAACGGTGCAGAGCAAAAAGCTGAACTCGCCAGCAAGGGTAAAATCTTCCGAGCCGCCGCGCGCGTCGCGGTCTCACACTCCATAGCTCTTGATAACGGTCACGTACCGTTCCTAATGAAGCTCAGGTTTATGCTGTTTGATTTCCTGGTGTTCTCAAAGCTGCGCAAACTACTCGGCGGCAGGGTGCGGTACGCAGTGAGCGGATCCGCTCCCCTCAGCTCGTATCTGGGGCACTTCTACCGTTCGCTGGGTGTTAAAATTCTCGAAGGGTACGGGCTCACAGAAACAACCGCGCCGCTCAGTGTGAACCTGCCGCACAAGTTCAAAATAGGTACCGTTGGGCCGGTACTGCCGGGTACGAGCGTGCGAATCGCGCCTGATGGCGAGCTGCTCGTGAAGGGCATCGGGGTTTTCAAAGAGTACTGGAGAGACCCCGAGCTGACGGCAAAATCTTTCACCAGTGACGGATATTTCCACACCGGCGACCATGCCGTTATCGACAGCGACGGGTACATTAAAATAACCGGGCGCAAAAAAGAGATTATCGTCACAGCCGGCGGCAAGAACATTGCGCCGACGGTGCTTGAAGATCCGCTCCGCGCGCACCCCGTGATCGGGCAGGCGGTTGTTGTTGGCGAGAAGCGCCCGTTTATCGGCGCACTAATCACGCTCGATGCTGAAATGCTGCCGCTGTGGCTTAAAAACCACGACGAAGACCCCGGGATGTCGCTTGCGGAGGCGGCGCAAAACCCGACCGTACGAGCGGGCGTGCAACGCGCAATAGACCGCGCCAACAAGTCGGTGTCACGCGCGGAGTCGATCCGTAAGTTTACGATTCTGCCGCTTGAGTTTACCGAGGCATCGGGGCATCTAACACCCAAGCTGAGCATTAAACGAGAGAATATTTTGCGTGATTTCGAAGCGGATATCACCGCGCTCTACGGCGGAGAAGCCCCGCAGCAATAGCTGCGCTCTATGTATGGTGTCGTGCTCTCTTAAGCGCGCCATCTTGCACGCGCTGCCACATCCGCGGTGCAGACTCAAAACCAGCCCGAGCTGCGAATCTTGCGTTTCACGGCGCTACTTAAGGCTTAAAACGCGAATCTGCCGCGTTGCAACGCAAGCTTAAAACCAGCTCGAACCACGGATTTGGCGCATCGCTTCGCGGCGCAACTCAGGTGCTAAGCGCTGAATATACAGTTTGCCTTCCAAGTGGTCGCACTCGTGCTGCAGTGCCTGCGCGAGCAGCCCATCACCCTCAATCAAAATTTTTTGCCCGGCAAGGTTAACACCTGTAACTCGCGCGCGCGGATACCTGAGCACAGGAAACATTAAATCTGGCACAGACAAGCACCCCTCTCGAACAGGCTCCAGCTCACCAAAAGTTTCCAGCTCGGGGTTTATTATATAGCTGATTTTGCCACAAATATTAAGACTGAAAATGCGCATCGTGTTACCTATTTGAGTTGATGCAAGCCCCGCTCTGCCATCCATATCAACGGTTTCTAAAAGATCAGTAACGTGCGCTCGCACACCGTCGGTAATATCTGTCACCGTGGTGCATCGCTGCCTCAAAACAGGATCGCCAAAAGTTCTAATCGCACGGATCGCCATAAAACTCCTAACCTAAACACTATCCAAGACATTCGTAAGATGCCGTTCGCGCTATCCGCAGCCACACACCCCGCCCGGAGCGCGCTTCTCCCAAGGAACACCCAAACATCCGCACAAACATCCGCACAAACATCCGCACAAACATCCGCTCAGCAAACCCGGTCACCGCACGCCCGCTGCGGCAACACACCGCCCCGCGCACACCGCAAACGCACACCCAGCATAGCAAAAAGCGCGCCGCGTCAGCCTCACTCACAGCCGATATTGCATCCTAAGTAAGTATAATCAGAGGCGTGAAGGTATTAAGTGTGAGTTCTTTAAAAGGTGGCGTTGGTAAAACCACCATTGCGCTGGGGCTGGCCTCGGCCGCGTTTTCTCGCGGGTTAAGCACACTCGTTATAGATCTTGATCCGCAGTCAGATATTTCAACCGGGCTTGACGTTGACCCCAGCGGGCAGGCAAATATTGCCGATGTGCTCGCCAACCCCGCACGGATGCGCGACGCGATCGTAAAAAGCGGGTGGAACAAACATCACGCCGGGCATATCGACCTGCTTCTGGGCAGCCCCTCGGCGATTAACCACGACGGGCCGCACCCTTCGATGCGTGATATTTGGCGTCTTGAAGACGCTATCGCGCCGCTCGAAAAAGAATACGACTTTGTTATCATCGACTGCCCGCCGTCACTCAACGCGCTAACCCGCACCGGCTGGGCAGCCAGCGACCGCACGCTAATAGTCACCGAGCCGAGTTTGTTCTCGGTTGCGGCGGCGGATCGGGCGCTCCGCGCAATTGATGAAGTGCGCGCGGGAATCAGCTCCCGCCTCGCGCCGCTCGGCATAGTTATTAACCGCACACGCTCCAAATCCCCCGAGCACAAATATCGGATTCGTGAGATGCGCGAAATGTTCGGGGCGATGGTGCTCGACCCCGTTTTTATGGAGCGCTCTTCTGTGCAGCAGTCAACGGGCTCAGCAAAACCAATTCATATGTGGCCAACCGACGGCGCAAGACAAGCCGCTGGAAGCTACGATACGCTGCTAGACATTGCTGCAAAATCAATGAATATGAATATTCCAGCAGCCCCGCAAAACAGCACGCCGCTGTTTAACACCGATGATATTTTAGACGAAACAGGCGAAACTATCCTCTAATAAAAAAATTAAAAGTTGTGCGAGGTCGTCTTTATTGATCGCGCACAACTTTAATTATTTCAGCCTCAGTCTAACCGGTTTTAGCAATTCTAAACGCAACAACGTCATTAACCGCGGTCACGCTCTCAGCCCGATGCTGTTCAAAATCTGTTAGCTCAGCTTCAACCTCGTGCACGAGCTTGCCAACAACCAGCCCAAAAACTCCCTGACCCTTGTTTAACAGGTCAATTATTTCGTCGTGTGATGAGCACAGATAAACACCCTTGCCGTCGCTCATCAGCGTCGCCTGCGCCAGATCGTGCACACCAACCTCGTGCAGCTGCTCAACCGCGCCGCGAATTTTCTGCAGCGAAACACCAACGTCGAGCAGGCTTTTAATAACCTTCATAACGAGAATATCGCGGAAGCTGTAAAGGCGCTGCGAGCCGGATCCGCGTGCGTCCTGCACTGATGCCTGCACAAGCCCTGTGCTCGTCCAGTAATCGACCTGCCGCAGTGTTATCCCCACAACAAGAGCCACGCTCTTTGAGTTGTAGCCGCTATTGCTGTCGTATGTAGGAAGCCCGTCGTCAAACAGCATTCCATCGCGAAGTGCTATTTCGAGCGGTATTTCACTATAATTCATTAACGGTCCTTCCTAAAACATCCACTATCAATAATGCCCTAAACCAGCGTAATTTGCGAGCCTGCCGCGCGTCGCCTACTACTACCTGCGCAGCGCGTTACGCACAACGCTAATTCGCACGGTTTCAAACAGTTCCGCAATCTGCAGAGCCTGCTCGTAGTGCTCATGCACGCCGTTCACACCGCCGCGCGAACGCACAATGTGAGAAATATCCGCCGCCTGCTTTTCCGCCGCAACACGAGTGCTCTGCAGATGGCGCGGGGTTATGCCGTGCTCGGCAAGCCTGCCAAGCGCGTTCACAAGATTCACCGTCACCGCAGGAAAAACCTCAGCTCCCGGCAGAATTCCAGCACGGATAGCATCGCGGATTAAAGCCTGACTAACCCCGGTTGCGGTGGCAAGCTCATCGCGCGTTAAAACCTTGTGCGGGCTGAAAATGCTGACCGCATCCTGCGGCGCAGCAGCACCCGGAATCACCGGGTCTTTGCCCGCGTCAATGTCTTTTAGCAGCTCCAGAATAGCTTTAAGGGGCAGGAAGTGTTCCGCCTGCAGCGTCAGAATTAGACGCAAGCGCTCGATATCCGCCTGCGTGTACTTGCGATACCCGCTGTTGGAACGCTCCGGCGTAATCAGCCCGCGGTCTTCTAGAAAGCGGATCTTAGAGGCCGTAAGATCTGCGAAATTGTCGCTCAGTGCCTCCAGCACCTGACCGATACTAAAGCGCGCGTTTTTAGCTTTGCTGCTAAGCGCAGCGGTGTTTAAAGCACGCACCCCTATGCTCCCTTCGCAATATCAAACCGTGAGGCAAAAAAGGTGAACCTGTATTTACCAACCTGAACTTCATCTCCGTCTTGCAACGCTATTTCCGACTCGATCCGCTTACAATTGCAGTAGGTACCGTTTAGTGAACCCTTATCAACCACAGAGAACTTTGTGCCGCGGCGCACAAACTCCGCGTGACTCCGAGAAACTGTGACATCGTCAAGAAAAATATCCGCCTTGGGGTTACGCCCCGCGGTTGTGATGTCCTGATCCAGCAGAAAACGCGCGCCCAGATCAGACCCACGACGCACAATTAGCAGCGCCGCTCCCGATGGCAGCGCCCCCACTGCCGCGCTCTCTGCAATGCTCAGATCGGTTGTGCGATGGGCGATCATAGCCGCCAAATCAGCCTGGAACTGATCTGTTACACGCACTTCAGTGCTGTCAAACAGGTTATCTTTATCGCACATTTCACACCTCTCTTTGCTAAAAATTATAATATCAGTCTAAGTAGACTACACCCTCTGCCAGATTATTTTTTGTGTATTCGGTGCGGATCGATTAGCTCCGCTGATTCTTCCGCTGGCAGTGAAAGCCCCGCCTGGTTTAACACGCCAGTGTTTGCCTTTTGAATTACCGGATCAAGCTCGTCAACAACAAGATTTGTTGCGTCTATGTGACCTGCACGGTATGCGGTGCGGGCAGCCATATGAGCGGAAACGGGCGCTATTAGCGACTGCAGAATAAAGACGGGAATTAGAACAAACAAAACTTTTATTGACCCGTGGTAGAACGCTGCCGCAAAAATTATGAGCAGCAGACCAAGAATCTGCGGTTTAGTGGCCGCATGCAGTCTGCTTAGCGTATCGGTGAACCGCAGCAGACCAACACTCGCGGCAATGGACAGCAGACCGGAGCAGATCACCAGGGTCGCCGCAATGTACTCTAAAATAAGCTGCTGAGACACTATCTGCCGCTCCCCTCGGTGTTTTCGCGAACTGCGCCACGCGCCGCGACGTCGTCGTTTTCAGCAGCTCCCGAAACGTCAATCATCTGCGTGTAGCTGCCCGCGCCCTGCAACTCGTCAGCTTCTTTTGCCCGACGCCGCACAAATCGCGCAACCGTAATTGTTGCCAGCGCGGCCGTCGCGGTTGCGCCAACCATCACAGCAACCGTGTGCGTGTGCCGATTAACTATCAGCTCAATTCCCATAACAGAAACTATTATCGTCAAAAACACGTCTGCAGCAACTATTCTGTCGAGCACCGTAGGACCTTTAATCGCACGGATAAGAGTGAGCAACCCGGCGGTCACAAAAAGCGACCCGCCGCCGTAAACAATTATCATTTCAGGCAGAGACACGAATCCGCTCCATTTCAGCTTTGCTTCCAATAGCGTTAATCAGCAGGTTCTCTATCTGATGCACAAAGGCGTACGCCCGCTGCTGTGACTCTTTGCTTGGTGCGTTGAGCACGTGCAGATACAGGGTCGAGTTGAACCTGTCCACATCAACAACAACCGAGCCGGGAATCAGGGAAACTGTTAGCGCGGTGAGAGTGAGCAAAAAATCATTTCTGGTGTACAGCTGCACCCCTAGTATAGCAGTCTGCGGCTTTTTGCTAAACCGAAACGCAACAAAGGCAACCTGCAGCGATCCGAGTACCATCTCCCAAACAAACACGACGAGATACTTTAGCGCGTAAATCACGTTACAGCGCCCCGACAACTCAACCGGGGGCAGGAAGAACAGCCGCATCACCAAAAACGAAACGAGCATTCCAGATAGCACTGACAGCAACGAGAGCTCCTGCCAGAGCATAACCCACAAAAAAGTAAGCCAGAGCAGCAGCAATACCTGCTTCAGAATCAACCCGGTGTAATAGCCCGACTTCCGCCCAAAGGCTTTCTGCTGCGGCGTAAAACCATCTTTTCTGTTATTCATCCGCTACGGCATCTCCTTAACCTCGTGCTGCTGGAAATACCAATCTACCTGCGCAGCAGGATCCTGCAAGACCTTACCCGCGCGTTCGGCGTACGCTACGAGCGGACCGGCAAACACCGTCAAAAGCAGTGTGATTGCAACCATGCCAACAGCAGAAGCCGTCATCAAAGCCGGCACCGAACGCGATTCGCGCGCAATTTCAGGGTTTGGTGCCTGCACCAGCCGATCCAGAATACTGCCCGGCACGAGCAGCTCGTTTTCTTTGTTTTTGGGTCGCCAGAACGAAATTGACCACATTCGAATAAGCACGTGCAGCGTTAGCAGCGAAACCAGAGTGCCGACACCGATAATAATATATTTCTGCGGATTAGGATCTTCAACGGCAGCGCTGAGCAGCCCAATTTTCCCGATAAACCCTGAAAACGGCGGGATTCCGCCCAGGTTTATTGCCGTTACAAACGCCAGCGCAGCAAGCAGAGGTGCTTTGCGAGCAAGCCCGCCAAGCCCGTCTAAGCTCGTAGTGCCGCTCATCCGCTCCATCATTCCCACAATTAGGAACATGGTTGTTTGCAAAATAATGTGGTGCACAATGTAGTAAACAGTTGCCGCTGAACCAAGATCGGTGTTGAGCGAAACACCAAACAACAAATATCCGATGTGGCTTATCAGTGTGAACGACAGCAGGCGCTTCACATCGCGCTGTGAAATAGCGCCCAAAATGCCTACAAGCAGCGTGATTCCGGCGATCCACATTAGCAGCGTGTTGATGTCGGAATCCGTAAAAATAAGGGTTTGTGAGCGCAGAATCGCGTAAATACCCACTTTTGTGAGCAGACCCGCAAAAACCGCGGTAACCGGAGCCGGCGCGGTTGGGTACGAGTCTGGTAGCCAGAATGAAAGCGGGAAAATCGCCGCTTTAATACCAAACGCGATCAGCAGCGTGAGGTTTAGAATCAGCTGCATTCCGGGGTCAAGATCAGCAACTCTGGAAGATAGCTGCGCCATACTAACCGTGCCCGTTGCGCCGTAGATCATCGCAATCGCGGTCAAAAACAGGATCGATGAAACCAAGGAAACCACAATATAGGTAACCCCGGCGCGAATCCGCGCGGCAGTTCCTCCCATTGTCAGCAGCACATAACTCGCCACGAGCAGGATTTCAAAGGCGACATAGAGGTTAAACAGGTCGTTCGCAATAAAGGCATCAAAAACTCCCGCGCCCAGCACCAGATAGCATGGATAGAAAATTGAAACCGGGGCTTCTTCGTCGCCGTCCGCAAGGCGCTGCCCCATACTGAACACCAAAACCGCAAACAGCACAACCGCAGAAACCGTGAGTAGCAGCGCCGAAACCCTGTCAACCATCAGCACAATTCCCACGGGAGCCTGCCATCCGCCAACAGCCATTACAACGGTGCCGTTAACATCAACCTGCCACATCAGCACCGCGCCGATAATTGCCACAGCTAGCAGCGCACCACCAGTAATAGCCGCTTGCACACGCAGTCTACGGCTAAACACGAGAGCCAGGGCAGCACCAAGAAGCGGTACCATCACAACCATCGGAACTAGCACTTCATAACCCACGGCTACACCCCGTTCCGATCGTCCCTGTTGCGCGCGGCAGCCGCCTCCGAGATAACCGGCTGTGGGCTTGTCACCCGGTCGTCCAGCCCGTCACCGTCAGCATCAAAGTCACTCACCTGATCAAGCTCGGCATCGTTCACAAGCTCGGTTGCATTGTCAAGACGTGCCACATCGCGATCCTCTTCGTCATCGCGCACGCTGTCGCCCTGGTTGTCAACGTGTCTAAACGAGCGATAAATCAGCGCCAGCAGGAATGCACTAACGGCGAACGTAATCACAATCGCGGTTAGAATAAAGGCCTGCGGCAGCGGATCACTTATCTCGCTGTCTGGAGCGTCGCCCGCTATCGGGGCAGCACCAAAACTGCCGCTCATAATGAAGAGCAGCAGGTTTGTTGCGTTGCCAACCAGCAAAAAGCCGAGCAGAATTCTAGTTAGACCACGATCCAAAAGCAGCGTGAATCCAACCGCGTACAGCACAACCATCGCCAAAATTAGCACGAGAGAAACACTGGTTACCATAGTTACGCTCTCCCCTCTCGCTCGTCATCAACGTGCACATCAATCTGTGCTCCCAGGGTGCGCAGCACGTCAAGCACCAGCCCAAACACAATAAAGTACACGCCGACATCAAAAACCGTTGAGCTCACAAGTGGCAGCTCACCAAAAATACCCAGATCTAAATCAACCCAGCTCGAAAACAGTGCCGGTTTGCCAAACACCAGCGGCACAGCAGCTGCAAGCACCGCAATTGCCATGCCCGAGCCAACAATTTTACCCGCGTCAAACGGCACGGTTGCGCCAAGCTCTGTGCGACCTCCTGCAAGGTAGCGCGCCACCAGCGCGATACCGCCAATAAGCCCGCCAGCAAAACCGCCTCCGGGCGAATTGTGCCCGGCAAGCAGCATATATATTGAGAGCACTATTAGCGCATGGAAAATAAGCCGCACAACAACCTCAAGAATTATTGACCGTTTTTCCGGGCTGATATCGTGCCCCGCGATCATCCAAATACCGCGATCGATCGGGTCTTGCGGATCCGCAACCCGCCGCAAATGCCGCCATACGTCCTGTTTAGCGTCGCGCCTGCTGATTTTAGGTAAATTATCGCTTCTGGCGGATAAGAACACCAGTGAGGCGATACCGGTGGCGGCGGCAACAACAACAGCCAGCTCACCGAAGGTATCCCAGCCTCTGATGTCAACAAGCGTCACGTTGACAATGTTTTTGCCGTGCCCGCCGTGCACCGCGAGATCTGAAAAGTTAGCAGACACCCGCTCTGCCGTGCGCGCCGCAATAGCGGTGAGTGTTAAACAGCCGATGGCGAGCGCGATTGCTGCACCAATTGTCAGGTGCGCAAACTTCAGCGCAGTGCGATTATGTCGAGCCAAATACTGCGGCAGTCGCCTGATCACGAGCACGAATGCAATCAGTGTAATGGTCTCAACCAACAGCTGGGTTAGTGCGAGATCAGGCGCGCCGTGGATCGCGAACATAACGGTCATCGCGTATCCGGTAAACCCGACCATAATAACAGACTGGAAGCGCTTTTTCGCAAACAGTGTGCTGATCGCGGCGACTATCAAAACCAGCGCAATCGCGATCTGCTGCGGGGTGCCAAGCACAGTTGCCGACAGCGGCTGCCTTCCAACTGCGAGCGGCACTCCAATCGCCACCGTGGCAACGATTAGAATAACCGCGAGGTAGAACGGCAGCGATCCGCGCTGTGTTAGCCCCGTAATCTGCACGGCAACCCTGTCAAGCCAGCGGATCGCGGCAAAATACATCGAGCTTGCCGAGTATTTTTTATCCAGCTGAATCAACCTGCTCTGGTTAATTCCCGCAGCAAAAGTCACCGCAACCGACACCACAAGAACTGCCAGGCTCGTGTAAAACGCGGGCGTTAGACCGTGCCAGAGCGCGAGGTGTTCCGCGTGCGATTCCGGGCGGATCCGCTGATAAACAGGATCCAAGCTACCGGCAAAAACGCCACCGCCAAGCACTAGAATAGCGAACACGGCAGGCGCGAACATAATATCGCGGTGCTGCTTTGAAACAGGTTTGTCTGTTTCTGGCATAAGTTTTTTATCGGCAAAAGCGCCCAACAAAAATCTGAGAGTGTAGGCCGCGGTAAGAATACTCCCAAAAACCAGCACCGCGAGCGCGAGCGCACGCACGCCCGTAAGATCCGCTGCAAAAAGTTCTGTTAGCGCGGCTTCTTTGGCAACAAAGCCGAGCAGCGGGATTACCCCCATCATAGAAAGTCCGGCAAGAGATGCAATAACCGCGAGCGCTGGCGACACCCGCGCAAGCCCGCATATTTTGCGCATATCGCGCGTGCCCGTGCGATGCTCAATAATACCGACGGTCAAAAACAGCGGCGCTTTTGCAAGCGCGTGCGCAAACAGGAGCGCCGTCGCGGCTGCGTCAATATTGGGATCCGCCACGCCGTAGAGCATAACGAGCATTCCCAGCTGACTCACGGTGCCAAAGGCGAGCACAAGCTTCAAATCATACTGGCGCAGGGCGCGGAAAGCCCCCAGAATCATGGTTACCGCGCCGAGCGTCACAAGCGCTACGCGGTATCCGGGCACATCCCCAAACGCAGGACCAAGCCGCGCAATTAAATAAATACCCGCTTTAACCATCGCCGCCGCGTGCAAGTAAGCACTAACCGGGGTTGGTGCGGCCATGGCCTGCGGCAGCCAGAAGTGGAACGGGAAAATCGCCGATTTGGACAGCGCGCCGGCCAGTAGCAGGTATACCGCGCAGGTAACAGCCGCACCCGCTGGCGGATCCGCCACAATCGCGCTCAAATCGCTGTGCCCGCTGGCATCTACCAGGAGCAACAGACCCACCATCATCGCCAAACCGCCCAGGGTTGTGATGATAATTGCCTGTGATGCTGCCGCGCGGCTCGCCCGACGCGTGCCGTTGTGACCGATTAGCAGGAAGGAAAGCACGGTCGTGGCTTCCCAGAAAATGAACATCAGAAAGACGTTATCTGCCACAACAAGCCCGAGCATCGACGCGGTAAAAAGCAGAAACACCGTCGCAAAACGAGGCACATTCGAGTCATCGACGCTGAAGTATCGGGCACAGTAGCACAGAATCAACGCGCCAGCGCCTGTCACCAGCAGGGCGAGCGCGTTAGCAAACAGATCGATGTAGTAGCTAAAACCGATGTGGAACTGCGGGATCCACTCGCCGCGCCAAACGATCACCTCACCCGCGAGAGTTTGCGGGAGCAGCTGCAACAGCGCAATAAACGCGATTGCCGGCGCGAGAGCTAAAAACCTAAACGCCGCCGTGCCAACTCTTTTTAGCAGCGGATAGGACACCAAAACCGCAAGAAACAGAACGCTAAAAGCTGTTATCATTGCAATCACAGAAAATCCTAGGGGTTTAGATACAAAGAGGTAAGAATCAATTTTACCAAAGCTAAACGCGACCCGGCTGAGAAAACTCGTAGCTTACACGACGATTACAGCGGCGCGCAAATATATTACTTTTCCGCTTGAAAATCGCTATGCTTGTTAATTATGGAGTTAAAGTTTACGTTCAAAAATGAACATTCTGCAACAGCGCATAAGAAGCCCGCAAAAAAGCCCTCTGTGATGAATTTAACCTCCGCGGGTAAAACCGAACTCTCACTGATTTTGAGCGTCACTCCGGCTGCAATAGTTGCGACAGTGGCGACGGACGCGGACGTTACATACGCCAAGCAGAGTTACGAATTTACAGCTGGAGTTTCAAACACAACAGCTCCAGCGAGCGCTCCTGCGGGCGCGGCAAGCAATGTGCCAGAAGCCAATGCGCCAGGGGGTACAGCGGATAGTGCAGCCATGGGCAATGCAGCGAGCGCCGCTGCAAGCAGCACGGCGGTCACAGCCGGCGCGTGCAGATCCGCGATAGCGCGCGTTATTGCAGAACTCGGCGATAAAATGGTGGATTCAATAGCACGCCTTGAAGCTCCGCAAGAGCTTCTCTGTGCGATGAGCGCCGCCGGATTTATTAGCGCAACCCACAAAACTGATGTTGCGACCGCCCCGGGCGCAACATCAGTTGCGGTCGAAGCACCCGCCTCAGGTGACACATCCGCCGCACACGAAACAACAGCAGAGCTTACAAAACGTGCGGGATTAGCCGCAAAAACTCCCGCAGTAGTCGCAACCAAAGGAGCGTAACCGCCATTCAAACAATCTTAAAACAAAAAACCGTGTACAAGCACTCGCGCATATACACTCTCCACACCGACACCCCCATTGACGGCGCAATTGTGAGCAATGAGACCGGCTTTATCGAGTTTATCGGTGATTTTGACACCGCCAGGCTTGTTGCCGGGTGCGGCGCGGCAGTTGTTGAGCTGCCGGGTGCGGCTGTTTTACCGGCTTTTCACGACTCGCATATTCACCTTGGCATGATGGCATCAGACAGGCTCGCACCAAACCTTTTTTCCTGCACCGATATTGAACAGGTTAGCGAAGTGCTGCGCAAGTTCAACAACACCCACCAAAACCAAGAGTGGATTATAGGCGGGCACTATGATCCGCAAAACCAGCGAGGACGCGAGCTTATTAATGTCACCTTTTTGGACAGCATTTTTGGAAATAGACCAGCTCTGATAACAAGCGCTGACGGGCACACCGGGTGGGCAAACTCTGCCGCCCTGAGAGCTGCCGAAATTACCGCTGACACGCCAGACCCCGCCGGCGGTAAAATTGTCCGCGATGCAAACGGCAAACTAACCGGGCAGCTGCTCGAACACGCGATAACACCGCTGCTTAAACGGGCTGACACCGCGCTGCGCGAGCTGCTACTTACGGAGCTTGACCGGGTACAGCAGCAGATTTTGGCGCTCGGCATCACGCACGTCACCGATTTTGATACCGAGCACACTCGTGTGTTGCTTACACAGCTGCATCTGGCGGAGCAGCTCAAGCTGCGCGTGCACAAGTCTGTGCGCGCCAATGAAATGAATATTGCGCTCGCTAAGGGGCGCGAAACCGGTGACGGCGACCACACGCTGAGCACCGCTTCTGTGAAGTTTTTTGCGGATGGCACGCTCGGCGCGCGTACCGCATACCTGCACGAACCGTACGCGGATAACCCCTCAAATCACGGTATGCTCACCTTTAACCGTGAAGAACTGGAACGCGATGTAATCACCGCAAACGAACACGGTTTAGCTGTTAGCGTGCACGCTATTGGAAATCGCGCAAACACTCTGGTGCTTGATATTTTCGAGAAAACGCGCGAAATTGCTACGCGCTTTAACCTGCGCAACCGGATCGAACACGCACAGCTTATAAAAGAAAGCGACCTGAAACGCTACGCCGAACTGGGGGTTTGTGTGTCTATGCAACCGACCCACTGCACCGGCGATTATCCGCGCAGTATTGAAATTATTAATTCTGCGGACACTCTGTTTTACCCGTGGCAGAGTTTGCTGAAAACCGGGGCAACGCTCGCTTTGGGATCCGATAGCCCGCTCGGACTACCCGATCCTTTTCACGGTGTGCATGCCGCAGTAACACGCACCAAACAAAACGGGATTCCCGCAGGGGGTCGTGAACCGCACGAACGGTTAACAAGACTGCAAACACTGCAAGCCTACACCCACGGAGCAGCCTATGCGGCTGGGATCGAAAACCGTTCCGGCTACCTCAGCAAAAACCACCTTGCTGACTTTATCGCCGTTAACCAGGATCCTTTCCGGGTTGATGCCGCAGAGCTCTGGCAGTTGCGCGTGCTAACCACGATTGTTAGCGGAGAAATAGTTTATAACTCTAAATAACAATCTCCTACGAGTTCTTTTAAACGGAAAATAGCCTACAGCCCTAAATAATAACCTCCTTCGCACTGCTTTGGGCAGTAATATATCCGGATATATTAACAATATCTTCGGCGGTTACCGGTTGCGTATTACCCAGCTCGCGACTGCTAATGAGGTGCGCAGACCATTTTGCACGGCTGAGCGCAACATTGAGCCTGTTACGGCTCAACAAAAATCCGATACCGCGCGAGTTTTCATAGACCTCAGACGCCGCCATTGTCACAATGGAAATCTGCGCCTCCTGCCCTTGAAACTTATCCACCGTATTAACTCTGATATTCTCAATACCAGCCTCGATCAGCTTTTCTGTCACCAAATCAACCTGCGCCCGGAAAGGGGTGACAACAATAATATCAGCTTCGGTAATCGCCTGTGAGTTACCCTCTACAGATACCACTCGCGCTTTTTGCAGGGCATCCTGGCAGAGTCTCACAACAGCTTCGGCCTCTGCAACAGAAGAAACCGAGTTTCCCGAGTGTTCAACCGGATGCCAATAGCTCCCCGCCTCGTACCAGCCGCTAATTTCTGCGCGATCCGCACGCTTAGCAGCCTTCAGCTTACCGCCGTAACTAATGCGAGAAACCACGTCACACAGTTTCTCATTCATACGCCAGCTAGTGTCCAAAAAGTAGCCCCGTTCAGGAGGAATTATATCCGCGTTATTAACCAACCAGCCAAGCGCCGACTGCTCAATTGATAGCGGATGTTTAGCAACAGAAACCTGCGGCAATTGTTGCGGATCGCCAACGAGCAACAGGTTTTTAGCAGAGGTCAAACACGCCAGAGTCGAAATTAAACCAAACTGCCCGCCCTCGTCAACAACCAACAAATCAAGTTCTTTAACCGAAAAAAGCGTCCGCCCCGCGAAATTCCATGCGGTTCCGCCAACAACGAATCCGCGCCCAGCATCTTTTAACGAGTGCAGCTCTTTCACAAGGTCATCCTTCTCGTCTTTAAAATTCTTAAACTTTGCCTCTTTACACGTTTTAGCGTCTCTCTTTTTGAGAACTTGATCCCTCGGCACACCTGCAGAAACAACGCCGTTTAGCAGGTTTTCAACAACAGCGTGCGACTGCCCAACAACTCCAATACACCAACCGTGTTTAAGCACAAGGTTTCTAATAACCCTTGCCGAAACAAAAGTTTTGCCAGCTCCTGGGGGTCCTTGCACCGGCAACACTGAGTTATCAAGGCGCAAAACAGCATCCGTGATGGCGGCAATTTTAGGATCATCTGCGCCCTGTTCAAAACGCGCATACTCATCACTTCCCTGCTGTGCAATACCTTTTTTGTCCTTAGTGCGCGGTAAATTTCTCACCAACAACTCATATCCGGCATCTTGCACAGCCCCCTTATCAAGGCTGTCATTCAGATTAACTGCCCACGAATCCACCGCTTTACTGAGAATAACTGTGGGAATATTATCTGCTGGCAAAATTGCGCGCGGCGCAAATAGAATCTTGTCGCCTCTAGGAACTTTAATTTCAGCAACACCCTCCGCAATAGCACTAATTTTCGCTCTCTTAAGACATCTGCCGTTGAGTGTGTGTTGGTTTGCTCCCGGCACTGGCTGATCATAAACCAGATCGATATCCCTGCCCTCACCGTATTTTTTATACTTACTGCTTTTTTTATCAAAATAAACTGTTATAATCGACGACGCGGCAGCAGCCCCGTTCTGCTGCGTTTTAGCCTCATCAATTACAATCGCATCGCTTGATTCAGACCAGTTTTCAACCCCTGTTTCAAGCATTTCGCGACGCTGCATAGATTGTGCTTCTTCTTCTCTGGAATAGAATTTAAAAGACTCCGCAATCATTGCAAAAGCAATAGCTTCATCAGCCGAATTCGTCTCTAATGCGCGCTCTCTATAACGCCTAACGGTCTTATCAGTCTCCGTTTTAGGGATCAGTGTTTTCACAGGCGTCATAATGTTTGCTTGTGCAGTCGTGTCAATGAGCCAATTTTCACTGCCGCCCTGCTTTGCCTGCAGTAACCAATTATGCAGTTCTAGCAGGCTTTTGTTTTCTGCAAGCAGTTCATTTTCCAGCTCGCGCCTCAGAGAGTTATACTCAGCGCTGCCCGCCTCCAGCTCAATAAGTTTATTAAACTTTGGCAGGGTTATTTGCAGCGGCTCGATAACCTCCGCAGTGTTCGCTGGATTAAACACATTTTTCAAATTTTCAATAGCGTATTTTTCAACCCCTATATAAAAAGTATTCACAACGATCTTTCTCAGATCTACCAGTTTGTTCGTAACAAGCCATTTATTTAATTCCGTCTCTCCTATTTTGTGGCGCTCGCTCAAAGCTTTTAGTCTACGGAGCACATCGCCTCCGAAGTAGAAAACACGGCTTTCAGTGGATTTTCTAAGCTGCTCCTCTAGCGCCTTCATTAGCCAGTAAAAAAGCTCTCTCTCTTGCTCAAAATCAAAAGCCCACGCGGTTTTAAACTCTAGTTTATGGGCTACAGCATCCGCCTGACTAATCGCCATAAAATAGGTAATGCCCACATCGACAGGATCACCTGCGCTGTTTGAAATTGGAAGGTGATCGTTGTGCCCAAAGGTTACAAAAACATCTTTTGCGACCGTTTGCGGCACGATCAGATTTGCCATAGCGTCTGAAAAAGGCTTCCACAAAATCCCGCCTTCAGGGGTACGCAAACTCTGCCCGTAGCCCTGATACACCAACCTCTCAAACTCTGCATAGCTAATATTACCCGCAATCTTCTGATACGCAGCCCTTATTTCCTCCGCTGTTTTAATAGCTGAGCCGTCTTTTGCTTGTGTTCTAACAAGTTTGTTAATATCTGTAAAGCCATTCTGCAATAGGATTTTACGCTGGCTGTGCGTAATTCCAGCAATTAATCCAATATCGTTTTTAAGACGCATCTTCGCTAAACAAAACTCACACTCGAGACACGCTCTAATTGCGGGATTGCTAATATCAACAGGAGGCGCCGCGCGCCGCGCGCCGTTTGCATCACAGGCGTTATAGCGCTCCTGCAATACGGCGTAGGCTTTTGATTTCATCTGTGCAAGTACGCCGTTGATATCATACAGCTTATGCTCTGTAACGCTCTTATCACCGTGCAAAAGCGCAACCAGCGGATGCACCGCGATATCGTTTTGCGCTAGCTGTTCAGCGTAGGCTGCGAGCTGCAACAGTGCGCTCGCGCGGGCTTTACGCGAAAATTTAGTGTCTTGCACTTGATATGAACCGTCTGACTGGCGCACGAGAAAATCCCCGTAGCCTAAAAAACCAAACCTTAGACGCCCAGGTTTCGTATCCGCCTGCGCCGCTGAATCGTAGAAAACAGCCTGATAGACAACATCTGCCCCGTTTTTAAGAGCAGCTAAGGTCGTTTCGTGTGCAAGCTCTAAATCAGCTTCGCCTTTCCCATCACCGCACTCTTCACTAATATCAACAACCGTGTCGTAGATCTTACGATACTCCGCCAGCTGTTCTTCCTCATGCTTAAAGCCTAGCTTGCTGGTGTACTCAAGCACCTCGTTACGAGGCTCTGCGGGGATCTCAACATCTCGCCCAAGCAATTTATCGAAGCGCCGCAAAAACCCAAACTCGCACAGCATAAAACTATTAATATCGCTCGGCGATAAAATAACTCGATTAGGCTGATACCTCATACAGCAAGTCTATTGCAAGGGCAAGCAAAATCATACGCCCCAGGCTGCGCCAACCTTTTTGCGTCGCTGCTCTGACCAACCCGCAGGTTAACCTCAACACTGAAGCTATCTAAAGCCATATTTTCCTCATTGGTTAGTTATACAAGCGGGCTAATTATGCTCGCCGATTAGACTTAGCGCAAGCCCCGCAGACAGCGCAAACCCGGCAGACTCTACACCCTATACCTTTTAAGAATCTGCGCCGTGCCATAAACTATCCCGCCAATAATGAGCATCCCCAGCGCGCCCAACCCGGCGGCCTGCCAAGTTGTAATCCCTGTCTGCACGTTCAGCCGGTCAAGAATAGCCTGCTGCTCGGCAGGGCTCAGCTGCGCAAACTCCTCAGGACTAATCCCCTGTTTTTTAAGCGCCTCAGCAGCTTTTGCGCCAAGCTGCACAGCAGCCGCTTTTTTAGCCACGCTATTTTTTTTAGCCTGCGCGCCCGACTTTACCTGCTGCGCAGTCTCGTTATAAACAGGAATCTCGTTGGCAACCCGCCTACTATCAGCAGTCCCGGCAGATCCGTCAATGCCGCACAACGCATCCGCCAGCGAAACATCACCAACCCTAAAGGTGTAAGTCCGAGTTGCCGTGTGAATTGTGGCTCCCGTGCTGGGGTCTGTGAGCTGCGCGCTCGCGCGCAACTGGTACACTCCCTGGTGCGTAAAAACCCACTGCGCGTGCGTGTGCGCAGGGCGCGGCTCGTGAATAACACCCGGCAAGCCAGTTCCGCCGTGCGTTAGCAGGCTGCGCACCCCGCCAAAACTGTTCTGCGTGAAAAGGTGCACACTGCCCGGGCCACGCACGCTTTCAATACTGATTTTCACGTCGGTGTAGCTGCTGCCGCGAGTATCGTTGGTGTCCCACCCTGGCCACGGTAAATCGTGACGCTGCGTCACGGGCAGTACGTATCCGCTGCCCGCTCCGGGTGATCCAGCGGGAATGCTCGTGCGCGCGTGCTCGCCAACGCTCACAACAACTCCCTCAGGCTCGCGCAAAATGTGACGCCCTGTAACATCCTCTTTGAGCTGCAGAGTTGCTACCCGCCCGACCGCCGTGACGTTAAACAGGTCGATGTGCCCACGGGTGAAGTCCGAACTCGGAGAGCACACCTCAGTTGCCACTGCGCTGGGCAGCTGCGATTGCGCGTCAGGCGCGGTTGGTTGCGGCTGCACAGGTGACGGAACTGATGCCTGCGGCTGCTCATCTGCCGGTTTTTCTGGCAGCGGATCCGGCTGCGCCGGGCTAGTATCATGATTTGCATGATCTACGTTCGGCACAACAGGATCAGCACCGGATTCATCCCCACCATTATCGGGCTTTGGCGCACCATCCGCTACAAACAAATCAGCTAAGTTATCGGGCAACTCACCAACCACGAACACGTAGCTTGCGCTCGCACTCTGCTGCTCACCTTTAATCTTGGCACTCATTTCAAAGGTGAGGTAGTAAACTCCCTCTTTAGTAAACGCCCAGTTAGCGTGCGCGTGCTGCGGCGCGTGCATCTGCCACGGCACCAGCTCGGTTACAGAACTGAACAGGCGATCCGGCCCGGTTATACCGTGCTGGAAAATCTCAAGCGCTCCGGGACCTTTCACAGACTTCAACTTAACCGCAATTGCGCCCTCGCCAACGGCCGTGACAACAGACTCATCCTCGGTGTTAAAACCCAACCAGATAAGGCTCTGATCCTGCTGCTGTGGCGCCAACCAAACATTTTCACCCGGCTTTCCTAAAAACTCGAAGTCTGCGTCATCTGGCAGCTCCTGTTTGGCTTGTGATGCCAGATGAAAAACCGTTTTGCCGGGATCTAAGCGAGATCCCCGGTCAATAACGCCATCGCCGTCAGTATCAACATCGGCAGCGCCTGCCAACACGAGCTTACCCTTATCAACGTACGCCGAAACCGCGTCGGCGTGCACAGAGCCAATAACCCTAATCTCATCCTCCCGCGTTTGTGCCGCCACGGGAGCAGCCGACAACGCGCCACCAACTGTTGCGATCGCAAAAACACAGACCGCAACCGCGCCCGCGACAACAGCGGTGCACGACTTTTTAACACCGGGGTTCAAGTTCTTTCGCCGCGCTGCTGCCGCCCGCAAAACACCGTGTTTTGGCGCAAGTAGAAATGCTATAAAGAACATTGCGGTGGCAACGAGCACTATTGATCCGCCCGCGGGCAGACCATACCCCCAAGAAAAATACATTCCGGTTACGGCGGCAAAAATACCGAAAACAGGGGCGATTGTCATCATAACTCCAAATTTGCTGGTTAGTAATCGGGCGGTTGCAGCTGGCGTTATCAGCAGCGCCAGCACCAGCACGTTGCCAATGGCCTGCACGGAAATAACAACGGCAACGGCAACGGCAACGTGCAAAATAATCTCAATTGTACCAACGCGCACACCCGCAGCGAGCGCCAGCTCACGATCGAGCGTGGCAAGCACGAGCGGGCGATGGATCAGCGCGAGCAGCAGCAACAGCGCAAGCGCAATCGCCGCCACCGTAATCACATCTGACAGGGTTACGGAGGTTATCGAGCCGAACAAAAACTGCTGCAGGCTGCCGGCGTATCCCGGCGCGAAAGAGATAATAACAACCCCCAAACCGAACGCGAAGGAAAACAGCACGCCGATCACAGTGTCATTTTTAAGGCGCGGATGCTGCGAGAAAAGCGCCACCAGAGCGGCGGTTACAATTCCCGCGAGAGCTCCGCTAATAAGCAAATTAGCCTGCAACACAAAGGCTATTGCAAGCCCGGGAAAAACCGCGTGCGCAACAGCGTCACCGATAAACGCCATACCGCGTAAAACCACGTAGCAACCCAGCACCGCGCACACAATGCTCGAGGCAACAGCAACCGCCAGGGCGCGCGCTAAAAACTGCAGATCACTGTTTGTTAGATCCGCTATAAAATCAATAATTGACGGCACTATTTAACTCCCAACGCGGCCAACAGCTGGTGCTCTCTGGCAATTTCAAACGTTTCTTGCCAGGCTCGCGCGTTGTTGGCAAGCGCGGCAGGGGTATCCATCGCGTACACGGTGCCACGCAGTAAACACAGGTGTGAACAAGAGTTTTTGGCGCCGATTAGCTCGTGCGTTGTCATAATCACCGTTTTGCCGGTTTTTGCTAGCTCGCCAAACAGTGTTTGCAACCCGTCACTCGTGGGCATATCCAGCCCGGTAAAAGGCTCGTCAAGCAGTAGCAGCTCAGGGTCACTGACCAGTGCGCGTGCAACCAGCACGCGCTGCCGCTGCCCGCCGGAAAGTTCTGCCACCGGGCGATCCGCTAAATCTGTGATCTCAGCCTGCTGCAGCGCCGCATACACTTTTTTGTAATGCGCTTGAGTTGCCCGGCGCAAAAACCCGAGCTGCGCGTACAGCCCCGTCATCACGGTTTCGCTCACGCTGATTGGAAAATCCCACGCAAAATCATGCCGCTGCGGCACGTAACCGATTTTTGCCGAGTGGGGTCTTGTGCTCTGCTTGCCGTTTTGTGACGTGAACAGAATGCTGCCCGCAGCTATTTTCTGCAGCCCTAAAATGCTGCGCAGCAGGGTTGTTTTGCCCGCGCCGTTAGGGCCTATTAGAGCAACATAATCACCCGCGCCCGCGCGCATATTAACATCGTGCAAAACCGTGCGATCTGCGAGCCTAACAGCTACTTTTTGCAGCTCAACTAGCACTCAAATCGCCTCCCACGGCGGTTTGCGCACCGATTTCAAACTCGGCTTTTGCGAGCTTTTTCGCGCGCGCCTGCACAACCAGAATAAGCACAATCGCGCCCAGCAAAACAGCGCCAACAACGGCAATCAGCACAACAACAAGCGACTGTATACCAGCCTGCGCCGGAGCATCCTGCGCGCCCGGCTCACTCTGCTGTGCGACAGGCAGTTCTGGCTGCCCGGTTGCTGTGAACGCGGTTAGCGGATCCGTTTCATCGCCAACAGCAAACTGTAGCGTGCCAGTTGCCTGTTGTGTTGATCCGTCAGCCATCTGCATTTGGAAGGCAACATCTATTGCATAAGCGCCCGGCTTGGTGAAAACCCAGTTCGCGTGCACATGAGAGTTCTTTTCTATCCACACCGAGCTGAGCTTTTCTTGCGTTGTGCTCCACAGCAAATCTGGCTCGCTAAAGTTGCCAGACTGCAGGTAAACACTAACCTCGCCCGGACCGCGCACCGCCAGAACATCCATTTTCACGCCCGCTCCAAGAACTGCCAGCAGAGCCGGCTCCTGCGTGTTCCAACCTGGCCACACAGTGCCCACCTGTTGCGTCTGTGGCAACACCCACACCGGCTCGCCCGCGGCCGCACCAATAAAGCTGTATGCAGCATCACTCGGAGTCATAGTCTTCGCATTATCTTTGGCGTACAGCACAACATCCTCTGGCTTACGCCACAGTGGCGCATCCCCGCTATCATCGCGGATCAGCAGTAGCGGCGCGCCCTGCCCGGTTGTGGGACCAAAATCCACGTGCCCGTCATCCCGCACAACTTTGCCATCGCCCAGCTGCTCAGCCGCGTCGATCTCCTGCTCCAGCCCGGGATCGTTATCCTCTGCGTGAAACAACCCACCAGCTGCCACAAGCGGCGATATTAAAAGCGTTGCCAACAGCCCAATCGCGGCTGCTACCTGACGTATATACTGCCCGTATCGATGCCACATAGGCTATCCTCCAGCTCCATTTAAACACGCAACAATTTTTTTAGTATTGTCCAACATCAGCGCTTCATAAGTCTGAATCTCGCCATCTAGGGTCTGATCCCGTAGCACACACGCGGTGATACCAGCCTGTCTGGCCAGCAGCTCAGCATCCTGCACGTCACGCCCAACCTGGGTGCTCGCAAAAACCGCGTTCGCCCCGCTGTCTCGAACGGTTTGTACAAGCTGTTTATAGGTTTTTAGCGATGGATCATCACCCTGGCTCTGCCGTACATAACCCGCTGCCTGCAACCCATACGCCGCCGCATAGTATGCGTGGCTGTTCTGCGATGTTATCAACACCCGTTTCAACTCAAGCACGCCGGCCAGTTGCGTGGTTATCTGCTCGTCAAGCGTGGCAAGTCTCGCGCTGTACTTATCGGCATTCACGCGATATGTCACAGCATTTTGCGGATCAGCTTTGATCAGCGCATCACGAATCGCCGCAACATAACTGCGAGCGTTGTGCGCGCTGTGCAGCAGGTGCGGATCTATTTCACCGTGCTTGTGCCGCGCCAAAACGGCCTGCGGCAGCTGATACACCTGCGCGCCAGGCTCACCCAGGAAGCTATACCCCTCATCCTGCGGCACACTGTGCAGGGTCTTGCTCGGCACCGCAATCACCGCATTCTGCAGTTTTGCCGCGGTGTCGTGCGCATGCGAATCGCCCTGCGAGTGCGCGTGATTAGATCCACCCTCCGCGCTCAGCCGCAGTTTCATTATCGACAAATCAGCTGTAATATCTGCGTGACCGGCATCAATAATCGTTTCGCGAGTCTCGCTAACGGCCTGATACGGACTCACTCCCACCGCAAAAACAAGCCGCCCAGAGCCTATTTTCTGCGGCGGCGCACCTGCGCTCTCGCGCAAGCGCGCGTTAATATTAAGCTCGTAAATGCCCGGCTCTGTGAAAGCCCAGCTCATGTGCGTGTGCGCTGTTACCGGCAGCCGCACAGTGTCAGCAACGTAGTCGCTACCCTCATCAAAACCGTCTGCCGAATTGAAAAACAGTTCCGGCTTGCCAAAACTGCCGGTTATGTATCCGCTCGCACGCCCCGGGCCTTTAACGCCCCTCACCTGTATTTCTGTGACCGCGTCGTGCGGTAGGCTCTTGGATGCGCCGCGTGAGGCGAGCCCGAGCCAAACGGTGTCGAGGCTCTGATCCTCAATCAGCGGAATCACGTTTGCGGCGTGCTTAACCGACTCCTCCACTAAATCAACGCGGGCAGCCCCGGCGCGCAAGTGGGTTTTGAGCGCGGCATTAACCCGCGGATCCTCGTACTGCTCATAGTTTGTGAGCGCAACATCCGCCCCGCTAATTGCCCTCACATCGCGGATACTGGGATCATAATTTTGCGGATCACCCCCCGCCGGAACAACCGCAGTAACTTCGGCTTTATCCCCAGCGATATTGCGAGTAATATCCTGTAGCACCTGGGTGCTTGTAACAACTCGCAACTTGGAATTAACGGATGGGGCTGCGCCCTGCTGTGAGCACGCACCTAGACTAAAGCACACTACGAGGGCGATCGCACCGCGCAGTAGCTGCTTGTCTCTTCTAAGCATATCCTCCACAACTCACGCTCTAATTGATATTAATTATCATTATTATAGTATAAGAATTAATCTCATCTGCAAACCACAAGCGGCGGCGTTTACTACGCCCTGCCGCGAGCAGCGCATCCGCCGTATCCGCATCCGCAGCCATCTCACACACCGCGCACGCCGTATCAACCGCATCCGCCGTGCTCCTGCGCAAAGTAGCGCACAAAAACTTTTTCTAATAGTCTAAAAAGTGATGAATATTTACAAGCAGCTGCACAAAATTCCCGGCATCTGGCGCGTCCTGGTTTCACAGCTTATTGCGCGCCTGCCAGCAGGTATGCTCACGCTTGTGCTGCTGCTGCACATGGAGCTGAAGTTTCACAGCTACGCCACGGGTGGAATTGTGCTGGCCGCAATCTGCATCGGGCAGGCTATCACAGGCCCCGTCACCAGCCGCTGGCTGGGGCGCTGGGGAATGCGTCCCGTGCTGCTCGTCACAACCCTGCTCCACACCGCCACGATGACCGCCATCGCGCTCGTCAACTCAACCATAAGCGTTTATGTTGCGCTCGCGTTTGTGCTAGGGGTCACAGTGCCACCGATCGCCTCGGCAACCCGCACAATATACCCCAAAATGGTACCCGGCAAACTACTCTCGGGGCTCTATTCGCTAGACGCAAGCGCGCAGGAAATAATCTGGGTTGCCGGCCCGGTGGTCGCGGTTTTGATAGCAATTCAAACAACCCCGGCAATCGCGCTGTTGTTCATCGCAGGGATCACGATTTTTGGCGGCATTCTGCTCATCACCGCGCCCACCGTTGGCTCGGTTACAATTCCGCCCGCCAGGCGTAAAATGGGGGCTGTGCTCGGGCACAAAACGGTGCGGCTGTCAACCCTGGTTGGATTTTTGTACATTGCCTCGTTCGCGGCTCTTGAGGCGGGAGTTGTCGCTATCTACGGGCACGAAGGCGCACAGGGCGGATTGATTCTGGGGCTTAACGCTTGCGGCTCTCTAATTGGCGGTGTGATTGTGGGGCATCGCGCCCTCAACCGCTGGAGCATTCCCGCCAGAATGGCGATTGTGCTCGTTGGCAACGCGCTGTGCCTGGTCTCGCTGGACACGATCTGGCTCTGTTTTGCCGCTTTTGTTGGCGGATTGGGAGCTGCCCCGACATTCGCCGCACTGGCAAGCCTAGTCAGCTCCACAGTGAAATTTTCCGAGACCGCGGAAGCTTTCGGGTGGACAGCAACAGGGCAGCTTGTTGGCGCGGCAATTGGCGCGGCTCTGGCCGGGTATTACATTGACCAGATCGGTCCGCGCGGCGCGTTCCTGGTGGCGCTTGTGAGTGTTACCGGCGCAATCGTAGTAGCTCTGCTGGGTAACCGCGTGGTTCCCAACCTGCAAAACAAAGACGCAAGCCCAATCCCCGATACCGAGCAAATCTCAACGGTTGAGCCGCCGCGCGCGATTGGATAACGGGTCATTTTGTGCGGCATTCAGTTAATTTCTAACTTCAGCGACACAAAGTGTGCCAGAATAGTACGTGACAGTAGACACGGTAGTTCACTGAAAGGGTGATCTTTATGACTAATTACGCAGTAATAAACCCAGCAACCGGCGACAAAGTCGCCGACTACGGCGTTGCTACCGACGCCGAAATATCGGAGGCGCTCGAAAAAGCTCACAGGAGCTATCACGAGTGGGCACGCAAAACAACCGTTGCTGAGCGTGCCAAACTCCTCAAGAAACTAGCCCAGTTGCATCTTGACAGGCAGGATGAACTCGCGGCTATTTTCCACCGCGAAATGGGCAAACCGCTCGAGCAGTGTAAAGGCGAGGTTGAGTTCTCCGCCGGCATTATCGAGTCGTTTGCTGATAACGCAGAAGAATGGCTGAAAGACGATGTGCTCTCGGTTGCAGACGGTCTTAAAACCGTTGTTAAGCGACATGGGCTCGGCGTTATTCTCGGTATTATGCCTTGGAACTACCCGTTCTACCAGGTTGCGCGCTTCGCAGCTCCTGTGTTGGCAGTTGGCAACACAGTTGTGCTCAAACACGCTGAGCAATGCCCAGAAACCGCGCTCGCACTGGCTGAACTTTTTAAAGCAGCTGGTTTCCCCGAGGGCGCTTATGTGAACGTGTTCGCAAGCCACGATCAGATCTCTGACATTATCAAAGACGATCGTATTGCGGCTGTTTCCCTTACCGGATCAGAGCGCGCAGGCGCAATCGTTGCTGAGCAGGCAGGGCGTGCGCTCAAAAAGTGCGTGCTCGAGCTTGGCGGATCTGACGTGTTCATCGTACTCGATGTGAAAGACATCGACTCTGCGGTTGAGTACGCGGTTGCAGGACGCATGGAAAACACCGGGCAGGCCTGTAACGGATCAAAACGTATCGTTGTGCTTGACAGCGTGTATGACGAGTTTGCTGAAAAGTTCAAGGCAAAAATTGTCGGGCAGTGCTCAAAGAACGGTGATTACGGTCCGCTTTCCAGCGCCAAAGCGACTGAGACTCTCACCAAACAGGTGCAGAACGCGCTTGATCAGGGAGCTGAGTTGCTCGTGGGCGACAACAGACCTGAGGGCAACTGGTACACTCCCAGTGTGATTGCAGGAGTTACCCCTGAGATGGATGTTTACTCGCAGGAGCTTTTCGGTCCAGTTGCGCAGCTCTACCGCGTATCCAGCGACGAAGAGGCAATTAAGCTTGCTAACAGCTCGCCATACGGTCTCGGCAGCGTTGTTATGTGTGACGACGTTAGGCGCGCTGAAAAAGTAGGCGATCAGTTGGATGTTGGGATGGTGTTCATTAACGCATCAGGGCTTGAGGGTGTTGATGTGCCGTTTGGCGGCGTTAAGAAATCCGGTTACGGACGCGAGATCGGTAAATACGGTATCGACGAGTTTGCCAACAAAAAACTGTACCGTTTCGCAGCATAAGCGATAGCTCAGGCATGAGCAAGGGTGACGTTCGTTTCTAAAGCGAGCGTCACCCTTGCGCCTGTATAACATATTTCACCCGCGAAAACTGTTTCACTTAAAGCACAATTATCCGCGCAGAACAACAGAAAGGCTTCGCCTGTATGACATCCGACGCTCACCACATCCGCCCCCAAGACTTAAGCGATGAGGCTATTAAGCTCGTCAAGCGCTGGCTTAGCGAAGCGCAACACGTGCCAACCGATTCTTCTGCGAAACAGCTTGCCGGAGTGCTGCAGGATTCGCACGGGCTCGACTTCACCATCGGCTTTGTTGACGGCGTTGTGCGCCCCGAAGACAAGCGGTCCGCAGCTGCTAAGATGCGTGAAATATCGGCGATAACGCCGCAGTTTTTGCCCGCCCCACTGCGCGGCGCAGTGAAACTGGGCGGCACTCTTGCGCCTCTTGCACCACAGGTTGTTGTGCCAATAGCACAAAAGGTTTTGCGCCAGATGGTGAGCCATCTGATTATTGACGCAACGCCCGCAAAACTCGGGCGGGCAATCGCGAAAATCAAACAGCGCGGAGTAGGTCTAAACATCAACCTCCTCGGAGAAGCTATTCTCGGGCAGAAAGAGGCGACCAGGCGACTCGCGGGAACAACCGAGATTCTAGCTCGCGACGACGTGGACTATGTTTCAATTAAGGTTTCCGCAACTGTTGCCCCCCACAACCGCTGGGCATTCGACGCAGCTGTTGCGCACATCACAGAGGAGCTACTCCCCCTCTACCGTCTGGCCATCAAAGACCAGGCAAAGCAGAAGTTCATCAACCTTGACATGGAAGAGTACAAAGATCTCGACCTGACCATCGCCGTTTTCACCAAGATTCTTGAACGCCCCGAGTTCAAGTCGCTATCCGCAGGTATTGTGCTACAGGCGTACCTGCCAGATGCTCTCAGCGCAATGATTGAGCTGCAAGAGTGGGCGCAGCGGCGCGTTACTGACGGTGGCGCGCCAATTAAAGTGCGCGTTGTGAAGGGCGCAAACCTCCCCATGGAGATCGTTGACGCAACCCTGCACGGCTGGGAAAGCGCAACCTGGAGCACCAAACAAGAGTCAGACACCAGCTACAAAGCAGTTATCGACTACGCACTGCACCCTGAGCGCGTTAAAAACGTACGGCTCGGTGTTGCAGGTCACAACCTCTTTGACATCGCTCTGGCGTGGCTGCTGGCTAAAAAACGCAACGCGGTAAGCGGTATCGAGTTTGAAATGCTGCTCGGCATGGCAACCGCACAAGCCGAGGTTATTAAACGCGAGGTTGGCTCGCTGCTGCTGTACGTTCCGGTTGTAAAACCGCAGGAATTTGATGTTGCAATCGCCTATCTGATCCGCCGCCTCGAAGAAGGCGCCAGCCAGGAAAACTTTATGAGCGCGGTATTTGAGATCAGCAGCAACAGTGTGCTGTTCGCGCGCGAAAAAGACCGCTTCTTGGCGTCTCTTGCTGAGTTAGCAAAAATCACAGCGGATGGTAACCCCGAGAACTACAGCGTACCGGTTCCAAATCGCCAACAGGATCGCCGCAGCTACGACAGCGACGGTCTTGCCGCTCGAGTCAAAGCCAAGGTTGAGGCGGGCAAGCGTGGCGAGTTTAGCAACACCCCCGACACCGATCCTGACCTGCCAGGAAACCGCGAGTGGGGGCGTGAAATTGCCTCTCGCATGGTTAGCTCCGAGCTGGGCAAAGACCTGGTCGCAAAAGCCTTTGTGAAAGACTCGCAAGCCCTTAATAAAATCCTCGCAGACGGCGTTAAAGCCGCAACTTCATGGCAGAATCTAGGGGCGGAGAAGCGCGCCGAGATTCTGTGCAAAGCCGGTGAAATACTCGAGCAGCAGCGCGCGCTGCTGCTCGAAGTTATGGGATCTGAGTGCGGCAAAACTATCGATCAGAGCGACCCTGAAATCTCTGAGGCGATCGATTTTGCTAACTACTACGCTATGCTCGGGCAGCAGCTAGAGCGGGTTGACGGCGCAAAAACTGTGCCGCAAAAACTCGTTGCGGTAATTCCGCCGTGGAATTTTCCCGCCGCTATCACTGCCGGCGGTATTCTTGCGGGTCTGGCATCTGGCGCATCCGTTATTGTGAAGCCAGCAAGTAACGCGGCTCGCACCGGCGCGCTGATCGTTGCCGCGCTGTGGGAGGCTGGCGTGCCACGCAATGTGCTGCAGTTTGTGCAGTTTAGCAACTACAACCTCGCCTCTGAGCTGGTAAGTGATCCACAAATCGACAGGCTAATTCTGACCGGCTCGTATGAAACCGCGGTTAAGTTCCGTAAAATGCGTCAGGATCTGCCAATTCTCGCCGAAACAAGCGGCAAGAACGCGATTATCGTAACCCCGAACGCAGATCTCGATCTGGCTGCAAAAGACGTTGCGCAGAGCGCGTTTGGGCACGCCGGGCAGAAGTGTTCCGCAGCCTCACTAGTAATTCTTGTGGGCTCGGTTGCGAACTCTAAGCACTTTAAGCATCAGCTGCTTGACGCTGTTAAGTCAATCAAGGTGGGCAGCCCAGAAGACTTAGACACCCAGATGGGTCCTGTTATCGCGCCGCCTAAAGACAAGCTGCTCCGCGGGCTCACAGAACTGAGCGCGGGCGAGAAATGGATTATTAAACCCGAACCGCTGCAGCACAGCAGCCCGCTTTCTAAAACCGCCAACGGTGAAACCAAGCTCTGGAGTCCGGGTGTGCGCGCGGGTGTGAAACGCGGCAGCGAGTATCACCTGACCGAGTATTTCGGTCCGATTCTTGGCATTATGACCGCGGCAACGCTCGACGAAGCAATATCTATTGTGAACGATATTGAATACGGGCTAACAGGCGGTCTGCATTCGCTTGACAGCGGTGAAATGGCGCAGTGGCTGTCACGCATCGAAGTTGGCAACGCCTACATTAACCGCGGAATTACGGGCGCTATTGTGCGCCGGCAGCCGTTTGGCGGCTGGAAGAAGAGCGCCATCGGCGCTGGCTATAAGGCAGGCGGTCCCAACTACCTGCACGGTCTAGTGGAGTGGCAGGATGCGCCAACGCAGCAGGCAACGCCCGCAAAACTGCACACTCGCAACTCTGACTACGCACGCGCAGCAGAAGAGGCCGGCGCGAACGACACCGAGGTGGCGTGGCTGGCGTCCGCTCTCGCGAGCGATACGGCGGCTTTTGCTCAGGAGTTTGGTATTAACCGCGACACCTCAGAGCTTGGTATAGAGCGCAATATCCTGCGCTATCTGCCAACTCCGGTTGTTATCAGGGTGAGCGCAAACACGCCGCTCACGCACACGCTACGAGTTGTTGCGGCGGGTGTTACCGCAGGATCGCTGCTTAAAGTTAGCACTGCTGAGAGCCTCCCCGAGCACGTTGCGAAGCTGCTCGAGCACCTCAATGTTGCCCACCAGCAGCAGAGCACCGCGGAGTTTAACCAGACCGTTGTGCGCGAGCTATCGCAAAAGCAGGCAGCGGATTATCGCGTGCGCGTAATCGGAAGCGCTGCGGAGAAATCAGCCGAGCTTAACGCGCTGTACACCGCAACAGAAGGTTCGCCAGATGTTTCGGTTTATGCGGCGGATGTTGTGCGCGCGGGCCGGGTTGAGCTGCTGCCGTTTATGCGCGAGCAGGCTGTGTCGATTACCGCACACAGGTTCGGCACCCCAAACCAGCTTAGCGAGGGCATAATCTAAGTCACAGTAGCTAGTTGTAGCTGCCTTTACTAGCAACCACAGACGCAGCTCGTATCGCATTTAAGTGCGTGCGTTCAGAACCGGACACCCGCACTTTTAGTTGTGCAACACACCTATTTACACGCGCGCACCTGTGAAACAATATCATTCCCTGCTACTAAATATTCGCGCTCCTCGCGTAAAACACCCGCACTTTTAAGTTGTGAAACATTCCTATCTACACGAGCGTACTTGTGAAACACTCCCCTTAAACGGTCAGCGCTCGCCGAACATACGCGCTAGCACTGCGGCACTACCCCCAGTAGATAGCATCCACTCCCGCAGCAATCAGCAGCTCATTCACTCTGCTAAACGGCTTCGAGCCAAAAAATCCGCGGTGCGCGGACAACGGCGACGGGTGCGGCGACGCCAGAGCATGCACCGCACAATTCACACCTCCCATATATTCGACGCGCACACCCGGCACGTTCGCAAAAACGGGCACGGTGTTTGCAAGCCCCAGCTCGGGCAGCAACCCCGCCGCGTTTTTGCCCCATAAAACCGCCATAAGCGGCGCATTTTCGCGCTCCGCCAGGGCGCGCACCAACCGCCGCACTATCGGCTGCCAGCCTATTTTGCTGTGCGACTGCGACTCACCCTCCCGCACGGTGAGCACGGTGTTCAGCAGTAAAACACCCTGACTCACCCATCCACTAAGATCGCCCGTTACGGGTCTAACCGCAACATCGGTAGCAAGTTCAGCGTAAATATTGCGCAGTGATGCTGGCAGGCTCGCCGCCTCACTGTCGACGCTAAATGCCAGACCCGTGGCGTGCGCCCGGTTGGGGTACGGATCCTGCCCCAAAATCAAGACCCGCGCCAACTCTAAGGGCGTGCGCAACGCTCTGAACACATTTTGTGGATCGGGCAAAACACCAATTCCGCTCTTGCGCTCATGCGCAACAACTCGCAGCACCTGTTCAAGTTCGGCGGACACCCGCGCCAGCGCCGGATACCAGGATTGATCCACCCTGTTTTTTCGCAGCGCCTCACGTACAAAGGGGCTTAAATCAGAAGTTTTTACCGCCATACAACACCGCCACTAACCACGCCCGCTAGATCCGCACGACACGAGCGCGCCAGAGCAAGACAGCACCAGCGATCCGCAACCGCACAGCACCAGCGAGTCGCCCAACGAAAGCGTGCCACGCCACCAAAACACCAACAGATCACGACCGCGCAACCCCCGCTATCTGCCGTGGTGCCTGATTGTGACATCATTCACTTCGCCGACGAGCTCCTCGATAACATCCTCAAGGAAAATCACGCCCAGCAGCTTGCCCGTCTCGTTGTGCACCCGCGCCAGGTGCGTGCCCTGATTCTGCAACAGCGCCAGCACGTCTTCCAGGTCGGTTTTAGCGCTTACCGCGAGCATCGGTCGCACCAGCGCGCGGTCGATCGGCTCGTTCAGCTTCGACTCCGCTGTTTTCAGCAGGTCTTTAATGTGCACGTACCCGAGCAGCGCACCGGCAGAATCGGCCAGCACATAGCGCGAAAACCCGTCCCGCTGCACCGCTGCCTCCAGCTCAAGAACCGTCGTTGTGGCAGGCAAAACAACCAGCTCGGTGGCCGGCACAAAAAGATCCCGCGCGGTTTTGTTGGTGAATTCAAAGGCCGCTGCCAGCGCACCACTGCTATCGGCCAGCACCCCTTCACGGGTGGAGTTAGCAACGATATTCTCCACCTCCTCAAGAGTGAAGGTGCTGTTCGCCTCCGACTGCGGCTCCACCTTAAAAAGCCACAGAACCCCGTTAGCAACCGCGTTCATGCCGTAAATCACGGGGCGGATCGCCTTAGAAATAGCAACCAGCGGCGGCGCAAGCAGCAGCACCGCGCGATCCGGCATTGAAAAAGCCGCGTTTTTTGGCATCATCTCACCAAACACAACGTGCAGATAGCTCACCAGCAGCAGTGTTATCACAAACCCGATAACGCTCACCAGCTCGTGACTAATTCCGGTTAGCCCGAGCGGCACCTCGACTAGATGGTGAATAGCAGGCTCTGAAACGTTCAAAATCAGCAGCGAACACACTGTGATGCCGAGCTGGCAGGTTGCCATCATCAGAGTTGCGTTCTCCATCGCCCACAGCGCTGTTTTGGCCGCTGTTGAACCGGTCTGCGCGCGCGGCTCAATCTGCGAGCGCCGCGCTGAAATCACGGCGAACTCAGCTCCCACAAAAAAGGCGTTCACGCAGAGCAGCACGACCAGCCAAAATATTCCAGCCCAGTCCGACACTATTTCTGCCCCTCCTGAGCCGGTATTTCAATAACTCCCGTTGCCCGGTCAGCGCTCTCAACAAGCGCCGCTTCGTAGCGGATCAGCTCGATCCGCCGCCTGTCCATGCGCGCAATTCGCATTACCGCACCGTCTGGCAGCGTCAGGCTTTCGCCCACCTCCGGGATTTTCCCGAGACCGTGCAGCATATAACCGGCCACCGTGTCATATTCTGCGTTCACGGGAATTTCGATTCCGGTTTGCTCGAACAGCTGGTCGGGGCGCAAACTCCCCGGGATTATAAGCTTCTCAAAGTTACCAACAACCACGCTCTGATTGCGGTCGTGCTCATCGGCGATCTCGCCAACAAGCTCTTCAACAAGATCTTCGAGCGTCACAAACCCGGCCGTGCCGCCGTACTCATCAACAACTATTGCGCACTGATAGACAGCGGCGCGCAGCTCCCGCAGCAGCGCGTCAAGCTGCATTGTTTCTGGCACGCGCACAATTTCCTCTTGAATCACGGCGATGCGCACCTCGCCACGCTTCTGCCGCGGCACAGCAACGGCTTTTTTAATGTGCGCAACGCCCACAACGTCATCACGGTCGTCTTCGATTACGGGAAACCGCGAGTATCCAGTGTTAGCGGATTGGCGCACCAGCTCGGTGAGCATCTCCGCCTTGTTAACGCTCTCAATCTGCAGTCGCGGGGTCATCACGTCAATTGCGGTGAGCGCGTTAAAACGCAGCGTGCGTTCAAGCAGGGTTGCCGTATCCGCTTCCAAAACACCGGCAAGAGCAGAGTGTTTCACAAGCGCGGAAAGCTCTTCTGCGCTGCGCGCGCCCGACAGCTCCTCTTTAACCTCTATTCCAAAGACTCGCAAAATCTTGTTTGCGCTGCCGTTGAGCAACGCAATTGCGGGTCTAAACACGGTTGTGAAGCCGATTTGCAGCGGCACAACTATTTTTGCGGTGCGCTCGGGCAGCGAGATTGCAAAGTTTTTAGGAACCAGCTCGCCAACGACCATTGACAGCAGCGTCGCTAAGAGCACCGCAACAGGTGCCATTACAATGTGCAGCACACTCGAAGTCACTCCGAGGCTCAGCAGCGGCGCGCTCAGCAGGGTTGTGAGTGCTGGCTCAAGCGTGTAACCGGCGAGCAGCGTTGTCAATGTGATGCCGAGTTGCGCGCCGGAAAGATGAGTGGATGTGTGCGCAAGGGCTTTAATTACGCCCCCGAGACCTTTTTCACCGGTTGCCCGACGACGCTCGAGCTCGTGCCTGTCCAGGGCGACGAGCGAGAACTCTGCCGCAACAAAAACTCCGGTGCCAAACGTTAACAGCACCCCGATTACCAGCAATAACCACTCACTCACAGTGAGTCACCGCTTGTGTAACGGCTACTGCACGCAGTCTCAGCACTACCGCGCGGCTTAAAACAGTCTGTATCCATGAATGTAACAATTCTACTATAGGTAGCCGTTTGCGAAACACTCGTTTACGACAGCAGCCGGATCGGCAGCCGGATCAGCAACAGGTGCGGCAGTACTCGCAAGATGTGCAAAGCGCGCGGCGGCAACTATTGCGGCAGAAACCAACCAGTGGTCACTAGCGCGGCGGCAGCTAACGTCCCAACACCCTCAGCTGCACAAAACCACGCCACAGCAACCGCGCACCAACTCCCTTACACTGTGTAGAATCTGAGCTTCCCAAGATACCTGCAGATATATCCACTAGAATGTGTTTATCATTTTTTCTCTTGCGCTGATGCCAGAGGGCATCAGCGCAAGCCACTCTTCTACAAGGAGCACCCAGACAGTGACCGACTCAAACCAGCCATTAAGCGACTCACGTTTTGGAGCTAACGCCTGGCTTGTCGAAGAACTCTACAAACAATATCTCGTCGACAAAAACTCTGTTGATAGTTCTTGGTGGTCTACACTCGAAGAGATAAAAACCAACGGTAAGAGCGCAAGTTCACCGGCTGTAAAACCGGCTGCGGCAGCTGCTAGCGCTGACACAAAACCCGCTAGCGGATCTCCCGTTGCCGCCAAAACCACGAACACCGCACCGCGCACTCCCATTCCAGCTGATACCCCCGCAGCGCAGAAAGCAGCGGAAAAGCAGACGGAAGACACTGCAAGCGTCGATAAGGTAACCCAGTTAAAAGGCATCGCGCGCACGATTTCAAAAAACATGGATGCCAGCCTGAGCATTCCAACCGCAACCAGTGTACGCGTAATCCCAGCAAAACTACTGATCGACAACCGAATTGTGATCAACAATCACCTAAAACGCACCCGCGGTGGTAAAGTCTCTTTCACTCACCTAATCAGCTGGGCTATAATTCAAACGCTTAAAGAGTATCCCTCACAAAACGTGTCGTACACCGAGATTGACGGCAAACCCGCGAGCGTATCCCCCGCCCACATCGGGCTGGGAATCGCGATTGACCTGCCCAAGCCAGACGGAACCAGGCAGCTCATGGTGCCCTCTGTTAAAAAGGCTGAAACTCTCGCTTTTAACGATTTCCTAGCCGAATACGAAGATCTTGTCACCCGCGCCCGCGCAGGCAAGCTCGTTGCAGCTGATTTTGCGGGCGCAACAATTACGCTCACCAACCCGGGCGGCATCGGCACCGAGCACTCAATCCCGCGGCTTATGAACGGGCAAGGCTGTATTATAGGAGCTGGCGCGCTCGAGTATCCTGCACAGTATCAGGGCGCATCCCCCGAGGCGCTGGCACAAATGGGTGTTTCAAAGGTTATTACCCTCACCAGCACCTACGATCACAGGGTTATTCAGGGCGCAGGCTCTGGCGAGTTCTTGAAGCTCGTGCACGAGCGCCTAATTGGCAGGCACAACTTTTATGAAGAGATTTTCGCCGCTCTTCGGCTGCCCTATCCGCCTGTGCAATGGGCAACTGATATTTACGTGGATCAGCAAGACGCTGTTGATAAAAACGCCCGTGTGCTCGAGCTAATTAACGCATTCCGCGTGCGCGGACATCTGATGGCGGATACCGATCCGCTTGAGTATCAACAGCACACCCACCCGGATCTTGAGCTTGCCACGCACGGGCTCACATTCTGGGATCTTGACCGCGAGTTTGTGACCGGCGGAATTTCGGGCAAGAAGCTTATGAAGCTGCGCGATATTCTGGGTGTTTTGCGTGACTCGTACTGCCGTAAAATCGGTGTTGAGTATATGCACATTCACGACCCGGAACAGCGCCTGTGGCTGCGCTCACAGCTCGAGGTGAGCTACGAGAAACCGCACCACGATGTGCAGCTGCGGATTCTTGAGAAGCTCAACGAGGCAGAGGCCTTTGAAACATTTTTGCAAACCAAATACGTGGGTCAGAAACGCTTCAGCCTTGAGGGCGGCGAGTCGCTTATTCCGTTGCTCGATGCAATGCTTATTGAGGCGGCCGAGCACGGTGTTGACTCTGTTGATATCGGCATGGCTCACCGCGGCCGGCTGAGCGTGCTCTCTAACATCGCAGGCAAGAGCTATGGGCAGATTTTCCGTGAGTTTGAAGGGTCGCAGTCTGCCGCTGGGTCTTCCGGTGACGTTAAATACCACCTGGGCGCGTCGGGTGTTTTCACCGCGCCAAACGGCACGCAGGTGCCGATCCACCTGGCGGCAAACCCGTCGCACCTTGAGGTTGTGAACGGCGTGCTGAGCGGTATTGTGCGCGCTAAGCAGGATCTCAAGCCGATCGGCTCCTTCACAAGTCTGCCAGTGCTCGTCCACGGCGACGCGGCTTTTGCCGGTCAGGGCATTGTTTATGAAACGCTGCAGATGTCGCAGCTGCGCGGCTACCGCACAGGCGGCACCATCCACATTATTGTTAATAACCAGGTTGGTTTCACAACGCTGCCGATTGATTCGCGCAGCTCAACGTACGCCAGTGACGTTGGTAAAACCGTGCAAACACCGATTTTCCATGTTAACGGCGATGATCCCGAGTCTGTTGTGCGGGTTGCGCAGCTGGCGTACCAGTTCCGCCAGAAGTTCCACCGTGACGTGATTATCGACCTGATCTGCTACCGTCGCAGGGGTCACAACGAGGGCGACGAGCCGTCGATGACGCAGCCGCTAATGTATGATCTCATCGAGGCGAAACGCTCCACTCGTACCCTGTACACCTCCGATCTTGTTGGGCGCGGCGATATCACGCAGGAGGAATACGAGCAGGCAAAGCGCAACTTCCAGCAGAAGCTCGAGCAGGCCTTTAACGAGACTCACGAGGCAGAAAACACCGACGCTGTGCAGGTTATCAATCTGGATGAACGGATCGAGGAGGTCACCGAGCAGCCGGCAACAACCGAGGTTGAAACCGCTGTGTCACGCGCCCAGCTTGAGCTGATTGGTGATGCTCACCTGAACAAACCGATTGGCTTCACAGTGCATCCGAAACTTGAAGCACTGCTGCAAAAACGCCACAAGATGAGCCGTGACGGCGGCATCGACTGGGGCTTTGGCGAAATTCTCGCGCTGGGCACGCTGCTGCAAGAGAACATTCCGGTGCGTTTTGCCGGGCAGGATGCCCGCCGCGGCACTTTTGCGCAGCGACACGCTGTTTTTCACGATCGTAAGAACGGGCAAGAGTGGCTACCACTCACAAACCTGAGCGACGACCAGGCTCGTTTCTGGATTTACGATTCGCTGCTCTCCGAGTATGCTGCGCTCGCCTACGAGTACGGCTATTCACTACAGCGCGAAGAAGCTCTTGTGCTGTGGGAGGCGCAGTTTGGTGATTTTGCCGATGGCGCGCAAACCGTGGTCGATGAGTTCCTCTCCTCTGCGGAGCAGAAATGGGGGCAGAGCTCGTCTGTTGTGATGCTCCTCCCTCACGGTTACGAGGGGCAGGGTCCTGATCACTCATCCGCTCGAATTGAACGCTATTTGCAGCTGTGCGCGCAGAACAATATGATTGTTACCAGGCCGTCAACGCCCGCCAACTACTTCCATCTGTTGCGCAGGCAGGCGTACGCAAGACCGCGCAAACCGCTGATCGTGTTCACGCCTAAATCGATGCTACGGCTGCGCAGCGCGACGAGCGATGTTGCAGATTTCGTAACGGGCAAATTCCAGACGGTAATCGGCGACGAGCAGGCGAATCCAAAGCAGACAAAGCGGATCATCCTCACAGCTGGCAAAATCTACTACGATCTGCGCAGCGCTATGGAAAAGCGCGACGAAAACAGAATCGCGCTGATTCGGCTAGAGCAGTTTTATCCGCTGCCCAAACGCGAGCTTGCGCAGGCGCTGTCGCGCTTTAGCGAGTCGAACGCCGAGGTTGTATGGGTGCAAGACGAGCCGGTGAACCAGGGCGCGTGGTCGTTCCTGGTAAGGCGCTTTGCGAAAGTGCCAGGCATTGAAAGCGTACGTCCAATTTGCCGTGATGCTTCTGCGGCCTCTTCAACAGGGTCGGCTAAAGTGCACGCCGCCGAGCAGGAAAGCCTGATTAACGCTGCGCTAGACCTTAGCTAAGCTGTTTTTAAGCTGTCACCTTCCCTTAGGAGTGGGAGGCGACCGCTTTTTGCGTAAGTTGGTCAGTGAGCTGGCTATCCAGCACACTACTTAGCTCACAAATTAGTTAGCGGGCTAACAGTCGCGCCGCCCCGACGCACTAATCAACACCTCAGCACGCTAGTCAGCTAGCTGTCACGTCTGTGTTATGGCACTGCAAAAGCTGCGTCCAGCGTGCTAGCTCGCCGCCCGCACGACGCGCACGCGGCGTGATCCGCTCAAAATCACTCTCCCACTCGGGTTTTGCACCATAAACCCTAATGCTAACAGTGATTCTGTGCAGGTACGAGATGAACGACCGCAGCACGCTCTCAAGCAGCAGCGCATGACGCGCGAATCCGCCTGTCGCCCCCAGCGTAACTGCTTTGCCCGAAAGCGTTACCGGTGGCAGCAGGTCAAAAAACAACTTCAGCAGACCCGAAATAGAACCCTAAAAAACAAGGGTTATAACTATTAGACCGTCCGCCAGAAATAATTGTGAGCCGTGTTTGCCGCTGCGATTCTGCCGCTTGTAACTTTCGTCTTTCGCTCTCTGTGCGGCGCTTGGGCACGTGTAAACTCGCTGAATACTACCAATTGCTGGCGCGAATTGGCAATAATTAAAAACGGGTCAGGCAGGCGCGCTATGCTAGAGGAAGCACTAAAAATTTAGCAAGAGAGGTGTCCGTGTCAAACTGGAGAATGCCCATTGAATCGCATCCACAGGAGCGCGTGTTTATGGCGTGGCCTGCCAGCGGCGGCTATCTTTTTACCGATGCAACCAGCGCGGCAGAGGCTTATACCGCGTGGGCGAGCGTCGCTAACGCAATTACCGAGCACGAACATCTCACAATGCTCGTCAACCCGGGTGACGAAAAAATCGCCAAAAAATACCTTGCCAGGCAGGTTGAGCTTGTAACAGCTCCGCTCAATGACGCGTGGATGCGCGACATCGGGCCGAGTTTTGTGATTGGCGAGAACGGGGAGCTGGGTGCTGTAAACTACGTTTTTAACGGCTGGGGCGCGCAGCGCTGGGCAAAGTGGGATAAAGACCAACACGTTGGCAAGATCGTTGCCGAGCTTGCCGGGGCAACGATAATCAACTCTGAGATGGTTAACGAGGGCGGCGGAATCCAAGTTGACGGCATCGGTCGCGTTATCGTAACGGACACTGTGCAGCTTGACCCGGGGCGTAACCCGGGTTGGAGCAAAGCCCAGGTTGAAGACGAGCTGCGCCGCACAATCGGCACCACCGGCACACTCTGGCTGCCCCGCGGTCTAACCCGCGATTCTGACGAGTTCGGCACTCGCGGGCACTCTGATATTCTCGCCGCCTTTGCGAGCGAGGATGTGCTGCTAATGCACGAACAGACAAACCCTGCACACCCCGACTATGCCATTTCCAAAGAAAATATCGAAATTACACAACGCTGGCTGCAGGAGCGCGGCGATAAAACTGCTATTCTCACCCTGCCAGCGCCCGAAATACTCCGCGACAGCGAAGGCTTTGTTGACTACAGCTATATCAATCACCTGGTTATTAACAACGCGGTAATTGCCTGCGGCTTCGGCGAGAAAGCGGCGGATCAGCGCGCCCACTCGATTATGGCGGAGGTTTACCCCGGGCGAGAAATAGTGAACCTTGACGCACGCGATATTTTCACTCGCGGCGGCGGTATTCACTGCATAACACAGCAACAACCAGCGGTTTAACAAAGAAAAGCGACATTGCAACAAAACACTGAACCGACAGCCGCCACGGCAACCACGCAAACCCCGCGGGCAGAACATTCCGCCAACCAACCTTACAAACCCCTGCTGCGGGGCTGGCTGCACGCTGGCACAACTCCCCTTGCGATTGCGGCGGGCGTGCTGCTGATCGTGTTCGCGCACGGCACGGCGAGCAAGCTGAGCGCCGTTGTGTATCTTGTAAGCTCGGTTTTGCTGTTTGGCAACTCCGCGCTCTATCACCGCCTCAACTGGTCTGCTAAAAACAAGCGTATTTTAAGGCGGATCGATCACGCTAATATCTACCTGCTAATCGCGGGCACCTACACGCCAATTGCCGTCGGCACACTCCCCACTGATAATGCCAGGATTCTGCTATTCGCGGTGTGGGCGGCGGCTGTTGCAGGTGTTGCGATCCGCGTATTCTGGCTTGGTGCTCCCCGCCTGCTGTATGTTGGGCTGTATATTGCGATGGGCTGGGCGGCGGTTTTCTTCCTGCCGAAAATGTTTACTGCAAACAACGCAACCGTGATTCTGCTAATAATAGGCGGGCTAATTTACACGGCCGGCGCGGTTTTTTACGCTTTCAAATGGCCACTGCGCAATAATCAGTTTTTCGGCTTCCACGAGCTTTTTCACGCCTGTACAGTTGCCGCGTTCTTCTGCCACTGGGTGGGTGCGCTGCTGGCGCTGCTGAACCCGCTGTATCTGCGCTAGCTACTGCGAGCATAGAACCCGCCGCTAGCTTCCACGGGCGTGCAGCCCGATCCGCCGCAGCTGCGTCACTAACTGTCAGACGGTTTAGTGCCCTGCGCGGTCAGCTCCTGCACGATTTGCTCCTGCACCTGTGCGCGGTAATTGATCCGCCGCAGCGTGCGCACAAAAAACACGCAAAGCACAATCACAATCAGCACGAGCAGCGCAATAAAGGCAAAGCCCACGATTCCTGGGGTGACGCTAACCGGGTCAAAATCGTACTCGGGCGGCGTCTCCAGCGGCAGCACCCGATCGAGCGCAACCGCCCTAAAAACACCTGGTAAAAACAATTTGAATCCCCTGTGGTAAACCTACGGCGGCAAAAAATGTTTACAGCCGCATAAAGTATGCTGTCTAAAGTTAATTCTATTACTAAAACCCGAAAGTACCCGCAGTGCTATTAAGCGATCAAGCAGCAGAGGGCGCAGATCAGCCGCCCGCGTGCACAACTGTCGCCCCCCATTTGGCGGATCGCTACGGCGCGCGCGCCTCTCGTAAACGCGATCGCGCGCTCGCCTGGGTGCTCGGCGCGATGCTCGTTGTCTCGCTCGGCTGGTTCACCTACGCAATGGTTTTCAGAAACAGTTTTGGCAATATCTCAGTTGCTGATATCAGCCACTCTGTTATCGACAAGCACACCGCCAAAATAACCTTCGATGTCACAACCGCACGCCCGCAGACAAAACTGCGCTGTGAAATTCAGGCGCTAAGCACTTCTTATGCGCCGCTCGGGTACAAAATAATAGAGCTGCCCGCAAGCTCAAAACAGCATCAGCGGATCACAACAGAATTGCGCACCCTCAATACCGCCAACACCGTAACCGCAACCGACTGCTGGGAAGTACCGTAGCCGGGGCATAAAACCATCAAGATAACTCACAAAATCGCCAAGTATCTTGATTCTTAGTTGACACCTAGAAGGGTGGGAACTTATCCTCGCGATTGTCGCACTGCCGGCAATCACGAAACAGAAGAACTAGCTCAGCTAGTTACGAGACACACAAGGAGACACATAATGAAAACAATAAAAATATTTACAGCGGCCAGTTCGGGTCTTAGAGAAGCTCTGCTAGAATTGCTCGTTGTCGGAGCGGTAATTTCTGCTTGTGGATTCGGAGCATAAAATGAAAATCACCAGTATAATTGGCGGCTGCATTCTAGCAGCTGGAATCTTTTTGTATAATTTTTTGGGGGTTACCTGCGATGCATCTCTGCATATTACAGGTTTTTTCGTAGCGCTGGGGGGTTTAATATACGCAAAACTGCAATCTTCCAGGTCAGCTAAGGCAGATAAGCTTGCTGAGTAGCTCTTATAGATCGCGCAAGTTCGGCGGCGGGCTTCGTTTTGGTGGGGCTCGCCGCCGCTTTTTGCTTCCTCAATCACACTGATTAGCCAGAAAACAAGAAACTAGCTGTATAATGGATGAGTTAAAGGGGTGTTGATGTTATCAACACTGCTATTTTTTTTATCCACAAATATTTAAGGAGCAAGCGTGGCTGAAACAAACAAAACATGGCTAACGCAAAGCGCTTACGATCGTCTCAAAGCTGAGCTTGATCAGCTCTCAGGCGAGGGACGGCGTGAAATAGCAGCCCGTATCGAAGCGGCGCGAGAAGAAGGCGACCTCAAAGAAAACGGCGGATACCACGCCGCAAAAGACGAGCAGGGTAAAATGGAGGCGCGGATTCGCAATCTCGAAGAACTCCTACAAAACGCGGTTGTTAGCGCTGCACCAACTTCAAGCGGGGTTGTTGAAATTGGCACGGTCATCACCGTTGAACTGTTCGGTGAGGAAGAAAAGTTCCTGCTCGGCAGCCGCGAAATAGCAGAGGGCACAGAACTAGACGTGTACAGCCCAGAAAGCCCGCTCGGCAAAGCTGTGCTCGGGCTTAAAGCGGGAGAAACCGCGAGCTACACCGCACCCAACGGCAACGACATCAGCGTAAAAATTGTTGGCGTAGAAACCTTCAGAGACTAACCGCTCTTATAACCAACTAAGCGGTGTTGCGTTACTCACGCAACACCGCTTTTGTATGCTTAAAACTCCTAGTATCTCTCCCTCACGCGCACAACATACCCGGCGCTCTCCAGGGCATCCACAACCTCGCGCCCGTGCTCCTCGCCACGCGTTTCAATGTGCAGCTCCAGCTCCACATCACTAACCGGCAGCTCCGTTGTGTGACGCGTGTGCAGCACCTCCACCACGTTCGCGTTTTGCCGCGCCACAATCTCGGCGGTGCGCACAAGCTGCCCGGGATGATCCGGCAACAAAATACGCAGCTTCAGATACCGCGACGCGGCCGCAAGACCGTGCCCAATAACACGCTGCATTAGCAGCGGATCGATATTACCCCCCGACAAAACAACGGCGGTTACTCCCGTAGCATGCACTTTGCCTGCAACAATGGCGGCAACTGCGGCAGCTCCCGCCGGTTCCACAACCAATTTTGCACGCTCGAACAGAATCACAATTGCACGCGCAATATCTTCGTCGCTCACGGTTACAATCTCATCAACATAGTCGCGCACAACCGCTAGGTTACGATGCCCGGGCTTAAAAACCGCGATTCCGTCAGCAATTGTTGAGTTGCTCGAATTAACAGCAATCGGCTCACCCGCCGCCAGTGAGTTTTCAAACGATGCCACGTTCTCAGCCTGCACCCCTATTACCCGCACGTGCCGCCCCTGCCGAGCAGTTAAACGCTTTGCAACAACGGCAATTCCACTGATTAACCCGCCGCCACCAACGGGCACAATAATGGTTTCTAGTTCTGGCGCGGCGGTGAACATTTCAAGCCCCACAGTTCCTTGCCCTATGATCACATCGTGATCGTCAAAGGGCGGCACAAAGTGCGCGCTCTCCTTAGCCGCAAACACATTTGCCGCGGCCAGAGTCTCGTCCACGTTAATTCCGCCGAGCACAATGTCTGCGCCGTAGTTACGAGTCGCCTGCAGCTTCGGCAGTGCGACACCCCGCGGCATAAAAATAGTTGCTTGTAAACCCAGCTCACGCGCCGCATACGCAACGCCCTGCGCGTGATTTCCCGCAGAAGCGGCCACGACGTGGGTGACGCCACTGCTTTTGGCTAAATTAGCGATGTGGTTGTACGCGCCGCGCAGCTTGTACGAGCCAGTGCGCTGCAGGTTCTCGCATTTTAGATACAGCTCCGGTACGCGCAGCAGATCCGCTAAAAATCGAGATGTCACAAGCGGAGTGCGCTGTGCAACCTTAGCAACCTGCGGCTGCGCCGCTATGAACTCTGATAACTCTGGTGGTGTGTATTTCGCAGAAATAGCTACGACCTCCTTTTAACTTTGCGCGCCAGCTCCCTGATAATAGCACGCTTGTCGCGCTCCTGCTCTTTATCAGCGTGGTATATTTTAACCGGATCGGGCAGCCCTCGCCAGCTGCCCGACGCGAGCGTGTTAACCATTGAATTCGCGCACGCGGCAATTGGCACGGCAAACAACGCCCCGGCAATGCCCGCAAACATTGCGCCCATGGTAACGGCCAAAACAACCCCGAGCGGATGCACGCTAACCGCATTACCCATCACGAGCGGCTGCATCACATTGCCCTCAATCTGGTTTACCAGCACAACAACCGCGAGCATTAGCAACGCAATTGTGGGTCCGTTGTAAACAAGCGCGATAACGCAGGCGAGCACGCCCGTTGTAATCGCTCCCAAGAACGGAATAAACGACGCTAAAAAAACTGAAATGCCTATCGGGATCACAAGCGGCACCCCGAGAATCCACGCTCCCAGCGCAATGCCAACGGCATCAACAAAAGCCACGAGAATCTGCACTCGAACATAGTGCCCAACGGACTCCCAGCCGGCTTTTGCAGCCTCGTTAACGGGCGCGTGAGCTGCGGCAGGCAGAAAACCGAGCACCCAGAACCATATTTTCTTGCCGTCTATCAGCAGAAAAATAAGCGAAAAAATAACCAGCAGCGCACCGGCCATAATCTGCCCGGCGGTTGTTGCAAACCCGAGCGCACCGCTCAGTAAGCGGTTTTGGTTTTCGCGGATCGTCTGGATCGCGTCACTCACACTAAACTTAAAATCGCTCAGGTCAAAAGGCAGCGGGCTTGTAGTCAGCCACTCGGTGAAGTCGTTCCAAGCAAGTTGGATCCGCACCCCAAGCGCGTCAAAACCAGACTGAAAATTAATCACAATCAGCCACACAAGCAGCGACACGAACGACACCATAACCGTTAGCGCCGTAAGCATTCCGAGCCACCTAGGCAGCCCTATTTTAACCGCAAACTGCACAATCGGCTGCAGCAGCGCAGCGAGCAACACCGCAATAAAGAGTGGAATTACAATTGTGGAAACCTGCGCGATTAACCAAAAAGTAACCGCAATAGCCGCACCAACCAACAGCAGCCGCCACGACCAGGCAGCTGCGATGCGCATCCCTGCGGGCACATACTCCTGCGCTGGCGCGCTTTGCACGGTATTTCCGTTTTTAGAATCCTCACTGTTTGGCGCTGATTCTGAGGCATTTAATATGGTGTTCACCCTGTTAATTTTAGACTAAAAAGATACGCGCTAAACTCAGCAATAGCCTGGAATGCGCTATTTAGCAGCTACCCAAAAAGGCGCCGCACTTCCAGATAGCGCTCTTTTGGCACGTGCTTGGTTTTGCCACCAACCTCTGCCAGCGGCACAAGCTCCATCCGCTCGCCGCGCGCGGCAACCATTTTGCCCCATTCACCATCAGCTGCCGCATCCGCAACCCGAATCCCGGCGCGGGTTGCCAGTACCCTGTCAAACGCGGTCGGTACGCCACCGCGCTGCACGTGCCCGAGCACGGTCGCTCTTGTTTCGATGCCCGATATTCTTTCGATTTCTGCGGCAAGTATTTCAGCCACCCCGCCGAGCCGTTTGCGCCCAAAACCGTCGCTGCCCTCGCGTGTTATTTCGGTGTCATAACCCAAGGGAATAAACCCTTCTGCAACAACAACCAGCGCGCTTCTGCCCCGCTGATCAACCTTTGTCACCCACTCTGCTATCTGTTCGACGCTCTCACTGTGCTCAGCAACGAGAATAACCTGCGCACCGGCGGCAACGCCCGCGTGCAGGGCGATCCATCCCGCATCTCGACCCATTACCTCGAGCACCATGCAGCGCCTGTGCGACTGCCCGGTTGTGCGCAGCCGGTCAATAGCCTCGGTTGCAATGTGTACTGCAGTGTCAAACCCAAAACTGTAGTCTGTGCCAACCAGGTCGTTATCGATTGTTTTTGGCAGCCCCAGCACGGGAATGCCCTCCTGAAACAGCATATTGGCGACCGTTTGCGTGCCGTTGCCTCCGATTGTAATAAAACCGTCAATCGCGTTATCACGCATATGCTGTTTTAAGCCGCTCACGCCGATCGCACCGTCACCGAGCGGACTCACGCGGCTACTGCCCAAAATTGTGCCCCCGAGCGGCGCAATACCGCGCACAGCGGCCCTGTTAAGCGGCATAAATTCGTTATCGCGCACTCCGCGCCAGCCGTCCCGGTAGCCAATATACTCGTACCCGTAAACGTCAACTCCGCGCAGCACAGCGCCGCGCACAGCAGCATTCAGCCCCGGGCAATCACCGCCCGAAACCAAAACTCCAACTCGCATGGTTATATTGTACTAATACGCCGCTGCAGTTCTTGCCGCAGCACCTCAATCAGCACCCGCAGCTGCACCGGATCGCTGTTTTCCGCCTGTGCCTCAGCGCCGTCAAGCGCGCGCGCGGCAAGCCCGGCCTTGGAATCAATCAGCTCTGCGATTTTTTGATCCACCGTTTGCGCGGCAATGATCCGCCACGCGGTAACGGGTTCTTCCTGCCCTATGCGGTGCACGCGGTCGATAGCCTGCGTCTGCTCCGCATCGGTCCAGCTCAGCTCGGCAAGCACAACGTTCGAGCTGGCCTGCAAATTAACACCCACGCCCGCAGCTGTCAAAGAGCACACAATCACGTTCACGCGCGGGTCATTCTGGAACGCGTCAATCGCCTCCTGCCGCTCAATAGCACTCTGCGAGCCACGGATCGAACTCACGCCAAGCCCACGTGCGCGCATAAACTCCTCCGCACGATCCATAACTTCAATGTGCTTTGCAAAGAAAACAACTTTGCCAACCGAGCGCGCCAACTGCGCGGCATAATCGGCAGCAAGTTCAGCCTTCGCCAGCCCGATTTGGCGCACCATTGTGAAAACACTAACACCCCCGCTTTCGGCGGCGATCTCGTATTCCTGCATACAAGCGGCGCGGATCAGCTGCTCAGTGCTGAGTTTCTGCCCCAGTTTGCGCTGCTTAAGTTTCGCAAACTGGTTAAACAGTTTAGTCGCGAGCTGCCGTTCTGCCGCTTTAATATCTGGCGCTTCATCCGTGTCAAGCTCCACCGGCAAGTCAATAATCCGCTTTGCGGGCAGGTCTTTTGCCACGTCGATTTTACGGCGGCGCACAATTCCAAGATCAATAACCGACTGCCTCGCGGCCGGATAAAACGCACCATCTGCCGGGGTGTACCCGTTTTTCTCAAGCTCGTTAAGCAGTTTTGCGCCCGGCGCATCGCCCTGCAACCAGCCCAAAAACTGCCAGATCGCACGGAAATCCTCAATATCATTAATGAGCGGCGTGCCCGTTAGCGCAATCAACAGCGGATCAACCACGCTCTCGCGAATTTTTGCGGACAGCTCGAGTGTGTTGCGAGAGCGCTGCGAGGTCACGTTTTTAATCATGTGCGCCTCGTCAATAACCATGCCCTTAAACCCAAAGGCGGCAAGCCATGAAATATGCCGCTCAAGAATGTCGTAGTTGATAATAAAAATATCGGCGAACGGATTCACGTCTTTACCGTCACCGGTAATCACGCTCACACGACGCTGCGGAGTCCAGCTGGCGGCCTCGCGCGCCCAGTTCATTTTTACCACGTTCGGCGCAACCACAAGCAGCGGATACGCACCGGCAACAGAGGCAGCCAAAAGCGACTGCGCTGTTTTGCCAAGACCCGGCTCATCCGCCAGCAAAAACTCCCGATGCCCCGCACGCACACTCGCCAAAAGCCGCGCCTGGTGCGGCATCAGAGCTGACCTAGGAGGCGCAAACCTGTCTCGCTTAGGAGCCTCTGGCAGCTGCATTGTCGACTCGCCCTGCCCGCCCTGCTCAAAAGCCTTTAGCAGCGGCGCAATAAGCTCCCAGTTAGCAAGCCCGGTGTGCAAAGTCTCATGGTTTATCACGCCCTGCGGGGGCGGCAGGAACGGATTTGCGCGTGCGCGCCGCGCAATTGACCGCGGCACAACCTGCCGCTGTTTAGATTCTGTGACCATTTTACGCGCAGACGCAACCTCAACACTAAGCTCTTCGGGCTCTGTAACCCCGGCTTTTTCAAGCATTGTTTTGCGCAGTTGCAAGGCTGCGTCGGTTATCACAGCGTCTGGCTGCAGCAGCGGAATTAGCGAAGTATCGTGGCTTGCCGCGCTCGCCAGAATATTAGCCACGCCGTCTAGTCTTTTTAGGGTTTCTTGGCGATCTGCCTCGCTGATATCAGTGCCGTCGCGCACCCGCGCACGCTCCTCACGCACAAGCAGCGCAACAACCTGAAAACGCACCCTGTTTGCCGGGGTTGCTTTGCCGCGCCGGGCAGAAGCCTCAACCTCGCGCACCGCGAGCGCAAGCTGCGGGATGATCCCCTCGTTTTTAAGCACACGTCCTCCTCGTACAAGCGAACGGATGCCGTTCTTGTTGCCAGTCGCACGATTTTTCAAGCGTGCATCAGCCGTGGATGTCACAGAATCTCCAGATTTTAGAAGTAATAACGCTACAAAAATTAACCAAATATGTGCGTGAAAAGCACAAATATATACCTTTGCATAATAATACCAGGAAATAATAGATTCGCACAATAGTTTATGTGCGCCCGCCCCGCTATTTAGCTGCCTGCGGTTGATCCGCCAACCCGTCCAGGATCGGCGCGATTATACGCCGCGTGTTCACAACGTCTTCGCTAATCTGCGCAACCAGCGCGTCAATTCCCCGGTACGCGGTCATCATGCGCAGGTGCGCAACAAACTGCAGGGTCATTAATTCACCGTAAATATTGCCGCTAAAGTCTAAAAGATGCACTTCGATCTGCGAGGGCGCATCGGGCGTGAAAGTCGGGTTGCCACCGATAGAAATAGCCGCCGCGTAAGTTTCACCAGCGACCGTTGCGTATCCGGCGTAAACCCCGTCGGCGGGAGCCAACCCGGCATACTTCGGCTGCATATTTGCGGTAGGAAACCCCAGCGTGCGCCCGCGCGCCGCGCCATGCACAACAAGCCCGCGCACACTCTGTGTGCGACCCAGCAGTTTCGCGGCACCCGTCACATCCGCCCGCTCCAACAGCTCCCGGATCCGCGTCGACGAAACCCGTTCGCCGTCAATTTCAATGTCGGAGAGCACCCGCACAGCAAATCCGTGCTGCTGCCCGAGCTCGCGCAAAAGTTGCACGTCGCCTGAGCCGTTTTTGCCAAACTTAAAATCGTGTCCGACAAGTATTTCGCGCGCATTCATGCCCTGCAACAGCACGCGATACACAAACTCCGCCGGTTCTAGCCTGGCAAGCTCGCGCGTAAAATCAACCATCAGCGTGGCGCTCACACCGGCTTTTGCGAGCAGCTCGATCCGCTGTTCCGTGCTAGCGAGCGCGCGCGGGCACTTTTCGGGTGCGAGAGTTGCCAGCGGATTATCAGTGAAGGTGAAAACACAGGGCTCGTAATCACGCTGGCGGGCGGTGTTAATAAGCTCGGTAATAATTTTTCTGTGCCCCAGGTGCAAGCCGTCAAACTTACCTATTGCAACCGCTGTTGCAGAGGTGAACGCGTCTTGCGGCAAGGCTGCAAAACTTCTAAACGTGCGCACAGCTACCTTTCAACCCCTGATTTCAGCCACCACATACCAATAACCGGCAACACCAGCGGAATAAACAGGTAGCCCTGCCCGAAATACGACCATACGCTCGGATGCGCAAAAAGCTCTTTGTGCGTCAGGCTCAAAGTGCCAACAACCAGCACGCCCACAAGCTCAAAGGCGAGCGCAGCCTGCGCCACCGCGCGCCACCTAACGCCCTTAATAAGCGCAACCGTGGCAACGATGTAAACAGCCGCGGCAACTGCGGAAAGCGAGTAGGCAACAGGCGCCTGCTCAAATTTACTCAGCAGCTGATAGCAAGATCTTCCCGTGGCGGCGATCGCAAGAATTAAATAAAAACTGATTAAAATTTTGCCCGCGCTACGATGTTTCGACCCGTCAGTCTGCTGGTTTCCTGTTTCAGTGCGCACCCGTCAATTTTAGTTGATACTCTTAATTTTTACTACTCAGCAACTTTGCCGTGGCCAGCTATCGCTTGCGCTGACACCGCGGACAATAATGCGATGCCCGCCCAATCGCGTTTGACAGCCGCATAATCTCCCCGCACCGTTTACAAGGCTCGCCCGCGCGCCCGTACGCATTAAGACTGCGCACAAAATAGCCCGCCTCGCCATTAACATTCACATACTGTGCGTCAAAACTCGTGCCGCCCTCAATAAGCGCCCGCGCCATCACATCCGCCGCCGCCGCGAGCAGCTGCCGCAAACGCGCAACACTGATTCTGCACGCCCTCAATTCCGGATGAATAGCCGCCTCCCAGAGAGCTTCATCCGCGTAAATATTACCGATTCCGCTGCATAGCTGCTGCTCCAAAAGCAACTTTTTAATCGCGCTGTTACGCAGTTTCAAACGCGCCGCTACCTGCGCAAAATCAAACTCCGCATCAAGCAGATCTCGCGCAATATGCGCCGCCTGCGCCGGTATTGCGCAGGCATCATCGCCCCACCCCGCAGCCCTGCCATCAGCGGTTGGCACAAGCGGATCAATCGCGAGCGAGCCAAAACGTCGCTGATCTGCGAAATCAAGGCGGATCAGCTGCCCCGCCGCGCTCTCCAGCAAGATTCTAATTCGCACGTGTTTATCGTCTGGCGCGTCTGGCGCGCGCAAGAGCAGCTGCCCGCTCATCGCAAGGTGCGCAAACAGCGCGGTGTGCGGTTGTGGGCTGTCGGCTATGGGAATCCACAGAAACTTGCCCCGCCGTACGGGTGCGGCGAGTTTAACGCCGGTTATTCTTTGCTCAAAATCGGCGGCGCGCAGACTCTGGGTTGCAGCGTCGAGTGTGCGTCCGTGAGAGGGAGCAAGCTGCCCGCTGTTGCGTTCCGTTAGGCTAATGTGGCGTTTTAGCGAGCGCGCATCAAAAACTTTTGCGCTAAGCACGCACGCCCCTGTCACCGCAGGCTGCAAACCCGCGCGCACAACCTCAACTTCTGGTAATTCGGGCATTATTCAGAGCATCCGCATCTATTTGGTGAGTTTTTGCTCGGTTTTAATAGGCTTCTGCTCGGTGTTAGCAGGTTTGTTTTGTTATTGCTCGCCTGCTTGCTAATATGTTTTTTCACATAACCTGTGTAGTGGGCAAAGTCCGTCGACATTTTACTAAGCGCACTCTGCGCGGCAAGAGTCTCAGCCGCTTTTTTGCTGCTGGCAGAACCAGTGCCCGAAACACCCCGCCCATCAACAGCCACAGCTTTAACCACAATCGTGAATCTCTTATTGTGCGGCGGACCTTCTTCTGCAACAACCTCATAGACAGGAGCTGTGCCAACTGCGCACCTCTCTTGCAGCGTGGTTTTAGGATCGTTTTCCACAGTAAGAAACTGTTTCTGCGAGAGTAAATCTTCGTCTAACAGGTAGAGCACAAAGTTTACTGCTTTCTCAATATCGGTTGATAAAAGCACCGCCGCAATTATAGATTCAACAGTGTCTGCAAGCAGTTTTTTCCGCTCCCTGCCGCCGTTTTTATCCTCTCCCTTGCCGAGACGCAAAAACTCGCCAAAGCCAAAACGCTTTGCAACGGACGCAAGCGCCACTTCAGAAACGAGCGATGCTCGCAGACGCGAAAGATCACCCTCGTTAAGACCTCGATGATTTTTATAGATATACCTGGTCACCACATAACCGAGCACCGAATCACCCAGAAACTCCAGGCGCTCATAGTGCTTATCAGCAGGATGCTCCGCCGTCCACGACCTATGGGTTAGCGCTTGAGTTAGCAGCTGCTGCTCAACCTTAACTTCAAACCTTGCAAAAAACCCGTCTGAAGTTGCAAGATCATGCTTCATATCGGCATAACCGGCAATTTCAGACGAGTTTTGAGTGTTTTTATTAGCGCTCACAAGAAGCACTCGTTATGCGTCAGCTACGCGACGACCTTTATACTCAAGAAACAGTGCGTTACCCTGCGCGTCCTCAACAACACGAGCACGGTGAGGCACACTGTAAACGGTGCGACCATTCTCAACTGTTTTCACGAGGGTTGGAGCCGTTGCTTTCCACTGAGAACGACGGTGACGCGTGTTTGAGCGAGATAACCTACGCTTTGGAACTGCCATGATGCTCTCTTTCTAAATAGTTTAACTAAAGTCTAGTTTTTACTGCCTGTACGAATGGAAAAATCAGCAAGAGCCGCCCATCGAGGATCAACCTCGGGCACTTTTGCAACTGCTACGCCCGACTCATATGGCTCACCGGTTGCCGGGTCAAGACCCTCGCAATCACTGTCACACACAGGAGTGAACGGAAGTGCAAGCACTACCGCATCACGCAGCGGGAATTCCAGATCAATCTGATCGCCACGAACCCCGTATTCTTCATCTTCAGTAAGATTATACGCGAAAAGTTCTGTAAAATCGACTTTAATGTCTTGCGTGAAGTTTTTAAGGCATCTCGCGCACTCAGATTCCGCCTCTGTCGCAGCTCTCACAGTCGCCAAAATTCCCTCGTGAACAGACTCAAAACGAATCTGCAGCCCAACCTCAGCGCCTGCTTTCACGCGCGAAATACCCTCACCCCAGGTTTCTGTCAGCTGCGCTTCGTGCGTCAGCTCTCGCATTTGCCCGGGGCGATTGTAGATATCGCGGATATTGAACCTAAAAATATGTTTTTTACTCACACACCAATTAAACCCTGAAGAGTCAAATTAAGCAAAGGCGCTATTGATCCGCCGCCCGCACCCGCTGCAAATACTGCAGCACCGACTCTGGCACGTACTCGCGCACGTCTCCGCCGAGCGCGTGCACCTGCCGCACCAGTGAGCTTGACACCATCGAATAAGCAGGGTTAGGCAGCAAAAACACGGTCTCAATATCGGCCAGCGAACGGTTCATCAGCACCATGGGCACTTCGTAGGCGACGTCCGTCTGCGAGCGCACGCCCTTGACTAGCACGCTCGCGCCGATTTTTTTGCAGTAGTCCACGAGCAGTCCGCTCTCCCAGTTGCGCACAAGCACCCTATTTTGCAGCCCGGCATCTGCAATTGCTGCCGCTGTCAACCGCTCACGAGTTGCGATGTCGAGCATACTTTTTTTATCGGGGTTGGTCACGACCAGCACATGCACCGTGTCGAAAATCTTGCTGGCGCGGCGCACAACATCTAGATGCCCGAGGGTTAGCGGATCAAAAGATCCCGGCACAACAGCGGTTAAACTCACATAATAACTCTACTCTGCTTTTACTAGCTGGAGGATATTTTTCTCTGTGCGACCACTATCCCGTAACCTACTACGAAGAAAAACGCGTATGCGAAAATTAGCATACACAATACTGTAGTAAATTAAGCTCGATAATATAACAGGTGCATCTATAAAGACAATAAACTGCGGCACAGGATAAAATCAATGCATATGACCTACGACACTGAAACTAACGCGGCATATATTACTTTCGGTAGCAGCACCCCTACGTCTTAGTAATCCCCGCGGCTTTAGCCGCGACCGTGACAAGCTCGGCGCGCAAACCGGGCGCGGTTGTAAGCTCCGGATCCGCTTCCAAAAGCTGCTCCGCAAGCGCGCGAGCCTGAAAAATCACCTCGCCGTCAAAAAGCACCCTTAAAAGCTTCAAGGTAGCCTTAGCGCCCGACTGCGCGGTGCCTAAAATATCCCCCTCGCGGCGCTGCTCCAGGTCAATTTCAGCAAGCGCAAAACCGTCAGAGGTGCACGCCACCGCCTCCACACGCTGCCATGCCTTGGAGGTGCGATCCGCTTCCGTCAACAGCAAGCAGATACTCGCGTGCTCACCACGGCCGATACGACCGCGCAACTGGTGCAGCTGCGAAACCCCAAACCTATCGGCCTCAACTATGATCATAACCGTCGCATTGGGCACATTAACACCCACTTCAACAACCGTTGTTGCCACCAGCAGGTCAATCTCGCCCGCCGCAAACTCACGCATAACGCGCTCTTTCTCGGCGGTTTCAAGCTGCCCGGTCAAAACATCTATGCGCACACCGGCGTAATCGGCTCGCGATTTAAGCCCCGCCTCAATATCGTAAACACTCGCGCGCGGGCGCTTCACTGCACCGGAAACTGACAACGGATCGTCCTGTTCCGCACCCTCAATGGCCGGGCACACAACATACACCTGCCTGCCCGCTACGATCTCCTCGCGCGCCTTTTGCCAGGCGCGCACATTAAGCTCTGGATTCTCCTGGATGTGCACCGCAAAACTCCTAATGGGAGGACGGTTTGCGGGCAGCTGCCGCAGCGTAACAACCTCCAGCTCACCAAACGCGGTGAGCGCAACCGTGCGCGGAATGGGTGTTGCTGTCATCGCGAGCAGGTGTGGATTTTTGCCCTTCTGGCGCAGTGTTTCGCGCTGATCCACTCCGAATCTGTGCTGCTCGTCTATAACAATCAACCCCAGATCGTAAAATGCAACCCGGTCGTTAAAAAGCGCGTGAGTGCCGATCACAATTTTTGACCTGCCCGAAACAACCTCGAGCAGCGCCGCCTTTAGCTGCGCCGCGCTCATCGACCCCGTGATTAAAACCGGACGCAGTTTGCAGCTTAGCTCATCACCGAGCAGCTGCTGCACCGACAGCAGATGCTGCCCTGCGAGTACCTCGGTTGGTGCGAGCAGCACGCTCTGCCCGTCGTTATCTGCAACCTGCAGCATTGCGCGCAATGCAACAACCGTTTTACCAGATCCCACCTCACCCTGCAGCAGTTTTGCCATTGGCGAGTTGAGCGCGAGCGCGGTCTGCAGTTTTTCCCCGACAGTAACCTGATCCGCCGTGAGCTGAAACGGCAGTTGCGCGTCAAAAGCGCTTAAATACCCGCCAGACACTGCCTTTCTGGCGTCTGTGAACTGCGCGGCGGTGTTGCGAGCGCGCGCAACAAGAGACAGCTGCAGTTCAAAAGCCTCTCGAAACCTGAGGCTGGCACGGGCGCGTTTAATATCACTCTGCGATTGCGGCATATGCACGCCGCGCAGCGCCGCATCAAACTCGCATACTGCCGCGGTTTTACGCACCCAGGCGGGGATTTTGTCGGGCTGCACAGGCAAATGATCGAGCACCGTTTTAATGCTGCTTGCAATAACCCACGAGGGGATTTTAGCAGTTGCCGCATAAACCGGGGTTATAACCCGCGAAAACGCCAACGCCTCGGCGCGCTGCATAGCCTGCGCATCAACCCCGCTGGCACTGACCTGCTCCTGCGTGAACAGCTGATAATCGGGGTTTTGCAGCTGCAGCTGCCCCTGATACGTTTTTACCTTACCGGCAAACTGCCCTTGTCTGCCCGGCACCAGCTCGCCCTCGCGCCAGGCCTGATTAAAAAAAGTGAGGGTTATAAACCCTGTGCCGTCCGTAACGCGCACGTTTAGCAACGACCCACCGCGCCGCGTCATTTCACGGCGCTGCACGTCAAGAATCTGCCCTGTAATTGTGACGTGTTCGTTCAAAGGCAAATCGCACAGCGCGGTCAGCTCGCCGCGCCTAACATAGCGGCGTGGCAGATGCCAGAGTAAATCTTTAACCGTCTCATATTCAAACGCGCGCTGCAACGCCTGCGCGGTCGCGCCACCCAGAACCCTGTGCAAAGAAGTTTCTAAAGCAAGCGTTTCCATGCCTTTGAGTTTATCGGATATGCTTGAATTATGACCAGAATTATCGCGGGTGATGCCAGCTCTCTACGCATGAAAGTGCCAGAACGGGGCACGCGCCCCACCAGCGATCGCGTGCGAGAGGCTATTTTTTCAGCGCTTGACGCCTGGAACTATCTTACAGACACTCGCGTGCTCGATCTGTATGCCGGATCGGGCGCGCTCGGCGTTGAAGCTCTGAGCCGCGGTGCTGAGCACGCAACATTTGTTGAAAAACATGCCCCGACGGCAAAAATTATTGACGAGAATTTCGCCGCTGCGCACACAGCAATAAGCGCTGCTGGGCGCACAATAACACACAGCATTTATACGCAGAGCGTGCAAAAGTTTTTAATAGCGCACCCACCAGTAGCACCGGAGCTACGCTATGACGTGGTTTTTATTGATCCGCCATACGATTTTAGCGACGCTGTTATTGCCGAAAATCTCGCCTCGCTAACGCCGCTCTTAAAAGCCGACGCGCTCGTTATGATCGAGCGCAGCAAGCGCAGCCCTGAGCCAGCTATGCCGCAGTCTCTGCGCATAATGAAGCGCAAAAACTACGGCGAAACGAGCTGCTGGTGGGCTGAGCGGATCTGATCCGCCACAAATTACCCCGCTTAAACAGAACCCGCGCGCAGCACGGAAACGGTTTTAACCGGTCGCGCGCACAGGTTTACTGCACGCTAGCGGCGCGGAATCATAGTGTATTTCACCGACAAGAACTCTTCGATGCCCTCAATACTGCCCTCTCGCCCGAGACCTGATTGTTTCACGCCGCCAAACGGCGCCGCAGCGTTAGACATAACACCCGCGTTAACGGCCATCATGCCCGATTCGATCTCGGCAATCATGCGCTGTGTGCGGTGCAAATCTTCTGTGAAGATGTAGCTTGCCAGCCCGTATTCAGTGTCATTAGCCAGCTCAATCGCCTCATCATCGGTGCTGAACCTGGTAACCGCAAGAATAGGACCAAAAATTTCTTCTTTGTACAGCGCTGCATCTTTTGTGATTTTATCAACGACAGTCGGCTCAAAAAAGAAGCCCTTGCCCTCTATGCGGTTGCCACCAATTACAACTTCAGCGCCGCGCTTTTTAGCGTCATCAACCAGCCGCACCGAGTTTACAACAGCTTTCTCCTCAATCATCGCGCCAATCTGCACGCCATCTTCGGTGCCCTTACCAACTTTGAGCTGTTTAACTTTTTCAGTGATTCTAGCAAGCAGCTCGTCAGCGATATCGTTGTGCGCGTAGATGCGGTTGGCCGCGGTGCAGGCCTGCCCTATGTTACGGAACTTCGCGAGCATAATTGCGTCCACTGCCGCGTCAAGATCAGCGTCTGCAAACACGATTAGAGGCGCGTTGCCGCCCAGCTCCATCGAGGTGCGCAAAACGTTTTGCGCGGCAGCTTCAAGCAGTTTCACACCAACCGAAGTTGAGCCGGTGAAGCTGAGCTTGCGCAGGCGAGAATCCGCCAGCAGCGCGGATGACTGCGCACTAGACTTAGATGTCTGCACAACATTTACAACGCCACGCGGCAGCCCTGCATCCTCTAACAACTGCTGGAAATAAATAGTGGTGAGCGGTGTTAGCACGGCGGGTTTCACAACAACAGTGCAGCCTGCAGCCAGCGCGGGCGCAATTTTGCGGGTTGCCATCGCCAGCGGGAAGTTCCACGGCGTTATGAAATAGCACGGACCAACCGGCAGCTTCGACACGAGCATATCCGCCGTGCCCTCTGGGTTACTCCCAAAACGCCCTGAAATACGCACCGCTTCCTCAGAGAACCAGCGCAAGAACTCGCCGCCGTAGCCAACCTCGCCACGAGCCTCTGCGAGCGGTTTGCCCATTTCAAGAGTCATCAAAAGCGCGAAATCATCAGCGCGCTCCTGCAGCAGCTCCCAGGCTTTACGTAGCATCACCGAGCGCTCGCGCGGGGCTGTTTTCGCCCAGTCGCGCTGCGCAGTAACTGCCGCGTCAAGGGCGCGTTGCGCATCCGCAACGCTCGCATCCGCAACGGTCTTGATCACCTCGCCCGTTGCCGGATCCACAACGTCAATAGTTGCACCGCCTTCAGCGTCAACCCATTCACCACCGATCGCTAAACGATTTTCAACGCGATCCAAAAGCTGCTGTTGCACGCTAGTAAGTGCCATTATTCTCCTTCAAAAGTTAGTTGTCTCAAGCCAGGTCAAATCTCGCTTATACGGCTAGGTTACCACTCCATCCCGGGTTAGTGCTTAAACTGCAATAGCAGTAAACTAGCAGGGTGGCTAAAAAAACACTTTTCTCGCTCTGCGCAGCAGCTCTTGTCGGGCTTAGCGGATGCACTCCGAGCGTACCCGTTGAGGCCGCCACAGACGCTAACAACCCACTGTGCGCGGAAGTTACTGTGCGACTGCCGGATACGCTCGCAAAGCTCACGAAACGCTCCACAACATCGCAGGCAACAGGCGCGTGGGGCAACCCCGCTGCGGTGATTGCGCGGTGCGGATTACCACCCACAGCGCCAACTGTCAACGCATGTATTAGCGTGAACGACGTTGATTGGGTTGTTGACGACAGCCAGAAACCCCGCTACAGGTTCACAGCCTACGGGCGCGAGCCGGGGCTTGAGGTTTTTGTAGAGTCTGAGAAAGTTAGCGGCACAGATGCGCTGCTCGACATATCCGAGGCGGTGAAGCAGCTGCCCCAAAAACGGCGCTGTTTGAATCACCGGGATACGCTCGATGCGGATCAGCTGCAGCAAACCGACAAATCTGCTACTGCCGAATAAGTGCGCCGCGCAGCCGCCAGCTGTCGGCGCTTACGCCCTGCTCTGCGGCGCTTCACACTACACTGCGTGACGTAGCAGCCGTGCAGGCGCAACCGCTACCCCAGGCGCGCAACAGCTGTAGCCCGGCGCAGCCGCTATCTGTCAGCGCACAAGCCCAGCTCGATAAGCTCGGTAATTAAAGCCGTGTAGTCAACACCACTTTCGCGCATCAGCTGCGGATACATCGATATCGGGGTAAAACCAGGCAGCGTGTTAATCTCGTTTAACACCGGACCAGAATCAGTTAAAAAGAAATCAACCCGCGCATATCCGGCGCAGCCGGTGGCCTCAAACGCCCGCAGCGCAGCGTCTTTTAACTGCTGATACTCCGCGACTGTTACATCCGCCGGTAAAACCACATCGGCTCCGACCGCGCCCATATATTTCGCCTCAAAGTCGTAGAAATCGCGCCCGTTAAACACGATCTCACCAATCACGCTGCTCGTCAGCGGAACGCTCCCGTCGCGCCGCTCAAGCACGCCAATTTCAACCTCACGCCCGATCACAGCAGATTCCAAAAGTGCGGTTTTATCGGCTGCGAGCGCGGTCTCAATCGCCACGGGCAGATCCGCTGGAGCACTCACGCGAGTAACACCCACGCTCGACCCTTCACGCGCAGGTTTGACAAACAGCGGATAAGACAGCCCCGCATCAAGATCTCGTGCACCCGCCAAACCGCCCGCAAACTCAGCCCTCGTCACAAGCTGCCACGGCGCAACCCGCACACCGCAGGTCTGCAACACGAGCTTTGCAGCGTGCTTGTCCATGCAGAGCGCGGAGGCGAATGATCCGCTGCCCGTATACGGCAGCCCCGCTAGCTCGCACAGCCCCTGCACCGTACCGTCTTCGCCGAAACGACCGTGCATCATAATGAGCGCAACATCCAAGTGCGCGAGCGTTTCAACCGTGCCCGCTTTGTTAAGGAGTCGCAGTCTGTGATCGTTTGTGCTGAGCGGGAAAATCAGCTCCTCATCGCCCTTTACAATCTCTGGCAGAAACTCCGAGTCAAGCCTAAAAGTTTGCAGCGCAGCAACGCTCACCGGCACGAACTCGCCAAGCTTTGTGATGCCAACACAGACAACATCGTAGGCGTTTTTGTCGATTGCGCTGTACACGCTCGCGGCCGTCACACAGCTAATGCCGTGCTCGCTGGATCTGCCTCCAAAAATCAGCGCAACTGTTTTTTTACTGCTCATCGCCGTCACTCTGTTTTCTAAATAACGATTTGGTTTTATGCCAGATTCCCTCCGACTCGGCGTTCGCGTCGAGTTTCAGCTCAGGCTCTGGAACGCTGCCTTCTGCCGCCAGGTGCGGACCGAGTTCGAGCGGCTGAATATCGCCATCCAGCACCATTTTGACCTGTGACACAATGGGCATTTCAATGCCGCGCTGCGCAGCAAGGCGCAGCACCGGATCCACCGATGTTAGCCCCTCTGCGAGCTGCCCCAGTTTTGCAGCTGTTTGCTCTTTGGAATAGCGCTGCCCGATTAACCTACCCGCGCTGAAATTGCGCGAGAGCGGCGACTGGCAGGTGGTGATCAAATCACCCAACCCGGCAAGCCCTGTCATAGTTGTTGGGTATGCGCCCGATGCCACCGCAAACTCTGTCATTTCAGCGATGCCGCGCGTAATAATTGACGCTTTGGTGTTTTCACCGTAACCCACGCCGTCAACGATGCCGATCGCAATCGCAATCAGGTTTTTAAGCACACCCCCGAGCTCGGTGCCCGTTACATCGGTGTTAATGTAAGTGCGGAAATACGGGGTTGTTGACACCTGCGCGACCTTTTTTGCCACCGCCAGCTCAACGCACGAGGCCACCGCTCCGGTTGGCTGCTCTCGCGCAATTTCAAGTGCGATATTCGGTCCGCTCACAACCGCGACCTGTTCCACGCTCCAGTTGATAGTTTCGGTGATAACCTGCGACATACGCATTCCGGTGGATTTTTCAACCCCCTTCATAAGACTCACCAAAACAGCATCTGCGCGCAAGTACGACGCCATCGCGAGCAGCTTATCGCGCAGTGAGTTGCTGGGGATCGCAAGAAAAACTATTTCAGCATCCGCCACCGCGGTTGCGAGATCATCCACTGCGCGCAATTGTTTGGGCAGCACAATCTCAGGCAAATACTGCGAGTTACGGTGCGCTTTGTTGATTTCTTTTACAACCGCGCCGCGCCGCGCCCACAGCACAACGTCATTGCCCGCATCGCACAGTATTTTCGCGTATGTTGTGCCGAAGCTGCCCGCTCCGATTACCGCAACTTGTGTGCGCTGTTTTTTATCTGTCCGCATTAAAATCTTCCCGCTTCTGTCTGGTTGTGTTCGCGCGGATTCCACCGCTCGTGTGGCGCATTCTCGCCGCGCAGTTTTGCCAGGAGCAGTGTTATTTCCTGCATCAGCTCAGCAGTAACCCGTGCCACAAGCTCCTGAGTCACGGGAACGCCACGGTATTTTTCGAGGTTCATCGGCTCGCCGATTGCAACGCAGATGGTTTTGCGCTTGAACAGGTGCACTTTTTTACCGTAGCGCGGCATAATATTCTGTACTCCCCAGTGCGCCGCAGGATACAGCGCGATTTGCCCCTCAAGAGCTAATCTCACAGCCCCGCTTTTGCCGCGCATCGGCCACATATCAGGATCACGCGTGAGAGTGCCCTCGGGGTAGATAATAACCCCAGCGCGCTTACTAATAAGCTCACTCGCCGCCCCGATCGGACCGACTTTGGGAGCGGATTTTTTTGCCATTTTTGTGCTGCTGCTGGCGTGGTTTGCGCTGTCTGCGCCGCGACTTACGCGTTCAACAGGAATTTGCCCGCTCGCGCGCATTAACCAGCCCAGCACTGGCACTCTAAACAGGCTCGCCTTTGCCATAAAGCGCGGCAAACGCCCCAGTTTCCAGGTTGCAACCCCGATTGCAACCGGATCGATCTCGCTCATGTGGTTGGGACACAAAATAAACGGCTCGTTCTGCGGCAGTTTTGATCCGGGTGTGAACCTGTATTTTGCGCTCATATTCCAGAACGGCAGCACAAAAACGGCCAGCAACCAGAAAACAGACGGTTTTCGCTTTTCAGCCGAACTAATCGATTTTAGTTTAACAACTCTCACAGCTTCTTTTGTAGCCATATCTCGCACCCTACCCCTCGTAAATAAAGTCAGCGCCGAGCGTTTTCAGCTTCTCAATAAAGTTCTCGTAGCCGCGCGAAATAATGCCAATATTTGACACCTCGCTCTGCCCTGTGGCGGTTAGCGCCGCAATCAGGTGGCTAAAACCACCGCGCAAATCTGGCACCTCAATGTTTGCGCCTGTCAGCTTAGTCGGCCCGGATATCACTGCCGCCTGCTCAAACTCGCGCCGTTTAACTCGCCGCGTGCCATCGTCAAGACCGTCTTTATACACCTCAATTTTTGCGCCCATTTTGTTAAGCGCATCAGTAAAGCCAAAGCGGTTTTCGTAGACCGTTTCGTGGATCTTTGAGACCCCCTCCGCCATGGTTAGCGCAACCACAAGCGGCTGTTGCCAGTCCGTCATAAAGCCTGGGTGCACATCCGTTTCAACAACAACCGGGGTTAGTTTTTTAGCGCCGCGCCAGAACCTAATGCCGTCATCTTCTATCGCAAAATCGCCCCCGACCTTGCGATAAATGTTAAGAAACGTCATCATTTCTTCCTGTTTCGCACCAACAACAAAAATATCTCCGTTTGTGGCAAGGGCAGCGGATGCCCAGCTTGCAACCTCGTTACGGTCAAAAATAGCCCGATGGTTATAGCCCCGCAGCGATTTCACACCCTCAATAAAAATTACGCGGTTGGGCTCCATCGTGATAATCGCGCCCATTTTTTGCAGCACACAAATTAGATCCACAATTTCCGGCTCAATAGCCGCATTACGCAGCTCTGTTTGCCCGTCCGCCAAAACCGCAGTTAAAAGCACCTGCTCTGTTGCGCCAACAGAAGGATAAGGCAGCTCAATATTTGCGCCCTTTAAGCCGTTAGGCGCTGTGAGGCTAATGCCGTTGCTGAGTTTTGCAACCTGCGCACCAAATTTGCGTAGCGCGTTCAAGTGAAAATCGATTGGGCGATCGCCTATGCGACAACCACCCAAATCGGGAATAAACGCCTCACCGAGCCGGTGCAAAAGCGGACCGCAGAACAGAATCGGGATTCGCGAAGACCCTGCGTGTGCGTCAATATCTGCCATATGAGCGCGCTCCACGTTTTCGGGATTGAGAATCCACTCGTCATCGTCACCCTTGCTGATAACAACCCCGTGCAGCGCCAAAAGCCCGGCAACAACACGCACATCAGAAATATTCGGCACGTTGCGCAAAACACTGGTTGTCTGCCCCAAAAGAGCCGCCACCATAGCTTTGGTGGCGAGGTTTTTGGCACCGCGCACCTCTATCCGCCCCCGTAACGGGCGACCGCCGTTAATGATAATCTGATCAGAGGTTAGCCCAACTCGCGCACCGGCGCTGCGCGCATCCGCTGCCAGACCTTTATCCTGTGTTTCGCTCATGCCGTTACGCTCCTACCGTGTCTAAAATCTGCGAGCCATTATTGCGCGCGGCATTTGGGCTACGCTCACATTTCATTTAGATTTTACTACCTCAAGTTGCGAAAAATGTGACTACGGGAGGCAGCGGAACGGGTAGTTAGAAAGTAACTATATCCGCCGTGCAAAACGCGCGGGATTGGTTAAAACACAAAGGACATCTCAACACGCGCGGGTCACCCAAAACTCCCTGGGCGGGGTGCTTAGCCTTCTAACACTCACTCGTCTCTGCGCATTTTTATTAGACTCGCTACGGTTGCAACAACCATGCACACCACGATCACGCTCAGCGAAAACCACGTATTCGGCGCCGGAATAACCGTGATCGGCTCTCCGCCGTTAATAAAGCTCAGCTCGTTGTGATTTGCCGCGTGCAAAACAAGTTTAATGCCGATATAACCTAGAATCGCCGCGATACCGTAGTGCAGATACTCGAGTTTTTCGAGCAGCCCGCCCAGCAGGAAGTACAGCTGGCGTAGCCCCATAAGCGCAAACACGTTTGCCGTAAACACAATAAACGGGCTCTGCGTGATACCGAAAATCGCGGGAATTGAGTCGAGCGCAAACAGCACATCAGTTGAGCCGAGCGCCAAAAGCGCAAGCAGAAACGGCGTAAAATAACGTTTCCCATCTTTTTTGACGCTGAGTTTTCCGCCGTGAAACTCGTCAGTGAAAGGCAGCGCTTTTTTAATCACGCGCACCGCCCAGCCCTCGCGCGGCTGCTCATCGTCACCGCCGCGCGCCTGCTGAATCGCGGTGTAAATAAGCCAGGCGCCGAAAATATAGAAAATCCAACTGAAATGCTCAATTAGCGCCGCGCCCGCAAGAATAAAGATACCGCGGAAAACCAGCGCCAGCACAATACCGATCAGCAGCGCACGCTGCACATACTGCTGCGGTACTTTGAACGCGATCAAAATCAGCACAAAAACAAACAGATTATCAATTGAAAGACTGTACTCGGTAAGCCAGCCCGCCAAAAACTCAGAGCCGTGCTGCGCATCCACCATCAAAAACAGCGCGCCCGCAAAGAGCAACGCCAACAGCACATAAAACCCAACCCAGAGGGAGGCTTCACGCATACTCGGCACGTGCGGTTTGCGGATAATCAGCAGCAGATCCGCCAATAAAACAATCACGAGCAGTGCGATCGAACCGATTTCAAACCACTGCGGCACTACAGATTCCAACAGAGCTCCTTCTTGTGTGCGCAACAGGTCTCTTCCCGATAGTTTCGCCGCCAAACGCGCGCAAATCGCGCAGCCCGGCAGTGACCAGCTAGCACCGGAGAGCTCCCCTTCTTCAAGCTAAATATTATATCTTAAATAGCAGGGCATAAATAATTATCCACAGGCGAGGGCAGCGCGCCTAAATAACGGATCGAAATTCATCGGTCGTAGCCCCAGGCGACGCACTTAAATAGTGATTATCCGCAAGCGCGGGAAACACGCCTGCCCCGGTTGTAAGGCTCAAAATTTTTTCGCTATTATTGTTATCAGCACCACTTGGGGCAGCGAGTGTTGGCGATGCCGCAGAGGCAACCCGCCGTGCTTGTAACTGTTGTACTACAAGGAATCTCATGTCTGCCCCAATAGCTTCAAAACCTTTTTTTGCTCCCACCAGGTCACGCGTTTACACCGTTCTGGTGGCCGTTATGGTCGTGACACTAATTCTGTCTAATATCGGCGCTTCAAAGGGCGTTACGATCTGGGAAATCCCCCTTGACGGCGGATTCTTCTTGTTCCCGCTGGCATACATAGTTGGCGACGTGCTCAGCGAGGTTTACGGGTTCAAGGCGAGCCGCCTGGCCGTTATAACAACTTTTGCGCTCAGTATTTTCACCGCCCTCTGCTACTGGATGATTATCACGCTGCCACCGGCTCCCTGGTATGACGGGCAGGAAGCACTCGCGCGCACGCTCGGCGTGGTGCCCATTATTGTTGCAGCCTCGCTGCTCGCTTTTGTTATCGGGCAACTCAGCAACGCTTGGTTGATGGTGAAGCTAAAAAACCGCAACGGTGAGAAAAAACTTTTCGGACGCATCGCGCTCTCAACCCTGCTCGGCGAGTTCCTGGACACGCTGACTTTCTGCGCAATCGCAGCAACTGCTATCGGCATCAATACTTTCCAGGTCTTCCTGCAGTATCTGTTCGTTGGTTTTGTTTTCAAATCGATTGTTGAAATAATTATCTCGCCGGTTACGATTTTTGTGATCAACAAAATCAAGCGGCACGAACGCAAAGCTGTCGCACCCACTGTTTAAAAAGGCTGCCTGGCGGGAGCGCGGACGGTACAGCAGCCGTGCAAGCGCCGCCACGCACAAAACCCGCGCTGTATATGAAAAGTGTGGCTGCCGTAAAATGACAACCACACTGAACCGGTGGGCCCTGCGAGGCTCGAACTCGCGACCCGCGGATTAAAAGTCCGATGCTCTACCAACTGAGCTAAAGGCCCAAAGCCTAAAATATTCTATCACATATTTAACAACGGTCACAATCTATACGATCACTGCGCGGGCGTTACAGATCCGCTGCCACACGCACCCGTGAAATACGCGCGCCGAGCCCCACGATTATTTCGTAGTTAATGGTTTCAAGGCACTTAGCCCACTCTTCCACCGCAGGCTCGCCCCGCGCCGGGTCGCCAAACAGCACAACTTCATCGCCAAGGTGCACTCGTTCGCCCAGCTCGAGCCCCAGGTCGATAATACACTGATCCATGCCTATGCGTCCGACAATCGGGCGTCTTGCGCCCGCGATCAGGACCTCCGCGTTGGCGTTGTTGAGCGCCCGCGGCATACCGTCCGCGTATCCTACCGGAACCAGTCCCAGCACAGTATCGCGCGGCGCGACATAGTTGTGCCCATACGACACTCCGGTGCCCGCTGGCACGCGCCGCAGCGCGACAATCTGCGCTTTTAGTCGCAGCGCGGGGCGCAGCCCCAGATCTTGCGAGCTACAGCTAGCAAAGGGGCTCAGCCCGTAGACGGCAAGCCCCACCCGGACGGTGTTGTATCTGAGCGCGCTGTTGCCGCCCAGGCTCGCCGCTGAAGCTGCCAAATGCTGCATTTTAGGGTTTAGCCCGGCCGCAGCTGCCAGCTCAATCGCGCTGTCGAAGCGTGCAGCCTGCTCGTTATCGGCACGCTCTCCGGCGTTTGCCAAGTGACTGAAAATGCCGGTGACGGTCAGAATTCCAGCGCGCTCAAGCCGCGCTGCCAGCTCAAAAAACTCGCGCAGCTCGCGCTCATCAGCTCCGTTGCGGCTCAGTCCGGTGTTGATTTTCAGCTGCACCCGCGCGCGTGCGACCACCTCAGCGCTCGCACTGCCTCGCACTCGCCGCACCGCATCCGCTATTTTTTCTAGCTGCCACGCGCCGCTCACGCCGAGTTCGATCCGCTGCTGCACAGCCTCGGTAAAATCCTGATCGGCAGCGTGCAACCAACACAGAATCGAAGCAACATCAGCCGCAATTCCCGCCTGCCGCAGTGCCAGCGCCTCCGCAATATCTGCAACACCCAGCATCGCCGCGCCGCCGGCGAGCGCTGCCCGCGCGGCGATCTGAAGCCCGTGCCCGTACGCGTTGGCCTTCACTACCGCGATCACTTGCGAGTTAGTGATCTGCCGCACACGCCGCACATTGTGGGCAATCGCGGTTACGGAAATTTCAGCGGATCGCATAGCCAAGCCCGGTCGGTCCGAATTCCTGTAATTGTCGCAGCTCACAGTACGGCCTTCGGCGTTGGCGGATGCGCGTGCATGCAGCAAATATCGCTGGCGCTGTTGTTTGGCAATGCCTCTGCAACAACAACGGCAACGGCGTGCCCACCGTCATGACTGAGCGAAAGATGTGCGCGAGTCACACCGAGGTCTGTAAAAACCTCTAGCAACCGCGGAGTGGCGCTAAACTCAGGTTTGGTGCCGTTCGCCGGTAAAATCTCGATGTCCTGCCAGCTCAGACTCAATTCGTGTTCATCACCGACACCCCCCACGGGCACAGCAAAATTTGATCCTCCAAGCGCTTTCACAAGTGCCTCTTTTGCAGCAAAGCGTGCCGCGAGCGAGCGTACTGGCAAATCCTGCTCGCGCCCCGTGAAAAGACGCTGCAAAAGCCGCTGATTAGTCGTGATTTTAGTCACAAAACGGTCTACATCTACAGTGTCACAGCCAATTCCGTAAATCACAAGCTGTTACTCGACCGTGACAGATTTCGCTAGATTGCGCGGCTGATCTACGTCAAGCCCTTTAACCGTTGACAGCTCAAGCGCAAACCACTGCATCGGAACCACCTGCAACAGCGGCTCGAACAGCACATCCGTTAACGGCACGCGGATCACATCATCAGCAAACGGCAGCACCGCAGTATCACCCGTTTCAACAATCGCGATAATCCGCGCCCCACGCGCCCTGATCTCTTGAATGTTAGAAACAACTTTCGAGTGCATAACAGAGTTCGTACGCGGGCTTGGCACCAGCACAAACACCGGCTGACCGTGATCAATTAACGCAATCGGACCGTGTTTCAACTCGCCAGCGGCAAAACCCTCGGCGTGAATGTACGCAATCTCTTTGAGCTTCAGCGCGCCCTCAAGCGCGGTCGGGAAGCCAACGTGACGCCCCAAAAACAACACCGAGTTGGTGTTCGCCATCCAGTGCGCAAGCTCTTTAACCTGCTTGTGCACGGCAACAACCTCGGCCACCTTGTCAGGGATGGTCTGCAGCTCTGCAACAGTCTCCCGGTGCGCTTCTGTTGTCAGCGCACCGCGCACCCTCGCCAGGTGCAAACCTAACAGCTGCAGCGCAACAATCTGGCTCAAAAACGCCTTGGTCGAGGCAACCGCAACCTCCGGACCTGCATACGTGTAAATCGCCGCGTCCGACTCGCGCGGAATCGTGGCACTTTGCGTATTGCACACAGAAATCGTCTTCAAACCCTGCTCACGCGCAAAATTAACCGCCATCAACGTGTCCATGGTCTCGCCCGACTGGCTCACAGAAATCACCAGCGTGTTAGCGTCAAAAATTGGATTGCGATACCTAAACTCGTGACTCAGCTCCACCTCAACTGGCACGCGCGCCCACTCTTCAATCGCGTACCGCCCGATCATTCCCGCGTAAGCTGCGGTGCCACACGCCAAAATAACAATCCTGTTAACGCGCTGCAAATACTCGTCACCAAGAGCTGCGAGCTCTGGAATATCGACAACACCGTCATTAACGCGACCGCGGATCGTATCCGCCACCGCCGCCGGCTGCTCACTGATTTCCTTCGCCATAAAGGACGGCCAGCCGCCCTTATCCGCCGCAGCAGGATCCCACGCAATCTCGTACTCGCTCACCTCTGCTAGGTTGCCATCAAAATCTGTGACCGTCACGCCGTCGGCCGTAATAACCACGATGCGATCGTCTGCAACCGCAACAGCACGCCTCGTATGCTCAACAAACGCCGCAACATCTGAGCCCAGGAAACTTTCACCCTCACCAAGCCCGATAACAAGCGGTGAATGATGCCTAGCACTAACAATTTTGCCCGGCTCGCTAACCGCAGCTGCCAACAGGGTAAACGTGCCCTTAAGCCGTTTTACAACGTTTCTAAAAGCTGTTTCCAGATCTCCCACGATCGCAAGCTCGCGCCCCAGCAACACCGCAACAACCTCGGTGTCAGTTTCGCTCTGCAGTTTTACATCGGCCAGCTCGTCACGCAGCTGCGCAAAGTTCTCGATAATACCGTTGTGAATTAGCACAACGCTGCCGTCTTCGCTGTAGTGCGGGTGCGCGTTCTCATCGGTTGGACCGCCGTGAGTTGCCCAGCGAGTGTGCCCGATCCCGGTGCTTCCGGCTATCGCAGGCGAGCTTTCAAGCAGCTTCCGCAGCTGCGCAAGTTTGCCAGAGCTTTTACGCAGGCAAGACTCCCCGGTATCATTAATGATCGCGATTCCCGCCGAATCATACCCCCGGTACTCTAATCGAGCCAGACCGCTCAACAGCACGCCTGCGGTATCACCCGATCCTACATAACCAACAATTCCACACATAAATGCCATTTTACTGGCAAGATAGTTATGATGTCTGAAAAACCACGTAACAACGCAACTTACGACGCTGCAACAGCTGTCAGGTCGAACGCTGAACTGCCCAGTCTTTTCAACGATATTCCGCGCACACAATGGGCGAGTTTGGCGGCGGATCTGGCCTCACCGCTGCAGGCTCACGAGCTCGCAGCACTCAGCAGCTACGGTGAAAAGCTTAATCTGCAGGAAATCGCGGAGGTTTATCTGCCACTCAGCCGGCTGCTCAATCAGTATGCAATATCTGCCGCTGAAATGCACCGCCGCACGCGCAACTTCTTACAGCACAAAAACGCACCCAAGTCGCCCTTTGTGATTGGAATTGCCGGGTCGGTTGCCGTTGGCAAATCAACCGTTGCCAGGGTGTTGCGCGAGCTGCTCTCGCGCTGGAGCGAGACTCCGCGCGTTGCGCTGGTAACGACCGACGGGTTTTTATACTCTAACGCCCAGCTCAAGCGGCGCGGTCTGCTCGATCGCAAGGGCTTCCCCGAATCGTACGACCGACGCTCACTGCTGCGCTTTGTGGCCCGCGTCAAAGCGGGGATGCCCGAGGTAAAAGCTCCGGTGTATTCGCACCTTGTCTACGATGTTGTGCCCGATAAATTCACCCTTGTAAACCGCCCCGACATTCTCATTATTGAGGGCATTAACGTGCTGCAGCCGCCATCGTCGAAAAAAAACCCGCTCGCGCTAAGTGATCTTTTCGACTTTTCAATCTACGTTGACGCGCGCACCAAAGACATTAAAACCTGGTATCTAAAGCGCTTTTTGCGCCTGCGGGCGAGCGCTTTTCAGGATCCACAGTCCTTTTTCCGCCCGCTCGCGCAGATAAGTGAAGCGGACGCTATTACCACGGCAAAATACTACTGGAACACAATAAACGCCCCGAATCTCGAGCAGAATATTAAGCCAACCCGCGGCAGAGCATCGTTGATTCTGCGCAAAGACACGGATCACAGCGTGCAAAAAATCCTGTTACGTAAACTGTGACAGTAAGCAATAACAGACCACCACGCGTCCACTGCGAACAGACACTGCTCACAGCGCGCAAAAACCTGCTGCACAAGAGCGATCCGCTTGCAAAGCTTAGCGCCGCTAAACAGCCAGCCGCGTTTTCACAACCTCTGCCAACTGATTCGCGATAGTTTCTGCCTTTTCAGCCGTGGCTGCCTCAACCATCACGCGCACACACGGCTCGGTGCCACTCGGGCGCAACAGCACCCTGCCTTTTCCTGCGAGTTCAGCCTCCGCCTCCGCAACAGCGCGGGCTAGCTGCTCGTCGCTGGCAACTTTTGCGCAATCCACTCCGCTCACGTTCACAAGGATCTGCGGATACACTGTCATGCTCGCATCGGCAAGCTCCCCCAGCGACTTGCCGCTGCGCACAACCTCTGCCGCCAGGTGCAATCCCGTGAGCACGCCATCGCCGGTTGTCGCATACTCGCTCATCACAACGTGCCCCGACTGCTCACCGCCTAGAGTGTAGCCCCCCTCAGCGAGCGCCTGCAAAACATACCTGTCGCCAACCGCAGTTTGCACAAGCTCAATCCCGTTGCGCTGCATAGCAAGTTTCAAACCGAGGTTGCTCATCACCGTTGTTGCAAGCGTGTTTTTAGCAAGCTCGCCGCGCTCGTTCATAGCAACGGCCAGAATCGCCATAATTTTATCGCCGTCAACAACTCGCCCGGCACCGTCAATTGCCAGACATCTATCGGCGTCACCGTCGTGCGCAATGCCCAAATCAGCGCCGGTTGCAACAACTTTTTGCTGCAGCTGCGCAAGGTGCGTTGAACCGACACCGTCGTTAATATTAAATCCATCCGGGCTGTTGCCAATAACAACAACCTCTGCCCCGGCCTGCGCAAACACCGCGGGCGAAACCTGAGAGGCTGCGCCGTGGGCGCAGTCGAGCACGATCCGCAGTCCCTTTAGACTCTGCCCGTGCAGGGTGCTCAGCAGGTGCTGCGTGTAACGTTCCTCCGCATCAGCAAGTACGCTGATGTTACCAACATCGCGCCCTGTAACGGGCAGATGTTCCTGATCCATCGCGGCTTCTATTCTGTTTTGCAGCTCATCAGAAAGTTTTTCACCACCGACCGCAAAAAATTTAATGCCGTTATCTGCTGCGGGGTTGTGCGATGCTGAAATCATAACCCCAAAATCAGCTCGCAGATCGGCCACCAGATAAGCGGCGGCGGGGGTTGGCACAACGCCTGCGTCAAGCACGTGCACGCCCGCGCTGGCAAGCCCGGCAGCAACCGCCGCACCAATAAAATCCCCGGAAACACGCGAATCCCGCGCAATTACAGCGGTGGCGTGCCTACCCTGCGCGCGTGCGCTATCGCCCAAAACAAACGCGGCTGCTCGGGAGAGGTTAAGAGCCAGATCGGCGGTAATATCTACCCCCGCAAGACCTCTTACACCGTCTGTTCCGAACAGCCGCGCCATAATAAAATACTCGTCGTAAGAGATTAACGCTTTGAGTACTGCGGAGCTTTACGAGCTTTCTTAAGACCCGCCTTCTTACGCTCTTTAATACGTGCGTCACGGCTCAAAAAGCCAGCCTTTTTAAGGGTTGGGCGATTGTGCTCTGCGTCAATCTCATTTAGCGCACGCGCAATAGCGAGACGAAGCGCGCCAGCCTGACCTGACGGACCACCGCCGACAATGCGCGCGATTACGTCGTATGAGCCTCCAAGCTCAAGCACTGTGAACGGATCGGTAATTAGCTGCTGGTGCAGTTTGTTTGGGAAGTAATCCACAAACTCACGACCGTTAACTTTAATTTCACCGTTACCAGGCACAAGGCGCACACGCGCCACAGCTTGCTTACGACGCCCAACAGCCGCACCCGGCACACTTAGCGCAGGACGGTCACTTACTGCAGCGGTTGAGCTGCTGCTCGCTAGGGTTTCTGATGTGTAGCTTTCGGTTGCTACAGTCTGCTCTTCAATCACGATGTTCCTTTACTCTCGCAGCCGTCAGCTACTGCGCTACCTGGTCGATGGTGTACTCGGTTGGCTGCTGCGCAGCGTGTGGATGCTCAGATCCCGCATAAACTTTAAGCTTGCGAAACTGGTCACGACCGAGTGAGTTCTTTGGCAACATTCCTCGAACGGCTTTTTCAACAGCGCGCTCAGGGCGTTCAGCCAAAAGCTCGGTGTAGCTTACAGCTCGCAAGCCGCCCGGATAACCCGAGTGGCGGTACGCCATTTTTTTAGCCGCTTTACCGTTGGTAAGAACAACTTTATCAGCGTTAATGATAATTACGTAATCACCCATGTCCATATGCGGAGCAAAGGTTGTTTTATGCTTACCGCGCAAAAGAGCTGCGGCGTGTGACGCAAGACGACCGAGTACCACGCCTGCTGCGTCAATAACGAGCCAGTCGTGCTGCTGATCAGCTGCTTTAGGTGTATATGTGCGAGTCACTTAAGTGCTGCTTTCTGTCGAGATGGAGATGTTCGTGGATCCCACTCCAGCCACTTCGTGTTACGTCGGTGGCAACGGAGGGCTCACATTCGGGGGCACAAAAAATGCGCCAATTAGACACTCTATCACACTATAACGCGCGGGGCAACACAATCCGACCGGGCTAAAGACGAAACACAGTAACAACTACTAAAGTTGTACTGGTATGAAAACTCATCCGCGATCCGCCACACAAGCCAGAAACCCGCTAGGTTATGCGCCTTTCCCGGGTCTCACCGGGCTACGCGCAATCGCGGTAATCGCGGTTGTTATCTACCATTTCTTCCCCAAGGCGCTCCCCGGTGGCTTTCTGGGAGTGGATATTTTCTTCTGCGTATCAGGGTTTTTGATCACGTCACTGCTGCTGCGCGAGTATTCGCTCACGGGTCGTATTAACCTGCCGGGGTTCTGGAAGCGCCGCGCGCGGCGACTGCTCCCAGCGCTCGCGGTAACGCTCGCGGTCTCAGCATCGCTGGCAGGGCTTCTGGGAGGCGATATTCTCCTGAATCTGCGCGGGCAGCTGCTCTCCAGCGCACTTTTTGCCGCAAACTGGTTCTACATTATCAAGGGCAGCAACTACTTCACGCAGGACGCCCCCGAGCTTTTCCGCAACACCTGGTCGCTGGGCGTGGAAGAACAGTTTTATTTGCTGCTGCCGTTGCTCCTGCTGCTCTTAAAACGAGCGCCAAACAATAACGCACGGCTGGCGGTTTTTCTGCTGTGCGGAGGCGCTTCGGTGCTCGCGATGACATCGATGAGCGCGGCCGGGGTCTCCGCAAGCCGCATTTATTTTGGATCAGACTCGCACAGCTCTGGGCTGCTACTGGGCGCTTCCCTGGCGCTCGCGCTGCATCGCAAACCGGGCAGTCACAAAGCCCCGAGCTGGTATCGGCAAATCGTTTATATGCTGGGCACCTGCTCAGGTCTAATCGCGCTGTTGATAATGTTTCTAATTCTGCAGGAGGGCTCGGCTGAGAGTTTCCAGGGTGGTATTCTGCTGGCGACATTCGCAACCATCGGCATTATCACGTGTGTCACAGGCTACAGGTCGCTACCGGGCAAGCTTCTCGACAGCGGTCCGCTCAAAGAAATCGGGCAAAAATCGTACGGCATCTATCTCTGGCACTGGCCGCTCCTACTAATTACAAGCGCCGCTTTTGAGCAACTCTCGCCCGATTGGCGCGCCTTGCTGGTGCCCCTTGTTACGCTGCCGTTAACGTTTGTTGCGGCCACTTTTTCGTACCGCTATATTGAGCAACCGATCAGGCAGGGCGGATTTATAAACTCACTCAGAAAACTGGCTGCTGCGCTGTCACCACAGGCTCCTTCGCGGATCCGCGCGCTGGCGTTCTGCATCACGAGCGCGATGCTGCTTTCGCTAACAGGCACGGGGTTTGCGCTGGCGCAGCAACCGCGCGCCAGCAGAGCACAAATCGCAATCGAGCGCGGCGTGCAGGCATTAGAACAGCAGCGCTCAGCGCAGCCTCGCGACCCCGGTAAGCAGTCGGACACCCCGGATAGCCCGCCCGGCAATCCAGCACAACACCCCCACACAACAGAAAACGCGACAGCGCACGCCATCACCGGTGACAAGGTGAGTGCGGTTGGCGACTCTGTTATGCTTGCGTCAGCCGGTGAGCTCACAGCCGCGCTGCCCAATATTTCCGTGGATGCGGCAGTTTCCAGGCATTTTGGCACCGGAATAGACATTTTTGAACAGTTGCGCGCTAACGGCGAGCTGCGCGAGTATATGATCGTGGCGCTGGCCACGAACGGCCCGATCAGAACGGAAGATTTGACCAGGCTCGCAGAGTTTAGCACCAGCCACAAAATGGTTGTTGTGACCGGGTATGCTAACAGGTCATGGATTGCAGAGAACAATCAGATACTGGCGCACTTTGCGCAGGTGCGACGCGGAGTCACCCTTGCAGACTGGAACGCGGCAATAGCCGCGCACCTTGAAAAGCTCGCCGACGACGAAATTCACCCGGAACCTGCCGGAGCTGAAATTTATGCAAAGACGGTAGCGGATGCTCTGCAGCGCCTAAACAGCCACGCAGAACAACCGCAAAACTCCAAAATCCCATATCTGCTCGAGCTAACAGAGCAGCGCAGTAAGATTCTGCCGCAGTTCGACTTGCTCGAGCAGTAACTGCCCGATAATCTCGTGCAACACGGAGCTACAATATTAAAACGTCAGCCCCACTTTCAGAGTGTTAAACTACAAACCTGTAAAGCCACTGCCACAAAGGATCACGCAGGTAAACGAACAGCCGACCAAAACGTACAGAGCACCAAACCGCACGCTTCTAAAGCTCTTAGCGCACATAAAAATAGCGCCGACTGAAAACACTCGGCGCTATTTCAGCTATGAACCAGAAGCTGATCTTTAATCAAAATAGCTTATTTAACTTCTGCTACGGTTTCTACTTCCGTATCCGCGCTTGCTGCGGCAACCTCGGTTGCCGCAGCAGTTGTTTCCGCTGTGGTCTCAGCAACCTCTTCAGCTGCTACAGCCCCTTCAGCCACAGTTTCGTCAGCGCTTTCAACAGCAGCCTCTGTTGCAGTAGGAGCGGCTTTAACAGCACCCTTTTTAGCAACCGGCTCAAGCACTAGCTCGATAATCGCCATGGGAGCGTTATCGCCCTTGCGAGGAGTTGTTTTAATAATGCGTGTGTAGCCACCCTCACGCTCTGCAACAAGCGGAGCAATATCTGTGAACAGTTCATGCACAACTGATTTGTCAAGAATCTGACGCATTACGCGACGGCGTGAGTGCAGGTCGCCGCGCTTCGCGAAGGTCACAAGACGCTCGGCAACGGGACGCAAGCGCTTTGCTTTGGTCTCAGTTGTTTTGATCCGCTTGTGCTCAAAAAGCTGTGAGGCCAGCTGGTTGAGCATTAAACGCTCATGTGTTGGTCCACCACCAAGGCGTGCCCCCTTAGTTGGTCTAGGCATTTTTATCTCCTAAAATCTCAGTGAGCCGCTACCGCTGCTCTGCCTCTAAATTGTCGCCGTCTTCGTAGCTATAGTAGTTAGCTCCGTCAAGCCCTGGTATCGAATCTTTCAGTGAAAGACCGCGCTCAGCGAGCTTACTGTTAACCTCCACAACCGATTTCGCGCCAAAGTTTCTGATGTTAGTCAGCTCTGTTTGCGACAGTGTCACAAGCTGACTTACGGTGTCGATGCCCTCGCGTTTCAGGCAGTTGTAGCTGCGCATTGAAAGATCGAGATCCTCAATTGGGATCGCAAGTTCGCTATCCGCAGGAAGATCAACCGGATTTTGACCGATTTCAATACCTTCCGCAGCGGGGTTAAGCTCGCTCGCCATGCCGAACAGCTCAACAAGAGTTGATCCCGCAGAGGCAAGCGCGTCGCGCGGGCTAATAGCCGGTTTGGTTTCCACGTCAATGATGAGGCGATCGAAGTCGGTGCGCTCACCCGCACGGGTTGCCTCAACGTCGTATGTAACCTTAAGCACTGGAGAGTAGATAGAGTCAACCGGGATTCTACCAACCTCTGCGTCTTCGTTGCGGTTCTGCTGCGCTGATACGTAACCGCGACCACGCTCGATCGTTAGATCAAGCTCGAACTGCGCATCCGCACTGCAAGTTGCGATAACCAAATCTGGGTTGTGGATTTCAACACCCGCAGGGGTTGAAATATCAGCTGCGGTGATTACACCGGCGCCTGATTTGCGCAGATGCGCGGTAATGGGCTCGTCGTGCTCGCTAGAAACAACCAGACCCTTGATGTTGAGAATAATATCTGTAACATCTTCGCTAATATGCGGGATGGTTGTGAATTCGTGCGCAACACCCTCAAAGCTAACGCTTGTAACAGCCGCGCCCGGAATAGATGAAAGCAGTGTGCGACGCAGGGAATTGCCTAGCGTGTAGCCGAAACCTGGTTCAAGAGGCTCGAACACAAAGCGTGAACGAAACTCTGAAATTGTTTCTTCTGTAAGTGTAGGTCGCTGTGCTATGAGCACTGTTCATTCCTTTCGTTAAAGAGTCCACTATCTGGCTCAATACGGTTTAAAGGGTTAGGGAAAAGCCCCGCAATAAAGCACTGCGGGGGATGCTCAAAGCTAAACGCGACGCCGTTTTGAAGGGCGGCATCCGTTATGTGCCTGAGGTGTCACATCGGTAATAGAACCAACTTCAAGACCTGCGGCCTGCAGTGAGCGGATCGCAGTTTCACGTCCTGATCCTGGACCTTTAACGAAAACGTCAACTTTCTTCATGCCAAACTCTTGCGCTTTTTTAGCAGCTGATTCAGCTGCAAGCTGCGCCGCAAAAGGAGTTGATTTACGTGAGCCTTTGAAACCCGATTCGCCGGATGAAGCCCAGCTTAGAACCGCACCTGTAGGGTCAGTAATAGAAACGATCGTGTTGTTAAACGTTGACTTAATGTGAGCCTGACCCACTGCAACATTCTTTTTATCTTTGCGGCGTGGCTTACGCACCGCAGATTTTGGTGATGCCATAAAGTTCTCCTTGAAAAATTAGTGTGAGTGGGGTTACTTCTTCTTGCCTGCAACGGTGCGCTTTGGTCCCTTACGAGTCCGAGCGTTAGTCTTCGTGCGCTGTCCGTGCACGGGCAAGCCCTTGCGATGACGCAAGCCCTGGTAACTTCCAATTTCTACTTTACGGCGGATATCCGCAGCCACTTCACGGCGCAGATCACCCTCCACTTTAAAGTTACCCTCGATATAATCGCGCAGCGCTACAAGCTGATCATCATTAAGGTCTTTAACGCGGGTGTTTTTGTCAATACCAGTCTCAGCTAGTGTTTTCAGAGCGCGGGTGCGACCCACGCCATAAATGTATGTAAGAGCTACTTCTACGCGCTTCTCACGCGGAATATCAACTCCGGCCAGACGTGCCATAAGGCATCTCCTAGGTGTTTCTTGAAGGTGTGGAGCGTATCAGGTGTCTGAGCCTTCATCTCAAGGTGTTTTCAGCAAGCTGAGTTCTTAGATACGCGGATATATTACATAGTGTGCGTCCGAGGGCGCATGGTTCCTGGACTAAGATTAGCCCTGGCGCTGTTTGTGGCGTGGATTACTGCAGATAACCATAACCCGACCGTGACGGCGGATTACTTTGCACTTATCGCAAATCTTCTTAACGCTTGGTTTTACTTTCATAATGTTTCCATTTCTCGCTGTCCTCGTGAATGCGCTGCTAACCACGCAAACCGTTACTTTGTAGCTTTACTTGTAGCGATAGCTGATACGACCACGAGTTAGATCGTAAGGTGTGAGTTCAACAATTACTCGATCTTCTGGCAGAATACGAATATAGTTCTTGCGCATTTTGCCTGATATCTGCGCGAGCACAACGTGCCCGTTGGTTAGTTCAACACGAAAGTTAGCGTTGCGCAATGCTTCGACTACGCGCCCCTCAACCTCTATTACACCCTCTTTTTTAGTCATATCTCCTATTATCGCTTCAAATATTAACTACGCATGCGAGCACTTCGTGTTACTTACAAAAGCAAACAGCACAAAGCACCACCAAACAATACTACGCGATGTGTGCATAAACCGCAAACCGCGCGGAGCGCGATCCGCTAGTAAGCAAGGCTAGGCAATAGGAGTTGGTGTGATTCCAAACGGCGCGAGCCCTGCCGCGCCGCCGTCCTCAGCAGTTAGCACCCAAATGCCGTCTTTGTGCACGGCAACACTGTGCTCCCACTGGCAGCTGTCTTTACCATTGCGCAAACGCACCGTCCAGCCGTCGGCAGAGTCAACCGCACACTCGGCATTGTCAACGGCAATAATCGGCTCAATCGCAACCACCAGACCGGGTTTAATCTGCTCGCTACGCCCGGCGACCGCGTGATTGAACACGGGGGGAGCCTCGTGCATAGAGCGCCCAATACCGTGCCCGATATACTCTTCAACAATTTTATAATCGGTGTTTTTAGTGATGTAGTCTTCCACAGCAACGCCTATTTCGTTAACGTATTTTCCTTTTGCCAGGGCGGCAATACCGTGCCACATGGCCTCCTTTGTGTGGTCGCTCAGGCTTTCGCGTGCCGCCACCAGCTCGGGGCGATCCGCATCTGGAATTACAACAGTGAGCGCAGAATCCCCATTCCATCCTCCCAGCACAGCGCCGCAGTCAATGGAAATAATATCTCCCGGCTGCAGCACATAATCAGTTGGCACAGCGTGCACAACAGCATCGTTCACATTAGCGCAAATTGTGTGCTTGTAACCGGGCTCGAGCATGAAATTAGAGGCTGCGCCCAGCTCGCGAATCCGCGCCTCCGCCGCTCGATCAAGGTCAAGCAGTGTGGCTCCCGCTTTGCAAACGCTCTTCGCAGCTTCCAAAGCCTCGCGAGTGATTCGGTTTGGCTCAAGCATTAAGCGCAGCTGCGCTGGTGACTTGTAAATTGACCTTCTAACTCCGCGCACAGCTTACGACCCCAGTTTAACTGCGAGCGCAGTATTAATGCGCTCCGCAATTTCTGCAACGCTGCCCAGCCCGTCAACCGATACCAAAATGCCACGCTCGCTGAAAATAGCGACAAGCGGAGCCGTTTGCTCACGGTAAACATTCTGCCGGTGGCGGATCACCTCTTCGGTATCATCGGCACGCCCCTCACGGAATGCACGCTGTAACAGGCGCGACACAACAACATCGGTGTCCGCCTCGAGCATGATTACTGCGGTGAGCACCTCGCCGCGGTCTGCTAAAAACTGATCTAAAGCAACAACCTGAGCCTCGTTGCGTGGATACCCGTCAAGCAGAAAGCCGTTTACAACATCATCCTGCTGCAGCCTGTCAGCAACAATCTCGTTGGTTAGCGAGTCTGGCACAAGCTCGCCGGCGGCAATAATCTGCTGCACTTTTTGCCCGAGCTCGGTACCGGTTTTAATATTTTCCCTGAAAATATCGCCGGTCGAAATTGTTGGAATCTGATATTTCTCGGCAATTAGCTGCGCCTGAGTGCCTTTTCCTGCGCCAGGAGCGCCGATAATAAGCAGGTTTAGTTTAGTCAAATTATCAGTCATATCCTAGTTTTTTATAAGCCCCTCGTAGTGGCGCTCCTGCAGCTGCGCGTCAATCTGTTTCACAGTCTCAAGACCCACACCCACAATAATCAGAATTGAAGATCCGCCAAATGGGAAGTTCTGGTTTGCGCTAAACAAAGCCAGCGCAAACAGTGGGATCATCGCGATAAAGCCCAGGTACAACGCACCCGCTGAAGTAATTCTGTTGATCACATAGCGCAGGAAATCGGCTGTTGGCTGACCCGCGCGAATGCCCGGGATAAAACCGCCGTAGCGTTTCATATTGCCAGCTACCTCATCAGGGTTAAAAGTAATTCCCACGTAGAAGAACGCGAACGCAATTGTGAGCAGGAAGAACACCGCCATATAAATTGGCTGGTCACCGTAAACAAGATTGTTTTGAATCCACACAACCCACTCGGCAGGTTCTTTACCCGGAGCTGGGGTGTTGAACTGCGTAATAAGCAGCGGAATAAACAGAATCGACGACGCGAAGATAACGGGGATAACGCCAGCCATATTCACCTTAATCGGAATGTACGTGCTGCTGCCACCGTAAGTGCGGCGACCAATAACACGCTTCGCGTATTGCACAGGAATCCGACGCTGCGACTGCTCAACAAACACAACCGCGAGCATTACAACGAGTCCGATAAGAATTACGAATATGAAAATCTCCCAGCCTTTTGACTGCTGGATTGTCATCAACGCACCCGGGAAACCGGCCGCAATCGAGGTGAAAATAAGCAGTGACATACCGTTGCCGATACCACGCTCGGTAATCAGCTCACCAAGCCACATCACAAGCCCGGTGCCGGCTGTCATGGTCACAATCTGCACCAGCATCGCCCACCACTCAGGAGCAACGATTTTTTCGCAGGCGGCGGACTGTGCCGCACCAAAAAGCAATCCTGAACGAGCCGTTACCAGCAGGGTTGTTGCCTGCAAAATAGCAAGCCCAATTGTGAGATAGCGCGTGTATTGTGAGAGTTTAGCCTGCCCTGCCTGACCCTCCTGGTGCAGCGACTCAAAGTGTGGAATGACAACGCGCAACAGCTGCGTAATAATAGACGCGGTGATGTACGGCATAATGCCGAGCGCAAAAATAGAGAGCTGCAACAGTGCACCACCAGAAAACAAGTTGATCATCTGGTACAGCCCCGATGCGCTCTCCGCAGAGGTCAAACAAGCTTGCACGTTGTTGAAGTTAACGAACGGCGCAGGCACGAAAGAGCCTAGTCGAAATACCGCCATGATTGCAAGCGTAAAGAGTATCTTACGTCTCAAATCTGGTGTGCGAAAAACTCGACTAATAGCCCTGAACAAATTGTCCTCCGTCTACAAAACACGAAAGTGTATCAAAATAACTCAACAAGTCTATACCTTTGAGCGAGATAACGCCAGAATAAGCACTTTGCCAAACCACTAAAAGCAGTAACTAAGCCCCCGTTCCAAAACTATTTTAGCGGCGAAAACGTCAGTTGGAGTCTTATTTAGGCTTTCTGCAGCCTTTCGCGTGCATACAACTTGCTGCGCGCCCGCGATCGCACTTTCTGCTTTGCGCGGGCGCGAGTTTGAGCCGTGCCCGCCCCGAGTCCGTGCTTTCTACTCGCGTCGCAGTCACCCACGCTGGCGAAGTGCGCACCCGCTAGGTTAGCCCGCACCAACCAGCTCAGCGGCTTGCGCATCCGCATCTGCACCAGCATCCGCAGCTGCATTAGCATCCGCAGCTGCATTAGCTTCAGCATCAGCATCTGCACCAGCATCTGCATCCGCTTTTTTCTTCTTAGTCGGAAACAGCATATAGCGCACACCCAGAATCACGCCCGCAATCGAACCAACCCACATAATCAGCCACCACGGGAAACCCGGGTCAATGTCTTTTAAACCCTCGATTTCGTTTTTTGGAGTCGGACTCACGCGCTCGCCCGTCACAAGAATTCGGTGACTGTTAATGCCCAGCGGCGTGCAAGTAACGAGCGTCGCCAGATCTTTGCCAGCAACTGGCAAAATCGCCTGCCGATCATCTGGGTCAACAACCTGAATCTCGGAGATGCGATACGTTAAAACCTGCCCGAAAGTCTCAAAAGTAAAGATGTCACCCTTTTCGAGCCTGTCGAGATCCGTAAACATTCTCGCGCTCGCCAAGCCCCTGTGCGCGCTCACAACCGTACGGGTGCCATCGCCGCCAACCGGCAGAGAGGTACCCTCAAGGTGCCCCGCACCAACCAGCAAAACATCGTCGCTCACACTGTGGTAAATGGGCAGATCAACGTTAATTTTAGAGATTTTAATGCGCGACATAAGCCCCGTTGTGCCCACCTGCAGCTGCTGCTCGTACGGCTTCACGCCTGCTGGTAAGCTTGATTCGCCGTCAAAGGCAGTTGGGAAGCGCTCGCCAGAAGCAACCAGCGCACCCGAAACCAGAGCTTCGTTGTACAGCGAAGCCGCCTCAATCTGGGAATCTGGCGGCGGCAAAACCTTGTCAATTCCATTAGAATAGTCGCTGGTAACTTTTGACTGGTTGTAGGCAGAAACCCACTGGGAAGTGGATGGATACAGCATTAGCGTTACGCCGGTTATTAACACCAGCGAAATAAGAATCGGCAGCAGGTTACGCCTTACTTTTCTAAACATAAAACCCTATTTCTAACAGTCAGTCGCTTTAAGCGAGTGAAAACCGAGCCTTCCCGTACCTAGTATCCATCAGAATATCCTACCGCACCAGCTCGAAATGTGAATTCCAAACATTCTATAGCAAACAATCACGCGGACTTTAATGCAAGCGGCGATATTTTCCTATTATACACACAGATACATGCTATATCTTGCTTTTATGCTAAAAAGACTTTTCTCAACCGGACTTGTTACCGGAGTTGCTCTAGTAACTCTCACAGCATGCACAGCTAATAACAGCGCCAGTCCGATCAGCTCTCACAACAATCCGCCTGCGGGTCAAAGCACCCCTGCGCCGCAACCGCAAACCCCGTCACAAACCCCGCTGGGTGGCACCGCTGAAACGGCAAAAAGCGCTATTTCGCTCGCGTTGCAGGCATCAGGCGGCGGCAAAATCGCCAAGCTCGACTACGACTCCTCAGATGCCGAGTGGGAGATCGAAGTGGTTAGTAAAGATTACAAGCACGAGTTCACCGTGAGCGGCGACGGCAGCCGCATTATTTCAAAAGACACCCCGAAATTAGCCGATCGCGATGATGCGATCCGCACCCAAAACGCCCGCACAACCGCCGCTCAGGCGCTTGATGCCGCGCTCGCGCACACACCGGGACTTCTCGTTGAAATTGAGCTAGAGTCGGGTCACGGCGCGAACCCAATCTGGAAAGTGACCGTGCAACAGCAGAATTCGCAGGCAACCACCCGGGTACTGATCGACTCGGCCGACGGCAATATTATCTAGACTCGCCGACCATCACACTGGTGACCGGCAGGGTTGAATGGGCGCTAAAGTTCAAAAGTGACGGATCTTTGCCCGCAATAATCAGCTGCGCACCGAGCGAGGCAATCATCGCGCCGTTGTCTGTGCACAGTGACAGCGGCGGCACTCGCAAAGTAATATTGTGAGCGGCGCAGAGTTTTTCTGCGCGCCAGCGGATTTGCGAGTTGGCAACCACCCCGCCACCCAGAATCAAGTGCGACACCTCGCGTGTGAGGCAGGCATCAATCGTTTTGTGGAGCAGCACATCCGCCACCGCCTCCTGAAAGCTGGCAGCCACGTCTGCTCGATTAACGGTCCTGCCCTGCGCTAGCTCGCGCTCAACCCAGCGCGCAACCGAGGTTTTTAAGCCGGAGAAAGAAAAATCGTAACGGTGTTTCACAAGATCCGCAGGTTTCACAAGCCCCCGCGGGAATCTAATAGCAAGCGGATCGCCATCCGCCGCGATTCTGTCAATTTCAGGGCCGCCAGGGTACGGCAACTCGAGCACCCGCGCCACCTTGTCGAAAGCCTCGCCGGCCGCATCGTCGATTGTCTCGCCCAACATCACAACATCGTCAACCAAATCACGCACCAGCAACAGCGAAGTGTGTCCGCCGGAAACCAGCAGCGCCACGGTTGGCGTGTGCAGCGGCTCAGCGCTCGAGAGCAGCTCAGCGCCCACGTGAGCGACCAGGTGATTCACCCCGTACAACGGCACACCCAGCGCCAGCGCGAGCGCTTTTGCGGCCGCCACTCCAACCATGAGCGCACCCGCGAGCCCCGGCCCGGCAGTCACCGCGATCGCGTCTATCTCGCGCAGCTCAACTTGCGCGGCGCGTAGGGCCTGTGCAATCACGGATTCCAAGCTCTCCAGGTGCGCGCGGGCGGCAATCTCGGGCACAACCCCGCCAAACTTAGCGTGATCTGCCATCGAGGAGGCAATCACGTTGGCGAGCAGTTTTCTGCCGCGCACAATCCCCACGCCCGTCTCGTCACAGCTGGTTTCAATGCCCAGCACCAGTGGTTCTTGCCTGTTCATTCTTTCCAACCTCTGCTCCTGTTGTTGCGCGGCGCACGCTGTCTTTCAAACCTCTGTTGCGCGAGACGCGCTGTATCTTGCACTTCTGATCACATTCCGCGCGGTGCGCACTATAAAAACGCTCGCATAATCAACGCATCCACGCCCGCTGGCTGATAATATTTCGGCCGAATCGCGATCTGCTCAAAGCCGTTCTTCTGGTACAGTTTAATCGCCGGCGGATTATCAGCGCGCACCTCTAAAAATAGCTGTTTCGCTCCCGCCGCCAAGGCGCTTGCTACTATTTTATCTAGCAACAGCTGCCCCAAGCCACAGCCCTGATACTGTGCTGCAACCGCGATTGTTTGCAGATCCGCTTCACTGCCGAGCGCGAGCAACCCAGCATAGCCCACTATTTCATGTGCGACCGTCTCGAGCACCCAGTATGTGCGGTGCGGGGCTGTTAGCTCGTCGCGCACAAGATTTTGACTCCACGCGTCCGTGCCAAAAAGTTCCTGTTCAAGCGCGAATATCGCCTCGCAATCTGCGACAGTTGCCTGACGGATCGTGATTTGCGCCGCGCTAGTCATCGCTGAAACACAGATTTTACGGGCACCGGCTGGCGCACATCGGGGTCGCGCAGGTACACGGGTTGTTTTGAGCCAAACTCGAGCCCGTATGCGAGCCGCACAAGCGCGGCCTGCAGCAAACCGCTGCCGGAAACCCTGGTTGGCGTGTGGTCGCTGCCTGCAGCGGTAAACTCTGCGCGCGCAATCACCGCCGGTGCTACGGTGTTTACGGGGAGCAGAGCTTGCGGCGCAGTGTACCCGGTCACAAAAAGCTCTTTGCGGCGCGCGTCCTGCACTATGCGCACAGTGCTCGCCGCCGGATTGCTGTTAAAAAATTCAATTGCGCTAGCCTCGTGCGAAAGCACCGGCAGCAACGGTTTTGCAAGACCGATCGCAAATGCCGCAGCCGCCGCCATTCCAACCCGCAGCCCGGTGAACGAGCCAGGTCCCGTGCCCATTACAACCGCGTCGATATCGCTGACTGTAAGTTCTGCCTTCGCCAGTGCGTGGCGGATCACTTCCCCCACAACCTCGGCGTGCGCCATCGCGTTGTCGCTCACGCTCTGCCAGACTTTCACGCCACAGCTCAGACTTACAACAGTACCGAGTGAAGTGTCTATGGCGAGCAGCGCTGGTTCTGCTCGCAGGCGTGTCGCAGTGTTTATAGAGACTAGACCTAATATTTCTGTCGGAAGCGCCAGCTCTGGCAGCGCTTCGCCGCTAATTTCACTCTGCACAATCACGCTCTTCTCCCACTAGTTCTGCCGCTAAAATCTGCTGTTTAAGATGCTGCCAGCGTTCGCCGCGCGCTGTGAACTGTAAAACACGCGGTTCTGCGCCCTCAAATACAGCCTCGCCGTTAAAATATGGGGTTTCTGCGTTTGCCGCGTCTGGGCTACCCGTCGCACCCTGAACACCCACCGTGCTCGTGTTGCCATCCGCGCCCTCGCTAGACGCTCTTGCCGCACCCGCAAGGCCGGCGACCGGTGTACCGGCAACACCAGATGCATCGACGCCAGCACCAGCCATATCCGCCACGCTCCGTGTAATAACAATCTCGAGCGCGATTTCGTCGTCGGATACCAGCCCGGCACCCCACTCGGCAACAATAATACTGCTGGCGGTATCAATACCCAGATCTTCAAGCTCTGCGCTAGACTCGAGCCGATAAGCGTCAATGTGCACAAAATCAACGTTCGCCACGGTTTTGTGCGTGCGCGCGATAATAAAAGTCGGGCTGCTAATGTTATCGAGCACTCGCGCGCCCTCGCCGATGCCTCGCGTCAACGTTGTTTTGCCAGCGCCCAGCTCGCCCGTGAGCAAAATCAGATCCCCCGCCCGCAGCAGCTCGCCCAGACGCACGCCCAACGCGTGCATCTGGCTCGGAGTTGCAACCATCTGTTCCCAAGTTGTTGTGTTCATAGCTGCTTAGATCCTCAAATTAGCGGGAGGTGTGGGTAGCGGATGGCTGCGGCACAGGGTCTCAAACATCCGCCTGCCGCTTACACTACTGGTTTTTAAGCTTGTTAGCCGCTTTTTTACGCTCGTTCGCGTCGAGCTCAACCTTACGGATGCGCACGATTTCGGGCGTCACCTCGACACACTCGTCTTCACGGGCAAACTCGAGGCACTCTTCCAGCGTAAGCTGTTTTGGCGGGGTCATTGTTTCCATCACATCGGCGTTAGAAGAGCGCATATTGGTGAGCTTCTTCTCTTTTGTAATGTTTACTTCCATATCGTCAGCGCGCGAATTCTCGCCAACAACCATACCCTCGTAAACCTCTTCACCGGGTTGCACAAAGAATGTCATCCGCTCCTGCAGGTTCATAATTGCAAACGGAGTTGCAACTCCCGACCTGTCGGCTATAATCGAACCGTTTTGACGGGTTGTGATAACCCCAGCCCACGGACCGTAGCCGTGCGAAATAGCGTTTGCAATACCCGTGCCGCGAGTTGTTGTCATAAACTCTGATCTGAAGCCGATAAGCCCACGCGATGGCACAATAAACTCCATCCGCACCCAGCCTGTGCCGTGATTGCTCATGCCTTCCATGCGCCCCTTGCGCGCCGCAAGCAGCTGCGTGATCGCACCCAAGTATTCCTCGGGAGCGTCAATTGTGAGGTGCTCGAACGGCTCATGCACTGCCCCGTCAATGGTTTTTGTAACAACCTGAGGTTTGCCCACGGTCAGCTCGAAACCCTCACGGCGCATATTCTCAACGAGAATCGCCAGCGCCAGCTCACCGCGACCCTGTACCTCCCAGGCATCAGGACGACCGATGTCTTCAACCCTAAGCGACACGTTACCAATCAGCTCGCGATCGAGGCGGTCTTTAATCATGCGGGCTGTGAGTTTGTGCCCTTTAACCTTGCCAACCAAAGGCGATGTGTTAGCTCCGATTGTCATTGAGATTGCCGGATCATCTACTGTGATTACGGGCAGGGGGCGCACATCTTCGCTATCGGCTATTGTCTCGCCAATGGTAATGTTGTCAATGCCCGCGATTGCTACAATATCACCCGGGCCTGCGGTTTCTGCAGGGAAACGTGTTAGTGCTTTGGTGAGCATCAGCTCGGTTACGCGCACGTTTTGTACGGTTTCGTCATTGCGCACCCACGCTACGGTCTCGCCTTTGCGAATATTGCCGTGGTGCACACGCAAAAGCGCGATTCTGCCCAGAAACGGCGACGAGTCAAGGTTTGTGACGTGCGCCTGCAGCGGGTGCTCGTCGTCATACTCGGGCGCTGGCACGTGACGCACAATGGCTTCAAACAGAGGCTCTAGATCTTCGTTGTCTGGGAGCGCACCATCGGCCGGACGGTTGTGGCTGGCAGCCCCCGCGCGCCCTGACAGGTACACCGTCGGCACGTTCAACACGGCATCAACGTCTATTTCTGGCTGATCTTCTGCGAGGTCTGAAGCCAGCCCCAGCAGCAAATCTTGCGCTTCAGATTCCACCGCTGCAATGCGCGCATCCGGGCGGTCAGTTTTGTTTACCGCGAGAATCACCGGCAGGTGCGCCTCCAGAGCTTTGCGCAGCACAAAGCGCGTCTGCGGCAGCGGACCTTCTGAGGCGTCAACGAGCAGCACAACGCCGTCAACCATTGAGAGCGCCCGCTCAACTTCGCCGCCAAAATCGGCGTGTCCGGGCGTATCCACCACATTAATGGTGATGGTGTTACCTCCAGAGTGCGCACCCGCGTAGGCGATGGCAGTGTTCTTGGCAAGAATTGTAATGCCTTTTTCGCGCTCGAGATCGTTTGAGTCCATAACCCGATCGTCAACATCAGCGTGAGCTTCAAAGCTGTTGGTCTGTTTGAGCATCGCGTCAACCAGGGTTGTTTTACCGTGATCAACGTGCGCCACAATTGCGACATTGCGCAAGTCACTGCGTTTGGCTAGTGCCATATGTGTTTTCCTTACAGGTTTTCAATTTGATTCAGCTACCCATTCTACCAGCGCAGCTCGAGTTTTGCCGATGTGTAGCAAGCAAAGCGCGGTTTGGTGCGGATCACCCCGCCGCGAGCGGGTGCTGCAGTTTATTCAGCGCGCTAGCTTCGCCCTGTGCGCACAGGTCTATTCCGCGCACTAAGTTTTTGCGTGCCAAGTTGCGGGGTCGCGCAGGTGCGCCGGTCTAAATAAGAGCACCCGATGCTAGCACAACGCCCCGCTCAGAGCAGCGGGCTGTGCTAAGGGTTTACTCGACCCGCTGGGTTGTTACCGCTGCCTCGAGCAGACCCCAAATTTCATTGTAAACTTCGAGAGCCACCTCACACTGCGCTGCGGGTTTCAGGGCGGTGAGCTTGCTGCCCTCGCGCTTAAACCCGAACTGCTCGCGCAACGGCGCACACTCTTGCGGCAGCGAGTTAATCAAGTCACTGCTTAAAATAGCCACGCCGTCTTTCAACTCATACCGGGCAGAGCCAAACTTCGCCGAAAGATCAACGGTCACACCCCACTGGGTAATGCTAAAAGCGTAGGTGCTGCCGGGGTTTACCTGCGGTGTTTTAAGCTTCGGAACGTGTACTGTTGGCGGCACATTCTCTTGTGCGCTCTCCTTCTGTTGTGCTGCGGTTTCCTGTTCTCTAGTGTGCCCCGCTTCACCGATTTTAATCAGGATTGTTGACAGCGCAATGGCAATAATCGTGACAACCCCAACCGTTATCCACGGCAAAATTGCGTATTTAGCCTGATCGTTTTTTATAGAATTCACTGTTTTAAAGCTTCAAAAACATTGCAACATGAGTCGCGACGATGCTTATCCGCGCAGGGCAGCAAAGGCCGCCTCGTAGTCGGGTTCGTCAGCAACTTCTTGCACCAGCTCGGTGTAAACAATCTCGCCTGCGGCGCTAATAACCACTATGGCGCGCGCGAAAAACCCGGTCAGTGGCCCCTCTGCCAGGGTTATGCCGTAGTCTTCACCGAACGATGATTTGAAAGCGGATAACGGCTCAACACTGTCGATGCCCTCTGACCCGCAGAATCTTTTTTGCGCAAAGGGCAAATCTTTAGAGATGCAAAGCACGACGGTTTCTTGCAAACCGGCCGCGCGCTCGTTAAAGCGGCGCACGCTTGTTGCGCAGGTTTTTGTGTCGACGCTGGGAAAGATATTCAGAATTATCTGTTTGCCAGCGTAGTTTTGAAGCGACTTTTGCCTCAAGTCAAGATCGACAAGGGTGAAATCGGGAGCCTTTGTGCCCACACTGGGCAGCTCGCCAACCGTTGTAACGTCGTTTCCGTGCTCTTTTAATCTAGCCATACAGCTATTTTATCGGCACGCAGCTGAGTAAATGCTTATTAAAGCTAGGGGCATTTACTCAGCTGCGACCAAAATTTGTTCTGCTCGATTGCACCTGTGGCGCGGTATCTGGCGGATACTAACGCCCGGCATTAGTAGCCTCGCTGGTGCAAGGTGTGGTGTGCTTTAACTGGCGCGGGCAGCGTTAACACAACACCACCCGCCTATGCTAGCCATCCAGGGGCTGACACCCGAGCGGTCAAACCACCCGCCTGTTGCTTCTGCTTGTGGGGTGTTACACGCGAGCCTGTAACCGTCGGCGTGCCACAAGCCCCGCCGCAACACCAACTATCAGCACACCTGCTCCTGCTAGATACAGCCAGTCGGACGCGACACCTCCGGTGAGTGGCAGCGGTGGTGCAACAGCCATGAATTTGCGTTGTACACGAACCTCGTGTTCAACCCGGGTATCTCCCATAACCTTCGTAAGCTTTTGCTCACTCATAGTTACGCCCTTAAACTCCCAACCATCAGGAGCTGTTATGTTGCGTACTGTTACTGTGCAGTTGCTTCCAGCCCACACCCTACTATCCACAACCTTAGCAGACCACGAAGCATAATTAACAAGATCAGCATAATCAACCATATGCATGAAAGTAGTATTATGCCGAAACGGGGTAACACAGTTGACACTACCCGACACGGTCACAACACCCGTGGTGGGGTAATCCCCCACAGGCTGCAACACAAGCGAAACAGCAACCCGCTTATTCTTAACAGTAACTTTCTGACTAGCCCTATTATTACCCTGGTTAGCATCAGCAAACGCAGACACCGCAGAAGCTGTAAAATCACGGCTGTTAGCCTCAAACAACCCAGCCTCACCTGTAACAGTCACCGTAACACTACCCCCAGCAGGAATCCGCGGTATTGTTGCTGTAACCGTGTGGTTAGCTGCGTCATACCGCCATGCGGCAGGGCACATAGCACCCCTCGCAGACTGACAAGCTGGTGTGGCTGTGGCGTTTGTTTTCACAAACCCATCACGTGGTAGCTGAACAGTAACAGGCACATTACTTGCCTCGTTCCCACTAGCTGCTACCACAAACGACACAGCCACAGACCCGCCACCATTAACACTCACACCACCACCAGCAGCAGTAACTGCAACATCAACAGGAATCCGCTCAACCTCCAACCGTATTTGAACAGTACGCTCAGACATGATATTTGATTCTGTTACCACAATAGGTGTATTCGTTTTCCATCTCCAACCAGCAGAAACCATACCCTTGTTAAGAGTTATCACACAATTACTACCCACATCAACCATGTTATGCAATTCTCGTTCCCACCTGCCGTTTGCTAGCTGGTTGTGTTTCAGAGTAAACATCAGAGTTTTCCTGCTTGGCTGGCTACCAGGAAAAGTACACACAACATCACCCCTTACAACAACCTGTCCTTCAGTAAGCCCCACAGGCTGAAACGAAGCCTTCAACACCGTTTTACGAGAAACAATTGTAAACATGGCTTGAGAGGGAGTGGCGGTGAAAGATTCTGAATGGGCAGCACCACCAAGTTTGCCGATAGGAAACTCAATCACTCCGTCAGCGGTAGTGGTAACCGTGTGAGACCCGATATGGTTTGTTGCAGTACCTTTTATTAGAACAGTGTCATCAAACAACTGCGCCGCGCCATCGTCCTTACTGTGATAAGAACGTAAACCACCAGTTAGCGTACGTGACTGTTGGTTATA
>NZ_JAHDSZ010000028.1 GCF_018531145.1 Canibacter zhuwentaonis | reverse complement strand
GGCAACACCACCAAGTTTGCCGATAGGAAACTCAATCACTCCGTCAGCGGTAGTCCTAACCGTGTGAGACCCGATATGGTTTGTTGCAGTACCCGGTATTGTAATAATCTCAAATAGATTTTGCGCCCCATCGAAACTATTGTGAAAAACCTGGTAACTAGCTCTTAGCACACGCGACCGTGCATCATATTGCGTTGTAAAACCGGAAAGTTGGCACTGTAACCTGCCAACGCCTGTGCAATCCTGCGTAAAAACGCCTCTTGTTAACGCCTCGGGTGATATTTCAAATCCTTGCGGTAGTGTAACAGCAACGTTAACTGTAACCGTATAATGATTTTCTTGGCTTACCTGTTTTAATACATCGTATTTTGTTTCGTCATACCGTGTGTATACAGTGATACTAGCTTTTTCACCCGGATGGTATTCTGTTTTACCAACAACTGTTTCAGTTTTAACCAGTCCTTCTAAAGATACATTGCGTTTTGCTGGAGCTCGCCATCGTGAATCAGTCAAACCCTCCACGCTTGTTTCTGGTTTAACCCCGCTAACATCCTGAAACGCTAATCCCGGAACGTTTGCACCGGTGTTGTTTGGTTGTAGGCTTGTGGTAGTTGTGGTGGGTTTAACAGGTTCACCACCAGCTACTTGCAGCAGCGTGTTTTGCCCGGCTGCAACACCCACCCCAGCAACGGTTTGCCCTGTTTGCGCACTAACTAGTGTGCTGAACACCAGCGCTAGTGTGAGAATGTTTGAAACAACACCCCGTGCCTGCAACAGCAAAGAAACCACACCAGTCAAAACAACCTCCAAA
>NZ_JAHDSZ010000027.1 GCF_018531145.1 Canibacter zhuwentaonis | reverse complement strand
AGGGGAATAACACTTCACAAGCAAGCTTTAATGTCACAAACAAAAGGGTCACAGTCTCACTTGTTGTTAGACCCGAAGGAGAACGCCCCACTAGTGGTGTTGTGACCGTGTCAGGTAGTGTTGACTGTGTTACCCCGTTTCAACATAACAATACTTTCACGTACACGCTCAACTACGCTGCGCTTGCTAACGGCGCAGGAGCACCCCAAGTCATACATAGGATGTTATGGGCTGGAAGCAACTGCACAGTAACAGTACGCAACACAACAGCCCCTGTACAATCTAAAAAACCAACCAACCCAACTGCCCTGTACCAGTAACCCGCAACCAGCAGCTTACTAAAACAACCACACCACCCGCCGGTGCTAACCAGCCTACAGGTGCTGACACCCGAGCGGTCAAACCACTTGCCGCCTGTTGCTTCTGCTTGTGGGTGTTACACGCGAGCCTGTAGCCGTCTGCGTGCCACAAGCCCCGCCGCAACACCAACTATCAGTACACCTGCTCCTGCTAGATATAGCCAGTCGGTTGCGATTCCGCCGGTGAGTGGCAGCGGTGGTGCTACGGCCATGAATTTGCGTTGTAAACGAACTGTGTGTTGAACTGTTTCGTCCATCATAACCTGTTGCAGTTGATACACCGACGGGGTTTGGCTGGTGAACTCCCAACCATCAGGGGCTGTCATGTTGCGTACTGTTACTGTGCAATTACTGCCAGCCCACACTATTTTATGTATAACTTGGGGCGCTCCTGCGCCGTTAACAAGCCGAGCATAGTCGAGCGTGTACGTGAAAGTAGCGTTATGCTTAAACGGG
>NZ_JAHDSZ010000026.1 GCF_018531145.1 Canibacter zhuwentaonis | reverse complement strand
TTTGGTTGGAGCAGTGGTTTTTGCAACCGTTATGACACTGCTTAAGTGGAAAGCCAAACAGCAGCACGAACCCGTTATTAATTTTGTTGATCGAAAGGTAAAGTAATGACAGCACCGGCGTTATTTTCTCGCTCGGGGCGCTAGCGCAGAATATCCGCGCACCAAACCCACGAGTCCGCATCGAACCCATCCTTGAAACTGTAAAAAATTATCTAAAAGAAAACCTGCGATTTCACAAACAGCGCGGCAACGTAGTACAATTTATCAATCATCTCGGAACGCAATTCACTTTAATTGTGGATGCGTTTCTTGCAACCGCTGTTGCAAGGTGACTGCTATTTTGCGTTACCGTGTAGCGCTCTTACAGAGGAAAAATATGTCTAAGATTCTTAATAACGAACCGGACACACGCCGCGGGCGGTGGACCGGGCAATACGGTTTTCTTATGGCGGCCATTGGATCCGCTGTAGGTCTCGGCAACATCTGGCGCTTCCCCGGCATTGCCTACAATAACGGCGGCGGAGCGTTCCTGCTCCCCTACCTTGTGTCGCTAATCTGCATCGGTATTCCCGTGCTGCTTCTCGACTACGCGCTAGGGCACAAGTATCGCGGATCAGCTCCCCTAGCATTCCGCCGCTTCACGAAAAAAGCCGAGTTCCTCGGCTGGTGGCAAGTTGCCTTTTCAGCAATCGTTTCGATCTACTACACGGCGGTGATCGCCTGGGCCGTTAGTTACATATTCTACTCGATCAACCTTGCCTGGAAAGACGACTCGCTCGGGTTCTTCCTCAAGTCGTATTTGCAGGCGGACGAATCCGCTCTGCTGACCTTT
>NZ_JAHDSZ010000025.1 GCF_018531145.1 Canibacter zhuwentaonis | reverse complement strand
GTTAAATGATGTTGTTTTAACTCCTTCTTATGTGGCTAAGTTGCTTGTAAAGTTGGCTAGGGTTAATAGGGAGAGTTATGTTTGGGATTTCGCGACGGGTTCAGCTGGGTTGCTTGTTGCTGCGATGAACGAAATGATTGTTGATGCGGAAAAGAAGATAAAATCACCGGAAAAATTAGGGCAAAAAATTGTTGAGATAAAAGCGAAACAGCTTTTAGGGCTTGAGGTTTTGTCCGGTGTGTATATGTTTGCGGTTTTGAATATGATTTTGATGGGTGATGGCAGTTCTAATATTTTAAATAGCGATTCATTGAAAGGTTTTGATGGTAAATATGGTTTTGGGGAACCACATAAAATGTTTCCTGCGGATGCTTTTGTGTTAAACCCGCCTTATTCTGCTGCGGGTAACGGTATGATTTTTGTGCAAAAAGCGTTGAGTATGATGGAGAGAAGGGGTTATGCTGCTATTATTATTCAAAGCTCGGCGGGGAATGGTAAGGCGAAAGAGTTTAATAAAAAAATCTTAGAAAAAAATACTTTGTTGGCGAGTATAAAAATGCCGTTGGATCTTTTTGTTGGAAAATCAAGTGTGCAAACTCATGTTTATGTTTTTAGGGTTGGGGAGGCTCATCGGAGAGATGAAGTAGTAAAGTTTATTGATTTTTCAAATGATGGTTACGTAAGAAGTAACAGAAAAAAAGCGCGTCTTAATTTAAAAGACGGAGATAGGGCGTTAAAGCGGTATCAGGAAGTTGTGGATCTGGTGCATTCTGGTAGGGGTAAATTAAGTATCTTTACTGATAAAGAATATTTTGAGGGGCAGATAGATCCTGATAATGGTGCGGATTGGAATCAAACAGCGCCGATAGATACTAGACCTACTCTAGAAGATTTTAAAAAAACAGTGGCTGATTATCTAGCCTGGGAAGTGTCGAACCTGTTGAAAAACACGGATCAGGGGGATAGCAGCCTAAAAAAATAGATGCCTCACTGAATGAAAAACTCGAGAATGTTCAGTGGGGCGAGTATAGAATCGGGGATTTGTTTGATGTAGATAATCTTTGGATATATGGAAAAAACAAGAATTGGAAAATAAGGTGTGATACACAAAAAGAAAACAGCTTACCAGTAATAAGTGGTATTACTGTTAACAACGGAGTTAATTATTATA
>NZ_JAHDSZ010000024.1 GCF_018531145.1 Canibacter zhuwentaonis | reverse complement strand
GTGTTGCGGTGATGGTGGGAACTCCTCGGAGTGCGCAGGGTGTGTGTTCGGTCGTGTTTTTCCCGTTGTTATTTTTGTCGGGTGTTGTGTTTCCGATTGACGTGTTTCCCGCACCGTTGCAAGCGTTGGCGTGCTGGTTGCCTGGGTATCGAGTTAGTGAGCTGTTAGCGTCTGCTTGGGTTGAGGGGCAAGTCTTTGATTGGTGGAGCCTCGCGTATGTGATTGTAGTGCTTATTATCGCGATGTTTACGGCAAAATGGCTGCTCGCGCGGCGTGAGGATGTTTAAGCGGGGCGTGTCTGTGCGCTGTGGTTTGTTTGGGTGCTGTAACCGCTGGTGGTTGTTGTGTGTAGTATAATGTTTTAATTTACGCTACAACCGGTGGGGAGAAAATGGTTAAGGAGCAATCTGTAGAGCAGCGTGTAGCTAGCCTTGTAAATGGGCAGCTTGAAGGTTATGGTTTAAAACCCGTGTTGGGAAACGAGTCAGTAAATTCGCAGATAGATGCCGCGCTTAAAAAGTATGGCTCAAAGAATGGCGGGGGGGGGGAATATACCCGACGCTAAACTGTTGCTACAAGATAAGCGTCTAAAAAACTATCCCGTATTGATTGAGTATAAGGGGTATAAAGATAAACTCGTCAGGCTTGATGCAAAAGGCAATGTAGCTAACAGGAAAGATAATAATGAGCCTAATTACATAAACATTAACGGTTACGCGGTAAATGGTGCAGTTCATTATGCAAACGCAATTCTGCAGTATACAACTTATACTGATGTAATAGCTATTGGGGTGACAGGTTACCGGAATATAGCCGGTGAAATAGAGCTTTTAATAGGTGTTTATTTTGTTGCTGCTTCAAAAGAAAACTTGGGTTTGGGGCAGAAAGTTGGAGATTATGATGATTTGTCATTTTTGAAAAAAGAAAACTTTGATGGTTTTATTAGCCGTGTTAATGAGTTGTCTCTTTCGCTGGAAGAGCTTGAAGCGCGAAAGTTTCAAAGGGAACAGGAAATTGATGCGAGTTTGGTGAAGCTGAACAATGATATTTTCAGGGATGAAAAAGGATTGGGTGAAAACGATAGAGTTTATTTGGTGTGTGCTGTAATAATGGCAACACTGGGTGTGCCTGGAAAGGTAAAGCCTCTTGAAGAAAAAGATTTAGAATCGTTAACGGAGCCGGGGAGCACGGATGGTGAAATAGTTGCTAGAAAAATAGAAGTGTTTTTGGCAAAGAAAAATTTGCCGATCGATAAGCAAGATTCAATCCTTAGAACGCTTAAAAATACTTTGTTGTCGGAAAATATAAATAAACAGGTTGATGGCAACGGGGAAAGTCAGCTTAAAAGGATTTTTTCAAAAGTGGTTGATGACTTGGGTATTTACTATAAAATTGGTTTAACAACTGATTTCACGGGGAAGCTTTTTAATGAGATGTATTCGTGGTTGGGGTTTACGCAGGATAAGTTAAATGATGTTGTTTTAACTCCTTCTTATGTGGCTAAGTTGCTTGTAAAGTTGGCTAGGGTTAATAGGGAGAGTTATGTTTGGGATTTCGCGACGGGTTCAGCTGGGTTGCTTGTTGCTGCGATG
>NZ_JAHDSZ010000001.1 GCF_018531145.1 Canibacter zhuwentaonis | reverse complement strand
ACAAACCCTTCATCCGCTTGCGGTAGCAACACGTAAACACTAACATTCTCAGCAGTCTTACGCACCCTGGCAGCCTTACCTCCATTAGCAACACTAGCAGCGCTTACTGTTACAGTAATCGTGACAGTATCACCAGGAAGATACCCCATCTTATTATCCACCTCGGTTGTGGTTGATATATCACCTGCGGTGGGAGTAGTTAAACGTGTTACAAAACCAGCGGGTGTCTTAGTGTTAAACAAACCCATAGTCGCTGCAACAACATCACGCAACAACACGTTTGAAACACTACGCGCCACCAAGCTAGCAACCTGCGCACCAACACCAGCAGCATCCACCCGCGTCGCAACAAAACCACCGGTCTTACTAGCCTTCCCGGTTGTAGACTGGTCAAGCGCTCCCGCCGGCTGCGGCGTAACCAAAACCCCCAACACCAGACCCAACACGAGCATAGTGGACGCGATACTACGCGCCCTGTAAAACCCTGAAACCAATCGTTTCAAAACAAACCCCCCTTAATCAGGAATACCTTACAGCAATTAAGAGTACCCCCCCCCCCCCGAATAAATCAAATCAAAAACCACACACACCAAAAACACTTTTCAAACACCACAACACCAGCGAGTAGCACTCTCAACTCACCCAGGGGGAAAATATAAAGATCGCAGCAACACAACCCCCTCTTAAAACACACACCAACCCCGGCAGTGCCTCGATCAGCACCGACACCGCCACAAAGCACGGGATTTACCGCACCAACACTGATCAGTAAACCCACAAAACCGCATGCACAATACAAACCCGCTCACCAAATAGGCAGATCCGCAACAGATCAGCCGGTGATCCGTTGTATATCCACTGCATATCCGTCACATATCCGCCCTAAAACTCGGGTTTTGCTCGTGCAATTTGCGCGCGCAAATTTATTCTGTTACCATTATTCACACTGCGAAGACGCGCCTGTAGCTCAGTTGGTTAGAGCACTTGGTTTACACCCAGGGGGTCGGGAGTTCGAGTCTCTCCGGGCGCACGAAAAACTGCCGCGGGGTTTGACCTACGGCAGTTTTACTATCTGCGCTATGCGACCGTTGTTGCTGGCAAATGAGCGGGGTGCGCCTGAGCTATGTGCTCAATAACCCGCACAACCTGGCAGCTGTAGCCAAACTCGTTGTCGTACCACACGTAAACAACGGCGGTTTTGTTATTTACCATGGTTGCTAGCCCGTCAACAACACCCGCACGGTTTGCGCCCACAAAGTCACTTGAAACAATCTCGGGTGAGGTCACAAAATCAATCTGTGTGCGGAGCTTGCCGGTGAGCGACTCTTCTTTCAAGCGCGCGTTCAAAGTGTCACGGTCGGTGGCGTTTGCTAGCTGTAGATTCAGAATTGCGAGCGACACATTCGGAGTTGGAACACGGATCGCATTGCCTGTGAGCTTGCCAGCAAACTCCGGCAGTGCTTTCGCAACCGCTTTTGCCGCGCCGGTCTCTGTGATAACCATGTTCAATGCCGCACCGCGTCCACGACGATCGCCCTTGTGGAAATTATCGATCAGGTTTTGATCGTTGGTGTAGCTATGCACGGTTTCAACGTGCCCGTGCGCAACTCCGTAGCTGTCGTTGATAACCTTCAGCACGGGAGTAATCGCATTGGTTGTGCAGCTCGCGGCAGAAACAATCTGATCGCCGTCGGTAATATCGGTGTGGTTAATGCCGTACACAATGTTTTTAAGATCGCCCTTGCCCGGCGCGGTTAGCAGCACGCGCGCAATTCCCGGCGCTTTAAGGTGCTGCTCAAGCCCCTCACGATCACGCCAGATACCCGTGTTATCAACGAGAATAGCGTTGTTAATGCCGTAGGAGGTGTAGTCTACACTGCTCGGGTCGTTCGAGTAGATAACCTGAATCCGCACGCCGTTTGCGATAATCACGTTATTGTCATAATCAACGTCAATGCTGCCATGGAATCTGCCGTGCACAGAATCACGTCGTAGCAGGTTAGCGCGCTTGTCAAGGTCGCCCTTGCCACCCGTACGCACAACTATTGCGCGCAGGTTGAGCCCGTTGCCGCTGCCAGTGTGGTCAATGATAATGCGCGCGATAAGACGCCCGATCCGCCCGAATCCGTAGAGCACAACATCTGTGCCTTGCTGTTTCTGTGCGGTTATTGTGGCAATTTGCGCGGTTAGGAACTCCTTGAGCGGTTTGTCCTGCGCCAGGAAGTTTTGCTGTAGCAGCGCTAAATCCAGCGACAGGGGAGGCGGACCAAGTAGCTCGAGCTCCGCTATTAGAGCCGCGGTGTCTTGCAGGCTCAGCTGCGCATTCGCTATGTGACGGAGGCGACGGTGCGCTTTGATAATGTCGATGGGGCTTTGCCCAACCAGACTGCGACCATGCACAGAAAGCACAACATCACACTCGCGATACAGCCGCCCAATTTTTGGAATTAGATTTTCTGCGGTTGCAATTTTTTGATTCCAAGAGTTTAGGTGCTCTTGTGATTTTTCTGCCATTTGTCTCCTTGTGGAAGATAGTGCTTAAGAAGCGGCGCGCGGGCTGCGCAGCCCGCCTTTAATTATTGCAGACTATCCTGAGCAAAAACACTTTACAGGCAGTAGGCTAGAAGCTATGACGCAACTGGCACAAATTATTGCAAGCTGTCAGCAGCTCTGGCCGGAAAAAACCGCCGCTAGCTGGGATCAGGTGGGGCTTGCGGTGGGCGATTTAAGCGCCCCGGTGCATAAAATTGTGCTCGCCGTTGACGCAGACTCGCAGATTATCGACAACGCCATTGCAGCTAAAGTCGATTTGATCATCACTCACCATCCGCTTTTAATGCGGGCAATTAACAGTGTTACCGTGAGCACTGGCAAGGGCAGCAACATCACGAAGCTAATTCAGGGCGGGTGCGCGCTGTATGCGGCGCACACAAACGCGGATATTCCAGCGGGCGGCGTTTCTGACGTGATTGCGCAGCGCCTTAAGCTGCAGGGCACAAAGCCGCTGCAGCCGAGCGAGCACGATGTGACGGTTGGAATCGGGCGGGTTGGCGCGCTTGCAGCAGAGTGCATGCTGCAGGAGTTTGCGGATCGGCTCGCGGGCATTTTTCCTGTCACAGCCGGCGGGATTAAAGTTGCCGGGGATGCTGCGCGGAAGATCCGCCGCGTATCCCTCTGCGGAGGAGCCGGTGACAGTCTGCTCTATAACCGTGAGGTGCTTGCATCTGATGTGTATATTACAAGTGATTTAAGGCACCATCCAGCGCAGGAGTTCGTTGAAAACAGCAGGGTCAGCGGCGGCCCCGCGCTGATCGATGTGGCGCACTGGGCGGCTGAATCGCTGTGGCTTGAGACGGCCGCGGCTCAACTTCGCGAGCTATTGCCAGAAATCGAGGTTAGAGTTGATATGACACGCACTGACCCGTGGAGTTTTACGGTGGGTCAGACACCGGGTAATGAAGGAGTGTAGAAATGCGCGCAAACAGGGCACAGCAACTGTTGCTATTAGAGCTGGCAGCGATTGACACGAAGATTTTACAGCTTGAAAAACAGGCTAAAACGCCGGCGGAAAAAGCGGTGTACGAGGCTAAAAGTGCTGCGCTGAAACCGCTGCGGCAGAATCTGTTGGTTTTGCAGCGGGAGTTTGACCTACTAGGTGGCGAGATTAAGCGGGCGCAGAACGAAATTGACGCGGTTGTTAAGCGGATCGTGCGCAATAAAACACAGCTGGCGAGTGCGCAGGACGCGAAACTCACGCAAAACCTTACAGCAGAGCAGGAGCAGCTGAGTGCCCGCAAAACCAAGCTCGAGGATGCGCAACTGGAGCTGCTTGAAAAAGCGGAGGGACTGGAGGCGCAAATTAGTGCCGCAGCAGCGGATCTGAAAACCGCCGGGGCGGAGCTGGTCAGCGCCGAAACCAAGCTCTCGCAAGCGCAACAGCGGATCGCAACTGAACTTTCGGAACTGAAAAGCGAGCGAGCCGGGCAGTCCGCCGAGATTACCGGTGAACTACTTGCCGAGTACGAGCAGATCCGCGCCCACAGCGGAATTGGCGCCGCAGCGTTTAAGAACGGCGTATCGGCTGCGAGCAATATGAAGCTGTCGCCGGGAGCCGTTGCGGAGCTTGCCAGCGCGGCTGAGGATGAAATCTGTTACTGCCCTGATACGGGCGCAATTTTGGTGCGCGTGTAGCTTGCCTGACCTGCGGTTAGTTGTGCGGGAGTTGCTCGAATAGGTGCGAAATACGCGATCGCTAATGGGCGACTGCGATTTTAACACTGCGCAATTTCTTCTCGGGCAGTTGCCGTATAGTTTTATGTGAATGGGTCGGTGAGATGATCGCGGCGTCCTAGTGCGTCGAGGAACGTCCGGGCTCCGCAGGGCATAACGGTGGGTAACACCCACCCGGGGTAACCCGCGAGAAAGTGCAACAGAGAGTAAACCGCCAGGCAACTGGTAAGGGTGAAAGGGTGGTGTAAGAGACCACCAGCGGATGTGGTGACACATCCGGCTAGGTAAACCTCGTTAGGAGCAAGACCGCGCAGAGCACGATGACGCGGCCCGCTGAGTGCTCGGGTAGGTTGCTAGAGCGCAGTGGTGACACTGCGCCCAGATAGATGATCATCACGGTATAACCGCACAGAACCCGGCGTATGATCTGACCCATTCACTTTTTAACGCCGCAATCGCAAATTTCATAGCTGCGTTGGCTATGCTGTAGTTAGAACTGCAGAAAGGTTAAACTAGTGAAATCTGAAATTACGGACACAGAGCCAGAAAAATACTGGTACAACACCAAAACGAGAGAGGTTGAAAAAGGTAAACAGGCGATGGCTATTTACCGCCTGGGGCCTTTTGAGAGCGCCGCAGCAGCCGCACAGGCTCCCGAGATTTTGCAAGCACGAAGCGCGCAGTGGCAGGCTGAAGAAGATGCTGCCGACGAATAATTTATTTGGACACACCACTAACAAGCAGGGGTTAAAGTGAGTAAACAGCGAGATCTTGTGTTGCGCACGCTGGAAGAACGCGGTGTGAAGTTCGTGCGACTGTGGTTTACAGACATTGCGGGAACGTTGAAAACGGTTGCTTTGGCACCCACCGAGGTTGAAAGCGCCTTTGCCGAGGGGATTGGTTTTGACGGTAGCGCAATTGAGGGATTAACGCGCGCGTTTGAGTCAGATCTGCTGGCAATTCCCGACGCCACAACCTTTAACCTACTGCCATGGCGAGGCGAGAGCGAGCCTACGGCGCGAATGTTTTGTGACTTGTTCACTCCGAACGGGGAACCGGCGGTGTCCGATCCGCGCCAGGTGTTAAAACGGCAGCTAGCAAAAGCCGCGGCGCACGGATTCACGTTTTACACACACCCCGAAATAGAGTTTTACCTGTTAGAGCAGCAAAACGACGCTAACGGGCAGCCCGTGCCAGTTGATCGCGCGGGGTACTTTGACAGCGTGCCGGGAGGATTGTCACACGATTTTAGGCGTGCTGCTGTTGCGATGCTCGAGAATCTGGGTATTTTTGTTGAGTTCAGTCATCACGAGGGTGGTCCCGGGCAAAATGAGATTGATCTGCGATACGCGGACGCCCTTACGATGGCGGATAATATTATGACTTTTCGCGCGATTGTGAAGGAGATCGCGATCGGGCAGGGCGCGCGGGCGACTTTTATGCCGAAGCCGTTTATGCAGTATCCGGGATCGGGAATGCATACCCACCTGTCCCTGTTTGAGGGCGAAGAAAACGCGTTTTTTGATGCGGGTGCGAAATATCAGCTGTCTATTACCGGGCGCCGTTTTGTAGCCGGGCTGCTGCGACACGCCGCTGAAATCACGGCCATTACCAACCAGTATGTGAACTCTTATAAGCGCCTGTGGGGCGGAGATGAGGCACCGTCTTATATTTCGTGGGGGCACCTGAACCATTCCGCGCTGGTGCGGATCCCAATGTATAAAACCGGCAAAAAATCGTCGGTGCGTGTTGAACATCGCGGGCTTGATCCGGCGTGCAACCCGTATTTGGCGTATGCGGTGTTGCTTGCGGCGGGGTTGAAGGGAATTACAGAAGAGTATGAGCTGCCGCCGGAAGCTGAAGAGAACATCTGGGCAATGAGCACCAATGAGAGGCGCGTGATGGGATTTGATCCGCTGCCACGAAGCCTTGATGAAGCGCTGAAAATAATGGAGGGCTCGGAGCTTATCGCGGAAACCCTAGGCGAGCAGGCTTTTGTCTATTTCCTGCGCGATAAAAAGCGCGAGATTGCCGAATACCACCGGCAGGTTACGCAGTGGGAGCTTGAAAAAAACCTGGATCAGCTTTAGCGATGAGCGCGGCGCAACCGAGTATTCTGCGGCAGCTGGCACGGGCAGGGTTTGCCGAGCTGACCCCCGCGCTTGCACAGATTACCAAGCTGGTAGCGTATAGCAGGCTTGATGTATCCGCTCAAATACAACATTTTGTGGGCGCGGCGGATCCCGACGCAGCCCTTGTTTACGCGCTGCGCTACGCAGAGACCGGGGCGCTAGATGCCGCCGCTTTAAGCGAGAGAGGGTGGCGTAATTTTGCGTTGCTGTTTGGGGCTTCTGCGGCGCTCGCCGATTTCTGGCTGCGCCACCCGCAAAACGTGCGCGATTTTTTGGAGGGCGGCGGATGCCTGCGCAGCGGCGCGGAATACTACGCTCTAATGCGTGAAGCAGTTGTGGAGATGTCAACGGCGGCGATCCCGATTATCGACCCGCTAGCACCGCCTGAGGCGACTGGCAACTTGCAAATTAAAGTTTTGGCGGGGGAATCAGGCTGGCTGCAGCTGCGGATCAAATACCGCCGCCTGCTTTCAGAAATTGTGTTGGCGGATCTGCACGAGAGTCTCGTAAGCGGCCCGCAGCGCCAGATCGCGGCGGTAACTGAAGCGCTGTCAGAGTTAGCCGGAGCGACAATTGCGGCGGCGCTAATGGTTGCCAGAGCAACTCTTGCCTGCGGCGGTGGTGCGGGAATACCCGTGTTGCGCGAGCACGCTCAAAAAGCACCGCTCACGGTTATCGCAATGGGTAAGTGCGGCGCGCGCGAGCTGAACGTGGTTTCTGATGTCGATGTGCTGTTTGTGACCGACCCCGAGCTTGCGCCCGAGCTGGCGAGCGAAACGGTTGTGCGAGTTGCCACCAGGCTGGCGAGCGAGCTGCTGAGGGTTGTGCAAGCGCCTAGTATTGAGCCGCCGTTGTGGGAGGTGGATGTCAGCCTGCGCCCGGAGGGGAAGCAGGGTGCGCTTGTGAGAACTCTCGGGTCGTATCTGAACTACTATGACAAGTGGGCTCAGGCGTGGGAGTTTCAGGCGCTGTTAAAAGCGCGTTTTATTGCCGGAGATGCTGCAACGGGGCAAAAGTTTATTGCGCAAACACAGCCCTATGTGTGGCGCTCGCGGGAACACAAAGATTTTGTTGGCAGTGTGCAGCGGATGCGGGAGCGCGTGACCGAGCACATTGATCCGCAAGATATTGAGAACCAGCTGAAGCTGGGCCCCGGTGGTCTGCGCGATATTGAGTTTAGCGTGCAACTGTTGCAGCTCGTGCACGGGGCGCACGATGAGCGCCTGCGGTGCGCGGCAACGCTTGGCGGGCTGGTTGCGCTCCGTGACGGTGGCTATATTGCGCGCACCGACGCGGAGGAGCTCGCCGCTGCGTATCAGTTTTTGCGCGTGCTAGAGCACCGCTTGCAGGCAAAGCAGCTGCGCCGCACCGCGCTAATTCCGGACGACCCCGAGGAGCTGCGTGTTTTGGCGCGAGCTGTGGGGCTGCAAAACAGCGAGCAGCTGCTTGCCAGTTGGCAGCAAACGAAAAGGCTGGTGCGTAAACTGCACCTGAAGGTTTTTTATGCCCCGCTGCTGAGCGCGGTTGCGCAGCTGCCACTCGCCGAGCTCGCGCTCACAACGGACGCCGCAGCGGCACGGCTCAAAAGCATTGGTTTCAAGGATCCCGCGGCCGCGCTTGGCCACCTTGCCGCGCTCACCGCCGGTACCAGCCGTCGCGCGCAGATTCAAAAGCACCTCCTGCCCGTTTTGGTGCAGTGGCTTGGGGAGGGCACAGATCCAGATTCGGGGTTGCTCGCGTTTCGGCGGATTAGCGAGGCAAACGCGGGCACGCCCTGGTATTTGCGGCTGCTGCGCGACGGGGCAGAGGCTGCCGAGCGTTTAATGAAAGTGCTTGCCGGGTCGCGGTATCTCGTAGATCTTTTAGAAAAAACCCCGGAGTCGGTTGCCTGGCTCGAAAACAACGAGAAACTCTGCGCGCGCTCATGCGATGATTTAACGGCTGAAATGCGACTTGTTACCTCCCGCAAAACCGGCATTGCGGCCGTTGGCGCGAGCCTGAGATCCCTAAACCGGCGTGAAATACTGCGGCTTGGGCTGGGCAGAATAACCGGCGTGTTAGACGAGGTTGCCGTTGCCGCAGGGCTTGATGCCACCTACACTGCGCTGCTGCGGGTGCTGTTAGAGCAGGTGAGCGCTCACACTACGGGCGCTAGCGAGCTTGAAATTGCGATAATCGCGATGGGGCGTTACGGCGGCGGGGAGCTAGGATTTGCCTCTGATCTTGACGTGATCGTGGTGTATCGCGCGCCCGAGGGACACGCGGGCGGGCTTGACACGGCGTTGCAGGTTATTAACTTGCTGGCTGAGCAGACGCGGGATCCGCTGTGTGGATTGGAGCTTGACTTCGATTTGCGACCCGACGGTAAAAACGGACCGCTGGTGCGCAATCTCGCGGGGTATCAAAAATACTACGAGAGCCGCTCGCTCACCTGGGAGGCGCAGGCGCTGTTGCGCGCCAAATACGTTGCTGGCAGCGCTCAGCTCGGGCAGGATTTTATGCGGCTGGCTGACGCTGTCCGCTATCCAAACAATTTTACAGCGGATCAGTTGCGCGAGGTGCGCTTGCTCAAAGCGCGCATGGAAAATGAGCGGATACCGCGCGGGGTGCAGCCGCGCCGGCACTTGAAACTGGGCCCGGGCGGGGTCAGTGACACGGAGTGGTTTGTGCAGCTGCTGCAGTTGCAGCACGCGCACCAGTACGAGCGTTTGCGCACAACCAGCACCGTGCAGGCGCTCACCGAGGCAGCCGCGCTCGGGCTGTGCGCGCGAGCGGACGCAACCACGCTGATTAAATCGTGGCAGCTTGCCAGCGAGCTGCGCTCGGCGCAAATGCTGTGGGCTGGCAGAAACAGTGACACACTGCCGCAGGATCGCCACGATCTCGAGGGAGTGGGGCGGATCTTAGATTACAAGCCCGGCACAACAACCGCGCTAGAAGAAGCGTGGTTTGCGTTATCACGCAAATCGCGGCGTATTTTTGAACGCGAGTTTTATGGTATCAGCGCGGATGATGGGAGGGTGGACACATCGTGAGATACCGGATAAATCTAAGATAAGCACGTGCGCGACACGATTCACGGAGCTACTTAAACTTTCTTTTTAACCGCTTCTAGAGCCAGGTCTGCCGCTCCAATTAGCCCTGCTGAATTTCGTAATTTAGCCAACAGAATTAAAGGACTGGGGCGGTAATCGGAGGCGACCAGGTTTTCTTTGAAGGACTCAGCTACAGGCACACGCAATAGATCTCCCGCTTCAGAGACTCCGCCAGCTAGGACGAAAACTTCTGGATCCAGAATTGCGGCAAGATTAACCATCCCTCGCCCGAGCCATTTGCCTATTTCACGGAATGAATCTTGGGCAGCGCGATCGCCCTCGGACGCAGCTTTTGTCACAATTAACCCGGTGATTCCCGCCGGAGAACCTCCTGCTAATTCAAGCATTTTTGAAGCATCAGCGGGAGTCTGAGCGGCACGGGTGCGCGCATACTCTACTAGAGCATTGCCCGAAGAGTACATCTCCCAGCACCCGTTTGCGCCGCAGCCGCACAGACGCCCCGCCGCAACCATGTTCATATGACCGATTTCTCCTGCGAAGCCGTAACTTCCGCGGATTAAGCGGTCTTCAAGAATAATTCCTCCGCCGATTCCAGTGCCTACTGTGATAACTGCTGCAGTATGGTGGTTTTGAGCTGCGCCAAACTTAAACTCTCCCCAGGCGGCAACATTTGCATCGTTTTCTAATATCACCGGCAGCTGGGTGGATGACGATATTTTTTGGGATAGGGGCTCATTATGCCAGGTTATGTTTGGCGAAAAGATGATTTTCGAGCGGGAATTATCAATAAACCCTGGAGCGCCCAGACCCACAGCGGTCACTTCATAATTACTGCGTAGTTCTGCGATAACAGCCAAGATTGTGTTGGTTGTTGCATTAGGATCAGCCGCTGGGGTGGGTTTTGTAACTGTTGCGAGGACTTCTCCATCCGCAGTTACCACACCACCGGCTATCTTTGTGCCGCCAATATCAATTCCAATCGCCATAGACATAATAAGTCCCTTACTTTTGTTACTCTACCATGTCTTCAAGTTCGACACCGCGGGTTTCACGCACAAACTTCCAGACCAGGAAGAAGGAAATAAGCGCGAAAGCTGCGTATAGACCGTAGGCCAGCCCCAGCGAGAATTCGGCGAGCTGTGGGAACGTTTGGGTTACAAGGAAGTTTGCGAACCACTGCACAAATCCGGCTATGGCCAAAGCGGCGCCGCGAATCTTGTTCGGGAACATCTCGCCCAGCATTACCCACATTACAGGACCCCATGAAACGCCGAAGAAAACAACGAACAGGTTAGCGCTGACAAGTGCAACAGGTCCGGCAATTCCCTCGAGGATAGGCTCGCCTGCGCCGACAGTTGCGGTAGCGAAAACGATGCCCATGATTCCAAGTGTTACTGCCATGCCCGCAGAACCTACTAGCAGCAGTGGTTTACGTCCAACTTTATCAACCAGCATAATAGCTACGATGGTGACTGTCACGTTGATTGCAGCTGAAATGAGAGAGAAAATAAACGACTGTGATTCATCGAAGCCGACTGATTGCCACAGGGTGTTGGAGTAGTAGAACACCACGTTGATACCTACTAGCTGCTGGAAAACTGCCAGCAAAATACCAGCCCAAACGATTGGTTTCAGACCGGCTACTTTGCCACGGATATCGGAGAACCGAGGTTTGCGATTGGTGCGCAGTGTTTCTTCGATCCGAGTCAATGATGCGTCCACGTCTTTTTCGGAGAGCGCAATGCTAAGCGCCCGTCGTGCTTCCGCTTGTTTTCCGATGGATACGAGGAAGCGTGGAGACTCAGGAATGAGGTATGCGCCCACTAAGTAGGCTGCAGCAGGCAGGCACTCTACTAACAGCATCCAGCGCCATGCTTCTAGCCCCCAGAGCCATTCTGCGCCGGATGAGCCGGCGCTATCAGCAATTAACTTGTTGATTAACTGGGAAAAGAAGATACCCAGAACGATAGCAAACTGCTGTAAGGATCCTAGGCGACCGCGGACGCGAGTGGGAGCTATTTCTGCAATGTAGGCAGGCGCAATAATAGACGCGATACCCATGCCCACACCGCCGATAACGCGGAACACCACAAGCGAGATTATTTCTGGTGCTAAACCGGAGCCGACAGCTGAAATTAAGAACAGCGCTGCGGCTATTTTCATTACTAGAATGCGACCGTGTTTATCGGCTAGATTCCCTCCGCAGAAAGCGCCGATGGCCGCGCCGATTAGCGCTGAAGCTACCGCAAAACATAAAATTCCAGAGCCGACTTCAAACTGTGCGCGAATAGCCTCGGTGGCACCATTGATTACCGCTGAATCATATCCGAATAGAAAGCCGGCTAACGCGGCTATAGAAACTATGAGGACGACTGAGCGCCCAGCTGTGCTTTTAGTGTTTTTCATTAAAAACCCCCCACGATAATACTTTTTGTTGATTTGCAAACTGCAATCTTACTTTATTGTTAATGTAACGATTTTGAAAACTTATTTGTTTCACTGGCTCGTACCCGTCGAATGGGCGAGTTTGAATCAGCTTTAATTCGTAAGTCAGTACGTTTCGTCTACGTAGAATATTATAAGACATATTTGCTTTAGCACGCCGCAGTGTTTGACAATATATTTTATCTGATGTGATTTTAGATTCTGTGGCGCTAAAAGTGGTTTCCTAGCAGAAAACCAGAAGCAAAACTAATTTTTATTAGCACACTAACAAGCGGCAGCTTTAGATATATAGATTAGCTTGGCTAGCGTGCTGTTATAGCATTATTAGCCAAGCTAATCTGTGGAGTGCGTTGAACCTATTACGAAAAGGTTGGAGCTAGCGATTTCATACCTGATTTTTGTGCCGCATGCCACACCTCGATGTCTTGTAATCCGGCGCGTTTTGCTACGACGGTGGGCACAAGTGTTTGCCCTGTGACATTTACGGCGGTGCGACCCATATCTACAATTGGCTCGACTGCAAGTAGCAGTCCAACCCCCTCGAGTGGCAGCCCGAGAGTTGATAGCACTAGGGTGAGCATTACCGTTGCGCCGGTTGTGCCGGCGGTTGCCGCCGAGCCAATTACCGCAATAAAAATGATGAGCAGATACTGTGTGATACTCAGTTCGATACCGTAAAATTGCGCGACAAAAATTGCGGCAATCGCTGGATAAACTGCGGCGCAACCGTCCATTTTGGTTGTTGCGCCGAGCGGCACCGCAAACGAGGCGTAACTGGACGGCACGCCGAGTGCACGCTCGGCAATGCGCTGAGTGACAGGCATCACGCCCATTGATGATCGGGTTACAAAACTGAGTGAGGATACCGGCCATACGCGACGATAAAAACCGAGCACGGGAATCCCGTTGAGTTTTAACACGGTTGGATAGATTGCCGTGATCACTAGCGCAAGTCCGATATAAACTGCGAGCACAAATTTGCCGAGCGTGCCGAGCGCGCTCCAGCCATAAGTGGAGACGGCTTTGCCAATAAGTGCGGCGGTGCCAATCGGGGCAAGCCGAATGATCCACCATAAAACAACCTGAATCACTTTTAAGAACGATTCTGTAAAATTCAAAAAGGGTTCAGCTGCTTTGCCGGTTTTTATAGCTGCAATACCTATAGCTAGTGAGATTACGAGTAGCTGCAGCACGTTGAAGCTGAGTGACACTTTGTCATCAGCAAGATTGGCAGATAGTCCGAAGAAGTTTGTCGGGAGAATTGTTTGCAGAAACCCAAACCAGGATCCTCTTGTTTTCGGCTCAGAGGCGGTTGCCGCATCAATGCTGGTGTCCACTCCCGGTTGTGTGAGCAGCGCTACCGCAATTCCAGCGAACACTGAGGCGAACGCGGTTATCGCAAACCACATTAGGGTTGAGAGCGCAAGTTTGGCGGCGTTAGTTACCCTACGCAGATTCGCGATCGAGGTTACAACCGCCGCAAAAATTAGGGGCGCAACTAGCAGCCGCAGCAACTGCACATAGGCGTTGCCAACCTGGGTGAGTGAGTTTGATAGCCACTCGATATTGTTTTCGCGGGCATTAAACCCGAGTATCAGACCTAGAATCAGACCGGCGGCTATATGGGCGCTAAATCCTGTGAGCCATTTTGGCGTACGAGTTTTTGCTGCTGCGTTGGGCGTAGACCGGGTTTTTGACATTGCTGATAAATCTTTCTTGTTTGTAAATCGCGGTTTATTTGTATGCTTTTTGCTGTTTTGGAACGGGAGGCCGTTCCAAAACAGCAACCTTAATAGATTATTATAAATAATATAACTAAACGTTATTTTGCGCAAGCAAAACCGCGGGTCGGCGTGTTTTTATTAGCGCAATTGAGTGCCGTCGAATAGAAATATAAGAAGAGCACAAAATAGTGCATATTTCAAGGAGGCGCTATTTAATTAAACCGGGCTAAGACCAGATACTGCTTTGATAGCTTATGAGGTTAGCGTTGCTGCAAGAAAAAGTTATGTGGTAACGCCAACCGTAACCGAATATTTTAGATAGAGTAGTACAGCTCAAACTCCATCGGATGCGGGCGCAGCGCGAGCTGTTCGATTTCTGCGGTGCGCTTGTAGTAGAGCCACGATTCAATAAGCTCTTTGGTAAACACATCGCCGACCAAAAGATACTCGTGATCGCGCTCAAGATTAGCCAACGCCTCATCGAGCGACCCGGGAACCTGCGGGATTCCCCTGGCCTCCTCAGGTGGCAGCTCGTAGAGATCCTTATCGATCGGCGCGAGCGGCTCGATGCGATTGCGAATGCCGTCTAGCCCTGCCATTAACTGCGCCGCAAAAGCCAGGTACGGATTACTAGCGCCATCGGGTGCCCTAAACTCGATCCGCTTTGCCTTGGGGTTGCTGCCGGTGAGGGGGATGCGGATCGCCGCAGATCGGTTTCCTGCCGAATAGGCGAGATTAACCGGCGCTTCGTAGCCCTTAACAAGTCTGCGATAGCTGTTAATTGTTGGGTTTGTGAACGCAAGCAGTGACGGGGCGTGCTGCAAAATCCCCCCGATATACCAGCGCGCGGTGTCGCTGAGCCCGGCGTAGCCGTTCTCATCGTAAAAAAGCGGTTCACCGTTAGCCCACAGTGACATATGCGTGTGCATTCCTGAACCGTTATCACCGGCTACGGGTTTTGGCATGAAGGTTGCGGTTTTACCCCACAGCTCGGAGGTGTTTTTTACGATGTATTTGAACTTGAGCACATCATCCGCCGCCGCAACCAGCGTGTTGAAGCGGTAGTTAATTTCTGCCTGACCGGGAGCACCAACCTCGTGGTGTGAGCGCTCCAGGTGCAATCCCGCTTCGATTAGGCGCAGCGAGATATCATCGCGTAGATCCGCCTGCTTATCAACAGGTGATACCGGGAAGTAGCCGCCTTTAACCGGGGTTTTATTGCCCAGGTTGCCGTCCGGCTCGTTTGCGTAGCTGTTCCAGGGGGCTTCTTCTGCGTCAATTTCGTATCCGCTCGCCTGTGGCTCGTTGCGCACTTTAACGGAGTCAAAAACGTAGAACTCGGCTTCTGACGCGAAAAATGCGGTGTCGGCAATGCCAGATGAGGCGAGATACTTTTCGGCTTTTTTGGCGACCTGCCGGGGGTCTTTATGGAATATTTCACCTGTGCGTGGGTTGTAAATATCGCAGATAACAATCAGCGTTGCCTCGGCGCGAAACTGGTCTATGTATGCGGTTGTAACGTCTGGGATGAGCTGCAGATCTGATTCTGCGATGCCGACAAAGCCGCGGATCGAGGAGCCGTCAAACATCTGCCCCGAGGTGAAAAAACTCTCGTCAAGCGTTGCGGCCGGGACGTTGAAATGCTGCTGAACTCCGGGGAGATCTGTGAATCTGATATCAACAAACTTAATATCGTTTGCTTGGATATACGACATCATCTCTGCGGGTGTACTAAACAAATTAGCTCCTTGTTAAAGGCCTTAGGGTAGCGCGTAATGGTTGCTGTGACCATTTTATTTTCCAGTTTATTGTAACGCTTGAAATTGTGAATTGGATTAGTGCGCACATGGGATTTTTGTCGGGGTGTGCGCGGGCGGATTTGTGCGCACACGGGTGCCGGACTGGGATACGCGCGAGCCGTCGCTTATGGTGCCGGTTGTAGGTGTGCGCGGGCTGCTGGGATTACTAGGGCGGGCTGCTGTGCAGGGCGCACGTAATTCGCTAATTGGGGCGCTGCGGTATGATTAAGAATATGTCAAAAACTGCGCACCCACAAAAATTTGGTGACCTGCCGCCCAGTAAGTTTCCGGGGGAAAGGCTGGGTCTTAAAGAGCACGGCAGCGGTTCAATTGCGCGTCTTGGTCGCCGCATTCTCGCGATTTGCGTAGACTGGGCACTGGCAATGCTGCTGGGGAAGTTTATTACGCCGTCGCTGGATGCAGAGTCGCTGGTTACCCTGCTAGTGTTCCTTGTAACGCAGAGCATCTTTATCAGCACCGCGGGCGGCTCCTGCGGGCATCTGCTGTTCGGGCTGCGAGTTGTTGCGCTTAACGGCAAGTGGGTTGGTGTTTGGCGCCCTCTGGTGCGTTCGCTGCTGCTGGCAATAGTTATTCCCGTGCTGGTTTGGGACTCAGATCACCGCGGTTTCCACGATAAAATACCGGGCACTGTGCTCATAAAAATATAGATGCCGCACTTTTAAATGCGACACCTGTGTAATCTAGCGCGGTTTGCGGGGTTTGCGAATCCTGTTCGGGTCAATTCCCTTTGGCATCGCCAGAGGAGCTGAGCTCAGGGACTCAATTCGCATATGAACCTGCTGCACTTCGCCGCGCTTAAGTGCTTTCTTGGTGCGATAAATCTCTTTGGCTAGTTTTGGAAGCGCTACCTGCGAGTTTTTTTCGCGTCCAACAAAAATGCTGGTCACCGGCACATTTGGCAGAATGCGTTTCATGTGCGCGGTTTCTTTTTGAATAAGCTTCTCAAGTCTGTTCGGATTACCCTCACCAACCAGAACAATACCACCCTTGCCAACTGCACGATACACCGCGTCACGAGTGCGTGGGGCAATTGCGACCGGGGTTTCTGATCCGCGATAGCTACGGCGTAGTCCGCCCGAAAGAACCGCTCCAACAGCTCCCGGTTGACCCTCTATTTGCGCGTAAGCCATGGCCTCCGCGCGTTTGCCGAGAATTACCATTGCGAGCAGGATGCCGAGCAGCACGCCGGTTATTGGCCACAGAATCCAGCCTGCGATATTTGTGCCCGGAAGGAGCGCGGCAACAAGCACTGCTAGCGCAATGGGTAGCAGAAAAGCTATTATGAGTTTAACCGGAAGAGTTTTATCGTATTCTGCGGTCGTTTTATAGACCTGAATCATCTGTTTAATACGCCCGGGGGAGCGCTTAGTGCTGTCTTTTTTTGCCATAACTACAATAATACCGTGGAGAGTTTAGAGCTTCTGCCTTACAGCGCGACGGCGATAATTTCGGATGGCTTAATGGGTGTTATGCGCAACAGTATTTCGTCGCGTAAAATATCGTGATTGCTGTATCCTATGTAAGATTTATGCGCCGGGTTTTGGCGGAGAAATAAAATACTCTGTGTTACAGAATCGGTTATTAGCGCGTGCGAAACAGGGTTGTAGCTCAGCAGGCTCATTAGGCTTGCGGCTGAAAACTTAAATAACCGGCACATTTCATCATGCGAGTGGTGTGCGCTTGTTTCCGGTTGCGTGTTTAAGTGTAAAACCGTGTCATGCACGCGAAAACCACGTTTTTTAAGGCGGATGCATTCGCTGGGCGTGCTGCTTGGGCGCTCTAGTGCCTCGATAAGCGCGAGCATCAGCCACGCAAGATGGGCGGTGTTGTGCAGCATACGACGGGGGGAAAGTTTGTGCAGCATGGTCTAAAGACTAAGCCTTTTACGGTTCGCAGTTTAATCAGAGCAGCAGGGGTGTGTAAAACTTTCTGGAGTAGCGATTGTTGAAAACAGTTGGTGGCGGTGCTGTTTTGCCACCACCAACTATTTTGTGAGGATTAGTTAGATGCCAAGGTTAGGCTCGAAATTGCCCGCTTCGAGGCGCTGTTTAACCTGTGTTAGGAATCGAGCCGCATCCGCGCCGTCAATTGTGCGGTGATCGTATGAGAGCGCAAGATAAACATAAGAGCGTACGCCGATTACGTCACCCTCAGGTGTTGCAACAACCCCGGGTTCTTTTACAACAACGCCGGTTCCCAAAATCGCAGATTGCGGTAGGAATACGAGCGGCGTGTCAAAGAGCGCACCGCGCGACCCCGTATTAGTGAGGGTGAAAGTACCTCCGACAAGTTCGTCTGGTTTTAGCTTATTGTTGCGAGTGCGATCCGCTAGATCCGCGATGCTCGCTGCCAGCTCGGCAATCGACTTGCTGGCGGCAGCGCTGATAACAGGAGTTAGTAGCCCGCGCTCACTGTCAACAGCAATGCTTAGATTCTCGCTATCGGGATAGATAATCTCATCATCTTTTACAGTTGAGTTGATAATCGGATACGTTTGCAGGGCTTCAACTGCGGCGAGCGCAAAGAACGGCATAAACGAAAGCTTATTGCCGGTTTTCGTAAGGAACTCATCCTTCTTAGCGGCGCGCAGTTTAGCAACCCGCGTTACATCAACCTTCACAACTGTGGTTAGCTGGGCGGTGTTCTGCAGCGACTCAACAGCGCGCTCGGCAACAACTTTGCGCAGGCGGCTCATCTTTTGGGATGTGCCGCGCAGCTCTGATACTTTAAACTCCTCAGGCTTTGATGCCACACCCGTGCCAGCGATGCCTTGCGCAGAACTCTGAGCAGCGGCTGCCTTTCTGATGTCTTCTTTGCGGATTCTGCCGCCAACTCCGGTGCCTTTAACCGTGCTGAGATCAACGTTTAGCTCGTTAGCTAGCTTGCGTGAAATGGGGGTTACGTAACCGTTCAGCCGAGCTGCGCTATGCGGTGACGCAAACGGCTTGGCGGGGCTTGCTGGAGCACTTGCAGCCGGCGCGTTTTGCGGCTCTTGCTTTGCTGTGGCAGGTTCTGGAGCTGGAGCAGGAGCTGGTTTTGGTTCAGGCTCTGGGGCGGGTTTCGGTTCAGAAGCAGGCTCTGGCGCGGTTTCCTGTGAATCCGCCGCAGCAGTTTCCTCAGGCTCTGTGCTTTCGCTAGCTACGACCCGGGGTTCTGATTCTACCCGAGTGCTTTGGCTAGATCCGTCACCAACTCTTGCTAGAACAGCGCCAACTTCAACGGTTTCATCCTCAGCAACAAGAATTTCTTCTAGCACACCGGCAACCGGTGAGGGCACCTCGGTGTCTACTTTGTCGGTTGAAATCTCCAGCAGCGGTTCATCAACTGCTACTTTGTCACCAACCTTTTTTAGCCACTGTGTGACAGTTCCCTCGGTAACGCTTTCGCCAAGGGCGGGAAGGATTACTTCCTCGCTCATATCAATTTTCTCCGTTTCCGTGTTTAGATCTTTATTGCCAGTGCATTTTATACGCCGTGCAAAGGTTTATTGGCGAGTTTTAACATAGCCTCGCCGATTGTTTCGTTCTGCGTGGGGTGACCGTGAATTAGTGGCGCAACGTCTTCTGGGTATGCTTCCCAGTTTACGATCAGTTGGGCTTCGCCAACTAGTTCACCAACGCGCGAGCCGATCATATGCACACCCAACACCGAACCATCAACCTCGCGCACAACCTTAACAGAACCGGCCGTGCCAAGAATTGAGCTCTTCGCGTTGCCAGCAAGATTATACTCGTAGCTTGTGATTCTATCCGCGCCGTACTGCTCTTTAGCCTTTGCCTCGGTGAGCCCAACTGAAGCGATTTCAGGTTCGCAGTATGTAACCTTTGGGATGTTAACGTCTGCTATAACACGCGGCGATAATCCAGCAATTTCTTCTGCAACAAAGATGCCTTGCTGGTATCCGCGGTGAGCGAGCTGCAGCCCCGGCACAATATCGCCCACCGCCCAAACTCCGGGCACGCTAGTTTGCAGCCTTTCGGTTGTGGTTACAAAACCGCGATCGCGGTTCACGCCAACCTCGTCAAGCCCGATATTATCGGTTGCAGGACCCCTGCCAACAGCAACTAGAAGATACTCTGCGGCGAAAGTTTTACCGTCTTCCAGCTCAACGGTTACGCTGTCTGCAGTCTGTGTAACGCTCTTAAAGCGAACCCCTAGGTTGTAGCCGATCCCGCGCTTTTTGAAAGCTCGCTCAAGCTGTTTAGAAACCGACTCTTCTTCATTGGGAACAAGGTGTGGGAGACCCTCAATAATTGTCACCTCTGCGCCAAAGGAGCGCCACACACTGGCAAACTCAACGCCGATTACGCCGCCGCCAAGCACCAGCACTTTTTCTGGCACGTCTGCAAGCTCCAGAGCCTGCTCGCTTGTAATAACCCGATCCTTGATCTCGATGCCGGGCAGAGTGCGAGAGTATGAACCCGTCGCCAAAACAACATTTTTAGCGGTAATTTTTTCGCCGTTAACCGTGATTTCGTTGGGCGCGGTTAGTTTACCTTCGCCCTCAATAACGGTAATTCCCTGTTTTTTGAGCAGCCCCTGCAATCCCTTGTGTTTTGAGCTCACAATATCTTTGCGATACTTGCTCACAGCGGATATATCAAGACCTGTTAGCAGCGCCTGAATACCGTATGTTTCTGCTTCGCGCACAATATCCGCCACCTCTGCGGAGTGCAATAGCGCTTTAGTTGGCACGCAACCCCGGTGCAGACAGGTGCCCCCGAGCTTGTCTTTTTCAATAATAGCCGCTGACATACCGAGCTGTTTAGCGCGCAGTGCGGTGGCGTATCCGCCGCTGCCGCCGCCTAAAATAACTACATCGAACTGTGTGTTTGCCATTAAGGCTCTCCTAGAGGTTGAGGAATTTTGATAGCCGCCTGTTTAATTAGAACGGGTTAAATCGTAACTGTAATTCTACTACGCGTAGAATAATAAAGATTCTCAGGGACTGAAATGTTGGCATGCGAGAATATTGCCGCGCGAAGGTGTCGCTCTCGTGGCGCTTAATTTACAGCGGGAGCGGGTAATATTGTAGATGTGCGCGAATCGATGGTATTTATTAAGAGTTTGTATAAAGCGGTGCCCCCTGGGCTGCCTTTAATCGTGCTGATCCCCGCCATTGTTGACAGCGGTGGGATCGTTAGAAGTTTGACTAAACACCTGCTGGAGAACTCCGCAAAGGTTGCGCTAATCGCGGAATTTAACTCGGATCTGCTAGTAGACTATCGCGCAAATCGTCCTGAAATATGGCTTGAAAACACCCAGTTTAAGGATTTTGAGGCGAGCACAATTTCGCTTTATGCCTGCTCAGATGCTATTGGCAATAATTTCTTGCTGCTCGCAGGTGCTGAACCCAATTACCGCTGGCAGCGATTCGCTGGGGCTGTTAGTATGCTCGCCTCCGATCTTGAGGTGCGAGTTGTTGCTTGGCTTGACACTTTCCCAACGCCGGTGCCGCATACGCGTCCCACGGCCAAGATTTTCAGCGGCACTAACAAGCACTTTACCGATATGCTCTCTGACTGGCGACCTAAAATGTGCATTAACTCCGGGATTGTGCACCTTTTAGAAGAACGGCTGCGGCGGGATGCGCACGAGGTTACCGGCTGTATGCTGATGATCCCGCAGTACGTGTCAGAACAGGGCTATTACCCGGCGGGAGTGCGCGCGGGGCTTTCGATCATCTCAGAAATCGCGGGCATAATTATGAGTTCCGAAGAGCTGATTGAGCATGAAGAAAAGTTCGAGCAGGAGATTTCGAGGCGGATGGCGCAGAACCCCGAGTTTGCTGAAATACTTGCCGATCTTGAGCGTATGTATGATCGATTTAAAGAAAAAGTGAAGCTGGACAGTACGGATCTGAACGTGTTTAATGATTTACCAACTCCCGATGAGCTGGGGCAAGAGGTTGAGAAGTTTCTCGCGAGTGACACCGAGGTTGGTGGTAAAAACCTCGCTGATTTATTTTCGCAGGAGGATGCCGGTGATGCTGACAGAGCAGGCACGAGAGATGAGTGGACGCGCTCGGCTGGTGACGCAGAATCTAAGGGCTCTAAGGACGCGGGTGGCGACAGTTCTGAGGGATAGCGGATCGCAGCAAGGCTTATTTTAAGTTATTCTGTGGTATAATACTTTGATTATCCCGTTCAGGCCTTGTAGCTGATGAAATGTTAGCGCCTTGACACGGGATTAACTTGCGTGCGCAAGTTTCGTAGCTAGTAGTGAAACAGGAGGGTTGCTTGTGGTAGCCACAACAGATCAAGGGAGCGCGGCATCAAAGGCTAAAACTTCAAGAGCCAAAAAAATCACTGAGAATAATTCAAAAGACGCTGATAAAAAGACCGCTAAAACGGTTACAAAAAAGACACTGGCTAAAGCGCGCGCTAAAAAGAGCGAAACGGCAAAAACCGCGGAGAAAAAGCCGACTGCCGAGGCAAAAACAACCGCGAATAGTGCCGCAACTAAAACGACCGCAGCTAAGACAACCGCTACGAAGAGTGCGGCGAAGAGTGCTCTCACTAAGGCTGTGGCGACTAAAACAGCTGCTAAAAAGACCGCAACCAAGAGTGTAGCGTCTAAGACCGCCGCAGTGAAAACAAGGGTTGCTAAAGCGACCACCACTAAGAACGCGGTCAAGAGTACAGCTACTAAGACTGCTGCAGCTACTAAGAGCGCAACGACCAGGACTGCTGCAGCTAAGGCTGCGACAACAAAAATCGCAGCTGCTAAAAAGACCGCGCGTAAAACCGCGACTACAACGGTTTCTGTTGCCGAGCCTAAAACTAAGCGCAGCACCAAAAAGAGCGCAGCTAAGTTCGATGCTGAGAGTATTGCAGAGTTAGACGAAACGCTAGATCCTGAAGAACGCCTAAACCTGTTTGAGCATATCGTTGAAGATGCCGAGCAAGACGCTAACGACAGTAAGATTTCGGGAATTAGCAACACCAATCCGCTTCCTGTTGGAGCTCTTGTGTTGCGCGCCGACGAAGACGAAGAAGTGCCGCAGCGCAGCTCTCAAATCGCCGGCGCAACAGCCGACCCGGTAAAAGACTATCTGAAGCAAATCGGCAAGGTTTCACTGCTCACCGCGGCAGAAGAGGTCGATCTTGCAATGCGTATTGAAGCGGGGCTGTTTGCCGAGGATAAACTCGCTACCGAAACAGACCTGCCTAAAAAATTGCGCCGTGAGCTTAAGGCCGTTGCGCGAGACGGTGCACGCGCAAAAGCGCATCTCTTGGGCGCTAACCTGCGTTTGGTTGTGTCGCTCGCGAAGCGCTACACCGGCAGGGGAATGCAGTTCCTTGATTTGATCCAAGAGGGCAACCTGGGCTTGATCCGTGCCGTAGAAAAGTTTGACTACACTAAAGGCTTTAAGTTCTCTACGTATGCAACCTGGTGGATTCGTCAGGCGATTACCCGCGCGATGGCGGATCAGGCACGCACGATTAGAATCCCCGTGCATATGGTTGAGGTTATTAACAAGCTCGCGCGTGTGCAGCGCCAAATGCTACAGGATCTTGGTCGTGAACCAACCCCTGAGGAGCTCAGCCAAGAGCTTGATATGACTCCGGAAAAAGTTGTTGAGGTGCAGAAATACGGGCGTGAGCCTATTTCACTGCACACACCGCTGGGCGAAGACGGGGATAGCGAGTTTGGTGACCTGATTGAAGACACCGAGGCGATAGTTCCGGCGGATGCGGTTGGTTTCACAATGCTGCAGCAACAGCTTGAGCAGCTGCTCGACTCGCTCGTTGAGCGAGAGGCGGGGGTTATTAGAATGCGTTTCGGGCTAGGTGACGGCGTGCCAAAGACTCTCGACCAGATTGGTGAAACCTTTAACGTCACGCGCGAGCGGATCCGCCAGATCGAGTCACGAACAATGGCTAAACTGCGTCACCCGTCACGGTCACAGCAGCTGCGAGATTACCTAGAGTAAAGCAGGTCACTGCTTTATGGCGCAGAGCTGCCGTTGAGGTGGCCTATTTCGCCGTTAGTGTGCCGGTTCGTAAGTTTTTACTTAAGGATAAAATGCCCAAAACAGACTATTCAGCGCGCAACTTAACCGTGCTTGAGGGACTCGAAGCCGTGCGCAAACGACCCGGAATGTACATTGGCTCAAACGACTCACGCGGTCTAATGCACTGCCTCTGGGAGATAATAGACAACTCTGTTGACGAGGCGCTTGCCGGGTACGGCGAGAAAATCACGGTGACCCTTAACACTGACGGCAGTGTTTTGGTGCAGGATCAGGGGCGTGGAGTGCCGGTTGATATTGAGCCGCGCAGCCAGCTTACGGGCGCTGAACTGGTTTTTACAAAACTGCACGCCGGCGGTAAATTTGGCGGCTCCTCATACGGCTCCAGCGGCGGTCTGCACGGTGTTGGAGCCTCTGTTGTAAACGCTCTGTCGCTCAGAATGGACGTTGAAATCGATCGCGACGGGCACACCTGGGGTATCTCATTTAAACGCGGAGTGCCCGGTTTTTTCGCGGATCACACCGCCACCGCAGAGTTTACTCCCGCAAAACCGGGCGAGGCGCTGCAGAAAATGCGAAAAATAGCGAAAAGTAAAACCGGCACCCGGGTTAAATACTGGGCCGATCCGCAGAGCTTTCTGGCTGACGTCGAGTTTGATTATGAAATGCTCACAGCTCGTGCTAAACAGACTGCCTTTTTGGTGCCGCAGCTAACAATAGCGATTGTTGATCAACGGCAGCCTGAGACGCCAAGCTCGCAGGAGTTCAGTTACGCGGGCGGAATAGCAGAGTTCGTGAACTACCTGGCGAAGGATGCCGCGGTAACAGACACGATCCGCATCACAGACAGCGCAGAGTTTACAGAGACGGTGCCGGTGCTTGACGAAAGCACGGGCAGGCTGGAATCGCGCGAGGTTAATAGAAGCTGCGAAATTGATATTGCGCTGCGCTGGGGAAGCGGATACGACACGATCGTTAAAAGTTTTGTGAACATCATCGCAACCCCTAAGGGTGGCACGCACCTCGCGGGATTTGAAACAGGGCTGCTTAAAGTTTTGCGTAAACAGGTGGAACAGCACGCGCGGAAGCTAAAAGCTGGCTCGCAAAAACCGGAAAAAGATGATGTTTTGGCGGGTCTTACCGCGATTGTGACTGTGCGACTGCCGGAGCCGCAGTTTGAAGGGCAAACTAAAGAGGTGCTGGGAACTGCTGCGGTGCGTCAGATTGTCGCCCGCAAGGTTGTAAAACAGCTAACCGCAAAGTTTGAATCGAGTGCAAAAGCCGATAAGCAGTTTGCGCAGACGGTTTTAGAAAAAGTTGTTGGTGAAATGAAATCACGGCTCACCGCCCGTGCTCAGCGAGACACGCAACGCCGTAAAAACGCGCTTGAAAACTCGTCATTGCCCGCAAAACTGGTTGATTGCAGGTCTAACGACGTTGCAAACAGTGAGCTTTTTATTGTGGAGGGTGATTCTGCTCTGGGAACCGCTAAACTGGCGCGCGATTCTGAGTATCAGGCGCTGTTACCGATCCGTGGAAAAATCTTGAACGTGCAAAAAGCGAGCCTTGCAGATATGCTGGCAAATGCCGAGTGCGCCAACATTATTCAGGTTTTGGGAGCCGGATCGGGGCGGTCTTTCGACCTGAGCGCTGCCCGTTACGGAAAAATTATTTTAATGAGCGATGCCGATGTTGACGGCGCGCACATCAGAACCCTGCTGCTCACGCTGTTTTTTAGGTATATGCGGCCGCTGGTTGATGCGGGGCGCGTTTATGCGGCGGTTCCGCCGTTGCACTCGGTTGTCGTGATGCACCCGGGCAAAAAAAAATCCGAGACTGTTTACACCTACAGCGAAGCGGAGCTGAAGCGACTGTTACGCAAGCTGGAACGCGCCGGCAAGCGGTACAAAGAGCCGATTCAGCGCTATAAGGGGCTTGGTGAGATGGACGCGAGACAGCTCGAGGAGACAACAATGGATCGCGCTGGCAGGTTGCTGCGGCGCGTTACGGTGCCGGATGCGCAGACCGCTGAGCGCACTTTTGAGCTGCTTATGGGCAGTGAGGTTGCGCCGCGCAAAAACTTTATTATTGCCGGCAGTAAACAGATTAAAACAGCTCACATCGACGCTTAGCGGTCTGATTGGTGGGCGAAATTTGTGCGCGGACTGGGCGCGCGCAGTTTTTGAAGCGCAGCTCATCGTGTTTGTACGCGTATTATTGGGCGCGCGCAGCTCTTAATGCGCAGCGCACCGGGTTTGGCGCGTGTGATCCCGCTAACAAGCGGTGTTAGAGCTGCTCGCCAAACGCCTCAAACGTTGCTGTGACAGCAGTTCCTGATCCGTCGCGTTTGCCTTCAGCGTTGGGAATCTCGCGAACTGTGCCATCGCTCGCATTAACTGCGATCTGTGTGCCAGCCCAGGCACCCGAAAGCTGATTTTCATCGCGCAGGAAGCGGTGCGCGCGCACTCCTCCTGTTGCGCGCCCCTTTGGCGGGAACTCCTGTAGCGGCGTTATTTTCGCTGATCCGAATGCGGTTTCACCAAACAGTGGAGCGGCGTTGTTCGCGCGCGGCGCATAGGTGAGTACTTTTGCGTCGGTGAGCGCATCATGCGCAACAACGTTAAATGCAACCACCTGTGCTCCCGCGGCGAGTTTAATACCCGCCATACCCGCCGCCGCGCGTCCCTGCGGGCGTACTTTTGCAGCGCTGTAGCGTAGCAGCTGCGCGTCAGAGGTGATAAACACCAGCTCATCGGTTTCTGCGCGGGTGTATGCGGCGTGAACTATTTCATCACGCTCCGCGCGCGCAATCAGCTCAAACTCGGTTGCTTTAGGCCACTCGCCGGGCGCAACCCTTTTCACGATGCCGTTCTTAGTCGCCATCGCAAGCGGGACCGCGCTCGTTTCAGAAATCAGCGCGATGGCGCGCTCATCTTTCGCGAGACTATCAAAATACTGTTTAACCGGTGCGCCACCCGCCAGCTGCACTGAGTTTACCGCAGCGCTGGGCAAATCAACCGAGCTAAACTTAATAACCCTGCCTAGGCTTGTTAAAATCGCAATTTCACTGCGCACGGTTGTTGCAAGCTGGCTAATAATCGCATCGTGTTGTGTGCGCGGCGGCGGATTATCCGCTGCAGAAGCATCCCCGGCAGAGAAATCCACCCGCAGCAGCATACCCGTTGCAGAGAGTAGCACTTTGCAGGCGGTATCAGCAATCTGGAGGGAGTTTATATCCAGCGCGCGCCGCTTACTGGGTGGCGTGGCTGCGGCAGATAGCAGGGTTGTGCGGCGACTGTCGCCAAACTTTGCAGCAACCTCTGCAAGCTCGTCGCTCACGGTATTACGCAGCATATTTTCGTTGCCGAGCAGCTCGGTCAGCTCTGCTATCTGCTTAGCAAGCTCTTCCTGCTCGGTGTCAAGTTCAATTTTTGAGAGCTTTGTGAGGCGGCGCAGCTTCAGCTCGAGAATGTACTCGGCTTGAGCTTCGCTCAGCTCAAAACTCTGCTGCAGCTGCTCTTTAGCCGCAGCGCTGTCGTTGCTGCCGCGAATAATTGTGATAACCCTGTCAATATCCGCTATCGCAAGCAGCAGCCCAGAGACCAGGTGCAGCCTGTTTTGGCACTTATCGAGCCTGAACTGGCTGCGCCGCCGCACAACATCGAGCCGGTGCGCAATATACACCTGCAGCAATTCTTTTAAACCGAGCGTTTGCGGCTGCCCATCAACAAGGCACACGTTATTGATTGAAAAAGTTTCTTCGAGCGGGGTTTGGCGATACAGCTGCTCGAGCACCGCCTCTGGCGAAAAACCGGTTTTAACAGTGATAACAAGCTTCAGCCCGTTTTTACGGTCGGTAAAATCGTTGAGGTCGCTAATTCCCTCCAGTTTTTTGCTTTGCACGCCCTGCTTGATTTTTTCAACAACTTTTTCCGGACCAACCTGGTAGGGCAACTCGGTTATAACGATGGCTTTGCGCCGTGGTGTTAGCGTTTCAATACTCGCTTTTGCGCGGATCCTGAGCGTGCCCCGACCGCTTTCATAGGCATCACGCACTCCGTCAAGACCGGTTAGAATACCGCCAGTTGGAAAATCCGGCCCCGGCAAATACGCCATTATTTCTGTGAGTGAAGCGTCAGGATGCTGCATTAAAAATCTGGTCGCCGCAATTACCTCGTGCAGATTGTGAGGCGCCATATTGGTCGCCATACCGACGGCAATTCCGCCGCCGCCGTTAACGAGCAGGTTAGGAAACGCGCTCGGCAAAACCAGCGGCTGCTGCTGCGAGTTATCGTAGTTGGAACCAAAATCCACAACGTTCTCGTGCAGGCCGCGCACCATCTCAATAGCTGCCACGGTCAGCCGGGCTTCTGTGTAGCGCGACGCGGCCGGCCCGTCATCGAGTGACCCGAAATTGCCGTGTCCGTCAACGAGAGCGGTGCGCATATTAAACGGCTGCGCGAGTCGCACCAGGGTGTCATAGATCGCAGAGTCGCCGTGCGGGTGCAGCTTCGACATAACCTCGCCAACAACGCGCGCGCTTTTTACGTGCCCGCGCTCGGGAACAAGCCCCATTTCGCTCATCATGTACAGAATCCTGCGCTGCACGGGCTTTAAGCCGTCACGCGCGTCGGGCAGAGCTCGAGAATAGATCACCGAGTACGCGTACTCGAGAAACGAGTTTTCCATTTCCGCAGAAATTTCGATATCCTCGATCCGCTGCGTATCCTGCGAGCTGCCATTTTGTGGTGACACCGAATCTGCCTTTCTAAATCTTAAAGTAGTATAATCGTATGATACCCAATCGAGTAGAGTGCGGTCTGCAACTTGCCGGGCTGCTGCCCAAGGCGTTAGCACAATTGCAATCTGGCAATGTTACCAGAGTTGTTGCGGTTGTTGTTGACGGGCTGGGGTGGCAGAACCTGCTCGACTACAAACATCTTGCACCGCATTTAATGAGCCTGAGCAGGCGGCGGATCGAAACTGTCACGCCCACAACAACAGCAGCCGCGCTCACAACCATAGCAACCGGGGTTTTGCCTGGAGATCACGGGCTTGTGGGTTATAAAATCTTAAACCCTGCAACTGGGAAGCTCACAAAAGTGCTGCAGGATTGGCGGGATATTAAAAACGTGCGCAGCTGGCAGCTCGCGCCAACAGTTTTTGAGCGGGTGCGTGAGGAGGGTTTTGCCGCGCAGGTTTTTGCCCGCCCAGAACACTGCGACTCGGGTTTAACCGCGGCGATTCTAACGGGCACAGATTACGTCGGAGGAAAGCGGATCAGAGACAGAGTTGCCGCGCTCAGTGCGCACCTGAAACAGGCTTCGGGGCTCTATTATCTGTATATTGATGAACTCGACCAGGCGGGGCACAAATTTGGCTGTCACAGCGCGCAGTGGCAGCGTGTGTTGCAGGAGATAGACGTGACTGTTGGGCACTTTTTGGAGACGCTGCCGCAGGGCGTTGGTGGGTTTTTAACCGCGGATCACGGTATGATCGACGTGCCCGATAAGGCTAAGCGCGTGCTCGAAGAGCGGATCACACTGCCCGCGGAAACGCTCGTTGGCGGCGAGGGGCGATTTAGAAGTTTGTATCTTAAATTTCCGACCGAGGCCGAGGCGCTGGCGCGGCAGATTCAAGAGCGCGAGGGTGATGCCTGTTTTGCCGGAACCAAAGCCGAGCTTATTAACTCCGGAGTGTTTGGCAGGGTGCGCGATGGTGTTGCCGCGCGCATGGGCGATGTTTTTATTGTGGCTCGCAAAAACTACAGCTATTTATCAACCAGTGAGGCTGACTATTACCGTAAAATGATTGGGCAGCATGGCGGTTTAACCGACTCTGAAACAGGAATTGTGCTGCTTACCGCAGGAGCTTTAGCAAACTAGTTGTCACCGTTTTTATTTGACCGCGAGCCAAACAAAATATCATCCCACTCGGGAATTTCGGGGCGGTTTTTCTTCTTTGCCCCGCGAGTAGACTTTTGAGTTCCCTGCTGCGATGCTACATCGGTGGTCGGTTCTGCCGTAGATTCGGGCTGCTCTGGCAGTGGCACTGTCTGCGAGCTAAGATCCGCTCCATCCGACAAGGACATTGCGGTAGTTTCTGAGGTGTTAAAACCGGCCTGTTCCCACTGCGTGTAAACATCATCGTCGGTTTCCTGTTCTGTTATCAAACAGGAATCTTGCGTTGTGTGCGCTGCATAGTCGGGCAGTTTGAGCGGTTGCGTGCCGTGCGGATTCGCTGTGTCAGGCTTGGCGAGGGTGATCATGTTTTCCTGTGCGCGCTCGTCACGTTTGCGACGCAGCGCGTCTAGTAGGCTTGCCGTTTTGGCAACGGGTTTTGGCGGTGCGTTGTAGGTCGCGCCGACGTAGGGGTCGTGCTGCTCTGTTTTGGGACGCTGTGGTTTTTGTGCGGCGGTGTTTGCTGTGCTAGCCTGAGCAGTTGCGTTTTCGCCGTCGGTTTTGCTTTCGCTAGCAGCTGTTGCCTGCACAGCGTGCAGTTTAGGGATTAGCACCTCGCTCACATCGCCCTGTTTAGAGAGATCTATTGCGTCTTGAGTTTGCGGCGCAAGAATCATTTTACGGCTGTCAAAACTCCATATTGCGCAGTGCAAAACATCGTTAATCTTGAACTTAAGCTCAATCTGCCAGCCTTTTTCGGGTGTTTTATATGCTCGCCAGGTGCTATGTGCAGCGCCACACCCTGTTAGCCGCTCTTGAATAACCGCGCCAAATTTTTCGTCTGTATCTTCCTGTGCTGCATTTGTGCGCACCGGGGTGCTCATTGCGCGTTCAAGCATATAGCTGAGCTCTGTTTTTATTGGTGCTTCAAAACGCTGCACATCGTTAAGCTCAAATCCTGTTTCAGCCGCAATCTTTTCTACGCTTGCGCCCGCGCGCAGCATTTTTTGCACAAGGGCGGGTTGAATCTTGTTTAATCCGCGCTGCTGCTGCGTTATAATCCGCACCTCCGCCAAGAGCTGTTCTGTGACCGGCAGGATGAATTCTGCGCCATCCTCGCTAACAAGCACCAGATCGTGATTGTTGCGGCGGTCAAAGCTAAGGTTTGTCATTTCAGTCCCTCCGGCAAGCTCGTTTTGTTGCGTTTTATATAGTTTGCCACGTTTTTGTTGCTTTTTATTGTAACAGCACTGCGCCCGCGAAAAATATTTCTAATGCCACTGATTTTCTTGGCTTTACGGGCGTCTAATTTGTGTTTTTTGAATTAGTCAGTAATAATAGTGCGCCATAAGCATAAATCCTAAAAATAAAGGTGATTGATTTTTGGCTACTGACTATGATGCCCCACGTAAATCGGCTGAAGAAGAGGTTGATTCGATTGATGCGCTAAAAGAAAGTCGCGCTTCTTCTCGCTCTCACTACATCGACGCTGACGACTCAGACAATCTGGGCTTCGAGCTGGGCGGTGACGATCTCTCCGACTTTGAGCTCGATGTTGTTGTGCTGCCGCAGCAGGACGACGAGTTCACCTGCACTAACTGTTTCCTGGTGCGCCACCAGTCACAGCTTGCGGGCGAGGGTGAAATTGGGGATATTTGTGCTGACTGCGTAGACTAACTCACTGACTGCGTAGCATAACTCAGGAGTTATCCGCCAGCTGCGCCGCACGGTTGAGCGCTGCTGCCAGCTCCTGCGGGCGGCGGGTCGTTACGATCCAGTACGGCGCGGGATCTGTTGGATCGGTGTTAGTAACCTTCAAAGCGGTGTGAATCCAGCCGCGAATTATCAGAAATGCCCGCGCATCTGCCTGCACTCCCAACGCAATGCTGAGCTCGTCGCGATTAAGGATGGTCACAGTGCCAAGGTAGGAGAGCGGGATATACGCTGTGCCAGCGTAAAAAGTGTCTTGCGAAACCATAATTTTAGGGCTTGTCATAATCAAAATGGTGATTACGAGCAGATAAACCGTCGGTGCCAAAAAAATCGCGAGCAGCAGATTCACCGGCAGCAGCAGGAGAATCACGGCGGGCACGATTAAGAACGTGATCAGGTAAAGCCACGGGGTTGGCAATAGGCGCTCTGTGTAAAAAACTGCGCTTTGATTAGAGGATGTGCTCACAGATTCTATTATTGCGCTGCTTGTGGATAGAATCCTGAGCAAAGATTTCGTAGACTTGTAGCCGTGAATAAAAAACTTATTGTTCCAATTCAGGCAGCAACCCCGCTGCGGTACGCAATGCCGGGTGATGCGGGTGCGGATCTGCGCGCCACGGTGGCTGTAACCCTGGCTCCGGGCGAGCGGGCGCTTATTCCCACGGGAGTGTGGGCTGCTGTGCCGTCAGGTTATGCGCTGTTTGTGATGCCGCGCTCCGGGCTGGCGGTGAAACACGGAGTTACTGTGCTAAACGCGCCCGGAGTTGTGGATTCTGGCTATCGCGGTGAAATAATGGTGCCGCTGATCAACCACGATCCGCAGCACAGTTTTCAAATTAGCGCCGGTGACAGAATTGCGCAGCTGGTAATTATGGCAGTGCCCGAAGTTGAGTTTAACAGTGTTACCGAATTGCCCACCAGTGACCGCGGGGCTGCTGGATTTGGTTCAACCGGGGTATCCGAATAAAAGTTTAGAACGAGGTTATAAAAATGTTTTTCAAAAAAAGAAGTCGGACAGACAATTTGGCAAGCAAGACCGAGGTGACAAAAGAGGTGAGCTCCGAGGCTGAGCGGGGGTCACAGGAGGGTGCTCAGGCGGAGGCTATCGACACGAGCAAGTGCGCGCCAGCTGACCGTGCGGTAAAAGGTCCCTACGATATTAGCGAGGTGCCGCAGATCCGCCCGTATATCGATCTTGGGGCGATTAAGGTTGCGCCGCGCGAGGGTCTGCAGGTGCGGCTCGATATTGAGCAGGTTTCGCAGCGGATTATCGCGGTGTCTGTTGATTACGAGGGCTCGACACTGCAGGCGCAGGCGTTTTCTGCCCCCAAAACAACCGGGGTTTGGAATCAGAGTCGTGCGGCGATGCACGAGCAGCTGCTGGAGCAGGGCGCTGAGGTTACCGCGCAGCAGGGAACTTTCGGGCCGGAGCTGATAATTGTGCCCGCAGCGCAGGAGCAAAAAACCACTGTGCGCTGTTTTGGGGTTGACGGCCCTCGCTGGATGCTGCGCGCGATTATCGTTGGTCCGGCGGCGACGGATTCCGCGCGGGCTGCGGGCATTGAATCGGTTTTCCGCGAGATGGTTGTTGTGCGCGGTGAGAGTCCTATCCCGCCGGGAGAGATTCTGCTGCTGCAGCTGCCCGAAGCTGGCGAATTTGAGTCGGGACTGTCCAACTCGCAGGAACAGTAAGGTATTTGAATCGTGGATAATACTTCTAAAAACAGGATTATACTTCTGGCAAAGGATGCGGATAAGGGGTCTGCAATGGGGGTTGTTGGCGCGGCTAAAAAAGCCGCGCGCGGTGAAGACGCATCTGCAGCGGGGGTGCTTGAAAGTATCGGCGGGGTGCGCGGCATAGTCGAAGCCTCGCTGCCCGGCGTGGTCTTTTTGCTGCTGTTTACAATCACCAAAGAGGCGTTTCTGGCGGCCGGTTTTGCTATCGGTGCGGTAACCGTGCTGCTGCTGGTGCGGATTCTGCGCCGGGAGAATCTCAGCCCGGGATTATCCGCCCTGTTCGGTGTCGGGCTGTGCGTTTTGTTTGTGCTGTGGCGTGGTAAAGGCAGCGACTATTACATCCCGGGCTTTATTTTTAACGGCGTTTACGCGTTGGCTCTGTTGCTGTCGGTTGCTTTCAGAGTGCCGCTAATCGGCATGATTGCGGGTTTTTTGAGTTCATCCCTGCAGCGTTGGCGCACTGTGCCGCAGCTGAGGCGGATAGGCATCAGACTTACCGTTGCCTGGGCTGTGCTAATGCTGGTACGCCTCGCCGTGCAGCTGCCGCTTTTTTACGCGGGCAACGTTGAAGGGCTCGGCGTTGCAAGGCTCGTTATGGGGCTGCCATTGTACGCGTTGTTGCTGTTTTTAACCTGGCGCGTGTGTGCTGCGGCAATTAAAGCGGACAGGGTGCGCAGGGTTGCTCCGACGGTTGTTACGTAGCTGCTGCTGAGTGTTTAATTGACCTCTTAATGAGCGTTGGTTTCATCTGAAGAATTGCCGATTTTGTCGCAGAATTACAGCAGAGTAAGCTGGATGTATGGATATTTTTCGCGTGTAAAATTATCTTGGCATCAAACTAAATGAGCCTCTTTTAAGGATGCTCAGAAAGCGGAGTTGGTAGTGAGCACAGTAAATACTTTTGGAGCAAAACAAACACTTAAAGTAGCAAACACAGAGTATGAGATCTACAGCCTACACAGTGTTATCGGAGCGCAACGTTTGCCGTACAGTCTCAAGGTTTTGCTAGAGAACTTATTACGCACAGAAGATGGTAAGAACATCACAGCAGCTCACATAGAGGCATTGGCTAACTGGAATCCTCAGGCGGAGCCTGACACTGAGATTCAGTTCACCCCCGCGCGCGTTGTGATGCAAGACTTCACTGGTGTGCCCTGCATTGTTGATCTTGCAACGATGCGAGAGGCTGTGTTAGATCTGGGCGGCGATCCAAACAAAATTAATCCGCTTGCCCCGGCTGAAATGGTTATTGACCACTCGGTGCAGATCGATGTTTTCGGTGCTAGTAACGCTATTGAGCGCAATATGGATATCGAGTACCAGCGCAACGGGGAACGTTATCAGTTCTTGCGCTGGGGGCAGACTGCGTTTAACGATTTTAAGGTTGTGCCGCCGGGCATGGGTATTGTGCATCAGGTTAATATTGAGTACCTGGCGAGCGTCACCATGACTCGCGAGGTTGGTGGGGTAATGAGAGCCTATCCGGATACCTGTGTGGGAACTGACTCGCACACAACCATGGTAAACGGTTTGGGCGTGCTCGGTTGGGGCGTTGGCGGTATTGAAGCTGAGGCGGCAATGCTCGGTCAGCCAGTTTCGATGCTGATTCCAAAGGTTGTTGGGTTTAAGCTTTCGGGTAATATTCCAGCTGGCGCAACCGCGACCGATGTTGTGCTGACAATCACTCAGATGTTGCGCCAGCACGGTGTTGTTGGTAAGTTTGTTGAGTTTTACGGCGAGGGCGTTGCGGCTGTGCCGTTGGCAAACCGCGCCACTATCGGCAATATGAGCCCGGAGTTTGGCTCAACCGCCGCGATTTTCCCGATAGATCAGGTTACTCTCGACTATCTGCAGCTCACCGGGCGAAGCCAAGAGCAGCTTGAGCTTGTTGAGACCTACGCTAAAAAGCAGGGTTTTTGGCACGATCCGTCTAACGAAGCTGAATACAGCGAGTATATTGAGCTTGATCTTGCAACTGTTGTGCCATCTATTGCCGGTCCAAAACGTCCCCAGGATAGAATCGAGCTGACAGAGGCGAAAACTCAATTCGCTAAAGACCTTAAGAACTACGTGCGGGGTGATTTAGCATCGGCTGAAAACGGTTTCAGCAATCCGGTAACCGTGGTCACAGAAAACGCCACTTTTGAGATTGATCACGGCGCTGTTTCAATTGCGTCAATCACCTCTTGCACAAACACCTCTAACCCCTCGGTTATGGTTGCCGCCGGTGTGCTCGCGCGTAATGCTGTGCGTAAGGGGCTTACCAGTAAGCCGTGGGTTAAAACGTCTTTGGCTCCGGGTTCAAAAGTTGTTACCGACTACTACGAAAAGTCGGGGTTGCTGGAGTATCTCGAGGCGATTAACTTTTATGTTGTCGGTTACGGATGCGCGACCTGTATTGGTAACTCAGGTCCGCTAGATACGAAAATCTCTGCGGCGGTGCACGAAAACGATCTTGCTGTGACCGCTGTGCTGTCTGGTAACAGGAACTTTGAGGGTCGTATTAACCCGGATGTGAAGATGAACTATCTGGCATCTCCGCCGCTGGTTATTGCTTACGCTCTGGCAGGTTCAATGAACTTTGATTTTGAGACGCAGCCGTTGGGGCAGGATGCTGCGGGGCAGGACGTGTTCTTACGCGATATCTGGCCAGACGCAAGCGAAGTGCAGCAAATTATCGACGAGTCTATTGATACGGAGATGTTCGATTCTAAGTACAGCACTATTTTTGATGGTGATGCGCGCTGGCAGAACCTGGAAACCCCAACGGGCGCTATTTTTGATTGGGATCAGGATTCCACCTATGTGCGCAAACCTCCTTACTTTGAGGGGATGCGGCTTGAGCAAGACGCGGTAACTGATATTTCAGGCGCACGTGTGCTTTTGAAGCTTGGCGATTCTGTGACAACAGACCACATTTCACCCGCTGGTTCTTTCCGCGCTGAAACACCCGCCGGTCAGTATTTAACGGCTCGCGGGGTTGAGCCGAAAGACTTTAACAGCTACGGCTCAAGGCGCGGCAACCACGAGGTTATGATCCGCGGCACTTTCGCGAATATTCGCATCAAGAATCAGCTGCTTGACGGGGTAGAGGGCGGATTCACTCGCGACTTTACTCGCGCGGGAGAGCAGTCTACCGTCTATGATGCTGCGATGAACTACAAAGAGGCGGGTGTTCCTCTTGTGGTTTTGGGCGGCAAAGAATACGGCTCGGGTTCTTCCCGTGACTGGGCTGCAAAGGGCACTGCGCTGCTGGGCGTGCGTGCCGTTATCACCGAGTCATACGAGCGGATTCACCGTTCTAACCTGATTGGTATGGGTGTTTTGCCGCTGCAGTTCCCGGCGGGGGAGTCTGCCGATTCGCTCGGCTTAGACGGCACTGAGAGCTTTGACATCTCGGGTGTTACCGAGCTTAACAAGGGCTACACACCAAAGACCGTGCGGGTTGTTGCAACTCGCGAAAACGGCGAGACGGTCACGTTTGACGCTGTTGTGCGTATAGACACCCCGGGAGAAGCGGATTATTACCGCAACGGCGGCATTCTGCAGTACGTGCTGCGTTCGCTCGTATAGTTAAAGCGCATAATTTTTATGGGTTCTGTGTTAGGAAACACAGAACCCATATTTTTAGCGCCCGCGGCTTTTAACCACCGGCGTTTATTCGCTTAGTTTGCGGCGCTAGCGTTTACGCGATTTGCTCACAATCGCGCTCACACCCGTGCCAATGAGCCGCCACCCAACAAGCAGCAGTAACAGTGCAAAGACGCTGACTAAAATAAAGGGTATTGAAAAAGCGCCTGTACGGCTAAGAATCCTGATTAGCTGCCCAAAAACAATGGTAAGAGCTGCCAAACCCAGCCCGTACAGGGGAGAAAACGGGTTGCGCCAGACGCGAAAAACCAGCCATCCTACCAGCAGCCCGATCACAAAAGGCCACATCGTCTGCAAAACGCTCACGAAGTTTAGCCCGATTGCGTGATTCTGCCGGCCAACAATCGCAAACAGGGCGATCATCAAAACATCTAGCGCGACCGCAAAAGCAATTGCGCTGGGAGTGCTGGAAAGAGTTTTAGTGTTTGCCATTTTGGGGCACATCCTTTACAGTGGGCGTGATTTTGTCTAAAAACATTTGGGTATCAGTTTAAACTGATCATAGATATAGGGTTTCTAATCATATCAAAAAGGCGACTTGCAACCAGAAATCATCTTTTGGGTTCTTATTTCAGAAACTCATATTCAAACAGGAAAGGCACAATTTCAGAATTGTAATACTCTTTTACCATTGTTTTTAAGGTGTTCAAGTGTCCGTTTAATTCAGGATAAAGATAGACAGTCTTATCATTATCGTCTTTTTCAAATGTATTAAGTTCATCAATGATTTGATAAACAGAATATGTCAATTCAGAGTCGTAGTTCCCTGTTTTTTAGCTTCTGATAAGACTTTTTGCCACTGCTCAAACAGTGCAGTTTCTTTAGGATTTTGTTTCAACTTTGCCAATTTGACTGTGGCTAGCGTGTCTCCGTTAGAGTTATCCAGTGACAACTCATTACGATAGAATCGTCCGTCAGAACCATACAAGCTTCTCATGTGATTTTGTGTTTCAAGCGTTGTGAATAGCAGAATTTTTAACAGTTCTTGCTCTATTTTATTGTTAGATACAGCCTTATTAAACCGCTCAGAACCATCCGCAGATTTCATAATGTTGGCACGCTGTGTCCAGTGCCGATTATATGTAATATAGCGACTAGCCGCAAACATCGGCAGTTTTTCTAAAAAGTTATCAGAGCGCAGGAAGAATCCATGACCATCGTATCTACCTGCTCTAATTAGGGTAGAATGTAAATCTGGGTTATCAAATCCAGAACTGTATACAGCCATATAACCTAAAATGTTTGAATTAAACAAAGAGGTAATTCTTTTGGTTTTTCCCTCATATTCTTTACCATTTAGTCCTAGCTGCAGTCCATTGTTTTTATCGTCAGAAAACTGTCGCTTGTCAAAGTAGTATTGGCTATAAGTGCTAAATATTCTTTTGACAAGAACCTTATTTTCAGGAAGCAATTTCCCTTCTTTATCAATATTATATGCTTCTAAATCAAGAATATCTTGAGAGAGTTCTTCCTTGCTCCAGAGAGCGCACATAATCATCGCATCAGTATTGGTGTGGAAGTGTTTTCGATTAAAAGCAAAACCGTCTAAAAATTTTTGATTGACTAAATGCTGAGCTTTCCAGTATTTAACAGGGCTATAAACAATATAACTATCTGTCGGCTGTCTAAGGTAATATTTAAAGGCTGACCAAATAAAGACATTTCCAAGGTCATTCGTCGCAGTTCCTTTTACCTCTTTCTTCATTTCGTTTACTAAAAAACTCTTTTTCCACGTAGACGCGGATTTCCCAGCCCTTATTTTCTGGTGTTCTATCGAGGTTGTTTCTGCGTAAGGAGGGTTTTCATACAGAATAATTGTTACGTTGGGGTCATTTAGATAACGTTGAATAATCTCATTGTTGACATATTCATAGCTAAGAGCGTTTGCTCCACGAACCAATCCCATATTAAAAGTATCTTCTTTTTCAGTTGGTGGGATAATATGGCGAACTTTATCTCCCAGTAATTCAAGCAAAACCTTGTATTCATAATATTCAACTGTTGAAAGAACACAGTGGCTCAACTCCTCGTCATTCATTAATTTTTCGAGATTCCCAGTTCCAGCACATCTATCTAAAATGATATAATCATTTCCTGTGGGAACACGTTGAATGGCTTGACGGACTAATTCTAACGACTTATTAACATAGGATTCAGGAGTATAGAAAGCTCCTAAGTTTTTCTTTTGTAACGTATCGTTAAGTTTATCCATCAAATATTGGAATTGTGCATTGGTTTCTCCAACATAAGGATTGATAAAATCTTTGAGTTTTTCAGGTTTACGAATTTCACCAATAATTTTTACCTTACCAGTGTAGTCGCCAATAAAATCGGATTTTTTAGCTCCTTTGTTTTCACGATAAAAGCGTTCTGCCCACCCGACAATACAGTTTTCGTCAATATTGATTTTGGTATATAGTTTGGAACGCAACAGGGAAATCAAGCGACTTTCATCAAATTGGCTTTTTCCATATTCTAGTGTTTCAATCGGATTGCCTGCAGAGAACCCAGAATTTTTAAGACTTGCACCACCAAAATATACCTTTTCAATATCTGATAGGTAATCTTCGCTAGAAAAGATATAAACTTTTTGATTTGTTAGCGATACTAGTAAGATATTTTTGGGAATTTCTCTTCCTTTAATACGACGAGCTGAGAGGTATTTAATAGCTTGGAATAAAACAGAGTTAATATCATTGATGACAACTTTAAATTCCAGTAAGTTTCCGTTTAAATAACCATCTGTATATTCAGCAAGAATGTCATCAGTTGTCAAAGTTTTATCAACGAGAGGTAGATAATCTTGATAAAACTTTAGTTGTCCATCAACTTCATTTGAAAAGTGGCTAAACATAGTGTACCTCCTCAATACTTTTCAAATCTACTTTCCGAAATTTAACAAAACAGGCTTCTTTGCAAAAACGCCTGCTTAGTGCTTGACAATCTACTATATCAAGATATCGCGATTATTCTCTTCCTAGAAACATCCAGATTCTATCTGTGAGAAAGTATTTAGCTATTCAAGTCCGCCAGTTTTTTCCTCCGCTGTTTTGCATCCATCGGAACGAAGCTATAAAGTCAATGACTTTTTTGATATTCGCATTAACACCACATATTTTGCCTGGTGTAAACTGGGATGTAGTTCCCAAACATTTTACTGCAGCAGTTCGCCCAGCTCTAGCCATCGATCCTCGAGCTGTTCCAGTTTGGCGCGCAGCGCAGCAATTTGCGTGCTATGAGTATTGAGCAGTTCGTAGTCGGTCTGGTCAAGTTGCGCAAGCTCTGCCTCTGCGGCGCTAATCTGAGCCGCTATTTTGTCTATTTTGCGCGTAACTGCGGCGAGCTCTTTCTCGAGAGAGCGCCGCTCATTGCCTTTCAGCTCGCTACTTTTCAACTCGGTAGCCGTCTTAGATGTGTTAGCGGATCGCGTCGGCTGCTGCTGTTTAGCGGCGCTAGCTATGCGACGCAGCTCCAAATACTCTGCAACACCGCGCGGTAAATGCCGCAGTTTGCCCTGTAACAGCGTGTACTGATTGTCGGTGACGCGCTCTAGAAGATAGCGATCGTGCGAAATAACAAGCAGTGTGCCTGGCCAAGAGTCGAGCAGGTCTTCCATCGCGGTAAGCATCTCTGAGTCAACGTCGTTGGTGGGCTCATCCAGAATTAACACGTTCGGTTCGGAGAGCAGAATTAGCAGCAGTTGCAAGCGGCGTTTTTGGCCGCCTGAAAGATCCGCAACCGGGGTTGACAGCTGTTCGGTGCTAAAGCCCAGCCGTTCAAGCAGCTGCGCCGGTGTGAGCTCTTTGCCTCCAACGTTAAAAGAGGTTTTTGTGCGCGCCAAAACCTCGCGCACCCTATCCGCGCCGATCTCTTGTAGCTGGCTAAAGCTCTGATCAAGCACGGCAAGCTTCACCGTTTTACCGCGTTTAACTCTGCCTGATGTTGGCTCCAGAGTGCCTGCGATAACGGATATTAGGGTTGATTTTCCGGCTCCGTTAGCGCCCAGAATGCCGGTTCTTTCGCCGGGAGAAAGATCCCAATCAACCCCGTCTAAAACGGTTTTTTCACATCCGGTAGCATCGCTGAAGCGCACTGTAACATCGCATAGTTTAACAACCTCTCTGCCCAGTCGCGAGACAGACAGCCGCTGCAAATTAATAGAGTCCCTGAGCGGTGGCACATCCGCTATCAGCTCGTTAGCGGCGTCAATTCTGAACTTTGGCTTTGAGGTGCGGGCGGGCGCGCCGCGACGCAGCCAGGCAAGCTCTTTGCGGAGCAGATTGTTGCGCTTCTGCGCGGCGCTCTGCAGGATTCTGTCGCGCTCGATCCGCTGTAAAACGTATGCGGCATAACCACCCTCGAACTGTTCAACAGTGCCGTTGTGCATCTCCCATGTGAGGTTGCAAACTTCGTCGAGAAACCACCTGTCGTGCGTTATCACGAGCAGCGCCCCCTGATTTTTAGACCAGCGGGTTTTAAGGTGCGCGGCAAGCCAAGCAATTCCCTCGATGTCCAGGTGGTTGGTGGGCTCGTCAAGCGCCAAAATATCCCAGTCTTGCACCAGAATTGCGGCGAGCGCAACCCGTCGCTTTTGCCCGCCCGACAGTTTGCTCACGGATCCGAGCCAGTCAAGGTCGGCTACAAGCCCGTTAATTACATCGCGGATTTGCGGATTGGTAGCCCACTCGTGCTCTGGTACATCTCCAACAATATTTTGCGCAACACTTTGCTCGTAGTTGATCGTGTCCTGCTGTGAGAGCATGCCGATGCTAACTCCGCCGCGCCTGGTTACCTGTCCCGCGGTTGGCTGAATCTGTGAGGTTAATATTTTCAGCAGCGAGCTTTTGCCGTCACCGTTACGCCCGACAATGCCCGTGCGGTCTCCTTCTGCGATACCGAGCGTGAGATCTGTGAACACATCTTTAGTGGGGAAGGTTAGTGAGATCTTTTCTGCTCCGAGTAAATGATGTTGTGCCATACACAGATAAGTTTACTCGATGCCGCTCGGCGGTGATCTGTGCGGGTGCTATGCCTGCTTGTGCTGCGTCTGCTGCGGGCGTTGTATGTCCGCAGCGTTTGCGGGTGCTGTGCGTGTTGTGCCTACGGTTTTGCGTTTGTGGGTGCCATGCCCGCTGACCCTGCGCCTGAGGGATTTGCACCCGACCCCTCCTGTGCCTGTGGGTGTTAATCCGCTTTCGAGTAAATCACCTGCGCCAAACACTACAACTGTGCCTGCGCGAGCCATTCTTTTGCGATAATAGCTGCGGTGAGCTGTTCTGTGACGCTGCGCTCGTTAAGCGCGATCAGGGTTTCTGTTGTGAGCTTAGCAGATATGCTGTTGATAATCGTGGCCGCTTCGGTGCTAACGTTGTTGCTCGCCAGCGGCACCAGGTGCGACGCTAGAAACAACCCCTCGGTGTCTTCCAGCGCTACAAGATTATTAGCTTTGATAGCGGGATCTGCCGTGTAAATAATAGCGAGCTGGATCATATCGGTTTTGAGCGCCCGCACCGTGAGCGGTCCGCCGCTGTCTTCAATCGGGGTGAAGCCGGTTTGCACGCCGTAAACTCGCTGCAGCCCGCGCGGTCCGTTATTGCGCTTTTGCGCCTCGGAGTTCGCGCCAATTGTGAGCGGTGCTGTTACGCGCTGCAGGTCTTTAAGCGTTGTGAGCGCCCACTTGTCGGCAAACTCGCGGGTAACAACGTACGAATCTTGATCGGTTGCCGGGCTCTGCTCTAGCACCCGCAGCTTGCCTGGAGTTGCACGTTGCAACTGCGCGTAAACGTCATCGCTGCGGCGTGCTGCGGTGTCGCGCTGCCAGTACTGGAGTAGCGGCCCGGTGTACTCTGGCAGCAAATCAATATTGCCCGCCTCAATTTCGGGCAAATACACCTCGCGCTGCCCGATTCTGAACTGGCGATCCACTTTATAACCTTTTTGTTCGAGCGCCTGTGCCCAAATTTCTGCGATGATTTCGTTCGAGTAGTAGTCTTGTGAGCCGATCACAATTGTGTCACTGTTTATGCGGTATCCTGCACGCAGCGGATCGGCATTGCTACACCCGGTAAGCAGGGCAAAGCACACTGCCAAAACAGTAATTACGCTGATCAGATGTCGATTTCTGCGGTTATTCATGCCGTTCCTTTTAGCCGTTGGAGGTGTTTCGTGATAGTTTTTTAGCAAAGCGCTCACACACTCCAAAAGGAATCTCAATAATTAGTGCTAGCGCGGTTACAAGCAGCGCGGCCGCTAGCATTTCAGTGTAGTCGCGTGATTTTAAGCCTGCAAACAGATACCTGCCAAGCCCAATATCTGCTGTGTATGCCGCGAGTGTTGCAGTTGCCACAACCTGCAGCGTTGCTGCGCGTACCCCACCAATAATTAACGGCAGAGCGAGTGGTATCTCAACTTTAAAAACAATTTGTGTGGGTTTCATCCCAATGGCTTTAGCCGCGTTTGTGACGGTGTGATCAACCGCGTTTACGCCAGAATACACACCGGCAAGCACCGACGGTATCGCGAGCACTGTTAGCGCCAAGAGCGGGGCTTGAAACCCGATGCCGAGCATTAGCGCAAAAACTGTGAGTATGCCGAGCGTTGGCACAGCACGCATAGCACCCGTTACCGCGGGCACAAATCCTGCGGCTTTTTTAGTGTGCCCTATAATAATCCCCACGGGAAGCGCAACCGCGCTCGCGAGCGCCACGCTTGCAGCAGTAATTAGCAGATGCTGCAGAATGCGCTCCAAAACACCGCCCGCACCGCTCCAGTTTGCCGGGTTTATAAGCCATGCTATGGCCTCTTGTAGCAGGTTCATTATTGTTTAACCGCTTTGCCTACTAGTTGCCAGGGGGTCAGTATTCTCTCTAAAATCACCAGCGCAGCATCGAGCAGCAGTGCGATTACAACGGGTGCAACAAGACCCGTGATAACTTCAGCGTAAATGCCCCTTTGAAAACCGTCCGTTAGCAGGCTGCCGAGGCTGTGCACTCCGATGAGCGCCCCGATTGTGACCAGCCCAATTGTGGAAACACTCAAAACGCGCAGCCCGGCAAAGAGCACGGGCAGTGCCAGCGGTAGGTCGATCCGCCAAAAAATGTTTCTTTGCGAGTTGCCGATTGCGATTGCCGCATCCCGCACGGAATTGTCAACGGATCTAAACGCGCCGGCCGTGGTGTGTACGAGCAGCGCAGTGCCATACACACTGAGTGCGATTATTACCGTCGCACGTGAGCGGAGGGGTGTGCCAAACAGAATCGGGATGATAATCAGCAGCGGCAGCGCCGGAATTGAATACAGCAGCGCGGATGTTTGCAGTAAAACGCCCCCTATGCGCGGGTGTTTATAGGCTGCGCGCCCGATTGGAATCGCAATTAGCGTGCTCACAAAGATCGCGGGAACGCTCAGCATCAGGTGCTCCCGTGACAGTTCTAACACGTGCGGCCAGTTGGCAGCGAGCCAGTCCATTAACTGAGCACTCCGAGCGGTAGTCCGTGTGAGTCTTGCACGAGTTTCACGCCGTTGCTGTCGATGATCGTTAGCTGTTTGTTGCGGCGGGAAAAACCTATAAAGTCGCGCACAAAATCGTTTGCGGGGTTCGTTATCAGGTCTTGTGGTGTGCCGTGCTGCGCAATTTTACCGCCGGTTTCAAGCAGCACTATTTCGTCGCCAATAATAAAAGCCTCTTCAATATCGTGCGTTACAAACATGATGGTTTTGTTTAGCTCCTGTTTGAGACGCAGCGTTTCTGCCTGCAGTTCGCGCCGCACAATCGGGTCGACCGCGCCAAAAGGCTCGTCCATTAACAGAATATCAGGATCGGCGGCGAGCGCGCGGGCAACCCCAACCCGCTGCTGCTGCCCGCCGGAAAGCTCTGCTGGGTAGCGAGCCAGCAGCTCTGTGTCGATTCCGACGAGTTCGAGCAGTTCAGTAGCTTTGCTGCGAGCCTGTTGTTTTGTGCTGCCGCACAGCAGCGGTACCGCCGCAACGTTGTTGAGCACTGTGCGATGGGGTAACAGCCCGCTGTTTTGCAACACGTAGCCTATACTGCGACGCAGCTGTACCGGATCTGCGGTGCTGATGTCTTGCCCGTTAATCAAGACTTCTCCGCTGCTGGGTTCGATCATCCTGTTGACCATGCGCAACAGGGTGCTTTTGCCAGACCCCGAAGAGCCGACGAGCGCAACTGTTTTGTGCGGTTTAACTCTGAGCGAAAAGTTTTCAACGGCGATAGAGCCGGTTGGGTAGACTTTAGAGACACCGTTAAAATTGATCATCACTTTAGGATAACAAGATAAAATCTGTGGCGGGTTCAGCGGATGTGGGTGTGCGGGGTTTGTGGGTGTGCGGGCGCAGGTTACGGAGGTGCGGATTGTCTGGTTGGTGGGTGTGTACGGGCGCAGACTGCAAGTTGATGGGCGCGGGATTGTGAAAGATTCAGCGGGCACGGGGTATTAAGCGGATGCAGTGGATTGTGGGTATGTTTGCGCAAACTGCCGGCGTGCTGATAAAATGTATTCTTGTTGCGTTACAATGCGCGCCTCTAGCTCAATTGGCAGAGCAGCTGACTCTTAATCAGCGGGTTTCGGGTTCAAGTCCCGAGGGGCGTACAAAACACAAGAGCAAAAGACGGCGGAGGTAGGAAGCATACAGCAATACTTGATAGTCTAACAAGCTCGGGTTCGATTGCGCGATATCTTACCCCGGAACGGGCTGAGCCATATTTTCAAAAAGCAAAAGAATTATCTGCTGTTCAATAACTAGCAAAACAGATTCCTTTTGCGTCTAGTGGCGAGCCTGTTTCTGTTATTTCGCAGGAAATAGAGGCTAAGTGGACGGGTGAGGGAGGAATAAAAGGTGCCACTAAGGGCGCTGCTACTGTGCATAAAGTAGGCGTCCCCCGTAAACTGACATTTACAACGGCGGTGTCTGCTGATGTTGTGAGAACTAACCTTCACCAGTATATGGAAAGTTTAGTTGATGAGCTGGGTGCGGCGTTTGCTAAAGCGTTCGATGAGGCGGTGTTATTTGGTAACACTGCTTTTGGAGCAGATAATCACGTGTCGGTAATTAGTAAGCAGGTTCAGCTTGGTAAAAACGCTCAGAAAGACGGAGGCTTATACACGGACCTTAACGAGGGGCTGAAACTGTTGTATGAAAGTTTAAAGACTGCAACGGTTTTATTTTTTCACGTCGTGCTGAGCCTTTATTCAACGCGGCGGTAGATACTACGGGTAGGGCGTTATACTACCCGTCTATGGATCAGCTCTCGCCGGTGCAGAAGGGATCGGTTATGGGTAAGAACGTGTTTTTTACTGACGGCGTGGGAGATGAAACAATCGCGGGTTTCGGGCGGCGACTGGAGCAAAATTATTTGGGGTAGCGTTGATAGTATTAGTTATGAAGAGTCTAGGGACGCTAGCGTTCCAATGCCTGATGGAACTCAGCTATTAACGTTTACGCATAAAATGGTAGCTATTAGGGCAGAAGCTGAATATGGCTTTCGGATTCTTGATAAAAAGGCATTTGTTAAATATCTGCACCCATTAAAAGATTAGGCGGCGGGCTAAACAAACGCCGGCAGGGGGTGTGCTCTAGATCATAGGGCGCGCGCCCGCTCGTAACAGCGTCAAATTATAGGGCGGGCGTTTTGTCGTGTATTCCCTCTTTTACACCTTTTGCTGCTTCCCAATAGTTAAAAACAGCACGGTTGAAAGCAGCACGGCCAGCAGTGACCCTGTCATAACTGCCAGAGATGCGGTTTCACGATCCGCAATATCATTAAAACTGAGCTCTGAAATCAGCAGTGACACTGTAAACCCGATGCCGGCTAGCGACGATACGGCGAGCATTTGTGACCATTTGAGCTGCGGATCGAGGGTCGCCTTCGTGAACTTCGTTATCGCCCATGTTGTGAGCATAATGCCCACTGGCTTGCCAACAACAAGACCGATAACAACGCCGTACACAATCGAGTCGAATGGGAATCTTGTTTCGCCGCCCAGCGCAACTCCGGCCGAGAAGAACGCGAAAATAGGCACTGCAACACCGGCAGAAATGGGCTCCAGTTTGAAGGCGAGTTTTTCGGCAAAAACTCTGCCCTCTTGGGTTTTAACCGGAATTGTGAATGCCAGCATCACGCCTGCAATTGTTGCGTGCAGCCCCGAAACAAGAAACAGCGCCCACACAACTAACCCAATGGGGAACAGAATCACCCAGAGCGCCCACGTTCTGCGCACGAGCAACCCTGATAATTTGCGCGCCAAAAGAGCGTACAGGGCAATCGGAGCGACGGCCGCAAATAATGCCCAGAAGTGAACTTCTGCGGTGTAAAAAATAGCGATAATCGCAATTGCGATGAGATCGTCAACAACTGCTAGGGTGAGCAGAAAAACGCGCAGTGACGTGGGCACGTTGGGCGCTATTAGCGCGAGCACGGCAACTGCAAAGGCAATATCTGTTGCCGTTGGAATAGCCCAGCCGTGCAGGGTAGAGCCTGCGGGGTTGCAAATAATATAAATTATTGCCGGCACGGCAACGCCGCCAATGGCGGCTGCTACCGGCACAATTGCGGTGGATACTTTACTGAGCGCGCCGTGTGCGAATTCGTGTTTTAGCTCCAAACCCACGATGAAAAAGAAAATCGCGAGCAACCCATCCGCCGCCCAGTGACCTAAATCAAGATTTATGCCCAGCTGAGGAATCCCTATTTTTGTTTCACGGAGCGCGAAATAGTGCTCTGCGAAAGGCGAGTTTGCCAGCCAAAACCCCAGCAGCGCAGCTCCTACAATAATTATGCCGGCAACTGTTTCACGGCGCAGCGCTTTTTTAACGGGAACTGTGGCGCGGTTAATTCCGAGCAGCGCTTTACGCTTGAGCGCGTGTTTCTGGCTCGGAGCTTTTCTTGCGTGTGCGTGAAGTGGATTCTTAGCCAAAAGTTACAACCTAATCAGTGTTTGTATGATGTGCGTTTAGCGACGGCGTGTTACGGCTTTTTTAAGCTCAACATGGGCTTTGTCTTTTTCAGAATAGTAAACAGACATAATAGCCATCACGAGATTTATTACCCAGCTGACCCACACCATGTAGCGCCGCCAGTCACGGGGCATTGCTGCTGTTTGCTTCACAACCCTTGTTGCGCTGATGAGGGTGCTGATAATCCCGATGTTTACAAGGTATTTACCGATCCGCATTTTATGCCTCCCGTTTTTATGGCGGATATTCGCGCCTTTCATACAAACAAATATATATTCATAAAATTATAGCCGTTAAAAAGATTGTTATATCGGGGTGGTGGTGAATAACCTATTACAATATAAAAATGGTAAAAATTAAGATGAAGCCTCGCAGTCGCGATGTTACCGATGGAATTGAGAGGGCTGCTGCGCGCGGTATGTTGCGCGCGGTTGGCATGGGCGATGCTGATTGGGAGAAGCCACAAATTGGAATTGCAAGCTCCTGGAACGAGATTACTCCGTGTAACTTAAGCCTTGACAGGCTCGCTCAGGGCGCGAAAGAGGGAGTGCACGCGGGCGGTGGATATCCGCTGCAGTTTGGCACAATTTCTGTTTCCGATGGAATCTCAATGGGTCATGAGGGAATGCACTTTTCGCTGGTGTCGCGCGAGGTTATTGCCGACTCGGTTGAAACGGTTGTGATGGCAGAGCGTTTGGACGGCACAGTTGTGCTTGCCGGGTGTGACAAGTCACTGCCGGGAATGCTCATGGCGGCGGCACGGTTAAATCTCGCCTCGGTCTTTTTGTATGCCGGATCTATCGCCCCGGGCTGGGTTAAGCTAAGTGACGGAACAGAAAAAACCGTTACAATTATTGACGCTTTTGAGGCTGTTGGCGCGTGCAAGGCGGGCACGCTCAGCGAAGCAGATCTCAAAAAGGTTGAGTGCGCTATTGCTCCGGGCGAGGGTGCCTGCGGTGGTATGTACACAGCAAATACTATGGCTTGTGTGGCAGAGGCGCTCGGTATGAGTCTGCCCGGCTCGGCGGCGCCTCCAAGCGCTGACAGACGGCGCGACTACTACGCGCATCGCTCCGGCGAGGCTGTTGTTGAGATGCTGCGCAGGGGAATCACAACAAAAGATATTTTAACACGCAGAGCCTTTGAGAATGCGATTGCTGTTGCCATGGTGCTGGGCGGATCAACTAACGCGGTGCTGCACCTGCTCGCGATTGCGCGCGAGGCAGGAGTTGAGCTAACACTCGACGATTTCAACAGGATCGGTGACAAAGTGCCGCACCTGGCCGACATGAAACCTTTTGGACAGTATGTTGCGCAGGATTTTGACCGGGTCGGTGGTATGCCAGTGATTATGAAGGCGCTGCTTGACGCCGGGTTGCTGCACGGTGACGCGCTAACAGTGACGGGCAAAACCGTGGCGGAAAATCTTGCTGAACTCAATCCTGCTCCGCTCGATGGTAAAGTTGTGCGCACGCTTGATAATCCGCTCCACAAGAACGGTGGCTTAACAGTGCTGCGCGGATCTCTCGCGCCAGAGGGCGCGGTTGTAAAAACGGCCGGGTTTATGCTTGAGAAATTCACCGGTACCGCGCGCGTATTCGACCGGGAGCGGGCGGCAATGGATGCCCTCACAGAGGGTAAAATCAGTGCCGGTGATGTTGTTGTGATCCGCTATGAAGGCCCTAAGGGAGGCCCGGGGATGCGTGAAATGCTGGCGATTACTGCGGCGATTAAGGGCGCGGGGCTTGGCAAGGATGTGCTATTATTGACCGATGGGCGATTCTCAGGCGGCACAACCGGGCTGTGTATCGGTCACGTAGCGCCAGAGGCTGTAGACGCCGGCCCGATTGCGCTGGTGCATGATGGTGACCTAATCCAGGTTGATGTTATTGCCAAAACGCTTGATTTGCTAGTATCAGCTGCCGAGCTTGAAAAACGTAGAAAAAACTGGCAAGCGCTTGAGCCCATGTACACAAAGGGCGTTCTAGCGAAGTATTCTAAACTCGTGCGATCAGCATCAGAGGGTGCTACCACTGGGTAACGCACTGTTTTATTGTTTTTAGGAAAGATTATAGATGGATTCAACAAACGAGAGGTTAAGCCACGATTTAGCCGCGCAGCGCATGACGGGCGCGGACGCGGTTTTACACAGTCTCGCAAAACTGGGCGTAACTGATATTTTCGGCATTCCGGGCGGCGCGTTGCTGCCGTTTTACGACGCTCTGGCCGTTTCTAAACTCGGTTTGCGCCATATTTTGGTGCGGCATGAGCAGGGCGCGGGCCACGCCGCTGAAGGGTATGCGGCAGCCACTGGCAAGCCCGGCGTGTGTGTTGCAACGAGCGGCCCGGGGGCAACAAACCTGGTTACCGCAATTGCCGATGCGTACATGGATTCGGTGTCGCTAATTACGATAACCGGTCAGGTGTTTGCAACGCTTATGGGCACTGACGCGTTCCAGGAAGTGGATATTGTGGGCATTACAATGCCAATTACGAAACACTCAATTCTGGTGAAAAACGCGGCGGATATTCCTGGCGCGCTGGCAGCTGCCTATCACATCGCAACAACCGGCAGGCCCGGTCCGGTGCTGGTTGATATCACCAAAGACGCGCAGCAGGGCGAGCTCGATTTTGTGTGGACGGGTAAAACTGATCTTGTGGGCTATCGCCCCAGTGCGCGCACCAATAATAAGCAGATCACAACCGCTGCGGAGCTGATCGCAGCCGCTAAAAATCCCGTGCTGTACGTTGGCGGCGGAGTGGGGCGTGCAAAAGCTGCGGCGGAATTAAAAGCGCTGGTAGAATTAACCGGCGTGCCGCTTGTAACCACCCTGATGGCGCGCGGTATTTTCCCCGATTCGCACCGACAGAATCTGGGTATGCCCGGTATGCACGGCACGGTTCCGGCGGTTTTGGCGCTGCAGGAGGCGGATCTGCTAATTGCGATAGGCACGCGTTTTGACGATCGCGTAACCGGTAAAGCAGAGTTTTTCGCGCCGCTGGCTAAGGTTATTCACGCCGATATCGACCCGGCCGAGATTTCAAAAATCAGGTATGCGGATGTGCCAATTGTTGGCGACGCTAAAGAGTTTCTTGCGGATCTTTACGAGGCTGTTAAAGCGCATCAAGAAACGCACGGCAAACCAGATATTAGTGCGTGGTGGCGTAGAATTAATGAGCTGCGCGAAACCTATCCGCGCGGATACCAAAAAACCAGCGACGGTCTGTTGTCTCCGCAGCACGTAATTACGCGTATTGGCGAGCTAACAGGCCCCGAGGGTGTTTTTGCGTCCGGAGTTGGGCAGCACCAGATGTGGTGTGCGCAATTTTTGCCGCACGAGCGCCCCAATTCCTTCCTCAATTCAGGCGGTGCTGGCACTATGGGATACGCGGTGCCGGCTGCTATGGGCGCTAAAGTTGCGCAGCCCGCGCGCGCTGTGTGGGCAATTGACGGTGACGGTTGTTTCCAAATGACAAATCAAGAGCTGGCAACCTGCGTATTAAATAATATTCCGATCAAGGTTGCCGTTATCAACAATTCGTCGCTCGGCCTGGTGCGGCAGTGGCAGACCCTGTTTTATGATTCGCGCTACTCGCAAACGGAACTGAACACGGGGCGCGAGCGGATCATGGTGCCAGATTTTGTGAAGCTAGCAGAGGCCTACGGCTGTTTAGGGTTGCGGGTAACTGAAGAATCAGAAATTGACGACGCTATTAAAACAGCTCTTGCAACGAACGATCGTCCGGTTGTGATTGATTTTATTGTGAGCTCTGATGCGATGGTGTGGCCAATGGTGCCGCAGGGCGTATCAAATAGCGAGGTACAGTATGCCAGGGCAATGAGTCCGGAGTGGGATGAGGAATAATGTCACGCAGTGTTTTAAGTTTATTGGTTGAAGATAAACCCGGTATTTTAACCCGGGTTGCGGGCTTGTTTGCAAGGCGCGGTTTTAATATTGAATCGCTCGCTGTTGGCCCGGCAGATATTCCGGGTTTCAGCCGGATTACAGTTGTTGCCGATCAGGACGCGGTGCTTCTTGAGCAGCTCACAAAACAGCTTAATAAACTGATCAACGTGATTAAAATTGTTGAGTTAAAGCCAGAGTCTTCTGTGCAGCGCGAGCACGTGCTCGTAAAAGTGCGAAGCGATAAACAAACGCGCTCGCACATTATTGAAACGGTAAACCTGTTTCGCGCCAGCGTAGTTGATGTGACAGCGGATGCGCTGATCATTGAGATCACCGGCGACAGCGCTAAAGTGCAGGCGCTGTTGCAGCTGCTAGAGCCCTACGGTATTAAAGAGCTGGCGCAGTCCGGACTTATCGCCATGGGGCGAGGTGCAAAGTCTATTACTGAGCGTGCTGTTAAAGAGTTTTAAAGCTATTGTTCTAAACTTAGTCAAATAATAAAAGAGGAGATTTTACACATGGCTGAAATGTATTACGATGATGACGCTGATCTAAGCATTATCCAGGGCAAAAAAGTTGCTGTTATCGGTTACGGCGCGCAGGGTCACGCGCACGCAATGAACCTGCGCGATTCGGGGGTTGCTGTAACCGTTGGTTTGCGCGCTGATTCTAAATCTGCCGCTAAGGCGCGTGAGGCTGGCTTCACGGTAAAAACCGTTGCTGAGGCTGCCGCGTGGGCGGATCTAATTATGATTTTAGCTCCGGATCAGTGCCAGGCAGAGATTTACAACAGCGAGATTAAACCGCATCTTGCAGCGGGTAAAACACTCGCGTTTGCGCACGGTTTTAATATCCGCTTCGGATATATTACAGCGCCGGCCGATATTGATGTGATCCTGATTGCGCCTAAAGCTCCGGGGCACACTGTGCGCCGCGAGTTTGTTGCCGGTCGTGGTATTCCAGATATTATTGCGGTGGCAACCGATGCTTCGGGCAGCGCCTGGCAGACTGCTATTTCATACGCAAAAGCTATTGGCGGCACACGAGCTGGGGTTATTAAAACAACCTTTGCCGAGGAGACAGAAACCGACCTGTTCGGCGAGCAAGCAGTGCTCTGCGGCGGTGTTTCGCAGCTTGTGCAGTACGGTTTTGAAACCCTTACAGAGGCAGGATACCAGCCTGAAATTGCATATTTCGAGGTTTTGCACGAGCTGAAACTAATCGTTGATTTGATGTGGGAGGGCGGTATTGCAAAACAGCGCTGGTCTGTTTCTGATACCGCAGAGTACGGCGACTATGTTTCCGGTCCGCGCGTAATCACACCAGAGGTTAAAGCGAACATGGTCGCTGTTTTGCAGGATATTCAGAACGGTGAATTTGCGAAGCGCTTTATTGCTGATCAGCGCGCTGGTGCGCCTGAGTTTAGTGAGTTGCGTCGCAGCGCTGAAGAGCACCCGATTGAAAAAACGGGTGTGCAGCTGCGCAAACTATTTGCGTGGCAGCTGCAAGACGACGACTACACTGACGGCACTGCGGCGCGCTAAACACTGGGAGGTGGGTCTTGCGCTGCAGCGTGGGCTCGCCACCGCTTATTATTTAAGCACAACACAAACAGAGGCTAAACTGTGACAGAAAACACTACCGAGAAAAGCGGATCCTGGCGCGTTACAGAGCAAACTGTGCCGCAAAAAGACCCTCTTAAAAACACACCCGCGGTCGCGTTAGACACCACGGTCGCATCCGCGCCAGAAGAGGCGGCTGCTGGCACACCCGGGCAAATGAGAAGCTTTGAGGTTATGCTCAGCGGTGTTTTTGGCGGTGTTTTTATGCTTTACAGCTGGGCATGGGTTGTAATAGTTGCAGGATACAGCCAGTTAAATCAGCTCACCTCGCAGACCGCGGGAGTTGTTGGCTCCTTCCTGCAGCTGGTGCTGTACGGTATGGCGGCGGTTGCAACCCCGCTCTGGTTTCTGAGCGCTTTTCTGTGCTGGGGCAGAAATAAGCGGAAGCTGTTTTTTATTGTTTTAGCTGTTGGTCTGGTTGTGTTGGCGCCGCTGCCACTGTTTTTTAAGGGCGGTGTTTAGCCGTGAAAAAAGATTCTAAAAACGTTTTTACGCCGCAAAAAATAATTGTGACGGTGCTTACCGCGCTGCTACTGGTGGGATATTTATATGCCACAACAACCGGAGTTGGTAACCTGGTTGGGATGATCCGCATTGCCGCGAGCCTGGGCACAACTGTTTCTGCTGCCGGCTGGGTGCTGTTGCTGCTAGCGGTTGCGCTGCCGCTTATTATTGCCGCGGGCGTAACACTGTATGCGCGGGCGGTTAAGCCGCGCTGGTTTGTTTACCCGGTGCTGTTGTGCTGCGGGCTGGCGGGTTTTTCGTGTTTGCAAATAGAACTTTTATACTTAGTACCACAGGGACTCTATTTAAGCCCGGTTACAGCTTCATAGAGAAAGAGACAGAGTGCATAAAATACTTCTTGCAGAAAAACTTTCGCCGGCAACCGTTGCCGCGTTTGGTGAGGGTTTTAATATCGTTAATATTGACGGCACCGATCGTGACGCGCTGCGCGGTGCAATAGCGGATACTGACGCGGTAATAGTCAGGTCGGCAACCCAGATTGACGCGGAGGCTCTGAGCTGGGCATCAAAACTAAAGGTTATTGCGCGCGCCGGAGTGGGGCTTGATAACGTTGATGTTGCTGCCGCCACACAGGCGGGTGTGATGGTTGTTAACGCACCAACCTCAAACGTGATTAGCGCCGCTGAGCTCACAGTTGCGCACATTCTCTCGCTGGCTCGCAAGCTGCCGCAGGCGCACGCGTCTTTGGCAGCTGGCAAATGGCAGCGCGCAGCTTTTACGGGGATCGAACTCTACGAAAAAACCGTTGGAATTATTGGTTTGGGGCGGATTGGCGGGCTGGTTGCTGAGCGTCTAAAAGGGTTTGGCGTTGAGCTGATTGCCTATGACCCTTATGTTTCAGCGGCGCGCGCGCAGCAACTGGGCGCGCAACTGGTGTCGTTGGATGAGCTGGTGCGGCGCGCAGACTTTGTGACGATTCATATGCCGCGCACGTCAGAAACCGTTGGCATGATTGGCGTTAAGCAGCTTGCTGCAATGCAGAGCAGCGCCTACGTTGTGAACGTGGCTCGCGGTGGTTTAATTGACGAAGCCGCGCTGTTTGAGGCGCTTGAAGCGGGGCAGATTGCTGGGGCGGCGCTCGATGTTTTCACAGCGGAGCCGCCCGTTGATAATAAACTGGTGGGGCATCCGCTGGTGCATTTGACCCCGCACCTGGGCGCGTCCACGGCAGAGGCGCAGGAGAAAGCCGGGGTGTCTGTTGCGCGTAGTGTGCGGCGCGCACTCGCGGGCGAGCTGGTGCCCGATGCGGTGAACGTTGCAGGCGGGGTGATTGACCCGTATGTGCGCCCGGGACTGCCGCTTACTGAGAAGCTCGGGCAGGTTTTTGCCGCGATTGCGGATGCGCCTGTGGTGTCGCTCGAGGTTGAAGTGCGAGGAGAGCTTGCCACTTACGAGGTTGAGGTTTTACGCCTTGCCGCGCTAAAAGGTGTGCTTGCGGGAATAGTGAGCGAGCCTGTTTCGTATGTGAACGCGCCACTGCTTGCACAGCAGCGGGGAATTGAGGTGCGCTTTGAAAAAACCAGCGAGTCTGACAGCTACAGAAACGCAATAATTTTGCGTGGCGCAACGAGCGATGCTGAACAAATCGAAGTTGCTGGCACGCTCACCGGCGCAAAGCAGATTGAAAAGCTAATCGGCATTAACGGCTATGAGCTGGAGCTGCCGTTATCGGCGCACCTGCTTGTTATGTGGTATCAGGATCGTCCCGGAGTTGTTGCCAGCTACGGCACAATTCTCGGCGAAGCCGGGGTTAATATTATCGGGATGCAGATTTCTAGAAATGCAAAACGCAATCATGCGCTGTCGGTTTTGGCGCTGGATAGTGCGGTTGCGCCTGGGCAGGTTGCGCAGGTGCGCGAGGTGATTGCGGCGGATCTTGTAAAAGCGGTAAACGTTACAGAAGATTAAATCTCTGCCCTTTAACCGGTTATTTTATGGTTATAGGTGGTAGGCTTGGGGCGATGGTGGAAATAGTTTCTATCATCGCCCTACCGGCTTTATAGGCCGTTAATACACAAAAACTTAAGAGCGCATTTGCTGGTCTTCGGTTGTGGATTACTTAAAAAACTTTGTTTTAGGTGGTTTTCAACTGACGATCAGGAGCGGGAGTTGTCCGGTGCGCTCGTGAACGATAAGGAGAATCCGTGGAGGGTCCTGAAATTAAATTCGCTGAAGCCGTAATAGACAACGGCAAATTCGGCACTCGTACTGTTCGTTTTGAGACGGGCAGGCTTGCGCAGCAGGCGCAGGGAGCTGTTGCTGCATACCTAGACGAGGAAACAATGTTGTTGAGCGCTACTAGCGTTTCAAAGCAGCCTCGTGAAAACTTTGACTTTTTTCCGCTTACAGTAGATGTTGAAGAGCGCGCATACGCTGCGGGTAAAATCCCCGGTTCTTTTTTCCGCAGGGAAGGTCGCCCGAGCACAGAAGCCATTCTTGTTTGCCGTTTGATTGACCGTCCGCTACGTCCGTCGTTTATTGACGGGCTTCGCAACGAGGTGCAGATTGTTGTAACTGTGCTGTCTATTGCTCCGGGCGAGTTTTATGACGCGCTAGCAATTAACGCCGCCAGCGCTGCAACCCAGATTTCAGGTCTGCCTTTCTCCGGGCCAATCGGCGGTGTGCGTATGGCGTTTATAGAAGATCAGTGGGTTGCTTTCCCATCCGCAAAACAGCTTGAGAAAGCCGTTTTTGATCTGGTTGTTGCAGGAAGGCAGGTTACTGCGGCTGACGGCTCAAAAGACATCGCGATTATGATGGTTGAGGCGGAGTCGACCGAGATCAGCTGGGAGCTGATTCAGGACGGCGCGCGTAAACCCGATGAGAGCGTTGTTGCAGAGGGTCTTGAAGCATCTAAGAAGTTTATTAGTGTGCTGGTGGATGCGCAGCAGGAGCTTGCGGCGCAGGCGGCCAAAGAGCTTGCTGAGTATCCGGTTTTCCCGCCGTACGAAACCGAGCTGTACAACGCTGTTGCCGAGCTTGCAGCGGCAGAGCTTGTAGATATTTACAAAATCGCAGACAAGCAGGAGCGCCAGCAGGCTGATGACGAGCTAAAAGAGCGCGTTGTTGCTGAAATTACTGCGCGTGTTGAGTGTGAAGAACTCCCCGAAACTGCGCTATCGCAGGTTGCTGCGGCGTACAAGTCGGTGACAAAGCAGATTGTGCGCGCGCGCATTTTGAAAGAGGGCGCGCGGATCGACGGGCGCGGGCTGCGCGACATCAGGGCTCTTGACGCTGAGGTGCAGGTAATTCCGAGAGTGCACGGATCGGCTCTGTTCCAGCGCGGTGAAACTCAGATTCTGGGCGTTACAACCCTGAATATGCTAAAGATGGAGCAGCAGATAGATTCGCTGTCTCCTGCAACCGCAAAGCGCTATATGCACCACTACAATTTCCCACCTTATTCAACGGGTGAGACAGGTCGCGTGGGCAGCCCTAAGCGCCGGGAAATCGGTCACGGTTTCTTGGCAGAGCGGGCGCTAGTGCCTGTTTTGCCTAGCCGTGAGGAGTTCCCTTACGCGATCCGCCAGGTTTCTGAGGCATTGGGATCAAACGGCTCAACCTCGATGGGCTCGGTGTGCGCTTCAACCCTTGCGCTGCTAAATGCTGGTGTGCCGCTCCGCGCACCGGTTGCGGGTATCGCAATGGGGCTTGTGAGCGACGAGGTTGACGGCGTTACCAGGTATGCAACCCTGACAGATATTCTGGGCGCTGAAGATGCGCTCGGCGATATGGACTTCAAAGTTGCTGGAACAAGTGATTTTGTGACCGCGATCCAGCTTGACACTAAACTTGACGGTATCCCATCGGATGTGCTTGTGGGTGCTCTGTCGCAGGCTAAAGAGGCGCGCGACACGATTCTTGAGCTGATTAACGAGGCTATTAGCGAACCTGACGAAATGGCGCCAACTGCGCCGCGTATTGTGACCGTGAAAATCCCGGTTGATAAGATCGGCGAGCTGATCGGTCCTAAGGGTAAAACCATTAACGGCATCCAAGACGAGACGGGCGCTGAAATCTCAATTGATGATGACGGCACAGTCTATATTGGAGCGGATCAGGCAAGCGCTGCTGACGCGGCTGTTGCGCAGGTAAACGCAATCGCGAACCCGCAGAACCCCGAGGTTGGCGAGCAGTATCTTGGCACAGTTGTAAACCTGCGTGAGGGGCTCGGCGCGTTTATTTCGCTGCTGCCAGGGCGTGACGGGCTTTTGCACATTTCTGAGGTGCGCAAGCTGAACGAGGGCAAGCGCGTTAATGACCTTGAAGAGGTGCTTAACGTGGGTCAGAAAGTGCTTGTTGAGGTGAGCCGGATTGATGATCGCGGTAAGCTGTCACTCGCGCTGGTAATGCCAGCCTCTGATGATAACGACGAGAGCGCTGAATAAGCCTTAGTAACCAGGTTAAACAAATACGGAGTCTTGCTACGCGGGACTCCGTATTTGTTTATGTTCCTGTTGGGTGGAGTTCTGAAGTAGAGTTGCGATTGTGTTAATTATGAACTTTATGCTACCTGTGGTATAAATAGATTATCTAGACTCGTCGATATCCTATCAAGTAAGGGACTGCTGGTTACATGATTATTTCACGCAATTTTAGGCGGTTAGATACTGCTTTGCTCAATAACGATAAGTTGCTTTATAGATTTTGCCCGTTGATGGGGAGAATAAAATGAAGATTTCTTTACTCACAGTATTTGATTTTATTCTGTCGCTGCTTTTTTTCAAACTTCTGTTTGGGGTGTTTCAAGGATTACCGTTTTTAAGCGGTGAGACGTGGGTAAACCTGGAAAGTTGGATATTCGCTGTTCTCTTTGCGATTGTTGCTACGTTTGCTATGCCGTTAGGTCAACGATTATGGGACTCTGCGCAAGAAAAAAAAGGTTAGTGTTTAGTTTGTAACGGAGCACTAGTTTATTTTGAGTTGACCCCTTTTGTCTTTAGTATGGTCATAAACAAAGCGGATTATTGCTGGGCGAGACTCCGCTTTGTTTATACAGACATTTAACATGATCTGTTTGGAAAGATACGATTAGAAAACATTGCGCTTGAAACGATTTTGACTTTATGTGATTTTTATGCTACAAATTAATTATCGATAGACTTATTAATATCCTATCAAAGAAAGGACTACTAGGGGCATGATTATTTTACGTAACTCGCGTATGGTGAAGTGCCTCGTCGGCGTACCACTGACTGCTTCGCTTGTTTTCGCCACATCTGGAGTGGCTGTAGCTGGTACTTTTGAGAGTAATAGCTATCAGCACGCTTCTTCTCAAACACAAGAAAGTATAGATATAGATCAGCTTGCTTCTGATCTGGAATTTATATTCACACATTATCTGCCTGTAAACGATCAAGGTCGAGTGTATGTTAATGAAGCATATATAAAGGCTGCAGGTTATGAAAGTAAGCTTAGCGATTTTTATGCATTAGCATACGCTGTTAATTCTCTTGATGGAAAAAAACAAAATTCATACGCTACAGCATCTGTCATGGGAGTGCCTGAGTTCGTAGAGTGTATAGGAGACCGCCTGCTTGGGTTTAGTGTTCGCAAGTTTCCTGGAATTCTCCGCGCGATAAGAGAGGGTGTGAGGGCACGGAACTGGGGTTTAACTGCAAGAACTGTTGCTAGAATCTTTGATCCTTTTTTGGTTCGAGCGCTTGGAGGACCAGCTAGGATAGCGATATCGCTTGGTGCGGCAGCACTTGCTTGTCATAGAAAACTTTAAGTTAATGCTAGGAGGTTTAATATGAAACTTTTTACGAATATATGGTTTCAATTTCTTTTGACACTGGTTGTTTTCAAGGTTTTAATATCACTGTATTATAGATTATCGTTTTTAAGCGGCGATACATGGTTGGATATTAACAGCTGGCTATATGCCGCTGGCGGTGCTGCTCTTTGCGTGTTTGGTCTGTGGCGATTAGATCAGGATGCGAAAGAGCGAAAAGTGTAGCGGTTAAGCTGTCGGGAGGGTGTTGGTCGATTTTGGCTAGCACCCTCCTATTTTCAGTTTAGCTAGTTACTCTAGAGGGCATGACAGAGCCAATTTTATTGCCGCATTTACAACCGGAGTTCAGTATTAATCTAAACGGGGTGCAGATCCGCCGCACTCTGTTACCAAACGGGCTGCGCATTCTCACAGAGAACATTTCCGGTATGCGCAGCGTTGCGCTGGGATACTGGGTGGGGGTTGGCTCGGCAGACGAGCAGGCAGACAAGCCGACAGAGCCCGTCAGCCTGGGGTCAACACATTTTTTGGAGCACCTGCTGTTTAAAGGAACCGTGAGCCGCAGCGCCTATCAGATAGCAGAAGAGTTTGACATGATGGGCGCGCAGCACAATGCGATGACGGCAAAAGAGTTTACCTGCTACCACGCAAAAGTGCGCGACACCGATCTTGCGCACACTGTAGCACTGCTGAGCGATATGGTGTGCGCAAGCGTGCTTGATGAGCGCGAATTTGAGCTTGAGCGCGGCGTTATTCTTGAAGAACTCGCAATGGCAGCGGATGATCACGAAGATTTAGCGCACGAAACATTTTTTGAAACCGTGCTGCCAGATTCTGCGCTTGGCCGCCCGATAGGGGGAACTCCCGAAATTATCCGCGCCGCAAACAGGCAGAGCGTTTGGCAGCACTATCAGCAGCACTACACCCCGGCGCAGCTTGTTGTCACGGCCGCGGGAGCTGTTGATCACGAGGAGTTTGTAAAACAGGTTAGCTCATCGGTGGCAGCCGCCGGTGAGAGTTGGGATAGCGCGCTCGTGGCGGATCCCGCACCGCGCCGCGCAAGCGTTGCCACGCCCGAGTATGCGCCGCACGAAGCAAACTTTATACAGCGCAGCAGCGAGCAGGTGCACCTGCTGCTGGGCGGCCCCGGGCTAAAGCGTGGTGACTCGCGGCGCTTCGCGTTTTCGGTGTTAAACTCGATTTTTGGAGACGGCATGTCAAGCAGGCTGTTTCAAGAAATCCGTGAAAAACACGGGCTAGCATACACCGCGTACTCTTTTGGCTCAAGCTATGCGGCGGGCGGAGTGTTCGGAATGTACGCCGCGTGCGCGCCCGAAAAAGCAGCACGGGTGATCCAAATTGCTAAAACCGAGCTAGAAAAAATCGCTTCTGAGCCCGTGAGCGATGCTGAACTCGCGCGTGCTGTGGGGCAGCTTGGCGGATCCGCCGCGCTTGCGCTTGAGAGCTCAGAAACAAGAATGGCCAGACTCGCGCGGGCAGAATTGGGTTCGGGAGAGTTCTGGGATCTTGACACGGCACAGGAGCGGATCGCAGCGGTTAGCAAAGCCGACATCACAGAACTTGCGGGATACCTGCTGGGCGGCTTAAGCACAACGGTTGCCGTGGGCGATATTGCGCGCGCCGGATTGGTTAAATAGTGTCGCGCAATGCTGAAGGGGAGTTTGCAACCCCGGGGGCAACCGATCCGCAGGTTACAAAACTGCCGGCAACCAGCTCTGAGAGTGCAAATTCGGGCATAGCTGACGCGAGGGCTAAAAACAGCGGGCTGGCTGCACAACCGCGCCAACACCGCCTTAAATTTGCCGCTGTGCCAATAATGGCGGTGCTTTTGCTCGTTTATATAGGCGGTGTGCTGTACCGTACGGTTGTGCTGTCCAGCTCGGGCAGTATTGTCGGGGTGCTGATGTCCGCGGGTCTTGCCGTGCTGAGCCTGATCGCGCTGTGGGGGCTGTATCAGGAGCTGAAATTCGGCTACCGGGCAAGCAAACTGTCAGCAGAGCTGGACGCGCAGGGCGGGGTTGTGGATCTGCAGATTCGCGTCGATAACAGCGGGCGCGTCAATCGCGCGGACGCGCTGGCGGCGCTGCCAGAGTTGCGCGAAATAGCGCAGCAGCAGCCCGATAACTGGCAGGCGCAGCAGCGCTACGGCATTGTGTTGCGCGCCGCGGGCGAGTATGCCGCGGCACGCAGTGCGATCCGCCGCGCCATTGAGATTAAGTCAGATATAATTGGTAGTTAATCGGGTGTCTGTAGTAAACGGGGTTGTGTTTGAGTTGACATTAAAACCACCGGGAGCTATTGAGGGGAGCGCGGTATGCCTAAAAAAGAGAAGACGACAGATCTTTTAGTGTGGGATATGCTGAAGAGCGTTGGTTTGAGCGACTTTTCGGCACAGGGAAGTAGCATAATAAAGCTATAACTATTGATATGTTCGGAAATGCATTTTTTCAAAAAGGCGAGTTTAAGTGCGACGATAATATAACTGTTTTACAAAATGGCGTATTTAGTGATGAAATTTATTTGTTCCTTACTTCAAGATTGAATGTGCTAAGTTGTAAATATTCATACGGGAAACAACTCAGAGTAAATAGGCTGGCAAGAGATAAGATTATGCTTCCCGCATACAAAGACGGTCACCCCAACTGGCATTTCATGCAAGAATACATTAGAGAAAGAAAAAATAAACAACGACAGGAGTTGAAGGGATACTATGAAAAGAGACTGCTCGATTTGTTTCTTTGTCCTGAAATGCTCACAGACGTTGAATGGGGAGAATTTTTTATTGGTGGAGTTGACGGTGTTTTTGAAGTTCGTGGCACAATTACCACACATCCGTCTAAGCTGAATAAAAATGGACTGATACCGAGAATAACTTGCGCAGCTACAAATAACGGATTAGAGGGATTTTATGATAATTTACCTACAGAAAAAGGTGGGGTTCTAACGGTTGATAGTGCAACAATAGGTTATGTTTCATATCAAGGAAGTGATTTCATCGCAACAGATCATGTTGAAAAAATACGTGGAAAAGATAATCGCCGTATAAATAAGGAAGTGGGATTATTCTTGAAAACATCAATTGAGAATAGATCTGATTCAAAATATGGATACGGGTATAAATTCAGCCAAACAAGAATTAAGCGTCAAAAAATAATGCTTCCTATAGACAAAAACGGTGACTCTAACTGGTCTTACATGGAAAACTTCGTCAAAAATATTGAGCAAAAACAGGTTGATAATGTTCTGAAATATTTTGAGGAACGTATGTAGCACTTATTCTATAAGAATTAGGCCGTTGGTGGTAGCTGTAATATATCTCTGCAATCGTGCTGGAGAGTTAACGCTGGCGGCGAAGTGTTACGCAGTGTTACAGAAAATTATGACTCTTGAATAAACCTCGTTCATAATTGTTACAAGCCCCTGATTTAGGGGGAAAACGGTTTAACAGGAGTTAAAAATGGGATTCAAAAAAGTAATCGGCCTAACAGCTGCGGCTGCTGTGTGCGCACTGGTTTTGAGCGGATGCTCGGGCACAAACGATGCGAAATCTGAAGGCGCTGGCAGTAATGAGAGCGCAACAAAAACGGTGAAAATAGGCACCGTCGGTGCGAGCGATCCGCACTGGCAAAAGTTCATTGATGCCGCTAAAAAAGAGGGCATCGAAGTTAAGCTGGTTGATTTCAGCGACTACAATCAGCCAAACCCGGCTTTGAGCGCGGGCGAAATTGACCTGAACCAGTTCCAGCACAATGCTTACCTGGCAGCCTACAACGAGTCTGCTAACGACACGCTGGTGCCGATTGGTTCAACAGCGATTTTCCCGCTTTCGCTGTATTCTACAAAGTATAAGAGCGTCGCTGAGATTCCAGCCGGCGGTGAAATCGCAATCCCTAACGACGAGTCAAACAGGGCGCGTGCGCTACTTGTGCTGCAGCAGGCGAAACTTTTGAAGCTTAAAAACGGCGGCAGTATTTTCTCCAACCTTGACGATATTCTTAAAGAAGAGTCTAAGGTAAAGGTGCGCGAGATTGACGCAACCCTAACAGCGAGCTCGTTAAACGATCTTGCCGGCGCTGTTATCAACAATGACTTTGTTGCTAAAGCAGGTCTTAAATTTGATGACGCACTGTTTGGCGATGATCCGAGCGACCCGAGCGCGTTGCCGTACGTGAATCACTTCACCGCGCGGGCTCAAGACGCCGACAACCCAACCTACAAAAAACTCGTTGAGATCTATCAAAACAGTAAAGAGGTGCAGGAGGAACTTTTGAAAGCCTCCGACGGTAGCGCTGTGACCTTGAAGGTGCCTGCTAGCGAGCTGCGCGAGTCTTTGAAAAAAGTACAGCAGGATATTCGCAATAAAAAATCCTAACTAAAAATTGCGGGCGGGAGCTGTCTTACTGCCGCCCGCCCTGTTTTTTGAGCGAGTTTAGAGCAGAGAGTAAATAAATGTCACGAGTTGTGATATCCGATGTTTCAAAAACATACGGGGAAAATAAAAATCGGGCGGGCGAGAAAACCCCCGCTGTTGACAACGTGAGCATTGATATTGCGGCGGGTGAGATTCACGCGATTATCGGCTATTCAGGAGCTGGCAAATCAACGCTGCTGCGTCTTATTAATGGGCTGGAACGCGCCGACAGCGGCTTCATCACGGTCGGTGACAGCGCAAATATCGTCACCATGAAAGAGTCCGAGCTGCGGCAGGAGCGCCACAATATCGGCATGATATTTCAACAGTTCAACCTGTTTCATTCAAAAACGGTCGGCAAAAATGTTGAGTATCCGCTCACAACCGATAGCAGAAACAGGCTAAACGTGAAAGCTCGCCGCTTAAAAGCGCTTGAAATGCTCGAGTTCGTGGGTCTCGCCGATAAAATTGACACTTATACCGAGCAGCTTTCGGGCGGGCAGAAACAGCGCGTCGGCATTGCGCGCGCACTGGCCACAAATCCCGAGGTTTTACTGGCGGATGAGGCTACCAGCGCGCTGGATCCGGAAACCAGCCAGGATGTGCTGCGTCTGCTGGCGAGGGTTAATCGCGAGTTTGGGGTGACGATTATTCTGGTGACGCACGAAATGGAAGTTGTGCGTGAAATCGCGCACCGGGTTACGGTTATGGAGCAGGGCAGAATTATTGAGCAGGGTAACGTTTTTGACGTTTTTGCAAACGCGAAAAGTTACACAACAAAACGTTTTGTTGCAACGGCGATGCCAACAACCCCCGATCAAAAACACATAGAGCTGTTAAAAGAAAAACACCGTGGCAAACTCGTCACCGTCACAATGCGCGACGGTGACGTTGATCAACCCCTTGTGTTTAACGTGCTAGCAGAGCTCGGGGTGGGTGTGAGTATTGTACACGGCGGAATTACGAGCGTTGGCGAGCGTAGTTTTGGCAAATTAATGCTCGAGCTAATAGGTGAAACAGACTCTGTTAAGAGCGCAATTGCAGCTCTTCACAAGGTCACAGAGTTGGAGGTGCTGGCGTAATGATTCTTATAACATCAGAAAAATTAGACACGCTGCTTGAGCTTGTAAACTCAGGAAAGTTTATTGAAGCGGTTTTGCAAACACTGCACTACGTGAGTGTTGCGATGATTCTGGGCGGCATTTTTGGTTTGCTAATAGGCGTTGTGCTGACTGTTACCAGGCGGGGAGCGGTGCTCGAAAACCGCACGGTGTACGCGCTTATGAACTTTATTGTGAACTTTTTTAGACCGATCCCGTTTATTATTTTGATCGCTCTGTTGCAGCCTCTTGCGCGCGTTATCGTGGGTGTGGGAATAGGCGATAAGGCGCTTATTTTCTCGCTCGTGTTCGCGTGCGCCTTTGGCATCGGCAGGCTTGTTGAGCAGAACCTGCTCACGGTTCCTAGCGGCACGATTGAGGCCGCCAGAGCGCTGGGCGCAAGCCCGCTGCGAATTATTTTCACGGTGCTAATTCCCGAGGCGCTGGGCTCGCTCGTGCTCGGCTACACCTTTGCCATTATCGCGGTGATCGATATGACCGCGATGGCCGGGCTAATCGGCAGCGGCGGTCTTGGCAACTTCGCCCTGCAGCACGGCTACCGCCAGTTTAACCCGTGGGTTACCTGGGCGGCAGTGCTCGCGGTAATTCTGATCGTGCAAATTGTGCAACAGCTCGGTAATGCGCTGGCACGTAAACTGTTGAGGCGGTAAAATTGTAAGAATACCTGCCGCCTTATTTAGTGAGGGAAGCCATGACAGAACACCACAGCATAAACACTCCGTACGAAGATCTGTTACGCGAGGTTTTAGAAACCGGGGTTCTAAAGGCGGATCGCACCAACACCGGCACGCGCAGCGTCTTTGGCAGGCAGATCCGCTTCGATTTGGCAGAGAGTTTCCCGCTGATAACAACTAAGCGGGTGCATTTTAAGTCGGTTGCCGTGGAGTTGCTGTGGTTTTTGAAGGGTCACAGCAACACCCGGTTTCTGACCGATAACGGCGTTACCATCTGGAACGAGTGGGCCGATGCGAGTGGCGAGCTCGGGCCAGTGTACGGGGTGCAGTGGCGCAGCTGGCCAACTCCCAACGGCGGCAGCATCGACCAGATCGCAAAGCTCGTTGAGAGCCTGCGGCAGGATCCAAACTCGCGCAGGCACATTGTGAGCGCCTGGAATGTGGCGGATCTGGACAGCATGGCGCTGGCTCCGTGTCACGCTTTTTTTCAGTTCTACGTTGCAGCTGGCAAGCTCTCGTGCCAGCTGTACCAGCGCTCAGCCGATATGTTTCTCGGGGTTCCCTTTAATATCGCAAGCTATGCGCTGCTGACTCTAATGCTGGCGCAGCAAATCGGGCTTGAGTCGGGCGAGTTTGTCTGGACGGGTGGCGACTGCCACATTTACAATAACCATATTGAGCAGGTGAAAACCCAGCTGGCGCGCGAGCCGTATCCGTATCCGCAGCTTAAAATAACTCTCAGAGACAGCATTTTTGATTACGAATACACTGATTTTGAGCTTGTTGGTTATAAACACCACGACGCTATTAAAGCTCCTGTTGCGGTTTAAGCTATGGTGGGTTCTGGGTTTTCTGTGGCGGATGCAACCGGCTCGGGGTTAAATGCCCCGAGTCATAACAGCTTAGAGCTTGGCGGCTCGATCCGCCGCGATCTGGTGGCAAATATTCCGGAGCACAGCAGCGCAGATCTGGCAGAGTTAATCAGGTGCGAGCTCGGTCGTGGTCTTGGCGCGATTTGGGCGCAGGCTGCTGGGGTAGCAGCATCGTGGCGTGAAACTCCCGGCGGTGGTGCAATCGGGCGCGGCGGTCAGATGCCCTGGCACGTGCCCGCCGACCTGCGCTGGTTTTCAAAGCTCACAAAAAACACTGCGGTGATTATGGGGCGGCGCACCTGGGAATCTCTGCCCGCAGCATATCGTCCGCTGCCAGAGCGCGATAATTACGTGCTAACTGGCCGCGAGCAGGCGGATTTTCCGGGCGCTATAACGGTTAAGTCACTCGCCACAGCCTTGCGTTTAAGCGCAGATGTGCCAACCTGGATAATAGGCGGTGGTAAACTGTATAAAGACGTGCTTGAGCGCTGTGATATTGCGGCGCTAACCCAGTTGCGACTGGAGATTGACGGTGCGGATACATACGCGCCTGAGCTAGATGGCAGCTGGTCGCAACTGGCATTTGCGCAGGCGGCTAATGATGCCGCCTGCGTGTTTACGCTCTGGCGTAGAAAATAGCTTGACAGATCACAAGGTTTATGACTTAAAAGTCGCAGCTAATTAGAAACAGTAACTGTTTATGAAGCTAATAGTTTGCGCAGCAACAGAAAGAAAACAGTAGGAGAAAATTAACTGTGTTAAACATAGCAACCGAAAAGAATAACGGCATTCCGCCGAAGCTTACCAAAAACACCCTGCGCACGTATCCGCTCGGCGGTCTCGGTGAGGTTGGTCGTAACATGACCGTGTACGAGCTGAACGGTAAAATCTTGATAGTAGACTGCGGGGTGCTGTTTCCTGAAGAAGAGCAGCCCGGCATTGACCTGATTCTGCCAGATATTGCAAAGCTTGAAGACAGGCTTAACGATATCGTTGGCATTGTGCTGACGCACGGGCACGAAGACCATATTGGCGGGGTGCCGTATTTGCTGAAAATGCGACAGGATATTCCTCTCTACGGCTCGCAGCTAACACTGGCTCTGCTGCAGGCAAAGTGTAAAGAGCACCGACTAACGCCAAAAATGCACGTTGTTGCCGCGGGAGAAACCACGAAGCTCGCCGGTTTTGAGCTTGAATTTGTTGCGGTTAACCATTCAATTCCTGACGCGCTTGCAGTGGCGATCCGCACGGTTGCGGGGCTTGTGCTTGCCACCGGCGACTTTAAGATGGACCAGTTGCCGCTGGACGGGCGGATCACGGATCTGCGCGCTTTTGCAAAGCTCGGCGAGGAGGGAGTCGATCTATTCCAGGCGGACAGCACCAACGCCGATGTGCCGGGCTTTACCCCGCTTGAAAAAGAAATCGGGCCGGTTCTTGAGCAGGTTGTTTCGCGCACTATTGGTAAGGTTATTGTGGTCAGCTTCTCAAGCCACGTGCACCGGGTGCAGCAGGTGCTAGACGCGGCGCAAGCAAACGATCGGCAGGTTGTGCTGCTGGGCAGGTCGATGGTGCGAAACATGAAAATTGCCGCCGATCTGGGCTATTTGCGAGTTCCCAAGGGGATTCTAATTAGCGAGGCGCAGGCGGCGGATGTGCCAGACGAGTATCTTGTTTATATGTCAACTGGCTCGCAAGGCGAGCCGATGGCCGTTTTAAGCCGTATGGTAAAGGGCGATCACCGTGTTGTGCCGGGCAAAGATGACACGGTTATTCTGGCGTCGAGCCTGATTCCGGGCAATGAAAACGCGGTGTTTAGGGTTATTGACGGGCTTGTGCGCATGGGTTGCAACGTTGTGCACAAGGGCAACGCAAAAGTGCACGTTTCCGGTCATGCTGCCGCCGGTGAGCTGCTCTACTGCTATAACATTATTAAGCCCAAGAATGTGATGCCAATTCATGGCGAATATCGTCACCTTGTGGCAAATGCGAGCCTTGCCATCCAGACGGGCATTTCGCCCGAGCGCGCACTGATCTGCGAAAACGGTAGCGTTGTTGATTTGCGCGCCGGGGTTGCAAAAATAGTGGGCAAAATTGAAACAGAATCAATGTACATTGACGGTAAGAGCGTTGGTAAAATAACCGAACACGACCTGCAAACCCGTATGACGCTCGGCAGCGAGGGCTTTGTTTCAGCCATTGCGGTTGTTTCGGCAAAAACTGGCAAGCTTGTTAATAGCCTGGAAATTCACGCGCGCGGCGTGGCTGAGGAGGCTCGCGTGTTTGACGAGATTAAACCGCAGCTTATTAAAGCGCTAGAAAAAGAGCTTGCTGCGGGGGAGCGCGACAGAAAAGCGCTGCAAAAGCAGATGCGTCAGGTGCTCGGGCGCTGGCTAGGCATGAAGCTCAGGCGCAGGGCGGTTATTATGCCGGTTGTTGTTGTAATCGACTAGCGTTTAAATCTTGCCGTTATTTTTTCTTTAGCGGCGGTGGCGAGCGGATGCCGCAGCGCCAGCAGCGCTACTGCGTAGCTGGCAAACATTACGGCTGTAACCGCGCCTGCACTGATAAGCGCGGGCGTAAAAGTAACCGTGCTCAGTATGCTCAAATCGTATTCGTTTGTGGCAGCTGGGATAGTGTCTGGAGATAGCCGCAGCCGCATTCCCAGCAGGGTTAGCAGCCCGCAGATCACGCTAACGGCTGTTGCTGCCAGGGTTTTGCAGATATTGTGCGTGATCGCCCTGCCGCCGATTGAGCCGATTAGTTCTCGCAGTAGCATAAATGTTGCGCCCGCCTGTGCGACACAAGAAACGGCGTAGCTGAGCGTGATCAGGATTGCGGTGTATTTGCTTGGCCAGAGGAATGTTGCGGCCGTGAAAATAGCGGTGCAAATTGTGTGCACGAGGTTCACGAAAAACGGGGTGCGGGTGTTGCTCAGCGCGAAAAATCCCCGGTTGAGCACGTACAGCGTGCTGAACGGAGTGAGTCCCAGCACCGTTATAAACAGCATCAGCGCCACGTTTGCAACCGTGTTTGGCAGCGCGGTGGGTTGCAGAATCCGGCTGATTTCTAAGGAGAGCACGGCTAAAACCGCCGCGCAGATTGCCGTGCTGCTGATTGTGAGGGTGAGCGTGCGTGACAGCGCGTGTTTGAGCGCCGTGAAATCACCGGCGTTTGCGTTTTCGCTCATTCTCGTGAACGATGCCATAACCACTGAAACCACGATAATTGCGTGCGGCAGAATAAAAATCAGCTGCGCGAACTCGCTTGCGGCAAGACCTATTTCAGAAGCGCTTGCGCGGTTCATTGCGGTGGCCTGATAGAGCCCGAGAATTTGCGCAAGAGCAACGGATCCGAGAGTCCAGGATGCAATTTTGCTGGCGTCACTAAGCCCCACGCCTCGCCAGTTGAAATCGAAGCGGAATTTAATATCCGCTCGCTTGAAGAATAGGAACAGCACCAGTGCCTGGCTTGCAACGCCCAGGGTTGCAGTGCCCGCCACCAGAAACTGCCCGAGCGTATTCCAGCGTGCCATGCTCGCGGTGCCGTCGGGATCGGAGCCAAAAACCCAGCAGAAAACTAGCAGTCCGGTAATATGGAAGGCGTTATTGAGTGCCGGAGTCCAGGCGTAGGGACCAAACAGGGAGCGGGCATTGAGCACCTCGCCAGCAACCGTGTAGAGCGCAAAAAAGAACACCTGCGGGGTAAGCCAGAGCGCAAAATACACCGCAAGCTGGCGGTGCTCGGCGCTCCAGCCGGGGGTCATCGTAGCAATTAGCACGGGCGCAATTAGCGCACAGGCGATTGTGAGAACTGCGCCAGCAACAACTGTGACCGTAAGCAGCTTTTGGATGTATGCCTGCCCGCGATCTTTCGCCATTGCCGCTTTTGTTATCTGCGGCACGAGCACCGCTGTAAGCGCGCCCGAGATTACAAGGGTATAAATAAGGTAGGGCACTCTGCCAGCGGTGACGTATGCGTTCGCGCTGAAGCCGAGCGACCCGATCGCAAAAACCATAAGCATTTGGCGGATTAGCCCGAGTACCCGGGAGAGCATTGTGCCCCCGGCAATCATTATGCTGGCGCGAGAAAAACTTGAACGACTCATCGCGCTAAGAATACTACTTTTTGCCAAATAAGAACCGTATTTATGCCGAATCTGTCGATAAATTAGGTTTTGCGAAAGTTTTACAAAGTGATAGCAGTATTCTCGGGTAATCTAGATGGTATGGTTTCTTCTCGTTTTCGCAGCCCGGCTGATAGCAATCGCGGTTCTCGTAAAAAGAGTGCCGCTAAAACTGCTGCCGGCGCAAACCAGCGCACTAGGGTTTTAGCTGAGAGTGAAGTGACAAGCGCTGCGGGCGGTGATAGTGATGCCGCTGTGGCACAGGCTTATTTATGGCTCGCGCACGCCTGTGGAGCCGCCTTTAGAATGTTCAGGGTTACCCCGCTAGAGCCCGAAAAACGCCGTGATGGCGTGCCGTTTCTGTTCGTGTGCCTGGCGTTTATTGGCATTGTTGTTGAGTGGTTTTTGCCGGCTGTCAGCTGGGCTGTATCCATTAGTAACTGGACTTTTGGGGGCGCTTTTGGGCAAATTTCTTTTGTGATGCCGGTTGTGCTGCTGGCGTTCGCTGCTGTCTTGTTTAACCGCCCGCTGAGCGTGCACGATAATAGGCGGATCGCAACGGGGCTGTTGCTGCTACTGCTCTCTGCTACTGGGCTGTTGCACGTTTTTAGCTCGCAACCGGCGCCGGCTGATGGTATGGCGAAGCTCGCACAGGCGGGCGGTCTGCTAGGGTGGATGATAGGCGCGCCTCTGATGTATGCGACGGTGTGGGTGGCAGTTCCGCTGCTTGTAGCTGCGCTGCTGTTTTCTGTTTTGGTGATTACAAAAACCCCGCCGCGACTAATTTTTAAGCGGATAGCAGCGCTCGGGCGCTGGTTTTTTGGTGATTCTACCACCGGCGAATCTGCGGTCGCTCGTTCTGGGGGTGGTGCGCGCCAATCCACCGTTGCTGAAACTCACGACACAGCCGAGTTTCAGATGCCGCAGCACACAGCGTTTGACGATTCTTTCGATCCCGAGCCTGCGAGCGAGAGCACTGCAACAGGCGTTGCCTCGCGCGGTCTGTTCGGGCGCTTTAAGAAGCCAAAATCTGAGCAGGTGCTTTTTAAAATCGCAGATTACGCTGATAATAGGCAGCAAGTCAGCGCGCACGCTGCCGGTTACAACTCTGCCGGAATCGAAATTGAGCGCCTGCTCGACGGGGGTGATCCGCTAAATAATTCTGGTGATGTTGCTTTTGCCACACCGCTTGCGGGTGAAACACCGGCGCAGCAGGGGCAGACCAACGACGAGATTTTAGCGGATCTGCAGCGTGCCGAGGCTATTTTAGGAAGCGCGCGCGGCTACAGCACGGGCGGGCTTAGCGATGATTCACCGGCTGCTAAGCCAGAGCCTTTGGCAGCTCCCGAGCCATTTCAGCGTGACCTGCCCGCTAAGCCGCAGGCGCAGCAGGGAAGTGACGTGCCCGCGTATGTTTTGCCAGCGGAGAACACGCTCGAAGAGGGTGTTTTGTATCCCGTGCACAAGGCGGGCAATGAGCAGGTTATTGTCGATATCACAGAGGTTTTTGCCCAGTTTAACGTTGACGCGCGCGTTGTTGGGTATTCGCGTGGCCCAACCGTGACCCAGTATGAGGTTGAAGTTGGTACGGGTGTTAAAGTTGAGCGGGTTACCGCGCTTACTAAGAACATTTCTTATGCGGTTGCTTCCAATCAGGTTAATATTTTGTCACCAATTCCGGGTAAAAAAGCGATTGGAATTGAAATTCCGAACAAGGATCGCGAAAATGTTGTGCTTGGTGACGTGCTGCGGTCTAAAAAATCGCTTAATTCTAAGCATCCGCTAACAATTGGCGTTGGCAAAGATGTTGAGGGTGGTTTTGTTGTTGCAAACCTTGCCAAAATGCCGCACCTGCTGGTTGCCGGCTCGACGGGGTCTGGTAAGTCGAGTTTTATAAACTCGATGATAACCAGTCTGCTGATGCGTGCCACGCCCGCAGAAGTGCGGATGGTGCTGGTTGATCCTAAACGGGTTGAGCTGACCAACTACCAGGGCGTGCCACACCTAATCACGCCGATTATAACCAACCCTAAAAAGGCGGCGGAAGCTTTGCAATGGGTTGTTAAAGAAATGGATATGCGCTACGACGACCTGCAGAGTTTTGGGTTTAGGCACATTGATGATTTCAACGAAGCGGTGCGGCAAAACAGTATCCAGCTACCGCCAGATAGCAAGCGAAAACTGCGCCCGTACCCGTATCTTTTGGTGGTTGTTGACGAGCTTGCCGATTTGATGATGGTTGCGCCGCGCGACGTTGAAGAGTCTATTGTGCGTATTACGCAGCTGGCGCGTGCCGCAGGAATCCACCTGGTACTCGCAACACAGCGCCCGTCTGTGGATGTTGTGACCGGTCTGATTAAAGCCAATGTGCCCTCGCGTCTGGCCTTTGCGGTTGCGTCGGCAACCGATTCACGCGTGATCTTAGATCAGATGGGCGCTGAAAAGCTTATTGGTCAGGGTGACGGGTTGTTTTTGCCTATGGGCGCGGGGCATCCTTTGCGCGTGCAGGGCGCCTGGGTGACAGAGACCGAGATTAAACGGGTTGTTGATCATGTTAAAGCGCAGGCGCGTCCGCAGTATCGCAAAGATATTGAGATAGTTACCGCTAAAAAAGAAGTTGATGCCGATATTGGTGATGATCTTGCTGAACTATTAGAGGCCGCTAAGCTCGTTGTTGTGTCGCAGATAGGCTCTGTTTCGATGCTGCAGCGCAAGCTTCGAGTAGGTTTTGCGAAGGCGGGGCGGCTGATGGATCTACTCGAAAGCCGCGCGATTGTTGGTCCCTCTGAGGGGTCTAAAGCGCGTGACGTGCTGGTAACCCCGGAACAGCTGGATGATGTGCTGGCAGTGCTGCAGGGGCAGACTCCGCAGGCTGAGAATCAAGCGGATAATAGCGCACAAGTGTATGAGGAAGATGAGATGTATGCTGATCCGCTGCAAGAGCGTGCTGAGCTGCCAGAGGTTGAAATTGAGAGATCAGAGGACGCCTGGGATTTAACCGGAAGAAGCGAGAGATACTAGGTGGCAAGCGCGAAAAAAAAGCCGGTGTGGGTAAATGGGCCGAATATTTTGACGTTGCTCAGAATACTGGCGACTCCCGTGGTGCTCTGGCTGATTCTTGAAGATAACGGCTGGAAAGGCGAGCTGCGCGTGTGGGGTGCAGCGCTGTTTATTGTGTTTATGATTAGCGATGGAATTGACGGTTACTGGGCGCGGTCGCGCAACCTCGTAACCGATTTGGGGCGCTTGCTTGACCCGATTGCCGACAAGTTTTTAACGTGCGGCGCGCTTGTTGCACTCTCAATTTTACAGGAGCTGCCCTGGTGGGTGACCGCGCTGGTACTGCTGCGCGAAATCGGGATAACGGCTGATCGGATTGTGCGGGCGAGCGCCAAAGAAATTGTAGCGGCCGCCTATTTGGGAAAGATAAAGACCGTGCTGCAGTCGATTGCGATTCCGCTGGCTCTGATGCCGCACCAGTTTGTTACAGGTGCTCTGCCTGGCTTCTGGCTTAATGTCATCACGATGACCCTGGCGGTTGTGTTTACAATTGTTAGCGGTCTTGACTATATTTGGCGTGCGACTAGAAAAAAGCGTGATGCGCGGTGATTAACGCCGATAGTTTTTGCCGGGAGGTTGTCGCTCTGAGCGATGCGGAGCTTGGGCAAAGCGCTGCGGATTTAGCCGCAGAGGTTGTTGCTCTGGCGGTATCTCAAGGCGCACGGGTGGCAGTGGCTGAATCACTTACGGGCGGACTGCTCGCCGCTGAGCTGGTTGCGGTGTCGGGCGCTTCTGCTGTGGTAACCGGAGCCGTTGTAGCCTATGACACTCGCATTAAAGCCAGTGTTTTAGGAGTGTGCCGGAAGCGGCTGTTACAAACAGGACCCGTTGACTGGCAGATTGCTGCCGAAATGGCGCAGGGGGTTGTGCGGTTGATGCGCGGTGATGGTGATGCTTGTGATGTTGATCGTGTCGACGATACGGGCGATGTTTACCGTACAGTCGGTGGTGGCGTTGCCGGTGCTCATGGTGAGGGCACATCGCTGCTAGGAATTGCGACAACCGGGGTTGCCGGGCCCGCTGTAGATTGGCAGAGTGGCGCGGAACCTGGGCTGTTCTACGTCGGTTTTTGTGCGCCAAATCGTGCTGAGAGCGTGCGGTTTTATGTTCCGGGTGAGCGTAACAGGGTGCGGAAAACGGCAGTTTTTGCGGGTCTTGTAGTTTTGAAACGGCTGTTGCAGCTGGAATCCTGCGCGGCTTAAAAATTGGTGTCTTACCCCGGGGATACTATGTTTCATAAAGTTACTCGCCTTCAGGTTTTATTGGATCGATGTCGGGTATTGTGGTTGATATTATTTTAGTAGGAGGCTCTCTGGATGGTGCTTTTGCGACAGCAAATTGGTGATGTGCTGCGAGACTTTAGAATGCGACGAGGTGATACCCTGCGTAAAGTTGCTGGTAGCGCTAGTGTTGCGCCTGGCTACTTAAGCGAGCTTGAAAGGGGGCAAAAAGAGGCTTCTAGCGAGGTGCTTGCCTCCATCGCTGATGCGCTCGAGGTTAATCTTTCAGAGGTTATTAACGAAGCTGGGCAGCGGCTTGCGCTGAGCGAGGCGCTTACGGTTTCCTTTGATGAGTCTGTGATGTCTGTGACCGATTTCAAAGAGTTTAGCGGGCGCTTTGTTGAGCGCGAACTCGTGTGAATACTTTGCGACTGAGCGAGTTTAAGCGTGCCTGTGAGCTTGAGTTTGGGGTCGCACAGGCGACGGTTTTAATCAGTGAATACTGGCTGCCGCAGTTGCGGGCGACCCCGGCAGAGGCGCTCTCCTCAAACGCCGATGTGAGGCGTGTTTGGCTGGCGCTGTGTGAAGAGATGAACGTGCCAGAAGAGAGACGCCACGGTGCGGGTAAAAACATCTAGCGCCACAAAGTATTTAGATACGCGCAACTTATTGGTAATTTTGTTCGATTTGTTGTATTGTTTTTAACAGGTCGTAAAACAGTAACTTTTGCACAGGTAAACCGTTAAAAAAATTACTGTCCTACCCCTTGTTTATCATGTAATTAGCGAGTTTGTTTGCTGCTTTAACTTGAGCAGAAAACCAGCTTGTTACTACAGGCGTTGTAAAACGCGCTAGCTAACCACCTTAGGAGTACACAATGAGTGATGAAAACAAAATCGCTTCGCTTGAATCAGCGCTTGCTGAAATTGATAAACAGTTTGGCAAGGGCGCGATTATGCGCATGGGTAAAATAGAGCGCCAGCAGGTTGATGTGATCCCCACGGGTTCAATTGCGCTTGATGCCGCTCTCGGCATAGGCGGTTTGCCGCGCGGTCGTATTGTTGAGATTTACGGCCCTGAGAGTTCCGGCAAAACAACTCTAACACTGCACGCAATAGCAAACGTACAACGCAAAGGCGGTATTGCCGCGTTTATTGATGCTGAGCACGCACTAGATCCTGTTTACGCATCAAAACTCGGTGTTGATATTGATGAGCTGCTTGTTTCACAGCCGGATACGGGAGAACAAGCACTTGAAATCGCTGATCTTTTGATTCGATCAGGCTCTGTTGATCTGGTTGTTGTTGACTCTGTTGCAGCTCTTGTGCCTGCGGCTGAGATTAAAGGCGATATGGGAGATTCTCATATTGGCCTACAGGCGCGTTTAATGTCGCAGGCACTGCGTAAAATAACGGGTGGGCTTAACAGCACTAATACCACCTGCATTTTTATTAATCAGCTGCGTGAAAAAGTGGGGGTTTTCTTTGGCAGTCCTGAGACCACCTCCGGCGGTAAGGCGCTGAAATTTTACGCTTCTGTGCGGTTAGATATTCGTCGTGTGCAGACTCTAAAAGAGGGCACAGAGGCTGTTGGTAACCGCACTAAGGTGAAAGTTGCTAAAAACAAAATGGCGCCGCCGTTTAAGGTTGCTGAGTTTGATATTTTATACGGTGAGGGAATCTCTCACGAGGGCTCTCTTATCGAGCTGGGGCAGGAGCATAAAATTGTTAAGAAGAGCGGCTCCTGGTACACCTACGAGGGAGATCAGCTGGGGCAAGGGCTTGAAAAAGCACGGCGCTTCCTAAAAGAAAATAAGGACGTGGCGGCTGAAATAGAGGTCAAAATAATGAAGGCTATGGGAATTGCTCAGGGTGAGGGCGAAGTCGATGAGCCGCAGGTTGCTGATACGACTGTGACCGAAATCAAGAAGGCAGTAGCATAGGTGAGTGTAAGACGGGAGGAATTGCAGCGCGCGGGCGCAAATGCTGATGGCACAAAGGTTGTCAGCCTTAACAGCTGGCGTTGTTACTCGTCAACCGCAGAAGCGTTAAAGTCTGTTTTATCCCTTGATGGGGCGCGCAAGGGTGAACAGGTGCTAGCTGAAATCAGGGATTTAGTAGCGTTAAAGAATGCTAAATTTCAGAGTGATGAAGCCAGCCCGGGTGAGGATTATCAGGATGCGCTCGCAGTAGCCTATAAAAAACTGTCACGCAAGGCTTTATCTGCACGGGAGATACGCCGTGAACTTAAGAAGCTTGACTACGCAGAACACACTGTGGAGCTAGTAGTTACTGAGCTGCTCGCCAGTAACTATATCGATGAGTTAGCAATGGCAGAAGCTATAGTTATTAAGCTGAGCGGAGCACAGGGCTCGAGCAAAGCAGAGATTCAGAGAAAACTTGCGCAGCGAGGTATTGCGGGTGAGGTTATCGATAAAGTCTTAAGCGGAATCGATAACGATGCCGAGCTGGAGCTGTTAAAAACAATAGCCTATAGTCGCGCATCAAAACTTACCGATCTGGACTATCAGGTTGCGTTGCGCAGGCTACTGGCATATCTTGCGCGACGCGGCTGGTCGGGGTATCAAGCCTTAGAAATAGCAAAAGAGGCTCTCGAAAACTGCCGACAGCGTCAATAGGTGTAGCTAAACTGTGTTTAATCTGAGGCTGTTTACGCTCTAGAAAGTTATAGCGGATAAAATGAAGGTATGAAAACTCAGTTGCTCGATGAGCCAGTTGATATCAAGCCGTCACTAGCAGCAGTGCGTGCTGACGGTGGTCGGCGCACATACGAGGTCGTTACTTACGGCTGTCAAATGAACGTGCACGACTCTGAGCGTCTTGCCGCATCTTTAGAAACCGCGGGATACGTTGCAAAACAGGCGGCTGAGCGCGCAGATGTAATTGTTATAAACACCTGTGCTGTGAGAGAAAATGCCGATAACAAACTATATGGCAATCTTGGATACTTGGCCAGTGTTAAACGTAAACACGAAGGAATGCAGATAGCTGTTGGGGGGTGTCTGGCGCAAAAAGACCAGAACAAGATTATTGAAAAAGCACCCTGGGTTGATGTTGTTTTCGGCACTCATAACATGGGTTCTTTGCCCGTTCTGCTCGAGCGCGCAAGACACAATAACGAGGCGCAAGTGGAGATACTGGAGGCACTTGAGGTTTTCCCTTCAAGTCTGCCCTCAAAGCGCGAGAGCGTATCAAGCGGATGGGTTTCTATTTCGGTAGGGTGCAATAACACCTGTACTTTTTGTATAGTTCCGAGTCTGCGCGGTAAAGAAAACGACCGTCGCCCGGGCGACGTGCTGGCAGAAGTGCAGGCGCTCGTTGACGCGGGTGCTATTGAAGTTACCCTGCTGGGGCAAAACGTTAATAGCTACGGCGTGGCCTTTGGCGACAGGCAGGCGTTTAGTAAACTATTGCGTACTCTGGGCACGGTAGAAGGGCTTGAGCGTGTTAGGTTCACAAGCCCGCACCCGGCGGCTTTCACTGACGATGTGATACTTGCTATGTCTGAAATAGCAAATGTTATGCCCCAGCTGCATATGCCGCTGCAGTCCGGTTCTGACCGTGTTTTACGGGCAATGCGGCGTTCTTACCGCAGTAAAAAGTTTTTAGGTATTCTAGAGCGAGTGCGAGAAGAAATACCAGATGCCGCGATTACAACGGATATTATCGTGGGATTCCCCGGGGAAACAGAAGAAGACTTCCAGCAGACACTGGAAATTGTTGCGCAATCAAGATTCCAGAGTGCTTTTACCTACCAGTATTCTGTCCGTCCGGGCACTCCTGCGGGCATAATGCAGAATCAAATTCCGAAAGAAATTGTGCAGGAGCGATACGAGCGTTTAACCGCGCTGCAAGATCAAATATCGCTTGAAGAAAACCAAAAGCAGATCGGCAAAACGGTTGAAATTATGGTAACACCAAGCTCCGCAGGGAAACAAACCTCGCGCCTCTCAGGCAGGGCTCGCGATAACAGGCTTGTGCACTTTAGCGTGCCCGAGCAGGCGGAAACGCCGCGCCCAGGGGATATTGTGAATGCAACCGTTACCGAAGCCGCGCCGTTCTTTTTAATAGCTGATGAACTAAGCAACTATAGTTTGCGTAGAACCCGTGCAGGAGATGCATGGGATCTTAGCCAGAAGGATAGCTGCGGTGCGCCCACACCGCAAACCGCCGGTAAGGGGGCTGTCAACCTTGGTATGCCCGAACTTCGGATTCGTCCGCGCACCTAAGCAACAGCATGGAGCATAAAGTCCCCCCGGTTATTACCGTTATCGGAGCAACAGGGGTTGGAAAAAGCGGATTTGCAATCAATCTTGCCCAAAAACTGCGCGCCGCCAACATTAGAGCTGAGATTATAAACGCCGACTCAATGCAGCTATATCGTGGCATGGATATTGGCACGGCAAAACTACCGCTTGCGCAGCGTGCAGGAGTTATGCACCATATGCTCGATGTTTTAGAGCCGAACGCTGAGGCAACAGTTTCAGCATATCAAAAGCAGACGGGTAAGTTAATTGATAGCCTGCGCACAGCAGGCATAGCGCCAATTTTGGTTGGCGGCAGCGGGCTCTACATAAACTCTGTTCTGTACAGAATGGATTTTGCGCCGCACAACGAAGAAATTCGAGCTCAGCTTGAAAGCCGGTATGCCAGCAGCGGTATTGATCCGTTAATTATAGAGCTTATAAAACGTGACCCAACAGCTGAAAAAATGCTCGACTTACAAAATCCGCGGCGGGTTATCCGCGCCCTTGAGGTGCTGCAAATTACAGGCAAGACTATTGCGGCGCAGCTGCCCCAAAAACCGGAGCTTTTAAGACCTACCAGACTGTACGGCATTTACGAGGATCGTGCGGTGCTTGTGGAACGGCTAGCCGAGCGTACGAGCGCAATGTGGCAACAGGGGCTTATTGATGAGGTTGCAGGGCTTCTTGACCTAGGAATACTAAAGAGCCGCACGGCGAGTCAAGCAATTGGCTACGCGCAGGCCATTGCCCAGCTGGCAGGTGAGCTGACACAGAGCGAAGCCATTGCGCAAACGCAGCTGCTAACTCGCAAGTATGCGCGCAGACAGGTGAGCTGGTTTAAGCGGCTGCACGATGTGACGTGGATAACATCCGCGCAGAGCTGCGATGAAAGGCAACTGCATGAAATCGGGGCAGATATCGCAGCTTCTGTGAACACTGAGATATAGAATTTTAGAGTGCTAGATTTTACAAAAGTTTCTGTTTTAGGGAACGACTTTATAGTTTTTGTGTCAGAAGCTGGCAATCTAAAGTTTGATCAGGAGCGTTTGGGCGGGCTGTGCGATAGGCGTAACGGGGTAGGCGGTGACGGTGTTCTGACCGCCGTTAAAATAGCGGCGGCAGATAACGGCGGTGCTAGTCTCAGCTACCCAGACCCTATCTGGCGGGTGTCGCAGTATGACCGTTTTGGTGCGATTGAAAAACTGTCGGGTAACGGCGCGTGCGCGGTTGTGCACTGTGTTAAAGAAAAAGGTTTAGTGGCGCATAAAAGGCGGGATACGATCGCGGTTATAAACGGCGAGCAGATTTTTGACGTGCTCGTGGGAGTTGGCGGCTACGGAGTCAACTTAAGCAGGTGGCAGCTGCTTACAAGCAGCGCGTCAAAATCGCACAGTGACGTAGAGCGCCGCGACGCTGACGGTCTTGATATTAGCATTGGTAAAACTCACAGGGTTGTACAGCTCGTTAATAAAACTGAGCTGCAGAAGATAGACTCTGGCGAGTTTAGTGAAGCTTGTCGGGTGAGCGGCTTTGATGCTGCCGTGTTTGCCTGCCTAGAAGAAAATCCTGTGCAAGACGGCATAGGGCAGATCCGCGCGCGATTTTATACCGGCAAAAACGGTGAATTGCCGGCTGATGCTGAAGCGGCAGCAGCAGCCGCGCTAACACTGCGCCGCAGTTTTGGGCGCGGCGGACTGTTGGTGCACAATTGGCGAGTTATTGTGCCGGGCGGGCAGGTTGCTGTGCGGATGTTTCCCACTCAGGATGGTGAGCATGTGTCGGTACGCACTCGCGCGGAAACGGTTTTTACCGGCAGCGTGGCGACTTAGTCGCGGGTTATTGCGAGCACGTGCCGGTACGCACCCGGGCGCGGGTGCTTTTTACTGGCATAGCGGAGGTTTATTACGGGTTACCGCGAGCACATAAAACCCCTTAGATTTTACGTGCAACTCGGTTGTAAAATCAGTAAAAGTGTCCGCGAGCCAGCGCTGCAGCGATGGCGCGCCCAAAGATTTGGCAACGACTAGGTACGCGGTGCCGCCTGACGCAAGCCGCGGCAGCCAGGTTAAAAGCAGCGCGTGCAAATGCTTTTTACCAATGCGAATAGGAGGATTAGAACGAATCTCTGAGAACTTCACACCTTCTGGAATCTGCTCCGCCGTTACAGTCTTTATGTTTGGCAGCTGCAATTGCTTAGCGTTCTGCGAGGTTAGCTCCAGGGCACGCTCGTTAATATCAAGCGCCCAAACTGTAGCTGCGGGGTTTTTCAGCGCGGTATCAAGCGCGATAGCGCCCCATCCGCACCCCATATCTAGAATATTACCGGCCTGCGGATCGGGTGTGTGCTGCAGCAGCACCGCGGTGCCACGATCCACTCCGGCACTACTAAAAACACCGGTATCGGTTGTGACAGTAACAGACCTGTTGCCAAGCTGCGTCTGAATCTCGCGCGCCTGCGATTTAACAAGCGGATTTTGGCTGAAATAGTGTTCGCTCACCATAAAAGTATGCCATTTTAGTGGCTTAAGCGCTAGCGAGCCATGCACTTAATTTTTCAGATTCTTTGAGTAATCTTAGAGTTAATGGATGATGAAGACGAATTTGATCCGCTTAAAAACGCGATCGAGCAAAGCGGTGATGGTTATTTTATTGACTCGGCAGATGCTGTGCGGGAGCTTTCTATAGCGGATATGCGGCGGATCATCTCCGCAACACAGAGTGCGGCGCACGTTATTACCGACGGCAAAGCGCAGGCGCTAGGTGATGCGAGCTATGACCGGTTGAGTGACGGCGACACCGATATTGCGCTTGAGCGTGAAGAGCGAGCCGGATTGCGTAGGGTTTCCGGGCTGTCAACGCAGCTTGACGATATTACCGAGGTGGAGTATCGCGAGCTGCAGCTTGAAAACGTGGTTTTAATCGGAGTGTATTCCCGCGGCAGCCTGCAGGATGCCGAAAACTCGATGCGAGAGCTGGCAGCGCTTGCAGAAACGGCCGGGGCGAAAGTTCTTGACGGGTTGCTGCAGCGCCGCCCGCACCCGGATCCCGCAACGTATCTGGGGCGGGGCAAAACGGAAGATTTGCGGGAGCTTGTAGCCAAGCTGAAGGCCGACACGGTTATCGCCGATTCTGAGCTGGCGCCGAGCCAGCGCCGCGCGCTGGAAGACGCGGTTAAGGTCAAGGTTATTGACCGTACTGCGGTGATTCTGGATATTTTCGCCCAGCACGCAAAAAGCCGCGAGAGCAAAGCGCAGGTGGAACTTGCGCAGCTTGAGTATTTGCTGCCGCGGTTGCGCGGCTGGGGGCAGTCAATGTCTCGGCAGGTCGGCGGTCAGGTTGGCGCGACCGGTGTCGGAATGGGGTCGCGCGGCCCGGGTGAAACCAAAATCGAGCTGGATCGTCGCAGAATCAACGCCAAAATGGCAAAATTGCGACGCGAAATCGCGCAGATGAAGCACTCGCGTGAGACTAAGCGAGCAATGCGAACGCGCTGTAAAGTCCCGGCGGTCGCTATCGCGGGATACACTAATGCTGGCAAGTCGAGCTTGTTAAACCGACTCACATCGGCTGGTGCGCTGGTGCAAAACGAGCTGTTTGCCACGCTCGACACCGCCGTGCGGCAGGCGACAACCACCGACGGCAGAATCTTCACCTACATTGACACCGTCGGTTTTGTGCGGAGCCTGCCGCACCAGCTGGTTGAGGCTTTCCGGTCTACTTTTGAAGAGATCGCCGCGGCGGATCTGATTCTGCACGTTGTTGATGGCTCGCACCCCGATCCTGCGGCTCAGTTGAAAGTTGTGCGTGAGGTTATCGCGGAGGTTAACGCATCAGAGATTATCGAGATTGTGGTTTTTAATAAAGCGGATCTAATTTCTGATAATCAACGCCTTGTTTTACAGGGGCTCGCAAGTGACGCGGTGTTTGTTTCTGCAAAAACCGGTGCGGGAGTAGCCGATCTGTTAGCGCGTATTGACGAGTTTTTACCTAAGCCAGAACATGATATTACTGCGATTGTGCCCTATGATCGGGGTGATCTTGTAAATCAAATGCACGAACACAATAGGGTTATTAGTTTTGATTATGTGACAGCGGGAACTCTTATGCACGCGCAGGTTAGTGATGAAATGCTGGCGCGGTTGCAGCAGTATTTAGTTTCTTAGTAGTGCGTTTAGTCTTTGACTTGGTACGCGGCGTTCTTATAGTGCCCGGAAAACCGCAACAACTTTACCTAAAATAGTTGCTTCGTTACCGAGAATCGGCTCAAACTGCGTGTTTTGCGGCAGCAGCCAAAGGTTTCCGTCACGGCGCTTAAGCGTTTTTACCGTTGCTTCTTCGTCAAGCATTGCGGCAACTATGTCGCCGTTTTCAGCGTCCGCCTGTTCGCGCACAACAACATAGTCGCCGTCGCATATAGCGGCGTCTATCATCGAGTCTCCAACAACTTTAAGCATAAAAATATTGCCGCTACCAACGAGTGATTTTGGCAGTGCCATAGTATCTTCAACGTGCTGCTGCGCGGTTATTGGCACGCCCGCTGCGATCTGCCCAACTAGTGGCACCGCAACATTTGAGCTGTCAATATCGTACGCCTCCGCAGTGCCGTACGATGTGTTTTGAGCGTCTGCTGTTTGCGCCGCTGGGGCGTCTACTATTTCAATAGAACGGCTTTTGCCGGGAGCGCGGCGGATGTATCCCATCGATTCCAGGCGGCTGAGCTGGTGTGAAACACTGGAAATTGACGCGAATCCACAGTGCTCTGCTATTTCACGCATTGACGGAGGATACCCGCGCAGAGTGTTTTCTGATAACAGATAGTCGTAAACGCGCTGCTGCTTTGCCTTGAGGAGCGGTTTTAAGCTGTTTGAGCTGTTTTGCAGCAAGGTGACCTCCTGCGGGGTGGTAAGCAGAGTAAATATTTGTTCTAAAAAAATAATACTTTAGTTTCGATAATAATTGCAACATAACCGGATATTCGAAACTTTTTCTCGAACACTAATTCGACAAACTTGCTATTAGGGTGTAATCTTGAAGCAGTGAAACAAATGTTCGATTTTGGAGTTTTGATGACCAGAGTAACCACAGTACCTGAAACTGCTTGTGGCGCAGTCGCAAGCGATGCTAGCTTGGGTGTTGCCTCGCATAAAATTACTCACACCAGAGGGCGTTTAGCGCGCGTTAGGCTAACGCCAAAGGGGTGCGTCTTTTTTGTTACGCTCAGCTTGCTAAGCGCAGGCATTGTGTTTGGTTTAACAGCTTTGGTGTTAAACACCTCGGCTGCGGTGGCTTCAAACGAGTCTACACACGAGCAGCAGTTTAGTTATATTATGCCTCTGCCGGGTGAGACCCTGTACGAGATCGCGCAGGAGCTTGATCCCGAGCGTGATCCGCGAGATACTGTGGCTGAGATTATTAAACTAAATAATCTCAGTGGTGGTCTCTTAAAAGCTTATGAGCCTATTGCGATTCCACTGCAGTACTCTGACTCTAAGATTACAGTTAGTGCGGCGGATGTCGGGCGATAATAGCGACGCGGCTTGATACCGCTAGAGAGTTTAACAAGAGAGCGCCGCTACAATAAAAGCGTCAGCTTTAAGTTTTCTTTTCACAACAGGATGTTGTTTTGCGTACAATAACTTTGCTTCCGGCTATTGACATTAAAGACGCGAAAGCCGTGCGACCTGTGCGCGGGGGTGTTGATCAAAGTATTGGTGAGAGCAATCCGCTGGCAATCGCCAGAGAGTTTATTGCTTCGGGAGCTGCCTGGCTGCACATTGTTGACCTTAACGCAGCCTACGAGAACGGGGGAAACACCTCTGTTATTAAAAAGTTGATAGCCGAGTGCGGTGGTGTGAAAATTCAAGTTTCAGGCGGCATATCATCCACGGCGGGGCTTACTCGAGCGCTGGCGCTGCAGGCTGACAGAATCAACTTCGCAAGTGATGCTCTGGGAGATGTGAACTGGCTAAAAGAGGCTTTTGCGCGGCTGGGTGACAGGGCGGCGGTCAGCCTTGACGTTTGCGGCGAGCAGGTACAAGCGCGCGGCACCGACCGCAAGTTTGGTAGTCTGTTGCGCTACCTAGAAGAGCTATCGGCTGCCGGGTGCGCGCGTTTTACCGTTACTGACGTAACCCGCGACGGTAATTTACAGGGGCCTAATCTCGAGCTTTTACGCACCGTGGCACAGCACACTGACGCAAATATTACCGCATCGGGAGGTATTGCAACGCTTGCTGATATTGCCGCCCTCAAAGAAATAAAGGGCGTTGATGCTGTGATTGTGGGTAAAGCGCTGTACGCAAACAGGTTTACGCTGGGTGAAGCGCTTGCAGCTGCGGTATAATTGGTTGTACTTGTTACTATGGCTATTAGAAAACTTCGTTCAACCGGCGATATACCGCAAAACTCAAAAACTCGTTCGGGGCTGCCGGAAGGTATACTGCCCGGAGGGTTAGCTGATTCCGCTGGCATAGCGTGGGCGGGCAGAACATTTGACCATCACAACACCGCGTTTGCTGATGATGACGGGCTTGCTTATCCGCAATACACCGAGGCGGTTGCAATTTTACGCGCCGCAGCTCAGCGTTATCGTGACAAACAGCTCAGCGGTGACGCACAGCAGATTTCGGCAAGTTTCCAAGAGCTGCTTAAAGCTCAACAAAAGGTGTTGCGAGCATTACAAGAGGTGCGAGTGCTTGTGCCGCTTATTGCGCAAGCTGGCGATTTTGGCACAATCGCTACGGGTAAAACGGTTGAAAAAACACAGGAGCTGTCAATAGTTACCGTGCTAGCTCCTGACGGCAGAAAAGCGCTGCCGGTGTTTTCAAGCACCGCAGCAATGCGGGAGTGGGATAGCTCAGCGCGTCCGATTCCTGTTATGATGCCGCAGGTGATGCTCGCGGCCGCACAAGAAAACAGCGAAATGGTTATTGTAGACCCAGCTTCCAAAACAAGCGAGCTGGGGATTCGCCAGAATCAGTACGAAGCGGTTGCCACGGGAGCGGATTTTACCCCGGCGTGGGCGCAGCCCGAGATTGCCGAAAGAGTAAATAAGTTGCTCATTAGTGACAGTGTTTTGGTTGTTGCCCTGCTTCCGGCAGATCCCGAGCTAAGACTCATTAGCGCCGAAACAGAGCTTGTTTTAGGTTTGCGCCCCGGTCTTTCAAACGGCGAGGTGACGACAATAGTTGATAACGCAAAACAGGCGTGGCAGCGCGAGGAAACGCTCGTGAGCGCGGTTGATTCTCTAAAAATCAGGGTTGTTTCGCTTTAAGTGAGGGCAACCGCCCGGGCTGTTTAAGCTAGATAACAGATCCTGTGTATTTTTCGCCCGGTCCTTTGCCGGGAGCATCGGCAATCGGTGAAGCCTCTCTAAATGCAAGCTGCACACTGCGCAAACCGTCGCGTAAACTTCTTGCGTGCATATCACTGATCTCGGGTGCTGCGGCGGTCACAAGCCCAGCCAGTGCGGTTATTAGCTTGCGTGCCTCATCCAGATCGATTTGAGTTTCTGGATCATCCGCGAGCCCCACTTTCACAGCGGCCGCGCTTAACAGGTGCACGCACGCGCTAGTGATTATTTCGACCGCAGCAACATCCGCAATATCGCGGGTTGCCTGTGCGGCTGCGTCGTTTGCTGTAGCTACACTGTTTGCTGTTTTATCCATACGAATATTTCATCATACTTAACCAAATAAAAAATTGGGATTAGCAGGGAAACTCGCAAAAACTGTTTATCAAAGCCGTTATCACGAGCTGTAATACTCTTCATCGGTGGCTGGTGTAACGTATGCTTGGTCTTCGGGCGTTACTTTTCCAGATATCATTGTCGCAGCGCATCTGCCGAGATAAAACGCTAAATTAACAGGAACAGCGTTTCCGATCTGTTTATATTGTGCATTCATTCCACCACTAAAACGCCAAGTGTCGGGAAAGGATTGAATACGCGCGTATTCGCGCACGTTTAGAGGTCGCGTATGTTTGGGGTGACATCTTTCAGTTTGCTTTTGAGCTGGTGAGCAGGTTAGGGTCAAAGATGGTTCATGCCAAGATAATCTACGTGCTATACCTGTTTTGCCGCCAGATAGATGATAAGATCCTGCTAGATATTCTTTCTGCAGTTTTTGCGGTAGGTCTTTCCAATATCCGCCCGGTGGTACTTGAGATAGTACATTATATTTAGCAACTGAGTACTTCTGACCGTCGCTTTGAGGATAGTCGCCAATAGCATCCCATAACGAGACGATATAGTCACGTTCTTTCGGAAAAAATATTTGTGACGATATATCGCTTCTGACTCCTATGATTATTAATCTTTCGCGCTTTTGCGGAACATCGTGGTACTGAGATCTTACAATTTTGTAAGCGATATTGTATTTTATTCCCGCCACTGGGTCGGAAATCTGAGAGAGTGTTTTCATCATAGTCGTAAGAGTTCGCCCGCCGTCGTGCCGAAGCAAGCCTTTTACATTTTCACCTATAAACACTTTGGGCATCACTTCTTGGATAGCCCGTGCAAATTCAAAAAAGAGCGTTCCTCTTGTGTCGGCAAAACCTTTGCTATTACCTGCGTAGCTAAAAGCCTGGCAGGGGAATCCGCCTTCTAAGAGATCTATTTGCTTATTAAAAGTTTTGAAACTAAACTCTGAAACGTCTTGTCGAATAATATTCCAATGCGGTCGGTTTAAAGCTAATGTATCAACGGCATGCCTGTCTATATCCATAAGTAATTTATGTTCGAAGCCCGCATTCTCTAGACCAAGGGCGGTTCCTCCTGCCCCGGCAAATAAATCTATGCAGCTGTATTTTTGTGTATCGGTAGTTACAAGAGCCGTTCCTCTGGGTAAAGAGTCTTCGTGGGTTTTGCAGTATCGTTTATTGTAAAGTCGCTGCAGTTCGTTCAGATCAAATTCGCGAACACCTGTTGCGCTGCGAGTTGCTTTTATTATTCCTGCTTTATCCCATCTCCTTAAGGTGTCTATAGAAACATTAAGTTTGGTGGCTGCTTCAGAAATTTTGATTTTCATTCACTTATTATAACCTTTGCATATGCAAAGGTTATAGAATTTATGCTTGTAAAATGATTCATAGTATTCTTAAATTTTATGAAAACATATAGTTATGGAATCGACTTCTTTGATGATGAAACTCTTGAATCTGAAGTTGAGAAGATATTCACTTCTCTTGACAGGGCGATTAAATCTAATCCTCACAAGAACATTATGGATCCGTTTTTAGCTATATTTGAGGCGACATATAACAAGATTTCCATAGAAGAGTGGTTAGATATGGAAACTTCCAGACAGTTTAATAAGACGTTAAGTAACGCAATAGGTGCTTTTCACCAGAATCTTTTGGGGGCGTTGCCTGGATGGACTAGTACTGGTAGGTCAGGCGGTGTGATTGATATTGTTCACAAAGAAGAGTTTGGTGTTACGGGCAGGCCGGCAATTGGTGAAGTTAAGAATAAATTTAACACTTTAAACGCCAGCGGAAAACAAACTCTATATGACAACTTTCAGGATGCCTTGAAATGGAATTATAAGGGATACAACTGTTACTTGGTTGAAGTTATTCAGAAAACTCCAAAACCACAACATCCTTGGAAAGTCGCAAACAGAGGCGAGCGGGAAGACATTCGTTTAATAAGCGCCTCCGAAGTTTACAAAATATCCACGGGTGACGATCAAGCCTTTAGTAAATTTTTTACTGCAGTCAATGAACTCCTGCTAAAAAAATATCAGTTACCATCCAATGAGCAGGCACAGCGCCTGTTTAAGCGAGCTTTTGGTAGTGCTGGCATGCCAGAAAACGCAACAGGCTGATAGCACCGCCACTACCGCAAATTAAGCCGGTCAATGTATTGCAGCACAATTCCCTCACGCAGCGCCCACGGTGAAATATCGAGTTTTTGTACACCAAAAACTTTCATCGCGGTGCGCAGCAAAACCGCACCCGCCATCAGCTGATAACCACGCTCAGGCGTCACCCCTGGCAGATACTCGCGCACGTTAGAGGGCATTTCGCGCAAAAACGGCTCCCACTCTTTGAGGTCGCTATAGTAGAGCGGCGCTTTTTCGCCGGTCACAGGATCCGCCGTCCCCGCAACAAGCCTCCCCAGCGAGCGGATCGTTTTCGAAGTACCAACAACGCGCTGCGGCGCGGGTCGATTCTGAAACAGCTCGCTTTTAACACGGCTAAACTCTGCGCGCGCGTATTTGCGCAGTTTTGAAACAGCGGCATACCCCGGCGGGTCATCCGGAATAAACTGCACCGTGGCGCGCCCCGCCCCCAGCGGCAGCGAAACCTTAGCGTCCGGGTATTCGTTTGACCCCTGTGCGATCTCAAACGATCCGCCGCCAATATCAAACAACAGCAGCTCACCGGCAGACCAGCCATACCAGCGCCGTACCGCAAGCATCGTAATCGCGGCCTCCTCTTCGCCAGATAACACCTGCACATTTTCACCGGTGGCGGTTTTGATCAGTTCAAGCACGAGCTGCCCGTTACTGGCCTCACGAATCGCGCTTGTGACGGTAATTATAAGATCTGCAACCTTAATTTTGCGGGCGGCAGCAACCGCCGCGCTAACAGCAGAGAGAATCTTCTGCATCCCCTCCTCGGTGATCGCGCCGCTCGCGTCAATATAGCGCATGAGCCTGACCAGATCACGCTGCGAATGGTATGGCACAGGGCTGGCCCCGGGGTGCGCATCCACAACCAGCAGATGCACAGTGTTTGAGCCTATATCGATTACACCAAGCCGCATAAATAACCCGTCTTTAAAATTGCTGTAAACTGGTAAGAGCGCCAAAAGCGCGGTATCAATTCTACCTAGCGCGCTCTAAAATCATGCACGGTGATTGCCGGTTCGCCCAGCTGATTGCTGAGTGCAAGATCGCAGCTGGCATAAATCGCCCAGGCATTATCCCGCTCGGGATCTAAAATAACCTGCTCGATCTGCCAGGTTTGCGTAGATTCCTTGTCGATCACGCACATCGCGCTGTTGCGCGCGCTGGCACCGGTCTCGATATAGTCGTATTCGCTGTAGTAAGCATCAAGCGCGCGATCCCAGTCGTGTTGATTCATGCTCTGGGGCAGCGGATGCGATAGCTCGGCTGTAATATATGGCTTGGAGAGATCGCTCAGCTGTTTCACGTTGTCGAGCGCGGCCGCGGTTACAAGCTGGAACAGTTTATTGCGCAGCATCCGCTCAAAAGCGGCTCTGTTGTCTGTGAGCAGCCCTGATGCGGCAGCCCCTGGTGGAAGCAGGTCACTCTCGTTGCAGGTTGCGCTCGCACTCTCCTGTGCGGCCGCTGTGCTACTGAGGCGCGCCCACTCGTCGAGCAGGCTTGAATCCACCTGCCGAATCATTTCGCCGAGCCAGTTGATAACATCGACTAGCTCTGCGGTTTTGTGTTTTTCTGGCACCGTGCGCACGAGCACGCGATAAACATCTGTGAGGTAGCGTAGCAGCACGCCCTCAGCTCTGGTTAGGCTGTAGTGGTTAATGAACTCGCGGAATCCGAACAGGTTTTCGAGCATATCGCGTAAAACGCTCTTGGGCGCAATCTCGCTTGCTCGCGCCGCGGGAGTGTGCGTCGCATACCGCTCAAATGCCTCGACCAGCAGTTCGCGCAGTGGCTGCGGGTGCTCGACCTGCTCTAGCTCGTTTTGGATCGTGTCGTAGGCGGCTCCGTCGGCTTTTAACTGCGCAACTAACTCGCGGCGCAGTTTTTGCTGCTGGGCAATTAGCACGGCGCGCGGGTTTTCAAGTGTGGCCTCCACAACCGAGACTATATCGAGTGTAAAAGAGGCAGCTGCCGGGTCTAGCAGCTCAAGCGCGGCAATTCCAAACAGAGACAGCGGGGAAGTGAGCGTGATATTCGTGTTTACTGACTCGTTAAAGCGCAGTAGCTTGCCGGTGTCAGTTTCCACGACTGTAATCACGCCCGCATTTTTCAGGCTGCGGATAATCTCCAAACTCTGTCGCATTAGCGTGTATTTACGCGGCGTGCTCTCGTGTGACATTTCGATTATTTTGCGCCCCTCGCAAAACAGCTCACCGGGCTCTGTTTCGCCCCGCGACAGGAAAGCAAACACAATTGGATAGCTCACCTGCATCCGGCTTGTGAGCGCTTCGGGCGCTGCGGCTGTGAGGCGCTCAAAAGTCTGGGCGCTGTAGTTCACCCCGCCCTTGGGCGCTTGTTTTTTAACAGGTTTTGCCTTTTTGCCGGTTTTCAGCTCTTTCGCCGCGGCCTTGCTCGCGGCGAGTGCGTTAGCGACCTCGTGTTCCGGCGCAACAACGATCACGTCACCCGCGGTGTCGTGTCCGGCACGCCCTGCGCGACCGCCGATCTGGTGGTATTCGCGCGCGCTCAGGCGGCGTTCTTTTGTGCCGTCAAACTTAATAAGGGTTGTCAAAATAACGCTGCGGATCGGCACGTTAATGCCAACTCCGAGCGTGTCAGTGCCGGAAATTATTTTGAGTAGCCCCTGCTGTGCCAGCTGCTCAACTAGGCGGCGGTATTTTGGCAGCAGCCCTGCGTGATGCACGCCAATTCCGTTCTGCAGCAGTTTTTTGAGGGTCGGACCGTATCCGCTGTTAAACTTAGCGTCCTGCAGCGCTTTACTCAGAGCTGATTTTTCGTGTTTTTCAAGCGGCGCAAGGCTCATTAGTGCGTTTGCCTGCTCGATTGCGTCAGCCTGTTTGAAGTGCACCAGGTAGAGCGGCGCGCGCGAGCTTTTAAGCGCCAGTTCAACGGTTTTTTGCACCGTCTCAAGCTCGTAACTGTAGCTTAGCGGCACGGGCCGATCCACTCCCGTTATTTCTGCGGTTTCGCGTCCTGTGTTTTGATTTAGCGTTGCCACAACGGGCGTAACATCACCGAGAGTTGCGCTCATTAAAACGAACTGGGCGTGGTGCGCTGTGAGCAGCGGCACCTGCCACGCCCAGCCGCGCTGCTTGTCGGCGTAGTAATGAAACTCGTCCATAATAATCTGGTCGATACCGCAGCAGGCGAGGTCGGAGAGCGCAAACTGCGCGATAATTTCAGCGGTTGCGCACAGCACCGGTGCCTGCGGATTAATTGCAACATCTCCTGTGAGCATCCCCACATTTGCCGCGCCAAACACCTCTGCCAGCTCAAAAAATTTTTCGCTCACAAGCGCTTTTATCGGGGCGGTGTAAACGCTGCGCTTGCCCTGCGCCAGCGCGTAAAAGTGAGCGCCTAGCGCAACCGTTGATTTGCCTGTGCCAGTTGGCGTTGCCAACACCACATTTGCGTCCAGCATTACCGCAGTGAGCGCCTCTGCCTGCGCGGGATACAGCTGAAACCCCCGGTGCTGTTGCACCCACGAGGTGAACTCGTCGTAGGCGGCATCGGGGGTATTTTCACGTAAGAGTTCCGCGGCTATTTGCGCAAGCGCGGGGGTTTCTGACATTATAAAATCCTTGCAGTGGTTAGGAGAGTGGATTACGAAGACATTGAATTGATACCAGTTTAGCCTTCCAGCGGAGTATCATGCGATGATTTAACAGCTTGGCGATGTTACAATGGAAACGCTAGCATCGGGCAAAATTGGTATTCGCCGGAGTTGGTCGAAGCTTGCGCCAATATTGCAGAGCTTTACAAATTAGGATTCTGCAATGCACTGATTATACAGACCAAGGAAAATGGAGCGTAAAAATGCGCGTTGGAGTGCCAACAGAAATTAAAAACAACGAGAACCGCGTTGCAATCACTGCTGCGGGCGTTGTGGAACTCGTGAAAAACGGTCACGAAGTTCTGATTCAGTCAGGTGCTGGTGTGGGATCCTCGATCTCTGATGAGGAGTTTCGCGATGCCGGAGCCGTTATTGTTGATTCTGCTGACGAAGTGTGGCAGAAAGCTGAAATGGTGCTCAAGGTTAAAGAGCCTATTGCACCAGAGTATGACAGGATGCGCAAGGGGCAGGTGCTTTTCACCTATCTCCACCTTGCGGCTTCTAAGGAGTGCACCTACGCTGTGATCAAGAGCGGCACAACCGCTATTGCTTACGAGACAGTGCAGCTTCCTAACCGCGCGCTGCCTTTACTTGCGCCGATGTCTGAGGTTGCGGGTAGGCTTGCGCCGCAGATTGGTGCGCACCACCTGCTAGCTCCAAACGGTGGCAGGGGTCTGTTGCTGGGTGGTGTAACAGCAACTAGCAAGGCGAACGTTGTTGTAATTGGTGGCGGCGCAGCCGGTGAGCAGTCGGCTCGCATGGCTTATGGTCTTGGCGCGGCTGTTACCGTTATCGATATCTCACTGCCTCGTCTGAAGCAGATTGAAGATATTTACAACGGCGGCATTTCAACGCTGACTTCAAACTCGCTGAACATCACCAATGCGCTAAAAGACGCTGATCTTGTTATCGGATCTGTGCTGATTCCTGGAGAGAAAGCCCCTAAACTTGTAACCGACGAGATGGTTGCAAAGATGAAACCGGGCTCAGTGCTTGTTGACATTGCGATTGACCAGGGCGGATGCTTTGAGAACTCGCGTCCAACAACGCACGATGATCCAACCTACAAGGTGCACGATTCTATTTACTACTGCGTTGCTAATATGCCAGGCGCTGTTCCAACAACATCAACAGTTGCGCTCACAAACGCAACACTCCCTTATGTTGTGGCACTCGCCAACAAGGGCTGGGTTAAGGCGTTGCAGGATGATGAGTCACTTGCAAAGGGTCTTAACGCGCATGAGGGTGTTATCACCTATAAGGGAGTGGCGGATGCTTTCCCAGAGCTGGAAAGCGCAACCGTTGCTGAGGTGCTAGAGCGCGCATAGTGTTTTAACCTAGAGCTGTGGGCGGTAACGTGAGTAGCGTTACCGTCCACAGTTTTTAGTATATTCGCAGTCGGTAGTGTGATAAAAGCGCTGGTTGTTTGATGCCGTGGTATGATTATAGCCAGAAATTACGCCACAGCTTGTGGTTGTGGTTTCACATACTAAAAAGTAAATTACATCGAGTGAGGGACTATGAATTACGCTGAGGATTCTAGCGGTGAAAACTTTTACGGCACAAAAGATCCAGATAACCTTTTGTTGCCTTATTACAACGCACCTGCGCTCACAGCTGTAAAACGGTTTTTTAAGAACTATGTCAATTTCAAAGGGCGTGCGTCTAAGAGCGAGTACTGGTGGTCAGTGCTGTTTGTTAACATCGTAGGTTTAGTGCCGGGGGTTGGCGTTGTCTTGCCAGCTGCTCTTGCTGGCGAAGTTGGCGGTTTACTTTTGAGCTTGCTAATTATGCTCATAGTAGGTCTTGCGTTGACTCTGCCAACCCTGTCAGTATCCTGGAGAAGACTGCAAGATGCAAATATAAACGGTGTTTTTGCACTGTTTATTTTTGTTTTTTCAACTATCACAACTATTGTTATCGGACTGCTGAGCACAAATGCTGAGGGTCGCGTGTTCGACGCACCTGCGGCACGACGCTAATGACCTAATGACGTCTAGCCGAATTCATCCGAGCATTCTTGCTGCGGATTTTGTTAATTTGCAGCAAGAACTCGCTCGGATTGAAACCGCTGATTCCGTGCATGTTGATGTTATGGATAATCATTTCGTGCCAAATCTCACCTTTGGTCCTCCGGTTGTGGAGCGAATCTTAGATGTTTCGCCGATTCCACTTGATATGCACCTGATGATAACGGATGCTGACAGGTGGGCGCCCGAGTACGCTGAAATGGGAGCGGATTCGGTTACTTTTCACGCTGAGGCCACTGACAACCCGGTGGCACTGGCTCGGGTGATCCGTTCTTTTGATGCTCGCGCTGGAATTGCGATAAAACCCGGCACACAAGTTGAGCCGTATTTAGAGCTGCTGCCAAACTTTGACATGGTGCTTGTGATGACGGTTGAGCCCGGTTTTGGCGGGCAGGCGTTTATGCCGGAAACAATGCCGAAGCTGAAAATGTTAAATGAGGCTCGTAAGCGCCACGGAATTGATCTGTGGTTGCAGGTGGACGGCGGTATAACCGTTGACACTATTGGAATTGCAGCCGCACACGGCGCGGATACCTTTGTTGCGGGATCCGCTGTTTATAAGGGTAATCCGGAGTTGCAGATTGCAAGCCTGCGAGCGGCCGCTAAGCAACATCGCAGCTGTTGCTGAAAGTTTATACTATCCGGGTATACTTCTTAGGATAGCCGTTACTCGTAGACAGTTTGGAGTGTTATGCCCGTTACAACTTTGCGCTCAGAGTTTAACGCCCTGCGCGATTCGCAGATGGTTGTTTCAGTGTGCCGCGAACTTTTTGCGGACGCCGACACTCCGGTAAACATTTATCGCAAAACAGCGGCGGATCGCCCCGGAACATTCCTGCTTGAATCCGCGGCTCAGGGAATATTCGACCGCTACAGCTTTGTTGGCGTTAACGTTTTTGGTGTGCTCACAGAAGCGGCTGGGCGCGCCAAATGGATCCCGGGATTGAGTACTCCGATTGACGAGCAGCGCCTGTTCCCGCATAGTCTTGCGCAGCTCGATCCTGTTGCCGCGCTGGCTGCCGTGTACGAGCGTTGGCAGAGCGCAGCACATCCGCAGTTGCCGCCGCTCGTGAGCGGATTTGTTGGCTATCTGGGATGGGATTCCGTTGCCGAGTTTGATGGCGTTGCGCTGAAGCACGCGCCGGCGGCAGATTCGGTGCCACGGCAGTATTTAGGTTTTGTTGCAGACCTTGTGGTTATTGACCATCTTGAGGGGCGGCTGATTCTGATTGCTAATGTGCTCTGCGACGATGCCGCCGAAAGCGCGGATGCGCAGTGGGAGTGCGCGCAGCAGCGCCTTAACAAGATGCAGCACGCACTGGCAAAATCGAGCGCAACTCCGCTGGCAACAATCGATGATTCTGCGCTGACTGCAGCCAGCAGTGCTATCACAGCCGAACGCTTCACCGAGATGGTGACGGCCGCTAAAAAACACATTGTTGACGGTAATATTTTCCAGGTTGTCTTATCGCAGCGCTTTGAACACGAGTGCACGGCTGCGCCGCTTGATGTTTACCGGGTCTTAAGGCACCTCAACCCGAGCCCGTACCTGTATCTGCTAAACGCTCACGACGCGGCAGGAATCGCGCTGGCGATAGTTGGGTCAAGCCCCGAAGCGCTTGTCACTGTTAAAAACGGTGACGTGCTCACGCACCCCATTGCCGGCAGCCGCCCGCGCGGCGCAAACATACAGGAAGACGCGGCTCTTGCGGCAGAGCTATTGGCGGATCAAAAAGAACGCTCCGAGCATCTAATGCTGGTTGATCTTTCCCGCAACGATCTGTCGCGGGTTTGCGAGCCTGGGTCGGTAAAGGTCACTGAGTTTATGCAGATTGAACGCTTCAGTCATGTAACCCACATTTCTTCAACTGTAAAAGGGTGCTTGCGAGCTGACAAAACACCGGTTGACGCGCTTATTGCAACATTCCCGGCGGGCACACTCTCAGGAGCCCCAAAACCCTGGGCGCTGCGCATTATTAACGATTTTGAGCACACACCTCGCGGGGTTTACGGCGGCGTGGTCGGCTACTTCGGGCTGGGCGGCAGTGCGGATCTGGCAATTGCGATCCGCACCGCAACTATTAAGAACGGAGTTGCTGTTGTGCAGGCGGGAGCTGGAATTGTGGCGGATTCTGTCGCCGTAAACGAGGCTCAGGAGTGCCACAATAAGGCGGCGGCACCGCTGCGCGCAGTTGCCCTTGCGAACTCGCTAACAGACGCTGCAGTTGGCTAAATGAATACGGTTTTAAGCAAGCGCGGGCTTATTTCTGCACAGCTTTTGCTGTGCGCTGCGCTGCTGTTTAGCAGCGTAAACACGTGGGCTACAGTGTCACTGGCAGCTCAGGCTGCCGACACTGTAGCCGTTGCGGTATCTGGCGGTACGGTCTTTGTTTGGTTTACGCCGGTTATTGCTGCGATTGCAATATGCGCTACGGTGCTCGCGCTCACCCGTGGATTTTTGCGCTATGTGCTGGCAGGGCTGAGCCTTGCGCTGAGCGCTTTAACAGCGTGGCAGCTGGTTTTGGTGGTGGTTGATCCGCTAGCTTATGCGAATTCAGAAATAACCAAAACAATAGGCATTGCGGGGCAGACGCGGCAGGAGCTGGGAGCCGAGGCTAGCCTGAGCTGGGCTGTTTTTGTCGCGCTCGCCTGCGTTGGGCTGCTGTTTTGCGCGCACGTGGCGCAGCTGCTACTGTTGCCGCGGTGGGCTGCTAAGAGCCCACAAAAAAGCAGATATGAAACAAAAACTGGCGGTTTTGAGTCGGGCGGGGCGCAGGAAGCACCCGAGACTGACAGAGTGTCGGACTGGGATATGCTCAGCAGCGGTCAGGATCCTAGCGCTCCGCGCTAGGTGAGCGGCGCGCGGGATCGCATTTTATGCGGATTTTATTTTAAGCGGGAGCGTTTGCGTGGGACGGTTCGTATTTTATACGAGAGTGCTTGGTGCTGCGCGTATTCTACGCGGATTGCGTTTCTGTCGGCACAGATTTTACGCGGCGCGCTGCAAGCTCGCGGCGCAGTTAAGATTTGCGGGGCGTGATCCGCTGGATTTGTCCGCGCTCAGCAAGCTTACAATAGGCGTGACATACCGATTATTTTTAATTAATGCACATCTGAGCGGGTATGCTTGATGTATTAAATAACAATTATAAACAAGGAGTAGAGTTGCCAGGAACTAATCTCACTCGCGCCGAGGCTCGCACCAGGGCGGAGCTTCTTAGAGTTGAAAGCTACGACATTAAATTGGATCTAGCGCGCGGGGAAAAGCAGTTTGGCAGTGACACAACCGTGCGTTTTAGCGCAGCAGAGACTGGCAGCAGCAGCTTTATCAGCCTGATTGCAGATTCTGTTGAGAGCGTCGAGCTTAACGACGTGCAGCTTGATCCTGCAACGGTTTATCAAGATTCTCGGGTGCTGCTTGAAAACCTGCAGAAGGAGAACGTGTTGCGTGTTGTTAGCACGCAGGCTTACACCAACACTGGCGAGGGAATGCACCGTTTTGTTGATCCGGTTGATGGCGAAGTTTACCTGTACACGCAGTTTGAAGTGCCTGATTCACGCCGTGTCTTTACAGTGTTTGAGCAGCCAGATCTAAAGGCGAAGTTTAAGTTTACAGTTACCGCTCCGGCAAACTGGTTAATTGTTGGCAACCAGCCAACACCTGAGCCAGTTGATGCCGGCATTAGCGAGCTTGGCAACGGCAAGCCAAACACGCCAATTGCAACCTGGAGCTTTGAGCCAACCCCTGTTATGTCAAGCTATATTACGGCGATTATTGCAGGGCCTTATAAGGGCAAGCGCAGCGAGCTAACAAACTCTGAGGGGCGCACAATTCCGCTCGGTGTGTTCTGCCGGGCATCGCTCGAAGCGCATCTTGACGCTGACTACATAATTGAAAAAACCCGTCAGGGATTTGAGTTTTTTGAGCGCGAGTTTAATTTTCCGTATCCGTTTGCTAAATACGATCAGGTGTTTGTGCCCGAGTTCAACATGGGCGCAATGGAAAACATCGGCGCGGTAACCCACACCGAAGCTTACGTGTTCAGGGGCAAAACAGAAGAGGCGGTAAAAGAGCGCCGGGTTGTTACAGTGCTGCACGAGCTGGCGCACATGTGGTTTGGTGACCTGGTAACCATGAAGTGGTGGAACGATCTGTGGCTTAACGAGTCTTTTGCCGAGTACACCTCAGTTTTGGCAACCGCCGAAGCAACCGAGTACACTGACTCGTGGACAACATTCGCCTCGCACGAAAAGAGCTGGGCATACCGCCAGGATCAGCTGCCATCAACCCACCCGGTTGTGGCCGAGATTCTTGACCTTGAAGACGTTATGTCAAACTTTGACGGCATCACCTACGCAAAGGGCGCTGCCGTGCTGAAAGCGCTTGTTGCCTACGTTGGCAGAAAAGACTTCTTCCTGGGAGTGAGCGAGTATTTCCGCAAGCACCAGTACAAAAACACCGAACTGCCAGATCTATTACAAGAGCTAGAGCTCACAAGCGGACGCGACCTCAACACCTGGTCACAGGCATGGCTCGAAACAGCGGGCGTAAATACCCTGAGTGCGCGTTTTGAGCTTGACTTGGCAGGTAATTACAAGAGTTTCGAGGTTGTGCAGAGCGCACACGAAAAGTACCCAACGATCCGCCCGCACCGTGTCGCGATTGGTTGCTACAACGTGGTTAATGGCAGGCTTGAGCGTACCGCGCAGGTTGAAACCGATATTGCAGAGTCGGTGACCGAAATTGCCGAGCTTGTTGGAGCTGCGCAGCCTGATTTGCTGCTACTCAACGATGACGATCTCACCTTTGCAAAGGTTCGTTTTGATGAGCGCTCGCTGCAAACTGCAAAAGAATATCTTGGTAGCTGCGAGGATTCCCTCGCGCGGGCTGTAATCTGGGGCGTGCTGTGGGATACAACGCGCGACGGCGAACTACCAGCAAGCGAGTTTGTGAAAACCGTGCTCGCCAATATCAGCGGTGAAACGCAGTCTTCGACCCTGCGCACAGTGCTAGGGCAGCTGCACACAGCTCTTAGCATTTACACCGCGCCTGAAAATCGCAATGCGCTAACAAGTGTTGTGGCAATAAAACTGCTTGAGCTGGCAGAGCAAGCGGCAGCTGGCTCAGATTCACAATTCCAACTTGTTAAAGCCTTTGCTGAGGTTGCTGCGAGTAAAACACACCTTGCAACGGTGGCGGATCTACACAGCGGCAAAAAACAGCTCGCCGGATTAGAAGTTGACACCGATCTTGCCTGGGCTTTCTTGATTAGCCTTGTTGCCGGGGGAGCTGCGGGAGAATCTGAGATTGCAGCCGCGCTTGCCGCCGATAACACCGCCAGCGGAAACCAAGCTGCGGCAAAAGCGAGAGCTGCTATTCCAACTGCGGCAGGAAAAGCTGCGGCGTGGAAAGACAACGTGCTATCGGGCGAAGTTCCCAACCTAATTGTGCGTTCTTCCGGAGCTGGTTTCCAGCGGGTGCACAACCCTGAGCTGCTGGCTCCTTACGCGAAAGAGTTTTTCAAGGAGCTTAATACGCTGTGGGAGCAGCGCAGCTTTGCGATAGCAGAAGAGATTATCGATTCTTACTATCCGCTGCCTCTGGCTAACGCAAAACTGGAGCGGGAGGCCGCAGCATGGCTTGCAGCTAACACTAACGCGCCGCGCGCACTGCGACGCTTCATTCTAGAGGCGCACTCTGACACTGCCCGCGCTTTGCGCGCGCAGCAGGCAGATGGCGCGGTGCTAAACTCTTAATTTGGTTAAAGCTTAGAAATAGAGAAGATTTACAAACGGTATGAGTGAATTCTGGCAGCAAGTAGCCGCGTTTTTTGCAGAAAATGACGCTGCCTGGCGGGTCTTGCTGATTATGCTGGGAGCGATTATCGCGAGCTGGGTGCTGCGGATTTTAATCCAGCGCGGCGTAAACAAAATAGTTCGTGGAGTTAAACGCAGTCAGGCAACTGATTCAACGCAGGAGATTTCAACATCCGGTGTTGTGCGTGAGCGTGCCATTCAGCGCACGCGCACGCTCGGCGCGGTTGGTCGCAGCATTGTAACCTGGGTTGTTGGCATTATCGCGGTTGTGCTAATTGCACGCGAGTTTGGCATTGACCTCACAGCTATTCTGGCTTCCGCTGGTTTTGTTGGCGCGGCTCTCGCCTTTGGTGCGCAGTCCATCGTAAAAGACCTGCTCAACGGCATTTTTATGGTGTTTGAAGACCAGCTCGGCGTTGGCGACTGGGTTACAATAGGCAACATTGAGGGTACGGTTGAGGATCTGGGCGTTAGAATCACACAGGTGCGCGGGCTTGACGGCACGCTCTGGTTTGTGCGCAACGGTGAGATTCTGCAGCTTGGCAACTCTTCGCAGGGTCACGGGCAAGCGATTATCGATATAACCCTTAAAAACAGCGAAAACATTGATGAAGCGCAGGAGGTTATGCTCATGTGCGCAAACAATGTAATTAACACACCCGAGCTGCGCCGCAAGGTTACCGGCAACCCCGATATATGGGGTGTGCAGAGCGTTTACGGTGACCGTGTTACGATCCGTTTCACTATCCGCACCCGTGCCGAAGCCCACTGGGAAGTGCAGCGTGCTGTGCGCAAAGAAATTAAAGCTGAATTTGGTCGTCGTGGAATTGAGATGGCAAGCCAGATTCCTGAGGGGCTGCTGTAGTAATGAACTCGCAAGCTCCCGCCGGTCAGTCGCCTGTGCAGCACAGCCTGTGGCAGGCAGTTGGCGGGAGCGAGTTGTTTGCTGAGCTTGTTGACAAATTTTACACGAACGTACGCCGGGACGAGGTGCTCGCCCCGATGTACGCGCATGACGACTGGGATGCCGCAAAATGGCGTTTGCAGGCGTTGACCATTACACTCGCGCGGCATACTAGCTCACCAACACTTTTGAGCTGCGCCCGCCGCCGCAGGCAACGCTATAAAACCTGAGATACACACAGTATAGGAGACAATATGCGCATTCACATCGCAACCGATCACGCCGGTCTTGAGTTCAGCAGGCTCGTGCAGGAGCACCTTGCAGCAGCGGGGCACGAAGTAATCGACCACGGACCGCAGGAGTATGACGCGCTCGACGATTATCCGGCTTTTTGCATTAATGCGGCTACTGCTGTTGCGGCGGATCAAGCGCGTGACGTGCAGGCACTCGGGGTTGTTTTTGGCGGATCGGGAAACGGCGAGCAGATTGCCGCAAATAAGGTTGCCAGCGTGCGCGCAGCGCTGGTGTGGTCGCAGGCAACCGCGGTTTTAGCGCGTGAGCACAATAACGCGAACGTTATTTCTATCGGCGCAAGACAGCACACGGCGCAGGAGGCTATTTCCTTTATCGACACCTTTATCGGCACTGAGTTTACTGGCGAAGAGCGGCACGCGCGGCGCATCGGACAGCTTGCCGAGTACGAAAAAACCGGCGATATTGCTGGTAAGGGCGTTGTTAAACCAGCGGTGAAATAATGCCCGAGGGGCACTCTGTGCACCGCATTGCGCGCCAGTTTGCGCGCAATTTTGTTGGTAAAAAAGTTGAGGTTTCAAGCCCGCAGGGCAGGTTTGCTGCGGGTGCGCAGTTGATTACCGGCGCAGAGCTTATTAGTGTACACGCAGTTGGTAAACAGCTCTTTTTAGATTTTGACAACCAGCTTTGTCTGCGTGTACACCTTGGCATATACGGCGCCTGGGATTTTAGCGGAGACATTAAAATACACCCCAGTATTCAGGTGCATGCAGTAAGCGATCTTGAGCCTGTTATAAGCTCTGCAAAACGGCAGGCTGACGAGGTTGTGCCGCGCGATGAGGCGGCAGAAGACTCGGTAACATCAATTGGCGCGCCCCGTCGTGCGCGGCTGAGAATGGCGGAAGCTGACAGCACAAAAACTGCGGACACCGCCTGGCCGCCAGAGCCGGTGGGACAGGTGCGAGCGCGCCTGCTGAGCGATACGGTGTGTGCCGATTTGCGCGGCCCCACCGTTTGTGAGGTGATATCCGCCGCAGCAGTTGAGAGCGTACTGCAGCGGCTCGGACCGGATCCGGCGAACTCGGCAAGTCCGGAAGAAAAACAGCGCTTTCTTGCCCGCGCGACAAAAAAGAAAACCGCGATCGCTGCTGTGCTTATGGATCAGGCTGTGATTGCGGGAATCGGCAACGTGTATCGTGCTGAAATGCTCTTTCGCGCGCGATTAAACCCGTTCACCCCGGCAAACGAGCTGAGTTGTGACACACTTGCGCGGCTCTGGGATGACTGGGTGAAACTGCTTGAAATCGGGATTAGAGTTGGGCAGATGATAACCAAAGACGATCTTGACGCGGCAGCATATCAGCGAGCCCTGCGGGAGCGCGACGCGCGGCACTGGGTGTACAAAAAAGAGGGCATACCGTGTGAGGTTTGCAGCACGGAAATAGCGCTCACCGAGTTTGCCGCGCGCAAACTGTACTGGTGTCCGGGCTGTCAAAAATAGCGCTCGCAGGGCGCGTGACCTTAGAGTTGCAAGAAACAGTGCTTGCTTAGCTCGTTACGTGCGGGGTTTGCGAAAATAGTGCTCACAGCGCTTGGTACGCGCGCATGATGCCCGATCCACTATATAAATAGTGCTTACAGAGCTTGGCACGCATGATCCTGCAAAAGGGCGCTCGCGCTATAGCATATGCAGTTTGCGCAGCTCCTTTAGCAGCTCCGCGCCGTTTCTGCCATAAACCCACGGTACGCCGTTGACTGTGTGCTGCATACCAGCTTTAGAACGACCACCGGCAAGTATAGCTTCACCGGTTGACAGGCGGCGGATCGCAACCGCGCTAATATGATCGGGGAATTCGAGCGCAAACTCGCGGTATATCGGCTCATCATGCTGCCCGTCATCGCCAACGAGCAGCCATTTAATGTGTGGAAACTCGTGCGCCAGGCGACGTAATTCGCGTCGCTTGTGGGCTTTACCGCTGCGGAACCACCTGTCGGGCGTTGGACCCCAGTCGGTGAGCAGCAGCGGACCCTCCGGGTAGAGGTGCCGTTTGAGAAACCGACTGAGTGCGGGTGCGGCGTTCCACGCGCCGGTGGAAAGGTAGATTACGGGCATGCCCGGGTGTGCGCGTTTTAGGTGATCGAGCAAAACCGGCATTCCCGGAACGGCAAGACGCGCCTGCTCAGAGAGCACAAAACTGTTCCACGCGGCAACGAGCGGTTTGGGAAGCACCGTGTTAATAATAGTGTCATCAACGTCGCTAATAATTCCGATTGTTTTATCGGGGGCAACTATATAAATTCGGGTTGCTGAATAGTTGCCGGTCGAAGTGATATACTCGATTGTGTGCCATCCCGGGTCAAGCTCTATTTGAAACGTTGCGTCGAGCACACCGCCGTGATCGCTTGTAGCAATGCCGATAGTTTTTCCTTCAATAACAACTTTAACCTTTTCGTTAGCAGCCGCCACGCTCATAAAACTGCGCCAGCCTCGTAAGCTTTCGTTGTAGAGCAGCTGTTCTGCGTCTTGTGTGTAGGGGCTGTTTAGCAGCAGAGTACGCCCGAGCACACGCAGCCAGGTGGTTGATCCGTAGCTCATAAACGGCACGGTTGTGGGGGTCTTCCCTTTACCCCTGGCATGCTGTTCGCGTTTCTGACTAAGCCAGGTGTCTAAGCGCATAATCAGCTTGCGGGGGGTTTTCACAGTTATTGCTGGACTCACTCGGTCAATTTTACGAGATTTTTTGGCTTTGCGCTATTTTTGAATATAAACTTTATAAGCTTTGGTGATAGAGTGTGACCCCCGGTCGGCTAATTGCTGCTTTGGTGTGAGCGGTGGCTTAAGTTGATGTGCTAACAGCACCTAGACTTAATTTACAAAGAGCGGCTTAACCTAATCCGCTAACGATGCAAGCAACCTGCCGCGCTATCTAAAATGCGCGGTTGCGTTTTGTGGTGTGCGCACTGCGCTGTAAGTGCTGTATATTAGAGTCTTTAGAGTGTTTTAACGCTATTATTTTCACTGACGCTAGAGCGCATATTGACAAGGAGCCATCGTTGAATCGGCAGCTATTGAATTATGATTTTCAGAGGATCCAGGATAAATGGTTGCCTGTGATCCAAGAGCTCGGTCCGTTTAACGTCTCGAACGAGCCTGGCGAGAAGCCGCGCAAATATGTGTTGGATATGTTCCCGTACCCATCTGGCGATTTGCACATGGGGCACGCAGAGGCCTTCAGTATGGGCGATGTTATGGCGCGTTATTGGCGTCTGCGCGGATATGAGGTGTTGCATCCCATCGGGTGGGACAGCTTCGGGCTGCCCGCTGAGAACGCGGCGATTAAGCGCGGTGTTGATCCTAAGGAGTGGACGTACGCAAATATTGCGCAGCAGCGAGCCAGTTTTCAGAAATACGCCCCGAGCTTTGACTGGAATCGTATTTTGCACACGAGCGATCCGGAGTATTACCGCTGGAATCAGTGGTTGTTTTTGCAAATGTATGAGCGAGGGCTTGCGTATCGCAAAGACAGCTGGGTGAACTGGGATCCGGTGGATCAGACCGTGCTTGCAAACGAGCAGGTTTTAGCTGACGGCACGAGTGAGCGCTCGGGCGCAGTAGTTGTTAAGAAAAAACTAACCCAGTGGTATTTCAAGATCACAGATTACGCCGATCGCCTGCTTGACGACCTTGACAAGCTGGAGGGCAAATGGCCCGAAAAAGTGCTGCAGATGCAGCGCAACTGGATTGGTCGTTCAAATGGCGCAGCAATAAAGTTTGAGATTGATGGCAGGCAAGATCCCGTCACAGTTTTTACAACCCGCCCGGACACTCTGCACGGAGTTACTTTTATGGTTGTTGCCCCCGACAGCGAGCTTGCGGCAGAGCTTGTGGCGAACGCTCCCGAGCAGGTGCAGCGTGATTTTGCCGAGTACCTCGCAAAAACCCAGCGCCAAACAGATATTGAGCGGCAGAGCACAGACCGTGAAAAAACCGGGCTGTTTCTTGAGCGGTACGCGGTGCATCCGCTAACTGGTGAGCGCTTGCCAATATGGGCGGGTGATTTTGTGCTAGCTGATTACGGGCACGGCGCGGTTATGAGCGTGCCCGCGCACGATCAGCGCGATCTTGATTTTGCGCTGCGGTTTAAGCTCCCTGTGAGATGCGTGCTGGAGGTGCGCGATGACAACGGCGAGCTGTTGCCAGATCCGGCAGAATCGGGTGTTGCTGTAAGCGGTGACGGTGTGTTGATTAATTCTGGCGAGTTAAACGGTCTGACAAAAGCGGCGGCTATTAAAAAGCAGCTCGAGCTTCTCGCCTGGCAGGGGAAGGGTACGGCGGCAACAAACTATCGCTTGCGTGACTGGTTGATTTCACGGCAGCGTTACTGGGGTACTCCGATTCCGGTTTTGCACGGTGCAGACGGTGAAATTCGCCCTGTTGCGGTTGCAGAGTTGCCGGTGCTGCTGCCTGACGCGGCAGGTCTCGACCTGCAACCTAAGGGCACATCGCCGCTCGGGGCAGCGGATCTGTGGCGTCAGGTTGTTGCAGCTGATGGCACCGAGTGGCAGCGCGATCCGGACACAATGGACACCTTTGTTGATAGCTCGTGGTACTTTTTACGGTTTCTGTCGCCGCATGACGAAACGCGGGCGTTTGACCCGGCGGCGGCAAACAGCTGGGGTCCTGTTGATCAGTATGTTGGCGGGGTTGAGCATGCGATTTTGCACCTTTTGTACGCGCGTTTTATCACCAAGGTGCTGCACGATCTGGGGTATCTCGACTTTGACGAGCCGTTTAATGAGTTGCTTAACCAGGGCATGGTTTTGCTTGACGGTTCAAAGATGTCAAAGTCAAAGGGTAATCTGGTTGAGTTTGCTGAGCAGCTGCGCGAAAACGGGGCTGATGCGCTGCGTGTTGCCTTGATTTTTGCCGGCCCGCCAGAGGATGATATTGACTGGGCGGATATTTCGGTGCAGGGCGCGGCAAAGTTTTTGGCGCGCGCGTGGCGGCTTTCTCAAGATGTTACAGCTAAGCCGGGCGTTGATTTTACCCTCGGTGATAAAAAATTGCGCGCTTCAACCCATAAGCTGTTATCGCAGATTCCGGAGCTTATTGAGCAGTATAAGTTCAATGTTGTTGTGGCGCGACTCATGGAGCAGGTTAATGTGACCCGCAAGGCAATTGACGGTGCTGTTGGGGCTGGTGACGCGGCGGTGCGGGAGTCTGTTGAGACAATCGCTATTGGGCTTAGTATGTTTGCGCCGTACACGGCGGAAGATATGTGGCAAAATCTTGGCTACGAACCAACTGTTGCGCTCGCTTCGCTGCCCGAAGCGGACATTTCTTTAACCGTGAGTGAGCAAATTACAGTTGCGGTGCAAGTGGATGGCAAAATGCGCGCACATCTAGAACTGCCCGCAGATACGAGCGAAGCAGACGCACAGCGTGCGGTGCTGTCAGATAACAGAGTGCAGAGGGCGCTGGCGGGGCGTGAGATTGTAAAGGTTATTGTGCGCCTGCCGCGTATTATCAGCATCGCTTCTAAGACGGTTTAGGCGCGCAATCCGGTTAATACGCGAGCTCGCTCATGGGTAGCTGTTAGCAACAGCGGTTTTGGAACTGTTTGCAACAGGTGCTAAAATCACTGTTTTTATAGAGTTATGCACAGCTAAACACAATTATTGCTTAGTGTGTGCTTAGTATTGCCAAAATAGCGGTATGGCACGATCAAAGAAATCTATTATTCCACCTTTGGCAGATCTGGCTGCGCCTGACGCTAACCCAAAACTTTCGAGTTTAGAAGCTGCGCACGGCGCCAGGTGGGATCTGCAGGATCATCTGCTCGCGTACCGCGAGGGCACAATAGGGCAGTATCAGGGCGGGCAGCCGCGTTTTGGCGATACTGGCGGGATAGCGGGCTTTAACAGCGATGGCGGAATGGCGGCGAGCACTCAGCCGCGTTTTGACAGCACTGGTGAACTCGTAGGCGCTCGTTGCCGCTTTAACGGCACTAGCGAAGTGACTGCGAGTACGTCGGCAAAGCGGCAAAATACGGTGCCGGATGATGTTGTTGACTATCAGCTAGCGCAGGCGCTTTACGGAGCAGATGCAGAGGCCGTCTTGGCTCCCGAAATTACCGTTACCGACCGTATCAAAAAAGCGTTAAAAACCCCCGTTGGTGCGGCTTTGGCATTTGCGGCGGTAATTGCCCTGGCGGTGTGCGTCTGGCTGCTTTGGGAGGCACAGGCACTCGGCAGCCTAGCTGGTGATAATAAAACAGCGCTGAGTGCAACAGCGGAGTTCACGTCACTGGGCGAGCTAAAAACAGATTCTGCCACAGACACAGCACAAGATACACTTAATCAAACATCCCCGTCGCAAAAACTTGTTGTGCACGTTATCGGCGCCGTTAATAAACCGGGACTTTATGAATTACCCGTTAACTCGCGCGTGAGCGATGCGATTACCTTGGCTGGCGGGGCAACCGACTCGGCAGAACTGGCAAAAATTAATATCGCGCGTCCGCTGGTTGACGGTGAGCAGATCCGTGTCCTGGCTCGGGGAGAAGACACTACACCAGTGGCAGAATTGGACGGTTCAAAGTTGCAAGATGGCGCAGCTGCTAAGGGCGTAAGTCTGAACACGGCAAGTGCCGAGGAGCTGCAAACTCTGCCGAAAATAGGGGCGAAAACTGCGGCAAAAATAGTTGCCTGGCGCAACTCGCACGGCGGGTTCAAGCGCGTTGAGCAGCTTTTAGAGGTGGCGGGAATAGGCGAAAAAGTGTTTGCGAATCTAAAACCTATGTTGCGACTATAACTATGCGAGCAACACACACGCTAAAGACGGCGCGATCAGTAACTGCGCTGCAGGGCGTCGCGCGTTTAATGCCTGCGGCGGTCACTGTGTGGGGCGCAGCGTTACTGTTTTTGCTCACGCCGGGCAGCAGCGCTGACTTTGCGCGTGTTACTGCGGTTATTGCGGTGGTCACAGTGGTTGTTTTAATCTTTCTGCTGTGGCGGATCGGGCGCTTCGCGTGCAGGCGTGCAACCGTCAGCATAAGCAGCGTTAAGCTATATAAAATACTGCCAGCGTTTGTTATAGCACTTGCAATGTTTGCGCTGCTGGCCACTCACCTGTGTGCGCAGCTAACAGCCCGCGAGCACTTGCAGGAACAGCTCTCAGACGGCATACACGAGTTAGAACTGCAGCTTGTTGAGTATCCCAAAACTAAACTCAATGAGGTTTCAAGTGTGCGCTATATGGTCGCAAAAATTACTGGTGTTGTGCAAAAAGATAAAACTGTGCGGACAGTTCCGAGTGGTGTGCGAGTGCGGGTTTGGCTTCGCGATGCGCCTTTAAATAAATGGGCTCCTGGTTCTGACATCACAGTTTTTGGGCGATTACAAAAACAACCGCTTAACGCCGCGGAGGGGTTTACGCTGCAGGCGCAAAAAATCACCGATTCAACGCGCGGCGCTGACTCAACACTCGGTATTGATTTAACGCGCGGCACCGGTTCAAAACACAGCGTGGGCGTTGTTGCAACACTGCAGTCTCAGCTGGCAGTGCTGCGCTATCAGCTGAGAGAGCGCAGCTCTAAACAGCCGGGTACGCAACTACTGCCGGGATTTGCAATAGGGGATACCTCGCTGCTGGATCCGCAGCTAGCAGAAAATATGCAAACGGCAGGTCTTACCCATTTAACAGCCGTTTCAGGAGGCAACTGCGCGCTTGTGATCGCTGCCGCAAGTGTTATTGCAAGCCGCGCGGGAGTGCCGCGCAGCGTACGAATATTTTTAATGCTCGGCGCGCTGCTGTTGTTTGCGCTGCTTGTTGGTCCTGATTCTTCGCTGGCTAGGGCAGCAGTTATGGCGGGGGTTCTGCTGCTGGCAAAGTTTGGCTCGGTGAAAAGCGCCGGAATAACAGCCCTCAGCGTCGCCGTTATCGTGCTGATAATTTACGATCCGTGGCAGGCTTTGAAACCGGGGTTCGCGCTATCTGTTGCAGCAACCCTCGGGATTTTAGTGGGGTCTCCCGTTTTTCAAACGCTTTTTACCGGGTTGAAACTTCCGCAGATTGTCGCGCTGCCACTGGCTGTGACAGTTGCCGCACAAATAGCGTGCGCTCCGATACTGCTGTTTTTACAAGAAAATGTGTCGCTGGTTGGCGTGTTTGCAAATCTAGTCGCGGCGCCGATTGCACCGTGGTTAACAGGGATGGGGTTGTTGGCTGTTATCGCTATTGCCGTAATTCCCATGCTTGCTGGACCAATTATTTTCGTAGCCGCAATATTCGGCTGGGTAATAGCTAAAATAGCCTGGGTGTGCAGCCAGATTCCGGGCGGCTCAGTATCCTGGCAGGGCGGATTTAGCGGCTTTTTAACAATGTTAATAGCCCAAACAGCTTTGCTGCTTGCCTGGCGATACAGAGAGTATTTAAGACGTTTACGCAGCGGCGCTCACCCCTGGGTCGTAAAATACGCTCCTAGCCTAAAACAGCGCATTTTAATAGCGAGCGGATACCTGCTCGCAGGCGTTATTATTGCAATAAATACCATTATTGCTCCTGTTAGCGCGCAGCTGAGTGTGCCTAAAAACTGGATAGTTGCCGGTTGTGACATTGGCCAGGGGGATGCCGTTATGGTGCGCGATCCTGCGTATCCCGACGCTGTTATGCTGATTGACACGGGAGAAAACCCGGAGCTGCTCAAAAAGTGTTTTGAAACATTCGGGGTGCAGCATCTTGCGCTAATTATGCTCACGCACGACGATAAAGACCATGTTGGGGCCGTTCATGTTGCTGCAGAGCGTGGTGAGTATGCACTGATTGCACCGCCAACAACAGAACAAAAACGCACCGGCAAAAGAACGCTTTTAACAACTCTTAAGCGCTTAAAATTAAAGAGTAAATACGGCGTTGCAGGTATGAGTGGGGTAATAACCAAGAAGGGCGAGATTCTGCTGCGCGCGGCTGGCGACGAGACCGCTATAAGTTGGCAAATATTAGCGCCCGATGCAAACAAAGCAGATAAAGACACCAACGCTATTAGCCAGGTGGCAATAATCCACGTTGCCGGACTTAAAATTTTAATGCTTGCCGACACCGGCAGAAAGGAGCAAACCGAGCTGTTGGCAAAATATCCCGCAGCAATGCTGCGCGCGGACGTGTTAAAAGTTGCTCACCACGGCTCAAAAAATCAGGATCCGTTATTAACAAGGGCTGTGCAGGCAAAATGGGGAATTATCGGGGTCGGGGCGCGTAATAAGTATGGGCATCCTAGCCGTGAGACGTTGCGGAGCCTGCACGACGCGGGCACGAATGTTTTACGAACTGATATTATGGGTGCGGTCGCAATTACAGCGGATGAGCAAAACCGGGTGTGGCAACAGCGTGTTCCTGAGAATATCCCGGGGGTTGCTATCACTGGTGAAAGTAGCAGAGTAAAATTAATTGCGTGGGAAAGAAGATGTCGAACGAAATACTCGCTATTAGAAATAAAATCATGCCCTACAAATGGGGCATGATAGGAGGCATTAGCAGCCGCCTCAAATACGACAAGACAGCTCAGGTCGAGGCTGAGCTATGGATTGGCGCGCACCCAAAAGCACCCAGTGAGTTTGTTGCGCAGCAAAACGCAACGAGCAATACGCTGCTGGACTACGAAAAATCTAGCGGGCAAACCCTGCCGTTCCTACTTAAACTGCTCGCCGTTAACGAGGTTTTATCGCTGCAGGCGCACCCTACAAAAGAGCAGGCCGCTGTTGGACACGCTGCAGAAAATAAATCTGAAGTGCCGTTTAACTCGCCGGTGCGTAACTATCCTGATGCGCAGGCAAAACCCGAAGTTTTAGTTGCTTTAGAAAGCGGATTCGAAGCGCTCTGTGGGTTTCGACAAGCGCTCGACAGCGTGCAGGTTTTTGAAGCTCTGGGCGCACACCCGAGCCTGCGTAAAGCCGCGCGCGATGTTATTAAAGAGTACATCAGGATGCTCCGCGGTGAAGGCATCTCTGGAGTTGTGACGTGGGCACTTGAGCAGCAGGCTAAGCGCATCGCAGAAATTGCTGCGGCAGAAGAGCGCGCGGCTTTAACGGCGGATAATCATAATGCTGATCCGCTGTCAGATATCGCAGAAGATACCGCAGCTGAGGCAATTAAGAACGCTGCTGAAACAGCTGACGATGCGACAGAAGATACCGCCGGAGAAGCAGAAATTGACATTTTTCACCTGCGCGATGATGAGCTTATCGGGGTGCTAAAAACCCCGCGCATCGGACGGGGACGGCTTATAATGCAGGAGGTTCTTGCGGCGCTGCAAGAAGCGGCACTAACACACACTGCGATTCCGCTGCCGGGCAATAATCCACAGCTGACAAGACTCGTGACGTTGCTGCTGAAGCTCAACTCACAGTATCCACAAGATGCCGGCATAGTTGTTGCGAGCCTGTTAAACCATCTAACCTTGGCTCCTGGTGAGGCGCTTTGGATTCCGCCGGGCACGCTGCACGCCTATGTTCACGGCTACGGGGTTGAAGTTATGAGTCCCAGCGATAACGTTTTGCGCGGCGGGCTCACCGTAAAGCACGTAAACCCGGCAGAGCTTGCTAAAATTATCGATTTTAATGGTAGCGCCGCGATCCGCTTTATCCCTGAAACTAACGGCAAAAACTCGCGCTATGCGCCCGATCAAAACGGCGAGTACGCAACTCCTTTCGAGCTTGTGCGCGTGCTCGAAGACTGCGTTATTGAGAGTGATTTTCCGCTGAGCGTGCTGGTTGTTAACGGCAAATACGAAATTGTGGCGAGGGGCTCTAAAGCAGCGCTTAAAATCGGCGATAGCGTGTTCATTCCAGGCGGTAAAGTGTCTCTGACTGGGTCGGGCGAAGCTTATGTTGCCACCGGGCAGATTAAGAGCTGGCGCTAACAATGTCGCGTGCCGCTGCAAACAGCGTTGCTTACGACAGCGTGCGTATTGCCGAGGTCACTTTGTTGTATGGTAAAGAAACGGTTTTGGCCGACAGGGCAGCAAGGCAAATCACAGAACTGTTGCGCAAAGAGTATCCCAACCTAGTCACACACGAAATAAGCGCAGCAGAGTACTCGCGCGGCACGCTTTTAACATTTGCAACGCCGTCGCTCTTTGGCGAGCCGCGGCTAATTAAAATCAGCGATCTAGATAGAGCCAGCGCGTGCTTCACAGAGGAATTCGCGCAGACCACGTCGCAGCTAGACGGCGAAACCTTTTTCTTGCTGCAGCATCCGGGCGGTGTTAGCGGCAAGGCTGTGCTGCGTCAGGTGCGGCAAACCGCAGGGCTTATCGAGGTTAACTGCGCCAAAGTAGAACTCTCTGAGCGCCCCAACATTATTACGCGCGAGGCTAAAAGACTGGGGGTGCGGATCGCGGCAGAGCCGCTTAGACAGTTGAGCAGCGCATTCACAACAGATCTGGGAGAGCTGTTTGCCGCTCTCGAGCAGCTCGCGCATCACGCGGTAAACTGTGAAATAACCTTACAGAGCGTGCAGGATCTAACCGCAGGGCGAGTTGAAACGAGCGTTTTTGCTGTTATTGATGCCGCGCTAAACGGCGATGTTGCGCAGACCATGATCCTGATTAGACACGCGCTGCACACCGGCATTGACCCCGTTTTTATAGTTGCCATGATCAATCGCTCACTGCGAGATTTAGCGCGTGTGCACGGGCGAGCCGAGCCCGTGCAGCAGCTCGCTAAAGAGCTGGGCATGCCGCCCTGGATGGTTGACAAAGTGAGAAGACGGGCGGCTAAATGGCAGCGCACCAATCTTGCAAAAGTAATCTTACAGGCAACTGAAACCGATATGGCGGTAAAGGGCTTTGCAAAAGACCCCGAGTATGCCCTAGAGCGACTACTGCTCACAGTAGCTGTGCGCGGCAACATTTAACGCCTGAAATCATGCTATCGCACCTCTGCGTATAAAAATATGCTAGGGTTATTAACTGACTTGCTTGTGGTGTGAATAACCACAGTGGCGCGTTTTCCCCTCTCTGATTGCGCGTCGGATAAGTATTAATCGTAAACTTTTGAAGGAAGCTAAGTGGCAAACATTAAGTCGCAAATTAAGCGGATTCGCACCAATCTCGCAGCAACCGAGCGCAATCGCGCTTACAAGAGCGAGCTACGCACCTTTGTGCGCAAAACTCGTCTTGCTGTTGAGACAGGAGATAAAGACGCAGCTGTAAAGGCACTGCAGGAAGCTAGCCGTAAGCTAGACAAGGCTGTTAGCAAGGGCGTGATTCACAAGAATCAGGCTGCTAACCGTAAATCAAAGCTTGCTAAGAAAGTAACTGCTCTCTAAGCTACCTAAGCTTGAGACAGTTTCGGCACGCATACCTGTTTTTACGGTGTGCGTGCCTTTGTCTTAAATTTAGCCCCGTGTCCGTTTTAAGATAGGTGTTGAATGTCTCCTCGCAGTGTTAATCCGCCGCGTCCCTCACAAACTCCTGCGTCCGCGATCCGCAATTTCTGCATTATCGCGCATATTGACCACGGCAAATCAACGCTCGCAGACAGAATGCTGCAGATTACCGGCACAGTGTCTGACCGTGAGATGCGGGCGCAGTATCTCGACCGCATGGATATTGAGCGCGAGCGGGGCATCACAATCAAGTCGCAGGCGGTACGGATGCACTGGGAGCTTAACGGCACTGATTACGCGCTGAATATGATCGACACGCCCGGGCACGTAGATTTCAGCTACGAGGTTTCACGCTCGCTAGCGGCCTGTGAAGGCGCTATTCTGCTGGTCGACGCGGCACAGGGCATTGAGGCGCAAACGCTCGCGAACCTATACCTGGCAATGGAACACGATCTTGAGATTATTCCGGTGCTGAATAAAATCGACCTTCCCGCGGCGGATCCGGTGCGCATTGCGCAAGAAATATCCGAGCTAATTGGCTGTGATCCGGCGGATGTGCTCGCTGTCTCCGGTAAAACCGGCGCGGGTGTTGAGGCGCTGCTTGACTGTGTTGTTGCTAAAGTTCCGGCGCCAGTGGGAGAGCTGACAGCGCCCGCGCGAGCTATGATTTTTGACTCCGTGTACGACCCGTATCGCGGGGTTATCACCTATGTGCGGATGATTGACGGCAAGCTGTTACCGCGCGAGCGCATTTTGATGATGTCAACGCTGGCCGAGCACGAGGCTCTAGAAATAGGCGTTTCTGCTCCCGAGCAGATTCCCACAGCGGGGCTTGCTGCCGGTGAGGTGGGCTACCTGATTACGGGTGTTAAAGACGTGCGGCAGTCTAAAGTTGGTGACACCATCACAACCAAGCGCGCGCCAGCGAGCGACGCGCTGCCGGGGTACATCGATCCGAAGCCGATGGTTTTTTCCGGTATCTACCCGATCGACGGCAGCGATTATCCGGTGTTGCGCGAAGCCCTTGATAAGCTTAAACTCTCAGATGCCGCGCTGCAGTACGAACCAGAAACCTCAGTTGCGCTGGGGTTCGGTTTTAGGTGCGGTTTTCTGGGGCTTTTGCACCTTGAAATCATAAGCGAAAGGTTGCGCCGCGAGTTCAATCTTGATTTGATCGCGACCGCGCCGAGCGTTGTCTATCGGGTTGTGCGCGAAGATGGCAAAGAGGTTACCGTTACAAACCCGAGCGAATACCCCGACGGTAAAATCTCAGAAGTTTACGAACCCGTTGTAAGTGCCGCAATTCTTACGCCCAAAGACTATGTCGGGCAGATTATGGAGCTGTGCCAGGCCAGGCGCGGCAGCCTGCAGGGTATGGAGTATTTCGGCACAGAACGGGTTGAGCTGCGCTATAAAATCCCGCTCGGTGAAATCGTGTTTGACTTTTTTGATCAGCTCAAAAGCTGCACCCAGGGGTACGCAAGCCTTGACTACGAGTCGGCCGGCGAGCAGAATGCGGATCTTGTAAAGGTTGATATTCTGCTGCAGGGTGATAAAGTTGACGCTTTTAGCGCGATTGTGCATCGCGATAGCGCCTACGGCTACGGTACCATGATGTCGGAGCGACTGCGTAAGCTAATTCCGCGCCAGCAGTTTGAAGTGCCGATTCAGGCAGCTATCGGGGCTAGAATTATTGCGCGCGAAAACATCCGCGCAATCAGAAAAGATGTTTTAGCAAAGTGCTACGGCGGTGATATTAGTCGTAAGCGCAAGCTGCTAGAAAAGCAAAAAGAAGGCAAAAAGCGGATGAAAATGGTGGGGCGCGTGGAAGTGCCGCAGGAAGCCTTTATCGCCGCGCTGTCTGGCGAAGTTGAGGGTAAAAAATGAGTTCTGAGCCAAGACGCCGCAGTACTTTTGTAGATTCTGTTCTCAACTACGCTGAAGTTGGTGGTAGCCAGGCGCCCGACCTGCTTGATTATCCGCCAAACGGGGCGTATCCATTTGCCGAGAGCGTCAGGCTGGGAATTGGCAAAAATCGATTCGATGACGCTGTTGGGCAGTTAATGACGTGGCGCGTGTTCGAGCTTGCCGGGTACAGCGTTACCGTGCTTGACCAGGGAAGCATACCAGCGCGCCCGAGCCTGAACGAGACCGTGTACAGCGCGGAGGGAACAGCGTATCTGCTCACGGGAGCAAAGGCAGAGCTACAAAGCGCAACAACAGTCGCTAAAAACGCGGTCGATTTAAGCGGTGTTTACAGTGTTGTGCGGCTTTTAAGGGGAGATAGGCAGGAAGATTTAACCGGCAGCGCAGAAACTGGCGCAGAGCCGGTGTTGCGCTCCGGGGTGGTGCTCGGCACGGTGTCATCCGCTCGCGAATTTGCCGGCGAAGTAAGCTTTGAGGTGCAGCTGCTCGCTGATGACAGCGTGCAGGCTGTCGCGCGCGGATTCTTCCACCTGCCAAAACGCTCCCGGTTCAATTTTTTGTGCGACGGCAAAAACGGGCAGAAACTATCCGCCGAAATCAAAGAAACGCTCTCCTGTCTGATACCCGGTTATGCCTCTCTGAACAGAGTAAACGGCGGCGCTGCCAGCGCAAAAACAGAGTTCAAAACACAGCCCCAGCGCCCGTCACAGATGCCTCCTAGCGCGCTGCTGCCGGGCGATCCAGTACCAGCGGATGGCAGACTCCCCGCGCAGGCGGCCGTTAACTCCGCAGAGCGTGGCTTTGGAGCCTATGTACACGTGCCATACTGCCGCGTGCGCTGCGGGTACTGCGATTTCAACACCTACACGGCAACCGAACTTGGCAGCACAAACCAGAGCAATTACACTGCAGAGGTGCTGCAGGAAATTGCCTTTGCAAAAACCGCGCTGCAGCTTAGCCAAGTGCCGCAGCGGCCGTTAGATACGGTATTTTTTGGCGGGGGCACGCCCACGCTTTTGCCCGCGGGTGACCTTGTTAAAATGTTTAACGGGCTAAAAAACACCTGGGGTTTGACCGCAGATGCCGAGGTCACAACCGAAGCCAATCCGGATTCTGTTGACTACAGCTATCTAGAAGAGCTGCGCGATGCCGGTTTTACTCGTATTAGCTTTGGGATGCAGTCTGCGGTTGCTCACGTTTTAGAGGTTCTGGAGCGCACGCACGATCCGTCGCGAATTCTGCCGGTTACAAAATTTGCCCGCGAGTTGGGCTTGCAGGTGAGCCTCGATTTAATCTACGGCACCCCGCACGAAACGCTCTCCAACTGGCGCGAATCTGTGCTCACCGCACTGGCGTGCGAGCCTGATCACATTTCAGCGTATGCGCTAATTATCGAGCCGGGCACCAAGCTTGCCGCGCAGATTAAGCGCGGCAAGTATCAAATGCCCGACGATGACACACAGGCTGATATGTACGAGCTAGCAGATAAGCTCTTTAGTGAGGCGGGCTACCGCTGGTATGAGATCAGTAACTGGGAACGGGGCGGGTCATATTCGCGCCACAATTTGGGATACTGGCAGGGTGCCAACTGGTGGGGTTTCGGGCCCGGCGCGCACAGTCACGTAGGGGGCGTGCGTTGGTGGAACGTGAAACATCCGCGCGTGTACGCAGCTCGCGTACGTGCTGGCGTGTCGCCAGGGTATGCGCAAGAGGTGCTCGATCCGCACGCGCGCCATACAGAGCGAGTGCTGTTAGAAAGCAGAATCCGCTGGGGGCTTCCGTTGCAGGCGCTCACCGCGCAAGAGCGCTCGCGAGTTGCCGGACTGCTCACACAAGAGCTGGTGCAGCCCGAGCCGCTGTTTGCGCAGCAGCGAATTGTGCCCACGTTAAAAGGGCGGTTGCTAGCAGATCAGATAGTGCACCAGCTGCTGGGATAGCTGAGTTTTAAGTTTCACAGGGTAAACTAGCACTCTATAGGTGACAGTGCCAGATTTTGCTGTTAGCGCTGGTGGCGAGATATTTCAGGGGGTGCATTATGGTTTCTGAGCGTAGCTTGCAGGTTTTACGGGCAATTGTCAACGATTATGTGGTGCACCACGAACCGGTCGGTTCTAAGCGGATCGTGCAAAAATACGCTTTTGACGTGTCTGCGGCCACTATCCGCAGCGATATGATGGCGCTTGAGAAGGCGGGGCTAATAACCGCACCGCACACTTCGTCGGGGCGCGTGCCAACCGATAAAGGATACCGTTTACACGTGGACACACTGACTCGCTTGCAACCGCTCTCTGCAGCTAAAAAGCTCGCGATTGAACGGTTCCTGGGGGAGACACACGACCTTGACGAGGTCTTAAACCGCACCGCCAGGATTTTGTCGCTGCTCACAAATCAAGTTGCGCTGATTCAATATCCGGGTGTGCCGAGCGAGCGGGTGCGGCATTTTGACCTGGTGCAGCTGTCTGCAAACAGGGTGTTGGCAATTCTTGTAAAAAGCAGTGGGGTGGTGGCGCAGCAGCTAATAGTTTTTAATGCGGATGAGCTGCGGCATCTGAGCCTGCCCACCGTACGCGGGCAGATTTACCGGGCAATTATTGATAAGGATCTAAAAGCTGCGCTTGCCACTCTTGCCGCAGAATATAAAAATATTATACTGCCACAGCTGCCGCCCGTAGCTAAAGCGCCGGCGGCAATTATCTTTGATAGTGTGTGCGAACAGTTAGCGGTTAGCACAGCTGCTAAACTAAAGGTTTCAGGAACGGCAAATATATCACGCGCGGCGGTTGCAGAGCTGTCGGCAGAGGTCGTTTTAGAAGCGCTCGAAGAACAGGTGACGCTGTTGCAGCTGTTTAACGAGTTTGCGCTGCAGCAGGAGCGTGAAATTAGCATTAGTATCGGGCGCGAGAATGAAACCTATGGGCTGCAGGGAACCGCGGTTTTAGCCACGAGCTATGGTAACGCCAACAGCACCGGCTCACAGCTCGGGGTTATCGGCTCACTGCACATGGATTACGCAGAAAACATTGTTGCGGTGCAGGCTGTGGCGAGTTACCTCAATAAAATTTTAAGCTAGTAAGAAGATTTTAAAAGGAGAACACAAATGGTCAATCACTATGAAACCCTCGGGGTCAGCAGGGATGCGAGCGAGCAGGAAATCAAAAAAGCCTACCGTAAGCTCGCTATGAAGCTGCACCCTGATCGCAACCCGAGTCCTGAAGCGGCAGAGCAGTTTAAAGAGGTAACTCGCGCGTATGATGTGCTGAGTGATCCGCAACAGCGCCGCGAGTATGACACGGGCGGATCGCAAGGTGGATTCACCGACCTGGGTGATTTTCTCGGGAATATGTTTGGCGGCGGTTTTGGTTTTGGCGGTGGCGGAACTCCCAATTCGCGCAAACAACCCGGCAATGACGCGCTGATTCAGATGCGAATCGAGCTTGCCGATGTGATCTTTGGCGCAACCCGCGATATTGACATCACAACCGCGGTTGTTTGCGCAAACTGTGATGGGAAGTGTTGCGCGCCCGGTACCACACCCCGCACCTGCGATATGTGCCAGGGAACAGGTCACGTGCGCAGGCAGGTGCGTTCAATTCTGGGGCAGGTTGTGACCAGCAATCCGTGTAGCAACTGCCAGGGCTACGGCACTGTTATTGATAATCCGTGTGGTGACTGTGGTGGGCGCGGCAGGGTGCGCGAAAAACGCACTATTGAAGTGCAGATTCCGTCGGGAGTTGCTGATGGTACCAGGTTGCAGATGCGCGGCGCGGGCGAGGCTGGTCTCGGTGGCGGCACAAACGGCGACCTGTTTATTGAGTTTATGGTGGCTCCTCACGAGCAGTTTAACCGTGACGGCAATGACCTGTTAGCAACCCTGGAAATCCCGCTAACCGCGGCCGTGTTCGGCACGCAGATAACACTGCAGATACTTGACGGAGAGGCGCAAATAACAGTTCCCGAGGGCGTTCAGTCCGGCGATATAATCACCGTCGCAGGGCGTGGTATTACAGAACTACACGGCGAAAAGCGAGGTGATTTAAAGCTGATTGCAAAGGTTATAACCCCTACAAACTTAAACCGTAAACAAAAAGAGCTGCTGCAGGAGTTTGCTAACAGCCTTGACAAACAAAGCACTCGGCTGGGCGCGCACAAGCAGGGTTTCTTTGAAAAAATGCGCAACAAGTTTTTCGGGTAGATGGCGCATTTATACTATGACAGTGGCTTAATAGGCGCACCTATTAAGCCGGGCAAGACCCTTACGCTAACCGGTGAGGAGGCACGTCACGCGGTTACTGTGGCGCGATTGCGCGCCGGTGAGCAGGTTTATCTGGGAGATACCGACGGCAGAATTGCAACCGTACAGGTTACGAAGGTGCTGCCTGGCAAAAATCCGCTGTTTCACGCGGAAGTTCTTAGCGTGCGCACGGTTACAAAGCACCCTGTTGAGCTGGTTTTAGCGCAGGCGCTGGTCAAGGGCGGGCGCGATGAAATGGCGGTGCAGCAGAGCACGGAGTTTGGCGTTAACCAGATTCTGCCGTGGCGGGCGCAGCGCTCTGTTGTGCAGTGGCAAGATTGCGCAAAAGTGGATAAAATGCTCACTAAGTGGCAAAAAATAACGCGAGAGGCATCTAAGCAGTCACTGCGCGCGCGAGTGCCTAAGGTGCACAAACTGCACAGTCCTAAGCAGCTGGCGCAGCTGGCGGCGGATGAGCATACTCTCGTGCTTGTGCTCGATCCGTGGCAAAATCTGCGGCTGAGCAACGAGCTAGTAGGGCTGGGTGAAGCCGGGCTAAAGCATTATTCAAGAATTGTTTTTGCAATTGGTCCAGAGGGTGGCATTACCGAATCAGAATTGCAGCTGTTTGCAGATCACGGCGCGCGCGCTGTGACGGTTGGGGAAACGGTGTTGCGCTCTGCAAGCGCTGCCGCAGCGGCGCTTGCGGTGTGCAACCTTGCGCTGGGGGTGTGGTAGTTAAGCTGTGCCGTGTGACGACTGCGCTTTGGCGCTTAAAAATTACTGTCAGAGGGTGGCACTAGACTTTAGGCTATGAGTAATAAAACTGTTTTTGGGCAAATTGTATCCGGTGAGATTCCCGTTAAAAAACTTGCTGAAACCGATAGGGTTTTGGCTTTTTACGATCAGAATCCGCAGGCTTCCGTGCATATTCTGGTGATTCCTAAAACCACAGAGTACGCAAACGTAACGGAACTGGCTGCGGGTGATCCTGGGCTGCTAGCCGAGATTGTACAGGTTGCTAAAAAACTTGCGACCGTGTACGCTGACGGTGATTACCGCCTGGTTTTCAACAACGGCGCGGGCGCGGGGCAAACGGTATTTCACGTTCACGCACACGTACTAGCGGGAGATCTAACAGAAAGCAGCGCGGGTGGATAAAACCTTCTATCCCGAAATAACACGCTCCGTGTTGTTGTCGGGAGTGCATTTATCCGATCTGCTAGGTGCTAATGAGTCGCTGCTTGGCGAGCTTGAGCGGGCCTATCAGGAGGTTAATTTTCACCTGCGCGATCATTTGTTAACCCTGCGTGGCACGCGCGAAAGCGTTGCTGAGGTTGAGCGTGCAGTACTCGAAATACTCGCCGCTCACAAAACCGCTGCGGCGGTAGATAGTCGCGATATTAAGCAGTTTAAAACGACTTCTCTTGAAAACGGTAAAAAATTGCCGGAATCGATTTTAACCGTGCGAGGGCGGGGAGTACGCCCGCAAACAGCGGGGCAGCGTGATTATGTGAAATCACTTGAAGAGTGTGAAATAGTTTTTTGCGAGGGTCCCGCCGGAACGGGAAAAACATACCTCGCCGTTGCTTTTGCCGTGCGAGCTTTGCAGCGGCGTGAGGTAGCAAAAATTGTTTTAACAAGGCCTGCTGTTGAAGCGGGCGAAAAGCTGGGCTATTTGCCCGGCAGTTTAGAAGACAAAATTGACCCTTATTTGCGTCCTTTGTTTGACGCTCTGGCGGCTATGCTCGATCCTGAAACCGTGGCTAAGCTTGTTGAATCCGGCGCGGTTGAGGTTGCTCCTCTTGCCTATATGCGCGGGCGCACTCTTAACGAATCTTTTATAATTCTTGACGAGGCGCAAAACACGACTGGGGAACAAATGAAAATGTTTTTAACCAGGCTCGGTTACGCCTCGCGCATGGTTATAACCGGTGACAGCTCACAGGTTGATTTATCACACAACATAAGCGGCCTAGCTGATGCAATGCACAAGCTAAGCAATATTCCCGAAATCGGGATAACACATCTCGACGCTGAAGATATTGTGCGCAACAGCTTAGTGAGCCAGATTGTCGCAGCTTATGAGGGCAGGCTGTGACAGAAAATATAACGATTAACGATAACAGCGGCGCTCTGGGTGTTGCAGACGATGCCAGTTACAGCGACTGGCTGCTCCCAGAGCTTGTGAAATACGCCTTTACAAAACTCTTTTTAGACCCGGCAACAGAAGTTGCGATAACCTTTGTTGACGCAGCAGAAATGGAACGCCTACATCTTGCCTGGATGAATCTTGCAGGACCCACTGATGTTATGAGCTTCCCAATGGATCAGCTTGTTCCCGGCACGGCAGGGCAGCTCACGCCGCCGGGGGTACTCGGTGATATTGTGGTGTGCTTTGATGTTGCAAAAGACCAGGCGCTGGCTGCGGATCACGAGCTACAAACAGAGGTGCGGATGCTTATTACCCACAGTTTGCTGCACCTTGTTGGATATGATCATGACACACCCGTTAAAGAGGCTGAAATGTTCGGTTTACAACGCCAGCTGCTAGCCGAGTTTGAACAGGATATAACATCGTGAATCCGCTGTTTGCAGGAATCCTGGTTGTTGTTTCAATAGTGCTTATTTTGCACGCCGGACTGTTGGCAGCCGCTGAGGCAGCATTAAACGTGCGCTCGCGCGCAGAGCTTTTGAAACTCGCAGAGAGCGCCAAAAAAAGTCGTCGCGCAATTGTGCAAATCGCAGAGGATGAAGTATCACACCTGCTGTCGATAGCCTTTGCAAGAATTGCCGGCGAGAGTTTAGCCGCCGTGTTTTTAACGGTTGTCTACACAACCGTGTTCACCAATATTTGGGTTGTTTTAAGCCTGTCATCGCTAACGGTTTTGCTGGCAACATTTGTGCTCGTTGGCACCAGCCCCCGCAGAATCGGGCGTGCCATACCCAGCGGGGTTATCCGCTTAACCGCTCCGTTGGTGCGAGCTGTGCGGGTTATTCTCGGTCCGCTCGCAATTGCAATTATGCGCTTTCACACTGCGGTTCTTAACGGAGGCGTGAGCCAGTTTGAGCGCGAGAGCCTGTCCGGCGACAGTGAGCTGCTGTCGCTCGTTGATCGCGCCGCAGAGCATGACGCGCTCGAGGAAGAAGACCGCGACTATATCCACTCGCTGCTAAAGTTTGGCGACACACCCGTGAGCGAGATTATCGTGCCGCGCACTGATATGAAGACGCTCGAGTATAAAACGGATATTTGCGCGGCTCTTGATACCCTGCTCGCTAACAGAACCTCACGTATGCCGGTGATCACTGAAAATGCTGACGATGTAATCGGGATCATCCACCTGCGCGATGTTGCGGGATTCTTTTTTAGGCACAGCACCGAGGCCGCCACTGTGCCGGTCACCAAGCTGATGCGGCAGGCGTTGTTTGTGCCGGATTTAATGCGTGCGGATGATCTGCTTGCGCAGATGCAGCGCGAAAACAACCATCTGGCGCTAACGGTTGACGAGTATGGCGGTATTTCTGGGCTAGTAACGCTCGAAGACCTGATAGAAGAGCTAATCGGCGATATTTACGACGAGCACGATCGGGCGGATCAGGGCTACACCGAAAACGTCGACGGCAGTTTTAATATTAGTCCGCGCCTGCTGGTTTCTGAGTTGGGAGATTTGTTCGAAATAGAGCTCACCGACGAGGACGTTGACACCGCCGCCGGACTTTTTGTGAAGGAGCTCGGCCGGCTCGCCGAGGCAGATGATTCCGTTGTAGTTGCGGGAATTAAACTCACCGCAACTAAGGTTGACAGGCGTGGCGCGGTGCAGCACATAGTTGCAAAACGCCAAACCGTTGCCGAATTGGCGGTCGCTGATACCGATAAAATAGAAGCGGCAGAGGGCTAGTTTGGCGTGTGCGGTGCTAATTTTACAGAAAGAGATTTCAATGTTAGATAAACATTTACAAAACCTCGATTTTCGCGCGGGTTTTGTAAGCTTTGTGGGCAGACCAAACGTTGGTAAATCAACTCTAACAAACGCTCTTGTGGGGCAGAAAATTGCTATAACCAGCTCCAAACCGCAGACTACCAGGCGGGCAATTAGGGGCATAGTCCACCGGGATTCTGGGCAATTAATTATTGTTGACACTCCCGGTATTCACCGTCCCCGGAAGCTAATTGGAAAACGCCTTAACTCGCTGGTGCAAAGCACTCTTTCTGATGTTGATGTGATCGGAATGTGTTTCCCGGCAAACGAAAGAATAGGACCGGGTGATCGTTTTATTTTTGAACAGCTAGAGCGCTTAAAAAACGCTAAAAAAATTGCGATCGTCACCAAAATTGACCGGGCGAGCAAAAGCCAGATATTTGAGCGCCTACAGGAGGTTAACGAGCTTGGCGAGTGGGCGGAAATTATCCCCGTATCCGCTGTTTCGGGAGAGCAGCTTGAAATACTTGTTTCCCTGCTGCTTAAGCTAATGCCGCTGTCGCCGCAGCTCTATCAATCAACAGTTGTAACAGAAGAGGGAGAGCACGAGCGGATCGCCGAAATAATAAGGGAATCTGCCCTTGAAAACGCCCGCGAAGAGTTGCCACACTCGCTCGCCGTGAGCGTTGAAGATGCCGTCGAGTCTGACACGGGGCTGCTCCACGTTTACGCCACGATTTTTGTTGAGCGCGCCAGCCAAAAAGCAATTGTGATCGGTCACAAAGGCTCTCGTATAAGTCAGATAGGACGCGACTCAAAGCCTCAAATCGAAGAGATTATCGGTCGCAAAATATATCTTGTGCTGCACGTAAAAGTGCTAAAAGAGTGGCAGAACGATCCTAAAATGCTCACCAGGTTAGGATTCTAATGATCTCCGCTCTAACAGGAAACGTGCTCGTGCGAGAGCTTGATTTTGTTGTGCTTAACGTGCATGGAGTGGGCTATCGGGTGGAGGCTCCCGGTAACGTTTTAGCCGCCTGTGAAAAAGGGCAAACCGTTAGCCTGCAAACTCAACTGGTTGTGCGCGAAGACTCTTTAACCCTGTTTGGATTTTTAGATAGCACATCGCTACAGATTTTTAATCTGCTCTTGAGCGTCAGCGGAATTGGTCCGCGGATCGCGCTCGAGGTACTAAACGCAATGAGTGCGGCGCAGATTATTGCGGCCATCAGCGGTGACGACTATAAGCCTTTTACAGCGGTGTCCGGCATTGGTCCAAAGGGAGCAAAGCAGATTGTGCTCTCGCTTGCGAGCAAAATTAGACAGCTGCCGAACACCGCCGCACTCGCAGCTGCCGCGAACTCGCCTAAGAGCGCGAACAGCGCTCTTAGCGCACAGGTTGTAACCGCGCTGACGGGATTGGGGTGGGATGAAACCACCGCGCTTAGTGCTGTTACTGCTGCATCCGCTGCCAGCGTCGAACACAATAGCCAGAGCCTGTTGCGAGCTGCGCTGCAAATTCTGCAACAGAAGTAGGCAAATATGAGCGAACTTTCAGCTGAAATACAGAGTAGCGAAATAAGTTTTGAGGGTGCTCTGCGCCCTAAAAACCTACAGGAGTTTATCGGACAGTCAAAAGTGCGCGGGCAGCTTGACCTGCTTTTGAGCGCGGCGCAACTGCAGCAGCGCAGCCCCGACCACATTCTGCTTGCGGGTCCTCCAGGGCTTGGCAAAACAACGCTCTCGATGATCGTAGCGGCAGAGCTGGGCAAGCCGCTGCACCAAACTTCGGGCCCTGCAATTCAGCACGCGGGCGATCTGGCGGCTGTTTTGAGCGCCCTCAGCGAGGGGGAGGTGCTGTTTATTGACGAGATTCACCGCATGGCGCGTGCCGCAGAAGAGATGCTTTACCTTGCGATGGAAGATTTCAAAATAGACATTATGGTCGGCAAGGGGGCGGGAGCAACCTCCATTCCGCTCGAAATTGCCCCGTTTACGCTCGTGGGTGCAACAACTCGCGCGGGATTGCTGCCCAGTCCGCTACGTGACCGCTTCGGCTTCACCGCGCACCTGGAGTTTTACAGCGACACCGAGCTTGAAGATGTTGTGCGACGTGCCAGTAAACTAATTAACTGCCCGCTGGAGGATGCCGCGCTCGCACAAATAGCGAGCCGCTCGCGGGGCACTCCTCGAATTGCGAACCGACTTTTGCGTAGGGTGCGTGATTACGCGCTAGTGCACGAAACTCCTGCCAACATCGAAACCGTTAATGCCGCGCTCGCGCTCTACGACGTTGACGAAAAAGGGCTGGATCGACTGGACCGTGAGATTCTTATAACACTCATTGAACGCTTTAACGGCGGACCGGTTGGGCTAAGCACTCTGGCAGTTTCTGTTGGAGAGGAGGCCGAAACAATCGCCTCCGTTGTGGAGCCCTTCCTGGTGCGCGCGGGATTGCTCGCTCGCACCCCTCGCGGACGTATTGCAACACCTCTTGCATATAGTTTTTGTGGGATTACGCGACCTAATAGCGTATAGTTGATTAGGTTATCATTTTAACTTAGAAAGGTTACTGCTTATGGATCCGCTTATGCTCATGTTGCTTGTTTTACTCGGTGTTATGATTGTTTTCGCTTTTATCAATGGTCGTAAGCGCAAAAAGGCTATGGAAAAGCTGCGCGAAAATATGAACCCCGGGGTTGAAGTGATGCTCGGATCAGGTATTTACGCCACTATTGTCAGCGTTAACGAAACAACACAAAGGGCTCGCGTCCGCACCGGTGAAGCGGTTATTGAAGTTCACACCGGCGCAATTGCGCAGCTGGTGCCAACCACTAACGCTGCTGATGTTGCGGCGGATGAGTCAGTTGTCGCAGCTGCAGAGACTGGCGACCAGGTTGCAGAGAATAACGCTACTGAAACCCCAAACTCTGCTAACAAGCCATAAGAAATAGCGAAAAATACATAGTTTTTAATCGGTACAAGCAGAAAGTAGAGATAGTTGGCGTCCTCACCAATTGTGAAGAGTGCTAGGCGATCGCTCGGGTGGTTTGCCGCAATTATTGTGGTTTTGATCGGTCTGATCACGCTCGGTGTAACGCGTAACGAAGCAACCCTGGTTCCAAAACTTGCGCTCGACCTGCAGGGCGGCACACAAATACTGTTAGCGCCAAAAAACGTTGACGGTGCCAACGTATCCAGCGAGCAGGTGCAGCAGGCCGTTGCGATTATTAGACAGCGTGTTGACGCGGCTGGCGTGTCCGAAGCTGAGGTTACAACCCAGGGCGGATCTAACATTCTGGTGTCCATTCCTGGTAAAGCTGATGAGGCAACGCTCGCGCGTATTGAAGCGTCTGCACGGCTTGATTTCCGTCCGGTGCTGAGCATCGGTCCGGGACAGACTGCTCCGGAGAAGCCGAAAGACAATCCAGACACTCCTGAGAACGAAGCCGAAGCAGAGCCGGAAAAACCGGCAGAGGCTTCCGGTGAGCTGTATCCTGATCCGCTACCGGAAGGCGCCGGTGATCTTGCCTGGATAACACCTAAACTGCGGCAGCAGTTTTTAGAGTTTCAGTGCACCACGGAGTCTGTTGCAAAGCTGAGCGAGGCTCCTTCGGATCGTCCTTTGATCACCTGTGACGGCACGGGCGTTGTAAAGTATCTGCTGGGTCCTGTTGAGCTCACGGGTGATTCAATCGCTGATGCGTCTGCCTCCGTTGTAACAACCCAGACCGGCGCGAGTACGGGGCAGTGGGGTGTTAATCTGCGCCTTAACGAGGCCGGTACCGAAACATTCGGAAAAATCAGCCAGCGCCTTGTGACACAGCAGGGGCCGCTAAAACAATTTGCGTTCGTGATTGACGGACGTGTGCTGTCTGCGCCGAGTATGAACGGCACAATTCTTGACGGCAGACCGCAGATCACAGGCGGGTTCACGCAGGAAAGCTCTGAAGCGCTAGCGGATCAGCTTAAATATGGTGCGCTGCCGATTAGCTTCCAGGTGCAGAGCCAGGAAGATATTTCCGCAACGCTAGGCAGTAATCAGTTACAGGCGGGTCTGATAGCCGGTATTATTGGTCTGCTGGTTGTTGTGCTGTACTCTATTTTCCAATATCGTGCTTTGGCATCTTTAACTGTGGCGTCACTGCTAGCATCCGCTATTGTAATCTATCTGCTGCTAACATTCTTCTCATGGCGCTACGGCTATCGTCTCTCGCTTGCGGGCGTTACGGGTATTATTGTGGCGATTGGTTTTATTGCCGACAGCTTTATTGTTTACTTTGAGCGTGTGCGTGACGCGCTGCGTGATGGTTTTATAGTGGATCAGGCGGTGCACCAGGGCTGGAAGCGAGCTTTCAGAACAGTGCTTGCTTCTGACGCGATTAACTTTTTGGCAGCGGCGATTCTGTTTGCATTCGCCATTGGTAACGTGCGTGGCTTTGCGTTTACACTGGGTTTGACAACGCTGGTAGACATTATCGTTGTTGCGCTGTTCACTCACCCAATGCTGATGCTTATGGCTCGCACCAATTTCTGGGGTCAGGGTCACCCCGCATCGGGTCTCAATCCGGATATGCTTGGAGCGGTCTACAAGGGTAGGGCGCGATTTGTGAGCGCACCAGCAGCTTCAGAAAAAATTGCGCGCCGCCGTAAAACAAGTGATAAAGAAGCACTGCGCAGGAAAACAATTGCCGAGCGCAAAGCTGCTCTGAAGAGTAAGGAGAGCTAAGAATGGCAAAAAAATCTTTTGGGCAGTTTGGTAACGACCTCTACATCGGCAAAAAGTCGTTTAACTTTGTTGGTAAGCGTAAAACCTGGTATGCCATCGCAATTATTTCAATTGTACTCTCTGTGGCAGCGCCGTTTGTGCACGGTGGCTACTCGCTCGGCATTGAGTTCACCGGTGGTAGCCAGTTCCAGATCCACGTGGGAGCAGATCGCGAACGCGAAACGCAACCGGCTAAAGACGTTGTGCAGCAGATCTTGCCAGGCTCCGAATCACGGGTAACCCTCGTTGGACAGGGCGATGTGCACGTGCAAACAGAACAGCTAGAGGCCAACGAGACCAACAGCCTCGCAAAAGAGCTAGCAAAGGCATATAACGTTGCTGAAGAGCAGGTAACCTCTTCGTTTATCGGCGCGGTATGGGGGCAGGATGTAACCCGTCAGGCACTAATCGCCGTTGGTGTGTTCTTGTTATTTGCAACCATTGTGATGGCGATATACTTCCGCACCTGGAAAATGAGCGTGGCAGCTCTTATCGCACTGCTGCACGACCTCGTGCTAACGGCTGGTGTTTACGGTCTGGCAGGTTTTGAGGTAACGCCGGCCGCTGTTATTGGATTCCTCACAATTCTTGGTTATTCCCTCTATGACACCGTGGTAGTTTTCGACAAGATCCGCGAAAACACGCGTCCGGATGTTATGGGTAAAACTCATACCTTTGCAGAGTCTGTTAATCTCGCGGTAAACCAGACTCTGGTACGCTCGATTAATACCTCGGTTGTAGCGCTGCTGCCAGTTGGTTCGATTCTGTTCATCGGTGCTTTTATTCTAGGCGCTGGCACACTGCGTGACATCGCGCTGTCGCTGTTTATTGGCATTATGGTTGGTGCATACTCGACAATCTTTATTGCCGCGCCAGTTTACTCCCATATGCGAGAGAACGAGCCGGAAATTAAGAAGCACGACACCCAGACCCTGAGCGCGCGGGCATAAGGTTACGACGATAAAGAACGAGCGGATCATCTTCTAGATGGTGCGCTCGTTCTTTATCTTTAATTCTGGTGTATCCTACATATATAAAAAAGAAAGGTGTGTTTATGAACAGCAACAGCGCGCTCAAACGTTTTGTGCCTCGAGTTTTTTCGCGTTCTAACGCACCTGACGCGGTTGAGCGGATGGTAAAAACCGTTAAAGCAACGCACCCTAAAGCGGATATTCCAATGATTATGCGCGCTTACGAGGTTGCGGCAAAAGCGCACACGGGGCAGCTGCGCAAAAGCGGAGAGCCCTATATAACGCACCCCGTTGCGGTTGCACAGATACTTGCTTACCTGGGTGTTTCACCCGTTGTTGTGGCAGCCGGGCTGCTGCACGACACAGTAGAAGACACAGAGTATACGCTTGACAAACTGCGGGCTGATTTCGGAGAAGAAATAGCTCTTCTAGTAGACGGCGTTACAAAACTCGATAAATTGCAACACGGCAACGACGCGCAAACCGAAACAGTGCGCAAAATGATCATCACAATGACCAAAGACATCCGTGTTTTGGTCATTAAACTTGCCGACAGGCTGCACAACGCGCGCACCTGGGGATTCATGCCCATCGAAAAGGCGCGCGCAAAGGCTAAAGAAACCCTTGAAATATATGCTCCTTTAGCGCACCGTTTGGGCATTCAGCCGCTTAAAACAGAGCTTGAAGATCTTTCTTTCGCTGTTATTAACCCAAAGCTCTACGAGGAGATTAAAAACCTGGTGACGCTGCGCAACCCCGGGCGCGAAGAGGTTACTGACAAGGTTATTGCCGCTGTTGAACAGGAGCTGCGATCCGCTAGGATAAAAGGCAAAGTTACCGGGCGTCCAAAAGAAATATATTCTATCTACCAAAAAATGGTTGTGCGCGGGCGTGATTTTGACGATATCTACGACCTGGTGGGAATTCGTGTTATCGTCGATACGGTCGCTGACTGCTACACGGTTTTGGGCGCTGTGCATTCTAAATGGACACCCGTTCCTGGCAGGTTTAAAGACTATATAGCAACCCCGAAGTTTAACCTCTACGAGTCTTTGCACACGAGCGTTTTAGGCCCGGGCGGGCGTCCCGTTGAAGTTCAAGTGCGTACTGAGGAAATGCACCAGCGCGCCGAGTACGGTATCGCTGCGCACTGGAAATACAAGTCACGCCAGTCTGAGGGCAGCAGATCCAAAAAAGAACTAGATATGACGTGGCTCTCACACATTAATGACTGGCAGCAAGAAACCGCAGATCCACAGGAGTTCCTAGACGCTTTGCGCTATGAAATAGGTGCAAAAGAAGTTTACGCCTTCACCCCGAAGGGTAAAATAATTGGGCTCCCAGCTGGCGCAACCCTGGTTGATTTCGCGTACGCGGTGCATACCGAGGTTGGGCACAGGACAATGGGTGCCAAGGTTAACGGGCGGATGGTGTCGCTTGAAACGGTGCTTAAAACCGGTGATGTCGTGCAGATTCTCACCTCAAAAGACCCTAACGCCGGGCCAAAACAAGGGTGGCTGGATTTTGTTAAGAGCAAGCGTGCTCAAAACAAGATCAGGCAGCACTTCACAAAAGAGCGTCGAGCGGACGCGGCCGAGCACGGCAAAGAGTGTATTGTGCGCGAAATCCGCAAACGCAATCTGCCAATACAGCGGATGATTCAGCTCGAAGCGCTGCAGCAGATAGCACTGCAGCTGCACTTTGCCGATATTGAGAAACTCTATGTCGCTATTGGTGAGGGGCAAATCTCGGCTAAATCTGTTGTTGAGAAAACAGAATCGCTGCTCGAGGGTGATAACGTCAGCGATGTTAGTACGGTTGATTTTTCTATCCCCCCGGCAAAACGGAATAATACTCCGGCTGCAGCCGACGGCACCGTGATCGTTGAGGGTGTTAGCGATGTGCTCGTTAAGCTTGCAAAGTGCTGTACCCCTGTTCCGAGCGATGAGATAGGCGGATACGTAACGCTCGGCTTTGGGGTTTCTGTGCACCGCACAGACTGCCCAAACTTTATTGTGCTGCAGCAAAACGCCGGACGCATAACTTCCGTCTCCTGGAGTAAAACCGTTTCTAACAGTGTGTTTACGGTAAATATCAAAATTGAAGCGCTCGACAGGTCGCGCCTGCTGTTTGATATTGCAAACACCCTTTCGGAGCATCATGTAAACATCCTCAACGCTTCGCTTAACACCTCTAACGAGCGCGTTGCAAAAATCCGCTTCACCTTTGAAATGGCCAATCTAACGCATCTAGAACAGGTGCTAAAAGCCGTGCGTAAGGTGAGCGGTGTTTACGACGTTTACAGGGTATAAAGCTCAGCCAGTATTGCTCAGCGCCAGTGCCTTATTGGAAGAGCCGTGGGTAAAAATCCCCAGCTCAGTTCCAAACCAGGTCAATATTACTCAACGCCCGCACCTTATTAGGATGGCGCTTGCTCGCGCACAGCACTCTAACATCCGCGCCGCTCAACCCAAGCTGCAGCGTCAGCATCCGGCAGGCGCGCCGCAGCTTGGGGGTAAACTCAACGGTTAGGGTGTTAAACAGTATGTCGTACAGCGTGCGCATCTGAGTTGTGACTCTAAACCCACCAAAGCTCACAATTTCAGGTGTGCTAAGCCTTGTATGCTTCAGTTCAAACAGGTGCTGCTCACCAAGAGGGGCTAGCTTTTCAGTTTTAATCCGACTCGCCCCGGGCATTGGATTAAGATATATTTTCTGGGGGCAAGTGTTTAACGCACCCCATACCCAGGCTGCCGACTGTGAACAAACAACAACACTGTGCGACAAGTATTTCCCGTAACTGAGCAGGCGTGCAGCGGGACTGATCGGCTCGCTGCTTAACACATACCCAAAACCGCACCTAACAAGTTCACCGCGCCGATGGTGCGCATCCAAAGCGGTCTGTTTGAGCATGTATATTTCCGGCGGGATACTTTTTGCGCCCTGCATTAATGGTTGCTGATTCATGCTACTATCATGCACCATACTGCGGATAATCCGCTACCGGATAAAAATATCTGTGGATAACTTCCTAAAGCTAAGGGACGGTGCAAAACACACCGCCCCTGCTTAATAGCCTACCCGTGATCAATTACCGAGTAATAGCCGCCAACCACTCGCGCTGAGTTTTAAGCTTCTCTTCAAGAGCCGCTTTTTTATTGGTCGGCGCGTTCACAAGCTCAGCTTCAAGCTGAGCTATTGACTCGCTCAGCTGTTTGCTCAGCCCCTCTGTGCGGGCAGCCGGCTCAGGATCTGTTGCCTGCCAGTAATCATCCTCAAGTTTTTTCACGTGAGCTTCGATTTTACGCATCCGCGCCTCAACCTCACGCACCTGATCCCGCGGCACACGACCAATTTCATCCCATTTCATCTGGTATTCGCTCAGAGCCTTACGCGCCTTCTTGTGGTTTGACTCACTGAGCAAGGTTTCCGCTTCCGCCAGCAACTCTTCTTTGCACACAAGATTCTGCTTGAACTCTTCGTCAGTAACAGCCATCTCTTCTTTTAAAGCGTTGTAAACAATGTCACCGGCCGCTTTGAACTTAGCCCACAGCTTGTCTTCGTATTTACGACCCGCGCTGCCTACTTTTTTCCACTCATCAAGCAGTACACGGTACTTTTTAACCCCGTCACCTCCGCTGCCAGCAAGCGCTGCAGCCTGTTTAACCAGGTTCTCTTTGGCTTCACGAGCGAGCTTAAACTTTGCTTCTGTTTTTGCAAAATACTCGCTCTTAGCTTTGTCAAAAACTTTTCTAGCGTCGCGGAAGCGCTTCCAAAGCTGATCAGCCTGCGACTTCGGCAGGTGTGCGCTAGTGCTCTGGTGCGTCTGCCACTTTTCAAACAGCCCCTGCATAATCTTAGAAGTGTCGTTCCACTGCAGCTTCTCGCCGTTATTAACGCGCTGTGCAATCTGCTCCGCTGCCACAACAATTGCCTCACGCTCCTGGAACGCAACCGCCCGCTCCTGCTCGCGTTTCTCACGCTGTTTCGTGGCAAACTCCTGAGCCTTTTCAGACAGCGCATGAACCCGCTTGCGCAGCGCTTCAAGATCACCAACAGCGTGCGGCGCAACAAGCTTCCCGGCTAGTTTCTCAACCGTTTTCGCCACCTGCGCATCCGCTGTTCCCTTCGCAATACGAGCTTCGAGCAGGGTCACCTCGCCCTGCAAATCCGCATAGCGACGCTCGTACAACGCAAGCGCTTCTTCGGGAGTGCCATCTGAAAACTGGCCAACTTCACGCTCTTCACCGTTGTCTTTCACATAAACTGTGCCGTCTGCGTCTACACGACCCCAACGACCCTGGTTAGTTTCAGTCAATTTCGCTCTTTCCATAAATGAGTTGCGCTAGTAACACTGCGTTCTTAACAGTTACAAGTAATTATAACAGCCTGACAGCAAAGCCACCGCTATTATTGTTTTAATGAACACAGCAGCGCTTAGCACACTCGCCACAGCTCCTCTCGCCGTGCGGATGCGCCCGCGATCGCTCGACGAGATTGTGGGCCAGCAGCACCTTCTGCGACCGGGAAGTCCGCTCCGCCAGCTGGAAGCGGATACATCCCGCGCAGTATCTGTTATTCTCTGGGGTCCGCCGGGCACCGGCAAAACCACAATCGCGCAGGCTCTCACGCAATCCAGCGGTCGTAAGTTTGTTGAGCTCTCGGCCGTTACTGCGGGCATCAAAGATGTCCGCGATGTAATGCAAACAGCGCTTACCGAGCGGGATATGTTCAGCGTGCAAACGGTGCTGTTTTTAGACGAAATTCACCGCTTCTCCAAGTCGCAGCAAGATGCCCTTTTGCCCGGAGTCGAAAACGGCTGGGTGACGCTAATTGCCGCAACAACAGAAAACCCCTCTTTTGCTGTTATTGGTCCGCTGCTCTCGCGATCGCTGCAGCTCACACTACAACCGCTCACCGACACTGATTTAGCAACCCTCATTAACCGCGCTGTGAGCTCACCTACCGGGCTCGCTGACAGCGTGCGACTGACGCCTGAGGCGCTCGCCGCAATTGTGCAGCTGTCAGCTGGTGACGCACGCCGCGCGCTAACCTCTCTTGAGGCGGTGAGCAACACCGTACTGGCCAGCGCCGATAGCACGCTAGCGGACGATAACCCTGCAACAACCACCGGCGACCCAGCAACGCGGACAAATAAATCCGCAACAATAACAGCAGAGCACGTCAGTTCCGTGGTTGACCGCGCGCTGCTGCGATACGACAAAAACGGCGACCAGCACTACGATGTGATAAGCGCTTTTATTAAGTCGATTCGCGGCTCCAATCCGGATGCCGCGCTGCACTATCTGGCCCGCATGATAGTTGCGGGCGAAGATCCGCGCTTTATCGCACGGCGCTTGATTGTGCACGCGGCAGAAGATATTGGTATGGCGGATCCGCAAGCCCTCCTAATTGCAAGCGCAGCAGCAGAGGCGGCGCAGCTAATCGGGCTGCCCGAAGCGCGGATCCCGCTCGCCGAAGCGACCATCTATCTTGCTCTCGCGCCCAAATCGAACGCGGTAATCAGCGCGATTGACACGGCAATAGCGGATGTTAAAAGCGGCAGGACCGGGCAGATACCCGCGCATTTGCGTGACGGGCACTATCCCGGCGCGCGCAAGCTCGGTCACGCTGTTGGGTACAGGTATCCGCACGCCAATAGGAGCGCGATTGTGAGGCAGCAGTATTTACCAGATACTCTGCGCGGCATACACTACTACGCGCCCACGCCGCACGGTAATGAGGCGGAGGTTATGGCGCGGTTGCGCAGGATTCGCGAAATTATCGGAGATTAACAACTTGCTGCTAATTTTTTAGCCGCTCTGTGGTAAAGTTTTTAATTGGTCTATTAGTAACTTGCGGTTGTTAATGAATACAAACTTTTAGTTTGCAGGGCAGAGAAGATTATTTTCTGCGCTGGTCGTTTTCTTACAGCTCATGCTGTAAGCAATGTCGCGTGCACACTGCATTAATGTTTTGTGCGGGCATTGCACAGGCCGAGAAAACATTTTGCGCTCCGCGCAAAGCAAAATGCAGAAGATGAATCGAAAGGAATTACGATATGTCAAAAATAACTCGTAGCCGCGCTAAAGTGCGCCAGTCCCGCGCGCTCGGTATTGCGCTAACCCCAAAAGCAGCTCGCTATCTCGAGAAGCGTCCTTACGCTCCGGGTCAGCACGGTCGCACAAAACGTAAAAGTGACAGCGACTATGCTGTACGCTTGCGCGAGAAGCAGCGTCTACGCGCGCAGTATGGCATTCGCGAGAAGCAGCTGCGCATTGTATTCAACGAGGCGCGTCGCCAGCAGGGTCTAACCGGTGAAAACCTGGTTGAGCTGCTCGAAATGCGCCTTGACGCGCTAGTTTTGCGGGCAGGCTTTGCACGCACTCAGGCGCAGGCTCGCCAGATCGTTGTGCACCGTCACATCCTAGTTGACGGCAAAATTGTGGATCGTCCATCGTACCGTGTAAAACCGGGTCAGCTTATCCATGTTAAAGAGCGTTCAGAAGCGCTGGAGCCTTTCCAGGTTGCAGCCGTTGGGGGACACGTTGATGTTTTGCCAGCCGTTCCTGCATACCTTGATGTAACCCTTGACAAGCTAGAAGCTAAACTGGTGCGTCGCCCAATGCGTATTGAGGTGCCAATCACCTGCGAAGAGCAGCTGGTTGTTGAGTACTACTCAGGTCGCTAAATAAAAACTTTAAGCGGGGCGGAAATTATTCTCCGCCCCGCTTTTTATATCCGCTTTTAAACCGCGTTACGCGCTACAAACTTGCGCAGCTCTTTAGAATCCGAATCCATCTCAACAGTGTGCTGCTCCGCCTGCATCATTTCAAGCATTTCAAAGCTGAGCTTAGCGGCAAAACCGAGCGCCTCGTATACTGTGGTTTCAAACTTTTGCGGCTTCGCTGTCTCCATAACGTACATAATCTCACCGCTCTCTTGTACCTCCTGCGCAACTTTTACGCCGTCAGCCGTGTGCGGATCAATTATCACCTTGTAGTCGTTAAATATCTGGCGTATTGTTGTGATTCTATTAGCGTGCCGTGAAACACCGCTCGCAAGCTGATACTCGCCGACAAACTTTGGCAGGTGCGCGCGCAAATCAAGCTCGCCCCTGCGATCAAGCTCCGCAAAAGCCGCAACCAGTTTGGCGGGATCACGGCCGAGCAACTCGTAAATAAACCGCTCAATATTAGATGCTTTAGAAATATCCATAGACGGGCTCGAGGTTATAAAGGTGTCCGCACTTTTGCGAGGTTTATAAACCCCGGTTGTAAACAGTTCGTGCAGCACATCATTTTCATTGGTGGCAATAACCAGCCGATAAACAGGCAGACCGAGACCTTTTGCGAGCATTCCAGAAAACAGATTGCCAAAATTCCCGCTGGGCACGGTGAAAGAAATTTTCGCGCGCTCTTTCTGCGCAGCAGACATCTTGTCAGTAATGCGCAGCCATGCCCAGAAATAGTAAACACACTGCGCGGCCAGACGCACAAAGTTGATAGAGTTCACAACGCCGAGAGAGTACTTCTGTTTGTACTCAAGATCACCGTTTAGCTCTTTAACAAGATTCTGACAGTCGTCAAAAGCCCCGTCAATAACCACATTGTGAATATTTTTAACGTCCAGTGTGTACATTTGCGCGCGCTGAAACGCGCTCATTCGACCCTTGGGGGAGAGCATCACAACGCTCGTGCGGGGCTTGTTTTTGAAAGCGTATTCGGCAGCGGATCCGGTATCGCCGCTCGTAGCCCCGATAATGTTCAGTTTTCCACCGCGCTGTTTGAGCACGTAAGGAATAGCTTCGCCTAGAAACTGCATCGCCATATCTTTAAAAGCGAGAGTTGGTCCCTCTGACAGACCAACTAACCCAAAATTAACTGTAAAAGGCTTAATCGGCACAGTTTCTGCCGCCGCAAACTGCTCCCCGTAGGCGTTTTTTGCGAGTTCTGTCAGATCCGCTTCTGAAATATCATCCCAAAAAATTCCGATCACCTTTGCCGCCAGCTGCGGATAGCTGAGTCCGCGCCAGCTCTCAATAGTTGGTATCGAGAGCTGCGGGAGCTGCTCAGGCACGGTTAATCCACCGTCCGGGGCAAGCCCTTCAATTAGAATGTCACTAAAGTTTGCCTGCCGCAGCCAACCGCGAGTGGATAAAAATTTCATATCTTATATATTGCCACAGCGAGATTGCAGCGGAGCGGATTTCAGCCGACACAGCTCACAGATAGTTCAACATTGTTTACGCAGGTGTGCCCTGTATCATTGCTTTTGTTCTGTACACTTTTAAGAAAGGAAAACAAAAATGCGCAAATTATTTACACTAGCTATAGGTTTCGGAATTGGTTACGTGGTATCACGTTTCACAAAGCGCAACGAGAGCAAAAACAACGCCGGCGAAAACGTAATTGACCGGGTTGTGCAGGCGTACAGCGAGATTCGCGACGCGGTTGTAAACGGCTATTCGGGGGAAGATAAAGACGAAAACGATTTTGGTGTCGATGAAAACACCAAAGCAGCGGATAAATCCGATACCGAGAAATAAGCAAAATCCTTACTCGTTAAGGAGTAAATAACATAAGTAACCGAAAGAAAAGCAGATTTAAGATGCAGACCGCAGAAATACACAAACGCTGGCTTGATTTTTACGACCGTAAAAAACATACCGTTGTGCCATCTGCGCCACTTGTTAGCGACGATCCAACGCTAATGTTTGTTGTTGCTGGAATGGTGCCGTTCGTGCCGTATCTTACGGGCGTTGTGCCGGCGCCGTTTCCGCGTGCAACGAGTGTGCAAAAGTGCATCCGCACAAACGATATTGAAGAGGTTGGGCGCACTCCGCGTCACGGTACTTTTTTTCAAATGTGTGGCAACTTTTCTTTCGGCGACTACTTTAAGCGCGAAGCCATCAGCTTTGCCTGGGAGTTTCTAACGACCACAGAGTCTGCTGGCGGGCTTGGCTTTAGCAGCACAGATCTGTGGGTTACCGTTTACAAAGAAGATAACGAGGCTTATAACCTCTGGATCGAAATTTCAGATCTTCCGGCGGAGCGAATCCAGCGGCTCGACAAAGATACCAACTTCTGGTCAACGGGTCAGCCCGGGCCGGCAGGACCGTCGTCAGAGATTTTCTTTGATCGTGGACCAGCTTACGGTGTTGACGGAGGGCCGGCAACCGACGATGATCGCTACGTCGAAATCTGGAATCTTGTTTTTATGCAGTATCAGATCACCGAGGTTAAGAGCAAAACTGAGTTCACAATTCTCAGCGAGCTGCCGCACAAAAACATTGACACCGGCTTAGGGCTCGAGCGCGTAGCCTTTATTAAGCAGGGCGTTGACAATATGTACGAGATCGACCAGGTGCGTCCTGTGCTAGATCGTGCGGCCGAGATTGCCGGGGTTACATACGGGCAAAACAGCGCCGCTGACGTGCGCTTGCGCGTAATAGCCGACCACGTACGTTCAGGTTTAATGCTCATTGCAGACGGCGTAACCCCGGGAAAAGACGGGCGCGGTTACATTTTGCGCCGACTTTTGCGGCGGATCGTGCTGTCAATGCGCCTGCTCGGAGTTACAAAACCTATTTTCCCAGAGCTCTTCCCGATTTCCCGTGACGCAATGAGCAGCGCATACCCCGAAGTGGCTGAAAAATTTGAGTTTATATCGCGCACAGCTTATGCGGAAGAACAAACATTTTTACGCACGCTCAGCTCAGGACTGCAGCTGCTCTCTAACGCTGTTACAACCGCAACAGACAAAAACAGCAGCTTAATTTCAGGTGACGCTGCATTTTTGTTGCACGACACCCACGGTTTCCCAATCGAGCTAACAAGCGAAATTGCCGCCGAAGCAGGGCTTGAAGTAGACCGACAGGTTTTTGAGACGCTGCTAACTGCACAGCGCGATCGCGCAAAAGCAGACGCCAAAGCTAAAAAGAACCAAAAGGCTGATATCTCTGTTTATCAGTCACTGCGCGCAATGGGTGAAACCGTTTTCCTCGGTTACGAGCAGCTGGAAACCAAAAGTAAAATCCTCGGTATCCTAGTTGACGGTCAGCCCGCTAATTCCGCTACTGCGGGCAGCAGCGCAGAGCTGGTTTTACAGGAAACAACCCTCTGGGCAGAAGCTGGTGGGCAGGCCGCAGATCGCGGCAAAATATACGGCGATTCATTCACCGCAGAGGTGCTCGACGTGCAAAAAACAGTGCCGGGTCTCATCGTGCACACGGTTAAAATCACCGACGGTACGGTCGCCGTTGCAGATAGCGCTTACAGCAGCGTCGACCCCGCGCACCGTTTCGCCGCAGAGCAGGCGCACTCGGCTACCCATATTGTGCACGCAGCACTGCGCGAAGTGCTGGGAGAGCAGGCTCACCAGAGCGGATCTTTCAACAAATCCGGATATATGCGCCTGGATTTCGCGCACAACGAAGCCCTCAGCCTGGACACCCGCACCGAAATTGAAGATATTTCAAACACCGCAATTAACAAGTCTTTTGAAGTAGTAACTCGCGTGCTGCCGCTTAATGAAGCAAAGGCTATGGGCGCAATGTCGCTGTTCAGTGAAAAATACGGCGATACCGTGCGCATGGTCGATATTGGCGGATCGTGGTCGCGCGAGCTGTGCGCGGGCACGCACGTTAAAAACTCGGCTCAGATAGGGCTCATTAATCTCCTTTCCGAAAGCTCTGTAGGGTCGGCAAACAGGCGAGTTGAGGCGCTTGTTGGTTTTGATGCATTTAAGCAGTTTGCAGCAGAACGCGCCCTGGTTACAGAGCTCTCCTCGAGCCTCAAAGCTCCTCGCGCAGCAGTGGTTAGCAGGGTTAGCGAGCTCGCAGCTCAGCTTAAAGCGGCGGAGAAAAAAATCGCCAAGCTCGAAGCTGAAAAACTCGGCGCAAAAGTGCGACAGCTGTTAAAAAGCTTGCAAACAGTCGGCGATGTGCGGTTTATTGCCGCTGATATTGGCATCGTGAGCAGCGCTGACGAGCTGCGCGGCATAGTGCAGCAGCTCCGGTTACAACTGGAAGGCAGCAACGCGGTGGTTGTGTGTTGTGCTGTGCTAGAAAGCAAACCGCTAGTTGCTGCGGCAACCACACAACTCGCGCGCGACAAAAAGTTTAACGCCGGGCAGCTCGTGCGACAGGCAGCGAATATTCTCGGCGGCGGCGGCGGCGGCAAGCCAGATATTGCGCAGGGCGGCGGGCAGGATCCGCAGGCCATTGCAGCAGCACTGCAGGGAGTGCGTGCGCAGCTTACAGAGCAGGCGGCAAACTAGCGTGATCGGTGCCAGACTCGGCATAGACGTTGGCAAGGCGCGGATCGGGGTGTCACGGTGCGATCCGCTACAAACTCTTGCTGTGCCGCTGGAAACGGTGCCCCGCACAAGCGGCGCAACCGGCATCGATGACGATATTGCGCGCATCGCAGAGCTTGCCGCGAAATACAGCGTCGTTGATATTGTTGTTGGGCTGCCGCTGAGCATGAGCGGGCAGCAAACTGCGTCCACGCGTGACGCTGAAGAGTTTGCACTCGCGCTCGCACAGCATCTACGAAGTAGTAATGCCAAGATCACGGTGCGTCTTGTTGATGAGCGGCTTTCAACCGTGAGCGCGAGTCGGCAGCTGCAGCAGGCGGGGCTACGCACCAAAAAAACAAGAGGAATTATAGACCAGGCGGCGGCGGTTGTTATTTTGCAACACGCCATCGATATGGATAGGTACGCAACCGCCGCAGTTGGTAGGCTTGTTGGCACTGATATTTAAAGGTTAAAGCATGGTAGAAGAGTATCCGGAAGATAATAACATGGCTTCGCAGCAGAGCTATCGCCCGCGCAGGGCAAGGCAAGAGCCAGCAGCGGAGCAATTTTCTGAGAGCTTAGCGGATCAAACCGCGCTGAAACGTGCCCCTCGCAGGGCTGCCAGCGACGCACCGGGTGCGGCAGATACTCAGCCAGAGCAACCTCTGAACAATGCGCAGCAACCGACAGCATCAGCTTACAATCCGCTACTCTTTCCGGAACCGGCAAAACTTCCTGCACGAAATGCGCAGCTTGCACAATCCCTGAGAGAATCTCAGGATGATTTACCACCGACGGAATATTCACAGCTTAATATGCGGCAAAACAGCACCGCGGAGCGACTGCCGCAGAGCAGTTTTTCTGAGCTGGGTTTGCCAGTTATCGCGCAGAATTCAACAGCGGAAAATAATTTACAACAGGGCAGCAGCACAATAAAAAATAAAAAAAGATTTAGAATTGTAGTTTCGACGATAATTGCGCTGTTGCTTATAGGCGCGCTCGCGTTCACGGGAAAAGCGATTATTGACGGCGTACGTGACAGGTTTGGAATCGGTGTTAGCTTAGATTATGAAGGCGCTGGCGAAGGCGAGGTGTTTGTTACTGTTAAAAGCGGCGACACCGGCAGCGATATTGCCGAGGCACTCGCCGAGGCGAACGTTGTAAAAACGGCGGAGGGATTTGTTAAATACCTGCTCAGAAATCACCCAGAGGCCGTTTTTGACGTTGGCTCGTATAAGCTTAAGCACAAGATGAGTCCAGAGGCCGCTTATACTGCTCTGCAGGATCCTAAAAATAAAGAAGATCTGGTTGTAACGCTTCCCGAGGGAATTAGCGCAGATCAGGCTTTTGAACGTTTTAGCGCTGTTACAGGCATCCCGCTCGAGGATTTTAAGCAGGCGGCAGCCAATTACCAGGCGTTGGGAGTGCCCACAGATTTTCCGAGTATAGAGGGCTTTATATTTCCGGCAACATACGAGCTGAACCCCGATGATACTGCAAGCGATATTCTGCGGAAAACTGTTGACAGAATGTGGCAGGCCTTGCAAGAACACGGTGTTACAGCGTCTGATGCGCACAAAATCTTAACGATGGCGGCGCTAGTGCAGCGCGAAGCGGGTGCGGATAAAAACGATTTCCCAAAAATTGCGCGGGTGTTCTATAACCGTCTCGAAAAAGATATGCACCTTGAGTCTGATGCGACCGTCGCCTACGGCACGGGACGCACGCATACGGTCTGGACGACCGCCGCAGAGCGAGCCGATGCGAGCAACAAATACAACACCTACGCAAACCCCGGCTTGCCAATTGGCCCTATTGGGCTGCCCGGTGACATCGCTATTAAAGCCGCGCTGAAACCCGCAAACGGCAACTGGCTATATTTTGTTCCGATAAACCTGGAAACCGGCGAAACCGCATTCGCTGAAACATTCACAGAGCACGAAAAAAACACGGACCTCCTCGCAGACTGGTGCAATGCGCATCGAGCGGCAGGCGGTACCCGCTGTGACTAGCTTAAAATGAAAGCGGCAGTAAAAAAGTTTGCGGTTTTGGGCAGCCCAGTTGCCCACTCTAAATCACCGCAAATACACACGCGGGCGTATTACGAGCTAGGTTTAAACGGGTGGCAGTATTTGCGGCGCGACACTAAAGAAGCCGATTTTATCGAGTTTATAACAGCTGCCGCACACGAGTACAGCGGGTTTTCCGTTACCATGCCGCTCAAAAAGCTAGCCGCCCAAATCGCAACAGAAAAGTGTGAGTTTGTGCGCGCAACCGGCGTTGCCAACACCCTTGTGAAGATCACCGGCGCAGACTGGCACAGACCACAGTGGAGCGCCTACAATACCGACATTCCAGGGCTGCAAAACGCGCTTGTGCGCAATAATTTCAGCTGCGTAAACGCGCTTATTCTAGGATCCGGGGCAACTGCGCTATCTGCGGCGCTGACCGCGCTGCTGCTGGGAGCGGATTCCCTCGAAATTCGTGCCAGACGACAGACTGCGCTGCAAGAGTTCACGCAGCAGCTACAAACGGCCGTAAAAATGCTCAGTATCACGCAAGATTTTAGGCTTAACACGGCGCTTATCACCGATCCGCCGCGGCTCACCGCACCCGATTTGATTATTAACACGCTTCCAGCGGATGCCGATGTCGAGCTGCCCGCGCAGTTTGCCAGAGCGCAATTTTATGACGTCACCTATTCCGCAAAAATGAGCCTGATCGCGCAGCGTCTAAACCCGGCGCAGCACGCAAACGGCGGCTCAATGCTGTTTGAGCAGGCGCTGCTACAGCTGCGTATTTTCATTAACGGCTCGCCTGCCGCGCCGCTGCCGATTGAAGACACGCTGCGCAACACTTTTCACGGTTTAAGCTCTTAGCGCCAGAAATTAGTAAGATAATAATTATGCTTCGTTGGATTACTGCAGGAGAGTCGCACGGCGCTGAGCTGGTTGCGGTGTTAGAAGGACTGCCGGCGGGAGTGCCGCTCAGCTTAGAAATGCTGCGCGCTGACCTGGCTCGGCGCAAACTCGGTTACGGGCGCGGCTCACGCATGAAGTTTGAGGTGGATGAGCTGAGCTTATCCGGCGGAGTTGTGCACGGGCTCTCAATCGGCAGCCCGGTTGCACTGCGGATCGGCAACACCGAGTGGTCAAAATGGCAAGAGGTTATGAACCCGGAACCAACGGAAATGACCGACAAGTCTCGGGGCAGATCAGCTCCTTTAACCCGCCCACGTCCGGGGCACGCCGACCTTGCGGGAATGCAGAAGTACGGTTTTAAGCAAGCGCGACCCGTGTTAGAGCGCGCCAGCGCTCGTGAAACGGCGGCGCGGGTGGCGCTCGGTGCCGTAGCAAAATCGTTTTTGTTAGAGCTGGGCATTGAGCTGGTGAGCCACACCGTGGCAATTGGCGAGGTAGCAGCTGAAATCGGCGCAATAACACCTCGGCTCACAGATCTTACAAAACTCGATAGCGACCCTGTGCGCTGTTTTGACCCGGAGCTGAGTGCCAAAATGGTTGCGGAGATTGACGACACTAAGAAATCCGGCGACACAGTAGGCGGTGTTGTTGAAGTTCTCGCGTACGGGCTGCCCAGCGGGCTGGGCAGCTACGTGCATTGGGATCGCCGGCTCGACTCTAAAATAGCCGGCGCGCTCATGGGAATCCAGGCGATTAAAGGCGTTGAAATCGGTGACGGTTTTACAACCGCCCGCCGCAGAGGTAGCGTCGCGCACGATCCGCTAACCGTTAACTCCGATTCCGACACGCCGATAGCGCGTGAAACCGGTCGTGCCGGTGGTATCGAGGGCGGTATGACAACAGGGCAGGTGCTGCGCGTGCGCGCCGCTATGAAGCCAATTGCAACCGTGCCCAGGGCCTTGCCAACTGTGAATGTCGCAACCGGCGAAGCTGCCACGGCGCACCACCAGCGCAGCGATGTTTGCGCTGTGCCGGCCGCCGGGGTGGTTGCCGAGGCGATGCTCGCCCTGATTTTAGCGGATGCGGTGCTCGAGAAGTTCGGCGGCGACAGTCTCGCAGAGACAAAGCGCAATATGGCGGCGTATTTGGAGGCGATTCCGCAGCAGCTTCGCACCGAAATTGAGCGTTAGCGATGAATAGCAAAGACTCTAAACCGGGCTTAATTTCTTGGATCGGCGGCAAAAGACCGGTGCCAGCGCCTCCCAAACAGGGATCTAATCTGTCGCAGCTGCCGCAAAAAGCGGTTGTTTTTATAGGCCCTATGGCAGCGGGCAAAACAACCATTGGCAAGACGGTTGCAAAAGAGCTTAAAATCCCTTTTATTGACACGGATGCGCGGATTGTTCACGCGCACGGGCAAATTTCGGACATTTTTGCCAACCAGGGCGAGGCAGAGTTTCGGCGGCTTGAGGCTAGCGTTGTTAAGCGAGAGCTTGCCGAGCCCGGCTGCAGAATTGTGGCGCTCGGCGGCGGCGCGATTCTAAGCTCGCAGACGCGCAAAATTCTAAAAAATCACCCGGTTATTTTGCTGATGACATCGGAACACGCCATCACGCGTGACGGTATTAACCTCAGTAAACGCCCGCTGCTAAAAAAAGATCCGGGGGCGTGGACCAAAATCCTACAGCAGCGCAGCCACCTCTATAAAGAGCTGGCCAGCGTAGAGTTTCGCACGGATATCAACTCGAGCCAGGCGGTTAAAACGGCCGTTATTGAGTGGTTAAAAGCGGGGCGGCCAGATTGGAGCAACAGAAATGAGAAACTATAGTGTCTAAGGTCACAAATATTCACGTTACCGGCGAGGCTGCATCACAAATAACAATCGGGCGCGGGCTGTTTAGCGCGGTTCCTGAAGCTCTCGGTGAGCTAGTAAAAAAAGTTCTGATTATTCACACAGGAAGCGGCGCAAAACAAGCTACTGCACTGCGCGAACAGCTGCAAGAAGCGGGCTACCAGGCACTTTTAGCAGAGGTGCCAGACGCGGAAAACGCAAAGCGTATTGAGGTTGCTGCTTTCTGCTGGCAAATTTTAGGGCAGACCGATTTCACCCGCAGTGACGCGATTATCGGTCTCGGCGGGGGAGCGGTCACCGATCTTGCAGGGTTTGTTGGCGGATGCTGGCTGCGCGGCGTTAAAGTTGTGCTGATTCCCACGAGCGTTTTGGGTATGGTTGACGCGGCAATCGGCGGCAAAACAGGAATTAACTCGGCAGAGGGCAAAAACCTAATCGGTGTGTTCGCGGCTCCGAGCCGAGTGCTGTGCGATTTTGAAACGCTGCAAACGCTGCCACGCAACGAGATTCTCGCCGGTTTTGCAGAGGTTGTAAAGTGCGGATTTATTGCCGAACCTGAGATTCTTGAGATTTTAGAGCGCGATGTGGCAGTCGCAAGCAACCCGAATTCTGCCGAGTTTCAGCGCCTTGTCGAACTCGCCGTGGATGTTAAGGCGCAGGTTGTGAGCGCAGATTTTCGCGACAGCTCGCAGCGCGAGATTCTAAACTACGGGCACACTCTGGGGCACGCAATCGAGCACTCTGAAAGATACCAGTGGCGACACGGAGTTGCCGTTGCTATCGGCATGGTTTACGCGGCAGAACTCGGGCGGCTCGCGGGTAATCTCTCGGAGCGGGTAGTGGATCGACACCGCTCAATTTTAGAATCGCTCGAGTTGCCGCTGAGCTATTCTGCCGCGCGCTGGGAGGGTCTGCTCTCGATTATGCAACGTGATAAAAAAACCCGCGCTGGAATGCTGCGCTTTGTTGTTCTTGACGATATTGCAAAACCGAGAATCTTAGCCGGAGCCGATCACACACTGCTGCGTTTTGCCTACGATGAAATTTCACGTTAGCGTCGCAGCTCAGCGCTGTTCGCGATAACCGGCGCTAAGATAGATAGCGTACACTTTTAGGATACTTAATTTTTAATTAAAAATATTTGTGAGGTTAGCTAGTGGCAACAACAAACGACATTAGAAACGGCACCGTGATTGTAGAAAACGGTCAGCTGTGGAGCGTGCTGGAGTTTCAGCACGTTAAACCCGGTAAGGGCGGCGCTTTTGTGCGCACAAAACAGAGGAACATCAGCACCGGTAAAGTCGTTGACAAAACCTACAACGCCGGCGCAAAAATTGAGACAACAAACGTTGATCGCCGCGACTACCAGTTCTTGTACCGCGACGGCAACGATTTTGTTTTTATGGACACAAGCGAGTACGAGCAGATCACAGTAGAGGGCAGCGTTGTTGGCGACGCGGCTAAATATCTGCTCGAAAATCAGGATGTTACAATTGCGATGCATGATGGCGCAGTGCTGTACGTTGATATGCCAGCAACTGTAACCCTTGAAATAGCCTACACCGAGCCCGGCTTGCAGGGCGATCGCTCAACCGGTGGCACAAAACCGGCAACGGTGGAAACAGGAGCTGAGATTCAGGTGCCGTTATTCCTTGAAACCGGCACGCGCATTAAAATCGACACGCGCACGGGCGAGTACACCGGCCGGGCCAACGGTTAATGAGCGCTCGTAGCAAAGCCCGTAAACGCGCTATGGATATGCTATATGCGGCGGATGTTTTAAGACAGCCGCTGGAGCAGATCCGCGAAACAGAGGTCGCGCGGGCAATTGCAGAGCCGGAGCGTAAAGCGTCCTGGCTGTACGCAAACGAGATCGTGCGCGGGATAATAGCTCACGCGGTAGAAATCGACGAGCGGATCGTTAGTGTTTCAGAAAGCTGGAGCATTGACCGTATGCCCAATGTTGATCGCTCCGTGCTCAGAATTGCCGTGTGGGAAATGTTTTACAACGACGAGGTGCCGACTGAAGTTGTTATCGACGAGGCAATTAACCTCGCCAAAGAATATTCCACAGCGGAATCAGGTTCTTTTGTGCATGGCATTTTAGGAAAGATCGCCGATCTAAAAGCGCTCTAGCCGTAAAAATTGTAACGGGGTTAGCACTCACTTATCCGAGCCCGCTGACCCCGTTTTAATGCCGCTTTAAGCCTTTTTGGAGCGCGTGTTTTGCAGCACGCGCCTGATGATCCACAACAGTACTAAAACGGCAGTTACAAACACGATAACGTACTTAAACCTGTCAATCCAGGCACTTACCAGCTCCCAGTTATCGCCAAGAAAATAGCCCGCAAAAATAAAGGCCGCATTCCAGATCAGCGAGCCTGCGGTTGTGAGCAGCGTGAACGCCAGCAGGTTCATCCGCTCCATTCCCGCGGGAATAGAAATCAGGCTTCTGAATATCGGCAGCATTCTGCCGAAGAAAACGGCTTTGTAGCCGTTTCGCTGAAACCAGGCGACGGTTTTAGTAATGTCAGAGCCTTTTACCAGCGGCAGCCTGTTCGCAATTTTCACGATGCGGTCGTGCCCGATTATAACCCCGATATAGTAGAGTAGCAGCGCTCCCAGAACAGACCCTGCAGTTGCCCACAGGGTTGCAGCTATCGGCCCGAAGTTGGCGCCCGGTCTGGCGGCGGTGAAGCCGGCAAGCGGCAGCAAAACTTCGCTCGGAATGGGCGGGAAGATGTTTTCAATCGCGATACCAAGACCAACCCCGGGGGCGCCGATAATGTTCATCAGCTCGACGATCCACAGCACAAAGCGATCAAGCCAGCTCTCGTTTTGCTGATTTGCAAGAGTAAAGAGCGTAACCGCGAGTGTCTGTGCCATCTTGTTCCTGTTCTGTGTAAAAAAATTGCTGAGAGCTAACTCTCAGCAATTTGCTTGTGCGCGAGGGGGGACTTGAACCCCCACGCCCTAAATGCGGGCACTAGCACCTCAAGCTAGCGCGTCTACCTATTCCGCCACCCGCGCAAATGTTAATTTCACAACTAACGAATACACCCTACCAGAATTAGCGGCTATCCACAAGCAGCGTCGCATTCTAAACGCTTTTATTTTAGTGCGCTAAAGTTACTTGCTAGGTTTTAATTCTCGCACAAAACCACAAAGAGAGCTGATCAATGAACATTTTAGAAGCGATTCTGCTGGGCGCTTTACAGGGGCTAACCGAGTTTCTGCCGGTGTCCTCTAGCGCGCACCTGCGTGTTGCAACAGAACTGCTCGGACTTGGCGATGTTGGATCCGCTTTTACCGCGATAATCCAGCTGGGCACGGAGGCGGCGGTGGTTGTTTTCTTCTGGCGTGATATTGTGCGGATCATTAAAAACTGGTTTGCCTCACTCAGCGGAAGTGTCCCGCGCCAGGATTCCGATGCGCTGCTCGGCTGGTGGATCATTCTCGGCTCGCTCCCAATCGTGATACTCGGGCTGCTGTTTGAAGACCTTATTGACACGTCTTTGCGCTCGCTCTGGTTTGTTGGCGCAAGCCTGATTGTTTTTGGCGTGCTGCTGGGAGTTGCCGACAGCATCGGCAGAAAATACCGCACTCTAAATCAACTGAGCGCAAAACACGGTCTGATCTACGGTCTAGCACAGGCGGCAGCCCTGATTCCGGGTGTTTCCCGCTCTGGCGGCACGATCACGGCCGGGCTGTTAATTGGCTACCAGCGTGAGGCTGCGGCACGTTACAGCTTTTTGCTGGCCATTCCTGCGGTGCTCGGCTCTGGCGGGTACAAACTGGTCAAAACTCTCAACGAACCCGCGCAGGTTGCGGCGCTGCCAACGCTTGTGGCAACCATTGTCGCTTTTACTGTTGCGATTGTGATAATAAAATGGTTTATGCGCTATATTTCTACAAAATCGTTCACCCCCTTTGTGATCTATCGGGTTGTTCTGGGCGTGGTAATTCTTGCGCTCGTAGCAACGGGAGTGCTCGATCCGCACGCCGGTGTTCCGGCTGTCACGCACTAACCGCCTCAAAAGCTAAGGAGCAAAATGTCACACCCCACAAAACCAGCGGCACTGCTCTGGGATATGGACGGCACTATTATCGACTCGCACAGTATTTGGAATACCGCGGCGGATGAAATTCTCGCGCGATACGACGCGCGCTTAACCGAGGCGAGCCGTCGACAACTGGTCGGCGCGACTCTGCTTGAGGGCGCCAAGATTTTTCAAGCGCACGGGGTTGCGCTCCCTACAGAGCAGATTATTGCCGATCAGACCGGGCGAGTAAGTGAGATTTGCGCGCGGGGCGAATTTCCGTGGCGGCCAGGTGCGCGAGAGTTACTCGCCCAGGCAGTTGCTGCGGGTATCCCAAACGTGCTTGTCACAATGGCTTTTCGTAACGTTGTATCAAACGTGCGAAAACTGCTCCCGCTAAATACGTTCACCGAGATTATCTGCGGCGACGACGTGACGCACGGCAAACCACACCCCGAAGCATACCTGGCAGGGGCGGCTAAAATCGGCGTTAGCATCACCAGCTGCGTTGCTTTTGAAGATTCACTACCGGGTATCCACTCTGCAACCGCTGCGGGCGCTGTTACAATAGGTGTCAAATACCTGGCTGATATCACAGCCGCAGGAGCGCACCTGGTCTTGCCGTCGCTGCAAGATTTCACACTCGAGCGCGTGATTACAACCTTCGCAGACACCCGGGCAAATAATTCACCCAGGAGACAAGGAAAACACACCCTATGAGCGCAGCACGCGGTCCTTTTGTTTTTGGCGACAGAGTGCAGCTAACCGGGTCGCGCAACAAGCGGTACACGATCACACTCACCCCGGATGGCGAGTTCCACACACACCGCGGGGTTATTCCACACCACGAAATTGTTGGGCGCAACGACGCTAGCGTACTAACAACCTCGGGCGGGGAAGAGTTTTTGGCGATCCGCCCTCTGCTCGCGGATTTCGTTATGGCAATGCCACGCGGAGCGGCAATTGTGTACCCTAAGGATGCCGCACAGATTGTATCACAGGCGGATATTGCGCCCGGGCTTAACATTGTCGAAGCCGGGGTTGGCTCGGGAGCACTCACCCTGCACCTGTTGCGCGCAGTTAGCTCCGCTGGCACGGTGCACTCAATCGAACGACGCGCGGAGTTTGCTGAAATTGCAAGCGCCAATGTGACCGCATTTTATGGCGGAGCAGCCCCCAACTGGCAGCTGAGCGTGGGCGATTTTCAAGATGTTCTGCCCGCAACTACAGCGCCCGGGTCAGTTGATCGCGTTGTGCTTGATATGCTAGCGCCCTGGGAGTGCGTCGCAGCGGCAGCAACCGCGCTTGTTGCCGGGGGCGTAATTATTAGCTATGTTGCAACCGTTACCCAGCTTTCGCGATTTGTTGAGACAGTGCGAAAAACTGGGCAGTTCACACATCCGCAAGCCTCTGAAACAATGGTGCGCACCTGGCACGTGGAAGGGCTGGCGGTGCGCCCGGATCACAGAATGGTTGGACATACGGGATTTTTGATAACAGCTCGTAAGCTATCGGCCGACACCGTTTTGCCTGAGTTGAAACGGCGCGCCTCAAAATCTGAGTACTCTTCTGAGGATCTGGAAATATGGACTCCTGGAATGGTTAGGGAACTACACAAGAGCGAGAAAGTTTTGCGCAAAAAGGTGCGCGATGCACAGAAATTCGCCGCAGCTAGAACCGCACCCGCCGGATCGTCCAACCACAACCAGTCTGTTTAATGGAGTAGAATATTTACAATCGCTGAAAGGAATCTAATGCGCCACAGGTTAATTGCTCCGCTGTGTGTTGCGGTCACCGTTGCCGCACTGGCGGGCTGTGCTCAGAGTTCAACCGCCGAGTCTGCAGCTGCAGAGTGCGAAAATCCGCTTAGCAGCGGCGCTGTAAGCGATGCCTATGCCGCGAAGGCATCTGTTCCCTTAGGAGACAGCATCAAACCGGCAACCGCGCTGCCCGTGACGGTTGCGCAACGCACCGTTACCACGGCGGATCAGACTGCCGACACTGCAACAATTGCGCGGTCAGTATCCGCGAGCGAAACTGCGCAAGGTAAAGCAGTTGTTGCAGCTCCCGCGATTGTAACGGCGGATATTAATATTTATGACTCGGTAACCGGCGCTCGCGTGTATTCAACATCGAGCAAGAACTCTGCCGCTGATTTTCTTGCGGTTCCTGAAAAGCGCGGCCTTAACGTGCTCAGCGATGCGGCGCTGTGCGCTCTGCCGGGGCAACGGGTGACGGTTGCTATGACACCAAAAGAGGCTGCCGGATTCTTACGCAGCGGGCTGAGCGAGGGCGCGGCGGCTATCGCCTATATTGATGTTAAAAACACCAGCAACTTCAAAGCATCGGGCAAAGAACAGCCCTTGCCTAACGGCTTTCCCGCGGTGACACGCACAGCCGCAGGTGATCCCGGTGTTGTGTTGCCGCCACAGCAGGCGCCTAGCGAGTTGCGCAGCGCGCTGCGCATTAAAGGCGAAGGGCGCAGTGTGCATGCGGGCAGTAACGTTGTTGCGCAGGTTTTATCAGTTAGCTGGGCGGGTAAAGTCACCGCTTCTACCTGGAATGACGGACCAATGATCATCCCGGCAGATGATCCAGCAGTCTCTTGGCGAAATGAGCTTAACGGCGTGCCTGTTGGGTCTCAGGTTGTAATCTTGATGCCCGCTAAGAGCGATGCCAGCCAAGCAACACCCGCGCAAGTTCTTGTTGTGGATGTTCTAGCATCGGAGTAAAGTATGCATGAAAACAGCAAAGCAGCTACGCTTAGACAGTTGAAACTAATGAATATTTTATCTGCAACAGAAATGAGTTTAAGGGAAGACAACAATTTTAAGCATATCCAAGAAATCAAAGAATATAAATCTAAAAACATCAATAGCTCTATCAAAAAATTTCAGCGTGATATAAAAGATCTGGAACAGTGCGGCGTTAAAATCAGTGTGCGGAACTTAATTACGAAAAAAGGTAGCAAAAACCTGTATTCAATAGATACCAAAAGCAGTTTCATCGCCAAAGATTTTCGTCTGGAGTCTGGCGAAAGAATTATTATCCGCGCCGCAATTGATTATCTTTCGCACGGAGCCAGTGATTCCTTAGCGTACACAACATTTCTAAAACTTGCTGGCATAATTAAAGATATTAATTTCTCTAAAATCATAGTGCGCGAGGGGTCTAAGCACTGGGTATGGCAGGTTGATAAAGTACTAGAAGCGATTATTTACAATAAAAATATATCGTTCGAATATAGAAAACCAGATAGTACGGTTAGCGCTCGCACTGTTTCACCACAGCAACTGTATTTTTTTGAAAGCAGGTGGCATCTATTCTGCTATGACTGCGACAAAAAAGAACCCCGCGTGTTTTTACTAAGTCGCTTTGTTGGCAAAATAAAGCTTGCTACAAGATCGAGTGATCATAAGCCTCTGTCTGCGAGCGCACTGCAAGCGCTCGTGGAAGAAATACAAAACAGAGCTTCTCAACAAGAAGTATTTTTTAATGCGCAACTCACCGCTGAAATAATAGATACCTATATCCACGAGGGCAGAAACCCTCCCGAGTTTACAAAATCACTAAAACCTAAAACATTTGACAACGGTGTTTTGCACTATAACACTGCCGACTACGCGGATTTTGCCAGAGAGCTGATCGCATTTAATTTTGCTTCCGCAGTTATTGGTCCTCCTGCAATACTTGAAGAGCTTGCGTCAATATATGGGCGCGCACTGCAATTAAACAATTCTACTGCTAACGAAAGTTTCAAGGTCGATAACGCTGGCGGCTCTAAAGAGTCTAACGGTCGCGAATTATCTGTGCCAAACACCACGGTTCTGGCATATTCCATGGCTCAGATTGGATGGTTTATTAAAAAAAAGTATGGAGAAAAAATAACATTTACAGAACTTGAAACAACCTTTGACTGCAATAGGGAAACATTTACCACTCTTGCAGAGTTGTTTACTAAGTCGCAAGATACTATAAGTTTTGCGGAGTCTCAAGACCAAAGTGGTTTAGAGTTTGACGGCACATTCGATATGCGACCACTGGCTTTTACTGATAGTGAGCTTCAAATGCTAATATCAGTAATTGAAATTGTAACGCACTTATTTGATGGAGAGATGGCTGCAGACGCTAAAAAGACAATCAAAAAATTGCGTGAACTTCAACGAGAAGAGGATAATCGCCCTAGTATTATCGCGCATCAAGAGATCGACTCACCCAGCATAAGCTCGGTCACCTCTAATAACGTAAATATTCTTTACAACGCGCTCACAGAAAATAAAAAGGTTACTTTTGACTACATCTACAGGGATGGTAGGGTCTCAAAAAATCGCGAAGTGTTTCCTCTTAACATAGAGTATCTAAACGGGCAGTGGCGATTATACGCATATTGTTACCAAAAGAAAATTGTGCATAATTTTATATGTGCGGCAATGTCTAATCTGAGTTCTAACAACGATACGGAGGTGCTAGAACAAATAATTTTATTCCAGAAAAAGGCACGAGAAGCTAGAAGAGCTACTAGAAACTCCACTAGCGATAAGGTTGATTTTCTAATTGATAGCGCGCATAAATTCCTAGTCAGTGACTATAAGCCAGAGTTTTCCTACCGTAAAGTGTCTACAAGAGATACGAAGTTTCTGGAACAGAACTTTGCGCATGGGCAATGCGATATCTGGAACGATACTAGCTTTAACCGCTTTTTAAGAGCGGGGTGCGGTCAGCTAGCAATCATAAAGCCAGAGAATAAACGCAGAGCCGCAGCCAAAGCCGCGCAAAATGCTTTAAACCATTTACAAACAAAGCTGTCCAGAGAACAGCAACATATAACCCAACAACCGTGAGCAGAAACAGAAAAAAAGCCAACCCCGAAGCGCGAATGCGTTTAGGGGAGCACTTAATAGAACTGCGCAAAAGGTTTATAGTTTGCCTAATCGCGGTTACTGTGGCGATTATCGGCGGATGGTTTCTGGCGGATTACGTGTGGGAGATTTTACGCGCACCGATTAACGAAATCTCACACGAGGATAACCGCATTGCGCATATCGCGTTCACCGACGTCACAGGTTCTTTCGGGCTAAAACTTAAAATCGCATTTGTTATCGCAATTTTTATTGCTAGCCCAATCTGGCTCTACCAAATATGGGCTTTTTTCATACCCGCGCTTAAAAAACGCGAAAAAATAGCTGCAGCGGTGTTTCTTGGCGCATCTGTGCCCCTCTTTCTGAGCGGCGCGGTTGTTGCGTGGTGGGCGCTGCCCAAAATTGTCCGGATTTTAACAAGCTTCTCCTCCAAGCAGGATGCCCTGCTTTTAACCGCGGGAGACTATCTAAACTTTGCAACAACTTTGACGATCTCCGTCGGCATCGGCTTTGTGCTCCCCGTTTTTATTGTGCTGCTCAATTTCGTCGGTGTGCTGTCGGCAAAGTCAGTTATTAGCAAGTGGCGCATTGCAGTGCTTATAATTTTAGTTTTTGCAGCTTCGGTAACACCTTCGGTTGAAGTTTTTAGTATGTTTTTAATTGCAACCCCGATGATTCTGCTGTACGCTGTTGCGGCTATACTAGCCTACTTCCACGACCGCCGCAAAGCTAGGCAGCAACGCAAAACCTTCGCCGAGTATGATGTTTAACAGTATGAACGATTCTGATGCGCTTGATTTTTTTGAATCCCAGCTAGAATATCCGCTTGATCCCTTCCAAAAAGCAGCCTGCGAAAGACTGCTCTGCGGCAACTCGGTTTTAGTTGCCGCACCAACCGGTTCGGGTAAAACCACGGTCGCCGAATTTGCGATTATGCTCGCTCGCCACGAAAAAAACCAGGATGTTATTTACACCGCGCCGATTAAAGCCCTTTCTAACCAGAAATACGCGGAGCTGTGCAAGCGCTACGGCGCCGATCAGGTAGCTCTTTTAACGGGCGATAACACGATCAATCAGGACGCCCCGATTAAGGTTATGACAACCGAGGTGCTACGCAATATTATCTATGCCGACGTGTCGCGCCTTCATAATCTCGGCTGTGTAATCCTCGACGAGGTGCACTATCTCGGCGATCAGTATCGCGGAGCTGTGTGGGAAGAAATAATTCTGCACATTCCACAGCACGTGCTACTGGTGGGGCTTTCTGCAACCGTTTCCAACGTTGAAGAGCTGGGGGACTGGATCCACACGGTGCACGGCAACACTGAGGTGATCATCTCAGAAAGACGTCCCACACCGCTGTTCCAGCACATTTTAACCCGGGAGCGCATCTATCCACTGCACAAAAACGGTAAACTCAATCCGGATCTAAAATATTTAAAACCGTTAAAGGGCAAGCGCGCAAGGGGTGCGGCGCCGCGCAAAAAATCGCGCGGTAAAATCGCGCACTACGATGTTGTTGAAATGCTCAATAGCAACGATCTTGTGCCAGCCATTGTTTTTATTTTCAGCAGAGCAGGCTGCGATCTGGCGGCGTCACAGTGTTTACGGGCGGGAATTGATTTGAACACGGCGGATGAAAAACGCCAGATTCTCACAATTGCCCAGCTGGCGGTGGCGACTCTCTCTAAAGATGAACACCGGATTTTAAGAATTAACTCCTGGCTGCGTGCGCTCGAGCACGGAATCGCTGCCCACCACGCTGGAATGCTGCCGCAGCTAAAAGCCGTTGTTGAACAGCTCTTTCTGCGCAGGCTTGTGAAAGTTGTTTTTGCAACGGAAACGCTCGCGCTCGGTATCAATATGCCGGCAAAAGCGGTTGTGCTTGAGCAACTGAAAAAGTTCAACGGTGTTGAACGGGTTTACCTTTCAAGCGGCGAATACACGCAGCTAACGGGGCGCGCAGGCAGGCGTGGGCTTGACACCGAGGGGCACGCGGTAATTTTGTGGGAAGATTCGCTCGATCTCGAGGTTGTTGAGTCTCTCGCAGGAGCACGCTCCTATCCTGTTAGGTCAAGCTTCAGACCGACATACAATATGACGGTGAATCTGCTGCGCGAGCGTGAAATATCGCAGGTGCGCAAAACTCTGGAGCGCTCGTTTGCGCAGTTTCAAGCGGATCGTGCGGTCGTCGCGGATGCCACAGAGCTGGCCGCGGCAGAGCGCTCCCTGGCAGCTTACCGCAAAGCGATCACCGACGGCGATGACACGGCGGCTGAAATCTGGCGCGAGCGGGAAAAACCGCTGCGTAAAAAAGTTAGAAGGCTTGCGCAGCGCGTGAAAAGCCAGACCAACAGCATTGCGCGCGAGTTTGAGCGAGTTGCGCAAGTTTTAACAGAGCTTAAATATCTTGTGCCCGCTGACGCAGAAAACACCGCGGGAGATTCTCAAAATCTACGGCCGAGCGTGTGGGGGCTGGCGCTAACCAGGCTCTATGGCGAAAAAGCCCTGCTTACAGTAACCGCGCTTAAGCATAAACTGTGGCACCGGCTCACCCCGCAGGAGTTTGCGGCTTTAATAGCAACCCTCACATATGAACCGCGGCGCAGTGAAACCGCTGCGGGGAGCTATCCGCTAAGCTCCGAGTGGCAGCGGGCAATGGATGAAACAATTAAGCTCTGGGCCGGTCTTGATGCTATTGAGAGGGCGTACAAACTGCCGCCCACGCTCGCTCCTTTCACATATTCTGCCTGGGTTATGGACGCCTGGGCGAACAAAAAATCGCTTACGCAAATCCTTACCGGGAGCGGGCTTAGCGCGGGTGATTTTCTGCGCTGGATCAAACAGACCGCCGATTTGCTGGGGCAAATCGCACAGGCCTGTGAAACCGTTATCAATAGCACTGACGCAGACACGGTAAACACCCTCAACCTGCTGACCGTCGCCAACCTTGCGCGCAGCGCCCGAGGCAAAATAATGTACGGAATTGTTGAGAGTTCAGTAGCCTAAATGGTAAAAAAACGGCTTTTTTTACTGCGGATAGCGGCCGCCTCGGGTGCGGGGCTGATGCTCGATGCCGCCATGCCAGACATTGGCATCTGGTATCTGGGCATTCCCGCGCTAACCATTTTTACCCTTAGCTTCTGGGGGTTAAAACCGGTCGCCGCTGCTTTAATCGGGAGCGTCTTTGGGGCGTCTTTCTGGCTGGCACACATTGAGTGGCTCACTTTCTACTTGGGAATTGTGCCGTGGCTAGCGCTTAGCTCGGTTATGATAGCGTGGACGGTGTTATTCGCCGCCGCTGCCACGTTCACAGTCAACTCGCTGCCCAGAATCTCACTGTTGCACAACCGGCACGCACTAATTTCGGCGCAGACGCTGAGCGTTACCGGGCTGTGGGTGGTGCGCGAAACGCTCGCTTCAAGCATTCCATACGGCGGATTCGCCTGGGCTCGCACAAGCGCGGTACTGCTCGAATCGCCCTTTGCAAAACTGGTTTCTTACCTTGGAATTACCGGGTGCACAGCGCTTGTAACGCTCGTTGCGGTGCTGCCGGTTGCGGCCTGGCACTGCCACCGAAAAGGCGCAGCAAAACGGCGCAGCAGCAGCGCGGCAGTACTTACGGCTTTAACAGCAACGGCCGTTGTGTGCGCAACTCTGCTGCTGCCTAAAATCACACTCCCGCACGTGGGCGAGCCAGTGCGCGCGGGGATTGTGCAGGGCAATGTTGCCGCTGGAATATTCGATAACCGCAAAAACGGCGACATCATAAAAGCCCACCTGCAAGAGGCAAACACTCTGCTTGACAACACTCAGCAGCAGCTTGATATGATTGTTTTTCCCGAAAACGCCGCAGAATATGCGCTCATTGACAACTACCGCAACAGAACGCGTATTACCGAGCTTGCAAAGCGCGCTAAAGCCCCCGTGCTTGCCGGAGCGGTGCTGCCCAACACTGCCGCCAACGGCACAGATTTTTACACCAATTCTGCGCTGCTAATAGCAGAGTCCGGGCAAGTTGTAGAGCGCTACGATAAAAAATACCCGGTGCCTTTTGCTGAGTATATGCCTCACCGTGACTTTTTTACTAAAATTGCGCCCGAGCTGGTGAAATTAATTAACCTCGAATACACTCCTGGGGTTACAGACTCGGTTATGCAAATTGGCAGTTCAACCGCTGGAATTGCGATCTGTTACGATATGATTTACGACAATCACCAACGGTTAATGCTCGCTTCCGGCGCAGAATACGTTATCACCCAGACAAACAATGCGGATTTCGGATCCGCGGATCAGGCTGCGCAACAGTTAGCGCTCGCCAGGCTACAATCTCTGAGTACCGGTCGCTACACGGTTGCCGTTTCCACACGCGGTCCGAGCGGTGTTATAGCGCCGGACACGGGAAAACTCACAGAGCTTATTTTCTGGCACGAGAGCGGCGGGGCAGTGGTCGAGTTGCAGCGCACAACCGGCATAACCCCGGCAGCACAGCTGGGTCACATAATTGCCGGATTCTGGATATGCTCCGGGCTGCTCGGGCTGTTTCTAGCAGGCTGCGCATCTTTTATGCACAGCAGAAAAAATAAATCCACAGCACCATAAATACCGCATTTTTTAGGGTTTTTCCACTAGAGTTATAGCAAAAGATATAGCACAAATTATCTACTAGGAGTTACCACTATGAATCCGCTAAAACCGGGGAGCTTGCGCGGCAAACGAGCACTAGTCACAGGATCATCGCGCGGTGTTGGCGCTGACACTGTAAAATACTTCGCCGCTGCGGGCGCGGATGTTGCAATCAACTACCGCAACAAGGCTGCTCGTGCGGAAAAACTGGCTGCGCAGTTGCGCGCAGAGCATGACTCTAGAGTATTGACAATCGGAGCGGATATAACTGACGATGACTCCGTTGCAGAGCTTGTAAAAATCCTACAAACAGAGTTTGGTGAGCTTGATATTCTTGTTCTTAACGCCTCTGGTGGCATGGAGAGCGGCATGGCAGAAGACTACGCAATGCAGCTCAACCGCGACTCTCAGGTGCGCCTGCTCGAGGCTTTGCAGCCCCTGTTTGCACCGGCAGCTCGCGTTATTTTTGTGACGAGCCACCAGGCTCACTTCATTCACACTAACCCGACAATGCCGGAGTACGAGCCGGTTGCGCTCTCAAAACGCGCTGGCGAAGACGAGCTGCGCAAAAGAATCCCTGCTCTTAAAGCGGTCGGCGTAGAATTCGTTGTTGTGTCAGGCGATATGATAGAGGGCACGGTAACAGCGCTACTACTCGAGCGCGCAAACCCGGGCGCCATAGCAGCGCGGCGCGAAAGCGCTGGCAAGCTCTACAATGTTGCCGAGTTCGCGGCGGAGGTTGCGGCTGCTGCGGTTGAGCCAGTGCCAGCAGATAACACGCGCCTTGTCGGAGACACCTCCGATTTTCAAAAATAGCTCGCGTAAATGCCTTTAAGCCTGTTATCGCAAGCTGCGGTCACTGCCGTAGCGGAGGCTTTAGCGGCGGATCTATCTGCGGCTAATTTCACCGAGCACGCACTTATTAACACGTTCGGTAAAACCGCGTATCAGCAGATTACGCAGGGGTTGCAAGTTCTGGCAAAGTTTGCGCTGGCAGATTCTAACGCGAGCGTGGCGCTTAAGACCATGATCCGCACTTTTCAACTGGGACAGTGTGTGTCAGCAGCAGCTTTGAACAACGCGCTGCCATCACTCGGCCTTGAGAGAGGCTGCGCAACGGGCATTGTTAGCGCCGCCTGGATTGTTGAGCGTGAGCGCCTTGAGCCGGTCGCGTACGCTGCAATGTGGGTGCGTGACGGAGGTGTTCTGCTTAACACCGAGCGGGCAGCGCAGCTAATACGCGCCTATCTTGCCGATTTTAAGAGCCGCAATGTTGTCAGTGTGTCACTGGGAACATTGCGACTACAAAAGAATCTAGCCACAGCAGGCAGTAATGTTGTGCGCGTTGAAGCGATATCCGCGCCGTATCTTCACAACAGCGGTCTGCTCGAGCAGCGCATTCACGAGCCGGGGCATGAATCCGCCAGCCAGCTGAACATGATAGTGCCGACACCTTATCAACGGCATTTACAGGCGAATACGCTAACGCTCGCGCCCCTTGGTGCCTGCGACGAAGAGCTCACAATCGGTCAGATAAGCGACGCGCTCGCACAAATATTTAACGCCGACGCTATAGCAACCCGGCAGCAAATCAGAGAAGCTGTTAGTGAATACGCCTGGCGCGGAGCACTGAGCCTTGCTAGTACCGACACAGACAAGCCCGGAGCCTTAAACCTCACTGGCACCGACACAGACAGATTAGGAAAATAGTATGCAGTGCCCCTTTTGCAGCAGCATAGAATCAAAGGTTATTGACAGCCGCGGCACAGAAGAAAGCCGCGCAATCCGACGTAGGCGGGAATGCCCCGATTGCAAAAAACGTTTTTCTACAACCGAAACCATTGTACTGAACGTTGTGAAACGCGGCGGATTCGTTGAACAGTTTAGCCGTGAGAAAGTTGTTTCAGGTGTGCGCAAAGCCTGCCAGGGACGACCCGTAGGTGACACAGAACTAGCAATACTCGCGCAGCGCGTTGAAGACTCTCTAAAAGCTCTCGGTAACGCGCAGATTGACGCGATCGACGTTGGCAAAGCCGTGCTGCCGTTCTTGAGTAAACTTGACAGGGTTGCATACCTGCGATTTGCGAGCGTGTACGAAAACTTCGACTCCCTGGAAGACTTTGAGGCTGCCATTTTGAAACTCAGAAACGACGATAACGAAGGTAATTAGCGTGTATAAACTACTTTTTAACACGGTTTTGCGCAGGCTCGATCCTGAGTTTGCGCACTTGCTTGCCAGCTCTGTTATTAAAGCTCTGCCACTGGCGGATGCTGCGCTGCGCCCGTTCCTGCGCCCACACAAGAATTTGCGTACCGTTGCGCTGGGGCGTGAGTTTACAACCCCGTTCGGACTCGCTGCGGGGTTTGACAAGAACGCAACGCAGATTACAGGACTCGGGCTGTTAGGTTTTGGGCACGTTGAAATTGGCACGCTCACAATGCACGCACAACCGGGTAACCCAAAACCGCGCCTGTTTCGGCTCGTTAAAGACAGCGCCCTGATCAATAGAATGGGCTTCAATAACAGCGGATCTGCTGCCGCCGTATCGCATATTACAAAAGCAAAAATACGCCCCAACCGCCCCGTAATCGGGGTTAATATCGGCAAAAGTAAAATAACCCCGTTAGCAGACGCAGCTGATGACTATGTTTTTTCCGCAACGCTTTTGACACCTTTTGCCGACTATCTAGTGGTTAACGTGAGCAGCCCCAACACTCCCGGATTACGTGAGCTGCAGCAACTTAACACGCTCGCTAAACTCGTACGGCGCGTGCAAAGCGCGGCTGGCACAACCCCAGTGCTCTTAAAAATAGCGCCCGATCTTAGCGACACGCACATTGAGCAGATTGTGACGCTGGCGCTGGATGCACAGCTGCGGGGCATTATTGTTACCAACACGACCGTTGCACGAGATAACCTAAGCACTGCAGATGCTAAAATTTCAGCGATAGGAGCGGGCGGCTTATCAGGTAAACCGCTCGCCACTAAGGCGCTGCAGGTTTTACGCCGGGTACGCGCGGCAGTTCCCACTGAGAGCGATTTCACTATTATCGCGGCCGGCGGAGTGAGCAGCGCGCAAGATGTTTTAGAGCGCCTTGCTGCGGGAGCACATCTCGTGCAGGGATACAGCGGATTTATCTACAACGGGCCGCTGTGGGCGCATAAAATAAATCGTGAACTGGTGAAACTAGGGTATCGCGGCAACGCAGCCTAGCTCGGCCACTGCCCGTGCTTGACCCGTGGCTTTGGGATCCGCATAACCCGCATCTGCGTCGCGCGAGAAAAAGCGTACCAGCGAAAACCGCGTTGCACCCGCGTTTTGCCGAATTTTTGGCACAGTCTGCGATACAAAAACAGGTTCATAATAATGCTGTCAACAATCACCAACAAAAACAGCAAGATCATTACCAGTGAGCCGTATTTTGCCTCTTTAATCGGTAAAAACGAGATAATCACGGTCACAAATAGGGTCGGCAGCAGCAGCTCTCCAATGCTGAATCTCGCGTCGATCCAGTCGCGGATAAATCTGCGCTGTTCGCCCTTGTCGCGCTCCGGCAGATACCGCTCGTCGCCGTTTGCCATTCCCTCGCGGATCCGCGCCCGCTGCTCTGCTAGTGCGGCACGCTGTGCTTCCTTGGCTTCTTTACTGACAGCGCCCACGATAGGACGCGCATTACGCGCCTGCGCTTGCTTCCTAGTAGGGGTCGGTTTGCCTTTTTTATCCGAGTGATTTTGCGAGTCTGTGGCGCTGGATTGCTGAGTCAAAAAAGCTCCTGGTTTGTGCTAACTAATTACTGTCTTAATTTTAGCGCACCGAGCGCAAACCTGCGGCGGTGTAGAATGGTTTTAACAAGATTTGTTTGGAGATGATTTTATGTCAGACACTTTGCAATCGGCAACACTCCCAGCGCATCAGGTAAAACTATCTGAGCGTGCGCGCGATAAGGTTGCTAGCCTCCTGCAGCAGGAGGGGCGCGAAGATTTAAGACTGCGGATCGCGGTGCAGCCGGGGGGCTGCTCGGGGTTAATCTACCAGCTGTATTTTGACGAGCGCCTGCTCGAAAATGATGCGGTTGTGGAGTTTGACGGGGTAGCAGTTGTCGTTGACCAGATGAGCGTGCCTTATCTTGACGGTGCCTCAATTGATTTTGAAGACACAATTGAAAAGCAGGGCTTCACTATTGACAACCCCAACGCGCAGGGGAGCTGCGCGTGTGGCGATAGTTTCAGCTAATGACTTTTTGCTGTAAAAAACGCCAGTCAGCGCGCCAGTTGCAAAACTCTAATCAAATTCACGGTAAACTATCAGTTAGTAATCAGGATTATCTACCTAATTCACATTTGGAAAGGTATATAGTGCGTTCTAGACGTAGTATGAAAATAGCCGCTGTTTCACTAACAGCCATAGCGGGACTAACTCTGGCAGGTTGCACCCCGGAGCAACAGCGCGGGTTTTTGCCGGAGGGGTCTGAGGGCGCAACTAATCACACTCCAGACATAACAGGTCTCTGGACAACCTCTTGGATCATCCTACTCATAGTTGGTTTGATCGCGTGGGGTCTTGTGGCGTGGGCCGCTGTTGCTTATCGCAGGCGGCGCGGCGAAACCGGCGCGCCGGTGCAACTACGCTACAATATGCCAATTGAGACGCTGTTCACAGTGCTTCCGGTTGTGCTCATCATTGGTTTTTTTGCGTTCACCGCAAAAACCATGAGCGATATTGAGCACCCAATTGCAAACCCTGAAAATAAAGTAGAGGTTATTGCGAAACGCTGGGCGTGGGATTTCAATTACACCAAGGAAAACGTACACTTTTCAGGCGTGCAGGTGCAGACTGACAGCAGCGGATCACCCGTCGCTAAGACTATGCCGGTGCTTTATCTGCCCGTTAACAAAACAACAGAGATAGCTCTTGAGTCTCGCGATGTTATTCACTCGTTCTGGGTTGTTGAATATCTGTACAAAAAAGATATGATTCCGGGCAAAACAAACTATATGTACCTAACACCGACAAAAACTGGCACCTTCACAGGAAAGTGTGCCGAGTTGTGCGGCGAGTACCACTCAAATATGCTTTTCGAGGTGCGTGTGGTTGAGCAGGTAGAATACGATGCTTATATCGCCGGTCTCAAATCCAACCCTGATAACCAAGGTTTGCTAACAACAGACTACAATCCTAACCAAAACTTGCCAGGAAACAGCGTTTCAGAAGACAAAGCCCACGATGAGAGCTCAGAGGGATAAGCAAAATGAGAAAAGGTAATGTAATAGTTTCGTGGCTAACCTCCACGGATCATAAAGTTATCGGATATATGTATCTGATTAGCTCGTTTGTTTACTTCCTAATTGGCGGTCTGATGGCTCTAATTATCCGCGCACAGCTTTTTGCTCCGGGACTTGAGGTTGTGGCAACTCGTGAACAGTTCAACCAGCTCTTCACAATGCACGGCACAATTATGCTGCTGATGTTTGCAACTCCGCTGTTTGCCGGCTTTGCAAACATTCTGCTCCCGCTGCAGATTGGTGCCCCCGACGTTGCTTTTCCGCGCCTCAACGCGTTTGCGTTCTGGCTCTACACTTTCGGCTCACTAATTGCAGTAGGCGGATTTTTAACCCCGCAGGGAGCCGCTTCTTTCGGCTGGTTCGCCTACGCACCGCTCTCTAGCGAGACCTTCTCGCCTGGTATCGGCGGCAACCTCTGGGTGCTGGGTCTTGGAATAGGCGGTTTCGGGACAATTATGGGTGGCGTAAACTTCATTACAACCGTCCTCACAATGCGCGCTCCTGGTATGACAATGTGGCGGATGTCTGTGTTCACCTGGAACACGGTTATCACCTCAATTTTGATTCTACTGATCTTCCCTGTGCTTGCAGCAGCTATGCTGGCACTGGCATCCGATCGTATTTTCGGCTCACACGTTTATGATGTAGCCACTGGCGGACCAATTCTTTGGCAGCACCTGTTCTGGTTCTTCGGACACCCCGAGGTTTACGTTATTGCGCTGCCCTTCTTTGGTATCGTATCCGAGGTTTTTCCGGTGTTTAGCCGGAAGCCTATCTTCGGCTATAAAACGCTTATTTACGCGACAATCTCGATTTCTGCGCTGTCAAGCACTGTGTGGGCGCACCATATGTTTGTAACGGGTTCTGTTCTGCTGCCTTTCTTCGCCCTGATGACAATGCTGATCGCGGTGCCAACCGGTGTTAAAATCTTTAACTGGATTGGCACTATGTGGCGCGGATCGATCACCTTTGAAACCCCGATGCTATGGGCTCTGGGCTTCATTGTAACCTTTATCTTCGGTGGTCTAACCGGTGTTATTCTGGCCTCTCCAACGCTCGACTTCCATCTTTCAGACTCTTACTTCGTGGTTGCTCACTTCCACTACGTTATCTTTGGAACGGTAGTGTTTGCGATGTTCTCTGGCTTCTATTTCTGGTGGCCAAAGTTCACAGGCAAACGCCTCAACGAGAGACTCGGTAAGATCCACTTCTGGATTCTTTTCGTGGGCTTCCACACAACCTTCTTAGTACAGCACTGGATCGGTGTTAAATCACTGCCACGTCGCTACTACTCGTACCTTCCAGAAGACGGAGTAACCTGGATGAACCAGCTGTCAACTGTTGGCGCGTTTATGCTCGCTGTTTCAATGCTACCGTTCCTGCTGAACGTTTATGTGACATGGCGCTCAGGAGTTAAGGTTGAGGTTGATGATCCGTGGGGTTATGGTCGTTCTCTTGAGTGGGCTACAAGCTGCCCACCACCTCGTCATAACTTTAACTCAATTCCTCGGATTCGCAGCGAGTCTCCAGCGTTTGACCTACATCACCCAGAAATAAGCGGTGTTGAGCAGCCTAAACCTGTTACAGCTTCTGCTGCATCTACCGCATCTCTAACTCACTAGGGGATAGATAACACATGAAAACCAATATTGTTCTTTACTCAATAATTGCGGTCTATTTTTTCATCATCTCGGGGGTTTACACTTTCTGGTGCATAATAACCTATGATGGAGAGGTTGAATGGGCTGGCACCCTTGCAATGCTCGGCGGCAGTGTGCTCAGTGCTTTATTCGTAACCTGGCTAGTACTAACTAAAAAGAATCAGGGAGGTGTGTTGCTTGAAGATCAAGAGCACTCTGACATTGATGACGCAGACCCGGAGATCGGTGAATTCAGCCCCTGGAGCTGGTGGCCGCTTGTGCTCGGTTTTGGAATTGCGATTGTGACTCTGGGGCTGTGCATCGGCAAGAACTTTTGGCTTTCATTTTACGGTTTACCCGTTGTTCTAGTTAGTGTTATGGGTCTTATCTACGAATACTACAGGGGTAACTTCGCTCGCTAAAACTGCTAAACTGGTTTTATGAAGATTTCAATTAGGCGAGGTCAGTCTGAAGATGCTAAAATTCTTTTCAGATTAGCTTCACAGTATGTTACAGGTCGCGAATCTATCACCCGCGACGAGTTTACTATCGCCCTAGACAACATCTTACGCTATCGCGAGCAGGAGGCTAATGTGCTCTTTGTTGCAGAGCTGTTAGGCGAGGTTGTGGGATATTCTCTGCTCACAGTGTCGAGACTTCTGCACGCACCGGGTCTGACCGCTCACCTGCAGGAAATAGTCGTTGACGAGAAGCATCGCAAACAGGGAATAGGCGAGCGCCTGATGGAGGCTAACGAACACTACTGTATGGGTCGTGGAGTACGGCAAATTTCCGCGATGACATCGCACATCGGGAACTTTTACAACGGCAGAGACTTTCAACCAATCGGGCAGCACTATCGCAAGATCTTAGAGATTGGCTAAATGGCGCTGCCACCCAGTCATTTTTTGTGCCCTCAAACAAGCTATCGCAAGATTTGCCGTAGATGAATCGTCCACCCAAGCAGTAAAACTGGTCATACAAATTAAGGGGCACTTTAGTTGAAAAGTGCCCCTTAAAAATGAAAGGAATACTTAAGGAAACTAGTAAAATTCTATCACAGAATTAGCCTTATGCATAATTGCAGTCAAGGTAAGGGGGAATCAGAGGTTCTGGTGCGGTAAATTTGCAGCTTCTGTTGAGAGCATCTCGCTTTGCTTTAAGCATTTCCTGCATAGAATGGTACGCTTCAATAAATGCCTAACAACAAAATTGAGAAACGATTTAACTAAAACACCCCTCAATCATCCATTGTAAATGGATAGTTTGCAATGAAAACAAATTATCCGCCATAGGTATAACTCATACATAAAACTGAATCAATATAGAATCAAGGAGCGTAATAATAAAGAGTGATGCCTTAACTAAAAAGCACCACTCTTTCGACAGTATATAAGGAAGAATTACCCGTGAAAAATAAATTCTGCAACTACTATTTGAGCACACAATCAATCTCAGGCACACTTACATTGATGGAGTTAACGCACACAGACTGTGCCTGCTATGAGTGGTAAAAAGTGCCCCCCCCCCGAGATGAATTTAAGGGGAGCACTTTTAGACTAGCTTTTCTAGTTGTCGTGGTGCTTAGACTTTTCAATCTCTGCCTGTGTCGGCGGCACAATCCGATCCTCAAAGAAAAAGCGGCTCACAGCGGCGCGTACTTTCTGACCAACAGATATTTTTCCGTTACTGTCAGGGCGCAGCATAAGCGGAGCATAATCATTGTAGCTCACAAGCTCCCAACGTTCGTACTCGTCAAGCGGCTCATGCACTTCAGTAAACTTACCGCCAGGCAAGCGCACAATACGCGCCGATTCGTAACCGTGCAGGGCGATGCTGCGATCTTTCTTCTGCAGCGCAATACACACCCGCTTGGTAACGATAAACGCAATAATCGGACCGAAAACCAACGAGAACTGCAACGCGTGAATCATAAACTCGAGTGACTGCTGGAAATGTGTTGCCATCAGGTCAGAGCTAGCACCAGCCCACATAACACCGTAGAAGGTAACACCGGCAGCGCCTATAGCGGTACGAGTAGGGGCGTTACGCGGCCTGTCAAGCAAGTGATGCTCACGCTTATCTCCTGTAACCCAGGCTTCGATAAATGGATAGGCAGCGACCAGAATCAAGAACACACCGATAACACCCAGCGGAATTAGCATATTCCAAGACCAGGTGTAACCAAACCATTCAGTCTCAAGCCCAGGCGGAATTAGGCGAAGCATACCGTCAGCAAAACCGATGTACCAGTCAGGCTGAGTACCAGCCGAAACCGGGGACGGATCGTAAGGTCCATAGTTCCAAATAGGGTTAATCGTGAAGTTAGCTGCGATCAGCACGATCACACCAAACACAATGAAGAAGAAGCCGCCGGCTTTAGCCGCGTACACAGGTAAGACCGGGAATCCCACAACATTCTGCTGTGTGCGACCTGGACCGGGGTACTGCGTGTGCTTGTGGATAACAACAAAAGTCAGATGCAGCGCAACAAACAGGATAACCATAGCGGGGAGCACCATAATGTGCAGCATATAAAGCCTACCGACAATATCAGTGCCCGGGAACTCACCACCAAAGAAAAAGTAGCTCAGCCAGGTGCCAACAACCGGAATAGATTTAATAATGCCATCAATAATGCGCAGACCGTTACCCGAGAGCACATCGTCAGGCAGGGAATAGCCTGTAAAACCCTCCGCCATCGCAAGCACGAACAGCACAAAGCCAACAACCCAGTTCAGTTCACGCGGCTTGCGGAAAGCGCCGGTGAAAAACACCCGCAGCATATGCAAACCGATCGAGGCAACAAACAGCAGCGCCGCCCAGTGGTGAATCTGGCGGATCAAAAGACCACCGCGAACAGAAAAACTAATATCCAGAGTTGAGGCCATGGCAGCACTCATCTCAACGCCCTTCATCGGCGCGAAAGGACCGTCCCAGTGGGTTTCAGTCATTGCCGCCTGGAAGAACAGTGTTAGGAAAGTGCCCGAAAGCAAAATTACAACAAAGCTGTAAAGAGCAACCTCGCCGAGTAAGAATGACCAGTGATCTGGAAATACTTTACGCCCAAATTCCTTAACCACAACACCTATTTTGGTGCGCTCATCAAGATAGTTCGCAGCTTTTGCAGTGAATCCACCGCTTGCTGTTTTGGTTTCAATCGTCATATTGTTACTCACTTCAGACGCTCCCAGTAGCTAGGTCCAACAGGTTCAAGGAAGTCACTTTGCGCGATCAGGTAACCCTCATCATCAACTGTAATAGGCAGCTGCGGTAGCGGACGCTTTGCCGGTCCGAAAACAACCTTGGCCTGATCGGAAACATCGAACTGTGACTGATGACAAGGGCACAGGAGGTGGTGCGTGTGCTGCTCGTAAAGCGCAACGGGACACCCCACATGTGTGCAAACCTTAGAGTACGCAACAATGCCGTCGTATGACCAGCTTTTGCGCTCTGCTGGCTCTTTCAGCTCTGCCTGATTCAAGCGCACAAGCAAAACAACAGCTTTCGCTTTTTCATCGAGCATATGCTCAGCTTCGTGTAGGTTCTCCGGAATAACGTGGAAAACAGAGCCGATAGTAACCTCGCTGGCTTTAATTGGCACACCGGACGGATCGCGCGCAAGGCGCACGCCCTTATCCCACATCGTATGACGCAGCAGCTCAATCGGGTCGTGCTCCTGCGGCGCAAGGCTGCGCAGCAGGGTAATGCCGGGCAGCGGGAAGGCAATAAGCGCGCCTATCAGGCTGTTGCGCACAAGCGTGCGGCGGGTAAAGCCTGACTCCTTATCAGCCAGAGCAAAAACCTCGGCTGCGCTTTCACGCACTGCATCATCGCTGGCAACGGGGTGGCGGTAGTCAATTACCTCGCCGTCGTACATCAAAGCCTTACCCCAGTGCACTGCGCCGATACCGATTCCAAACAACCCAAGAGCCATGCCCAGACCCACAAAGAGGGTGTGCAAGCGGATCGCACCCAGCTCACCAGACTCGATAGGCAACAGCATATACGCTAAAACCGCTCCTAGACTTCCGGCGATAGAAATGTAAAAGAGAGTATAAACAACCCGCTCAGCAGATTTCTCTTTTTTGCTGTCAAGGTCAGTAACACGCTTGCGGTGCTCTGGAAAACCAGGGTTCTGCACGGCATCGCTAGAAATCACCGCTGTGCCAACAGATGAGGTAGAAACAATACTATGATTCTGACCTGTGGCAACGACTCCGGAATGCTCCTCGTTCGTTTCCTGTGTCATTTTTCTCCTACTTAATGAAATATCTAGTACCGAAACTAGTTAGACTTTGCGGTCACCCATACGGTGAGAGCAACAATAGCGCCCAAACCAATAACCCAGATGAAAAGACCCTCAGCAACCGGTCCCAGTGATCCCAGCCCTAAACCGCCAACTTTTGGCTCGTTCTCGAGATATTTAAGATACGTAATAATATCCGCTTTATCTTGCGGTGTTAGGTTAGCATCAGAAAAAACTGGCATATTTTGCGGACCCGTGATCATGGCTTCGTAAATGTGGGAAGAATCAACTCCGGTGAGTTTCGGAGCGTATTTACCCTGAGTGAGTGCGCCACCGGCGGCGGCAACGTTGTGGCACATTGCACAGTTGATGCGGAACAGCTCACTGCCGCGGGCAGCGTCACCATCCGCACGCAAATACTGCGCTTTTGGAATCTCAGGCCCCGGAGCCAGTGAAGCAACATAAGCGGACATCTGTAAAATTTGTTCTTCAGTAAACTGCACCGGTTTAATCATGCCCTGCGGACCCTGGTAGGCGAGGGGCATACGACCCGTGCCAACCTGAAAATGCACAGATGCTGCGCCAACACCGATCAGGCTCGGACCGTCGGGGCTACCCTCGGCATTTAGACCGTGGCAGGTTGCGCAGTTAGCAGCAAACAGTTTCTGCCCTTCGGAAATAGCCGCGGGGGAGTTCATGTCAACCTCTGCGCTGGCGGAAGTCTGCGTAAATCCGGTGTATGCAAGACCCGTTGTAAACAGACCAAAGGCGATTAAAGCAACTGTTGCTAGCGGATGCCGTCGACCAGATTTGCGGAGCTTTTTAGTGTTCTTAATATGCAATTTGTATTCTCCTCCAGCCCTTATTTAAGAATGTAAACAATCCAGAAGAGCACAAGCCACACCGCATCAACGAAGTGCCAGTAGTATGACACAACAACGGCGCTGGTTGCCTCTTTGTGGGTGAAATTTTTAACGGCATAGATCCGCCCGATAACAAGCAAAAATGCGACCAGACCTACTGTCACGTGCAACCCGTGGAATCCTGTTGCGAGATAGAAAGAAGCGCCGTACGCGTTAGTATCTAACGCAACTCCGTGCGACACGAAGGTGGCGTACTCGTAAACCTGACCAGCAACGAAAACCGCGCCCATGAAGAATGTAAGGTAAAACCATTCCACCGTGCCCCAGCTTTTTAGCTTGAACAGCGAACCGGCGCGCTTTGGTTGCATCCGCTCTGCAGCAAACACACCCATCTGACAGGTTACAGAGGAGAGCACCAGAATAGTGGTGTTAATCGCGGAGAACGCAAGATTGTGCTTTTCAGCCTCGTGCGCCCACTGCTCAGGAGCCATCGCGCGCAGCGTGAAATAAATTGCAAAAAGCCCGGCAAAGAACATAACTTCGCTGCCCAGCCAAATAATTGTGCCGGTAGCGACAATGTTTGGTCGTTTTACCGCCGACACGGCTGCTGTGGTACTCATCCTAAAAGATTCACCTCTCACTATGGTCAGATACCTGCGCTCGAGTGTAACGGGCGCAATAATGCCTAACTCAACGTCTATGTTAATCTTACCTGATATTTAAGTGAGAATAGTGCGATTTGAGCCTTTTTTCACTTGTTATTCATCTGATGTTAAGGTAATATTACCTTCTAAAATGACAAAAACAGGCATCCACCTCAAATAAACAGCTAGAATTTCTTAACTATGAACCAAACAAACCAGACTTGGGCAGAGCTTATCAGCCAGCTCCTCGACAAAAAAGACCTCAGCGTGTCACAGGCTGAGTGGGCGATGGAACAGTGCATCACAAAAGCGGCAACACCGGCTCAAATGGCAGGGTTTCTAATAGCGCTTAACGCAAAGGGAGCAAGCTGCGACGAAATAACGGGCTGCAGCGCAGCTGCCGCCGCTCATGCGACTGCAATCGAGCTGCCGCGCGAGGCTGTTGATATTGTTGGCACGGGTGGCGACAGGCTGCACACGATTAACGTTTCTTCCGCGGCGGCAATGGTTATCGCCGGGGCAGGGGTGCCGGTTATTAAACACGGCAACAAGGCAGCAAGCAGTCTTTCTGGTGCCTCAGATGTGATGGCAGCGCTCGGCGCTGCGCACGATATTTCAGTGGTCAGCCAGCAGCAAATTTTCGCAAACACAGGCGTGGTTTTTTTACACGCTGCAAAAATGCATCCGGGCTTTGCCAATATTGCAGCGGTGCGCAAAGAACTGGGAGTTGCCACGATTTTCAACATTCTCGGTCCACTGTGCAATCCGGCGCGCCCACTGGCAACCGCTCTCGGAGTTACGAGCACCCGCAATGCTGAGTTAATGGCACAGGTTCTTGCCAGGCGTGAGGGGGCTGCGCTGATCGCTCACGGCAGCGATGGTATGGACGAACTCACAACAACCGGCAAATCAGAGCTGTGGCAGGTTGTTGCGGGGAGAACTCGCAAATATGACTTTGATCCGAAGCGGCTAGGAGTGCAGCGCGCAACTCTCGCGCAGTTGCGCGGCGGCGCACCCGAGCAAAACGCGCAGACAATAAAGGACGTTTTAGCGGGCGCAGAGCTTGGTGCGGCGCGGGATATTATCGTGCTGAACGCGGCCGCCGGTCTTGTCGCATACGAGCTCGCGCTAGACGCAGCTCTGCGGGATGCCGATATTTACGATCGCTTTGCCGCAGCGCTTCAAAAAGCAAACGAGTCAATTACCAGCGGATCGGCGCTGCGCACGCTCACAAACTGGGTTCAGGCAACACAAGCTGCGGCTGCGGGCGCGTAACCAGGGCGACGGGTCGCTAACTCGGCGAAATCCTCGCGGGGAGCTGTTTAAAACGGCAACACCCAAGTTATGAGTCAATCTCGCATAAACTGACATAATATATATTATCAATCTTTTAATAGCAGCGGCTAGCCTCGCGCCAAAGCCAAACCAGCCCGGCAGCTTATTACCGCAACGGCTGCAGCATACAACACCGCGGAAACTAAAACTTTGCTGTCGTCAGCGCCAAACCAGGCAATTGCAGCGCAGATAGTTCCGGCCGCAATTAACACCAAGGTCAGCATACTAAGCAGCCAGCTGACTAAACTTTCGCCAGGTCCGCCTGTTTTTTTATTGGGCGGCAGTAAAACAAAGAAAACCCCGTAGCTTGCCAAGGCGAGCATCGATCCGCCAATTACATCGCTTGGACGGTGCCAGCCCGCGCTTAACAGCTGCATTGCAACGTAGCACAGCAGCGCCGCCATGCAAACTGACATAATTGCGCGCACGTGTTTTGGAACAACCATTATCACGCCCAGCGCCAGAACCGTAAACGCCGTCATGTGCCCGCTTGGAAAAGTGTTGTGCGCGTCAAACTCCCAGAGCGACGGGCGCTCCAGCACCACCAGCTTCAGCAGCTGCGACACCACCACCGCAACAAAAGAAGCGCTCCCTATTACTACGGCGCGCCCGAATCCCCAGAGCGCGGCTGCGAGCAGCACCAGAATTGCAACGGTTACGAAAACAAACGCTGGCGAGAGCAGCGACAACGGCGGTCCGGGATGATAGTTTAACGTGCTCGCCGCCAGAGCCTTTGCCTCCGCAAACTGCCCGGTTGTGCTCTGCACTCCAAAAACAAAGGCGAGCACACCCAGAGCGCAGGCAAAAACCGTGATGAAAAAGCTTTTCCAGCGTGCTCTGTGGGTTCGGTCGGACAAAGTTATCCCCATTTCCAGTAATAAATTGTTAGATGAAGAGTATGTGCCTAGGCTCGCAAATGCTGCTGAAAATGACGCACAATAATTTCTGCCGCTTCAGCGGGAGCTTCATAGTGTATCAGATGACCCGCCCCGCCAACCAGATAAAAACTACCGCGTCGCAATTTCTTTGCGAGTTCTAACTGCTTGTGCACGGGGGTTATATCGTCAAGATCACCGGCAATAACAGCGGTTTCCTGTGTCATTAAACCGCTAAAATCTGTTACAGTACGGCTAACGCTCGCAGCAAAGGCTTCACTCAGTGACCTGCGGCTCGTGTATCCGCTGAAATACATACTGTGCTGTTCGTGAATCCAGCTGCGCAGCTGCCGATTGCGCGTTTTGGTCATAATTTCGCTCATAAACCTGACAATCAGCCCGTTTGCGAGCAGTGCATTGGCGAGATTTTTGGGTAATATCCGCCCCGCCCGGTAGTATGCAAGAACCAACTTCGTGAGCACAACTTTCGAACCACTAAGAGCGTTTGCACTGATCGGGTTGATAAGTGCGGTAGCCAGCGGATCATACCCGTGAAAAATCGCCTGGGCAGTCACGAGAGTGCCGAACGAGTGCGCAACTAGCAAGCTGCCCCTGGGAGCTACTGTTTGCGCGAACTCTTTCAGCCAGAAGCCATACGCCGATAAGCTGTGCCCACCCGCGAACTCACCGCTGGCTCCGAAACCTGGCAGATCTGGCACCATCAGTGTCACCTCGCCGTATGCATCACTGTTGAGCAACTCGAGCAGCGACTGCGCCAGCGGCTCTAATCCGTGATGGTCGCCGCGAAAACCATGCACCAGAATTATTTTTTTGGCACTCTCATGTGTGCTGCCGTACTGCCAAACGCGCGTTGTGACGTTTGCGAATTCAGTCTCGATGGTAATTGGAGGCTTCACGCCTGTGAGTCTATTCTGCAGAGCTTAAAAAGTGCCCGATTAGTGAAAATAAAAAATTAGTGTCCTAACCCCTAAGTAGAATTGTACATATGCACATGAATGCGAATGAGAATGTAACCGGACAGGTCACCACTGCTCCGTGGGTTAATAAACTAGTGGTTTTTGATACTGAAACAACGGGGGTTGATGTTACCAGTGACAGGATCGTGATGGCCACAATAGCACTGCTCGACAACGGTCAGGTAACAACCCGCTACGACTGGATTATTAACCCTGGTGTGCCCATTCCTCCCGGCGCAACCGCGGTGCATAAAATAACGGATGAAATCGCTCAGGCTCAGGGTATGCCGCCGAAAGATGGCATTGCCGAAATAACAGAGACTATCGCTCGTGCTCTCCAGAGCGGATACGCCCTTGTTGCGTTTAACGCGTCATACGACTGCAGTATTTTAAAAGCGGAGGCGCAGCGTCACGGTGTTACAAACTTCCCGGAATTAAAACCCGTTATTGACCCCTGGATTATAGATCGCTTCTGCGACCGCTACCGCAGGGGTAAACGCACTCTCTCTGCCGTTTGTGCGATGCACGGCGTGACGCTCACAAACGCACATGACTCCGGCTCTGACGCGCTAGCAGCAGGTGCGCTTGTGCGCGCGCTAGCGCACATACCCGACGTGCTAGATCACGATGTTTTTATAATGCACAACAAGCAAATTGCCTGGGAGGAAGAGCTAACTCTTAGCCTCAAGGAATACCTGAGGAAGAATAACCTGGAGTTTGAGCACATAACACCCGGCTGGCCAACCCGTCTTCAGGTAAGCTAAGGAAGGCTAAGACCGCCCGGAGCTTCTGCGCGAGAAAGACACCCCTGGGCTGCCCCGGAACACTCAGGCACATATCCGGTTTCAATCAGAGCGCTTGCCGCGTTAAAAGAGAACAGCAAGTATTTCGCATTTAGCTAGCGAGACCTGATAAAACTTAGCCCCGGGATTAGCTGTGCTATATTCTGTAGCCACTTTGTGCTTCGCTTAATAACGCGTAACTTTTAGCCTAGACCGGCAGCTTCTTGATATTTAGAGTGCTTGAAGCGTGTAGTGCATTCGCCGCCTAATTCGTGTTGCTAAGCATTAGGGCACTAAGAAAACCCTTAGTGCCCGTAAATAATTTATTTTCCGAACCCTGCAAAACGCTGGTTGAACTTCTCAACACGACCTGCTGAGTCAAGAATGCGCTGCTTACCCGTGTAGAAAGGGTGCGAAGCGCTCGAAATTTCAACATCTATAACGGGGTATGTTTGACCGTTAAGCTCAATTGTTTTGTCACTGGTAAGCGTTGAACGAGTTAGGAAAGTCTCGCCTGATGCAAGATCACGGAAAACAATTGGCGCGTACTCAGGGTGTATTTCAGTCTTCATAGTTGATCCTTATAAATAAAAAGTATCCCTCCAAGGCAGTGTGCCCTGAAAAGTCTTTATGTCAAAGACATACGACTAATGATTCTATCAGAAAAACGAAACCCAGCCACACAGCTAAGCCGCGTTGCGCACGGTTTTAACCTCGGATTCTAGAACTTAGCCCGCGCAGAATAACGCCCGAAACTCTGCGTTAGCTCAAGCTCAATGCCAAACACCCGTGACAGGTTTTCACCGGTTAAAACCTCACCCAGCTCGCCACTTGCCGCAACCTGCCCCTGCGCGTCAAGCAGCAGCATATGCGTAAAACCCGCCGGAATCTCTTCAACATGGTGAGTTACCATCACAATCGCCGGCGCATCTGCAGCCGTTGCAAACATTCCAAGAGCCTGCAGAATAAACTCACGCCCGCCGAGATCAACGCTCGCCGCCGGCTCGTCCAAAAGCAGCAATTCCGGATCCGCCATCACCGCGCGCGCAAGCAAAACACGCTTTCGCTCCCCGTCACTGAGCGACCCAAAACGGCGCTCGGTAAGGTGCGCCAGCTGCCACCCGGTGAGCACGTTCATCGCGTGCTGCACATCTTCAGCGTCGTACTGTTCGCGCCATCTGCCAGCGATTGAGTAGGCGGCGGTGAGCACAACATCAATAACTTTTTCAGACTCGGGAATTTGTTTTTCCTGCGCTCTTGTAACAACCCCGATACTCGACCGAAGCTCGAAAATATCCACCGCGCCCAGCCTGTTCCCCAGAATATCAACGGTTCCGCTCGACGGATGTTCTGCCGTGCTAACAAGCTTAATGAGCGTTGTTTTGCCAGCTCCGTTAGGACCCAGAATAACCCATTTTTGACCGGCTTCAACCCCCCAGCTGAGCTCATGCAGAATACTGTTGCCGCCGCGCACAAAACTAACATTCTGAAAATCAATTACCTTTGTCATAGTTTTTACTTTAACCTAAAACCGCCTATAAAACGTTAAAACTCACCTAAATTGTCGATTAGGCTTAAACTATTAGATATGACAAAAATATCTCCGCTGGTGGTACTCGACTGCGATTCAACCGCGATTACGCAAGAAGTAATTGACCTCATCGCCGCCAGAGTAGGCAAAGCAACAGAGGTTAGCGCAATTACCGAGGCTGCAATGCGCGGCGAGTACGACTTCACAGAGAGCCTAACAGCGCGAATTGCGATGCTTGCCGGGTTAAGCACGAAGAGTCTGCGGGATGTTGCCCGGCAGATCACATTCTCTGCCGGGTTTGAAAAGCTGATCGGGCTCACTCACGCGACGGACGGCAAAGTATGCGTTGTTTCTGGAGGATTTATGGAGATACTAGACATAATTCTGCCGCCGAAAATGGTGGATCGCTGGCACGCTAACAGGCTTGTTGTGAAAGATGAGCAGCTGACCGGGCAGATTCTGGGAAATCCCGTGACCGCCCAGACAAAAGCTGAAATGCTTGCTCGCTGGGCCGCTGAGTTTAGTATTCCTATGCACCACACGATTGCCGTCGGCGATGGCGCGAACGATCTTGAAATGATGAAGGTTGCCGGGCTGTCAGTTGCGTTTAACGCAAAACCGGTTGTGCAGCGCGCAGCAGACTACTCTCTCAGCGATTCGCTCGACCCTGTGACCGAGTTGTTTAGCCGCCTCAAGAGCTAGCCTTTAACCAAATCCAGCAGCGCAGCTGCCCGGTCCGCGACCAAAAAACGACCACGAGTCCTGCTGTATCAGCTTAAGCTCGCGGTCGCTAGAATCTGCGGCTTGCAAAATAGCGACCATTAAGACCCGCGATTAGTGCCCCATTCCTAATCCGCCATCAACCGGAATAACAGCGCCCGAGATGTAAGCCGCATCCGGCCCTGCTAAAAACGCTATTGCGCCCGCAATCTCGCTCGCCTGCCCGGCACGCGCGACCGGAATTGCTTTCACGTAGTCCTGCTGCTGCGCCTCTGGCAGAACTGCCGTCATATCCGTTTCAATAAACCCTGGCGCAACCACGTTAGCGGTGATTCCGCGCTGCCCCAGCTCGCGTGTTAGCGAGCGCGCAAAACCAACAAGCGCCGCCTTAGAAGCTGAGTAGTTGATCTGCCCGGGAGATCCGTAAAGACCAACAACGCTCGAGATCATAATAACCCGCCCAAAACGCTGTTTCACAAAGCCTTTAAGCGCGCGCTTTACAACCCGGAAAACTCCCGTTAGGTTTGTGTCAATAACCTCGGTGAAATCCTGCTCGCTCATGCGCAAGAGCAGCATATCTTTTGTAATCCCAGCGTTTGCAACCAACACCTCAATCGACCCGAGTTGCGCCTCAACCTCACTAAAAGCGGTGTCGATGCTGGCAGCATCTGTCACATCCGCTTTCACAGTGAGCGTACCAGCTGGTCCTTCGCCAGATCGCGCGGTGACCGCAACTCGATGACCGTCGGCAACCATCCGCTCAGCGATTGCACGTCCAATACCACGGTTGCCTCCTGTGATTAGAACGGTGCGGGGAACAAAAGTCATTATCTACCTCATTTTCTGTGTTTAAAAACTGTTATTAATTTTACCGTCAGCATAACCGCGTAGACTGGAAAAAGGAAGAAACTAATATGACTAATCAAACTTACGAAGTTACGGGCGCGGGCGTGGATCCGGTTGCAAATCGCAACCAACGCACTCGCGTTTACGTAATTTCTATGAGTATCCGTGTGGCGTGCGTGCTGTGTCTGCTGTTCACCCCCGGCTGGTGGGCGATTCTGCCAATTCTAGGGGCTGCCCTGCTGCCGTTCTTCGCGGTTATGGTCGCCAATAATATCGCCCCCGTTGTTGATAAAAAGCAGCACAGCACGGTTACTCCGCTGTCACTGCCAGACTCGCTGCAGAAGAGCGCGAGCCCTGAGGTTATTATCATAGCAGCCCCGAAATACAAGCCCGCAAAACAGTCAGATGCAGAGTAACATGCTAGATCTTGCCGATCTTTTTGGCGGATTCTCACAAGCTGCGCAAGAAAGCTCAGCTGTAATCTGCTCGCGCGCCGGTTGCACAGCTCCCGCGCAGTGGGCGCTGCTGTGGGTCAATCCCAAAATACACACCGGCAACAGGCGCAAAATCTGGCTGTGCTGCGAAGCGCACCTGGCTTATCTCAGTGATTTTTTAACGGCCAGACAGTTTCTAAAACAAACTTTGCCAATCGCAGAACTACCGCCCCGGGGGCGCGCGTGACTGCCCCGCAGAATCAAGCATCAGGGCGCGGCTGGAGCTTTTTGTATGCCAGGCGCTGGCTCGGCTACTACGCAATGCTGCTCGTTTTTGCGCTAGTCTGTGTTGCGCTCTCAAACTGGCAGTTTGCGCGCAAAGCGCAGGCTCAGGCTGAAATCGACCGGATCGTTACCAACTACGACGCGCCTGCGACTCCTTTTCAGAGCCTCGTCACAAATCTAACAGAATTCCACGAAGACACTCAAAAATGGCGCCCTGTGACGGCAACGGGAAAATACACCGCAGAGTTCGTGCTGGTGCGCAATCGCCCCGGTCTCAGCGGCACCGGCTCGCACATTTTACAGGCTTTCAAAACCGCTGAGGGCATAACGCTCTTTGTTGATCGCGGCTGGAGCGCAACGGTTATAACGGATAGCGCAACCCCCGACCCAAACTCCCTCGAGCTTGCCACCTCACAGCAAGAGATTACACTAACTGCCCGGCTGCGACAGGCAGAGCCTGTTATCTCGGGACGCACCCCAACAGCGCACAGCATCGGTAGCATTAACCCAGCAGAAGCGGCGAGCATTACGAACGAAGCTAGCGACTCTGTGTACACAGCCGGATACCTCGCACTTATTTCAGAAACCCCCGCCCAGGCGCACGGAATCTTAGCCCCGCGGCCAGCACTCGACCCAGGACCGCACCTCTCCTATGCCCTGCAGTGGCTTGTGTTCATCATTATTGCGGGAACTGGAATTACGCTCGCGGCTAAAAAAGAATTCCAAAACTTCAACCCGAACTCACAAAAAGTACGACGGCAACAGGCAAAGAAGGCGCTGCGCGAGTCTCGTAAACCGCAGAGCGATGAAGCCGCAGAAGACGCCTGGCTTAACGCGCGTAGCTGATCCGCTGCGAAAAGTCGCGTAGCAGCGCGCTATGCCAGCTCGATAAGCTCCAGATAGTCCCTGCTCCAGATGTCTTCTGTGGCGTCTGGCATAATCAAAACGCGTTCCGGATTTAGCGCAGCAACAGCTCCCAGATCGTGACTCACAAGCACAACAGCGCCCATGAACGTGGCCAGAGCGTCGAGAATTTCGGCGCGGCTGGCAGGATCCAGGTTATTAGTTGGCTCATCGAGCAGCAGCACATTCGCGCTTGAAACAACCAGGATCGCCAGCGCGAGCCGCGTTTTCTCACCGCCAGAGAGCACGCCCGCCGGCTTGTATACATCTTCTCCGCTGAACAGAAACGAGCCGAGCACTCGCCGAGCCTCGGTCTCTGTGAGATGCTCAGAAGCGGCCGTCATATTCTCTAGCACGCTGCGATTAACGTCAAGAGTTTCATGCTCCTGCGCGTAGTAGCCAACCTTCAGACCACTGCCAGCTATAACCTCACCCGTATCGGGCTTATCAACACCGGCAAGAATACGCAGCAGCGTTGTTTTACCTGCACCGTTGAAACCAAGAATAACAACTTTTGAGCCCCTGTCAATGGCGAGATTAACTCCCGTAAAAATCTCCAGAGAGCCATAAGATTTGCTAATGGTTCGCGCCTGCAGCGGAGTTTTACCGCATTTTTGCGGATCGGGAAACCTCAGCTTAGCAACCGCATCAAGCTGCCGCACATCCTCTAACTGCGCAACCATTTTTTCAGCGCGGCGCGCCATCTGGTGAGCCGCCGCTGCCTTCGATGCTTTAGCACCAAAGCGTGCCGCTTGCTCGAGCAGTGTTTGCGCTTTCTTTTCAATGTTGCTGCGCTCTTTGCGGCGGCGTTCTTCATCCGCAACGCGCTGTTTTAGATAGTGATGCCAGCGCATATTGTAAATGTCGATTACCTGTCGGTTAGCGTCGAGGTAAAAAACACGGTTCACAGTTTCACCAACCAGTTCAACATCGTGGCTGATAATAATCACACCACCGCGATAGTTGCTAATAAAGGTGCGCAGCCACACGATTGAATCGGCGTCTAAGTGGTTGGTTGGCTCGTCAAGAATTAACGTGTCAGCGTCACTGAACAGGATTCGCGCCAGCTCGATACGCCTGCGCTGACCGCCAGAAAGCTCACCCAGCGGCTGTTCGAGCACTCTGTCGGGCAAGCCCAGGTTGTGAGATATTGCAGCAGCTTCGCTCTCTGCCGCGTATCCGCCCAGGGCGTGCAGACGGTCACTCAAATTACCAAAGCGTTTCATCGCCTTTGCAGCAACCGCTGGATTAGGGTCGGACATTTTCTCGCTGGCGGCGGCGAGCTGCGCCTGCAGCGTGCCAAGCCCGCGCGCGTCTAGGATGCGGTGACGCGCTATTTGCGACGGATCGGCGGTGCGCGGATCCTGCGGCAAAAACCCTATTTTACCGCGCACGCTGAGGTTACCCTCCGCCGGCTGTTTATCGCCCGTTAAGACTTTAGTGAGGGTTGTTTTACCGGCCCCGTTACGACCGACAAGACCTATTTTATCCCCCGGGTTTACGGTAAAACTAACATCACTCATTAGCCGTCGCGCACCAACATCAACGGCAAGGTTTGTAACTGAAATCATAGCTAGATGCTAAAACCTAAGGCCCGCATCATATCTCGCCCGTCATCTGTGATCCGCTGCGGAGTCCACGGCGGCATCCACACCCAATTAATTCTGAAAGCGGTAACAAGCCCGTCCAGAGCCTCTGCGATATCACTCTCGATCACGTCGGTGAGCGGACACCCAGCGCTTGTCAAGGTCATACTGATAACTAGCGCCTCGTTAACGTGGTCATATGCAAGGTCGTAGATTAGCCCCAGGTCGTAGATGTTAACACCGAGCTCTGGGTCGGAAACGTTTTTTAGAGCCTCAATCGCCTGTTCCTTAAACTCTGGATCAAGCGGGCTAATCGATGGAGCGCTCATGGTTGCCTTTCGTATTAAATGCGACAGTGTGGAGTCTGTGTTTTACCAGACTCCACACCCAGTTAAGCAGTTAAGGTTACACTTGGAATCTGTCGTAACCCTCTGCTTCGAGCCGATCAGCAAGCTCTGATCCGCCCTGTTCTGCAATTCTGCCGGCAACAAAAACGTGCACAAAATCCGGCTTGATGTACTGCAAAATGCGCGTGTAGTGGGTGATCAAAAGCACGCCGAGACCGCTGTTTTTATGAGCGCGATTAACGCCCTCGCTAACAACGCGCAGCGCGTCAACGTCAAGCCCGGAGTCGGTTTCATCGAGCAGCGCGAACTTTGGCTGCAACAGCTCCAGCTGCAAAATTTCGGCACGCTTTTTTTCGCCACCGGAAAAGCCTTCGTTCACGTTACGCTCCAGAAACTCTGGACTCATGCGCAGATCAGACATCGCGGTTTTAACCTTCCCAAGCCATTCGCGGATCGCTGGCGCATCTCCGTCAATAGCGGTTTTTGCGGTGCGCAAGAAGTTTGACATTGTGACGCCGGGAATTTCCACAGGGTACTGCATTGCCAAGAACAGACCAGCTTTTGCGCGCTCGTCAACTTCCATTTCGAGCACGTCTTCGCCGTCAAGCGTGATGCTGCCCGCTGTTACCTCGTAGCTGGGATGCCCTGCAATGGTTGAAGCGAGTGTTGATTTGCCAGAACCGTTAGGGCCCATAATTGCGTGAATCTCACCGGAGTTAATCGTCAAATCAACGCCTTTAAGAATCTCTTTGGTGCCACCATCCGTCTCAATTTCAACGTGCAGGTTTTTAATTTCTAGTGTGGACATTATTATTCTCCTTAAAAATCGGAGTTGGATCGATAAAAATCTGTTCATCAACAATTTTAATTGCGTAAACAGGCACCGGCTCATAGGCCGGCAAAGTTAAAGGGTGACCGATTTTGAGCGAAAACTTCGCGCCGTGCGCCCAGCACTCGAGAGTATCGTCTTCAACAAAACCCTCGCTCAGCGACACATCGCCGTGTGTGCAGGTGTCGCCTATTGCGTATAGCTCACCGACAGAATCGCGCACAACCGCGATTGCCTGCCCGGCAACTTCAACTTTCATAGGTGTGTTAACCTGCACCTTGGCGGCATCACAAACACGCTCAAAACCCAATTTAACGCCCCATTCCTGCGACAATCGCAGCATCGGAGCGTTCCAGTTCAACATCGAGGCGCGACTGTATATCGGCAGCGATTTCTTCGTGTTCAATCTGCTGCACAATTTCGTTCAAGAAGCCACGTACAACCAAGCGCCGCGCGGTTAGCTCATCAATACCACGCGCCATCAGGTAGAACAGGTGCTCCTCGTCAAACCTGCCGGTTGCGGATGCGTGACCGGCCCCCGCGATATCGCCGCACTCGATCTCAAGGTTTGGAACCGAATCAGCAATTGGCCCGTTACCGAGCACAAGGTTACGATTTTCCTCGTAGCTGTCAGTGCCAACCGCATTAGGACCGATAAGCACGTCACCGATCCACACGGTGTGAGACCCGTTACCCTGCAGCGCTCCCTTGTAGTTCACGCGAGAACGGCAGTTCGGTGCGATGTGATGCACCCACACCTGATGCTCCAGGTGCTGCCCGGGATCCGCGAAATACAGCCCGTACATCTCAACGTCGCCGCCCTGGTGCGCAAGCTGCACAGAGGGGTTAACGCGCACAACGCTGCCGCTCATGTTAACAACAATATGCTTCAAAAACGCGTCTTTTCCAACCTCCGCGTGATGCTGGGAAAGGTGGATCGCGCTGTCGCTAAACTCGCCAAGGCTAACAAAAGTGACGCGCGCGCCCTCGCCAACGCGGATTTCAATCGTGTCGGCAAGCTTTGCATCCCCGCTGTAAATAAGGGTTACAAGACCGCGTGCATAAGGCTTAACATCAACAAAAATATGCCCGCCGCTCGCCTCTGTGCCGTAGTCACTGAGCCTAATTACCATGTCTTTTTCAGACTCTCCGCTAACCTCGATTAGCAGCGCCTTTTCAAAAACGTTAAACGCCTGGGCTGCCGCTCTATCCTCTGGTTTATACACAGAACCGATCCGCTTGTCATCGCGCGCGATAAAAGATGTTTTAATTCCCGCGACGCAGGTCGTGCTGACGCTCGGTTTTGCAGGTTGCAGCGGACCGTTGAGCAACTCCTGCAGTTTTGCTACGGGAGTGTAAACCCACTGTGCTTCACGACCTGTGACCTCCGGAAAATCAGCGAGCTTGGTTGATGCAACCCGCTCAGATCGTGTTTGAATAGGAACAAACTTTTCCTGGTGCGTTATGCCCATACTAGCCCACTGACCCTTCCATGCTCATGTCAATCAGTTTATTTAGCTCGAGTGCATACTCCATAGGCAGCTCGCGCGCGATCGGTTCAATAAAGCCGCGTACAATCATGCTCATCGCCTCGGTCTCATCAAGCCCACGACTCATCAAATAGAACAGCTGCGCCTCACTAACCTTGGTTACCGTGGCTTCGTGCCCTAGCTGCACATCGTCAACACGAATATCAATTGCCGGATACGTGTCAGAACGCGAAATGCGATCCACGAGCAACGCGTCACAGATAACAGAATTCGCAGAGTGGTGCGCGTTTTCAGCGATTTTCACCTCACCGCGATACCCCGCACGACCGCCACCGCGCGCAATTGATTTAGAAACTATAGACGACTGCGTGTGCGGTGCCATATGGATCATTTTTGCGCCAGCATCCTGGTGCTGCCCGGGACCAGCAAACGCCACCGAAAGAGTTTCGCCCTTTGCGTAAGCCCCGGTTAGATAAATCGCCGGGTACTTCATGGTAACCTTAGAGCCGATGTTGCCATCAACCCACTCCATGGTTGCGCCCTCTTCAGCAATCGCACGCTTGGTAACCAGGTTGTAAACGTTGGTTGACCAGTTTTGAATCGTTGTGTAGCGCACGCGAGCGTTCTTCTTCACGATAATCTCAACAACGGCAGAGTGCAGCGAGTCAGTCTTGTAAATAGGCGCTGTGCAGCCCTCAATATAGTGCACATAGCTGCCCTCGTCGGCAATAATCAGAGTGCGTTCAAACTGCCCCATATTCTCCGTGTTAATACGGAAATACGCCTGCAGCGGAATCTCAACATGCACGCCCTTGGGAACGTACACAAACGACCCACCAGACCACACAGCCGTGTTAAGAGCCGCAAACTTATTATCGCCCGACGGAATTACAGTGCCGAAATACTCCTGAAAAACCTCGGGATGCTCCTGCAGCGCGGTATCAGTGTCAAGAAAGATAACGCCCTGCTTTTCAAGATCTTCGCGGATCTGATGGTATACAACCTCAGATTCGTACTGCGCTGCAACACCGGCGACCAAGCGCTGCCGCTCGGCCTCAGGAATACCCAGACGCTCGTAGGTTGTTTTAATATCTTCTGGTAAATCTTCCCAGCTCTGCGCCTGGCGTTCTGTTGAGCGCACAAAATATTTAATCTTATCGAAGTCTATTTCAGAAAGATCCGCTCCCCACTGCGGCATCGGCTTGCGCTCAAACAGCTGCAGCGCTTTTAGCCTGCGCTGCAGCATCCACTTCGGCTCTTTTTTAAGCTCGGAAATATTGCGCACAACCTCTTCGCTCAAACCTCTTTTGGCGCTTTCGCCCGCCAAGTCCGAGTCGTGCCAACCAAATTCATAGTTACCAAGATCTTGCAGCTCGGGGCGATCAATGAGAATATCAGTCATTGCACCTTCCTTCCTTACTAATTACACCGCTTTATTGCCCAGATTCTCTGAGTTTTATAGGGGCAGTGAAGTAAAATTAATTTGTAACATCATTTATCTTAAAAGATAAATAACCAGTAAAAAGATACTAACACGCTGCAGCTCAAAAACCTGATAGCGCTGTTTTTACAGCCTAAGCTACGCTAAAGGAGTTTAATGTCCTCGCACTCAAATATTTCAAGCGGATCACGAGATAGCATCGTTCCTGTGTGGCACACACGAGCGCTAAAGGGGTTCAGCTGGGCATCTCTGCTGGCAAATATTGCAATTATCGGCACCGGCGGCACAGTGCGCCTAACCGGCTCCGGGCTGGGATGCCCCACCTGGCCAACGTGTACGCCAGACTCGCTCGTGCCAACTCAGGAGCTTGACTGGCACAGCATTATCGAGTTTGGCAACCGGCTAATGACAGGCGTACTAGGCATTATTGCGCTGGCTGTTTTGGTGCTGGTGCTGCCGATCCGCAAACAGCGAAAAGACCTGTTTCAGCTCGCGGTAATAGTTATTTTGGGTATTATTGCGCAGGCGATTGTTGGCGGCATAACAGTGCATACAGGGCTAAACCCTACAATTGTGGGATTTCACTATTTCGCCTCGATTCTGCTCGTTGGTGTGACCGCCGCGACGGTATACCTGCTCCCCCGCTGCAGGGTCACAAAAACTGCCACTGTGCCGCCCTATTTTGCGTTACTAACCGGCGTGCTGAACGTCTTTTTGATGCTCACAATTATTGCGGGTGTTGTAACCACATCAGCAGGTCCACACTCGGGTGATCAGAACGTCATTCGCTCCGGAGTGGACGCAGGAGCTCTCGCACACCTGCACTCACTGCCCGGGTATATGCTGTTGGCTGCGGCGCTGCTCACAACCACGATCGCGATGATGCGAAAGTTTGCGGCCGCGCGCTGGTTGCTTGCCTTAACAGCAACGATTTTGGCACAGATTGTTATTGGAGTGTATCAGGCGCGCACCGGGTTACCACCGCTGTTTGTGGGAACGCACATGGTGCTGGCCGCAGTAACCGTGGCGCTCGCCGTACCCGCGTATCTGAGTAACACTCGCCAGGCACGGTAACAGCCACTAGGCTGAACAGAGCGCGTTAACGCGCGACATACAGCGCAGATACTTTTTGCGGTATCCGCCGTCGAGCATACCGCCGCCGAAAATCATGTTTAGCGGCACTCCGCTGGCGCGCACGGGAATCTGCGCGTCATAGACCCGGTCAATAAACGCCACAAACCGCAGCGCCGCAGACTGATCCGTTAGCTCCGCACAGTCACTAAGCACGATCAAATCAAGCCCCGCAATAAGTTCAGCGTAGCTGACCTGGTGCACTCTGGCAAGGTGCGCCAAAAGCTCCTGGAAATCATCATGTGACACGCTCTCACCCCGCGTCTGTGCCGTTACAACAACATCTGCCAGCTCAGCGGCTGTGCAAACACTGGCAACACCCTCAATATCGCGCTGCCTATAGTCTTTACCTTCTATCCGAATCGTTGTGAACTTGTCACTCATCGCCTGAATTTCGCGCATAAAATCTGCCGCCGCAAAACGCCCCTCACCCAGCGCGTTAGGCGGAGTGTTGCTGGTTGCAATAAACTTTGAACCCGTTGCGGTGAGGTCTTTAATCAGCCGCGTCATCAGCATTGTGTCACCCGGATCATCAAGTTCAAACTCGTCAATGCAAATCAATTTTGCGCCGCGCAATATGTCACTTGCGCCGTTGTATCCGAGCGCTCCAACAAGCGCGGTGTACTGAATAAAAGTGCCGAAATATTTTTTTCCAGGCTGCGCGTGCCACGCCGCCGCAAGCAAGTGCGTTTTACCAACGCCGAATCCACCGTCAAGATAAACGCCCTGTTTATCCGCGGGGAGCGTTGCAACAGCACTTTCTGTCGCAGCTTGTGCGGGCTGCTTTTTTTTGCGCAAGAACCCAAAAAATATGCTTGTCTCCTGCCCCGCAGGAGCTGCTGCCCCACTCACAAAGCCACGCAACAAACCTCGCGCCTGTTCCTGCGAGGGATATTCCGTATCAGGAATGTACGACGCAAAACTGGCTGAGTTAAACTGCGGCGGGGGCACTAGATTGTTGGCGATCTGCTGCCCACTAACTCTGGGCGTGCGAGAAACTATTTTAAGCTTTTTTAAGTTCATAGCAAACATAATTTTAGCCACACTATTTTCGGCGCGCCTTAAATCCCACAGATAAAACTCATTTTAAACTTAAACCGTGCCCAATAACACAGGTTTTATTCCCGAAGCTTTCGCGCTCGCGGTTGCCCAGTTGCGGCAGACAACGCTCCGGCACGAACTAGATTTTTGCGAAATAATCGCACCACAGCAGCTTGCGCCGCACAGTTACGCCGCAGGAGCTGCTATTAACAACAGCGGCAGCGGGATTCGCGGCGCAGGCGCGGTGCTTGACAATAACGTGGGCTGCGGGCGGTTTGCGCTGCTCTACGATCCAGCCCAGCGCGATATCTGGCAGGGTGATTTTAAAGTTGTCTGTTACGCGCAGAGCAATATTGAAGTTGAGCTTGGCACTGATCCGCTAATTGCAGACGTTGCGTGGCAGTGGCTTGCTACGGCGCTTGCTAGCGAGCACGCAGGGCACACCGAAATTGCTGGCACCGCCACAGTTACGACTTCTACCGGCTATGGCAGGCTAGCCAGCTCTGGCAGCGGATCGCAGCTGCAGATACGCGCCTCGTGGACACCTGAACCGCAGCATATGGGCGCTCACCTCAGCGCTTGGGGACAGCTGATCTGCCTGCTGGCGGGGCTTGATCACGAAGCGGGCGTGGCGTCGCTGGCAGCATACAATAAGCAAAAAATTTAGATACAGTATGCGAAATCACGAAAAATTCACCCCGCAGAACGAGCTCGATATTAGCTGGCTTCTAGTTGATACTCAGGAAGCACTTGCCCGGGCGGTTGCGCAGCTCACCGCAGCTAGCGGTCCGGTCGCCATCGACACAGAACGTGCTAGCGGCTACCGACACAATCAAAAAGCCTATTTGGTGCAAGTAAAACGAAAAAACAGCGCAATATTTTTGATAGACCCGATAGCTGTTAACGATCTTACACAGCTAGCTGCTGTAATTAACAAGTGCGAGTGGATTCTACACGCCGGCTCTAACGATCTGCCGCAGCTGACGGAACTGGGGCTGCACCCCACGCGCCTGTGGGATACGCAGCTGGCAGCTCAAATACTGGGCGATAAGGCGATAGGTCTTGGTGCAATAGTTGAAAATTTGTTACGCATTAAGCTCAACAAGACCCACTCTGCTGAAAACTGGGCGACGCGCCCAATCCCTGTGAAATGGCAGCAGTATGCTGCGTTAGACGTGGCGCTGCTGCACCAGATTAAAGCCCAGCAGGTCAAACTCGCTAAAGAAGCTAAGAAAAGCAATGTTATCTCGCAGGAAATGCGGGCGCTGCTGCAGCGGCAGCAACAGCCCGTTAAAGCTAAGGCGTGGCACTGCAAGCTCTCTGGAATTAACAAAATTTCATCAGATATCAGGGCTTTGAAAGTTGCGCGGGCGCTGTATCAAGAAAGACTTGCTATTGCAGAGAGAACCGACATTCCAACCCACCAGCTACTGCCCGATAGCGTGATTATTGCGATTGCTGAAGCGCATCCGCGCAATCAAGCTGCGCTTAATAGAATGCCCGGTTTTCGCCGCAGATACGCACAAATCTATCACGACAGTTTTTGGCGCGCCATTGTTAGAGCGCGCCGCAGCGAGATGGACGAAAAGCTCAAAGATATTATGAAACACGGCGAAAAACTAACTACCGCACAGAAACAGCAGCAAGCCGCAGCTTTTAAAACCCTTGATGCTATTGCGCAGTCCCAAAATGTGCCCCGCAGTGTGCTACTTAATTCCGAAACTCTAAAGCAAATCTTGATCGCGCACGGAGACTGCAAAACACGCGATGAGTTCAAAAAAGCCATCTCACGCGCAGGAGCTCGAAAATGGCAGGGCGAACTGATTTGTGACCCACTATGGAATGCGCTGCAGAAAACACCTAAAGCAAAATCATAAGCTGGTAAATATGCGGTAAAAACACAGCCACGGCTGGCAAAATATCTAGTGTATTTGGCACTCGTTACACGTTATAGGAGGCAGTGTGACTAAAAAGCAAGTATCGTTTATTGATGGCGTGCGTACCCCGTTTGGGCGCGCAGGTCATAAAGGATCTTACTGGCAAACTCGCGCGGATGATCTAGCGGTGAAAGCACTACAGGGCTTGCTCGCACGCAATCCGGAGCTGCCGCTCGCGGAAATTGATGATGTGGGGATAGCAGCAACCACACAGGAGCAAGACCAGGGGCTTACACTGGGACGCACCGTGGGAATGCTCGCAGGGCTGCCTGAAACCGTGCCTGGGTTCGCGCTCGACAGAATGTGCGCCGGTGCAATGACAACAACATCGCTGCTGGCGAGCGTAATTGCTGCGGGGCACGCGGATCTTACAATCGCCGGCGGAGTTGAGCACATGGGCAAACACCCGATGCGATTTGCCAGCCATGCGAATCCGCGATTTTTCGCAGAAAACAAACTTTCAGAAGCAGCGCTCAATATGGGCAACACCGCAGAAAAATTGCACGATCGTTTTCCGCATCTAACCAAGGAGCGGGCGGATCAGTACGCGCTAAACTCACAACTTAAAGCGGAGGCTGCGTATCAGAACGGTTATATTCAGGCTGATCTGGTTCCTGTTGCCGTCACCGATGAGGGTGGCTGGCGGCTCGTGAGCGAAGACGAAGGACGCCGCCCAAGCACAACGCTTGAGGGGCTGAGCGGACTGAAAACCCCGTTCCGCGTTAACGGCAAGGTTACAGCAGGCAACTCGTCACCGCTCACCGACGGCGCAACCGTTGCTCTGCTAGCTAGCTCAGAAAAGGCGGCAGAGCTCGGGTTCGCCTCTAAAATGAATCTGGTTACCTATGCTTTTGCGGGAGTGGATCCTGAGGTTATGGGTCTTGGTCCTGTTCCCGCAGCTGAAAAAGCGCTGCGCCGAGCCGGGCTTGATATTTCAGACATCGGTCTGTTTGAACTGAACGAGGCCTTTGCTGTGCAGGTGCTCTCATTCACCGATCATTTCGACATCGCCGATGACGATCCGCGTGTTAACCCGTGGGGTGGCGCGATTGCACTTGGGCATCCGCTCGCCGCTTCCGGTGTGCGACTACTAATCCAGCTTGCCAAGCAGTTTGAACAGCGCCCTGATGTGCGCTACGGCATGGCGGCAATGTGCGTCGGGCTTGGTCAGGGCGGCGCTATGATCTGGGAAAACCCGCACTACAACGGCAAGAAAGGCTAACTACGGTGGCAACTTCCTACGACGCAATTGATTTCTCTCCTATTATTGGCTCCGCAAGCAATGAGGTTGTAACCCGGGCACTCGTTAATGACGTGACCTTGCCGTCTGGCAAGGTTATCGCGCTAATCACCCTCGACAATCACGACAAGCGCCCAAACACGCTGGGGCCGCTCTCGCTAGACGCTCTTAACAGTGTTTTAGACGAGCTGGCACGGCGCGCTGACGACGGCGCAATAGATGGCATTGCAGTAACCGGCAAAACCGGCTGCTTTGCTGCGGGAGCTGATCTTGAGCTGTTTGCCAGCACGAAAGACACCGACAAGATAATGCTGATGTCACAGTTTGGGCATTTTGTGCTCGGCAAACTGGGTGGTATAAACGTGCCGAGTTTTGCTTTTGTTAACGGGCTGGCGCTCGGGGGCGGGCTCGAGGTTGCGCTTAACTGCGACTATCGCACGGTGAGCAGCGCCGCTAAACTGATCGCGCTGCCCGAGGTGTATCTCGGCTTAATTCCAGGCTGGGGCGGCTCAACACTGCTGCCGCAGCTAATCGGTATTGAGAAGGCCGTTGAGGTTGTTGTTAGTAATCCGCTTAAAAACAACCGGATGCTAAATCCGAAGCAGGCCCACCAACTGGGTATTTTTGACGAGATTATAGACAGCTCCGTCTTTTTAGAACGCTCTTTGCAGTGGGCGGATCGCATTCTCACGGGCGAAGTAGAGCTCCTGCGTGAAGCTAAAAACAACGATAAAGCAGCCTGGCAGAACACCGTTGCGCAGGCTCGCGAGACGCTCCAAAACCGTGTAGCAAATGCTGCTCTGGCGCCGTATCGTGCACTCGAGCTGCTGTGTGCTGCCGTTGATAATGACCGCGCCGCAGGTTTTGCACGCGAGGATGAAGCGCTCACTGAGCTAATTGCTGATGACCGATTTAAAAGCTCATTTTACGCCTTTAATTTGTTGCGCAAGCGGGGCAAAAACCCTGCCGGAGCGCCCTCTAGTGAACTGGCAAAACCAATTGACAGCGTTGGGGTTATTGGCGCGGGTCTTATGGCCAGCCAGTTCGCGCTCTTGTTTGCAAGCAAGCTGCGCGTGCCGGTGCTGATAACCGATCTCGATCAGGCCAGGGTTGATCACGGTATAGCCTATATTCGCGGCGAAATAGACTCGCTGGTTAGCAAAAATAGGCTCTCCCGAGACGACGCCAACCACATTAAATCGCTTTTACGCGGCACAACCGACGCGCGCGAGTACGCCAGCTGCGACTGGGTTATTGAAGCTGTTTTTGAAGAGCTGTCTGTGAAGCAGGAGGTGTTTACAAAGTTTGAGCAAATAGTTTCGGACACTGCCGTGTTCGCAACCAACACCTCATCACTCTCGGTTGCTGAAATTGGCACCGCGCTTAAAAACCCTGAGCGCCTGCTCGGTTTCCACTTCTTCAATCCGGTTGCTGTAATGCCACTGATTGAGGTTGTAAAAACTGATTCCACGAACGAACAGACTCTGGCAACCGCGCTGCATACTGCTAAACTGCTCAGCAAAACCGCTGTTATTACAGCGGATCGCCCGGGATTCGTGGTAAACAGGCTGCTCGCAAAAATCTTCAGCGAGGCAACCCGCGCGCTCGACAGCGGAACCGATATAGGGGTTACTGAGCGAGCGCTCGATCCGCTCGGGCTGCCCATGGGGCCGTTCCGGCTGATTGACCTGATCGGGTGGAAAGTTGCCGCGCACATTCAGGATATTATGGCCGACGCCTTCCCTGACAGGTTTTACCGCTCAGAAACGCTGCACAATTTAGCCGAGGTTAAAGATCCGCTGGTTAAAAACGAGGTCGGCAAAGTTGTTGCTTTCCGCGACTCTAATGCCGCTCATGTTGATACGACCGCAACTAGCACGCCGCTAACTGAGGCGGAGCTTTTGCACCGGGTGCGCGAGGAGCTCGCGTCTGAAATAAACATAATGCTTGAGGAAGGTGTTGTGCATGATGTCGCCGATATCGACCTGTGCCTGCTGCTAGGAGCTGGCTTCCCGCTGCACGCGGGCGGTATCACCAAACACCTTGACCGCACAGGAGCTTCTGAAAGTGTATCAGGTAAGCGCTTTCATAGCTAAAGTTCATGGCTAAAGCATCGTAACAAACTGGCGGGGTGAAAGTTTTTACCCCGCCAGTTTTATACGCTAATCCTTTACTGCTGCAGCTGCAGTGCGCGTTCAATAGCCTGCTGTAGCAGTTTATCCGCTTCGCCATAGGCCGTCCAGTCACCCTTCTGCAGGGCTTCTTGACGTGACTTCAAGGCGGTGCGCATCTGCTCTAGCGCGACGTTTAGATCGCCACTGCCCGCCGGCTGTTTACCAGTTGCAAGAGCATCTGTCTTTGGAACGGTGGCTGACTTATCCGTGCTGTTTGCCGCGGTTGTGTCGCCCGCTTGTGCTCCCGAATTACCCTGGAAAATCTTGTCCAGAGCCTCGTCGAGCGTGTTTTCAAAAGCGATTTTATCGCCAAACGATGTAAGAATCTTCTGCAGCAGCGGGAATCCCCTTCCGGATGATCCTTTAACATAAACCGGTTGCACGTACAGTAGCCCGCCACCAACGGGAAGCGTCAGCAGGTTGCCGCGGACAACGTTCGTTTCGCCCTGCTCGAGAATGTTGAGCACTCGCGACACTTCAGGGTCGGTGTTAAAGGCGTTCTGCATCTGACCGGGACCGTTAATCGCGCTTCCCTTTGGCAGTACGAGCATTCTTAGTTTGCCGTAGTTATTGTTAATAACACCGTTTTCGCCCGTGCTGGCATTGGAATCAGCTGCCAAATAACCCGTCAAAATATCTCGCGTGTTAGCTCCCGTTTGATTTGGGATATACGTTGAGTATATTGAGAACGTTGGTTCTTTATCGTGACCTGCCGAAAGCGTTAGGTAGTACGGTGGCTGCGCCGGAGTCCGCACAGAATCAGCGGCCGAGTTGATGCCATCGGCTGCAACCTCGCTAACGGTTCGCGCGCGGCTTACCGGGTTGTCCGGAGTGCGCCACGCGTCCTCCTTAGAGTAGAAAGCGCCCGGATCCGTGACGTGATAGTCACCCAGAATCTCCCGCTGCACCTTAAACATATCGTTTGGATACCTGACGTGACTGAGCAGATCAGCGCTCATCTCGCTGGCAGAGGTTAGAGTGTCAGGGTAGATTTTCTGCCACGCTTTTAGCACCGGATCAGTTTCATCCCACCGGTAGAGGGTAACTTTACCGTTGTAGGCATCAACCGTTGCTTTTACCGAGTTTCTAATATAGTTAATGTATTTAGCGCCGGTGCGGTTGTTATTATCAGCGTCCAATAACAGCGAGCCCATGTCGCTAACCTTTGAGTATGGATAGTTACGGCTCGTTGTGTAACCGTCGATAATCCACACCACTCGCCCGTCAACGACCGAGGCGTATGGCTGCCTGTCGAGCGTAAGATATGGAGCCGCTGCGGCAACGCGCTGCACGGGATCGCGATCGTAAAGGATCTGCGAGCCGGGCACAACCGCGTCAGACAACAACAGCTCCATATCCTGGAACTTTAACGCGTAGAGCAGCTTCTCAAAAAAACCGTGCAAAACGGGTCCACCGTCACCCTTAAAAGTTGTGAGATTTTGACGCTCACCTGCAACATCCGTGACTTCCGTATCCGCCTGTTCTCCCTCAAGAACCTGCTTGTCGTTTATTTCACCATCAGTAATAGCGGCTGCTGCCGGACTTTCAACATCCGCCGGATAATCAACCTCAATCGGTTTCTCACGCTCGCCGCCAACAATCGAATACTTAGGCGAGTTCCGACCAAAATATATGCGGGGCTCAAAATCACCCAGCTTGCCCGCGGTTGGAATGCCATTCTCAAGAAACACCGGCTCACCACCGGGCGAGCGCTGGTTGCCGTAAGCAGCAACCAGCCCGTAGCCGTGAGTGTAAACAAGAGACTGGTTGTACCAGCCTTTTTGGCTGCTCACGTCGATTTCGCGGGGTGCTGAAACGGTGTCTTCGATACGCCCGTCAAGGTTGTAGCGATCAATGCTCAAAGACTCTTGGAACTTGTAATACTGTTTGCTCTGCTCGAGCTGCGCGAAAGTTGGCGCGATAACAGCCGGATCAATAATTCTAATGTTGGCTGTTGCCACCGCGTCGTTGCGCAGTGCGCCAGCTTCTGCGGTTGTCACCGCATCGTAGCGTTGCATCTCAACGTTGGCAACACCGTAAGCGTCGCGAGTGGCGTTAATGTTGTGTTTAATATACTCAGCCTCTATGCTTTTTTCATCGGGACCAACTTTGAACTGCTGCACGCTCCAAGGATAACCAACGGACAGCACCAGCGAAGACACCAAAAACGCGGCAACGCCGATTATTGGCAACCGCCACCTACCAATAAACACGGTGCCAAAAAACATCACCGAAATCAGTATCGCAATAACCGCGAGAATTTGTAAACCGGGAATAGCTGCCTTCACGTCAGAATAACCAGCTCCCGTGAAAAGACCCGAGCTGTCTGTTAGCTTGTTGTACTGCGCAAGCCAGTATGAGCACCCAAAACTCAGCACGTACAATCCGGCGAAAATAGCGGTCTGCACCCTAGTTGCTTTTGATATCCGCAGCTCTTTACCAACTACGCTGATACCTCCATAAACGTATGCAAAAACAACCGTGAGCAGCAGGCAGAGCAGAATTACGGTTTGCGCAAAACCCACAACGCCATTAAAGAAGGGCAGCTGGAACATAAAAAACTGCAGATCCATATTGTAAATTGGATCGGTTTTGCCCGTTGGCTCACTGTTAATAAACAGCATCGCTTTCTGCCAGAATCCAGCGGTTGCGTTGCCAAAAAAAAACGCAAGAATAGCAGGCACAAACCACTGCAACGGCTTGCTTAAAGTCGTTAAAGAATCGCGGGAAACATTAGCACTGGCATAAACCGGGCGGTTTTTGCGCACAATAAAAATTGTGAGCCAGGCTACCGCGAACATCAGCACAAACCCCAGCCCAAACAGCGCCGCAACACCTATTCTTTCCGTTGCGAAAACGCGCAGATAGTCAAGCTGTTGAAACCACAGCACATCGGTATAAATGCCGGCCCCGGCGAAGAACGCGGCGATTAAAAGACCCATAACAATGAGCGTTATTAACAACGGTGACAATTTAGGGCGGCTTGCAGGCCGCGATTTTAGTGAGGTCAAAGGCCCCTCCTAAGGTAGTGCTTTATTAACTATAGAACTGCTTAAACACTATAGCTTAGCAACCTGAAAAAACCGCGCAAGCAAATTTGTGCGGGCGCGAACTATTTCGCAGTTTTGCACCTGGCTGTTCCCACAAGTTTTTTACCGTCCCGGAAATCACGCACAGCCTGCACAGCCTCCCCGAGATTTTCTACAGGCTGCAAAAACACTCCCGCTGGCACTCTTTCTGGAATATCCTCACAGTTTTCAACAGGCATTAGCATCAGCTCGCTCCCCGCTTGATGCGCCGCGTGTATTTTCTGCTTCAGCCCGCCAATTGGCCCTACTTCAGAAGCCCCGTTAATAGTTCCTGTGCCGCTAATTTTCCTGCCGCCGGTAAGATCCTCGTCAAGAGATTTTTCAATAATTGACAGGGCAAACATCATACCAGCGCTCGGACCGCCGATGTTTTCAATGCTGTAATCAACCCGCGGCAAATTTTCGTATTCTGTCTGCAGCTGTATTCCGTAAAAGTAACCGTGTTCGGTTTTTTTAGGCTGCAGCGTCACCGTGCGGGTCTGCCCGTCACTAGCTCGCACTTGCAACTGCGCCACAGCTCCCTGCCCCGCCGTGGTTGCGGCAACAAGCTGCTCGGCGGATCGCAGCTCAGCCCCGTTTATAGCAACTATCTGGTCACCCTCGCGCAGCTGATCCGCCGCCGGAAAATCGGGAATTAACTGCTGCACAATAATTTTTGCGCGCACATCACGCCCTAGCTCGCGAGATGCCGCTGCCGTTGCGTTTAGCTGCGCCTGGCGCATCTCAGCAGCGTGTTTTATGCGAGCGTCTTTGTCGTTCTCGTTACTGCCATAAATCACAGAAATGGGGATAATATCTTCTGCCTCGCTAAACAGCGGGATCAGCAGCGAGCCCCAGCTGCGCGGGCGCTCTTTTGTGCCCGACACACTCACCGTGAGGAAACGTAGCTCACCAGTGTTTTCTGCGGCGGATGCGAGTTCCTTATCGACCCGGATAATTGGCTTTATGCCCTCTTTAACCTGCACCTCGCCGAGGGTGTCAATGGCTCCGCCGGGACGCTCAACAATATAAGGAGATGGCACAACAAAAGCGGTCGCGATAATTAGCCCGACTGCGACGCTAAACCACACAGTGCGCTTTGCACCGCGTCGCTTGGGCGTACGGGCGAACTGGCACTCAGTAGCGGGCGTGCTCTGCCGGTTTTCTGCTGGTTCAAACGATCTCACAGTTAGGTAATTTATCAGCGATTAAATACATAAAACCTGTATTTTAGATATCACAGGATACAAATCGGAGGTTTAACTTGAGCGACAGCGAAGATAACGAGAATGAGTTCACACCCGAAGAGTTTTTCGCGCAGCTGCAAAAAGCGCTAGAACAAGGTGGCGTCAATTTAAGCGACATAAACAAACTGGCAGGGAAGATTGACAGCGAGCAGCTACGGGAAATGCTTGCGATGATGAACGAATCTTTCACTGTGTTCGGCGGTGCGACGGCAAATGCCGCTCCTGCTGATGCTGCAACGGCGCGCAACACAGCCTACAAGGTGGCCGGCATCAACGACAACCAGTTGTATGACACACCAGAGGTGCAAAAAACTACCGGACAAATTCGTGACGGAATAACCATGTTAAACTCGTGGCTCGACGAAACCGTTGCGTTTAGCGCAACCCATAAACCGCCGCAGGTAACCAGCAGGAAAGAGTGGATCGATGCCACGCTGGAAGGCTGGATGGAGTACGCAGAACCGGTAAACAACGCCTCCGCGAAAACCGCCGGCAAGCTGGTTTCAGAGCAGCTCGGAGATGACGTCAAAATGAGCGCACAAAACATAGCCAGCTTCTTCAAAAACGCGAGCAAAACAGTGTTTAGAACACAATTCGGCACGGCGGTTGGCAGCGTCGCCAAAGACGCGCTCAGCGGCGGGGATATTAGAGTCCCGCTGAGCAAAGATGAAGCCTTCAGCGGCGGTTGTTTTATCGCAGAAAATATGCACCAATTTGCTGCTAACTACGAAGACTCGCAACTTGAAGTGCTGTACTACCTAATAGTGCGGGAGCTAGCGTACGCGCGACTTTTCACCCAGGCAAAGTGGTTGCGACAGCAGATAATCGGGTATATTAAAGAATCTGCTGACGCCTTTTACGCGGATACCTCATATTTTGAAGAACTCGCAGAAAAATTAGCGGATCAAGCTGACGGTCACGAAAGTATCTTAAACGCCGATTTGTTGAAACCACCAGTAACAGAGGCGCAGCAGCGTGTGCACAAAAAGATCGAGCACCTACTCGCGCTGGTTGAGGGATGGGTCAGCGCTGTTACCGCCAACGCGACAAAGCATCTTACAAACGCTAGCGCAATTAAAGAGCTTATGCAGCGCCGCAATGCCGCCAATAGCGGACCTGCGGAACAGGCTTTTAAGATCCTCATCGGGCTAGAACTGCAGCCCGCACAGCTCACAAAGTCAATCGAGGTGTGGCATAAACTAACCTCTGAAATAGGGGTTAAAAAGCGCGATGCTCTCTGGCAGCACCCCGATTTACTGCCCACAAGAGACGAGATTGCAGCCTTTGATCTCCTGCTAAACAGGATTAACGACACGCCATCTGACAACCCCGCAACCCAGTCTGCTCAGCAGCTAGACGAAGATCTGCAGAAGCTCCTGAACGGTGGCTATGATGGCGCAGCAACCGAGCCGCAGCCGGGGTTTGATCCGCCGCCAGAAAAGTAACGAGCGAGCGCCTGTGGATAAAAACGCGCCGTTGAAAAAATGTCTGGCATATTATCTGCTATGGATAATAAAACAACAGACTGCATTATTAGGCTCAACCCGCGCTATGCGGTGGCATGGCAGAACGAAGACGAACTCAGGTTTGGCTTCAGCGCGCCCGTTTTAGTGCTCAAAAACCTTTCGCCCGGCGCGAACACCGTAATTAACGCACTCGCTATCGGCGCCAGCCCTGCCAGGCTCGACATAATCGCCAAGCGGATGAATATTTACGGCGCAGAGTTTGACGAACTGATACGCGTGCTCACACCCGTGCTGGAGCTCCTGCCCGGCGCAGGTGAGCCTACTGCGGCGCCTCAAAAAACAGCCGAGTTCACCGTCACACCGCCGCTGATTAATGATAAAGACGCAAAAATAACCGCGGCGGCGATTGCCTCTGCGCTAATTGTCCAGGGTGCTCGCCTCAGCTCGCAGTCGTATGATGCCGTTGTTACAGTAAACAGATTTCTGATAAATCACTCCGACAGCGGGTACTTCACGCGCCTTGCAATACCACAGATCCCTGTTGTTTTCAGTGATTCTGAGGTGCGAATTGGTCCCCTTATTAGCGCGCACGGCTATCCCTGCCCGGCTTGCGTAGAAAAACAGCGGATCGCTTCAGACCACAACCTGCCAGTTCTTGCCGCGCAACTTATGGCGCAGCAGGCACCAACAGAAACTCGCGCAAACATCGCCCAGATCGCTCCCCTGCTAGCGCAGATTTTATCGCTAATAGCTCAGGAGGCAATATTTGAGCTACCCTTTGAATACATTTTTAGAGTCTCAGACGGAATTATTGTGCCCTTTAAGAACAGAGTTGATAGTGATCCGCAATGCCCGTGTCGATACGGTAATATTAGCTGATAGACGGGGATTGCTGCTATTCTGACACCAGCACCGGAATTTGCGCCTCCGTAATAAACCTAGAAACACTCGCGTCTTTGTCACCTCCAGAGTCTGCGCTGAAGGAGATGCGCAGCTGTGTGCGAGCGCGAGTGAATGCGACGTACGCCAGGCGACGCTCTTCGTCAATACGGTGCGCGTGTTTAAGGCTCTGCCTCGCGGGCAGAATGCCCTCTGCGCAACCTGTCAGGTATACGCACTCCCACTCAAGGCCTTTTGCCGAGTGGATCGTACTCAGAGTCACCGCCTCAATTTCAGGCTCGTATTCGCGCGCCGCCATATCATGCAGTTTTGCAACGATTGTAGCAAGCGAGTCGCCCTCACTCATCATTTTTGAGATAATCGTGTTGCAAGCGTTGAGGTACATCCACTCTTCAAACTCTCTAACCGATTGCGGCTTGGTTGGCGACCATCCGTGACGGCGCAGTACGTCAGTTACTATTTGAAACTGTGGTAATACCGAGGATTTTTCAACATTGTTTAAGCTTGCTAGGTGCAAGAGCACCCGTTTAACTTCTTGGCGTTCGAAAAACTTTAGCTTATCTCGTTCTTTCACCGGAATACCCGCTGCGCGCAAAACATCGGCAATCTTTTCAAGCTGCCATCCCTTGCGCGCAAGAATTGCGATCTGCGAGGCTGTGCGCTCGCCCCGCAGCTGCGTGCGGATTATATTTGCGATCGTAGCGTACTCGATTGCAACGTTCCCAAATTGCACACAGGATACCTCTTCAGCGTTCTTTTTATGCCTGCTGCGCAAAACTAGGCTTCCCTTCTGTTTGCTCATCAGGGCGTTTGCCGCGCTAATAATTTGCTGGCTTGAACGGTAGCTGTGCGTCAGCTCGAAAACTTTCGCATCACGGTAGCGGCGTTTGAAGTTTAGTAAATAGTCTCGTTTCGCCCCGGCGAAACTAAAAATAGTCTGGCTCACATCACCAACAACACACAGATTGCGGTTTTTGCCGAGTAGCGCGTCAAGATACGCCTGCTGCAGCGCGGAAATATCCTGGTACTCATCAACCGTTATCAACCGATGCCCGGCGTGAATCTTGCTCGCAATATACTCTTCGCTTTTAATCAGGGCTGTAATCAGCGCGATGCTGTCTTCGCTGTCAATTTGCTTGTCGATCAGCTTGAGCCGCTCATACTCTCTCATAACCGTTACAACCTGGTGCGGTGTTAGCCCGCCCGGGTTGCGTTTATTTCCGATTAGTTTTTCATAAGTTTCGTAGTGCAGCATATTTGTTTTTCGCAGTTTTATTTCTGAGTCAAGATCCGCCAGCGCTGCAGAGCTCAGAAAGACATTAACGCGCTCCAGCGCCCGCGCTGTAATCTCGCGCGTGTTGCGCACCAGGGAAGGATTTTGCCCACCAATAACGCTCTGCCAGTAGTGCTGCAACTGCCCGAGCGCTAGTGAGTGAAAAGTTCTGACCTCCACGCCTTTTATGCCGAGAACAGCAAGCCGGGTCTTCATCTCGGCGGCAGCTTTGCGCGTGTATGTGAGTGCTAGAATCTGCTCGGAAGCAAACTCGCCAGATGCAACGGCGTAGGCTATACGATATATTATTGTGCGAGTTTTACCGCTTCCCGCACCCGCAAAAACCGCGACCGGACCGCGCAAGCACATCGCAACCTGACGCTGGGTGTCGTCTAACTCGAGCAGTATTTTTTCAGCTTTTGAGTGCATAAGATAACCTGCTTTCTTAAATTGCGCGTGGCGGTTTGTGATACTCCCCACAGTTGCATACGCTTGATATATGGTCAGCTCCAGTTTAACCCTAGCAGCACTAGCCGTTGATGCGGTTCCTAATATTAAGGTGTGTGGAATTCGCAGTCACAGCTATAACGACGCGAATCATTTTACCTCCGCTGTGGCAAAAAGTAATCTCGGACAGGTTATTATCCGAATCCCACAGAATGATAGTGCGGTGGCGGATCAAAACGGCGAAAACACGGCTCTGCTCGCGCTAACCTCCGGTGTTAGAAGCACGCTTAGCTTTACGATACCACACCTTTTGGGTGTAACCAAGTGGCAGGATTATCCCGCTGTTGTAACCACTTTTATTGCGGGCGAACGGTTTTTTATATCCGAGCTGGAAGCTGACTCCAGTATCATTGCTGAAATTGCAGGCGCATTGCGTAGGATACACCAAATCCCTTTAGACACTGTGCAAAACAGCGGTTTGCCAGTGCGCTCCGCTCTTGAGTCTCGCGCGACTACCGCTCGTCTGGTTGAGCGCGCTTCGAACACCAGGGTGCTGCCGGTGGCGGTGAAAAACCGCTGGGATCAGGTGCTGCAAAACAATCAGCTCTGGGATTTCGCTCCCGTAACAGTGCACGGATCTGCTGCTGACAGCAGTTTTATTGTACAGTCAGATAAAATTATTGGAGTGGTGGGTTTTGGTAAGCTCGCGGTGGATGACCCCGCAATCGACTTTGCTTGGCTGGCGGGTGCTTCAAGCGGAGTTCTTGAACGGGCTCTGCAAGCGGCCTATCCCGCAGAATCGGAATTACAAGAACGAGTTATCAAACGAGCCCGTTTTTATCACGAATTGGAACTGGCAAAGTGGCTTTTGCACGGTTTTGCCACTCACGATCAAGAGATTATTGCAGACGCTGAGAATCTACTCGACAACCTTGTAACGCAAACTGCACCTACTGCAGCGGTAAGCTCTGTTACGACAAACAGGGCTCATAATCCTGAAACCGTAAACGAGATTCTGTCTGATGCAGACAAAATAATTTACCAACATCAGAATTTTAACACCACGGAAACTCTCTCGAGTTTAGATGAGGGGCGAGTGTTTACTGCTGACGACGATTTTAGCGATAAAACGCCAACACCTTAAACACAACCTCGGCTATGCAGTAATTTGTAACCGGACTATCTTATTTTACTCTGCCGCAGCCTGCTTCCTGCGGTCGTAATATATAGCTTCAAGCTCTGCAAAGCTTAATATTTCTGCTGCCGGAAGGTCTTTGAGTTTATAGACCCTGTTTTCTGCAACGTAAAACAGGGTGGCGTTAATCCGCTCAAGAGCAACATCGTACTGCTGCGAGTACACGTGGCGATATATTTGCAGCTGCAGGAACTCGGAGGCTATATTGTTGCCAGTGTTTTCTGGCAAAGCACCTGTTTTCCAGTCGACAATTTCAATTGTGCTCTCTTGCTCAGTATCGTCTTCCCATTCGTAGATCGCATCAATTCTTGATCTAACAGATGAGTCAGCAAACGGATTCTCAAGTGCCAGTTCCAGATGCAATGGCTGCTTATTGCCCCAGATTGATTCCGCAAAGTTTTGTTTCATCTTTTCAAGATGCTCAGTGCCGTAATTAAGCTCACTACGGTGAGGCACTTCTCGCGTCTCAAGCCCTGAGATCTGAAGGCTCTTTCCTATCTCGGTTGTATACTGCCGCTCAACCCATTCATGGAATCTGTTACCGATATCAGCCCTGCGAGACGGCGCTTCCGGAACAGGTCGCAGATTATTGCGCCAGTACTCTTTAGGGTTCTCCTGCAGCTTATAAAACGACGACGCATTAACGTGAGGCTTGACATCAAGCACGCCTGCGCTGCGGGCTTTGTGTTCGCGTAGCAACTCTTCGTCTAACAAGCTGAGCTTCGCTAGAGGCTCACTCGAACCCTTGCGAGCTTTGTTTAACAGTTCAGCCACTGCATCACCGGCTTTTTTAATTTTGTTTTCCCGAGATCCCAGCGGGTTTAATGGCCACACCACTTTACCGGAGTCATGCAAAGGATTTTTATCTAATTTAGTCTCTTTATTTTGAATATTGCCGATAACTGTTTCAATCTCGGTTAGATAAGCAAGGCTAGCCTTCTTATCTCGCATGTTTGCTGTGGCACTGCCCGGTTTCCAAAAACTACCGGATAAAAATAGTGATTTTTTAGCCCTTGTAATCATTACGTATAACTGCCTACGTCTTTCTAGCACTTTTTCTGCTTTCACCGAGGCAATATAATCCGCATACTTGCCTGTCGAACCATTTGAATTGATGAAATCTGCGATACGCTTCATACCCTTAAACTCGGGCACTGCCACACTATCTGAATCTGAGTCTTTGCGAAGCTGCGGTAGCAGCTTCGCTTTTTTTAATTCACCGATGCTTGTTTCCCGAGGAACAAAATATAGCATTTCCGGCATGAACACGAAGTCCCATTCAAGTCCCTTTGCTTTATGCCCTGTAAGCAGCTGCACAGCTTCTCGACTAACTTCAATATTTTTGTCGGGGTCATCATTTTCACGCTGAGCAATCTCAATCCACTGTAGCACTTCTACTAAATCGGCAGCCGGATTCGCCCTCAAATAATCCTCAACAAATCTCACAAAATCGTTAATATTACTTAGTGGGTCAATTTTAACCTCCCCCGTAGATAAATCCCGGAACTTCGGGTGTGCCAGGAGCTCAACATCAAGCCGTAAATGCGCAACGCAGGCCATGATTAAGTCTGGAATAGATCCCGTAGTGTAACGCCGCAGCTCCCTGAAATCTTGCGCCGCTCGTTGTAAACGTAAAATCCCTTCTTCGCTAAAGTCTTGCAGCAATTCGGAATCGGAATCTAAAGAAGCTAGTCTGTCAAGTGCCAGCACATTGGTGACAATACGCTCATAGTGTTCCTTTGAAGTGTCTACAACACTCTCCGGTATGCGTTTGCTATCTGCTTTTTGCAGCTCTCTGGCGAAATTAGTTAGCTCTGCTAAATCACCTAAACCTATGCGATAGCGCGGACCCTCTAGTATTCTAATAAGCGCACTGCTAGCATCTGAGTCGCTGAGGATTCTAAGCATCGACAGCAAGTCCATGATTTCAGGAGTAGCCAGCATCCCGCCGCTACCAACTACCACTGCTGGCACTCCGATTTTTTGTAACTCCTTTTGATAGTTAGGCAGCGGATCATTATTCCTGCACAAAATTGCAATGGTAGGAGGTTCTTTGCCTTCAGCAGCAGCCAGGTCACGCAACTTTTTGATTTTTTTAGCAGTGTTTTGAACATCTTCAACAGAAGTTTCGTAAATTTCACATTCAACACTGCCCGCTTCAGCATTTGGCGCAGCCTTAAGCTTTTTCACGTCCATTTTCATTTCAGAATTAACATTGACAAGTTTCCTAAGAGGGGCTGCAATTAGATTAGCAACCTCTAAAACCTTCTCAGAGTTACGCCAGCTGGTGGAAATACTAAACTGCTTGCCGAGCAGCTGCTTATCACCGCGATAGTGCTCCAGAAATTTGGACATACTATCGGCGGATGCTCCGCGCCAGCTGTAAATAGACTGGTGTGGATCCCCCACACCCATAACAGTGAGCCCGCTGAATATTTTCGACAAGAGCTCCGTCTGCCCGGCTGAGGTGTCTTGCACTTCATCAAGTAAAACAACCCGATAACGATTCCTAATAGTGTTTAAGGCGTGTTCGCTCTTATCGAAGATCTTTTTTGCAGTTGCCATCTGATCCGAGAACCGGAACATATTGTTTTTGCGTTTGAAAGCCCGGTATTCAGCAACGAGCGGAAGTAGGTTTTTAGTATAGGTAATGTCAGCAACCACTTCATCCCGCTTGCCTTGCGCTGTCCTGGTATTGGCACCTGTTGTTAGACCTTCAAGTAACTTAACAAGCTTCGTAATCTCCGCAGAAACTATCTCCTCATCGCTATCGTTATTCGTCATTGTTTCTTCAAGCTTGACGATATTTTTAATAATCTCATCGGTGTTTGAATCACCCAGATTTATTAGTAAAGAGTGGTCAATTTTTTTCAGCATTTTATAGGCGAGCATTTGCGCTTGCGACTCTGAAATAATATTCATATTCGAGCGCAGCCCTACGTTTCCTCCGAACTCTGATATAAGAGACCCTGCAAAAGCATCATAGGTGAAAACATCGGGCAGGTTAAAGCCTTCGGCAAACTTTAGTTTCGCTAGCTCATCAACTCGTGCCTTTTGCTCACCGTTAAGACCGCTTGCACGATCACTCGCGTTAGTTATAAACAACGCGAGTCTGGTTTGTAACCTCTCGCTAAGTTCTTTTTTTGCTTTGTTTGCAAAGGTCAGTCCTAAAATTTCTGTGGGTTTAACATACCCGTTAACAACAAGCCAGAGCACACGCTGTGACAGTGTTTCGGTTTTACCGGAACCCGCTCCAGCCATCACAAGATACTGCGCGCCAAGCTCTGCTGTGATGATTTTTTTCTGTTCTTGTGAGGGTTTTTTAACAGACTGCTCGTCAACCGCTAATAATTCGGCAATTTGTTCAGGAGTGAAAATTTCTTTACTCATTGTTTTCCTCAGTTTTGATCGTACTGCTCATTCTGCCAGCTCACAGCAGGTATTAGTAATTTTTGACATTCTCGTATTCCATAAGAGCTATACAGTTCGCAGTGTGAAACTGTTTTAGCTTTGACCTCTCTGGACGTTAACGCTTTCGCCGCTTCTTGCACAAAAGCGTGAAATTCATCACGCAGATGCTTCTCGCCGTTCTTTTCAGCTGTTTCGGCAGCTCCCTCACCCGCAGCCTTAGATTTCTTAGACTCTCTAGAGAGCTCTGCGAGTTTCCCTTTCGATATGTATAAGAACTTAGCGCTCACTTGTTTATCATCCGTTGAGATACCTTCAATTGCGCCATCCGCTGCAGCTATTATCATACTGGTAAGAAAATAACTGTCCTTGGCTGAGATCTTCGACTTAGAGCTGACATCCACAAGCTCCAGATTCTTAGAACTCCCGGCACTGTCTGAATCACCCAAAACAAGGTCTACGCTGCCATAAACGGTTACCCCATCAACACTCAAATTGTATTCAGCGTTACTCGCCAGTATTTTACCTTTGAATTTTTCCACAGACTTGCTTAAAACTTGATCGTTAAATTTTTCTTTAACTCCCCTGTGTTTAAGTTCACCAATAGCGGGAATATCGTTGCGGAGTATTTCAAACATCCGCTCGATAAACTGATTACGCAGCGACATAAGCGTATCTTCATCCTCTTTCGTGCCCACTAAATCGTGCAAAATAATATTCTCGTGCAGCCTGGCATTATCAGTCGTTTTGCCGTTTAAAATATAAAACACGGTTTCCAGCGGGCATCTTTCAATGTTGTCAAGCCTACTTCCTGGTATTCTAAGGTTTTCTTTCGGCAAAACACCCCGTGCAGTGCTCGGCTGCAGATAGCCGTACCACTCCGCAGGGTTTGCGCCTGGCACACCCTGCAGCGCAAATCTAGCTAGTTGCCCTGCAACCTCGTTATTATCAGGGTCAAGCTCAAGCTGATAACGCAAACTAGCCACTCGATCACGCAGTGTTAAACCATTCTTTATAGTAGTTTGTTGTGATACTTCGTCAGCGTTTTCTTCTCCGCCAAAAATATTCCAGAACTGACTCGGCGCTTCGCTCTCAGAGCTCATCGCAAACAGGTGCAATTCACTGCTTGCGCGTGAGCACGAGATTAGGAATAGGCGTAGTTCGTCGTGCGTAACCTGTGTTCTGTAATCTTGTTCTGCAGCATCAGCTGTTTCATCGTCAAGTGCCGAGGTAAGCTCTGATATGGCAAACATCGAGCCCTGTTTTTTAAGGTTTGGCCACTGCCCCGACTGCAACTGCGTAACGCACACGAGTTTAGCTTCGAGCCCTGCAACGCTGTTAGCTGTGGTGACGATAACAGCCTGCTGCGCGGATGCATTTATAAACTTAGTTTGCGGAGTGTCACTGCGCAAAATCTGAGCACAGAGATCTAGCGGTGATAGCGCCGTGCTCTCGGTTTCGTTCATCTTGAAAACATGGAAAAGCTGGCATACAGCATCCAGCATCTCATTCCCGTATTTTGCAGCTATAGCATCCGAACCGAGCGCCATATTGCGTAGCTCTTCCACTATGCCAGCCCCGCTCCAAATCTGCCACAGCATTTCTCTCACCGTGTGGGTTGGAATTTGTTTGCGTGTCTGCGTAATTATCGTGCGCAGTTGCAGCAAAGCCTGATATGCGCGATTATCAAATGCCATCTTAGAGGTGACATTCGCAATATCATTAGAAGCAATAAAATTCTCAAACACCTTCTCAGAATTTTTGTATTTAAGCTTTACATATCCACTAGCTGGAGCATCTACCTCTGCGGCATCAGCTTCGACAGCGTTATAAACAGCCAGCATATGCGCCTGCAAATTTCGCAGCTTGGGCATACTCACCCCAAACAAGGGGCCTGATAATAGCCTAATAATTTGCTCTGCGCTAAACTGCGACTCAGAAAGCACAGTTTCTAAAATGGTCACAAGATCACGCACGATAGCAGAGTTTTTAAGAATCACACCCCCGCCAAGCGTAGTCGTTGACACCTCGCGGTTTTTCAGCTCGCGAGCAAGCCTCTCAACTTCGCTTCTGGTGCGACAAATAACCATCATGTCAGACCATTCAAGCGGCGTTTTCCTGAGCAGACGAGCCGCCCGTAACTCATAAGCAATAGCGCTTATGCGCTCAGAATCTGAAGCTGCTAAGTGCAGTTTAAAAACTGACTCTCTATCAACAGCAGCAAGGGCTTTGCGGTGATCAATAATTCTTCTAGCGCCAATGCGCTGGCTGATTTTCTCACACACCCGACGCAACTCACTACCCTGCCTGTGCACAGTTGGCAGATACACCCGATCGATCTTCGGCATAACAGAAGTTAGTGACACAGGATTTAGCCTGTCAGCCTCAATAATAAGCTGCGAGTTACCGCCCTTATAAACCGTAGACGCTGTGTCAGGATCGGCAAAAAGCCACACTGTAACCCCCTTATGCGCGAGCGCAACGAGAAGGTTTTCTCCTGTGCGCAGTAGATCCGCCGCGTCGTCAACAAGAACTAGCTTTGGCAGCTTGAAACGCGACATCGGATGCTCGCTTATAAGCTGCGCCGCACGATTCGCGATGCTATCTGCTGTGTACGTGCCGCTGCCTGCCAATCTCTCTCTGCAACACTGCACAACCGCTGTTGCGGCTCGCCACAGCGGAGCGTAAAAGTTAGCACTGTCGAGCAGGTCACCGGGCAATTCGCCTAAAATATTGCGTTCATCAAGAACCCGCCACACATCCCGTATTTCAGTGCAGAAATTTGGGTTTTCCTGCAGCTCTGCAAGCTCTGCTAACTGTAAATCTGCAACCGCTTTTTTAATCAGCTCATCTTGAGCAGCTGCAGGTATTAGACTCGGAACAGGATCACCGTTTATCGCGGCCTCCTGCTTCAAAATATCAAGCGCAAAAGACCCCACTGTTGCTACAGCGACCGCAGCTGAGGCGATGATCCTCACAGAACCTGCTCGCTGCTCCAGTATTTTTTTCTGCTCCGAGCTGTTTGCTAGAATCAACGCACCATCATTAAACTGTGCTGCCGCCTTCAGTGCCAGCTCAGTTTTACCACTACCGGGAGCACCGTAAACAACCGCGTGCTGCCCAGTGTTGAGCTCCAACTCTTCGAACCAAAAACTCTTATTTTTCACACTTGTAATCATACATACCCCCTAGGACACTAATTTTTTTTTAAGCCCGGATTTTAAGCTGAATACAGCACTTAACTGCACCATTTATTATGGAATATGAAATTATCGCTTTAAGAAGAGGAGAATACCTTGCAAATCAGCATCGGAATCACCAACAGCCCCAAAGAACTCACCTTTGAGAGTGATGCAGATTACAGCTCAATTTCAGAGCAGCTTGCGGAAGCGTGCAAAAATAACTCCGAAACCGTAACCTTTACAGACACTAAAAATAACACCTATATTGTGACGCGCTCGTCGGTTGCTTATATTCAGCTGGGCGCTGTTGAATCACGTAAAATTGGTTTTGTTGGCTAGCTTCTAGCCCGGTCAATCACAAGCTCCGCACGGGTCAATAACAAAACCCAATAATCAAGCACCAATCCCAAGCGGATCATGCGCAAACCCCAGCAGACCAAACACCAGCCATCAGCAAGTCAAACGCAACCCGAGCAACCGGTCAAGCACAAACCCCCAACAGCTAAAATGCGCCCAGGCTAACAGGCAAGCACGACCCCGGCTAGCATCCTCTAGGCAGTAAGCCCCAACGAGTCCATTCTGCGCATATGCTCAGAGGTTAGATCAGTAAAAACCGGCTCCATCAGATTCGCGTTGAACTCCCGGTGCTCGCTCAGGCTCAGTATTCCCTGCGCCAGCAAAAGGGTGTCACCGACCAGCCTACGTCCCCACAAAGCCAGTTTGTCAGCGAGCGTGGGGTCGTTTGCGATCTCGTACGAGAGCAGCTCCTGTAGCGCCGCCCTGCCCGAATCTTCCTCGAGCACAACTATCGCTTCCTTGCGATACGAGTCTTTCACACCCTTTGCAAGCTGTCTAAAAAACCCCTCAAAAATACCTCCTACAAGCCACACAGCCAGCACGTGCTGATGCCAATCATTAACGGCAAGCCGAGATTGAAACCTTCCTACGACATCGGCATAGGGCTGCATCACAAGGTGCGGCTCCAATTCGCGCCTGCGAATCTCGCGACTGAACCGGTCGTGTTTCTGCAGCGCAACAGCCGCAATATCCGCTAGCGCCTCCTTCGCCTGCAAACTCGGCGCGCTCACAACCCCCTGCGTTGCGGCCTCAAAAATAGTCAGCTGTGCTAGCGCGTTAAGTCCCAAAAACGCTGTAATTGAGGGCGCAAAGTCAGAAAGTTCAACACGAATTAAAGTTTCTGAGTTTTTAGCGTGCAATTTTTGCTTAGATGCCGTAGGCTTTTTTAAGTGATGTAACCATTTAAACACATCGCCAGTTTACATTGTTCAGCTCTACAGCGTGCAATATTACACAATAATTTTGCAGTTACGACACTGCACCAATACTGCTTCAGCAGAAAACTATCATATGAGGACACAGTGACAACTTTTACAGAACTCGGAATCGACACCGATATCGCGCGGGCACTAGCTGAGAGCGGCATCACATCCGCTTTTCCGATTCAAGAGCAGACCATCCCGCTCGCGATCCGCAGGCAGGACATAATCGGGCAGGCCAAAACGGGCACCGGCAAAACATACGGTTTCGGGCTGCCACTAGTGCAAATGATCGAACTGGGCGCAAAACCAACCCTCAAGGCGCTAATTGTTGTGCCAACGCGCGAGCTCGCGGTGCAGGTGTATCAAGACCTGGTTTTGGCAGCGCAGCATCGCAAACTTAAAATCGCGGCGATCTACGGCGGCAAAGCGTACGAGTCGCAAACTGCCGAGCTGGCCGCGGGAACACACCTGGTTGTTGGCACGCCTGGCAGGCTGCTCGACCTGATTGGCAAGAAGATTCTGCGCCTGGCCGATGTTGCACACATGGTGCTCGACGAGGCCGATAAAATGCTGGATCTCGGGTTTCTGCCCGATATTGAGAAACTATTTGCGGCAGTGCCAGCGGATCGCCACACCATGCTTTTCTCAGCCACGATGCCCGATGCGATCGTCACGCTAGCTAAACGTTTTATGCGTAATCCGGTGCATATTCGCGCTACTGACCCTGACGAGGGGCGCACCCAGGCGAATATTAGGCACATCATCTATCGCGCACACCAGCTCGACAAAACCGAGCTGATCGGCAGGATCCTCAGGGCAAATAACGTCGCAAAAACCGTTATTTTCACGCGCACCAAGCGGCAAGCAGCTAACCTGCAGCTCGAGCTTAACCATCGGGGTTTTGCGACCGCCGCCGTACACGGCGATCTCGGGCAGGATCAGCGCGAAAAAGAGATGGCGAAGTTCAAAAACGGCACTCGTAAAGTGCTACTCGCAACCGATATTGCCGCGCGCGGCATCGATGTTAATGATGTAACCCACGTTATCAATTTCAACACCCCAGACGACGCTGAAACGTACCTGCACCGCGTCGGACGCACAGGTCGCGCAGGCAACACGGGCATCGCAGTGACCCTCGTTGACTGGGACGAAATGCATAAGTGGGCGCTGATTAACAGCGCTCTCGGGCTTGAAATTCCAGAACCTCCAGAGACCTACTCGTCATCACCGCACCTGTTCAGCGACCTTGATATTCCCAAGGGCACAAAAGGGCGGATCACCACCGCAGCAAAACCCAACAGCTCACGGCACAACACTCACGGAACAAACAGCAATAGCCACACGGCGGATAACAACACCTCCGCGGCGCGTACAACCGGTACAGCCGAGGGCGCACCACGCCGCAGGCGGCGCACTCACAGCCGCGTTAACTCCGAAGAATAACACGACTGCACCCGGCGCTCGAAGCGGCTATGCCCGGATGCTAAAAACAATTGCCCCGCCACGAAAATAACTACGCCTTCAACACTGCAGCAAACAAGCGGGTTTGCTAACGTAATAACCGTTAGTAACCCGCTTTTGTGGCGCTGTTTTACCTGCTCTGCGACAGTTTAGAGCGCCTAATTAAATAAGTAAAACCCAACTAGCTCGGCAGCAGCATCTGCTCGCGCAGTTTTGCAACGGTGTCACCGCCTGTGGTGTACGATCCAACCCTGTTTGGTTTGCCGCTGCCGTGAAAATCGCTTGCGCCCGTGATGCGCAGATCAAGCCCGGTCGCAGCCTCGCAAACGCGAGCGAGTTTTTGCGGATCATTCTCCGGGTGGCGTAGTTCTATTCCCGCAAGCCCTGCTTCGCGCAGACTGCGCAGCTGTTCCCTGCTGACTATCGTCTTATTTCTAAAAGCTGCCGGATGCGCCAGCACAACGCATCCGCCCGCCTTGCGTAACAGCTGCACCGCTGTGCTCGTGCGCAGCTCCTGCAGCGGCACATAGTATTTAGAAGAGGGATGTAGCAGTGTGTTAAAAGCGACTGTGCGATCCGCCACGATTCCAGAGCTAATCAGCGCGTCGGCAATGTGCGGGCGGCTTATTGTCTCAGCGCTGGCACTCACGCCCTGCACACTCTCCCACGAAATCTGGTAATCGCAGCTCAGCTTCGCAACTATCTCTTGCACCCGCCGCACTCGCATCAGCCGGATTTGCTGCAGCGCGGTCAGCAGTTTTTCATCGCGCGGGTTAAAGCCATAACCCAAAATGTGCGAACTGACCCCGTTTTCGCGAGTTGACAGCTCGATTCCAGGGATGAAATCCAGCCCGTAAGATGCGGCTGCGGCGCGCCCTTCTTCCCAACCGCGCACAGAATCGTGATCTGTGAGCGCGAATCCAGCAAGCCCGGCTGCAGCAACCAGCTCGGCAATTTCAGCAACGGATGTTGTGCCGTCAGAGAAGTGAGAGTGTGTGTGCAGATCGTACTGCGGATGCTCGTGCATTTTGCTCTCTTAAAATTCTAAGTATGTCTTAAACGTGTAACTAACCTGATTTAAGCATACGTTAAAAACCATGTGAAATAATACCATATATGAGCGACAAAAATACTAACCGGAATGTTTCTGTTTGTGCCAGTCACGAAGTTAAGATTGACAATTTTTCACGTACAACGCTCTCAGTAGACAGCAAGTTTCTTGAATACATGAGCAACAACTGGGACGCAGTGCCGAGCGAGCCTGCAACCGTACACGAAGTTGCCCCGTATGCTGCTGCGCGGCGCGCCAAGGTGAGCCGCAAGTTTGCCGCAAAGCGCCTTGTGATCGCCGCGGGCATTATGAAACAGCGCGCTAACGATACTTTTTATATGTTCCGCCCGCACACCTCTTTTACGCACCTTACCGGCTGGGGCGCGAACGCGGCACCGGGGGCAGTTTTAGTTTTCGACCCTGTTGCAAGCTGTGCGATTAGTGAGGACACAGCCACCACCGCTGATGACGTAGCGGGCGCAGCCGCACAGTGCGATAGTATGCAGCACACTGTTACGCTCTACTTTGCCGAGTCCGCAACTCGCTACAGCAAAGAGTTCTTTGACAACTCCGAAGTTGGAGAGTTTTGGATAGGCGCAAAACCATCACTAAAACAGGTGAGCACCGCACTGGGGCTTAACTGCAAACCAATTACCGAGTTTCAAAGCACAGCTGACGATGTAACCCTTGATAACGCCGCGCTCGCAGAGTTTCTAGACGAGCTCCGCCTGGTTAAAGACGACTACGAGATAGCGCAAATGCAGCTCGCAGTTAACGCCACTGGCAGGGGCTTTGACGAGGTTATTAACAATCTCGACAGCGCAGTTACCGCCGAGCGCGGCGAGCGGGTTGTTGAGGTTATGTTCCACAAGCACGCGCGCACCGCGGGCAACTGGGAGGGTTATGACACAATAGCCGCAGCTGGCGCTCACGCCTGCACTCTGCACTGGATAACAAACGACGGCCCCGTAAAAGAGGGCGAGCTGCTGCTGCTCGACGCCGGTGTTGAGGTTGAGAGCCTGTACACCGCCGATATTACGCGCACAGTCCCAATTTCTGGTCGTTTTAACGAGATTCAGAAAAAAGTTTATGAAACCGTTTTGGAAGCGGCGGATGCAGCTCACAAAGTCGCCCGCCCCGGTATTAAGTTCCACGAAGTGCATGACGCGGCCATGGCTGTTATCGCAGAAAAGGTCAAGCAGTGGGGATTCCTGCCTGATAATCCAGACCCCGAGCTGCCATATCACAGGCGCTATATGGTGCATGGCACCTGCCACCATCTGGGTATTGATGTGCACGACTGCGCACAGGCTCGGCGTGAGATGTACTATAACGCAATTCTTGAACCAGGCATGGTTTTCACAATCGAACCAGGTCTTTACTTTCACCCCGGAGATCTCACAGTTCCCGAAGAGTTCTGGGGCATTGGAGTGCGCATCGAGGATGATATTGTGGTCACAGAAGATGGCTCTCGCAACCTCTCGGCACACATCCCGCGCACTGTTGCCGAGGTTGAAGCCTGGGTGCAGTCGGGGCGTAAATAGTTATTAAAGTATGGGTTCTGAGTTAAACCTCCGAACCCATACTAATCTAAAGCGCGGTTAACAGCAGCGGCTAGCTGTGCTCTCTTATCGCGTGCTCCTGCAAGATGCTACGCGCCCTGGTAACATCTGCTGCGGGTGCTACAATTTCGTATCGCTCAGCCAAAATCCGTGTTACAGAAGTGTATCTTTTACGAGCTCCCGCAAAGGTTTGCGTAAGAATCGCCAGCAGTACGCCCGCGCCGATACCAATAATCATAATTCCACCAAACGCGCCGCCAACGTTCTCGATTTTCACAATCCCCAGCAGCAACGCCACGAGAGTAAACCCAATTCCCAGATAAACACCGCTGAAAACACCGCCGAGAGCAACTTTTGCGTAGGTTACCCTGCCGATCACCTTTTCCACACTGTGCACTCCCCTGCCAATAATGCTCAGCCCGTTTGCGGCAAAACCATCCGCCACCAAAATATCGATTGCGTGCTGCGCCGCGCCCTCCGAATCGTACGTTGAAACAACACCCGCGCCGGGGTTTTCAAAAAACTCAGGAGGCATCATTTTTGCGCCGTTCGTTCTTCTAAAAGCCATGTTTCTATTCAACCACTGTTAGCTATGAATTAGCCTATTTATCCGCTAAAAATTGAGCTGAGCACACAGAAGTTTGCACTATTATATAGTGCGTGTCAGATAATCGTGTATTTGTAAGCAGGCTAGCCGGTCGCCCGGTTTTTGACCCGTACGGCGATCGTATCGGCAAAATGCGTGACGTGGTCGTGCTCGAACGGTGGGATGAGCTGCCACGAGTTACCGGCATGGTGGTAGAGATCCCGGGGCGCAAGCGCGTGTTTATTCCGATAGCAGATATTATCTCCGTCACCGGAGGGCAGGTTATCTCCAATGAACGCATTAATATCCGCCGTTTTAAACAGCGTGGGGGTGAATATCGCGTGCTCGCAGAAATTATTGGGCGCTCCCGTAAAACCGTTACCGACGGCGAGCTAATGCTTATTGAAGACGCCGCTATTGAGCAAACTCGCCAGTCGGAATGGGTTATTGCGGATGTTTTTGTGAAGCAGGCAAAAAAACCACAGACCGCTTTTGGGCGCGCCAAAACCAAGACAATCGGCTGGCAGGAGTTGCAGCACAACAGCGACGCCGCGGGCAGCACATCCGCTGAGCAGCTCATCAAAACAATGGTTGATTTGAAGCCCTCCGATCTTGCCGAAAACCTTCTAGAGCTGCCCGACACTCGCCGCCGCGAGGTTGTTGCGGCGCTGTCTGATAGCATGGTTGCGGATGCGCTTGAAGAGATGAACGAAGAAGATCAGGTGCAAATACTCGCCTGGCTTGACTCGGATCGGGCTGCTGATGTGCTCGATCACATGGAGCCAGACGATGCCGCCGACCTCATCTACGCGCTGCCCGAAAGGCACGGTCAAGAACTGCTCAATCTAATGGAGCCAGCAGAAGCCGAAGATGTGCGCCGCCTTCTCGCATACGAGCAGGATACCGCCGGCGGTCTAATGAACCCCAGCCCAATTGTGCTCTCCTCTGAGGCGTCGGTTGCTGCAGCGCTCGCAATGATCCGCAATCAAGAGATTCCACCGGCAATGGCGGCCGCCGCCTATGTCACACTTCCCCCTTACGAAACACCCACCGGCGAATATCAGGGAATTGTGCATTTTCAGCGGATGCTACGCTTCCCGCCACACGAGAGACTTTCTGCGCTGCTGGAGGAAATTGAGCCGGTACACGTTGCCGCCAGCGCGGCAGAGGTTGCTCGACGGCTCGCAACCTACGACCTTGTTGCGGTGCCAATTGTTGACGATAACAACAGTCTCGTCGGGGTTGTTACAATTGACGATGTTTTAGATCACCTGTTGCCAGATGACTGGCGTCATGCTGACGACACACCAGAAAATGGAGGCTCGTGATAGTGGCTAACAACAGCAACGCTGGCAACGCATCTCGTAAATCCGCCAAAAATCTTGACGGCTCGCAAAAAATCAGCCGCAGCGAGAAGTTTGGGCAGTGGTCAGAGGCGATCGCGCGCGGTATGGGAACACCTTCTTTTCTAGTTATCCTGACCCTGTTTTGTGCACTCTGGATAATTTGGAACACGCTCGCACCCGAAAACATGCGTTTTGACAGCGCCGCAATCGGGTTCACAGCCCTCACCCTGATTCTCTCGCTGCAGGCCTCATACGCCGCCCCGATGATTCTGCTCGCTCAAAACCGGCAGGATGATCGCGAGCGGGTACACATCGAGCAAGATCGCCAACGCGCCGAGCGTAATCTCGCCGACACAGAGTTTCTGGCACGTGAGGTTGTGGCGTTGCGGCTCGCGCTCAAAGAGCTGCCCGACCGCGAATGGTTACGCGGTGAAATAAAAACTATGCTCGAAGAACTACAGGAAGAGATGTCCACAACAACAGCACAGCAGTGCAGCAATGCAGGAGCGCAAACTACCACCGCAGCTGACTCACAGAGCGCCCCGATTAAAAACACCGAGGTTAGCTCGATAACGCAAAACCCATTCACTGGTAGATTCAACATTAACGAAAAAATATAGCTGCGGATTTTGTGACCATGCTTAAGGAGCTTGTCTGGCAGTCACTTAGCGCTGTGCACGATCCGGAAATCAGGAAACCGATTACGGATCTTGAAATGATCGAGCTGCGCAGCGTCAGCAGCGCCGGCGAGGTGAGCGCGCAGCTGAAACTGACCGTACATGGCTGCCCTGCGGCTAAAAGCATTGAGCGCGCCGTGCGGGAGGCAATCACAAAAACTGCCGGGGTTACCTCCCTGGAGCTGAGCGTCACGGTTATGACTCCTGACGAGCGCAACCGGCTAATTCAGCAGATCCGTCCCCAACGCGGTATGCAGTTCGCGCCGGGTACACTCACGCGCATAATCGCGGTGAGCAGCGGCAAGGGCGGGGTTGGTAAATCGTCAATAACCGCATCGCTGGCGCTCGAGCTTAGCGCCAGCGGATACCGTGTCGGGCTGATCGACGCGGATATTTTTGGGTTTTCTATTCCGCTTCTCATGGGACTTGTTGACAGCGATGGTCGCACGGTTTCACCTACCCGGGTTGGCAACATGATTATGCCCCCGCTGGCAAACGGCGTGAGCACTATCTCAATTGGTATGTTTCTAGGCGATAAAGCCGCGCAGGAAACTGCAGTGTCATGGCGCGGCCCGATGCTGCACCGCACCCTGGAACAGTTTTTGCGAGATGTTTATTTCGGCGATCTTGACTATCTGCTCGTTGATTTGCCGCCGGGAACCGGCGATATTGCGCTCAGTTTTGGGCAGCTGCTGCCCCACGCAGAGGTGCTGGTTGTAACTACCCCGCAAACGTCTGCTGCGAGTGTTGCGGTGCGCTCCGGTCTGCTGGCTCATCAGAACGGACAAACCGTGATCGGCGTTGTTGAAAACCTGAGCAGTATGCGCCTGCCCGATAACAGCCTAATTCACCCCTTTGGCACGGGCGGAGGCGAGCTTGTTGCGCAGAATCTAAACAGCGCCTTTGCAAAAACATCGCCAGAGTTTGCACCCGTAGGGCTGCTTACTCAAATACCGTTTAGCGAAGCTTACCGGCGGGCGCTCGATAACAAAGGCTTAGCAACGTTTAATTCTCAAGCGGATCCCGCTGCCGTGGCAATCAAGCAGCTCGCCTCAAAAATAGTTGCGCGAGGTCGCAATCTCAGCAATAAACAACTCCCCCTGCAACCACGCTAGGTTGCCTTAGCCACAGTCGCACTGGTCGGTAGCATCCAACTCAACCAGCCTCCCGGTACTGGTCGCATCCGCACCGCTGGTTATCCGCCGCTGCAACAGCCTGCTAGGTTGCCTCCGAGTCAAACGGCACAGTTCGCTCGTTGGTGAGCACCTGTTCGCGCTGTTTTGCAGCATCCGCTATCAGCATACCGCTGACCGCAGCGCGTCGCGGATCCGCCACCTGCTCGTCATACCCGGCATCGCGCAGCTTCTTATTAACAGCCTGGCTCTGCTCGTCATGAATTATTGCGTCGCGGATGATTTTCCGCGGATCATACTGCCGCGGATCGTACTGCTTCCAGTCTACCGAGCCGAACTCTTCTCCCATTTCTTCGCGCATACGCTCTTTAGCGCTCATCGTTAGCCTGCGCAGGTTTTTCACGAGCTGCGCGAGCTGCTGCGCATATTCCGGGAGTTTCTCAGGGCCCAGAATGATAACCGCGATTACCACGATAATCATAATCTTTTCGATCGTTAAGCCCATAATATTATTTTACTAATAGTAAGATGTTTTATGCGCTGTTAGCAGTACGCTTTACAATATACTGACGGGGAGAATTGTGAATAAACTATCAAGTAACTGGCAATACACTGAGCATTTTCATGCTGAGCCCGAGCCCATTACGCGGGCACGCAAGCTATCGCTGGAGTTTGGTATAGCACCGGTGAGTCGCGCAACCGCCGCCGTGATCGCAAGCACTGCGGTTATGACCAACGCGAAAAAAATCTGCGAGCTCGGCACCGGGTGCGGTGTCTCTGGGCTTTCGCTGCTGCGCCACCTGCCACAGGCAACACTCACCTCGGTTGATATTGAGTCGGAATTTCAGAACCAGGCGAAACCGCTTTTTCAGGCTGCGGGAATTGCCGCGTCGCGCTATCGCTTCATAACTCAGGACGCATCTCAGATGCTGCCGCGCTTTGAGAACAACTCGTACGACCTGCTCCTGATTGATGCGAACCCCAGCAATCTGCTGGGATACATTGAGCACGGGCTGCTGGTTGTGCGCCAGGGCGGATCAATTCTCGTCCCCAACGCGCTGTGGCACGGTCAGGTTGCCGATCCAGCGGCGCGGGACTCTATCACCACGAACTTCAGAGACCTGCTCGCCGCGGTTGTGGAATCAACCGCAGTCGCAACAAGCCTCACACCAACCGGTAACGGTCTGCTAACCATCACGAAACTGGCCGAGTAAAGTTGCCCGAATAACGGATTGTGGACACTACCTACCGCCCCGACCCTGCTTAAGTTTAAGAGCCTTGCGCATTGCGTGATCAGCTAACAGACGAACTGGCAGAGGTTATTGCTCGACTCAAAAGGTTAAGCTTTCTATCACGCACGCAGCTGCTAGAGTGATAAAAAACCGCCCCGGGATAACAGTTTTAATCGCCTTGGCTCACTTTGATCAAGCTGCACACACCTGCGCTAAAGGTTAACCGCCGTTTAGTAGCTTCCAGCATGATACGCGCTTTTATTTGGGTTTAATAACCTCGTTTAGCACGCGACTGAGAGCTTCGGCCTCGTCTTGTCTCATAGATACCGCAAGCCTGCCGCCGCCCTCAAGAGGAACTTTCACAATTATTAAACGCCCCTCAATAACAGCCTCCATCGGACCGTCACCGGTGCGAGGTTTCATTGCCGCCATGATCCTATCCTCCTCTGTTTAGCTAACCAAATACAGCAATTTTACACCCGTAACCGGGAGAATAGCTGAAACCATCAGCACAAAGCCTATGCTACTAAGCACAAACGACCGTAATTACGACGCATCACCTGCGCAGACAGCCGCGCCTGCACGCATAGGCAGCTAAAAGCGCCTGCGCAAACGAGTTTGCGGTTAGCCGCGCACAACTCATGCAAACAAGACCCTAGCGCTCAATGTGGCGCTCCGTTTTACCCACGTACAGCTGCTGTGGGCGACCAATTTTTGAGTTGCTATCCTGCTGCACCTCTTGCCAGTGCGCGATCCACCCGGGAAGCCTACCGATAGCAAACAAAACTGTAAACATACGCGGATTGAAGCCCATCGCCTTATAAATAACACCCGTGTAAAAATCAACGTTCGGGTACAGTTTGCGCGAGATGAAATAATCGTCCTCAAGCGCAATCTGCTCGAGTTCTTTCGCAATATCAAGCAACGGATCATTAATTCCGAGCGCCGCAAGCACCTCATCGGCGCTCTGCTTAACGATTTTAGCGCGAGGGTCATAGTTCTTGTAGACACGATGCCCGAAGCCCATCAGCCGCACCCCGGCTTCTTTATTCTTCACGCGCTCCACAAAGTCACGCACCGATCCGCCGGAGTCAATTATCCCCTGCAGCATCTTTAAAACTGCCTCGTTAGCGCCGCCGTGCAGTGACCCAGAAAGCGCGTTAATGCCGGCAGAAATAGAAGAGAACATATTTGCCCCGGTGGAGCCCACCAGGCGCACGGTTGACGTTGAGGCGTTCTGCTCGTGATCGGCGTGCAGGATCAAAAGCCTGTCAAGAGCCTTTACGAGCACGGGGTTGATTTCGTACGGCTCAGCAAGGTTGCCAAAGTTAAGCCGCAGGAAGTTCTCAACAAAATTCAGCGAGTTATCCGGATACAGGAAAGCCTGTCCAATAGATTTTTTATGGGCATAGGCTGCGATAACTGGAAGTTTAGCCAGCAGCCGCACCGTGTTCACCTCAACTAGGCGCGGTGAAACCGCGTGCAGTGAATCCTCGTAGAATGTTGAAAGCGCCTGAATACCGCCGGCCAAAACCGCCATTGGGTGTGCTGTATGCGGCAGGCCTTCAAAGTAGTATTTCATATCCTCGTGCAAGAGGGTGTGTTTACGCACGCGGGTATCAAACTCTTTAAACTCTTCGCTGCTCGGGAATTCGCCGTTGATAAGCAGCTGGGCAACCTCAAGGAAGGTTGAATGCTCTGCCAGTTCTTCGATCGGATACCCGCGATAACGCAGAATACCCTTATCTCCGTCAATAAACGTGATCGCTGATTTCGTTGATGAGGTGTTAACAAAACCGTAGTCGAGAGCGGTAAGCCCGGTCTGCTGCGTCAGCGTGCGAATATCAATGGCGGATCGCCCCTCGCTCGCCTCCAGCACCGGCAATTCTGCGCTCACGCCGTTTACATGAATTTTAGCTGTTGCTGAGTTCGTCATAGTTTTTGTATTCCTCCCTGCACAAAAAACCGCTAATAGAATATATAAACATATGGACGCTACTAGCCTACTCGAAAAAACTGTTAAATCTAAAACTTGCGGCTAATAGCTGCTATCCGCTACTGCTGTTTTGGCAGCACCGCAACTAGCGGATGATCAAAATCATAGGCATCGACTTTGGCAGCGCCTCCGGGAGAGCCAATTTCGTCAAAGAACTCGACGTTTACGTTGTAATACTGTTCCCACTCATCGGGCAGGTCGTCTTCGTAATAAATAGCTTCAACCGGGCACACAGGCTCGCACGCGCCGCAGTCAACGCACTCGTCTGGGTGAATGTACAGCATCCGCTCGCCCTCGTAAATGCAATCCACCGGACACTCATCAACGCAGGCGCGATCTTTAACATCTACACACGGCAAAGCAATCACGTATGTCATGTTTTCTCCTTACAGTCGGGGGTTTTAACTGCCAAAACGGGGCGGATATAAGCGCGGTTCTAAACACTGAAACAATTACGATTGTACACCGCAAAGCTAAAACTGCAGCAGCTTTTCCACACCTCCAACAAAATACGCACAGCAGAAGCCAATAACCAGCGCAGGCGCGGCAGGAACACCGCCAAGCTTGACCCATTGCGCCCGCACTACAAGGATTAGCGCGAGCGCAACAGCGGTCACTGCGGCAAAAACCAAAACAGCCTCCACCCCGCCAACTAACACCGCAACAAATACGAGCAGCGGTAACAGCTTGGTGTCGCCAAAACCAATCTTATTTCTGCTTATAAAGCTCGCGCAGAGCCCCAAAAACGCCACCGCTACAGCTAGCACAGCCGCCACGGTAACCGACTCCACAAGCACCATCACAGTCTGGCGCTGCCCGCCAGGTGCCGCCGCGTTTGTGCCAGCTACAACACCCACAATAACAACCCCCAGCGCCACCACGGCGCTGGTGAGCAAATACAGTTGCGCGGTGTCACGGTTCGCAATCCGCATTTCCTCTATGTCTGTTATCATAATTCGCCAGAGCACAGGAGCTACCAGCAACGGGTACACACAAAACAGCGTAGCGAGCACCGCTTGCAGTGGCATCAGCGTTCACCGCCCTCACAAGTTGACAGGGTTACAGCGTAGCGCCCGTGACCTCGTGTGCACGCGCAACACCTTCCATTTTGGCAGCGGATGCTTCTTTGGCCTCGAGGGTGCGATCCGCCGCCCTAAATCTGAGACTAAAGGTGAGCGCTTTTTTACCCGTCTGCGCAACAGCGCCCCGGTAGTCTGCAACGAGTCTAATATTTTCGAGCAGCTCCCCCGCGCCCTCCGCAACAGCCTCCTCAACAACAGAGCTTGGTGTGTGCTCAGCAACCTGCAGGGTCAAGTCTTGAGTTGCTGCGGGATACGTGCTCAGCTGCGCTGTTGTCACCGCACGTGGCGCAAGCTTGATTAGCAGGCTCAGATCAAGCTCAAACACGCTCACCCGGTGCGGCAGGTGTGACGCTGCAACCAACTCGGGCAGCAACTCGCCCGCAAAACCGATGTGCTCTCCTGAAACGCTGAGCACGGCGGTACGCCCGGGGTGAAACGCGGGGTGTGTGCCCTGCGTCACAGTTAGCTGCGCGCCAACTGCGGAAACAGCAGCACGGGCGGCATCGAGCGCGTCGCGCCAGTCGTATTCACGTTCCTGCTGCCAAACTCCCTGAGTTTCAGCACTCCCCGTAAATAGACCCGCTGCGTGCACCGGCTGCGCTGGAATAGCCTCTTTTATGGCGTTAAGAACAGCCTCATCAGGGCGCGCTGCAAGCGGCGGAGTTGGCGGCAGCACAACCTCGCCCGCCGGCAAAAACACACTGCCAAACTCAGCCAATGCCAGGTTGGTGAGTCCTCGTGAATTGTTACGCTGCGCGGCAAGAACCAAGCCCGGTAGCAGCGATTTGCGCAAAAACGGAGTTTGCCCGTCAAGCGGATTCCCCAGCTTCACAGCAACGCCCGGTTTGGTCACAGAAATTGCAGCCGTTAACGGTGTTTCATCAAACACGGCAAGCTGTTTTGCGCTCACAAACGGGTAACACTGCACCTCTGTTAAACCAAAGGCCGTTACTGTGCGAGCCACGGTGCGGCGCAGCTTTTGCGCCCTGGTTAAACCTCGCCCGGGAGGAGCCACCGGCAAAATTGCCGGAATATGCTCGTACCCGGTGATCCGCACCACCTCCTCGGCAAGATCTGCCGGGCGGCTCAGATCACTGCGCCAGCTAGGAGGTGTCACAACAAGCCCGACCGCACTCTCTCGCGTATCACACCCGATAAGCCGCAGCGACTCAATAATCTGCTCCTCGGAGTATGAAATACCAATTAGGTTTGCAATATACCCTGGCTGCAGCAGAATCTCCCGCAGCTTAAATTCCGCAACATCTTTGGAGCCGGTCTCTGTGAGCGTTGCGCCCGCGTGCGTCACAAGCAGCTCAGCCATACGCTGCGCTGCCGCCTCAGCAACAAACGGATCAACACCACGCTCAAAACGCTTTGCAGCCTCGCTCGGCAGCTTGTGCCGCCGCGCGGTGCGGGCAACTGATACAGGATCAAAATTAGCCGCCTCAATTAGCACCTCTGTTGTTGCCGCAGTGACTTTGGTACGCTCACCGCCCATCACTCCGGCAAGCCCAATAACACCGGAATTATCGGCGATTACAAGATCCTCCGGGTGGAGTTTACGCGTCACCCCGTCAAGGGTCAGTAGCTCTTCGCCAGCAACAGCCCTGCGCACCGTAATCTTCCCGTCAATTTTGGCGGCATCGTAGGTGTGCAGCGGATTACCAAGTTCGAGCATCACATAGTTGGCCAAATCGCTCACTATGCCGGTGCTGCGCTGCCCGGCAAGCACAAGCCTTGACAAAATCAGCTGCGGAGTTGGGGTATCAGCTCTCACCTTAGTGAGCAGCCTTGTGATAAACCCGCTCACAGCGCGCCGCCCGCGAATTGGAGCTTGATCCGCTAATTCCACCTCGAGACCTTGCGCCTGCACGACCCTGGCACGCTCTGTGAGGGCAATTGCCGGATCAGTGTACTGCGCACCGGTTGCGTGCGAATACTCGCGAGCAACACCTCGCACACTAAAAGCGTAACCGCGGTCGGGAGTCACGTTAATTTCAACAGCGCTATCACGCAGCCCCAGCAGTTCTAGCGCGTCCGTGCCGATCTCTGCCTTAAGACCGAGCTGCTGCAGCACAATAATTCCGCTGCCAACATCGCCCAGCCCAAGCTCACTCGCCGCCGCCAGCATACCGTCAGACACGTGACCGTATGTTTTACGCGCCGCAATCACAAATCCGCCCGGCAGAACCGCGCCGGGCAAAGCCACAACGACCCTATCGCCAACGTCAAAATTGTGCGCGCCGCACACAATCCCACGCTCGTGGGCACCGCCATCTGCAGCGAGCGCACCGGGCTGCGCAACCCGCACCCGGCACCAGTTAATAGTTTTACCGTTCGAATGCTCTTCTGGCTCGCGCGAAAGCACCTCGCCAACAACAACCGGGCCGCTTATCTCAAAGCTGTGCGTTGCTTCTTCTTCAAACCCGACTTGTACGAGAGCGGCATGCACGCTCTTAAGATCCGCTGCCACAAGCGGTGTCTGCTCATTCAACCAGCTCAGTGGGATACGCATTATACAAGCCCTCCAAACTGTGCGTTAAACCGCACATCGCCCTCAACCATGTCACGCATATCGTTAATGCCGTTTCTAAACTGCAGAGTACGTTCAATTCCCATACCAAAGGCAAAACCCTGATATTCCTCGGGATCAATCCCCGCAGCGAGCAGTACATTCGGATCAACCATGCCACAGCCGCCCCATTCTATCCAGCGAGCGCCGCCGCGCGCATTAGGAAACCACACGTCCATCTCAGCACTCGGCTCTGTGAACGGAAAAAAATTGGGGCGCAGCCTGATTTTTGCATCGTCTCCAAACATCCGCCGCGCAAAATGCTCAAGCGTGCCTTTTAGATGCGCCATCGTTAAACCTTTATCAACCGCAATTCCCTCGATCTGGTGAAATACGGGCGTGTGCGTTGCGTCAAGCTCGTCAGTGCGATAAACCCTGCCCGGAGCGACTATGTAAAGCGGCAGCTCACGGCTCAAAAGCGCACGGCTCTGCACGGGTGAAGTGTGCGTGCGCAGGAGCAGCTGCGGTGCATCCGCAATATAGAAAGTATCTGCTTCGGCGCGCGCCGGATGATCCTGATCAAAGCCGAGCGCGTCAAAATTGTACCACTCGTGCTCAAGCTCTGGCCCTTCTGCAACCTCCCAGCCCATCGCAACGAAACTATCCACAATGTCTTCCTGCAGCTGCGCCAACGGATGCCTGCCGCCTATTTGGCGGCGGATCGGTGCCGCAGTCACATCAACGGCTTCTGCAGCAAGCTGCGCTGCGGCTGCTTCCTGCGCAAGCTCACCCTCGCGCGCCGCATAAACCTTTTCTACCTGCGCACGCGCCTGCCCCATAAGTTTGCCTGTGGCGGCTTTTTCAGCCTTGGGTACCTCGCGCATCAGAGAGTTGAGCTTGGCAATTACGCTCTTCTCACCCAGATGCTCTGCTTTCGCGAGTTTTAGGGTTGCTAAACTGGCGGCATCGCTAAAAGCAGCAACTGCCGCAGCAACCGCTGTTTGCACGGCAGACTCTGTAATTGGGTTTTCGTTTTGCACAGTAAATAATTTTAGCCGAGGAATAGGAACGATATGCTCAACACCGCAAAGATTGTGGATAACTTTTAAAAGTTTAAGCACGGCAATCACAAAATAGGCGACTATAATTGGGCGCGTGCAAAGAGCTTTTGCGCTTCACTGCAGTCATTGCAAGCAACAACGCGTTTATCACGGTTCTACATCGTTACCCCGATTCTGAATCGTTTTATTCTCTAAATTAACCTAAAGGAAATCATGCAGTTAATTAAAAAATCCGCCGCCGTTATAGTTGCCATCGCAGCAATAACAGTGCTTTTGCTCGCCTCTAATATAACCTCCGCGCACTCTCACGATAAGCTAGTTGTAACAGACCCGGTTGCAAACAGCGTTGCCGCAGCAGCCCCCGAAAAAATATCGCTCACTTTCAATAACGATGTTATTAACACCAACGAGGGCACCGTAGTTGAGATTAAAAACGCCACGGGTGAGATTGTTTCAAACGGTGTTCCAAAAATTAACCGCAACACTGTAACGCAGGATTTCGCTGCTAAGATCAAAGGCGCAGCAGACGGCATTTACGTTGTGAACTGGCGTGTTGTTTCCTCCGACGGGCATCCGATCGAGGGGTCATTTAAATTTGGCGTTGGCAGCGTTAGCAGCAGCGACGTGATTGCGCACGAATCAGCAGAGCAGACGGCAGCCGTGCCACCACAAGGTATGCCATGGATAAAGTTTAGTCTGCCGCTAGCTATGGCTCTTTGCGCAACCATTATCGGCGGCGCGCTGGTGTTTCTGCTGCTGCGCCGAAAAGCAGGTAGTTACCCAGCTGAGGGGAAACAATCCCCTAGCTACCGCTCCGACGACCGAACGCGCTGATGTACAGGCACACCGATGCCGCGGTTGCGATGTTCAGCGACTCTGCCGCGCCGTATATCGGGAGCTTGCGTGATGTCTCGCATTTTTCTCTGGCGGATCTGTCAAGCCCCTGCGCTTCATTACCAAATACCCAGCACACCGGGTTTTTGAACAGCTGATCCGTCGGATTCAAATCAGCCCCCGCAAGGTCGGTTGCAACCGTTATTAGCCCCGCCTGCGTGGCGGAGTGAAGCACAGTGTCAATGTCGCCAACTGCAGCAACTGGCAGGTGGAAAATAGATCCTGTTGTGGCGCGCAACACCTTCGGATGCCACGGATCAACTCCGGCCCCTGTGAAAATCACGCCGTCCGCCCCGCTTGCATCAGCAACCCGCAGCACGGTGCCAGCATTGCCAGGGTCTTGCACCCCGTGCAGCACCGCCACGAGCGACGCTGCCGGGGTGAAAATTTTTGCCAGCGTGGCGTTTTGAATCTCTGCAATCGCAACAACGCCCTGCGGAGTCACTGTGTCGCTAAGCTCGGCTATAACCTGCTCGGTAACCGTTTCAACACGCACGCGGCGTTTATCAGCCAGCCTGCCGAGCAGCGGACGAGCCGCTCGCGCGGCAAGGGTTATGTAGATAACCAGCGGCACGCCCACGCTGGCACTCAACAGTTCGGTTACGGCGTGCGGACCCTCTACTAAGAATTTATTCTGCTGTAGCCGCTCTTTTTTGCGCAGTAGCTGGCGCGCTTTTCTGATCTGCTCGGCTTTGGGATTGTCGATCACGCTTAACCTCTCTCTCTGTTTTAGTCAATCTTAAATCTAGCGCAGGCAATACTACCGTTTAAACCTCGCTCGAGAGAGACGGGCGACAAAACTGCTGGAATATACTCGTGCTAGCACAGCAGAGTGACTCACAGCCAAAGCCGTAAGCCACTCTTTAAGATTACTCACAGTCAAAACTGTAAGCAGCTCTTAAGCCTAATAGTTAAGCGTCTGTTTTAGGAGCAGAGGTGTCTGCCGGGAGCGCTTCTTTAGCCAGTTTTACCAACTGTGCAAAGGTGTTTGGCTCGTTGGTTGCAAGCTCTGCAAGCATCCGACGATCAACCTCAATGCCCGCCAGACTTAGACCCTGAATAAACCGGTTGTATGTCAAACCGTTTGCACGTGCGCCTGCGTTAATACGCTGAATCCAGAGGCGACGGAAATTACCCTTGTTTTTACGGCGGTCGTTATACGCATAAACGTATGAGTGCAGCAGCTGCTCTTTAGCCTTACGGTAAAGACGCGACCGCTGACCGCGATATCCCTGTGCGCGCTCGAGAACTGTGCGACGCTTCTTGTGAGCATTAACAGCTCTTTTTACTCTTGCCATTGCTGATTTTCCTTACTTAATAATTCTTGTGGTTTACCCGGGAAAGCGGACTATGACAGCCCTAGCATCTTTTTAGCCTGCTTCACATCGCCCTTTGCGAGCACCTGATCCGCATTTAGACGGCGCTTGCGCTTTGACGCTTTAACCTCGAGGTTGTGCCGCATACCAGCTTGCTGTTTCATAATTTTGCCACTGCCTGTAACACGAAAGCGTTTTTTAGCTCCCGAGTGCGTTTTCTGCTTCATTCGATTCTCCTTGATATACGATCACTGCTAACAGCGATGACTATTTTCTTGCCGCCTTAGGCAGACGCGTTTTTATCTGCGCGTGCTTTCTGGCGGCTAACTTTCTCTTCGGCGCGCTTCGCATTTTGCTTTGCGCGAGCCTCCGACTTATTCTTCAGCGGTGCAATCACCATCACCATATTGCGCCCGTCGATACGCGGCGCGGATTCAACCACGCCGTGCTCTGCAATGTCTGCGGCAAACTGCTTCAACAGTTTAACTCCCAGCTCAGGGCGCGACTGCTCACGACCTCTAAACTGAATCATTGCTTTAACCTTATCGCCGGACTCTAAGAACCCTACCGCACGCTTAGCTTTTGTTTCATAATCGTGCGTGTCTATTTTAAGCCTAAACCGCACCTCTTTCAGCACGGTATTAGCCTGATTACGACGAGCTTCTTTAGCTTTCTGCGCAGCCTCATACTTAAACTTACCGTAGTCCATAATTTTGGCCACGGGCGGTTTAGAGTTTGGGGCAACCTCAACGAGATCAAGATCAGCTTCTCGGGCAAGTCGCAACGCTACACTAACCGCTACAACGCCAACCTGCTCACCTCCTGGACCTACCAGGCGCACCTCTGGGACGCGGATTCGTTCGTTTGTGCGTGGTTCGCTAATAGCTTGCTCCTTAAACAATAAGTGTGACAGCGACGGCTCACCATAACGGTGTGCACACCAAAGAAACGAAATATAGAGCAACACAGCGCCCCGCACCCTGTAGCTATCACGGTTAAACCGCGACGGGATGCCAACTACCTGAATATGCTCAGTGCATAAAAGGTGGGAGATTATCCGCTTCAATTCTCAGCTTGCTGAGAGCTGCAACAAGCATACCACAGCTGCTGGGCGCAAACAAGCAAGCCGCCCGGCACACCTCGCATAAAGCGCGGCAGGTATCACAAACTGTATGCTATCTGCTGACGGGCAGGCAGCGCGAATCCGGACGCCCACGCGCACTCCAGTAACACCACAGACCAGCCGCTGCACGGTCTAATCCGCCCCGCAGAGCTCCGGTTTTTCCGTAAGTACGCCGTCGCGGATCTCATACACTCGCGTGCAGAACTGCAGCAGCCTTTGATCGTGGGTCACCATAATTGTTGTGCGCTGGTACTCTCTGGTGATATCACGCAGCAGCTTAGCGGTTTCAAGCGCTCGCTCGGTATCAAGCGCAGCGGTTGGTTCATCCGCTAAAATAACCTCGGGATCGTGCATCAGCGCATTAGCTATTGCAACCCGCTGCCGCTCACCGCCCGAAAGCTCCGCAGGATACTTCTTAGTCAACGATTGCACCCCGAGCCTCTCCAGCAGCCGCTGCCGCTTCTCGATATCTGGCTTTGTGCCCGCAACCTTCGAGTGCAACAGCAGCTGCTCTTCGACCTTCAAAAACGGCACGAGCGATGACGACTGTAGAATAAATCCGAGATTTTCAAAGCGGATCTGAGAGCGTTTTTTAGCGCTGAGGTTGTCCACCCGCTCACCGGCGAGCATAACCTCGCCGGTGCTCGCGCGCTGCAGCCCGCCGACAATTGTGAGGAACGTTGATTTGCCGGAGCCTGACGGTCCGATAATCGCAACGAAATCACCCCTGCCTGCCGTAAAATTGGTTGTTTTTAGAGCCTGCATAGTGGTTGTGCCCTGCTTAAAAGTTTTGGTTACATTTTTTAAGCTAATCATTAGCTAATCGCCTCAATCGGATCAATTTTACTTATCATTCGCGCTGGTACGAGCGCGCCAACAACAGAAAACACAATGAACGCCAGACTTATTAGCGGGTATAGCAGCGGATCCATTTTAAACGGGATCACACCGCCGACCGCCAAACTCGTCAGCCAGGTTGCGATAAAGCCAAGCGCAATACCCACAACTGTGAGAACTAGCGTTTGCAGCACGCTCGAACGCACTATGTATGAGGTGGCGATACCCTGCGCCTTCATAACCCCAAAAATCTGTCGTTTTTGCACCGTTAAAACGTAAACGAAGATGCCCAACACCAGGGTTAGAATGCCGATTAAAGCACCAATCATCATGTTAAACGTTAGCTGCTGCGGCGCAAACCCCGGCAGGTTTTGAATAAACTTAGCCGGCTCAATTATTTCAAGATCATTATCGCCGGCAGTTTTTTGCAGGCTATCACCCGGGGTTTTAAATAGAACAACCGCGTTTGCAAGAACTTTTTGCTCTTCCGGAATGTGCGGGTTACGCACGGCGCGCAAATGCTGCGCAAACTCCGCCGCGGACACAAACAGCGTTGGGGCGGCCTGGAACTTCGCGTTCACAAAGCCTGAGATCCGCCAGGTGACGTTCTTAGAATCGGGCGCCTGTGGCACCGGCAAAACAACCGGGTCACCGATCTTCATGCCCGCCTGCTTAAACTTAACATCAGCGACCAGTTCGTTCGATTTTATTGGCAGGTCTCCTTCTGCAAGGCGTGGCGCAAGCGGCGAATTAAAGTCAATGCCGAAAGTGTAGGCGCTAATGCGTTTCACGGTGTTATCCTTACCGGGAGCGTCAACAACAACCGGGCTTACCTCAAGCGCCTCGTTGCCTGGCTCTTGAGTTTTAATATCTTTTAGCGCGGCTGCGGTAATTCCCGATGCTGCAATGTTGTAGTTAGCGGATTCTGACAGCACTATGCTGTCAGCTTTCCAGTCTTCAACAGCCTCCGAGTAGGAACCGGCTAAGCCCGTTGAGAGCCCTGTTAGAAAATATACGACATAACTAACCAGAAAAACCACCGCTGTGATTAATATAAAGCGTGAAGCATTATGGCGCATTTCGCGAAGCGCGAGAAACAAATTATCCTCCCTTAAAGAAGTTTATTGGATTAGAATTATTCAGTTTGTGCCACCCTCAAACTTTAGCACAGCATATCAACAGCTCTTTGAGAAGGCGTTCATAAGTCTGTGCTGCTTACCTCCGGATACTAGTTACCCGGAACTGTAAGGGTTTGCCTGTTGCAACGTGGGTTTCTACGCTTTCCCCAAGAGATTTGGCAACAAACCTGCGGCAAACAAAAAGCACTGCCCTTGCTCGTATTACAAGGGCAGTGCTAACTGTGACCCCAACGGGATTCGAACCCGTGTTGCCGCCGTGAGAGGGCGGAGTACTAGGCCGCTATACGATGAGGCCGTTGTGCGTTTTGAGTACAACGTAAACATTATACACATATTTGCAGTCGCTGACAAAACCGATGCGAGCGCTACTGTTTACGCTCGCACACGCACAGCTCTGATCAATCAAAAGGAGCGAGCGCCTGCTCAATGCGCTCGCCACAACCTGACCAGGTAATCTTGTTACACTGCTCACAAGCAACAGGGAAACACATCGGAGAGCCATGCTTAAGCTATATACCGCTCGTACCAGCAAGCAGCACAGCGGCGTCTAAGCCGCTCTGGTGATTTTTACACCCGCCAGCACATCCGCTATCTCATCTCGCGTGCTATCTGGCACAGGGGCGTGTTTAGCGCCCACGCGAGCCGACATAGGGGCAAAAGATGGCGGAAGTAACTATTTTTGCCATCTCGCTCCCGCAAATCACGCCGCGAAACCTGCAGCGTAACCACCACAACAGTAAAATTGTAGGGCGTGCGGGACTTGAACCCGCGACCAAAGGATTATGAGTCCTCTGCTCTAACCAGCTGAGCTAACGCCCCTAAGTCTTACGACCGTAATACATCTTAGCGTAAAACTGTACAGCTCTAAGCATAAAACCATAAAGAACCGTTATTTTTCGGCGGCTTTTTCTGCCGCTTCCGCAACCTTCTCCACAGCCTCTTCAAGCTTCTGCTGGCTCTCGGGGTGATATTTTGCGAGCTTGAAAACGCCGTTAACAGCGGCTGCGCCAGCAACAATAAACACCACAAGAACCCAAAGTGCGGCGTGCTTTGCCTCCTGCAAAACAACAATTCCAATTGTCACCGCAACCAACGGATCCACAACTGTGAGACCGGCAACAACCAGATCTGGCGGACCACAGGAGTGCGCGTTCTGCACATACCCCATAGCCAGCAGGAAGCCGATTATGACCATAACTATCGTAATAATGCTCAGGAAACTAAAATCGCCCTGGGTGATCCTAACGATCAGAGTTTTGGAGAATGTCACAACAAAGCCGTAGTTAACACCCGCTGCAATAATATAAATCAGCTGGCTCGGATTGTCGCGTTTCAAGCGAATCGTAACCGCAAACCCGCCGGCAACAACAATAAACAGCGCCAGCACTATAATCAGTTGGGTCTGGTTAATCTCGGTTTCTGCAGCGTTAGAAGCAGCCACCAGCACGAACGCAACAATACCCAAGAAGCACAGCCCAACGGCTGCAAAAACGCGCTTATCAAGCTTAATTTTTAAGCGGTTAGCGCTCAAAAATACGATAATAACAAGCGACATTATACCCAGCGGCTGCACCACAATAAGCGGCGCGAAAGTTAGTGCGGTAAGCTGCAAAATAACAGCCGCGCCTAGCGACAGCGTGCCAAACAGCCACGATGGGCGGCGCAGCAGTTGCGATATTTGCCCCATTGAAAGACCTGTGGCGACCTCTGATGAAGTTACGCGCTCCATTTTATTAACGCCGCGCGACTGATACTGCAGCCCGAACGCCATTAGAATAGCTCCTGCAAGCGCCAGTGCAACGCCTGTCAGTAACTTATCCGTTGGAATCCCCGCGGGGACAATATCAATCAGCTTTAAAATTTGAATGTGATACACAACTACTAATAATAAAATATTAGTCTAGAAATTAGCCGTGCATAATCTCGTACAGTGCAATCGCCGCACGCGCAACCTCGTCATTAACGATCTGCTCGTCAAATTCACCGGCTGCCGCAAGCTCTGTTTTCGCAGTCTCTAAGCGCCGTTTTTGCTCCTCCGAGTTCTCAGTGCCCCGCTCGAGCAGGCGGCGCTCCAGTTCCTCCCAGCTGGGCGGCAGCAAAAACACCGTTTTAACGCCCGGTTCTGATTTTTTAACCTCGCGCGCGCCCTGTAGGTCAATTTCAAGCAGCACCAGCTTACCCTCTGCAACCGCATCCGCAATCGGCTTGCGCGGGGTGCCATAACAGTGCTTACCGTGCACAACAGCCCACTCGAGCATTTCACCGGTCGCAATTAGCTCGTCAAATTCCGCCTCGGAAACAAAATAGTAGTCGCGTCCGTGCACCTCGCCAGGGCGCGGATCTCGCGTTGTTGCAGAAACAGAGAGCACAACATCTGTGAAGTTCTGCAGCAGATGCCGCACAACAGTTCCCTTGCCAACCGCGGTCGGACCCGCCAAAACAGTTAACACCGGCGCGTTCTGCTGTCCGTATCCGCGCTCCAAAAACGCCATTAGCCGCTCCCTCTGAATCCTGCCTAAACCGCCGAGTTTTTTAGTCTCAGAGATTTTAAGCTCTGTCATAATCTTTTTTGCACGCACTCTACCCACCGAATACATCGCCCGCAAAAACTCCTGCACCCGCAGCGTGGCGCAAATATCGGTGCGCTGCTGACTGCGCAAAACAACCGTTTGCGGTTTAATTTCAGCAGTGCGCAACGCCTCTTTAATCACTGCCCGCTCGCGCCTAGCTTTTATTGCCGCCTGCGAGGCAGCACGTCGATCCACATTTGCCGGTGGCAGCGGATTCATCCTCTAAAAACCTTTCTGATCTCTGTTGCGCGCGCGGTTATGCGAGCGGATAGCTCCTCCGCACCACCCTGCAACAGTGACCTCGACTCGTTGGGAATAACCCCGGCGCTCAGCGCGCCGTAAATATTTTTAACGTTTTCAAGAGCGGCTCCCTGCGCGCCAAAACCCGGCGCGAGCACGGGCATTACCGGCACCTGCGTGTCGTTTGCAGAGGGTGCAATTTCGTATTCTGCAAGCTGCAGAGTTGCTCCAAGCACAACCCCAAATTGCCCGCAGCTGCCGCTAATTGCAGCTGCGTGTGCCCTGTTTAGCTCATTAACTTCGCGCACAACACTTGCCGCAACAGTTTCCTGAGTGCCAGTTTTTGCCAGCTGAAAACTAGCGGCCCCAGGGTTAGAGGTTGCCGCGAGCAGAAACATTCCCTTGCCATACTGTCGCGCCAGCTCGAATCCCGGCTGCAGCGAGCCAACACCCTGATAGGGGTGCACGGTTATCGCGTCAACCTCGAGCGGCGCACCTGGCGTGAGCCACGCCTGCGCGTACGCGGCAAAACTCGATCCAATATCACCGCGCTTAATATCAGCAATAACGGGCAGTGCAATCTCCCTGGCAGCGCTTAAAATTTGCTCGAGCGCGGCGTATCCAGCAGATCCAAAACGCTCAAAAAAAGCAATCTGCGGTTTTATTGCGAGCGCCTGCGAAGCAGCCGCTTCAACAACGCGCAGCCCAAACTCGCGCACACCGGCAGCACTGTTAGGATACCCCCAAGCAGCAAGCAGATAGGGGTGCGGATCAACCCCCACGCACAACCGCTTACCTGCAGTAAAGCAGGCATCTAGAGTTGTTGCGAAACTCATTTTTCAAACCTCCTCAGAGTGTACTCTTGCAGCGATGTGACCTCAAAATCGTGCTCCTGCGCACTCAGCGCAATAACCGCCGCGGCAAGCTCTGTAACGGTTGTGAAAATAGGGATATCGGCCGTTACCGCAGCCGCCCGAATTTCGTACCCGTCGGCGCGCTCTGTTTGACCGCTTGGCGTGTTCACAACCATTTGCACCTCACCGCTTGCGATCAGATCGATAATTGAACCTTCCGCATCTCCCGTATCAGAGCGGCGACGCACAACCTCAGACGCGATCCCGTGCCGCGCCAGTACCACCTGTGTGCCGCTGGTTGCCATAATTTTACAGCCCAGCTCAGTAAGGCGTTTTGCCGGTAGCACAACCGCGCGCTTGTCGCGATCCGCCACCGAAATAAAGACTGTTGCGCCAGCCTTGAAGCTGTTGCCGGCGGCAATCTGGCTTTTTGCGAACGCGCTTGCAAAGTCACGATCTATGCCCATAACCTCGCCTGTTGAGCGCATTTCAGGGCCCAGCAGAGCGTCAACAGACTTGCCTTCGGCGGTGCGGAAACGCTTAAACGGCAACACTGCGGCTTTAACCGCGACCGGCGCGTCAATGGGCGCACGTCCGCCGTCGCGCTCGGGCAGAATCCCGCTCGCAATCAGCTCGGTGATGCTCTGCCCCGCCATGATTCGCGCCGCCGCTTTGGCCAGTGGCACGCCCAGCGCCTTAGAAACAAAGGGAACGGTGCGCGATGCGCGCGGGTTCGCCTCCAAAACGAACAACTGCCCGCGAGCAAAGGCGAACTGTACGTTTAGCAGCCCGCGCACGCCAACTCCGAATGCGATTTTTTCGGTTGCCCGCCGCACCTCTTGAATCTGCGCGTATCCGAGCGAAACCGGCGGCAGGGTGCAGCTGGAGTCACCCGAGTGCACACCAGCCTCCTCGATGTGCTCCATAACCCCGCCAAGATAAAGCTGAGTACCGTCATAAAGCCCGTCAACATCAATTTCAACAGCTTCGTCAAGGAAGCTGTCAACAAGCAGCGGATTGCTCGCGTTCACAAGCTCCTGGTCAGCGATCCGCGTGAAATAATCGCGCAGCCTGGTTTCTGAGTAGATAATTTCCATGCCGCGGCCACCCAGCACAAAAGATGGGCGTACAAGCACCGGGTAGCCGATTTTTGTGGCGATCTGCGCCGCACCAGAAACTGTTATCGCCGTGCCGTGAGCGGGGGCGAGCAGATCCGCCCCCGCCAAAATCTCGCTGAAAGCACCGCGCTCTTCTGCCAGATCGATTGCCGCCGGATCGGTTCCCAAAATAGGCACTCCCGCAGCCTTTAGCCCCGCGGCAAGACCCAGCGCGGTTTGCCCGCCCAGCTGCACAATAACTCCCAGCACCTGCCCCGACTGCTGCTCGGCATGCACAACCTCTAGCACATCTTCAAGCGTGAGCGGCTCAAAATAGAGCCTGTCAGAGGTATCATAGTCGGTTGAAACCGTCTCCGGATTGCAGTTAATCATAACGGTTTCATAACCGGCGACAGAGAGCTCGTATGAGGCGTGCACACAAGAGTAGTCAAATTCAATTCCCTGCCCGATGCGGTTAGGCCCGGAACCAACAATAATAACTTTTTGACGTTCGCTCTTTTGCACCTCTGTTTCCAAATCGTAAGAGCTGTAATAGTACGGTGTTAGCGCCGGAAACTCGCACGCGCAGGTGTCCACCGTTTTATACACGGGGCGCAACCCCAGCCCGTGCCGTAAACCGCGCACCTCTGCCTCTGAAATTTTGCGCAGGCTAGCTATTTGCGCGTCGCTGAACCCGTGATCTTTAGCCTCGCGCAGCAGCTCGTAAGTGAGCGCGTCACCCTCCTGCACCCTTGCCGCAACCTCATTAATAAGCTGAATCTGATCGAGAAACCACGGATCGATTTTGCAAGCGTCGTAAACATCCTCGATACTCGCACCCAGGCGCAGTGCCTGCTGTACCTGTACTATGCGCTGCTCTGTTGGACGTTTAATTAACTCAAGCAGCTCTGCAACCGTGTTTTTAGCTAGCTCCCAGTGGAAAGAACTGTCGCGCTTTTCAAGGGATCGCAGCGATTTTTGCAGCGCGCTCGTAAAATTACGCGCAATTGCCATCGCCTCGCCAACCGATTTCATCGTGGTTGTGAGGGTGTCATCGGCGGATGGGAACTTCTCAAACGCAAACCGCGGCGCTTTAACAACAACATAGTCGATGCTCGGCTCAAAACTCGCGGGCGTTTTTTCTGTAATATCGTTGGGGATCTCGTCTAAACGATAGCCAATAGCGAGCTTTGCAGCGATTTTTGCAATCGGAAAACCCGTGGCTTTAGACGCCAGCGCCGACGATCGTGACACGCGCGGATTCATTTCGATCACAATAACCCTACCCGTGTCGGGCTCAACCGCGAACTGAATATTGCAGCCTCCGGTATCAACACCAACCCGCCGAATCACGTCAATGCCAATGTTGCGCAACCGCTGAAACTCCCTGTCTGTAAGTGTTAGTGCGGGCGCAACAGTGAGTGAGTCACCAGTGTGCACGCCAACAGCGTCAATGTTTTCAATCGAACACACAACAACGGTGTTATCGGCGGTGTCACGCATCAGCTCAAGCTCGTACTCTTTCCACCCGAGAATAGACTCCTCCAGCAGCACTTCACCTGTTGGACTATAGCGGATTCCGTCTCCCGCGATCCGCTCCAGCTCCGCTGCTGTGTGCGCAAATCCTGAGCCGAGCCCGCCCATCGTAAACGACGGCCTAACAACAACGGGATATCCCAGCTCTGCCGCGACGGTCTTTGCGTCAGCGAGGCTGTTAACCACTCTGGAGCGCGCCACATCGCCACCGGCTGCGAGCACAAGATCTTTGAAGAGCTGGCGATCTTCACCACGCTGGATCGCCTCAATATTAGCTCCGATTAACTCAACACCGTATTTTTCAAGGATTCCCCGCTCGTGCAACTCAATCGCGGCGTTAAGAGCCGTCTGCCCTCCCAGAGTCGGCAGGATTGCGTCGGGTTTTTCTTTTGCGATAATCGACTCGATAACCTCGCAGGTGATCGGCTCAACATAGGTTGCGTCGGCAAAATCAGGATCGGTCATAATTGTTGCCGGGTTCGAGTTAATCAGAATAACCCGTACGCCCTCGCTGCGCAGCACACGACACGCACCAGAACCTGAATAGTCAAACTCGCAGGCCTGCCCGATTACAATCGGACCCGATCCGATTACAAGAACTGAATTAATATCTTCACGTTTTGGCATTTTACCCCGCCCTATTTAGTGTCTTCTACGGCTGCGTCTGCACAGCTGCGCAACATACTGTTGTGATTTTTAACAAGCTCAACGAAATCGTTGAACAGATAGCAGGCATCGTGCGGACCTGCCGCCGCCTCCGGATGATACTGCACGCTGAATGCCGGAATATCAAGGCACTCAAGCCCCTCAACAACCCCGTCATTAAGGCTAACGTGGCTCACCTGCACCCGCCCTAAACCGTGCGGCGACTCATGCACAACACCGGCTTGCAGATCCACCGCAAAACCGTGGTTTTGAGAGGTGATTACAACCTTTGCGGTGCGCGTGTCCAAAACTGGCTGGTTAATTCCCCTGTGCCCAAAAGCGAGCTTATAGGTGTTAAAACCGAGCGCGCGCGCCAACAGCTGGTTGCCGAAACAGATTCCAAAATACGGAATATTGCGCCGCAGCAGCTCTCGCAGCAAAACTACCTGCTGCTCACTCGCGGCCGGATCACCCGGGCCGTTAGAGTAGAAGAACGCGTCCGGGTTAAGCGCTGTTATTTCGTCTAGCGTTGTGCTAGCTGGCAGCACAACAACTCTGAAACCGTGCTCTGCCAGATAGCTAATTGTGGCGCTTTTAACTCCCAGATCAAGCACCGCAATTGTGCCAACAAAGGGCACATCGCTTGCCGCTGGCACCTCGTACGGCTCGGGCGTTGAAACCTCGGCCGTTAGTGAGCGCCCCGCCATATCTGGCTGTTCTGTCACAATTTCAAACTGCTGCGCGGGAGATAGCGCGTACGCATCGCCCGAGAAAATCCCTGATTTCATAGCTCCAAGAGATCTGATATGCCTTGTTATAGCGCGCGTATCAACCCCGCATATCCCCACAACGCCGTTTGCAATCAGTTCTTCGTCAAGCGATTTTTCTGCGCGGAAGTTAGAAACCCGGCGCGCCTTATCGCGCACAACAAAACCGCTAACCCAGATGCGGCGCGATTCTTTATCCGCCTCGTTAACACCGGTATTGCCTATGTGCGGGGCCGTCATCAGCACTATTTGCCCCGCATAAGAGGGGTCTGTGAGAGTTTCCTGATACCCCGTCATGCTGGTTGCAAACACCAGCTCGCCCAGGCTCTGCCCGAGCTTGCCATAGGCTTTGCCCTCGTATCTGGTGCCGTCAGCAAGCACCAAAACCGCTTTTTCACTAGCCGCAGTTATATTTTCTGGCACAAAACTTTTTAGCACCGCACCGCTCCTTTATTTTCGATAATTGTTTTAACCAGAGCAATAAACTCTGTCTGCTCCGTGTCGCTCGCAAACCTAAAGACCGTTTCCAGCTCGCGCTCCGCAACCTGCCAGCTGATAATAACCAGCCCGCCCGCCTCAACAGCTTTTGCAATGCTGTTGCGCCCCAAACTCACGCCCGTAATCCGCTGCAAAACACACTCGGACTCGCCGGTAACCGCAACTCGCACCGCGTTCTCATGCACCGTCACAGCAGCATAGCCGCGGTATTTTAAGCCGGGCAGGCTGACGCGCTGATACTTGCTCACGGCGCTGTTGGTAACCACGTACAGCACCCGCTCAAAATGCCGCAGCGCAGCTCCCGCAGGTTCGATCTGTGTTGGCAGCAACTCGCCCGCGCTCGCGCGCTTACGCCAGCCACGCCACATTCCAAAGAATGACAGCCCAATAATTGCCAGGCAAACCAGCGCATTTATTGCATAGCTCACAGCTGCACTACCCCCGTACTAGTGCGGGTTATAACCCCGTGACGGATCGTTGTGTACACGCTCGCTACAAGCTCAAGCCCCAAAAACGGCGAGTTTTTGTTTTTGCCGCACAGCATATTCGGCTCAAAAACGGTTTTTGTGGCCGGATCAATCAGTACGATATCGGCGATTTCACCCGGTGCGATTGATTTTGGGTGCGCAGCGTATCCACCAATTTCAGCCGGCTTTTGACTCAGCAGCTGCTCCAGCTTCGCCCAGCTAATATGCCCCTGCACTATTAGGCTGGTCACCGCAACCGACAACGCCGACTCTAGCCCGACCATGCCAAAAGCGGCGGATTGAAACTCACACTCTTTTGCTTCTGGTGAGTGCGGCGCGTGATCGGTTGCGATAATATCGATAACACCCTCGGCAACCGCGCGTCTGAGAGTTTCTACGTCAGATTCCTGCCGCAGCGGCGGGTTCACCTTATAGCGCGCATCGTATCCGCGCACCGCCTCTTCGGTTAGCAACAAATGGTGCGGGGTGACCTCGGCCGTGATCCGCACCCCGCGCGCTTTCGCCGCGCGTAACACCCGCACCGCCGCTGCCGTCGATAGGTGGCAAACGTGCAGGCGCGCGCCCGTGTGCTCGGCAAGCATTGCATCGCGGGCGATAATTGAAGCTTCCGCAACCGCCGGCCAGCCGCCCAGACCGAGCTCACTCGCGAGTGTGCTCTCGTGCATTTGCGCGTCAGTAGTCAGTTCGGGATCTTGTGCGTGCTGCGCAATAACCCCGTCAAAAGTTTTTACGTACTCGAGCGCGCGCCGCATAAGCTGCGAGTTATGAACACACTTACCGTCGTCGCTAAAAACACGCACCGCAGCGCGCGAGTTTGCCATCTGCCCGATGGCGCTCAGTTTTTCGCCCGCCAGCTGCTGTGTCACCGCGCCGATCGGCCGCACAGTAACGTATCCTGCCTGCTCGCCAAGGGCTGCAACCTGCTCAACAACCGCCGCGGTGTCTGCAACAGGATCGGTGTTTGCCATCGCAAAAACAGTTGTAAATCCGCCAGCTGCCGCCGCGCGTGAGCCGGTGTAAATGGTTTCTGACTGCACAAAACCTGGCTCTCTTAGATGCGTGTGCAAATCAACAAACCCGGTTGCGGCAATCAGTCCGTGCCCCTCAATAATTTCGGCGCTTTTGCTCACCTCTGTTATGCACGGCGCAACAGAGCTTATTTTGTCACCAATAATTAAAATATCCACGGTGTCTACCGCGGGTTGCAACCGCCCCGGCGTAGTTAGTTCTTTTGCGAGCTGCACACCCCTAATAAGAATCTGTTTTTGATAGCTCATACCGCTTAACTCACTTCCTGAAGACCCGTTTTAAGCAGCATAGCCAGCGCCGCCATCCGCACAAAAACACCGTTCTCAACCTGCTCAAGCACGCTCGTTTGCGCCGCATCCACCGCGGCAGAACAAATCTCAACCCCCCTGTTAACAGGGCCCGGGTGCATTATAAGAGTGCTCTCTGGCAGGGCGGCAAAACGCTCTGCGGTAAGCCCCCAGGAGGCCACATACTCCGGTATTGACGGGAAAAATCCCGCACGCATCCGTTCGTGCTGCACCCGCAGCAGCATCACAACATCGGGCTTTTCTGCCAGCGCCTCATCCAGCGAATGTGAAACTCGCGCAGGCATCTGCGCAACCCCAAACGGCAGCAGGGTTGCTGGCGCCACAAAAGTAACGCTCGCGCCGAGAGTACTGAGCAGCCACATATTGGAACGGGCAACTCGCGAGTGCAAAATATCGCCCACAATCACAACTCGCACGCCGTCAAGATCCTGCCCCGGTGAGGCAGCTAAGCGCAATCGCTGGCGGATCGTGTAAGCGTCAAGCAATGCCTGTGTGGGATGCTCGTGCGTGCCGTCTCCCGCGTTCAAAACCGCGCAATTAACCCAGCCGCTGTGCGCGAGCTTGTGAGCTGCTCCCGATGCCCAGTGGCGGATAACCATCGCATCCGCACCCATCGCCTGCAGGGTTTGGGCGGTGTCTTTCAGGGATTCTCCCTTGCTCACAGAGGAGCCCCTAGCGCTGAAGCTTAGAACTTCTGCGCCCAGGTTTTTAGCCGCCGTTTCAAAGGATATTTTAGTGCGGGTAGAATCTTCAAAAAACAGGTTGATTATTTTTTTGCCGCCCAAAAGGTCTGTTTTGGCACTGCCCGTGTGCTGCTTCTGACGGGCAAAACCCGCCGCGCTATCGAGCAGCGCGATCGCGTCTGCCCGGCTTAAATCCTGCGTGTGTAGTAGGTGTTGCACTATGCGACCTGCTCTTTCAGCGCGGTCTTAGCGGGCGCAACGCTCATGATGCCCGCGGCATCCTCAGCGCACGCGGCACTCTCAGAATCAGCAAGGCTCGTGACGACCGCAGCTGCCTCACTACTCGCAGTAGTTGCAACACTCGCAACGTCTGCAAAACAGTTCACTTTCAGCTCGGTTGCGGCGCTAATATCACCGATCAAAACTTCATCAACCCCGTCAGTTTCGGCGAGCCGCACTAAAATCCGCTCACTTTTCGCGCTCGGCAGATTTTTGCCGATAAAATCAGCACGGATTGGCACTTCGCGATGCCCGCGGTCAATTAACGCGGCCAGTTTAATAACGCTCGGCCTGCCATACTCCCTGAGCGCATCAAGCGCGGCCCGCACGGTGCGCCCCGAATACAGCACATCATCAACAAGCACCACGGTTTTATTGTTGAGCTGTTTAGATTGCGCCTGCGCGCCACTGTTTTCAAGCGGATCATGCCGCTCATATGCCAAATCGTCGCGGTATTTAGTGATATTAAGCTCAATAACCGAAACGCTCGTGTTTTCTAGTTTGCCGATAATCGCGGCTATCCGCTCTGCGAGGGGCACTCCCCTGGTTTGAACGCCGACTATTACAAGGTCTGACGCGCCCTTGTTAAACTCTAAAATTTCATGGGATATGCGCGTTAAAGCACGCCTCATATCCGTTGCCTCAAGCACTATCCGCAAAACAGTGCCTCCTTTCTTCGCCTCACGGGACGACACATTAAAAGAAGTGCGTAATTATAGTTTAGCGCATACTCGATGATCCTATGCTGCGCGTGCCGTAGCCTCACAGCCAACGTGCTCAGGCTAAGAAAGCAGTTTGCGCAGCGCTGCTTGCACTCTTGCAATATCAGCCTTAACCGTTGCGGATTGCCGGATCACAGAGTTGCATTTGCGTCACAACAGCAGTCGGCAGCCCGTACAGGTTAATGAATCCCATTGCATCGGAGTGGTTTTATCCTCATCAAAAACAGCTATCTGCGCGCCAAAATGCGGCGCGCACCACGCAGCGAAATACCCTTACGCAACAGGTTTAAGGCGATAATTCCAACCCCAAAACCAAGCAGGGTTGCAAACATTAGCAGACCACGCACATACACAAACAGGGCGCTAAAAATAACGTTCAAATGATCTAAAAAGCCCCAAACACCGGTGTTACTAACGGTGCCACCAGTGCCTTGCGGGAAGAATAAAATTTGGGTCACTCACCCGCTCTATTAGCCAGCCCGTTGGTAAGTTCGCAAGCGCAATTCCCAGCAGCGCAAGACCGCGCGCAAAATCAGGCACCACAAGCCTGACCGAAGAATTAACGGATGCACCTGCCAGAACACCGTGTTTCACTGCATTACTCACCTTAAAAGTCTAGCCACGCACAGCTGAGCCGGTCAAATTGCCGGTAGTATTTTTGGATGTGCATAAACAACAAAAAGTCAGCTTTGCAAAATTCATCTAATTCCGATAGTTCCGAGCTGCCCTGGTCGCGCATGATAGTAATCGGCGACTCTTTTGCCGAGGGGCTCGGAGATCCTGAGCCGAAAGCCTGCGGTCAGCTGCGGGGCTGGGCGGATCGAGTTGCCGAGGTTTTTGCCGGTTTAGATCCTAATTTCGCCTACGCAAATCTGGCGGTGCGCGGCAAGGTGATCCGCCAGATAGCCGCAGAGCAGGTTGCTCCCGCGCTCAAACTAAAACCCGATCTTGTGTTTATCTCAGCCGGTGGTAATGATGTGCTCAGACCACGCTCGAATCCCGATCAGATCTCGCAACGCCTGGAAAAAATAGTAGCAGAGTTTAGTGCCGTGGGCGCAACCGTTGTGCTGTTTAGCGCATTTGACGTTAAAGACGCGAAGGTTTTCCGCACAGTGCGCGAAAAAGCCGCTGTTTTTTCGCAAAATATTTACAGTATCGCAAACAAACATGATGCGCTGGTTGTGCACTGCTGGGGAATTATCGCCGCACACGACGAGCGATACTGGGATGCCGACAGGCTGCATCTCAACGCGCTCGGGCATCACACGGTTGCCTTACAGGTGCTCAACACGCTCAATGTACCGCACAATCTAAAACAGCAGCATCCCGCCCCGCTGCCCGAGCGCAGCTGGCGACAGGCACGTCACGAAGACGTTATTTGGGCGCGCGAACACTTTATGCCGTGGGTGATTCGACGGGTTAAAAGGGTTTCTTCCGGTGATAACCTCAGCCCCAAACGCCCCGAGGCGCTACCGCTGACGGTTAATGGCGCGGATGCGGATTCGAGCGCAGCCACGGGTGCAGCTGTAAACACGCACCCCGCCCCGGGCACAGCGGCGGGCTCAGCCGTAAATCTAGGCGAGGGCGCAAGCGCAAAACCAGAACGTCCAGAACGTGAGCGCACTGACAGACGCACACACAACACGCACCCAAACAAAGCAGCCACCACCCAAACAAAGGCGCAACCGGCAAAACACTAAAAACCCTTAAAAACAAAGGGGTCTCTGCTTAGTTTGTGAAAAGCAAAATCACAGGCGGCAGCTTTTAGTGCGTCTGTGGCGAGCGGATCCGCTGCCATTCCCAGCGACAACAGCAACATTTGCAGCACCTCAGCCGTACCGACTCCCTGCTCCCGCAGCTGCGCCAGTGTCACCGCGCCGTCTCTTTTTGCGAGCCTCACCCCCCGAGCATTAACCACCAACGGCACATGGGCGTAGCTTGGCGCCGGCGCATTTAGCAGCCGCGCAAGCAGTATTTGGCGAGGCGTGCTGCTGGCCAGATCGTCACCGCGCACAACCTGATCCACGCCAGCGGCCGCGTCATCAACAACAGTCGCCAGATTATAGGCGTACACACCATCGCCACGGCGCAGCACAAAATCATCAATCGGCGCGCAAACCCTGCCCTTAATCAGATCGGTGAAGCACAGCTGCCGCTCAGAGGCCGCAACTTTTAGGCGCAGCGCTGGCAGCCTGGGCGCAATTTTAGCCTTGGCGCGCTGCAAAGCTGCCGTGCTGAGAGTGCGACAAATTCCCGGATACGCTCCCGGAGGCGCGTGCGGCGCGGTTGGCGCGGTCAAAATGTCTTTGCGCGAGCACACACACTCGTAAACGCGATCCTGCTCACACAGCGTTTGCAACGCCACATAATAGGCGTGATCGCGCTCTGACTGCTTCATAACCGGCAGCTCCCACACAATCCCGAGCCTGCGCAGATCCGCCAGCTGCCGCTCTGCAAAACCCTTATCTCGCGCCCTGTCAATATCGTCGATGCGCAGCAGAAAATCGCGACAAGTGCCGCGCGCCGCCAAAAACGCCACCAGCGCGGTGCGCAAATTGCCAAGGTGTAAGTCTCCCGACGGGCTCGGCGCATACCGCCCCGCGCCCGGCTTGTGCGCGCCTAAAACTTCATGGCTCGCAGGTTCGTTGGCAACCATGCAATTCATCCTACCGGCAAAAATTAAGCATCCTGTGGCAGAATCTAGATATGCGTATACTATCTATTCAGTCTGCTGTAAGCTACGGTCACGTGGGTAATTCTGCCGCAGTGTTTCCGCTGCAACGCCTCGGGCACGAGGTGATGCCCGTTGCAACCGTGTGCTTCTCAAACCACACCGGCTATGGCGACTGGCAGGGTGTTATGTTTAACGGAGAGCAGGTGCGCGATATTGTTGCGGGCATCGATAAGCGCGGCGCGCTGGCAGACACCGAGCTAATAATATCCGGCTACCAGGGCGGATCAAGCATCGGCGACGCAATTCTTGACACGGTCGCAAAAACCAAAGCCCGCAATCCGCGCGCGGTTTACTCCTGCGACCCGGTACTAGGCAACGAAAACTCGGGCTGTTTTGTAAGCCCCGAGGTGCAGGAGCTAATCCGCGACAGAGTTATTCAGCACGCAGATATTATTACTCCCAACCAGTTTGAGCTTGGCTTTTTAACCGGGCGCGAGCTAAACACGCTCGCCGACACGTTCGACGCAATTAAAGAAATTCAGCGGATCGGCCCGCAAACGGTGCTGGTAACAAGCGTAAATCGCGCCGATGCGCAGAGCCAGACGCTCGAAATGCTCGCGGTAAACCAGAGCGAGGCGTGGCTTATCAGCACTCCCCGCCTGCCCGGTAAAATTAACGGCTCGGGCGATGTGACCCAGGCGCTGTTTGCCGCTCACTTAAGCAGCGGCAAGTCTCTGCGTCAGGCGCTAGAGCTGACAACGGCCAGTGTTTTTGAGCTGCTCGCTAAAACAATCAGCGCGGGCTCTAAAGAGCTGCTGCTTATTGAAGCTCAAGAAGCGTATGTTGCTCCCGCACGCTCATTCACCGCGCGTCAGATTGATCGCAGCAGCGGATCCGAGCTTAACCCCGCCTAGTTTATCTGCCACCTGATCCGCTTACGAAGTAGTTGGGTCTCGGCGCTTCGGAAGGTTTGGGCGAAACTGTCACCTTAGACTTGCCGAGGCGCTGGACACCGGTGATGTACTCCGACGGCCTCGATATCACAGAGCATTGCTGACCGGCTGTGCGAAGAACTTGAGATCATCCCAGGTGTCAGCTCGCGCAATGTCCTGCTCGTTAGTCTTCGAAATGTTGCGCTCTAGACCCGAGCTCTCTTCATATGTAGCCTATATAACATGAATGTGCCACAACTGTTACAAGATATTGCAACAAAACTTACCCATGCAGAAGCCCCTCGCCCTAGCGGGCAACTGTCGGGGCACGCAGGAGGACTTGTATTCGAAGGTTTAGCACACAAAGAGCTCGTTTCTCATGCACCAGGAAGAGCGTTTAGGCATTATGAAGCTCTCAATGCTGCTCTTTCTGACTTTGTAGCTACTGGCAAAAAACCAGAATCGGCGACTTTTGGTGAGCCTGCACTAGATTATCTGGTTTCGCGAAGTAAGAGCGCTACGGAAAAGTGGAAACCTTCAAATCCCTTTGAGGAGAAGCAAAATGATACCGCTGAGAGTATCTTGTTTTCTGACGGTGAGCTAAAATTCGAATCCCCTGAAGTAACTCTGATTGATATTAAATCTCAGAACGCCTCTAAGCCCTCCCAGCCTCCGAACATTATTTCGGCAAACAAATTGTCACAAGCGGCAAAGTTAGTACTAGAGAGCGGCGCAGAGCCTAAATTCGATATTTATTACTTGGGTGTTCGTTTCTTCCCGACAGAGAGAAATGGGGTGAAGATCCTCAAAGCTGACGAGTGGTGTGTCGTTGATTTATTCAAGATCGCCCCTACAGAGCTTTATATCAATTGGGCTGCAGCACTCCAGATTCAATTCCATCCATTTGATGTGAAACAAAACTATCAAAGATCTAAACGCGACTGGTTTAGAGACTTCCTGGAACATTGTTATTCGAAGTCGCTCGCATCTAGAATAGCAAAACAGCAAAAACGACTTGACGAAGTCCTTGCCATTTTGCATAAATATTAGGGAGCACAGAGCGTCTTCGAGTTAATTGAAATCCTTAAACTCTTTACTAATCGCGTTAATGAATTCTTCTGAGTTCATCGTGCTTTTGAGATAAGCAGATACCTCCTCGGTAATGCGATTGTGAAATTCGACTTCGATCGGATCATTCCAATCGATGAAGCGGAATGGTATGTCGCTTAAAGGTTTTTCGGAGAACTCTGCGATCCCTCCCTTCATGAGACCTCGGACTCTAATCCACTCAGAAACCTGAATGGTAGATAGATAGGCGAGGATGTATTCAATCGACTCTCGAGTGGTGTCTAATGGTGCAAGCGCTGTCACATCTTGGGTCGCTACAATTCCGCCATCCACCAGTGCGAAACGCGCAGTTCTTCTGTTCGTCATGCGTTCCTTACATGGAACGAAAATCTTTGGGGTATTTGATACAAGAAACTTTTCAGATCTCCTAAAAGCCCATTCCCATATAGGGAGTTCGCGCCCATAAGAGTAACGGCTGAGAAGCTGCTTCTTGTACGGCATTAATTGAGTAACAAAATTTGGATACCGGATCTGAACCTCCTTTTCCGACAGCCCCACTGGTATATCAATATACGCAGAGAAAGCTTTGGGTCTCAAAGAATCTAAATCCTTTGCTTTGGCAACCTTCATAAGACACTTTTGTTCGTCTGCGGTAAGTTTGAAATCTTCTGCGTGATCGAAGCGGAAAGCTTTATCTAATCCTGAAACCATACCATTAGCGATACTGACATAATCGCCGAGACGAGCGATTTGAGGAATGTCGAAAAGATACTCATCCGAGGTTCTCATGGCGACCTTTTCAACTTCTTCCACCACGCTTTGGGTTTTGGCGTCAGCAAGCGTCCAGTGCTTTCCAGGCTGAAAAGAGGGAATAGTCAAGCTCTGAAAGTGTTTTTGACTATCAAGCTCGACATCCGCACTGACTTTTCTTCCACCAATATACTTCCAATAGCTAATCGTAGATTGTGCCGAGTCTTTTACAAATTTAAAAATTACGATAGCACTTGAAACGCCATCGAAAACTTTCGCTTCGCCGAAATCAATAATCTCAGTAACAACGCCTTGCGTTAAAATCCAATCTCTTAAAGGTGCAGAGTGCAGAGTGTGCATCCAAAAAGACGGAGTAATAAAAACGAGTTCACCTCTGGGCATCAGGTGCTCGATACTGTTCGCAATAAATACGCTGAGATAATCGGACAAAGGGTTGAACAGCTTGCCCCATAAGTGATGCCGCTTTAGTTCTAATTGCAATTCTGGCTCCAGATGTTTCCATCTGATATATGGTGGATTTCCTATGATTCCAGCGTATTTTTCTGACGGCTTCCACGAAACAAAAGAGGCGTGCTCAACCTTATGGTTGCTTTTCTGCTGAAGCCGGAGGTCGATTTCAACACCGATGTAGTTAGAAAATCCGGCTTCATACAACGCATCCAAAAAGACGCCCTCTCCTGCACTAGGTTCAAGTATCGGCGCTTCTTTGGCGGCAGTAATACACCCAACCATCATCCTTGCTATATGCATTGGTGTGAAGTACTGCCCATAATCATTTTTCACGCGCTCAATTCTCCTTCATTTTCAGTCACCTATAGATGTTCATTTAGTACAAGAAAAGTTAAGTAATAAAAGCAAAATATTCCTCATCGGCATTATTAAAATGTGCAATTCTAGATACAGGAGTGTTCGACTGTGCATACATCCACAAGCTGGCAATCGAGAGCATCACATATACGAACTAGAATGTCCGTATTAACATTCTCATTGCGCCCCAACTTTGCAATAGTCGCACCGGATAGACCTGTCAGTCGACGCAGATCCTGTTTCTTCATATTCTTGTCAATAAGCAATTTCCAAAGTGGTTTGTAACTAATTGACACCCGTTTGTTGTTATCGACCATAGTGCTGACCCTCGGCAACATCGTAAACATCCAGCAAATAGCCATACCGGCCTCTGTCTTTTTCTTTCATAAATCTAATAACATTCACCTTTTCGTGTTCCTGGATACCTTCATCGAGACCGCGCATTCGCGCATATGTCGTCGGGTTTTCTGCCATGTTCATCTTCTCTCGTCTGCGGTGCTAAAGATCCAATTTTAGAATATAGATTCTGTAGCGCAAATACTTTTCTTCCATCTAACTTATTTTATAGAAAACGATGTATATGCGCACAAAAAGTGCACAAACGCTACAGCAGATAATGTGAAGAGCATGACGAAATCAGAAGCAGATGACCCTGAAGGTTGCGTCAAAGGCAAGCAAGATCTTGAGCGATGGCCGGTATGGCTCAGCGGTAAAGAGTGTTGCTGGCTCAGCGCTGGCGCAAGCCAAGCCAACCAAGAGAAGCAAGTAGACCTCTCCAGCGGAAACATCAAACCCTACAAATCCAAGAGCACAGAGGAAATCGACGGCATCGTCGCATTCATCATTGCCTTGGATCGCACGATCCGAAACTGGAGCGAACCTGCCGAATCGGTGTATGACGAGCGGGGGCTGTTGGTTATCTAGCGTACCCTGACGAATATCAGAGTACACCCCGCCATTTGTCGGCGTTAGATAGCCAGCAATAAATGTGAAACTTTTTACTATACTCTAAACAGAGACAGAAACTCCCCTTTCACATCGGGCACATTGGAAACCACCAAAACAAGCTGACATGATGAAGAAAAAAGGGGGAAACAAGATTCGCGTGATAGTGGCTAACAAAACCGGCAATATCATTACAGTTACGAAAGGGTAGTCTCGTGAAAATGACTTACGATAGCGAAGCTGATGCCGCGTACATTACCTTTGGTAAAGACTTAGCACCGAAAGAATCAGCTCAACAGGTTTCTCTCATAGAAACGCCAAACGGTCAAACACAAGTGACGATTGATATAGATAGCGAAGGCTACCTTCTAGGAATTGAAATACTCTCAGCATCAGCTGGTTTACGTGCTGATGTTCTTAATAAAGCGCATCACCTTTGAAAACTGCCCTCTACCACTCCCCCCATCCCCTCCGAGCCCATAGCATAACCCCATTCCAGCAGTTCGCAGTTCACGTGCATGGTAACCAGATTCGCTCAGTAGAAATCATCCACCCAGACGACAATCGCAGGGCTCTTACCCGCTGTTGCTCCCGCACGCTCATTCACCGCGCGCCAGACTCTTTAACGACGTTTTCCAGGTACTATAGAGATGTGGATTCACCCCTAAGCCCTTGGCTTCGTCGTCACTACTGATCCTCTCGGTGAAGAAGAGACAACCCGAGCATGGATGCATAGTTGTTTTTGAACTTGCCCGACAATACGAAAGACGAAACCCCTCATGGATAAACAACAACTCGCAGCTCAGATCTGGAAAGCTGCCAACAAAATGCGTGGCTCTTTGGACGCGAACGACTACAAAGACCTAATTCTTAGTTTGATGTTCTACAAGTTTCTATCGGGCCGAGAAGTTGAGTTCTTCCTGAAAAATGAAATCCCCGAGGATCAACTCGAATCTGAGATTACTTCTAAAAAACCACGCCGAGTCGCTATGGCGCAAGCCTCGCTGGGGTATTTCATCGAGTACAGCGACTTGTTCTCTACGTGGGAAAAGAAGCTTCCAGATCTTCAACCTTCATGGATCACCGAAGCAGCGCTCGCTTTTGATGCCCAGGTCAACCCGCAGTACCGATCCATCTTCCATGAGATCTTTACCCCTCTGGCTTCGGCGGTGCCAAAGCTGGGAACTGATTCCACTGCGCAAGCCAAAAAGCTGCGTGAGCTAATCCGTATCGTCCGCGAGATTCCTACTGATGGTCGCCAAGGGTACGATGTGTTGGGGTACGTCTATGAGTATCTGATTGCTAATTTCGCGGCTAACGCGGGCAAGTCTGCTGGTGAGTTCTACACGCCCCATCAAGTCGCTTTGGTGATGGCTGAAATCGTGGGTCACCATCTGAAAGATCGGCGAGACATTCAGGTATACGACCCCACATCTGGATCGGCTTCGCTACTGCTCAATATTGGTGACGCTATTTCCCGCCGCAGCGGCAACCCTGACTCGATTCAGTACTATGCTCAAGAGCTGAAGAAGGCTGCGTATGCGCTAACAAGAATGAACCTGGTTATGCGGGGTATCCGTCCAGCTAACATCATCACCCGCGAGGGCGACTCGCTCGGTGCAGACTGGCCGATGATCGACCCCATTACTGGCGTGTATCAAACCTTGTTGGTAGACGCTGTGGTGTCAAACCCGCCGTATTCTGCGGAGTGGGAACGCCCGAAGCTAGGCGCTGATCCACGATTCGCCTACGGGCTTGCACCTGAAAAGACAGCTGACTATGCGTTCTTGCTCCACGAGCTCTACCACCTCAAGAGCGATGGGATTCTCGCCATCGTTCTCCCTCACGGCGTACTCTTCCGAGGCGGCGAAGAAGAAGCAATCCGCACTCAACTCATCGACCGCAACCACATCGAAACCATCATCGGTCTGCCTGCCAACATCTTCTACGGGACTGGCATTGCCACCATCGTCATGATCCTCAAGAAAGAACGCGGCTCAGACGATTCCATTCTCTTCATCGATGCCTCACGCGGTTTTGAAAAAGCGGGTAAGAAGAACGAGCTGCGCGAACGTGACGTTCGAAAGATCGTCGACACCGCTATCGAACGGCGAACAGAAGACAAATTCTCCAGACTCGTTAGCCGAGCAGAAATCCGAGAAAACGGCTACAACCTAAACATTCCACGCTATGTCGACTCGTCAGATCCTGCCGAGACGTGGGACATCTACGCGACCATGTTTGGTGGAATCCCACAAAAAGAAATCGACACGCTCGCCACCTACTGGGATGCCTTGCCAGGGCTGCGTGAACAAATCTTCAATTCCACAACCGAGACCCACACCCACGTGCAAGAGAACATCAAGACCAACAACTCCTTGGCCGATTCGGTGCATCAACACCCATCTGTTGCCTCGTTCGAAGCCAGCTTTACGTCAGCTTTCAACGGATATTCGCAATCACTAAAGACTCGACTCGTTCACCATCTCGCCGACGTGGACATGACCATCATCGAGGCAGCGCTACGAACAGAACTCTTCCAGCACCTCAAGCAAGTACCCATCATCGATGACTACTCCGTATATCAAATCTTTGCCAACCACTGGAAAGTAATCGGCAGAGACCTAGAAGTCCTCAAAAGGCAGGGCTGGGATCAAGTGCGCCGCGTCGAGCCTAACTACGTCATCAAGAAAGTAAAAGGAGTCGAAAAGGAAGTTCAAGAAGGATGGTTTGGCACTGTCCTCCCGTTTCAGCTCGTCCAACAAGAACTCCTGGCCGAAGACTCCAGCGACCTTGAAGCTCTTCAAACACGCCTAGCGCAAGCCGAAGAACGAATAAGCGAACTATTTGACTCCCTGTCAGAAGAACAACTCGGCTCCGGAAAAAACTCAGTAACTAACGCCGCCGGGGATGCATTCAACGCTACCAACGCGAAGAACCGGCTCGGCTCGCTCATGAAAGACATCACCTCGCCCGAAATTGGAGTGCTCGAAGAATACATAGATACACGCGGAGCGGCACGGAAGTCTCTCGTAACGCTACATCCAGAAGTGAACTGGGCAGCAATGACGGCCGACAAGTCAGGCGCATACACCGCTACGACAGTACGCACCTATATCGACCAGCTAAAACGCGCTACAGATTTCGAAGACGACGCACTCGAACCGATCCTCATCGAAGCACTCGACCTGCTCGAAGAAGTCAAAACAGCCAAGAAGGACATCAAAACCCGAGAAGCCAAGATCCACCTTGACACCAAGCACATTATCGAGAACCTCGATGACAACACCGCCCGTAGTCTCCTCGAAGTCAAATGGGTCGATCGCCTACTCGACGACATCAACACCGTCCCGCATCAAACCATCGAAACACTCATCGAGGCCATCTCAGAGCTTGACGCAAAATACAACACAACCCTCTCCGACATCGGCCACAGAACACAAGCAGCACAGCAGAATCTTTCGCGCATGATGGGGCAACTCATCGGCTCCGAACGAGACATGGAAGGCATCACCGAACTCGCCAAGATCCTCGGAGAGCAACAATGAGTCAGAATAACGCTCCGGCGATACGCTTCCAAGGCTTCCATGAGGAGTGGATTCAAAGCCAACTGGGAAACTTGATTGCTCTTGGGTGCTCGGGTGGCACGCCAACAGCAACAAATCCTTCCTACTATAACGGCCATATACCTTTTTTAGGAATATCGGATATTAAGGATCGCTTCATTCGTAGTACGGCTAAACACATTACTGATGCGGGTCTAAACAATAGCGCTGCGTGGATAGCACCTAAGGGATCTATTTCTCTCGCTATGTACGCAAGTGTGGGTAAGGTCGGAATTCTCGACATAGACGCTGCCACAAGTCAGGCATTTTACAATATGGTCTTCTCTAGTGCGGGAACCCGTGATTTCATTTATGCACGCTTAAAAAACGCAGAACTTGGGCTTGAGTGGGAGCCATATATTTCCACTGGTACACAGAGAAATCTTAATGCCGAAAAAGTAAAGTCGTTCCCCCTCTTTGTTCCTTCTTTAAAAGAACAGGAAGCGATTGGATCGTTGTTCCATAAGTTGGATGATCTGCTTGACGCATCGGCGAAGAAGATCGAGAAGCTGAAGCAGCTCAAGACCACCATGCTCACGAAGATGTTCCCACAAGGAGACTCTCGCGTGCCAGAGATCAGATTCAGTGGCTTCCAAGACGAGTGGAAAAAGTGGGATTTCAGTAGCTTTTTCAAATTTGGTAGATCGGTCCCAGTGACCCGTGCGAACCTCAATGAGAAAGCTGGAAATGCATTAAGCGTTCACTACGGGGACATCCTCACTTCTCTACCCAATCTAGTTGATGTCAGCTCGCAAAAACTCCCTTTCATCAATGACCCAGAGTTGGTCTCAAGATTATTCAGCAAACAACTGCTAAACGGTGATGTCGTTATGGCCGATACAGCAGAAGACGAATCGGTAGGTCGGTGTGCGGAACTACGCATCCGTGGCGAATTGCCTGTTTTTGGCGGACTTCACACATACGTACTGCACCCCTTGATAGAGTGCGCAGAAGGATTCTTAGGTGTTCTTATGAACAGTGCGTTAGTTCACTCCCAAATCGTACATTTTTCTCAAGGGACTAAAGTTACTTCTGTCAGCAAGGAAGCACTGTCGGGATTATTACTCCTGATTCCTTCCCTATCTGAGCAAGAAGGCATTAGTAATTATTTCCGTGAGCTCGACATTCTCATCAATTTCGAACTGGAAAAGCTGGAAAAGTTGCATCATTTGAAGTCGGCGTTCCTGGCGTCGATGTTCGTTTAGTTCGAAGGGGTACTCCGATGACTGATTTAGTGCATTTTGGTTCTGAACTCGAGTTTGAAGACGCGGTCGTATCCGCGCTGACTGAGCGCCACGGCTGGTCTAAGCGTGTCTTGGTTCATCCGAGTGTTGCTGATCTGGTGGATAACTGGGCTTCAATTGTTTTCAAGAACAACAACACCCCTCATAGACTCAACAACGTTCCGCTGTCTGAGGGTGAAAAGCAGCAGCTGGTAGAGCAAATCAGCACCCTGGCTACTCCTGCAGATGTCCAGCGCTTCTTACAAGGTAAAGAGACCACCATTCGCCGCGATCACCCTGATGACGAAGCGCATAAGGGCAAAATCGTGTCGTTGACGATCTTTGACCCCAAAGAGGTTGCCGGTGGAGACTCTACCTATCAGATTGCCCGTCAGCCAGTAATGCCTCGCAGTCATCCGCGCGACAAGGATCGGCGTGGGGATTTCATGCTCCTGATTTGGGGCATCCCTGTTGTCCATGTTGAGTTGAAAAACCATGGGCACGATGTGTCTGAAGCTACCGGCCAGATCCACAAGTACCTGCAGTCGAACATCTTCAGTGGCCTGTTCAACGCCCTCCAGGTGTTCATCGGTATGACACCAACGGATATGCGTTACTTCGCCCGCCCAAGGGATACCAGTCATCTGACCGACATGTTTCATTTCGAGTACACCGACTTCTACAACGAGCGTTACGAATCGTGGCAGGATATCGCGCGCCACTTTATTTCCATCCCGGCTGCTCACACGCTGATCGGTGACTATCTGATCGCCGATGGGGGCGATGGAGAGCTGAAGGTGTTGCGTCCGTATCAGATGCATGCGGTGGCTGCTGTTGAGGCACAGATGTCAAATGTGAACCGTGTGCCTTTAGAGGATCGTGGAATCCACGATCACAAGGGCGGCTACATTTGGCATACCACGGGGTCAGGTAAGACGATGACCTCGTTTAAGACCGCGATGCTGCTGGCACGCGACAAGATTGCCGACAAAGTCGTGTTCGTTCTTGATCGCATCGAGCTCGGCGACCAATCTGAGATGGAATACCGTAATTTCGCTGGCGATGCTACAGATATTGCTCGACCTGCTTCAACACGCCTCCTCGCGAAGGAGCTTCAAACCGGCACCGAGCGCCTGATTATTACGTCTTTACACAAGCTCGGGCGGCTCACGAATCCTCAGGATGAGTTTTACGCAAAGACTGATTTCGACAAAATTCAGTCTCAGCGCATCGTGTTCATTGTCGATGAGGCGCATCGGTCAACGTTTGGTGACATGTATGCCAAAATTCGCCGGTGTTTCCCTCGTGCGGTGTTCTTTGGTTTCACCGGTACGCCGATTCAAGAACCCAATGCGAAGAAGTCCACGCAAACATCGGATCTTTTCGGTTCTGAGCTTCACCGTTACAGCATCTATCACGGTTTGCGCGATGGGGCAGTGTTGCGTTTCGACTATCAGCAGGTAGATATCTACCCCTACGATGAGATGCGTGAGAAGGTGGCGTTGGCGAAAGCTGGAGCCAAGACGGTCGCAGAGGTATACCAGGACAAGAAGCAGCTCGCGATCTTTAAACGGTACAGCGATCCTGACAAGATTCCGTGGGTGAGTTACCGTGACGATAAAGGGCACTTTATCGCCGGGATTGACGATCTAGCAAAGACGGCCACCTGGGAGACCCCTGAATACCAACAGGCTGTCGTCGATGAGATCCTCAAGAACTGGCTGCGCCGTTCCCAAGGCGAACAACTACATGCAATGTTTGCAACCAGCAGCATTGAAGACGCCATTAAGTACTACCGCCTGTTCCAAGCCCACAACGAGCAAGTACAGAAAGCCGCAGCAGACCATACCGCCGTACCTCCTGTATTGAACCAAGAGCTCAAAGTGACCGCTGTGTTTTCTGATGCAGACGAAAACGTCGGAAACCAGCAGCTGAGAACCGAAGGTATCTTTGAGATCCTCGACGATTACGAAGCAATGTTCGGTGTTAGTTTTGATCGGGCAGAAATCGCTGACTTCAAGTCCGACGTTGCTGACAGGCTTGCCCACAAGGACAGCCGCAAACACATCAGCCAAGACAAGATGCTTGATCTTGTCATCGTAGTAGACCAGTTGCTTACCGGATATGACTCCAAATATGTCGGCACGCTCTACATGGACAAGGTCCTCGAATACGCTGACCTCGTCCAGGCAGCTTCTCGCACCAACCGCATCTACAACAAGCTCATCAAGCCTCAAGGCACCATCGTCTACTACCGCAAACCCAAAACGATGACCCATAATTTCGAGATCGCCTTTGACCTCTACGCTGGCGGAAACGCCCGAGGTGTGTTCGTTGACCCGCTACCGGCCAACCTGCAAGCACTCAATGGAGAATATGAAGTCATCAAAGCTATCTTCACTAAGGCTAGAATTCCAGACTATTCCCGTCTGCCTGACGCCCTGGAGGATCGTAAGAAATTCGCAGTTTCTTTCTCCTATTTGGCAAGCCTTGTCGAAACAGTCAGAATCCAAGGTTTTACGTGGGATCAGCGAGTCTATCCCGGAGTAGCTCCAGGAGATCCCGACATTGAAGTACTGCTGACAAAGGAGATCTACGAGACATGGCTCACCCGTTACAGCGAGCTAAGTTCAGGCGGTGGCGGTGAACCCGCCGCACAGGTACCCCTCGACTTGACCTGTCTGACCTATGCGCATGATGCGCAGCGTATAGACATGGAGGCTCTTGACGCGAAGTTCGACAAGTGGCGCGCAGCCGTTGCAAGCCAACAAGCCAGCCAAGCTCAGATAGATGACCTCCTTGTCGAAGTTCAGCAATATTACGCGGCTTTGAGTCAAAAAGAACAGCAAGCAGCAAGACGAGTTATCGCCATGATCCAGTCCGATCGCGTGGCACCAGACGCTACTAAGTCTTTCCGCGACTACATCAACGAAGAGCTTTCTGCCGTGCAAGACAGCCAGATTGCTGATCTTGTCGCAGCAACCGGTGCCGATGCGTTGCTGGTGAAAGAGATGCTGAAAGCCTACGGCGGGCAAGGCATCACAGATGCAGACCTGCACCGATTCGGCCGCTTCGACAAAATCCGTGAAACCGTCGATAGCGAAACCTTCGCCGAATGGCTGAAATCAAAGAAGAACCTTGACCTCCTACCCATCGACCGTAACTGGGCCGCACAAATGCTCCTAATAGAGTTCTTCAAACGGGGTGGCATGGATATCAGTGAATGGGACGCATCCGAGTTTGAATAACTGAACCGAGTACCACAAATTGCCTAGACCCCCTTCTGGTGTACTCTCCCGCACGCTCATTCACCGCGCGTCAGATTGATCGCAGCAGCGGATTCGAGCTTAACCCCGCCTAGTTTATTTATTATCTGATCCGCTATCGCATCGATTTTGCGCCAGCGAGCGCTGCTTTCATCCTCCCATAAAACAGGCGCGAGCGTGTGCTCGTCTTGCAACCCAGACAACCGCACCCCGATCAGGCGCACCGCGTCGTGCCGCGCTTTCACCTGCGTCAGCAACCGCAACGCCGTGTCGTAGACAATTTTTGTTGAGTTTGTGGGCTGGCTGAGCGTGAGGCTTTTATTAACCCGCCGCAAATCTGGTGTGCGCAGGGTAAGGGTCACAGTTTCTGCGACGGTGCCGTTGGCGCGAGAGCGCTGCGTCACCTTCGCAGCCAGCTGCGCAAGCTCACGCGCCAGCACCTCACTGTCGCTGGTGTTTTGGCTGAGCGTTTTTTCAGCGCCCAAAGACTTCATTTCACGCTCGGGGATAACGGGGCGCGGATCAATTCCGCGCGCCATTTGATAGAGCTGAGCTCCGTGTGCCTTCCCGAGCAGGCGCACCAGCGACTCTTCGCTCTGAGCTGCTAAATCGGCGACCGTGTTAAGCGCGCGCGAGCGCAGTTTTTCAGCCGTTTTATAGCCAACACCGGGCATCTCACCAATTTTTAGCGGATGCAAAAACTGCAGGGTCTGCTCGGCTGGGACACAAAAAATACCATCCGGCTTAGCTTTAACCGAGGCGAGTTTAGCAACAAATTTTGCACCAGCGAGCCCCACAGAGCACGGAATTTTAAGCTCTTCGCACACACTCGCGCGGATTTTTTGGGCGATCTCGTAGGGCAAGCCAAAGTGCTTAACAGCCCCCGCAACGTCTAAGAACCCCTCGTCTATCCCGAGTTTTTCAACCCTGGGCGTAAACCGTTCAAAAATCTTAAAAACCTGCTGTGAGATTTCTTCGTAGCGATCCATTTTAGGCTCCGCAAACACCAGATTTTTACAAATTTGTTTTGCCGTTGAGACCGGCATTGCGCTACGCACCCCAAAACGGCGCGCCTCATAACTGGCGCTTGACACAACAGAGCGCGGCGAGTCGTTTGCCACAACAACCGGCTTACCGTGCAGTCCGGGGTTGTCAAGTCTTGCAACCGACACAAAAAACGAGTCCATGTCAATGTGCAAAATGGGCGCGCTCATACTCGCCACAAGCAGTGATTGATGAACTGCGCCCATTGCTTTTTACAGCTCTTGTGCGCGCTCTAGCACCAGTTCACGCACGCGAGCGGCATCCGCCTGCCCGCGCATTGCTTTCATAACCGCGCCGATAATAGCGCCCGCCGCCTGCACTTTGCCGTCGCGGATTTTCTGCAAAACATCCGGCTGCGCTTGCAGCGCCTCGTCAATTGCCGCCGTTAGAGCGCCATCGTCGGAGACTATTGCAAGCGAGCGCGCCGTAACGATCTCGGCGGCGCTGCCTTCTCCCGCGATAATCGCGCCGATTACCTCACGCGCCAGTTTGTCGTTCAGTGTGCCCGCTGTTACCAGCTCAACAACCTCTGTAAGCTGCTGCACCGATATCAGCTCGGTTGCTAGCACCCCGCGCTCGTTGGCAATACGGCTGATTTCACACGTCCACCATTTGCGCGCTGCCGCCGGGGTTACACCCGCGGCAACCGTATCCGCAACCGCGTCCAGCAGCCCCGCATTAACAACATCGCGGAACTCAAGAGCTGTGAACTCCCACTCCGCTCGCAGTCTTCTTCTGCGCAGCGTGGGATGCTCTGGCAGAGCCGCGCGCAGGCTCGCAACCAGTTCACGAGAGGGTTGCAGCGGCACAAGATCAGGCTCTGGGAAATACCGGTAATCATCCGCATCAGATTTTACGCGCCCGGCAGAGGTTTCGCCGGTGTCTTCGTGCCAGTGGCGGGTTTCCTGCAGAATCGTGCCGCCGCTGGCGAGAATCTGCGCCTGGCGCTGAATCTCAAACCGCACCGCGCGCTCAATGGAACGCAGCGAGTTTACGTTTTTGGTTTCGGTGCGAGTGCCGAGCTTGTTTTCACCGCGTGGGCGCAGTGACACATTAGCATCGCAGCGGATATTACCGCGCTCCATGCGCGCCTCAGAAATACCCAAACCCTTCACAATCTCGCGGATCGTGGAAACATACTCTGCCGCAATCTCGGGGGTGTCTGCTTCGCCCCCGAACACGGGACGGGTCACAATTTCAACAAGCGGAATACCACCGCGGTTGTAGTCAACAGCGGAGTGTGTGGCCCCCTGAATTCGCCCGGTTGCGCCGCCCTCGTGTGTTAATTTACCGGCATCTTCTTCCATGTGCGCGCGCTCAATTTCAACGTGCATAACCCGCCCGTTAGAAAGCTCAATTTCAACGCTGCCGTTAAACGCGATCGGGTCGTCGTACTGCGAGATTTGATAGTTTTTTGCCATATCAGGGTAGAAATAGTTTTTCCGCGCAAACCCGCTGTGTTCAGCAATTTCACAGCCCAGCGCAAGCCCTAGACTAATCGCAGATTTAACGGCTTTTTCATTAACAACCGGCAGGGTTCCGGGCAGCCCCAGGCACACAGGGGTTACGTTTGTGTTGGGGTCGCCTCCAAAAAAGTTGGGTGCGGCAGAAAACATTTTAGTTTTTGTATTCAACTCAACATGCACTTCAAGACCGATAACCGGCTCGAACAGTTCCAGTGCTTTATCAAAATCCATTAGTTTTGTTTTAGCCATTTTATGCCCCCGCTTTCACACTCTGCAGCGCAGGCATTCGCTGCCAAAACATTTTTCCGTCTCGTGCTGCAATTAACCTCTCAAACGCCGCGCCCGTCTTGTAGAGCCTGGCATCCTCATACTGCGACGCCATTAACTGCAAACCAACCGGCATATTATCTTCTGCCGCAAGCCCGATCGGCACGCTAATGCCCGGCACTCCAGCCAGGTTAGCAGGAATTGTTGTTGCATCGTTAAGATAGTTCTGCATCGGATCCGCCGTCCGCTCACCCAGATGCCACGCGGTTGTATTGGAGGTTGGCGCTGCCAGCACATCCACCTGCGCAAAAGCCTCGTTGAAATCACGCTGCACAAGGGTTCGCACCCGCTGCGCGGTGCCGTAATAAGCATCGTAGTAGCCCGCCGAAAGCGCGTAAGTGCCCAGAATAATGCGGCGTTTAACCTCGCTGCCAAAGCCCACCGCGCGAGTTTTGCTCATAACATCTGCAACCGTGTCACCGGATGCCGCGTCAACTCGCATTCCAAACCGCACAGAATCGTAGCGAGCAAGGTTAGATGACACCTCAGCTGGCATAATCAGATAATAGGCTGCCACCGCATACTCAAAATGTTTTGCCGTAATGGGCACAATTTCAGCGCCCTCGCGCGCCGCAAGCTCAAGCGCGGCATTAAAGTTTTGCAGCACTCCCGTCTGCGTGTGCGATTCAGAAATAAGCTCTTTAACAACACCTATTTTTACGCCCTTAAGCGACCCTGTAGCCGCACCCTCGCGCGCCGCCTGCGCCATAGAAACCCAGTCGTGCCGCAGTGAGGTTGCGTCGTGCCAGTCGTGACCTGCGATAACATCCTGCAGCATCCCGGCATCGAGCACCGTACGCGCGCACGGACCGATCTGGTCGAGCGAAGATGCCATCGCAATCGCGCCGTACCTGCTCACCGCGCCGTACGTCGGCTTAACCCCGACCGATCCCGTTAGAGCGGCTGGCTGGCGGATCGATCCGCCCGTGTCGCTGCCGAGTGCCAGCGGAGCTTGGAACGCGGCAACTGCAGCAGCGGATCCGCCGCCCGATCCGCCAGGAACGCAATCTGTTTGCCACGGGTTTTTAACCGAACCGTAGGCGGAGTTTTCGTTCGACGAGCCCATTGCGAATTCGTCCATATTGGTTTTACCGAGCAGCACAAGCCCCGCGCGGCGCGCTTTTGCAACAACGGTCGCGTCAAACGGGGACATATAGCCCGCTAGAATTTTTGACCCGGAGGTGCTCGGCATATCCGTTGTTACCAGCACGTCTTTAACCGCAAGCGGCACGCCCGCAAGCTCTGCGAGCTGCTCGCCGGCAGCGCGGCGCTCGTCGATTTTGCGCGCGGTTTCTAGCGCCGCATCATTGGTGCACAAAAACGAGTTCAGCGTATCGTTTGTGGCCTCAATCTGCGCAAGGTGCGCAGCTGTTACCTCTGCCGCGCTGAAATCACCGGCAGCAAGCCCCGCTGCCAGTTCTGCCGCTGTTAATTTAGTGTATTCCGCGCTCATTACTGCTCCTCCCCCAAAATAGCGGTGACCTGGAACTTACCCGCAGCGCTAGCCGGGGCATTCTGCAGTGCCTCTTGCTGTGTTAGCACATCACGCACCTCATCAGGGCGGGTTACGTTAACAAGTGCCACAGGATGACTCGTCGGTGGCACATCAGCGGATGCAACCTCACTGATTTTAGCGATCGCACTAAGTATTTGCGTCAGCTCGGCGGCGTAATTTTCCGTTTCTTCTGGTGTTAAAGCGATGTGGGCAAGCCCTGCAATATGCTCAACCGTTTCACTCGTAATTACGGTATTATCTGACATTATTTCCACTGTCTCTCAAATTCAAAAAATCTACCCTTCAATTCTACCGTTGCGAAGTTTATATCCGCTGATCGTGTTTTTAAGCCGCGCCCAACCCAGCAACCCCCTGCTTAAGCAAGATCTCAAACTGCGCCGCGTTTAACACCGGCACCCTCAACTGCTCTGCTTTTTTAAGTTTGCTGCCGGCGCTTTCGCCCGCAACAACAAAATCAGTGTTTTTAGAAACAGAGCCCGCAGCTTTTGCACCGGCGGCAATAAGCGCCGCTTTTGCCGACTCGCGAGTATAGCCCTTGAGTGTGCCAGTTACAACGATTGAGAGCCCCGCCAAAACCGCAGATTTTTGCACGGTCTCATCTTTCTGCGGCGCACTCAGCAGCACTCCGCTAGCACGCCAGCGCTCGATTATCTCCCGGTGCCACTCAACTTCGTACCACGAAATAATCGAGCGCGCCGTGCCAACAGCAACCCCCTCAACTTCTGCTAGCTGCTCCTCTGTGGCGTTAAAAATAGCGTCAAAGGAGCCGAAATGATCCGCTATATCGCGCGCTACAACAGGGCCGACATGGCGGATTCCCAGCGCCGCCAACAACCGCCACAGCGGTTTTTGCTTAGCAGCTTGCAACTGCTCAACTAGTTTTTCAGCCGTTTTTGACGGCACAACAGCACGCACCGATTTTGTGCGGCGCACTGTTTTAGCGCCCTCCTCGACAACATCTGTGCTCCCGAGCTCGGGATAGCGCATTGCAACGCGCTGGAACGGCATTGAAAAAACTATTTCGCCGTTTTCGTCATAAACTGGCAGACCAGTTGTTGGGTCAAGCTTCGCAACCGCGAGCGGCATTAACTGCTCCGCCGTTATGTTAAAAAGCTCAGCTTCGCTCGTAAGAAGCGGCTGCAGCGGCGGCAGCGGGTTTGTTAGAGCTCGCGCCGCAACCTGCCCCAAAGCCTCAATATCAAGCACCTTCCGTGATCCGATATATTCTATTCTGCCGGCGATCTGCGCGGGGCAGGAGCGCGCGTTAGGGCATCTTAAATCAACATCCCCCGCTTTCATCTGTGTCAGCTCGCTGCCGCACTCGGGGCAATCTGCTGGCATCTGCCACTGCACCTCGTCGCCGGTGCGGGCACTAAACACCGCGCCTAAAATCTCGGGTATCACATCACCCGCCTTGCGCAGCACAACTGTGTCGCCTATTAAAACACCCTTTGCGCGCACCACATCTTGGTTGTGCAGCGTTGCCGAACTCACTGTCGACCCGGCAACAGAAACCGGTTCCAGCACCGCATACGGCGTCACCCTGCCAGTGCGCCCAACCCCCACTCTAATATCGAGCAGCCTGGTGTGCACCCGCTCGGGCGGATACTTATAGGCAATCGCCCAGCGCGGAGCCCGACTGGTTTCGCCCAGCGCACGCTGCTGTGCTACACTGTTTACCTTTATTACAACACCGTCAATATCGTGCTCAACAGCGTCACGATTTGCGCCATACGATGCAATGTATTCCAGCACTCCGGTCGTGTCGCAAACCCGGTTGTGCGGCGACACTGGCAGCCCCCACTGCTTGAACAACTGATACACCTCAGACTGCTGCCGCACCTCACCATCCCACGCGCCAATGCCGTGCACGTACAGAGACAGCAAGGCGAGCCGCTGCCGCATCAAAGCAAGCTCCGCGTTTTTTTTATTATTGGTAAGCTGGCGGATGATCCCCGCCGCTGTATTTCTGGCATTCGCGAACTGCGCAAACCGCGGATTTAAAGGCACCGTCTTGCCCTCACGCTTGAGCCTGTCTGTGTATTCCTGCTGCATTTTAAGCTGATCTTCGTTAAGGCGCTGAAAATCTGCTTTGGTAATAAAAACCTCACCGCGCACCTCAAAAAAATCTGGCAGATTAGCGCCGCTCAAGCGCTTAGGAATCGCGTTTATATACTGCGCGTTAGCGGTAATATCTTCGCCGGTGCTTCCATCACCGCGAGTTGCTGCGGTAACTAGCTCGCCCCTGCGGTAGCTCAGGCTAACTGCCAGCCCGTCAATTTTAAGTTCGGTGAGCCAGTGCGCATCCGTCGCAGCTGAGCCGGTGCCGGCAGCCGCTGCCAGCACGCTCGCACCTGCGCTCGCGCTATCCGTGCCCTCGCCATCTGCGCCTGCGCCTGCAGCACTATCTGCGCCCGTGCCTGTACCAGCCACGCCAGCACTCGCACTCACCAGCGTTTTAGCGGTTTTTTGCGCCCACGCAACAAACTCGTCAAGGCTGAAAACGTTATCAAGGCTAAGCATTTTTTGCCGGTGAGTGTGCGGCGCAAAACCCGTTTTTTGCGGATTTGCACCAACTGTCTGAGTCGGGCTATCCTGGCTGCTCAGCTGCGGATACCGCGCTTCTAGGCTTCTAAGATCCGACAGTTTTTGATCATACTCAGTATCAGACAGCGCGCTCTCACCATCGCCATAGTACGCCTCACTGCTGCTGCGCAAAACCTCTCTAAGCTCCGCAACCACCTGCTGCGCACGCGCAAACTCAGCACCCTCTGATTCTAGTATTTCACTCACAATAAAACCCTACTTTATTAGCGTGCGCAAATATTTAATCCGCGCCTGTAACTGCGTAACACTGGCTTTTGCAACCTCCGGGCCGCCACAGATCCGCCTGATTTGCGCATGCACAGCGCTGTGCGGCTGCCCGCTGGTGCGCGCGTGTATACTCACGAGCTTGTGCAGCAGCTGCCGCTGCTCTTTAATCGTACGGTGCACGGCTTCTGGGTGCTGCGCCCGGAGCGGCGGATACTCACTCAAGCCCTGTTTCTGAGCAGCGCGCTTTGCCTGCCGCGCCTGTCGCTGTAGCAGCAGCTGTTTCACCTCGGAAGTTTCTAAAATTCCGGGCAGCCCCAAAAAATCAAGCTCTTCTTCGCTAGCAATCTCCGCGTACCCGCCAAAATCCGCGCCGTTATAAACAGCTCTTGCAAAGTGAGCGTCACTGGCTAAGGCCTTATACTCGTAACCGCCGCCGCTTAGCGCATCCGCCACCAGCTCCTCTCTGTTGGCGGCGTCAATAAGTTGCTGCTCAGCATCGAGCAGCTCCTGCGCTCCCTTGGCAAGATCTAAAACATGATCGCGTGCTTTTTCCAACTGCGCCGCCAGCTGCATAAGCTGCGGCACGTTCGGAATAAAAACCGTTGCAACCTCACCTCGCCTACGACTGCGCACAAAACGCCCCACAGCCTGCGCAAAAAACAGCGGTGTTGCAAAGCTTGTTGCATACACTCCAACAGCCAAGCGCGGCACATCAACCCCCTCAGAAATCATGCGCACAGCAACCATCCAAAAACTTTTAGCACCACTAAAATCTGTTATTCGCCGTGACGCGCTCGGGTCATCAGAGAGCACAAGAACGGGTTCTTCGCCTGTTATTTCCCGCAAAATGCTCGCGTAAGCGCGCGCTGTTGCGTGATCCGTCGCAATCACAAGCCCGCCCGCATCCGGCACGTGCTGGCGCACCTCTAGCAAGCGCCTGTGCGCAGACGCTAGCACCGAGCTGATCCACTCGCCAGCGGGATCAAGCGCGGTGCGCCACGCCTGATTCGTAATGTCTTTTGTATTGCCCTCACCGAGCCTGGCGGTCATCTCTTCACCCGCTGTGCTCTGCCAGCGCATTTTGCCAGCATAGCTCATAAAAATAACGGGTCGCACAACCCCATCCGCCAGCGCCCGCCCGTAGCCATAGTCATAGTCGGTTGCAGAAACCCTGCTGCCGTCTTCGCGCGGCTCGTAGGTCACAAAGGGAATCTGCGCGTCATCGGAACGAAACGGCGTGCCCGTCAGTAACAGCCGCCGCTGCGCGGTTGCGTACGCCTCCATAATCGCTTCTCCCCAGCTCAGCGCGTCACCGCCGTGATGCACCTCGTCAAGAATTACCAGGGTTGGCGCGCCCTCTGTGATCAGCCGGTGCAGCACCGGCTGCATTGCAACCTGCGCATAGGTGACCACGATGCCGTGATACTCGTGCCCGTAGTTAAGCCCCTGACCGTTGCTATAGTTGGGATTGAGGCGGATCGCGGCTCGCGCCGCCGCATCCGCCCACTGCGTTTTTAGGTGCTCGGTTGGCGCGACCACAATAATCTGCGAAACAGTGTTATTCGAGCGTAAAATTGCAGCAAGGCGCAGCGCAAAAGTTGTTTTGCCTGCGCCGGGCGTGGCCGCAGCCAGAAAGTCCTGCGGCTGTTTGACGAGGTAGTGATTAATAGCCTCTTCTTGCCAGGAGCGCAGAGTTTGTGCGGTGCCCCACGCCGCGCGTTCGGGGTATGCGGGAGGTAGGTGCTCTGCCGCAAAGGTGCCAGCAGCGTGTAATCTGTCCTGCTGCAACTATTTCACCCCCGCTATTTTAAGATAAATGCCCGCCATTTTTGAGATAAACAATTCTACCCTCAAATTAGGACTCTGCAATTTCAGCTGTTAGTGAGCTTCTTGCTAGCCCCTGTTTCAGAGTGTAAATTCGCTTTTTGGCAGCGCGTTTTGACAGCGCAGCGCTCGAGCGGTTTCTGGCAGTTTAGAATCTGCTCACGAACAGAACTTTATCAGCCCGGCTTCGGGCAGCGTAAAAACAGCTTTTAAATAGTGCTTTATCAACAGGGCTTCTGGGAGCGTAAAATTCACCTCCGAATAACGCTTTAGCCGCGCAGCTCTCGACAGCATAAATCAACCCCTGATCAGCACTTTATCAGCCCGGCTTCGGGCAGCGTAAAAATAGCTCTTGAACAGCACAGCAAAATTGTTTACAGTTGTAAGTATGACTTCAAAACCGGTCGCTGTGCGCCCTCTAAAAATAACCGTAAATCCCGCTAAAAACCTAGCTCTGGTCGCTGTTTTTGCGGCTTTTATTGCTGTCTGCGCGATTCTGCCAGCCGTGCCCATCGGATCCGTTGCCGTGCCAATCACGCTGCAAACACTCGCGGTTTATACCGCAGCTCTTGTGCTGGGCGGCAAGCGTGCACTGCTAGCAACAACGCTGTATGTGCTCGCCGGGCTAATTGGGCTGCCGATATTCTCCGGCGGGCGGGGCGGATTTGGCACGGTGGCGGTCCCCTCTTTTGGCTATCTTCTCGGGTTTATTCCAGGCGCGTTGGCGGCGGGTGCGCTCGCGTATACGGCTTTGCGCAAACAGGTTTCAGGCTTTGCGCGAGCTGCGATTTTTGCGCTGGCCGCGCTCGCAGGGTTTGCTGTAATTCAGGTGTTTGGCGTTGCCGGGCTAGTAATTAATGCTCACCTTGAGCTGCCCACAGCCCTTGCCGCTGCCCTGGTTTATGTGCCAGGTGATCTGGTTAAATGCCTGCTCAGCGTGTTTATTGCGCTGGCTGTGCATCGCGCATTTCCAAATCTTGCGCGACGCTAGCGTTTACGTGCGTGTCGTTTTTTAGCGCCGGGCGCAAGCCGGCACTCCCGCCGGCAAACTTTACAGCCGCGAGGGTGCTTAAAACACACCGCGCAACCGTCACGGTTAACACAGGCACAGCAGAGCGCACGATTCTGCACGGCGCAACAGCAGAGCTTACCTCGCGCCGCACCGCCGTACTGGGGCTTAACGGGTCGGGAAAATCAACCTTTTTACGGCTCTTTAACGGGCTTGCGCAGCTCAGTTCGGGCGACGCGACCGTGCACGGAATCAGCGTCCCCGATCACCTGCACGAGGTGCGCAAGCACGTGGGAATGCTCTTTGCAAACCCCGCCGCGCAGCTGATTATGCCAACCGCAGTTGAAGACGTCGAGCTGTCTCTGCAGCACATCAAAAACAAGCGGGCGCGCCGCACCGCTGCGCTCAATGCGCTGGCTGAACGCGGGGTTGAGCATCGGGCTTTTGACTCGGTGCACAGCCTGTCGAGCGGCGAAAAACAACTGGTGGCGTTGGCTGCTGTTTTGGCGGCGGATCCGCAAGTACTGCTGTTAGATGAGCCAACAACCCTGCTGGATCTGCGACACAAAACAGCGCTTATTAGACTGCTTAAAACACTGCCGCAGCAGCTGGTAATTGCAACTCACGATCTTGAACTCGCCGCGACCTGCGACGCGGCGGTTGTAATTCACGATGGGCGGATAATAGCTCAGGGACCAGCGACATCTATAATCTCTGCTTATAAAAGCTGGTGCGCCACCGATTTTCCCACAGCCCCGGGAGGAAACCATGAGCACCAGCAATAATCTTTTTGGCGCTTATCATCCGCTAACAACAGTTGTGCACAGTTGCCCGCTAGCGTTGAAAGCAATTATCGCACTCTTCCTGAGCGTGTTTTTAACCGCCACGAACAGCTGGATTTTCAGCTTAATAGCGCTCACGCTCGTGCTGGTCGTCGGCGCGCTCGCAAAAATCCCCGCGCGCACATGGGGTCACGCGCTAAAAACACTCACCCCGCTACTCCTCATTCTAAGCATCTATTACGCGGTCACCGGCAAAATAATCACCGGCGCAGACACTGTTTTAACCCTGTTAACTATGATTTTTGCCGCAAAAATCCTGCTTTTCACAACTCCCATGCCCACAATAATTGATGGTTTTGTTAAGCTCTGCACGCCGCTTAAATATGTCGGGCTTTGCCCACAGCGGATCGGGCTCGCGCTCGCGCTAATGATCCGCTCAATTCCCACGATTATGGATAGCTGGCAGGAGCTAAAAACGGCGGCCACCGCGCGCGGACTGCGCATTGTGCCCTGGCGGTTATTAATTCCGCTAATTATTGCAACCGTGGCATACGCCGAAAACACGGGCGATGCGCTAATAGCGCGCGGATTAGATTATATGGATTAGTCAGAAACATCTGCAATCATAGAGGAAACTTCGTCACAGGAAGGAGTGAAATGATCATTAGCGCGGTTAAACTTTCGTGGCTTAAAAACGCTATCGCCGATATTGCAACAGCGGCTGCACACAATTCTTTTGCGATAATACTCGTTAAAAACCATGTTGAGCCGGTGATCGCGGCAGCGTTTATAAGCACAGTGTGCGCCGCTAACAACAGCATCTCTTGTGAGCGGGCACACGAGTTGACATCCGCTCGTGTTTCCAAAACGCTAGGGCGCGAGATCGACATTAACAAACACACTGTTAGCAGTCTACTCGCAGCCTACACGGGCACCACGCCCCCACTATTTAAGGAGCTTAAAATGTCAGGTCTAGCAGCAGACACCTACAGCAACGAAAAAGAAGTCGAGCTTTCTTGGGCGATACAGGCGATAGTTGAGCTGGCTGATCGCCTGCAATTGAACAGTTACCCTATCTGTTTGATCCGCCACGGATTACAGCCGAGCACCGTTAACGCCTTTGAAAAGTCGATGCTCGCACTCGGCTACTATAAGCAGCCGCAGGATATAGATTTGGCGCGGCTCAAAACCGCTATGCGCGAAAGAATCGCGACGGATGCACTGCCAGCGGATAGCGTGCTAGAAGAGGTGCTTAAAACACACCTGGAAATGCTCAAACTATCCGGTGCTGAGTAAACACTATCGCAACTAGAAAACCTCTGGAGCTCTTGGTTAAGAACTCCAGAGGTTTTTTGTGTTACCGGCTAGTCTTTCCGTCGATTACCATTGGTTTGATAACCGTGAAGAAGAATGGAACAATTAAGCCAACGGCCAAGAATCCAAGGCCTAACTCAAGAAGTATCTCAGATAGCACTTCGTTGCTTCGTAAAAACAGTGCGACAACAACACCGCTCAGACCTAAGAGAGCTAGAGCCGCTGAAATAATATTGCGATTGCGCGAAATCTGGTTTTCCGTTTGCCCCGCATCCGGCTTGTAGATTAAAAGCAATGCTACGACAACAGTGCCCGCAGCCAAGCAGACTATGGAGCCTTCCAGGAGTTTGCCAACACTCCAGAGAGCTACAGCAGATCCAAGCGCAACAACAGCTATTGCGGCAATGACTATAAGAACTTTACTTCTCTTAGACATTAGCATTTACTCCTCAACCACAAAAGAAAACCCGTAGTACCACCGGCATAAATAATAGCAGCTATAGTTGCGCCAACTGCTCCCATACTTGCAGTTAGTCCTATAGCGGCTACCCATCCTCTAAGATGTAGCTGAGTTGCAACTCTCATGGCCGCACGACATATAGCACGTCCGTCTAGATCTTGGGCAGTAATCGAGCTTACCGATCTGCTATACTCAGTAGCCTCAAGAGTTTGAACTGACTTAGGATTTAAGTCTTGATCCAGAGTGACAATATAGCTTTCTTTCCCGTTAGAGATCAAAAATTTATCATCACTCAACTCATTTATCGTCAGATTTTCAAGCACTGCAACGTGAGTCTGATAATTCTCACTTGCTTGAGCCATATTCAGAGGTACAGTAAAAACAAGAGCCCCGGTGAGAAGCCCCATAACCACACTCTTTGATAGACTAAACTTCATCATTTTATATATCCTTCTAGTTGTGGATAACTGGGATTCTCAGTTATCCACAGAATAATATGATCAGAAAAGCCAAGTCAAGCAAAAAACGCAACGATTATATAATCGATATTGTGAAAACTAATACAACACCAGCACATCACTGAAATCAATATTCAAGATATATGTCACAATAAAACACTAAAGGACTTAAAAACTTTAAGTGGTGCGGGTGAAGAGACTTGAACTCTCACGCCTTGCAGCACAGGAACCTAAATCCTGCGTGTCTACCAATTCCACCACACCCGCACAGAAAAGTCTACTCTAAAACGAGTTAAAACCCAAATCACCAGTAGTGCCGCATCGGGCGGAATATTGCCGGACACAGCCACGAACACAGCCACGAACACAAGCGCACGCGGCTATCTGGCAAACACAGCGCAATCACTGCGAACGCACAGCACACAAAAACACTGAACGAACACAACACCTAGCACTAACTGCTAACGATAACTATAATCATCAACTATAACTTGCCCACGGCGTAAAGCATGTGGCTTAATTATTCAGTAAGACAAATGCGAAAACTGCTCGCACTAACATCAAGGAGTAGAAATGTCAGAAGAAAAGCACGTTACCGGAGAGCATACAGTAACCGATCACGAGCACGGCAAAACATGCGGTCACAAGGCTGTGCCACACGATGATCACATTGACTATCTGCATGACGGACACCGCCACGCAGCGCACGGTGACCACTACGACGAGCACTAAAAGCTCAAAACAGAAAGTTAGGTTCGGGGCGTATAAATCATCCCGAGCCTAACTTGTTTTAAACACAACTTAACAGCAGCACAGACCCCCCCCCCCCCCGCAAACAGTGCGCAAAACAGTAACCGGCTCAGCCGTAAACACGCAACACGCTACGCGAGCAACTGCTGCAGCTCGGCAACGAGTAGATTAAAAGCTTTCCGTCTGTGACTGAGCTGATTTTTTAAGCGTCCATCAAGCTCCGCCGCAGAAACACTGTAACCCTCAGGGCAAAAAATCGGATCATACCCAAACCCCGCGCCACCGCGCGGCGCGTCAAGCAGGACCCCACGCCAGCGTCCAACAACGCAGCGCTCAAACAGTTGCCCGTCCGCTAAAGGCTGCACAACAGCCGCCGCGCACACAAACTCAGCACCGCGCGACTTAGGCACAATATCTTGCAGCTGCTGTAACAACAGCTCTAGATTGTTTTTATCTGAGCTGTTCTTACCCGCCCAGCGGGCAGAAAAAATCCCGGGTGCGCCACCTAAAACATCCACCGCAATTCCGCTGTCATCGGCAATACTCATTTTACCGGTTACCAGAGCAGCGGCGCGTGCCTTAATAAGTGCGTTCTCACAAAAAGTAACCCCTGTTTCTGCCGGCTGCGCATCCGCATATCCGGCAACGCTCACCCCCGGCAAAACAGCGCCCAAAATCGCAGAAATCTCTTGCACTTTGTGCGCGTTGCCGGTTGCTAAAATAATCTCGCGTGTCACGCTGTTACCCTTCCAAAGCTCGCAGCTGCGCCTCGCGCACCGAAACCACAGCGGATTCTGCTAAATCCAGCATCTTATGCAGCTGCGCTCTCGTAAACGGCTCCCGCTCGGCTGTTCCCTGCACTTCAACAAGCTCCCCGCTCCCGGTAATCACCACATTCATGTCGGTAAAAGCGGCACTGTCTTCAGCATAGGTCAGATCCACCATCACAACCCCGTCAACAATTCCCACCGAAACCGCGGCAACAGAGTCTTTAATCACGGTCGCGTTTTTACGCACCAGTTTTTCACCCTTGGCACACTCAACAGCATCGGCCAGCGCAACAAACGCGCCGGTTATCGCCGCAGTGCGTGTACCCCCGTCGGCCTGCAAAACATCGCAGTCAACGGTTATCGTGTTTTCGCCAAGAGCTGACAGATCAACAACCGCCCGCAAGCTGCGCGCAACAAGGCGTGAGATCTCATGGGTTCTGCCGCCAATTTTACCCTTCACCGACTCGCGCGGCATCCGCTCAGAAGTTGCGCGCGGCAGCATCGCATACTCCGCAGTAACCCAGCCCTGCTTAGAGTTTGCCCGCCAGCGCGGCACTCCCGCGATAAAACTCGCTGTGCAGAGCACCCTGGTGTTGCCATAGCTGATCAGGCACGAACCCTCTGCCTGCGTGCTCCAACCGCGCTCAATTTTAACCTCGCGCATTTCGTGCAGCGCCCTGCCAGCAGCGCGCATTACCGTGTTTTCTGCCATTTTCTGCCTCTCTAGATACTCGTAACTGTTACCTGCAAGCCCAGCATTTGCTGTGCTAAGCGCTTAAAATCTGCCACGTTGTGGCCCGTTGTGAAACACTCAAAAACCGGCGGATCAGGCTGCGCACCTGCTGTTGCCAGAGCACTCGGCAGCTCAGTCTCGCCCAGCTTGCTCAATGCGCTCGCCGGACTCGATACTCCCGCCGGCCCCGGCACATCCGCTAACACCGTTGCGCGCACCGCACCCAACTCCCCCGGCGCACGCAGCAGCTCAGCCTCACTCAGCACGCGATATACCTCGTTAGCCGTCTCAATATCACTCGACACCAGATTAACGGCATCACCAACCACACGCTTTAAAGCACCGCGCAAAAACGGATAGTGCGTGCACCCCAGAATAACTGTGTCAACATCCGCCTCCAACAGCGGTGCGCAGTATTTTTGTGCGTAGTGCGCAACCTCGCTACCTGCGGTAATGCCCGCCTCAACCAGCTCAACAAACTTCGGAGCCGGCTCGGCAAAAATTCTCGCGCCGCGATCAATTTCACAAAAATCACGATAAATATTAGACTTCACGGTTGCGCGAGTCGCCAACAGACCGATTCTACCCGTTTTGGTTATCGCAAGAGCCGCGCGCACAGTGGGTAAAATAACCTCAACAATTGGCACGTTATACCTCTCGTAAGCATCCCGCAGCACCGCGGCCGAGGAGGTGTTACACGCGATCACGAGCATTTTAACCCCGCGCGCAACCAGCACATCGAGCATCTCGAGCGAAAATTCGCGCACCTCACTAATCGCTCGCGACCCGTACGGCGCACGCGCGCTATCGCCAAGGTAGCTTATCGACTCACCCGGCAGCAGGTCACGCACCGCCCTGGCAACGGTGAGCCCGCCCACGCCGGAGTCAAAAATCCCTATCGGCAGCTGGTTATTTTTCACGCTCTAAAGATACCCTGTGCGGCTGTACTAATATTTAGCGGATCCAGCTCACGCGGTGTTGCGGTGTAACTCCGTGATCCACTATCGCCTGATAGTGGGCGGCGGAGCCGTACCCCTTATTGTTTTGCCACAGGTATTCTGGCAGTTCTTGTGCGAGGGTACACATTAGCCGGTCGCGCGCGACTTTTGCGCGCACGCTCGCTGCCGCCACAACCGTGCAGGCGCTGTCAGCTCCAACCCGCGTAATCACCCGGGGTGCGGCTGTGAACTCTGCTGTTATCACCGGAGTGAGCCAGTCGTGTTTGCCGTCTAGCAGAATCACCGCATTTAAGAGCGCCGCAGGGCTTTTACGCAGCAGTTTTCGCAGCGCGGCAATTGCGGCGGCTGCAAGACCCGCGATAATACCCTCGCTGTCAATGATGGCGGGGCTTGTAAACCCCACCGCGCCGGTTGATGCGCGGGCGAGTTCTTCATAGACGGCCTCGCGACGGCGAGGTATGAGCAGCTTAGAGTCTCTTAGCCCGGTGGGGAAAGTCGGTGGCTCGGTTAGTGTGAGCAGTTGCGCTCCGACAGCAACCGGGCCGGCGATAGCGCCCCTGCCGGCCTCGTCGACACCAATAACCCTGTCATACACCGCGAGCAACTCGTTCTCGTAATCGCTCGTCGGGTTTTTAACACGGTTATTAAACACTTCTGTCATGGTTTGCTAGTACGCCCCGTCAGTTTTTGCTGCGCGGTTTGCTTGAGGGTGGCGCGCTGCGGCGGGGGTTTGCTCCGCACTGTTAGCGCCTGTAGCGCTTGCTGCTACCGAGCTTGCCTTTGCGGCGGCGGATCCGCCCTCTGCCGGCGGCACTCTGCTGAAAGTCTCGGGATAATTGCCCAGGATTGTTAGCCGATTAAACGGATATGTTAGCAGGAACGCCCTGCCGACAATGTTTTCGACCGGCACAAACCCTTTTGTAGGCTGATCCTGGTTGTAGCGCGAATCGCGGGAGTCGTAGCGGTTATCACCCATAACCCAAATATGCCCGGCAGGCACCGTAACATCAAAATCTACTGCCGAAACGCGTGTTTGCCCGGCGGGAATCACCGCGTAGGGTTCGTCAATCTCTATCCCGTTAACCTTTAGTTTGCCACTTGCGCCGCAGCACTGAATGCGGTCGCCCGCAACTCCGATAACGCGTTTTATGAGGTATTTGTTGTCGGTTGCGTCGGGGAAAATACCGATTTTTTGCAGCACTTTTTGCACCGGATTAGCTGGCGGCGCAACAGCTCCAACGAGCCACCCTCCCGGATCGTCAAAAACGACAATATCGCCTCGTTGCAGCGCAACAACCTTTGGTACGAGTTTGTTAACGAGCACGTGGTCATTAACCTGCAGCGTGTTTTGCATTGATGCTGAGGGGATGTAAAAGCTACGGATTAAGAAGGTGTTTAGTAAAAAAGACGCGAGCAAGGCTATCGCGATCATCATTGCGGTTTCTGTTAGGGAACGCAAAAGCGTCTTTTTTTGATCCTCTTTTTTGGTTTTTTTGAACACGCACGCTCCCTAAAATACAAAACAATAAACAGCTTTGAGTTTATCTTTTTTTACTTAGCGGATGCTGCAGACACCGCACAAAGAGAGCCGCGCGGCGGATGGGCGGATGTTTTGAACGGGGTCTGTTTCTCGCTGATTGGCTGGTCGCTAACTACTAGCGAGGATAAGCGATCTGCGCAGCCCTGCCACCTCTGAGCCAGTACCTACGCACCAGCACACCTGTGCTCTAGCACTACGCCCAGCACCGCATCACCACTTATTTACCACCGCTTATTACAAAACAGGGTCATCGCGGATGAACCCCAATGACCCTGTTTTTAAAAATTCTTTTAGATATCGTCGCGTTTTTCGCGGATCTTTGCTTTTTTGCCGGTGAGACCACGCAAGTAGTACAGCTTGGCGCGACGCACAACACCACGGCTCACAATCTCTATTTTATCGATAGCAGGTGAGTGTACTGGGAACTTACGCTCAACACCAACCTGGAAACTAATTTTACGCACGGTGAATGTTTCACGCACGCCGTCACCGTGACGGGCGATAACAATGCCTTGGAAGATCTGCACACGAGAACGATTACCCTCGACGATGTTTACGTGAACTTTAACCGTATCACCAGCACGAAAATCCGGAACGTCTGTTTTAAGAGACTGAGCATCTAGAAAATCTAGCTTCTGCATTTTTGCTTCTTTCTGCGCTCGCCGCAAGTCGAATCACATCTGTTAGGAATAAAACCAAATCACACCGGTTGTTAAAACTCGCACACCCTTGCGGCAGCGGCGAGTAAAACCAGCACAGGGCAATATATTACCTTAAAACACGGTAAAATAAAATTCGGCGGACATAAGCCCGACACTAGCTGATCCGCGAATACCTGCGACATCCCATCAGCCCGGCTATAACACCCAACACGAGCACAACCGCCCATTAAACAGCAAATCAGCATAGTCGAAAACGAAATTAGAATCACGATGCCAGCGCTCATCAGTATTACATTCCACACGACCGGTGACGCTCAAAGTACCCGAAGTAGGACGCTCGCCCGTAAGCTCGAACACAGTGCGCAGACTTGTGCTGCTGTTCACAATCGCGAAAGTTGTTCAACTTTAGCTCCGCGTGCCGCGCAAACCCAGCCTCTAAACGTAGTTTGACCGGGGCGCAGCCCGCACCCCAGCCAAAATTTTAGATAGGGTTACGCGCTGCAAGAGCAACCGCAAGAGCAGCTACATGAGCACTCGCATGATGTTACGTCATAGCTTGTATTCACGATGCACCTCCTTAATTCAAACTAGAAGTTCAATAGCGGATAGTTGGTCAGCAAAAGAATAGCCTTCTTAAACTAACTCATTTCTCATGCTACACCTTTTACTATGCAAACGGGAAGAAATATGACTAATTAATAAAGTCTCTCAATAAGCACGACTTGCGCGATCCGCCATAAAGAATCCTTGCCGACCAATAGTCCCGCGCTGCCAAAAGCCCTGTGCGGCTCGCGCCACCCAGCAACAACAGATCGCGATGTACGATCCGCTATAATTTAGTCCGCGTCGCCCAGCAGATCGGGGCGCAGCTCCCGGGTGCGTAGCAGGCGTTGCTCGGCCCGCCACTTAGCTATTGCCGCGTGATTGCCGCTGCGTAAAACCTCAGGGATTTCACGCCCGCGCCACACCGCCGGCTGCGTGTAATTGGGGTACTCCAGCATCCCGCCCTCATGTGACTCCTCAACAAGGCTCTCGGGGTTGCCAACCATGCCCGGCAGCAGCCTCGCAACCGCCTCGATAATTGCGACCGTCGCAACCTCGCCGCCGTTTAAAACGTAGTCACCCAGACTCACGAGCTTAACGCGGGCACGGGCGGTGTACTCGTCAAAAACCCGCTGGTCAATTCCCTCGTAGCGACCGCACCCAAAAATAAGGTGTTTTTCAGCAGCGAGTTCGTGAGCGAGGCGCTGATTAAAAACCTCTCCTGCGGGCGCGGGGAATATTAGCAGCGGATCTGTTCCGCCCGCAATCAGACTGTCGAGCGCGCTACCCCAAGGCTCGGCTTTCATAACCATTCCTGCCCCACCGCCTGCGGGGGTTCCGTCGACTGTGCGATGCTTGTCGTGCGTGTGATCGCGTAGATCGTGCACGGCAAAATCAAGCATCCCACGGGCTCTAGCTTTGCCCAGCAGGGAAAGCTCTAGCACATTAAAGAACACGGGGAAAATTGAAACAACGTCGATTTTCATCTTAAACTAGACTCTAATCAGCGGTTTTAGCAACGGCGTCAGCAGCAGTGTCAACAATTGCGCTGGCGTACTCGACCGCGCGCTTTGCCTGCGCATCCGCATTTTCCGTCGCCTTGGCAATGCTCTTTTCCTGCCCGCAAGTATTTTGTTCGCACGCAGTTTGCGCCCCCGCAGTATCACCCGCACCTACAGCAGCATCCGCCGCAGTCTCGAAAAGCCCGCCGGGAGGAGTCACAACAACATACCCCTCGGCGGTGTTTACTTCGGGCACAATCTCGTTCACAAGGGGCACAAGCACGGTTGCGCCGTCAAGAGTTGTTACCACGAGCAGATCCTGCGACGGCAGATGCTCGACACTCTCAACGGTGCCTAGCGTTTTTTCGCCCTCGCGCACGCTCAGCCCGACCAGCTCAGTATCGTACCAGGCGTTTTCTTCAGCGCCCGCATTGACCGTGGCCTCATCTATCCATAAAATTGCGCGCGCCGCACTCTCAGCCGCCGTGCGGTCACTGATCTCATCAAAAAATCCCACGGGCACGTTATTAAACCAGCGCAGCTGTGTGAGAGTGATTGTCTTATTAAACCACACGCTATCGCGTGGCACCTGCAAATAAAAAACCGCTCCGGGCGTGAAACGCAGCTCCGGATTGTCAGTGTAAAGCTCTAGTTTCAGAGCACCTTTAAGCCCGTGCGGCTTGGTTAACCGTGCCACGCGCAAACTCCCCGCGCCGATTTCCGGGCGGGGAGCTAAAACACGCGATTTCTCGCTCATTTTAGGAGCTCTCGTAGTCAGTTTCAACAACCTCAACACGCACCGGCTCACCCTTTGCCAGGGCGCTAATAACAGTGCGTAAAGCCTGCACGGTGCGCCCCCGTTTACCGATTACGCGCCCTAAATCCACGGGATCAACTCGCACTTGCAAAACCTGACCGCGAACATCCGTGAAGGCGCTAATATTAACGCCCTCGGGCTTTGTAACTATGCCACTTACCAGGTGGCTTAAAATAGCCTGCAGTGATGAGTTTGAGCTCATTGAATTTACGCAGCCTCTTCGGCGGTTTCAGCAGCGGCGGTCGCAGCGGCTTCTGACTCTGGCGCGGTCGCAGCTGATTTTGCAGCCTGTGGGCGAATCACAGATTTTTTATTGCCATCGTACAAGAAAACAGGCTTTGGCTCAGGTGCTTTTACAACAGACTTGGTGTTACCCTCGCCCGTAAACTTGCCCCAGTCACCGGTTAGCTTCAGCAGCGCACGCACCTGCTCGGTTGGCTGCGCGCCAACACTTAGCCAGTACTGCGCACGATCTGATTTAATCTCGATGAATGATGGGTTTTCAGTTGGGTGGTACTTGCCGATCTCTTCGATCACGCGACCGTCACGCTTGGTGCGTGAATCGGCAACAACAACGCGATAGAACGGCGCACGAATCTTACCCATGCGCTTGAGACGAATTTTTACTGCCATTTTAGAATCCTTACCAGATAAATAAACTAAATCATTTTACACATACCCATAAAACGCTATGTTTAATATCTTACAGCAATTATATAGCGGATCGCAATTTTCGCCATGACCAGCCATTTTACAGCGCAGTGCGAATGTGTTGCGCAAAACTGCGCGAATGTGTTGCGTAAAACTGCGCGAAAGTGGTGAGTGAAATCACCCAGAGATACTGGGAAAAGCTACGCGCAATCTGGGCTCCCGCGCCCGTAGCTGCGCCTATCCGCACGCCTGTTCCAGCGCCCGCACCCAGGTCCGCAATCACCTGCCTGTTCCAGCGCCCGCAGTCGCATACAGGCATCGCGCAAACAAACGATCCGCTTCCCTTCGCACAAACGAAATAATCGAACTGACATAGTAAGCTATAGTCGGTTAAAATGTCGCACTAGCACCGGATCAACTCGCCATGTCAATCAGTTTTAAGAAATCACCCCAGTCTTCAGTCGGAATCGAGTGGGAGTTAGCTCTCGTTTCCAAGGAAACCGGAGAGCTTGTTAATGCCGCGCCGGAGATACTACCGCAGCTGAAAGCGCAGTGGCAGGGCAACCCGGAGGCGATTTTCACCAAAGAACTGCTGCAAAACACCGTCGAGCTTGTCACTTCACCGCACCCCAGCGTAAAATCAGCCGTTGCTCAGCTGCGCGAGATGGCAGAACTGTTGATCCGGGTTTGCGATGAGCACGATATCGCTCCTTTTGGCGGCGGATGCCATCCCTTTTCAAAATGGCATGAGCAGAAAATAACCGCAGAACCGCGCTATCAGGAGTTTGCCACGCACCACGCCTGGTGGGGGCGCAATATGCTGATTTGGGGTGTGCATACCCACGTTGGCGTTGCAAAACGTGAAAACGCGGTTGCGATTATGAACTCGCTGCTAACCTATCAGCCCTATCTGATCGGGATATCAGCATCCAGCCCGTTTTGGAATCTTGAAAACACCGGCTATGTTTCCAACCGCACAATGATTTTTCAGCAGCTGCCGAGCGCAGGAATCCCGCCGGAGATGCACACTTGGGAGGAATTTGAGCAGACTATCACGGATCTGCGGCGCGCAAAAGTACTCGAGGAAATAAACGAGGCACGGTGGGATATCCGCCCCGCACCGCACGTTGGCACAGTTGAGGTACGCACCTGCGACGGAGCCACCAATCTGAAGAAAATCAGCGCAACAACGGCGCTCACGCAGTGCCTGGTTGAAAGCGTGAACCGTAAAATTAACAGCGCTGAGACGCCACGGAAGCTGCATCCGCTGGTGATTATCGAAAATAAATGGCGCGCCGCACGGTTTGGGCTTGAAGCCAATGTTTTAACAGACAACCACGGCACTGAAGCACCGCTCTCAGAACTACTCAAAAGCCTCTGCAAAGAGCTCGAACCAATTGCCGCAGAGCTAAACTGTCAGAGTGAAATGACTTATGTTGCGGAACTGGCTGAGACCAAAGAAAACAACAGCACCAGGCAGATTATGAGCTACAATCGCGAAATTGCAGCCGGCGCGCAACCCCTCGCCGCGCTACAAACGGTTGTTAAAGAACTAACCCAGCAAATGCGAGATTCCATCCTCGGCTAGCGCCACAGCACCCGTGTAATAAGCGCCCTTTACCGAAAATTGGAACGCTGCACTCGCTAAAACACTCTGCGCCCCGAGCGAAACAAAGCCCGCAACTTCATATGACCGGCGCGTAGCAAACCGGGCACTAGCGCAATCCGCTGTTACGTAGAATATTCTGCACTTTCGCTAAATCTTCCGCGCGGGGGGCTTTGGCGGCACTCGCCGCACTACTGTTCAGCGCAAAGCCAGCACCCTGCGCTTTAACCGGGGCAGCTGTCGCCACAGCCGCGCGCTTTGCCGGGTTGCCGGACTTTTTCGCGCCGCGTTTTTTACCCTGCGCCTGCTGCTTCTTTTTACCGCCGTGCATCCCCGGAACAGGACTCATGCCCGACACCTGCGGCACACCACCGCGCGCCACGGTGCGCATCATCTTAGACGCCTGTTCAAACTGCTTCATCAGCATATTTACATCTGTTACGGTCATACCAGAGCCCTTCGCAATCCGCAATCTGCGAGAGCCGTTGAGAAGCTTCGGATTAGCGCGCTCGGCTTTCGTCATCGCCTGAATAATCGCCTCGGTGTGCAAAATCTTGCGTTCGTCGAACTCTTCGAGCTGCTGTTTTATTTTGCCCATGCCAGGCAGCATACCCATCATCTTTTTGATCGAGCCCTGCCCGCGCAGCTGCTGCATCTGGTGCAAGAAATCGTCAAGCGTGAACTGGTCATTAGCTATTTTTTCGGCGGTTTTGCGGGCTTCCTCCTCGTTAAAAGCCGCCTGCGCCTGCTCTATCAGGGTAAGCACATCGCCCAAATCAAGAATCCTGCTCGCCATCCGATCCGGGTGAAAAGGCTCAAAATCGTCAAGCGTTTCGCCGGTTGCAGCAAACAGAATCGGCTTGCCTGTAACTCCGCGGATCGAGAGCGCCGCGCCACCGCGCGCGTCACCGTCAAGTTTTGTCAGCACAACGCCCGTAAAATCAACTCCGGTTTGGAACGCCTGCGCTGTTGCAACAGCATCCTGACCGATCATTGCGTCAATAACAAACAAAACCTCATCAGGATTTGTGGCGCGACGAATGTCCGCCGCCTGCTGCATCAGCTCCGCATCAACACCCAAACGACCGGCGGTGTCGATAATAACAAAATCGTGATGTTTCTCCCGCGCGTAGCTCACACCATCGCGCGCAACCCGCACCGGATCGCCAACACCGTTGCCAGGCTCTGGTGCATAGATCGCAGCTCCCGCCTGCTCAGCAACAACTCCGAGCTGCGTTACCGCGTTCGGGCGCTGCAAATCACACGCTACCAGCAGCGGTGTGTGCCCCTCCTTTTTAAGCCACTTAGCAAGCTTACCCGCGAGCGTAGTTTTACCAGCACCCTGCAAGCCCGCAAGCATTAAAATGGTTGGCGGCTGCTTAGCAAACATCAGTCGGCGCTGCTGCCCGCCCAGAATCCCTACCAGCTCGTCATTTACTATCTGCACAACCTGCTGCGCCGGGTTGAGCACCGCATTAACCTCGTCACCGAGCGCGCGCTCCCGCACCCGCCCCACAAAATCTTTTACAACCGGCAGTGCCACATCCGCTTCGAGCAGGGCTCGGCGGATCTCTCTAACTGTGCCGTCAACATCGCTCGCAGAAAGCTTGCCCTTAGTGCGCAGTTTCGCGAAAGTCTCGGTTAAACGTGCTGAGAGAGATCCAAAAGTGTTCATAATCACTCAATTCTATACTCTCGTACTGAAAATATTTAAGCAGCAATTAGACAAAAAAAATATGTAAATTAGGCTACCGCTAGAAACATCTGATGTTATAGAATTAATGCGGTAATTATTCACTACAACAGGAAATGTATGATCCGCTATAGCAAAACAATCACATCAGCTCTGGCAGCCGCAGTCTGCGGCGGGCTTGTGCTGGGACTTGCAAACCCCACGCACGCAGCATCCGCAACGGACAAACTAGAGCTCTCAACAAACGTCAAGACCGGCTCTGTGCCGCGCGATATTGAAGTTGACGAGTCAAAAGGGCGCGCCTATTTTGTAAACTCCTACACCAGCGACAGCAGCAAAAAAGATACGGTCACCTGGCTTGACACCAAAACCAACACCCCAAGCGAAACAGCTTGGGAGCTGCCAACAAAAGACCCCGGCTATTTCACGCTCAACAGCGACGGCAGTAAACTATATGCAGTACACAACAAGAGCGGCAATGTGAGCATTGTGGACACCATTACCGGCACAGTTGAAACGGTTACAACAGAGGCGAAATACCCGAGCGGAATAACGGCCGACACTGACACCGGCGCGGTATATGTTTACGACTCAAAGGGGCTGCAGCGAATAGATCCTGATACCAACAAGGTCTCAGAAAGAATTGTGGTTTCTGACGAAAAATACCCGTCAATTCAGGACGTTGTGTATGACGCTCCGAACAAGCTGCTGTGGATAGCTGAGGGGCGCGAAAAAGTTGTTACCGCGTACAGCACATCCGCTCAAATCTGGATGCAGAAAGCGAAGCTACCAACAGCGGAGCTGAAATACAACGGCGATGCTCTCAGCGGACGCCCAAAACTGCTAGCGATTGATCCGCAACTGAATCTGCTGCACATTCTGCAGCGCGCAACCACCAGTGACAACTGGAAAAATGACCGCGTTATTACCTATGACACAAAAGCCCAGTCGGTGCGCGGTGACACCTATATTGAAGTTGGCGAAAACGCCTACAAGATGACCGTGAACAAAGCAACCCACGAGATTTACACAACAAACGGGCACAGCAACAGCGTGAGCGTTATTTCACCCGAAACTTGGCAAGCAAGCGAGGCTGCCAACTTCAACACCCTCAAAATCACGAGCGGCACAGGATCCGGCGAAGCCAACACCTGGGGTATCGCGTTTAACGGAGCTGGCAGCACCGCTTATGTGACCCACCCGTACAAAACCGCCTCAATCAGTGTGCTGACCAGAACGGGTGAGAAACCAACCGTGACCCAACGCAAAGCTAAACCTGCCGAGGGTCACGAAGCCGACGAAGCAGCTCCCACAAGCTGGGCAGGACCGGCAGCTCAAACCCCGGTCACAACCGACGCCTGCGCTGTAACGACCGGCAATGCACAGCTCGCATGGGGTATCAGCGACTACACCCAAACCTGGCGGAGTACTCCACTGGGCAAAACCAGCAAGCAGGATCATGTTTTTCAGTGGACTAGCGGATCAGGCTGGTACAACGAGAAAACCGGCGAAGCTCAGATTGCCTGGGCGGACGGGCTGAATATTACGCACTATCCAACGCTCGTGCCAGATCTGCAGAGCATCTGGGGAAACCCTGTGCTGACCGTGAACGCGAATAAAACCGCGACGCTGAGCTACGATATAAAGTGGATTCTGTCTAAAACCGAGAGCAGTGACGGCTACAAACGGCTGACCGTTGCAACGTTTAAGGATGTAAACCTTGTAAAAACGGGCGACACAGTGGCTATGACTGCAACCCCCGAATATGATGGGCGAGCCTACACGGCAGCAAGCGGCAAAGTTCACAGCTCGTCGTATCCGGCAGAGTTTATTGACTACCACAACCCGCAAATGCGCCCGTGGTGGTACAGCACCGGCGCAAACCTGGACTCGGCCAAAGTTCCGCTACCGGTTACTATTAGCTTCACAGCCACACAGAGCATATGCGATGCGGCAACTGCCGCTCCTGATGCGCCCGCTGCCTCGGATGCGAGAAGCTCTGCTGTGCTGCCCGCAACAGGCAGCACACCATCTGTGAGCGTGCCGAACGATTCAAGCACAGCGGCAGAGCAGAAAGCGGGAACGCAAGAAACACTCGCTAACACCGGTAATACCGCTGGCACTCTGCCAGCAATTGCCGCACTTACAGCGCTGCTAACCGGAGTTTGCACAATAACCGTTGCGCGTACAAGAGCGAAGCGCGAACGCGCAAGCTAATAATCCGCGCTAAAATGCCTTAGGGGGTGGCACCAAAACAGTGCCCCCTCCTAAACGTATCGGATTTGATACTGCGAACAGCTCGCCCGCACGCAACCAGCCGGTTGTTGGGCAAAGACACTAAAAAACCAGCAAACCCGCATTAGCTAGGAAGCTGTGAGAAAACACGCAAAACAGCACGCCCACGCGCAACCTACAAACCAGCTGCCGTTTAACAACGCACAGCCAACCCGCCCGCGCTCAGCCCACCAGCTGCTGCGCAAAAACGTGCGAAGTAAACCCGGTGAAGTCACCGATCCCCTCGCCCTGACCCACGAGCTTAAGCGGTAAATCGGTTGTGCGCTGCACACTCAACACAAACCCGCCCTTAGCCGAGCCATCAAGCTTGGTGAGCACAATCCCACTAACACCCGCGTGCGCAATAAATGACTCTGCCTGCGATAATCCGTTCTGTCCGGTTGTTGCGTCAAGCACCAGCAAAACCTCGGAAATCGGCGCCAGCTTCTCAATAACGCGCTTGATTTTGCTCAGCTCATCCATCAAACCGTTTTTAGTCTGCAAACGCCCCGCGGTGTCAATTAAAACAACATCATAATTCTCGCTCAGCGCCTTAGAGACCGTCTCGTACGCCACTGACGCTGGATCCTGCCCGCTGCTTCTGGGTGTTACAATATCCGCCCCCGCGCGATCCGCCCAGGTTGCCAGCTGCTCCACTGCGGCAGCACGAAATGTATCCGCCGCACCGATTAAAACCCGCTTGTCAAAATTGCGCAGATACCTGGCAAACTTGCCGATTGTCGTGGTCTTGCCCACCCCGTTCACGCCCACAACCAGCACAATCGCGGGCTTCTCGGTCAGGCGCAGCGTCGAATCGAAACACGCCAGCTTTTCTGTAACAGTGTCGCGCAGAAGCTCACGCAGCTGCCGCACATCATTAATGCCATAGCGGATCACGCTGTCGCGCAGCTCTGATAACAGCTCCTCGGTGATATCGAGACCAAAATCTGCGCCTATTAGAGCAACCTCAAGCTCATCCCAGGTGTCGTCGGTGATCGGCTCGCTGCGCGAAAAAATACCCGCAAACGCTTTTGAGAACGACCATTTCTTTTGTGGTTCTGCCATGCTGCTATTTTACCCTTACGGTGTGAACGTAAGATATGCACACTACCAAACACCCCAGATAACGCACATCCGGTAAACCATAACCGCGACCGTTGCCAGGGTGAGCGCCAGAATCACGTTTGCCGTAATTGAGCGCTCAATTAGCGCCCACACTCCCACAGCCAGCAGCAGCACAAAAGCAACAATCAGGTACAGCCAGAACTCAAGCAGATCACCGCGCGCCTGATTGCCCGCGAACGGAGCGATAATCGCAATCACAATTTGCACCAGTAACAACAGTGCTGTCAGCGCAACCGGAACCATCGTGAAATCGTTGGGTGTTTTACGGATCGCAGCCGCACCGAGGCAGGCGAGTGTGCCCAGCCCGGCAATACCCATAATAAGATAGGCAAACCAAAGAATCACAGCGCCTCCCTTTTGGACTGCGGAAAACCGGTTACAACCCGCGCGATACCGTTTTTAATTTCAACCAGCGCGAGCAGCGAGCCGGACTCGCTAACAGCCGCCGCGAGCGGGGTGTGGTGCGTGTGCGGAGTTGGGCTTGGTGCTGCGCTCGCTGCCGCGCCCATATACGCACTAGCGCGGCTTAGGCTGGGGCGCTTTCCGTGCCCGATTGCGATCGCCTCGTCCGCTGTTACGACAATCACCGGAAACAGCTTCTGCGCCGCCTGCGCCGCGCTCAAAACCGGAATCACACGGGCACTCACGCCCAGCCCCTCACTAACCCGGCGCGCCTGCTCGTCGAGCGTCTGCAACGGCACCGCATCGGCAACCTTAAAAGGACCAACACGTACCCGGCGCAGCGCGATTAAATGCCCGTAAACACCGAGTTTAGCGCCGATATCGCGCGCCAGAGCCCGCACATAGGTGCCAGACGAAACGTGCACCAGGCACCGCACATCTATTACCACGCCCCCGTCACCGGTTACGACCAGCTCAGGTTCTGCCAGCTCGATTTTATGCACTGTGACCTGCCGCGCTGTAAGCTCCGGGGTTGTGCCCTCGCGCACCAGCTCATACGCACGCTTGCCATCTTTCCTGATCGCGCTAACAGTACTAGGAACCTGTAAAATCTCGCCGCAAAAATCAGCGGCCACGCTATTGAGGAGAGCGAATCCGCCCCGTATAACCTCTGCAATGCGAGCAGGATCTGCGGATGCTGTCGCGGGCGAGGTTGCATCGTCTGTGAGCGTTTGCTGCCCTAGCCTGATAGTTGCCTTGTAGACCTTATCAAGACCGACAAAATGAGTAAGCAGCCGGGTTGCGTTACCAACACCGAGTGTTAAAAGACCCGTTGCCATCGGATCAAGCGTACCCGCGTGCCCGACTTTGCGCGTGCCCATAACCCGGCGCGTACGGGCAACAACGTCGTGGCTTGTCCAGTCGGCAGTCTTGTCAACGAGTACAATCGCGCCCTCGTTTGCCGCCGCAGCGAGCGTTATCGTGTTGCGCACCGTGGCGTTTAAGAGCCTGCAGGATGCGCACAATCAGCTTCACCAGCGGGTGTTTCGCCGCCGCTGGTGGTTGTTTCGCCACCACTCAAACTTTCTACGGCATCGCGCGCGGTAGTTTCATAACCGCTTAAGTCAGCACCATCCATCGCGTCATCACTCGCAGCAGTTTCACCACCGCTCAAACTTTCTGCAGCAGCATCATCCGCCGTTGCCTCATCACCGCTCAAGCGTCCGTAAGGGTCAGCATCGCCAGCATACTCTGCGTTTTTCGCCTGCGCTCTAAGCTCCGCGTCACGCTGTTTTGCTTCTTTTAGCAGCTCGCTCAGATGCTCCGCCGTTTCTGGCAGCTCATCCGGAATAAACTCAATTGTCGGAGTTAGGCGCGTGCCAAGGTTTTTAGCAACCTCGCTGCGCAGCATTCCCGTTGCGGCTTTTAGCGCCTTAGCGCTGTTTACGCGATCTTCGTCACTGCCGTAAACAGTGTAAAAAACAGACGCCTGCTGCAAATCACCGGTTACCCGCACATCTGTAATGGTTACAAAACCCAAACGCGGATCCCGCAAGCCTTTCTCGAGACGGCTCGCGATAATCTGGTGGATGCGGTCAGCTACTTTACCAATGCGTGGATTACTCATACTGTTATGCTACTAGCAAAAAACTGGAGAAAACTTTAATGCCGCGCAAAACCCAGAAGATTAGGTTTTGCGCGGCGCTAAAGCAACTAGCTAAAAGTTTTAATCGCGAGTTTTCTCAACCATTTCAATTGTTTCAATCTCGTCACCAACACGAATGTCATTGTACTTACCAAACCCGATACCACACTCAAAGTCGGTACGCACCTCAGTTACGTCGTCTTTAAAGCGACGTAGTGAGTCAATCGCAAGCCCGTCAGCAATTACAACGCCTTCACGAATAACCCGTGCTGTCGCGTTTCTGGTAATAGTGCCAGAACGCACAATAACACCAGCAATGTTGCCAAACTTCGACGACCTGAAAACCTCTCGAATTTCCGCTACACCAGACTGCTTTTCTTCGTATTCTGGTTTAAGCATACCCTTAAGGGAGTTTTCAATATCATCGATCGCGTTGTAAATAACGCTGTAAAAACGGATGTCCACTCCTTCACGGCTGGCACGCTCGCGCGCTTTCATGTCGGGGCGCACGTTAAAGCCCACAATAATAGCGTTATCGATCGTCGCAAGATCCACGTCTGAAGCGGTGATCGCACCAACTCCGCGGTGCAGGATTCTAAGCTGCACTGTGTCGTCAATCTCAATCTTAGTAAGAGCCTCTTCGAGCGCCTCAACAGCACCGGAAACATCGCCCTTAATAATGAGGTTGAGTGACTCAACGTTACCGTCTTCAAGCGCTTTGGTGAAGTCTTCAAGGCTCATCCGCTTACGTGCCTTGGCTAGCTGCGCATTGCGCTCAGCAGCCTCACGCTTCTCGGCAATCTGCCGCGCGGTGCGATCCTCCTCGGTTACGATGAAGGTGTCGCCCGCGCGCGGCACAGAGCTTAAGCCCTGCACAGCGACCGGTCGTGACGGCCTCGCAGTAAGCACCCTGTTGCCGTCTTCGTCAAGCATTGCACGCACTCGCCCGTGCGCCGTTCCTGCCACGATAGCGTCACCGATTTGCAGAGTACCGCTCTGAATAAGCACGGTTGCAACCGCGCCACGACCCTTATCAAGATGCGCCTCAATAGCAACACCGCGCGCTGATTTATCTGGGTTAGCCGTCAGTTCAAGCGCCGCATCCGCCGTCAAAAGCACCGCATCAAGGAGCTCGTCAATGCCGGTTTTCGCCTTCGCAGAAACATCGACGAACATAACATCGCCGCCGTATTCCTCTGCAACAAGCTCAAACTCGGTCAGCTGAGAACGTACTTTTTGTGGGTTCGCATCCGGTTTATCAACTTTGTTAACCGCAACCACAATTGGCACATTCGCCGCTTTTGCGTGGTTTAAGGCCTCAATCGTCTGCGGCATAATGCCGTCGTCAGCGGCAACAACCAGCACCGCAATATCAGTCACCTTGGCGCCGCGAGCACGCATCGCGGTAAACGCTTCGTGACCCGGGGTGTCAATAAAGGTGATCTGACGCTCGCTGCCCTCGTGCTTGGCGGTAACCTGATACGCGCCAATGTGCTGCGTGATGCCACCGGCTTCGCCCTGCACAACTTTAGCGCTGCGGATCGCATCGAGCAGCAGGGTTTTACCGTGATCCACGTGACCCATAACCGTTACAACCGGCGGTCGCGGGAGCATATTCTCCTCATCTTCTGCTAGCTCGCTGTCAAAGTCAATATCAAAGCCCTCGAGAATCTCGCGGTCTTCATCTTCTGGCGACACAATCTGAACTTTATAGCCCAGCTCCTCGCCGAGAATCTCAAACGTCGCCTCGTCAAGCGACTCCGTGGCGGTTGCCATTTCGCCCAGGTGGAAAAGCACTGTCACAAGGTTCGATGCGCTGGTGTCAATTTTTTCTGCAAAATCAGCGAGCGACGCGCCACGGCGTAAGCGGATCGGGGTCGATCCGTCGCCGCGTGGCACGCTTACGCCGCCTACTACCGGCGCCTCCCGCATCTCAAATTCTTGCCGCTTTGCGCGCTTGGACTTGCGCGCCTTGCCTTTAGAACCACCGCGACCAAAAGCACCAGCGGTGCCAGCGCCACGACCTGCGCGACCGCGTCCACCAAAGCCACCCGGACGTGGTGCGCCGCCGCCCGACGTTGCCACGCCACCGCCGCCGCCCGGCGTTACCACGCCACCACCGACGCCCGCGCGCAGGCTAGCACCGGGACGCGGTGTACCGGGGCGTGGAACTCCTACCCTGCCCGGACGACCGCCGGTTGATTTAGGTTTTGGAATATTTGCCTGGTTAGACCTTTTACCCATCCCCTGCGAAGGCGCGAACGGGTTATTGCCCGGGCGCGGTGGGCGTGGTATGCCCATCCCCTGCGAGGTTGTGAATGGGTTATTGCCCGGGCGTGGTTTGCCCGAGGCTTGAGAGCTGCCGGGCTTTGCCTTAGCCGAGCTGCTTGCGCCCTCTTTAGAGCCACTGCTTGAGCGTGTCGCAGTTCCCGGTTTAGCCGCGGATTTTGCCCCGGCTTTGGCACCGTTCTCAGCTTTTGCAGCCGGTTTTTCTGACTTTTTCGCGTTTTTTTGTGCTGCCGGTTTAGGAGCTGGCTTAGCACCCCCCGGTTTTGCGGCGGATTTTTCTGCCGCAGGCTTTGCCTCGCCAGATTTCACCTTCGGCGCGGTTTTTACCGAGTCACCGTCGCTGCTCGTCTCAGCCTTTTTAGGGCTGGGAGCGACATCTGCAAAGGCAGCACGGATTCTCCGCTCAACCGGTGGTATCACCGAGGAAGAAGGCGCTTTTATATGCTCGCCCATCTCGCTCAGCTTCTCTAGCACTTCCTTACTCTTAACGCCGAGCTCGGCTGCTATCTCGTGTACACGTGGTAGTCTTGCCACTTTTCTCCTGTCCGAGTTCACGCCCGGACAGGGCGAGAACTTTATTATTCAGTAACGGAACTCATTCTGAACCGTTCATCGGCGATCCATAATCAATTTCAACCTGTTCTCTATAGCGGAAGTATCAGTATCTGCTGACACTTTTAGCGCCCTGGTAAAAGCGCGCCTGCTAAGCGCCTTACTCAGACACTCAGCGTTCTCATGCACCCAGCTACCACGACCCGGGCAAATACCCGAATCGTCGCATATGAGTTTGTGCTCGGCAAAAACTACACGCAAAAGCGATTGACGCGGCGCTACGTTTTTACAACCAACACAAGTACGACCAAATCTAATCATACCATTACCCAAAATTTATAACGCCTTTTAGACACTGTCGCACTAATTGACGCAATAAATGCTGGGAACTAATCACCATCCATAACGGAATCGGGCTGAATGTCGATCTTTGCACCGGTTAGTTTAGCAGCCAAGCGCGCATTCTGACCGTCTTTACCAATTGCCAAAGAAAGCTGGAAATCAGGCACAAGAACCCGAACCTGCTTGTTATCTTTGCCGATAGGGAAAACATCGGTAACTTTTGCCGGCGACAGCGCGTTGCCAACGAACACGTTAAGGTTTGGGGAGTAATCGATAAGATCAATTTTTTCGTCGCAGAGCTGATCCATAACAGCACGCACACGTCGCCCCATCTCACCGATACAGGTACCCTTAGCATTAATTCCAGGTATGCTAGCGCGCACAGCAACCTTACTGCGATGCCCTGCTTCGCGAGCAACAGACACAATTTCAACCGTGCCATCGGTCAGCTCAGGAACCTCAAGCTCAAACAGTTTGCGCACAAGCCCCGGATGGGTTCTTGAAACCACAACCTGCGGACCTTTAGGTCCACGGCTCACAGTTGTTACGTACACGCGCAAACGAGTGCCGTGCTTGTACTCTTCGCCGGGAACCTGCTCTTCAGGAGGGAGCACCGCCTCAACCTCGCCCAGGTCAATGTAAACCATACGCGGATTTGACCCCTGCTGCACAATTCCCGAAACAAGCTGCCCTTCTTTGCCCTTAAACTCACCGAGCACAACATCATCAGAAAGATCGCGCAGGCGCTGCATAATAACCTGCTTGGCGGCGTTAGCCGCGATCCGCCCGAAATCTACGAGATCAACAGCCGCCTCGCCAATTACCGCGCCGTCCTCATCATACTCGGCGGCGTAAACGCTTATCTCACCCGTTTTACTATCTAGCGCAACTCTAACTTCGTCATCTTTGGGAGCAGTAAAACCTTTGTTTGTAAGATGTTTTATGTATGCCGAAGCAATAGCCTGCTCAATAATACGCACAAGTTCTGCTAGTGGGATTTCTGTTTCCCGCTCAATTACGCGAAGCTCTGCCAGCTCAATACGCATATTAACTCCTTATTAAAATGTAGCAAAGGCATATTCATACCTAATTTATAGGTCACAAGATTACCCTAGTTAGCGCTGTTTTAGCTGAGTGTTCACTCTAAACTTTTTATCTTTGGCGCTCGCTGCATCGCTCTCATGTTCGCTCATTAAAACCCTGGAAATTTCTGTGACCGCCTGCGTCTCTCGGTTTAAATACCCGGCCGCGAGATTCGGAAACTGTCCGGGTTTTGACACGTAAAGCGAGTGACTGCCCACGGGAGTTTTTACCGCATCGGCTCGCAAACTATTAACACGCAGGGTTTGTGCGCCCTGCAGCGTGCGCGGATCAACCGGGTGCGACCCCAGTCTTCTGCCGATTGGAGCAAGGTGATCGCTGGCAAACAGCGTTGCAAACAGCACCTGCTGCAAAAGCGTTACAGGCGACAGCTGCAACGCGCTAAACTCACGCAACCGGTTTGTTGTCAGCTGCCATGACTCCAGCTCGGGCTCTGCTGTGCCCGCATAAATGTGATCTGCTGCGAGCGGATCGCGCCGCACCGATTCGGCAAGCCCGGCTGAACCAATTGTGATGAACCTGTTAACCGGGATTTTCAGCTGCTGCAGAGCAACGGCCGCGGTTGTTGAACCGTAAGAGTGTCCAATAACGGTGATCGCCGGTCTCTGCGGCAGCTCCTGCAGAGCTGTGAGCTCGTGCAGTAACCGCTGCCCGCCGTGTTCAGCGTGGGGCATACCCGGTTCTTCTGTTATCTCGGGTGAATCATAGCCGAGCCAAGCAATCATCGCTGTTTTTTGAGCCAGTTCAGGGTTTATTTGATAACTGGCAGCAGCAAGACTGTTAAGCCCGTCTAACATATTTTCAGCCCCGGCAACGTTTGAACCCATACCGGGCACAAGCACAACCACCTGAGATGCTTTGGTGACATCTCCAACACAAATCTGGGCTGCTAATTGCCCTCTAACCCTGCCCAGCGCCGTTAGCTGCGGAATCTGCCCCACCGCATTGGGTCTGCGAAACGCGCCCGGTTTTGTGCCAGACCTGCCAACTCCAACAGCTGCCGCTAACGCTGTTATCTGAGCTGTAAAACTCGCCAGTGAAAGCTCTGCGGGCTGAAACCCCAGCTGCTTGTAAACAGTTTCCGGATTACACAACGCAACCTGCAGCAGCATTTGCGCCGCTAAGCTGCGGGTTGCAACGGGCGCGCGGGTGTCGCCAGCCAGCATAATGTACTCGCGCAACAGCTGCGGCGTGACGGATCCGCTAGCCACTATCCCGGGAGCAAACATCGCAATCACGCCAAACCCGGTACTCGCACGCCCCAGCTTCAGCCTCGGCACCGCGATCGCCCCAAGCTGCGCCGCAAATTTGCTATCTGTTGCAGCTGCAGCTGAGCAGTTAAGCTGCCAGCGCTGCCGTAAAAAGTCGTAGCGATTCTCCGCCCGGAGTTTCTGGTGCGCAAGCAAACTGCCCACCGTAATATCCGCTTGATTTACAAGCTCTAGCGCGCGCAGTGTTGAGCTCACATATTCACCTTTGCGGCGGATCGCCTCAGCCGTGCGCAGCTGCTCCCCGCGCTCTTGATGGTAGCTGCGCAAGAGTGCAATAATCTCGTCTAGCATTCGCTTTGTTTGCGTAATATGCGGTTGTAAAACGGTGTTAAAAACTGTGCGCGCGTTATCGACGGCTGTGCTCTGCATCGCGTTCAATGCTGCTGTTACCTGCTGCGCTGTTGTGCAAGCGGCAATCAGGCTCTGCGCCAAACGGTTAAACTCTGTGATTGCGTGCTCGAGAGCAACCAGCGTGGCTCGATTAAGGCTTACGCTCTGCGTTAAAAAATCTGCGTTCATTTCAGCCTTGTTTTTCCGTGATCTGCTGTGCAAGCATTAAATCGCACTCTGCGCTGTTGTGATGTAGCGCATCCAGGCTCAAGCACAGCTGCTCAATCTGCCAGCAGAGGTTACTAAGCTCTGCCGTTATATCCACGTCAAGTCGCGCTCCAGCCACGGATACCATGCCGGGAATCTCTCCTAAAACGTGAGGTTTCGGTTTCGCCAGTATCTCGTTCAAGCGGCGCAGATTGTAACCGGCGCGCTGCAGATGCGTTGCTGTGATGTTTATTCCAGATGTCATAATCTCCCGCTTTCTGTGAGTCTGTCACTGTTTGCTTCCGCCGTATACTGTACGTAGCTAATTTCAGGCGATCCCCCGCTCTGCCTGTAGAGACACGCCTGATTTTCTGCTAGTTTTGCGTGCCTGAAATCCACCAGCTGCAAGCGCTTGTGCAAAGCCGATGTTTGACATGCGCCAAACTGCAAAACGGTGTCTGCGCTATCAAGCATCCTTTTTGTATCCCAGTCAAAATCGCTCGTTTCGCAGTACCCGAGAACCAGCTGACACAGCCCGTTTTCATTCTGATAACGCTGCATAATGCGGATCGCGTCAGGAACTGTTTTTAACAGCTCCGGTAAATCTGCGACGACAATAACAACATTTGACAACCGTCCGGCAACTCCCGGCAACTCCCCTGACGGCAACGCAATAGATCCTGTCAGCTCATTCGAATGTGACGCAGTCACCCCCTGTAGCTCGCTGAAAAACTTGGTTAAGCTACTCTCGGTGAGCTCGCGCGGTCTTAAAACGCTAATGTAACAGCTCTCCACAGTCTTTTGTGCGAGCTCCTGCGGAACTTGTAAATCTGTTATAGCAACAATCTGCTGCGCTGTGCGTAAGCCCTCGGTAAATGCAAGGCTGAGCGCCTGCTGCGCAGCAATCCCAGTGGTTAAAGACAGCACCGAAACAAAGCGCGCACTGTCTAAAACTCTAATTTCACGACCCGTGCACAAATCATAAAAGCGCCCTCGGTAAGGACTAGATACAGCGCAGCTGCCCGCACCTAAAATATTCGTGTCTGTGAGCAGGTGGCGGTCGCGCAAAAAAGTTTGATACGCGCTATCTTCCCGCGTTTTTATTCTGCAACACTCACCCCTGCACCGCATCACCTGCGCCAGTGTCCGGTCTGCTGCAAAGAAGATCCGTCCAGTATAACGCTCCATCTCAGAAAGCTGTTCTTTGCTGGCTCCAGCAGCCTGCAGCTCATACTCTGCGCCGGGGTCTAAAAACACTTTTGCAAAGCTAAAATCAGCGATGCTCGGTGGCAGAATACCACCTTTAGAGCCGATAAACACAACAGAAACCCCGCTGACCTGATTCATAACGCTTAGCCACGCCTCAATAAAAGCAGTGTCTGCGCCGTGAAAATACTGCAAAAACTGTTCGGATACCTCGCAAACTATAGTCGCCTCACCAAAACGCGCCAGAATCTCGCCTAGATTTTGCAACAGCCTGATAGTGCGGTATCTCTCAGTAACGTTAATTTGCAGCAAATTGGGCGTCTCTTTTAATTCACGAGGGCATTCTACGCCGAAATACACAACTTGTTTATTGGCGTTAAGCAGGCTGTTAATAGTTCGCGTCAGAAAGTACGTTTTACTCTCAGCGCGGGTGGCAACTGCTAAAACGCGGCACGGTAGGTCTCTGCAGTCGATAATGCGGCGCTGCCTTGCAACAATCAAATCCTGCACTGCAAGTGCTGTGCTAAAACAGTCTGCGGCTGTTTGCCGCGTCTTTGCCGTGTCTGCAGCGGTGTTTCCAGTGTTGCCAGCGCTGTCTTCCGCTTTTTCGGCAGTATTTTCCACTTTCACAGCAGAATTTCCCACGTTCCTGGCAGTATTTCTCGTGCTTCCAGCGGTGTTTCCAAGCTCCGATCCTCTCGCACGCAAGCCCTCTAATCCGTTGACAACAGCACAGTCAAGCCTGCCTTTAAGCTCCTCCAACCAGATAACAGCGGGGATGTATGCTTGTTGTGAGGCGAGTACCCGCAAATCACGCACAAGCTGTTGCGCAACCGTGTCACCCTTTTGTGGGGGCACAAACCACCCACCTCCCACATCGGTTTCAGGTGTTACAAAACGTGCTTTAGAAACGCATTTATCGGCTGGAACATTTACGGCTGGCGCATTAAACCTGCGCGGCATTTCAGCAGCCACTTTAACAAATCCCGCTCCCGGCATGGCGCGAGAGAGCGCCGCTGCCGCCGGCGAGCCAATTACGTCCTGACTGTCCTGATGCGACATAACCCGCAGCGACACCCTAATCTGCGTGTTAGCGCGCACTTTGCTGCTAATTACTCCCGCGGGCTGCTGTGTTGCAATTATCAGGTGGATCCCCAGAGATCTAGCGCGCTGCGAAATATCAGCAACGGTGTCGCTGCTTGCCGGATGATCCCGCAGCATCGCGGCGAACTCGTCAAACACAATAAGCAAGCGGGCAATATCTGTTCTGCCCAGCTTTAGATACTCAGCATAGTCGCTTACCTGAGCCTCTCGAAACCGCTTTTCACGCAGCACCATCTCGGCTTTAATAACCCTGAACAGCCTGGCAACGGACCCTTCGTCAAGGTCAGTAATCAGCCCCTCGCAGTGAGGCAATTTAGCGATTTTACCAAATGATGCGCTGCCCTTATAGTCAATCAGCAGTAGCCGCAGCGACTCTGGATTGCACGCGCAGGCAAGCCCCAGCAGCAGACTCTGTAAAAGCTCTGACTTACCCGCGCCTGTTGTTCCCGCGAGTAGCATATGCGGTCCGTCAGCAACAAGATCATATTTTGTGTGCGCATCAAAAACAAGCGGCTGCGTGGGTCTTGCCATCCAGTTATAAATAACAGTGTCGCGAAAATTTCCAGAAGTCACCCCGAACACACTCTCCAGCCAGGTATTTGCCGTCGCAGTAACGCCGCTGCCTATGCTTAAACGCCTCGTAACAAGCGCACACAATCGCTTATAGTCGGCGTTGTTAAGCGCACTAAAGGTGACATGCTCGTGGGTAAAACCCGACAGACAAGCGCTTCCCACAACCGCGTCAGCGCTCTCTGCAAAGTCGTCTAATAGCAGAGTCTCACCTCGCAATTGCGGCGCTTGATCACGCTCAGAATCAACAATGCGCAGCGTTAATCTACTGCGAAGATCAGCGCCAGAATCCGCAGCGTTTTTTACAATCGCAAAAATTATTTCCGAGTGCTGCCCGCTATGCGACAGGATGTTGCAGCACGGCATCGAAAGCAGCGCTCCCCACTCGGTAAACGCGGTTTGAGGCGCGGATACGCTCACAGTTGCGCCCCGCTCACGAGCGGCAAAACATATAATAAACTGCGCAATAATTCCTCTCGCAACAGCCCAGCAGACTTTTGGTGCGCCAACTATATGCACAAGCCGTGCGCTCTCTCCTGCGGCACTCGCAAAACCCTCATCTTTCGCAACACCCATGCAGCCCGTACTTCCTGCAACACCCATAACGCCCGCGCCGCCAACGCCGCCCGAAAACTCACTAAAAAGCTGGTGCGGGGTCTGCAGATGCGGTTCCAATACACGACGCAAACTTGTATGCCGCGCCGGCGCTAAAGCGCGCACAATCGCTGACACATCACAGCTAGGGTGCGCAGTTAGCCCCAAATACAACCCGCTGCGTAACCAAAACCGCTGCGCCCACTCAATAAACTCCGCTGCGCCCAAACGCGCAAGCTCCGCGCGGTGCTGGGCAATCAAGGCGCTGTGAGCAAAACGTTTTTGCTGCGCGCCGCGCACTAGCGTTGCTAGTTTTTGCGAGGTTTCGTGCCAGTGATTTTGGTATTCTTGCCGTTTGTTTTTGTGATCCGAAACTCTGGAATCCAGCCAGCTAAACAGCAACATTAAGGGCGAGGCTAACGCTAGCAAAACAACATATGGCATTCTGGTAACCCAGTACATCACGGCGGATATCACCAGGGGCGCTACAAGCGCGGCGGTGTTTAAGCGCTGCTTTTTATCGTTAGGCTGCGGCAGCGGATCAAACTCAAGCTCGCTCTCACAATCAGTTACGGCTGCTGATTCAGCTTCAGCAGCCGCGCGCATTCCAGCCGTTATTGCTGCTAAAGCCGTAATCCCATTCTGGCTCAATTTGAAACTGTCCGCTTCACAAGCATACCCGGCATCCGCCAGTTCTTCCGGGGTTGTCAAACTCACAAAAGCACCAGAATCAACGGGGGCAGAAAAACTTGCAGAATCGATAGCACCAGCAGCACCAGCGCCTGCCGCAACACCAATATTCCGCGTGAGCACTCCCGCAACCCTGCCGCACACAAACCGCACCGGCTCTGCAGCCGTGAACGTTACCGCACCAGATAGCAACTCACCCTGCACCAGTGTGCCGTTGCGCGATGATAGATCCGTAAAAACAGTGTTCACCTCTGCAAAACAAATCTCCAGGTGCCGCCGCGAAACCGAAATATTTTTAAGCGTAATCTCGCACTCCCCGGCACGCCCGAGCGTAATAGACATACCAGCAACCACCGGCATTAAAAGTGCGGTTTCTATCCCGGCAAAGCTGTGTTCCAGCAGCGCGCACTCAACAGTTACCTGATCCGCTATAAAATCGTCCACAAAATCTGCAAGCTTTATACGCACTCCCGGCGTAATGCTCTCAAGCACCAAAGACTGCGCCGATAACAACAACCACCCATTAGCGGCATCGCAGTATTTCAGCAACACCGGGCGCGCATAAACGCGCTCGCGCCCCACAAGCCCGCACAGCAAAGCCGCAAGCTCGGCAGTTCGCAGACGCTCGTTAAAACACACTTCCAGCAGCACATATCCGGCAGTGCAGCCTCCAAAGTCGCTGTCAGATAACATCGCGCAAAAATCTTGCGGGGCATCATCTTGCCCAGTAATTTCAGTGGTTTTAGCGGTGTTAACAGATCCCTGCGCTAAATAGCAGCGCACCAGCACTATTAACCAATGCGGGCTGCTATTTGCGCGTCCATATCCTGCATTGTTTGCGAGGTTTGGCGCAAAAATGTTTGAATTTCGGTGAGTTGATCAGCGACAGTGCGCGCACCCGTGCAGTAACCCTCAAAAGCGGTTGCAAATTTTCCAGATGCCATAGACGTTACAAAACCAGAACTAATCAGATTTCTGATCTGCGATTCCATAACCGCCAGTTTTGCCGTTATTTCATCACGCCCCGCGCCAAGCGCTGTGGCCGCTGACTCCATTTCTGCGTAGCTAACTTTAATGTTCATAACAACTCCTGTTTAGGTTGTGGCACGACCTTTAGACAGACAAGCAGTAAAAAATAAAAGTTACTACTGCTACAACACTAAACCACCACCGCTACAAACGCGCAAACCGCTAAATATGCTGTGTAAAACTCACTGCGCAGCACGCTGTGTAAAACAATTAAGTTTATTTACAAGTTTGCTGTTAAGCCACTCTAATAGCTGGTCAAGAGCCATTTTTTCGCGATCGCCACTTGCTCTGTCCCAGACTTCCGCCTGTCCGCCAGTGGCGTCACGCCCAATAACAACAACGTACGGCATTCCAAGCAGTTCCGCGTCGCTAAATTTCACGCCGGGATTCACTTTCAAGCGATCATCAAAGAGCACCTCAATCCCCGACGCCGCAAACTCCGCCGCCGTTTTTTCGGCTATCTTGTAGATTTCATCGCTCTTCCCTGCCGCCACCAGATGCACCTGATATGGCGCAACAGCAACCGGCCAAACAAGCCCTTTCGCATCGTGATTAAGCTCCGCAAGAGCCGCCAAAACACGGGTAATGCCGATGCCGTAAGAACCCATTGTGACGGTTGTAAGCTTACCGTTCTCATTGAGCACGCTAAGCCCCAGGGACTGGGCATATTTTTTACCAAGTTGGAAAATATGACCAATTTCCATACCGCGTGCCGTCTCAACCGTGCCAGACCCGTCGGGCGCCAAATCACCGTCCCGCACGTTTGCCACATCCGCAAATCCGTGAGGTTCAAAATCCCGCCCGCACACAACAGCAACAGCGTGTTTATCAACAGCTGCAGCACCGGTGACCCACACGGTTCCGCTTACAACGCGCGGATCAACCAGCAGGCGCACACTGCTCTCACCGCCCTTGCCCAGCACTCGCGCGCCGTCTTTTACGGGACCGATAAATCCCGCCACAAGCTCAGGATACTTAGCAAGATCCGCTGCCGTCGCAGGCTCAATCTCGCAGTTCGGAAAAGCAACCTCTAACCGCTTGTCGTTAACAACCCTGTCGCCCGGAATCGCAATAACAACTACTTCGCGCTCCCCGTCGGCACTAGTCACCGCAAAAACAACGTGTTTTAGCGTGTCCGCCTCGCTCCAGCTCCGGTTTTCAGGGTGCGGCACGCTTTTATTCAGCTGCGTAACAAGCTTATCGATGGTGTTAGCGCCCGGGGTTTCATGCACAGTAGCAGCTGGCACACCGCTGTAATCGCGCGCCTCCAGCTGCGGGGTAACGTACGCTTCAATGTTGGCGGCGTATCCGCCAGCAGAGCGCACAAAGGTGTCCTCACCAACTGTAGTGGGAAGCAAAAACTCCTCACTCTTTGACCCGCCCATTGCTCCGGCCTGGGCAGTAACTATGACGTATTCCACCCCCAGACGGGTGAAAATACGCTCATAAGCATCGCGCTGTCGCTGATAGCTATCTGCCAAGTGCTCATCAGTCAGCCCAAAAGAGTAGGCATCCTTCATAGTAAACTCGCGCCCCCGCAGCAGCCCTGCACGCGGCCGCGCCTCGTCACGATACTTGTCTTGAATCTGGTAAATCTCAAACGGCATCTCTTTATAAGATGTCACAATGTCTTTTGCCAGGAGCGTAAAAACTTCTTCATGCGTGGGCGCCAGCAGATAGTCCGCCCCGTGCCTGTCCCGCAAACGAAACAGCTCGTCACCGTACTCACCCCAGCGCCCCGTCTGCTCATACGGCTCACGCGGTAGTAGCGCAGGAAAATACACTTCGCTAGCGCCCGCGGCCGCCATTTCTTCGCGCACAATCGTGCTGATCTTATTTTTGACCCGCAAGCCCAACGGCAGCCATGCAAAAACCCCCGGTGCTTGGCGGCGAATATAACCGGCACGCACGAGCAGCCTATGACTCGCGACCTCCGCAGCCGCTGGGTCCTCGCGCAGGGTCTTAAAAAACAGGGTACTTAAACGATCAATCACAGCTCTATTTTATCTGCAGGCAACGCGAAATTGTATTTTAACGAGCAGGTCACACAAACTAAGGCTGTATCACCAGCGGATCGGCAGCTGAATCTCAACAACCGCCCCGCCGTTTGCGCCGTTTGACCAGTTAATGCTGCCGCCCAGCTCCGCTTCAATCAGGATGCGCACAATCTGTGTGCCCAGCCCCTCAACAACATTGCCCTCGGGAAGCCCGACACCGTCGTCAATAACACGCACAACGAGTTTGCCCTCGACCCGCTCGGTTGCAACTGTAACATTGCCCTCGCCGCCAACCAATCCGTGCTCAACCGCGTTGGTGACGATCTCGGTCAAAGCCAGTGCAAGCGCGGTTGCGTGCTCAGACGGAATCTGCCCAAACTTGCCTTTTTTGTGCAGCTGCGCGCTTTTTCCGTGGCTTGCAACCTCCGCAGCTAGCCCCAGCACGCGCCCAAAAACCGCGTCAAAATCAACTATCTGATCAAGCCCCGACGCGAGCGTGTCATGCACAACAGCAATCGCAGTAACCCGCCGCATTGCCTGCTCCAAAACCTGCTTTGCCTCGTCACTCTGCGCGCGCCGTGCCTGCACCCGCAGCAGCGACGCAACGGTCTGCAGATTATTTTTAACGCGGTGGTGAATCTCGCGGATCGTCGCGTTTTTCGTTATCAGTTCCTGCGTCTGCTGCTTAATATCGGTAATATCACGGGTTAAAATAATGCCACCGACACGTTTGCCCTGGTTAATAACCGGAATTGATCGCACCGTGATCGTGTTACCACGAGCCTCAACATCCGCCCGGCTGGCAATCTTTCCGGCGCAGATTAACGGCATACTCTCGTTGGTGTCATAGGTGCCCGCGGTGATGCTCGCAACAACATCCGCAAAATTCTCATCTTCAAGCTCGGCTCTGTGCCCGAGCTTGCCAAAACTCGTGAGTGTGTTAGGGCTGGCGAAAGTGATATTCCCAGCGGTATCCAAGCGGATCAGCCCGTCACCGGCGCGCGGTGCACCGCGCAAGCGCCCGTTGTGTCCGCTGCGCGAAGGAAAATCACCGTTCTGGATCATCATCAGCAGATCATCCGCGCACTCTCTAAAAGCTGCCCCCATCCGATTTGCAGAATACGATTCGTTTGCCGCGTTGTGCACGGTGAGCACCGCAAAAGGAGCGGTTTTTTCGCCTGTGTCAGGGTTTCTGCGAACAATCGGATACGCCGAAAGATGCATCGGCGCTTCCTCGTACCAGGTGAGTGCGCTGCCTATTGCCGGGCAGTTTGTTGTTAGCGCGCGCTCCAGCAGGTCAACCCAGTCGGCGCGCAAATAATCACCTATAACACTGCGATAAAACACGGTTATCAAGCCGGTTGGGCGGTTGTGCGCAACGGCCAGATACTCACAGTCTTTGGTTGGCACCCACAACACTACATCGCCCAGCGCAAGATCTGCCAGCAACGACCAATCGCGCACCAGAGCCTGCAACCAAGAGATCTCCTCCTCGTTAAGGTTTGTGTATTTCTCTGCCATCTCAGCTAAGTTAGACATATTTTGATTAAACCATGGTTTTCTATGAGTTACCCCTGAAGGCAATAAGCATAAAAGAGCTAATACACCCTGGGCATGAAACCCGTTTGCTAAATACAACAAAAAGTGTTTATCTTTGATATATAAAAGACAAAGGTTCCGGTTCGACGCGGAGTAAATGAGTTTGGGGGTGCAAACTGTAACCGGACACAATCCGAAAGGGCAATTATGCTCGCTACACAACAGCAGCTTTCTAAAACAGCGCAGGCTTCAGCAGCCCAAACGTCCATAGCTGTCACCGCAGCACGCACAACGCACGAGATGCAGGGGCACAATCACAAGGCGGATCTGCCAGATCCGCTGCTCGTGAGAAACATTGCGCTGTGCGCAGCGGAAATAGTTTTCTGTAACCGCCCGCTCACAAAAATAAACGCTTTTATCAACAACAGCGTGGCACAAACCCTGCGCTTACAGCAGCGCATCGCGAAATCAGCGGGCGGGCAATCGGCAAAAGTCACCTGGCTCAGCAACCGTTCCCTCGCGCACCTTTATCGCGTGAACAACGAAACTGTTGACTGCGTTGTGATGCTGCTGCGCGATAAAATCGCCTTTGCCGTTGCGCTGCGGATGCAACGCGCCGGCATTCGCTGGCGCGTAACAGAACTCACGATTATCTAGCAAACAGCGTGATTTAAGCCTCCGCGCACGATTTATGCAGCAGCGCGAAAGCTACTTGCGCGCACAGTGTTATATACGGCACGTCACGCACCACGCACTAAACACCACACTGCGGCACGTTTAATCCTCCGCGCGCAGTTTTGCCACCTCGTAGCAGGCAATGCTCATCGCAATTGCCGCGTTCAAAGACTCGGTCGCCTGGCTAATCGGAATTGACACAGTCGCGTCACACTGCTCCGTAACAAGCCGTGACAGTCCGCTGCCTTCGCTGCCAACCACGAGCGCAAGCGGACGATCCGCCAAATACAGCCCCGGCAGCTCAGTTTCACCGTGCCCGTCAAGTCCCACAACAAAAACGCCCTGTTTTTTCAGGTCTTTAATTGCCCCGGTGAGATTACTCGCCATCGCAACCGGGCAGCGTGCTACAGCACCGGCCGAGGTTTTCCACGCCGCCGCAGTCACTCCCGCAGAGCGCCGCTGCGGCACAATCACACCGTGCCCACCAAAGGCGGCAAGCGAGCGGATAATAGCGCCTAGATTGCGCGGGTCAGTAACCCCGTCAAGCACCGCAAATAACGGTATTTCGCCAGAGTCAAAAGTCTGTTCCAGTAGGTCCATGTGGTGCGCATACCTGTACGCGGCAACTTTCAAGAGCACGCCCTGATGCACGCTATCGCGCCCAGCAAGCCTGTCCAGCTCCGCTTTTGTGATCTCCATAACGGGAATATCACGACCCGTTGCAATGCCCAAAATCTCTCGCACGCGCTCATCAAACTCTGTGCGCTGCGCAATATACAGTGTGGTTGCGGGAATCTTTGCGCGCAATGCCTCCAGCACGGAATTGCGCCCCGTTACAGTCTCGGTATCCGCCCCGCCACGCACGCCACCGCGGTTATCACCACCGCTGTTGTTGCGCCGCAGCTTCGCCTTCTCGCGCAACAACTTCGCCTTATATGCCGGATGGTATGTGCGATCTTCCGCCTTCGGCGTGGGGCCTCTTCCCTCCAGCGCTTGTCTGCCCTGACCTCCCGATCCAACGGCTTTACCACGGCTCTTCTTACGCACCGCGCCGGGTCGACCCTTTCTAATGTTACCCATCACAAACTCCAATTTGTGCCCTGACCCGTGTCGGTCAGAGTAATTCCGGCAGTGCTTAAAAAGTCTCTTATTTCATCGCTGGCTGCCCAGTTTTTTTGTTCACGAGCAAGATTGCGTTTTGCAATCAACTCACTGACCAGTGTATCAAGCGCTATATGAGATTTTGCGGACGCGACCGCAGCGTTTTTATTATGCCACTGCGCATGACGCGGATCAAGGTGTAAAACGCCAAGCATCGCAACCAGATTGGCGCAGTGCCCACGAGCGGCTGATACATCTTCCTGCTGCAATGCGGTATTAAGCGCGCGCACGCTCTCATGCACGCACGATAACGCCTGCGGCAGCGCAAAATCGTCACACATAGCCAGCGCAAAAGCCTCGGGAACGAGTTTTGCCAACCCTTCGCAGCTCTCGTGCACGGGTGGCATTTCAGCCCCCAACAGGATCGCCGCGCGAGATAGCGCTTGCACTATCCGCGTTACCGCAGCGCTCGCTTCCTCCATCGCCTTTAAGCTAAACGTTAGTGTTGAGCGATAGTGCGCCGCGCCCAGCATATACCGCACCGCGAGCGGATCCGTCTGCGCTAGCAGATCCGCCGCAAATAACGAATTACCCAGGGATTTTGACATTTTCTGATCGCCAACGTTAATCAGCCCATTGTGCACCCAGTATTTCGCGAACTCGTCACCGGCCGCCCGCGACTGCGCGTGCTCGTTTTCGTGGTGCGGAAAGCGCAGATCGCGTCCGCCACCGTGAATATCAAAGGCGCTGCCCAAATAACGCGTTGCCATCGCCGAGCACTCAATATGCCAGCCGGGACGCCCGGCAGCGCCGTTTGTAATCTGCCATTGCGCATCGTCGGGCTCGCCCTCCCGGTGCGCTTTCCAGAGCGCAAAATCTGTTGCGTGGCGCTTGCCCGGCACGGTTTCTGCCCCGGTTTCAACCGCGTCAAGGCTCTGGCGTGTTAGTTCGCCGTATCCGCTCCACGCCACAGTGTCAAAATACACGCTGCCGTCGTCGCTCTGGTAGGCGTACCCGCGCTCAATAAGGCGCCCAATAAGCGCGTCGATTTCAGGGATGTGCCCGGTCGCACGGGGTTCTGCCGCACCGGCTGCAACGCCAATAGCGCTGTAGCACTCGCTAAAATCACGCTCAACACGCGCTGCCAGCTGCCACCAGCGCGCTGTCGTGCCGGCAGCGTTCGCCAGAATCTTATCGTCAATATCGGTCACATTGCGGATCAGGGTCACCCGATGCCCGGTCGCGAGAAACCAGCGGCACATCTGGTCGTAGACAAGCGCGCTTCTGAGATGCCCAATATGTGGCGGCGACTGCACAGTTGGTCCGCACACGTACATCCCGACCTGTTCGGCTTCGCGCGGCTCAAAAGCAACCGTCTGCGCCAGATAAGAATCATATATTTTCTGCTGCATAACTATCTATATCTATTGTTTAACGGTGACTTTTCCACTGTTTAGCCAGCAGATTTCTGCGACGCAGCAAACTGCGTACCTGCTGGCAACGAGCGACCCACTAGCCGCGCAGCGAGCAACTTAAAATTAGCGGTTGCCCGCCAAAAAGTAAGTCATCTGCTTTGAAATACTGACCGCGTGATCGCCAAAACGCTCGTGATACCGACTCGCAAGCGTTACGTCGATCACGTGCTCGGGTTTTTGCTGCTGGGTTGCGCTCAGCACCTTTGCAAAAACCTCCGCGTGCAGCTCGTCAAGCTCGTCATCAAGATCACGGATCTTAAAGCACGTGCCGAGATCCTGCTCGCGCAGCAGGTGCATAATATTTTGTGCCATCTCAATATCCAGCTGCCCCATCCGCATAAAAATCGGTTGCAAACTCTGCGGCACAACCGCATCCGGATACCGCATCCGCACCAGCTGCGCAATGTGCTGCGCAAGATCCGCCATCCGTTCCAGTGACGCGCTCATACGCAAGGAACTCACCATCAACCGCAGGTCACTCGCAACCGGCTGCTGCCTGGCGAGCACGTCAGTGACGCGCTCATCAAGCTGCAGCACCAGCCTGTCAACAAGCGGATCCTGCTGAATTACGGTCTCTGCCAGGGTTAAGTCGCTGCTCGCAAACGCGGTTGCCGCGTTGTCAATTGCAACCATCACAAGCTCAGCTATTTCTGCTAGCCCGTCTTGAATTTCACGTAGTTCTTGCTGAAAAACAACTCGCATTAAAAACTCATTTCTTATCGTACCGAGCGCGCGAGGGTATAAACACCGCGCACATTTACAACACTAATAATCTCACAGAAAGTTATGTTTTTAATCATAAAGCATCTACTGTATTAACTATGCAATACAATCTGATACTCGCGCTGGTCGTGGGATTTCTGCTGGGCGCGCTGCTGTTTGGCACAATCTAGCTGGGCAGTACGCAATTGCGAGCGGATCAAACAAGCGTCCGAGTGTCAAAAAATAAACGGGGGGATATTATCCGTAACAACACCCCCGCAAATCTGTTTAGTTTTTAGGCGGGGTTACCGCATAAGGTTTGTACTCGTCAAGGGTGCCGTCAAGAACTGGCACGTTAACACGCTCTTCGTTTGATCCGCTAACTTGCAGATACGCGGTTGCTGTTGAACCGATTTCCTGCGCGCCAAGATCAACCCAGTTGATGTTTTCGGCAGCTCCGCGCGGGTCACCGTACTGCGTCACGCCCTCAGGCACTAGGAACTTAACCTGCGCCTCGGTGCCATCACTTCCAATAAACTTCATGGTTGCAATTTGCGGATCACCTGTGTTGTTAACCGCTGTGAAAACAACGTTCAGCGGCTTGCCGGATTTTGCCCCAACCAGCATAATGTTGCGCAGATTAATGCCGTTAATGTCCTGGTTGATGCCATCGCTGGCGCTGTATGGTTTGGTGGTTGCCACAGGTGCTACGAGCGAGCAGCCGCTTAACGAAACAGCGAGCACCCCCGCAAGCGCAAAAAATTTTACTGTGCGAGTTTTCACAACTTACCCTCCGAGATAAATATTTTTAATGTCTTTTTAATCATATCTAAAAAAGAAGATTTTCGCGGTTTGACGCACCTACTGGACGCGCTCAGATTAGGTGTTAATGAATGTGCTATCCTGATATGAGGCACTGATTTCTAAGCTAAGGAGCATTCCACTATGCAATTCGAGGTAGGCGAAACAGTTATCTACCCTCACCACGGTGCGGCAAAGATTATTGAGATTAAAAACCGCAAACTCGGCGGAGTTTCAAAAGTTTTTCTAAAACTCGAGGTTCATCAAGGCGATCTCACTATTGAAGTTCCCGCAGAAAAATGCGAGATGGTTGGTGTGCGCGATGTAATCAACGACGCCGGTCTTGCAGAAGTGTACGCCGTATTACGCGAGCAGTTCACAGAAGAGCCAGCAAACTGGTCACGTCGCTACAAAGCAAACCTTGAAAAACTCGCATCAGGCGATGTTCTCAAAGTTTCAGAGGTTGTGCGCGACCTGTGGCGCAGGGAGCACGATAAGGGGCTTTCTGCCGGTGAGAAGCGGATGCTTGTGAAGGCTCGCCAGATTCTCACCTCAGAGGTGGCGCTCGCTAAGAACAGCTCTGAAGAAGCAGCCGAAGAGCTCTTAAACTCTGTTCTCGAAAGCACTATCATGCCCGATTTCTAAAAACCTTTAGATAGTTAAAAGGGCGCGCAGGTTGTTCAAATTACAGCTGCTTGCGCGCCCTCTAACTTATTGCGCAGAAAGCCTATTTACCCTGCGCAGCAACCTGCGCGGCTGCTTCTTGAGCAGCCTCATAGTCAAGATATTCTCCCTTGCCCAGCGCTTTACCAGAGCTGTCAATCGTGTAAACCAGCGGCATTCCCGTTGGAATGTTAAGCGATGCAATATCGTCATCGCTAATTCCTTCAAGGTGTTTTACGAGCGCCCGCAGTGAGTTGCCATGAGCTGTTACCAGCACGGTTTTGCCGCTGTTCAGATCCGGCAGAATCTGCTCTTCCCAGTACGGCAGCAGCCTCTCAATAACGTCTTTTAAGCACTCTGTTACCGGAACTTCAATATCGCTATAGCGCACATCCGCGCTCTGATTGTATTTATCGGCTGCAGCAATTGCAGGCGGTGGCGTGTCGAAACTGCGCCGCCACAGCTGGAACTGCTCCTCGCCGTACTCTGCGAGCGTTTGCGACTTGTCTTTGCCCTGCAGTGCGCCATAGTGCCGCTCATTAAGTCGCCAGCTACGGCGTACCGGAAGCCACGCCCTGTCGGCGCTCTCAAGCGCCCGGTTTGCCGTCATAATTGCCCGCGTCAGCATGGATGTGTGCACAACATCTGGCAGCACACCAGCTGCCGTTAGCAGCTCGCCAGCACGCTGCGCCTCATTACGCCCCTGCGCTGTTAAGCGCACGTCTACCCAGCCGGTAAACAGGTTTTTTTCATTCCATTCGCTCTGCCCGTGACGCAGTAAAATCAGTGTATTGCTCATGCTTATTAGTTTATCCGCACCGGCAGAGTATATGCTCAACAGCGGTGCGTTTGTTTGGGGGACGACAGTGAGGATGACGCGCACTGCGCTGGTGGTAAATCGCCGCTGCCTCGCAAAGAGCGTCACCACTGGCGACGCACCTAATAACAGCGCAATTACTGGCGGCGCAGCAGCTGCTGACGCAGCAGCGGGTCGAGCGCCTGCGTGGCACCTGCATCGGGGGGCACGATTACCGTGGGAGCGGCACGCACGGTCGCGCCCGAGCTAGTAACTATCGCATACGAATCGGTCGTTTTGGCGGTGCGTTTCACAAGCCCCAGCCCGATCGCGCCAAGCTCGTAGTGCATTATCGCGCGCGTCACAATCCCGATTGGGCGCTCTGTTGCCGGGCTAGCTTCCGCGCCCCCGTGGACTGTTTTTGCGTCTGCCGGGCTAACTTCTACTCTCACCAAATCCGCTGCTAATTCTGGCGCACTTTTTGTTGCGCCTAACGGGTGCGCAGCAAAAATCTTATCCCCGGCAACCGGCAGAATTGCGTCACTGCCGTCGAGGTGCAAAAACACCAAACGGCGCGGCGGATGCCCCAGATTGTGCACCTTCGCGACGGTTTCTTGCCCTCGATAGCAGCCCTTGTTAAGATGCACGCTGCTACGCAAAAGATCATACTCGTGCGGCAGGCTGCGCTCATCAAAATCCGCCAGGCTCGGCCGCCACAGCGCAATTTCGTGAGCTGCTACCGCGTATGTGCCAGCCAGCCGCAAACCGTTGGATACCCCGCCGCGCACAAGCTCTGCCAGCAGTTTTGCATCTAGAATCAGCCGCACAGTGCCGTTCCCTGTTGCTGCGGGATGCTCACCGCCCCGGTAGTAAGAAATCTGCGCGGCAGAATCCGCAAAAACCCACGGATCACACCAGATCGCAGTAATATCGCTATTATTGGCGGATAAAAACTCGCGTATCGCGCCCCAAATCGGAACGCTACCCGCCAAATCAGCCTCGCGCAGTGCCGCATCGGCATCGCACAACGCCAAATCAGCCTCGCGCAACGCACCACAGTTCTGAATATTTTTAAGCGCCGCCCGTGGCGCGCAAATATCCGCACAAAAAAGGGTTTCGCTCGAGTCTGCAATCTGGTAATCGAACGTAAAGCGCATCCGCGTGAAATAATCCACTATCTCCTGAGCCTGCGCGCGCAACAGTGTTATCAGAATACAATCGCCCGCGTGCACTATTGCAAGCTGCGCAATAATTTTACCCTGCGGGCTGAGCAGCAAGGTTTCCGCGCTCTGCCCGGGTTGTAAACTATCTAATTTTTGAGTTGTTTGCGAGTGCAGTATTTTCAGCGCGTCAGTGCCGGCTAGTTTCAGCACCGCCAGATCAGTGCGCGACACAAGAGCTCTGCCCTCGCTGAAATGGCGGCTTTCCGCAAAAGGGCTGCCGTAGTGCAAAACTGCGTCCCCAGAGCTATCTAGCACAGCTTGCGGAATCTTAAACAGCTCGCTGCGCATTTAGAAAACTATTTCTGACCCTTGTAGAGTTTGTAAACAACAGCTCCGCTAACAAACGCAATACCCGCTGAGGCAAGACCCAATAGCGCCAGGAAAAAAATCTCAAAACCAAGAATCATACCTCTATTATAGCCTAGAAATCAGCGTCCAGACGCCGCTAACAAAGAGAATTGCAAGGCTTCCAGAAATCCCCACCGACAGCCGAATAATAAAACCGTTTTTATCCGCAACAAGCAGCTGCAAAATAAAGTTTACAAAAACAGCAACACCGATTGTTAGAATAATCCACTCAGCTCGCATGAACTTAACGTGCCCGTATATCGCCCAGATCGCGAGCGGCAGGGTCAAAGCCCAAGCCAGCGCAACGCTCCAAAGATGACCGACTTTAGTGATCTTGAAGATCTTGTCGAGGCAGTATCCCCCGGTTTTTCTATCAGGCTCACTCATGTTTTACAACAATACCGCATGCAGATTAATTTAATGACTCAAACCTTAAAATCGACTTTTTAAGCTCCATGCCCCACGCAAATCCGCCCAGTTGGCCACCCGTGCGCACAACCCGATGGCAGGGCACAAACAGCGGCGCGGCATTTCGCGCGCAGGCACTGGCGGCCGCACGCACCGCCGCAGCATTCCCGGTGGCTCGCGCAAGCTCGGCATAGCTGAGCGTGCTGCCGAATGGAATCTGCCGCATCTGATGCCAAACACCGCTGTGAAACTCTCCGCCGTGCTGTTTCACAGCAAAATTAGCGAGCGGATCCGGATCGCCACTGTAGTACGCCAAGACTGCGCTGCACGCAGCGGTGTCTGTCACGCAGAACTGCTCCGGTTGCAGTCTGGGATGAATCAGTGCTCGCAGGACGGTGTGATCCGCTGTCCATCCCGAAGCTAAAACCGCGCCGTTAGAAGCTGTTATAACTGTGAAATCACCGTCGGGAGTTTTTACCGTTTGATAATGCGCAATGTTTTCTGCGATCACAGTTATCACTTTCTAGCAGGCGTTCCGGGATTAGTTATGCCCATATTACAACGTTTACATCTTAAACCCTGTGCAATATCACGAGCGCGGCTCAGTTATCTTCTGCCACCGGACGCTTTCCACCGGACATTTTCCACCGGACGTTTTCCACCAGACGCTCTCAACCCGGGCATTTTTCTGCTTCTCCATGCTTTTTAAGCCTCCCAGCCAGATACTTAACTAACGCCCCACTGCTAAAGCCCAAAATCGCGCGCGAGCTGAGCCGCAGCAGCACGCACATAGGTGCGCGGATCGCGCAGCGACTCCGCAACAGTCACAGTGTCGCTAACAGTTTGATACACAGCGGCAACACCGCTGTCAGCCAGCTGTTCGGGCGTTAGATCGGAAACTCCGCACACCATAGCAACCGGAATATTTCTGGCCGCTGCCGCAGCAGCAACGGCCGCCGGCCCCTTACCGCATAGGCTCTGCGCATCTAACTTACCTTCGCCGGTGATCACCAGATCCGCTGTTGCAAGCTGTTCATAAAACCCTGTTATGTTAAAAACAACATCGGCGCCGGCACGCATTTTTGCGCCCAACACGGCCATACAGGCAAAACCAAGACCGCCCGCCGCCCCCGCGCCCGGCAAATCGCGGTAGCTGCCGGGCGGTGTTTTAAGAGCATCCTCTACCGCGTTTGCGGTTAGCTCCAGCGCATTTTCAAGCTGCGCGATCTGCGCAGCAGTTGCTCCTTTTTGCGGCGCATACACCGCAGCGGCCCCGTTTTCTCCGAGCAGCGGATTATTCACATCGCAAGCAACAGTGAGCTCGGCTGCGAAGATCCGCTCGTCAATTTCGCTGAGATCAGCAGCCGTTAAGGTTGCAAGATCTTTAGCACCGCGAATGTGCCCTGCCGCAACGCCCTCAAACCGCGCTCCGAGGGCGCGCAACATACCTGCGCCGGCGTCTGTTGTGGCGCTGCCGCCGAGCCCAATAATAATGCGGCGCGCGCCCGTGTCGAGCGCGTGCAATAGCAACTCACCAACCCCGTAACTGGTCGCGGTTAGAGGTAGTAGCTCGCCTTCCAGTAAGCTAAGACCGCACGCCTGTGCGATCTCTATTACGGCTGTTGCATCGCTGGCGCGGTATGCGTAGCTGGCGCGAACAGGGATGCCCGCCGGGCCTGTCACTTGCGCACGCTGCTCGCTAAAACCGGCGCTAACAGCTGCCGCAACCGTGCCATCGCCACCGTCTGCGATATTACACACGGATATTACCGTGTCGCTCCGGCTGTTTTCGCGCAGCCCAACAGCTATCTCACGCGCCAATTCCGCGCCCGAGAGCGACCCCTTAAACTTATCAACCGCGATGAGTACTTTCATAGCTCCGATTATAGCGGTTTAAACACTGCGCGCCCCCATCTGCCCTGCCGCACCCGGCGCACATGAGCCGAGGCATCAAGAACGGACGCGCCAAGAGGCAGCGCACCAAGAGCCGACACACCAAGTGCCAAGAGCCGACACACCAAAAGCCAAAGCCAAGGCTAAGAGCCAAAGCCAAGAATTGACCCGCTCTATATTTTGCGATAGATTTATATTCTCACTATATGTGCAGATCGTTGAAAATTAAACAGCACTAGGGGTCGATCGGTTTCGACATTTCGATTTGAGACCGTGAGAAGCGAGCCGAGAATGTAAGGTCATCTCGTTAATGTCCCTTGCAAAAAATAGGTGCAAACGTAAAACGCGCCGACTTCGCTCTTGCTGCATAAGTAAGACCGTAAAGTCCGTCAGGCAGAGTTCGTCTCCGCCTCTGTTCTGGTGTCATTTAGGAGACTGGCTAAAACACTGTGTTGCAGGGTGTTTTGGGACTTTAACTGCAACTGGGTCTGTCGTTTCAGAAGTTCGCAACAGTAAACGAGACCGAGTAAAACAGCTTAGCGAACTACGCTCGTAGAAGGCACGGAATCATCCAAATGGACCCGGGTTCAATTCCCGGCGACTCCACCATTAGGACTACCTTTGTGATACAAATGCACGAAGGTAGTCCTTTTTCATTTCCAGCGGTTCACCCCACAACTAAGCTCTAAAACTGCTGGCCAGAGCAGATTTTCTAGAATAAGTGGGATGTGATGACTCCACGATCGTCGTTACAGAGAGCTTCAAAGTTATCTTTCTTGACTAGATACCGTTCTTGAACTCGACCTTGATGCTGCCGTCCATGGCGATCATGAACCGGTCGGTGATGATCCGATAGAACACTTCGTCCCACACTAAGGCTTCTGGTTCTAGTTGGTTGATGGCTTTGCGTATGCGCTTCAGCTCAGTTGCGACCCCTTGCCTGCGTGCCAGTAAGCCTTGTGCTTCATCCAGTTTGGTGATGGTGTGCTGGTAGCGTTCTTCCAGTTGGGTGAAGCGTGCAAGGTAGTCAGCCTGGTCTTGCTGGATTCGCTTGTTGCCTTCAATCATATAGGTCATTAGCCCAGCAACGGTTTCCATTTCGCCTTGTAGGTTGAGGATGCCAGCTTCAACACCTGTTGTGTCAGCCAAGACGGTGTGAAGTTCCTCCCAGTCGATAAGGTTTTTCCGCTTCACCAGCCCAGTCACTGTGCTAACCCATGCTGCTTGCAGCTTCTTATCCATGATGGTTGGAGTCTTGCTTGGATGGTATTTGTCGTAACGGTCGTTGCATTTCCACACGACCTGCTTGTACTTCGAGTCGAATGCCAGGTCTTCACTCCACACAAACCACCGCAATGCTCACAAAACACCATGCGCGAAAACGTGCTGTCAAGCCTACCCGCGATGGAAGTGGCGGCAACAATGTGCTGGGCTACCTCCCAGCCCGTTCGCGCCTAATTTACAACACCGACTTTTCTCAGGTGAAACAACTGACCCGGCATCGCAAAAGTGCGAAAAGGGAGCGCTAACTCCTTTCTTGAGCAAGCAGCTTGATGATATGGATCATCGCCGGGGTGAGATAAAAGATAAGCTGGAGGCGTCCGGGGTTGCCAACAGTGAGGAATGTCAGCAGTCTTTGCAAGCAGAGTTAGGTCAGATCGTTGCTAGACAGGATAAAATTCCAGCCAAGCTAACCGAAATCACTGCATCTGCACAGAAACTCCAAGCTGAAATTCAGCAACACCTACTGCTGAGACAAAAATATGAGGAAGCTACAGAGTGTTTATGTCGGCAACCTCAACCGGCTAGGTCCGGTCATCAGCGCTGAAGATGCTATCGATGAACTGGATGTCCCCACGTATTGCCCGTTCTATGACAACGAACTAAATCAGAGCCAGCAGGTTCGGTATGTAGAGTCTGCAAGGGTTGAAACATCAAACACTATTGATAACATTCAGACCTTGAGCGAGGTTCAGGAAAACAATAATCAGCGCCTAAGCTCTTCGACTACATGATTGACTCAGGAGAGGAAAGCCAGCTCATTATCCTTAACAACACTGACGTGACTCCGACCAGGGACTTTAATAGTAAAGGCACAAAGGAGCTACGCTTCGGTGCAGCTGATGAGAGTGTATGTCAGCAGGGCTTCTAGCAACTGTTCCTGAGCGATTGAAGTTGTGCGAGGTGGTAATCTATCGGTTAGTAAGAGGTTGATACTCTAGAAAGAGTTATGAAAAATTCATTGGATTGGATACGGTGATTAAAGTTTGAACGGTGAAGAATCTAAAGCTCCGTTGCTCGTTGATCTATTTTGCGGTGCAGGCGGGTTAGTTACTGGCTTTGCTTCGGTTGGCTTTGAAACAGTACTAGCCTCAGATATTTGGGTACCGGCCGCAGAGACCTACCAATGTAATCACCTTGGTCATAGGTTTGTACAATCTGATATCCGTGACCTTGACCTCGTAGATGAACTTAAAGAATTTCAAGGTTGTCGACCTCTAGTGATTGCTGGAGGACCACCGTGCCAAGGATTTTCTTCGGCTGGCGCAAGATCAGCTAATGATGAACGCAACACGCTAGTTTCTGTATACGCTAAGAGAGCGCTATCTGTTGATCCTGATGTGATAGTTTTTGAAAACGTCGAAGGGTTTCTGACTGCTGAGGGTGGCAAATTCGTACTGGACTTGTTAGCTCCTCTCGTAGAAGCAGGTTACAAGGTTCGCCTTGAGAAGCTAAATGTCGCAAATTTTGGCGTGCCGCAACTCAGAAAACGCGTAATTGCGATCGCGGCAAAACGGAAAATTCCTGTGCCCTTACAGATTTCTACTATGGCTTTTGGCATGCCGGGAGCGGATTTGCTTGCTCGAGACAAGCCAAACGTTAAAGGAATCATTGAGTACTTGCAGCAGTTTCAAATTGATTCAGAGTCAGATTCGCTCAGCGAAGTGCGCAGACTATCAGGAATTGAATATGAGAGGGTAAGTTTGATTCCTCAAGGGGGAACTATGAAAGATCTTCCTGAGGAGTTACAACATAAAAGTTGGGGCACTAGAGCAAATCGAAGAGTTCGTGACGGAATTGTGACCGAAAAGCGTGGAGGGGCTCCTGTCGGCATACGAAGATTGAAAGCCACAGATCCTTCAAAAGCTATCACTTCCGCCGCAACCCGAGAGTTCATTCATCCTGAGGAGAATCGAATGCTTACTCTTCGCGAAGCAGCACTATTGCAAACTTTTCCAGTTAATTACGAGTTTGTAGGAAATAAATCTGAAATTGCAACTCTTATCGGAAACGCAATTCCTCCAGTGTTTGCGGCGGTTCTCGGTAAAGCGGTCAAAGAGACTCTCAGCGCTGATATGGTGACCGACACTAACGGTGGGATTGTTGAGCTTTCTTTGACGAACTCAACTGGGATGAGCCCAGCCCTTGCTAGAACTAAAAAACTAATCACTGCCAATATTCCTGACTTATCTAATCCTGCAGTTGAAAGGCTGTTCTAATGGCAAACTCATTGACTAATCCACAGCAACTCTCATTCGAGAAGCTTTTTACGAAGGGTAGCTCGCCTCAAGATAGAAAACTGTCGCACGATCTGGTTAGGTCATTAATCTTTATTACAGCAGAAGATTTGGATATTGACCTTGGATACAATGAAGTACCCATTCCTAAAGTCTATTCAACGAGCCTTTTTGATGAGTTAAGTTTCTTACCGGAATTGGACACGAAAGACTTATATTCGAAGCTACTCGGTCTCAACCCCAATGCTGAAACTTATGTCGCCTGTCTCGCGCAGGTTGTCCGCGCTAGGTTGAAGTTTGAGCGAGTACTTAAGACTCAGCCGTTATCGACCATGGAGCAGGTGGGTCCTCGTAGCCTTCTCCAGTTTGGCTCGATTGACAATGAAGCACTTGTCTCACTTTTGGTTTGGAGGAAATGGCTCTATGACATTGATAACCGAGCTGCGCAGGATACTGGTTATCTTTTTGAACCCGTTATCGCAGGCGCAATTGGAGGTATTCCGTATGGTCACAAGAATTCGCCAATTCGACGTTCGTCTGGCAAGGGCGGAAGACAAGTAGACGCAATTAAAGGCGCTTACGCGTATGAGCTTAAGATCCGAATTACGATTGCAGCTTCCGGTCAAGGTAGATGGAGCGAAGAACTATCGTTCCCTGAGGAATGTATTAAATCTGGATATACGCCCGTACTCGTAGTTTTGGACTCAACGGATAATCCCAAGTTGAGGGAGATTGTTGCAAAGTACCAAACTGCTGGAGGGCAAGCATATACTGGCGAAGACGCCTGGCAACATCTAAGAGATGAGGCTGGTGCTGAGATGGGAGTCTTCTTAAAGAAGTACGTTGAGCTGCCACTTAAGACAATGGTTCAACAAGAAAACTCAAGAACAGTTCTATTACCTTTAGGTCTCTCGCAGGAACCTTTTGGAATAAGTATTGACGTTGGGGGATCCTCAATGCGCATTTCTCATGGTGATTTTGCGCCTCTCGAAGATGAAGCAGATATCCCTGAAAATGCTGCTGACTTCTTACCTGGAAATCAGACCTGTTTTGTGGAGTTTGAGACTCAATGGGGATCACCGTTGAACGAAGCTCGCACCCGATTTCTAGACGAAGTTCGTCGTTCTAGATGTTGCTGACGTTCTAGCTTGTTCTTGGCTTGGTGAAGACCATCAACCGGCATAGTTCTTACCCCTCCCGAAAACCCCTATTTTCTAGGGTAAACGCCCGTATCGACATCGGCGGAAGAACCGGCTCGTTTGTATCCTATTTGGAGCGCAAACAACTCTAGGGGGAAGTGTCGAACTCTCGCTTTCGAGCGTAGGTTTGAACTTCCCACGCTTTGTCTCTATTGTACAGCACTGCTTCGAGGTCCTCAAACTAGGCAGGCTGAGAACAGCTGGATGTGTTCTATCCCTAGAATGCTAGTTCAGCCTTGATCTTCACCTCGCGGCGCTTATTAATGAAAAACCGGCATTGGATCTCTTAAATATGAGGTCATCAATTAGGCGAGGCATCTCACCGTCAATCACGTGCCAGAATGACCCCAAGCCCCTATCAGATCGCAAAAAACCAGTCACCTCGTGGCAGAAGGCACGCCAAATACTCGCGCAGCTACGCAGTTCGTAGTGTCTCACGCTGAATGCCGGGCGGTGCTCTAGCAAGACCCGGCACGTCTGCCTTTCAACAGGTGTGACGCAACTAGCACGTCGCCTTGTTTCAAGCGTTTCTCTCAACCGTGAGAGTCACGACGGATTGTAATGGAGTCTATGCGTAGTGTTGAATTGTTTGCCGGTGGCGGTGGACTTGCGCTCGGTACGCATCTGGGAGGATTCTCAACTGAAGTCATGACCGAGTGGAACTCATGGTCCTGTGACACTTTGCGGCTCAACAGCCATCTTGGTCATCCAATCCTCCGTAGAGCCAATGTCTACGCGGGAGACGTACGCAATATCGACTGGACTGGAATCGCTCCTGGCATTGACCTCGTGAGCGGTGATCCACCGTGCCAGCCCTTTTCGATGGGCGGCAAGACCATGGCAGCCGATGACCCGCGTGACATGTTCCCAGCGACCGCCGAAGTGATTCGCCAACTTCGACCTCGTGCGTTTATGGTTGAGAATGTCCGAGGTCTCACACGTCCGGCGTTTGCTAACTACTTCTCATACATCCAGTTACGTCTCGCACACCCTGACCTGGTTGCCCGCGCCGACGAATCGTGGAGCGACCACTATGCTCGCCTTCAGGCCGAACATACCTCCGTGCGTACGGATCTCCAGTATCGGGTCGTCACTCGTCTCGTCAACGCAGCCGACTATGGAGTCCCGCAACAGCGATGGCGCGTCTTCGTTGTCGACTTCCGCTGTGACATTGATGCCGAATCCCGAGGCGACACACAGCGCTAGCGCGCTTCGAAGGTGCGGGCATCTATGCGCTCTGCTACCATGGTTCTTTCGAAGCATACTCACTCCTGACTGTACAGAATCAACACAGCAGCCGCAAACCCGTCTACATCGGCAAGGCTGTGTCGTCAGGCGGACGACGCGGCATTGCGGTCGAGACAAAGACGACCGCTTTGTTCAAGAGGCTTGGTGACCACGCGAAAAGTATCATCGCCGCGTCCAATCTCGACATTGCCGACTTCCGTGCTCGATGGTTCGTTATGGAAGACATCTGGATTCCCCTAGGCGAGTCAGCAATGATTCGTCAGCATACGCCCGTGTGGAATGCCCTACTTGACGGTTTCGGCAACCACGACCCCAGCAGAGGTCGTATCAATGTCGTCCGCTCCAAGTTGGACACGCTGCACCCTGGTCGCCCATGGGCTAACAGGTTTCCAGCGAATCCCGAGTCGCCTGCCGCTGTCACACAGGAGGTTACGGAGTTACGTTCTCGTTTGACCTGAAAACAGATTTGGGCGCGAAGCGCAAAGGCACTCAAATAGCGCCCATCTTCTGCCTACTCCGCCACTAAGGCCATCTTTGTGTTATCTATGCACAAAGATAGTCTTTTTTTATTGCATAATATTTGCTCTTGCATAAAGATAAAAACAGCTGGTTAAGACAGGTATCGAAAGTAACTTCCCGTGCTTGTTCTATCTCAGCGGATCGAGTGGTGTAGCGGTTAGGGTGTTGGTTCGTGGTTTTCCTGGCCTGAATCAGGTGCTCAAAATATTTTCGAGGCTGAGCGAATTTATCCTCTAGCGCTACGCTTTAAGTTTCCAAGAATTAGCCTAAGAGAACCCCTTGAACTGGTGTTAGCGAATCCAAGGGGTTCTCTGAACTGTCGTGTTAAAACACAGTAGCTAAACTATGCCCTACTGCTGCGGCGGCGGTGAGCGGTGATAATCACAACACCAGCTCCCAAAAGAACAAAAACACCACCCAACAACGGCACAACCGTTCCCCCGGCACCCGTGTTTACCAGTGTCCTAGCACCTGTTTCACTACTATCCGCAGACGTTTCCACTGGCGCAACAGACTCCGGTGCTACCGGTGTCTCCGGCACAACAGGCACTGACGGTGCTGGCATCGACGGTGCTGGCTGTTCTGGCATCACCGGTGGTACCGGTTCTGTCTCCGTCTCTGACTCTGGCTCTGGTGCCGGTGCTGACTCCTGCTCCGGTTCTGATGGCGCTGTCTCCGGTTCTGTCTCCGTCTCTGGCGCTGGAGCTGGCACTGATGGTGTTGGCTCCTGCTCCGGTTCTACCGTTGGTGGCACAGGCGATGCTGGTGGAGTATCCACAACAACCCGCAACCCTACACGCACCTCAGCCGCAGCCTCCGTCACCCTAACAGTCTGCATCACCGGAACTCCAGTCTCCAACTTCCAACCAGCAGGAACCTCAACCTTATTAACAGTCACACTACAAGTACTACCCCTATAAACACCCTGAGATAACTGCCGCATACTACTAATCGGAGACTGGAAAACCTGAGTAAACGGAGCAGTAATATAATCCCCATCCCTACCAGGCACAGCACAAGTCAAAGTTCCAGAAACTTTAACCTCACCAGTCCAAGACCCACTCCCGGTAAAATCAAACACCCCCGTAAGAGACACCTGCTCTTCTTTAACCTTAAACGAAGTACCAGAATAATTATCGTCCTTCTTCTCCTTATTCTCCGTAACAGTATCCTGCGCATCCTCAGCAAGCATAACAGCACCCGCTAACACCCGCTCTGTACTCTGCAACTTCGACTGCAACCCAGCCTCACCCGTCGCCGTAAACACCAAACTACCACCAGCAGGAATACTATCAACCACAGTAGTCAAAAAACCCGTCTCATCATACATCCAACCATCATCAGTCGGGCACTTAGCACCATTTGACGCCGTACACGATGGTTTCAACTTTTCACCAGCGTGAATAAACCCCTCTGCTTTTGACGGTAAAAACAACTGCACATTAACCCGCTTAGCCTCACTACCAGTCACCTTCACTGTTGAAGTAACCGTCACAGGATCACCAGGAAGATACTCCGCCTTATCCACCGCAGTTATAACCGATACCTCACTAGCAGCAGCAGCTTTCAACGGCACATCCACAATATCACTCTGCATAACCCGCTTCACCACCGAACTCTTATACACCAACTGCCGACCCTCAGGAACCTCAACCTTAGTAACAGTCACAGCACAAGTACTACCCTTCACAACACTACTCATCATGCTCCACTGCAAAAGCCCCATACCATCATTGTTATTAAACGTTTTCTCAAAACTTTCACTAACATCATTATTACCAGGCACAGTGCATTTAAACATTCCAGAAACTTTAACCTCACCAGACCAAGACTCCTCACTCTCAGTAAGATTAAACAACGCAGTAACAGTCACATTCTCCTTTTTAACAGTAAACGAAGCCTTAGAAAAAGCATTAGCACCATTGCCAGCCCCCGCTATTATCCCATACTCATCCTGCATCATCTTCTGCACACCAGCCTGACCGGTTATCTTAAACTCCAAACTACCACCAGCAGGAATACTATCAACAGTCACATCCAACGAACCAACAACCGCTTCATAATTCCACTTACTAGCATCCGGGCAAACCGCATCACCCGATGATATGCACGATGGTGATCCTGTCTGCGCAGTAGCAAAAAACCCCTCATTAGCTTCCGGCAACAAAACAGAAACCTTAACCTTTTTAGCCTCACCACCAGTCACCTTTACTTTTGAAGTAATTGTTACAGTATCACCAGGAAGATACTCCGCCTTATCCACCATAGTTTCGGTTGATATGTCGGGATTAGCTGTCGCCTCTAAACGTGTTGCAAAACTAGCGGGTGTTTTAAAACCAGTTGTGTTAAACAAACCCATAGCCGTTGTAACAGCTTCACGCAACAAAACATTCACAGCAACACCACGCGCCACCAGGCTAGCAGCCTGCGCACCAACACCAGCAGCATCCACCTGCGTCGCAACAAAACCACCGGTTTTACTAGCCTGCCCGGTTGTAGACTGGTCAAGCGCTCCCGCCGGTTGCGGCGTAACCAAAACCCCCAACACCAAACCCAACACCAAAACAACAGACGCTACACCACGCGCGCCAAAAAACCCTGAAACCACACGCTTCAAAACAAACTCCTTCAAAACCATGAACCTAAACCCTTCCAATCAAATTTTAGAAACCATTAACACAAAAGAACCCGCACCGCACAAACACGAAACAAATTCAAACACACACAAAACACTACCCCCCCCCCCCCGAATAAATCAAATCAAAAACCACCCACGCACAAAAACACCCACCCCACAACCACACACAAAACCACACACAAAACCACACACAAAACCACACACAAAACCACCCGCGCAAAACCACCCGCGCAAAAAACCAGCCAAAACACCCCACACCAACAACACCCCCCGCCCAACAAAAGATTAAGCAACTTCTAGGGTGGTGATCTGCAGGATGCGGGCTTCTTTCCCGGCGGCGAGCTTATCCACGGTTGGTGTGGGTTTCGCGCCCGCTCGCACACGCCGTTCGCTACGCATCGTGCCGTCTTGTGCTGCCATACCAACCTGCTCGGAAAAAATCCAAGTCAGGGCATGGTTTTATGCACCCCGGTGGTGAACTTTCGACCGATGAGGGTAATACCCTGTTTGATTCCAAGATTGTACACGCGCAGAACCAGCCCCGCTGTGAGGTGGCGAGAGTGTAGAGATTTTATACCCCACCTCAAAAAATAAATGCGCGATAGCTAATCAACTACCTCACAATCCTAATGTTTTCTATTTTCTTAACAAGAGCATCAATAAGTTCCCGATTATATAGCCGCATAGTGGCATCTAAAAGAGATTAATCTGAGTTGAATGCAGCTCTGACCTGATAACAGACTTTTTAGGTTCTGTTTTCTGACTTTGAAATGTATTCCGCTCCCAAAATACACCGTCTGCGTATCCTTGGATACCAGGCTCCGCCACTGCGTTCTCGAGCCGCTTCATTGCCCATGCACAATAAGTCGGATTCCATTCAATCCCCACAAATTTTCGTCCCAGCTTTTTCGCCACAACCGAAGTTGTTCCTGATCCTAAAAATGGATCTAGCACAACTGCTCCAGGAACACTGCTTGCCAGTATAAGCTTTGCAATAAGTTTTTCCGGTTTCTGTGTCGGATGATCAGTGTTTTCAGTCATACTCCAAAAAGGAATTGTTATATCATCCCAAAAATTAGATGGTCTGGTATTCCGAAAATTCCCAGCTTCAGTTTCTTCCCAATCTTTCGGTTTCCCATCGACCTTGTAAGGTGCGATCACTTTACGGCGCATAAGTACATTTTCCAAATTAAAAACGTAATCTTCTTTATTAACCGTTGCATACCAAATATCCTCGAGTGAATTCTTCCAGTTTGAAATGGCTCCCCGACCCTTTTCTCTTTGCCAAGTAATTCGATTCCGTATATGAAAAAACTCAGATAACATTTTTCCAATCACTAAACTACTACTCCAATCGCAACAAACATAAATTGACGCATTTGGTTTGAGTAACGGAATGCAACGTTCCATCCACGACCTAGTATAGTGTTCATATTCTTCCATGGAACGCGCTTTGAAACGAACGCCGTGGAATTCTTTTGAAAGATTATAAGGAGGATCGACTATTAGCAGATCAATCGATGACTTAGGCAGATACGGAAGAACCTCAAACGTGTCGCCTTGAATTGTCTGATTACAAACAAGGGAAAAATCAATCGGCGCACTAACACTAAGCAGTTTCTCTTTCAATGCCAGCTCTTCTGGAATAGACAGAGTCAAGGTACGATTTCTGCCGGATCTTTGTTTTTGCGCACTGGGGGTTGCATGAACCGAAGTTTCAGATCCTCTGGAAACACACATGACAACATTATACTCTGCATCAATAGTGTCTCAATCATTTAGGTTTTAGATTTTCAAATCATAGTTTAGAAAACCTCATCTCTAAGATTACTTGATATCAGCTTGAACACATCCTTTTCAACGCATTCAACCGGATATAACCATCTAATCATTGTTCGTAACCCAGTGATAAAAAGAAACTGCCATCAGCTAGTACGACTGAGATTACAATTGCCTAAGCGCTAAATATCTGCTAGAATACTGTGTGTACCGCGGGGTGGAGCAGTTCGGTAGCTCGCCGGGCTCATAACCCGGAGGTCGTTGGTTCAAATCCAGCCCCCGCAACTGGAATAGCCCCTGTTATCAGGGTGCTAAACTTTTATGCCCGACTTTAGCGGCGGAAAATCTCCCGGCAGCGACCGTACAAGATCGTTACCGGGAGATTTTCGCTATAGCCAATCAGCTACGCATCGCGCCTACTACGGCGCAAAATCCCTGCGACACCAAGCGCAACTGCCCCAAGCGGCAACAGCGACGCACTAGATCCTGTGTTAGCAAGCTGCTTTTGCTCTTTGGCTTTATCAGCAACCGGTTTGTCAGTGGTTTTCTCAGCTGCTGCCTTTTCAGCTGCTGCCTTTTCAGCTGCTGCCTTCTCCGCTGCAGCCTTTTCCGCTGCCTTCTCCGCAGCGGCCTTCTCCGCAGCGGCCTTCTCAGCAGCGGCCTTCTCCGCAGCGGCCTTCTCCGCAGCGGCCTTCTCAGCAGCGGCCTTCTCAGCAGCGGCCTTCTCCGCAGCGGCCTTCTCCGCAGCGGCCTTCTCAGCAGCGGCCTTCTCAGCAGCGGCCTTCTCAGCAGCGGCCTTCTCAGCAGCGGCCTTCGCGTCCGCTATTTCTTTAGCAAGAGCGGTCTCAGCGTTCAGCGTTGCCTGCTGTGCGGCGGCATAAGCCAAATCAGCTTTTGTTTTCTCTGCCGCAAGCACCTGATTAGTCGGGTTTCTCAGGCTCTTCTCTGCGGCGACCTGGCTGTCAAACTTAGCTTCCGCCTCTTTCAACTTGGCCAGCGCAACAAGCACTCGCGCATCCGCAATTTCCTTCTCAGCAGCGACCGCATTAGCCGCAGCTTTTTCTGCCTTTGCCAGCGCGGCACGCGCATCCGCCGTTGCCTTCGCTTTAGCTTTCTCAGCTATTTCCTTGAGCCGCTGCTCTTCATCAATTTTTGCAATGGGAGTAGATTCCGGCACGGGCAAAACAAACTTGCGCAGCACGTAATACTCACGATAGTCGCCGCGCGACTCGTCAAAGGTTGGCACGAAAATTGCGTTGTTGCGCACAATAAAAGTATTATTGCCCGATTTTTGGGTGCTCTTGCCGTTCGGCAGCGGCAGCGTGGAAACGGTCTCAAAAGTGTTTGGCTTCAGATACCGCAGGCTACCGGTGCTACCCTCCTGTAGCACCGGCGTGCCGTCAGGAGCGAAGGCAATCGCCGCGATTCCCGCAATGCCATCTTTTGACACGGGAATCACGCTTGACACGTCACGGTTAGCGTATTTCAGAATCTCTGTTGTTGTGGTTCTGCCGTACGGGCTAACGTTGAAACGGTAAATAATCTCACCGTTAGTTACAAGGTTACGCACGTAGGCGCTCCCGTCGCCGTGGTGTGATCCTGCCATGAACTTTGCGCGGTCTGCCGGTGTTTTACCAGTAGCATCAATAGACACCAAAAGCCCCTTAGCACTGCGCGATGTGTCATCACTAAGGTACGGGCTTCCCTCAGAGTTGTACACAAAAGTATTGTCGTTCATCGCGGCAAGCTCAGCGTGCTCTTTGAAAGATGATCCGCCCCATATGCTGCCACTAACATATTTATCGCCCAGCAGCTCCTGTGACGACGGCAGCGCCAGCTCCGCAAAAGCGCCAGAGGCGTTAGTTAGCAGGGTCGCCTCTTCGTAGTTCTGGCTCACCGCAACCGCCGCAACCTGACCCGCGCCGTTCACTCCGATTGCGGCGATATTCTTGACCGCGGTGGTAACAAGCTCTGATTTGCTAAAGGTGTTATTTTCGATCTTCACCGCGCGCAGCTCTGTGGCTTTATCGAGGGCGGTGTAATAGACGAGTTTCGACTTTTTATCGTAGGCGTATGTTGCCTCTTTGGAGATGTTCGTTTCTGTGCGCGCCAGCTCCTTGAGGTTTTCATCGAGCAGCACCAAGTGACCGCCTGGCTCGCCCACTAGCACGTAAGGGTCGGCATCAGCTAAGATGTGCGGCCCGTCAGTGTACTCTTTTTTACTGTCCCAGCGCGCATCAGACAGGGTTGGTTTTCCGCTGTCGCTCGCAGGGCGGCTGCCCTCGCCCAGGTAGCTAATGGATAGCGGATCAAGCGCTTCGCCTACGCTGTAGAACTCGGAGAACATCTTGTTGCCAGCCTCAGTGAGCGTGGTTGCGATGTTTGACCAGTTAACCCGCCCATCCTGCACGGTCATAGTGGCGGATGCGGTGTGCAGCTTAGCAATACGCACAGGATCAGCGGGTGCGTAAACTCCGCCTGAAGGATACTGTTTGGAATAAACTTTCGCTTCTAGATAAGATTCGGTATCTGAGATCACCACGCGCGGATTCTGAAACTTAAGATCCAGAGCGCAATTACCCTCGAGCGGTTTTTCAGGGTTGTCACAGTATTTGAGATACGCAACGGTGCCGTTAAACTGCAGGTCTGTGAGGTTTGTTGCGGCCTCGTATTTTTTAGACGCGAGTTTAAAGGTGAACCCGTTTGTGTTTTTGGTGACACCGTCGAGCAGCTGAGTTGCGCCGCCCGTGTAGTTGTTGAAGCTGGTGCGGATCCCCCAGTCGAGATTACCGTCTTCAGCTGACTGCGTGAACGCTGAGTTTTGCGCAAAAGCAGCGTTTACTCCCAGGGGTGTTACCATCGCAGCACCCAACAAAACCGCGCCGATTTTAGCGCGGAACGAATGTTTTTTCATATTTCCCCCTATGCGAACTAAAGAATAACATCTGATGATATTTAAGTAGCATAACCATCATCAACCCATTATTCCACACATAGCGAAAATACAACACGGTTAATTTCTAAATCGCACCGCTAATTGAGCGCGCAATCGCAGCGGATCTGGCACTGCTCGACACCGCACAGCAGCAGCTCAGTTGCCGCGTCACCGGGACAGAACCTGCTTGTGTGCCAAGTGCGCTCATGCCCGATTACGCGAGCGAAGGCACTCTACGATCAAGACTCAGCTTTCACCTCATTTATTGGTGGATCTGAGGGGACTTGAACCCCTGACCCCCTGCATGCCATGCAGGTGCGCTACCAGCTGCGCCACAGACCCAGAAAATCAGCCTTTCGACCGATTTACCTAATCAAATATACCCTAAACGCACATCCTGCACAAAGCAAAACGCACCAAAAGACAACCTAAGCCGTTGTCAAATATCCGCTCAGGTCGATTTCTGGCTGATCCGCCCACAGTTTTTCAAGCGCGTAGTATTCGCGATCTTCCGCGTGAAAAATATGAACTATCAGATCACCGAAATCAAGCAGAATCCAGCGTCCGCCCTCACGCCCCTCACGGCGGAGTGTTTTCACACCCTGCAAGTTCAGCTCATCCTCAATATCGCGCGCAATCGCTTGCACGTTCCGCTCAACCTGACCGCTTAAAATCAAGAACGCATCTGCGTACCCAAAAGCCTCGCCAACTTTAAGCGCAACAGGATTCTGCGCACCAGATTTCTGAGCCGCCTCTAAAGCAGCCTCTATCATTTTCGTGTAATCAAAGCTCATAACTCTACCTATCCTAGTAACCCGTTTACAGCCGCGATTACAACCCCCACAGCGCTCACAATCAGCACACCACCGCCTATCGCAAAAAACATGGGTGCGCGACTGCTGTCTTTTTTGGCCTCGTTAAACATTTTCGCGCCCTCCTGTCGGTGCGCAGAAACAGCACGCACAGCAGCTATCGGCTGCGTGTTATTACCCGTCTGATAAATACTGTCGTTCTCAATTTCCATATCATCGCTCAGCCCGTCTGCTGTGCGGCGGTATCCGCCGGTCTGCGAGATTGACGGGTGCAGCTGCAGCGACCCCGAAATAAAAATCCCGCGCTCTTCATCTAGCGCGCTCTGCTGCATCGCCTCGCTCGGAATCTGCGGCAGAATCAGCGCGGCCGTGCCAATACTAACACTGCCCGTTGTTTCCTCCTCAACAGCGCGACTTATCAGTGTGTCAAACCCCACCGACGTATCAACAGTATTATATCTTGGCGCGTCAAACACCGACTGCTCAGTATCGAGCGGCGCAATATCGGGGAAAGAATATCCCTCCGCGTCTTTTCTAACCTCGCCCGCAGCTGTCGCAGCGTTATTTTTTAGCGGATCACCCAGCCCGGCATCTAGCCTGACGGCTTTATCCTTGTTAGCCGATACCGCACTCTTAGCAGCCGGTTTTGTCGCTTTTACTGGTTTTGAAGCTGTGCTCGCGGCGGTTTTAGAAATGCTTTCACTAACTGGCGCAGGCTCTGCGATTTCGGACGCTACTGGCGCATACTCTGCGGGCACCTCTTTTTTAGTATCGGCCGCGGTTTTTGCTTTAGCTGCCGCCTTCTGCTGCTCTTTCTTAGGGTCGTACGCGCCAAGCTTACCGTGCGCAGCTTCCCACTCCGCCAAAATCTTGCCGTATGCTTCGTCTTTAGCGCGGCGAATCCCGCGCCGATCAAGCGGCTTACCATCAGCGCCAACCTCTGGCGCAACAAACTCCGCGTCAAGCTTCGCCTCAAGCTGCTGCACAATCTCAAGCTGCGCCGTGGTTAAATCATACTGCTGACCATCAATTTGAATTGCAGCGGTTTCATTAAGCTTCAATTCTTGCGTGTGCCTGGCAGAGCTCTGTGACTCCTGCCTTGCCGCGCGCTCTCGCATCTCACGGCGCGATAAGTTAAGCTCTGGTTCCTTCTGATTCATGCGGCCTCATTACTTTCATAAAGACGGTGCTTCGCAATATACTGCACAACACCATCAGGTACTAGATACCATACCGGATAACCCTGCGCGACACGACTGCGACAGTCAGTCGAGGATATAGCCAGCGCGGGCACCTCTAACAAACTAACACTTTCGGCAGAGAGTCTGCTCAAAGACAGCTCGTGCCCGGGGCGCGACACTGCGATTAAACGCGCAAGCTCATAAACCTGCTCAATGTTCTTCCACTGCCCTATTTGCGCTATCGCGTCCGCTCCAGTAATGAAGAAAAGCTCATCTTCGGGATATTGCACGCGCAAATCGCGCAGCGTATCAGCCGTGTAGGTGGGCTGGTTACGGTCAATATCAACCCTGCTAACTGTGAACATGGGGTTTGACGCGGTTGCAATAACGGTCATTAAATATCTATGCTCCGCGTCAGAAACAGCCCGCTTATACCAGGGCTGCCCGGTGGGCACAAAAATTACGCGGTCAAGCTCAAAGCTCTTAGCAACCTCGCTGGCGGCCACCAAGTGTCCATGGTGGATCGGGTCAAAGGTGCCACCCATAACCCCAATTCTTTGCCGCACAGTGAGCATATTGCCTACCTGTGATGCGGTGCCTGACCACCAAATTTGCGTTTATACGCCTCGGCTTTTTCCGCGTGGCGGTTGGCAACATCCCGAAAACTGTAGGTCACAAGCGCCAGCGCCGACAAAAAAACAAAGGCAATAACGCCAAAAACAATAGCTGGAAAAGGCAACTCCTTAACTACGTTCGCCCCATTAGAGACATAAAAAACAGCTGCAATCATAAAACTCCCTCAACCCTGTTAGCGTGCAAAGCACAGCCCTGCCCAATGTTACCGCTTCTATCATATCGCACTGCGGCTAATAACCCCTGTTTCTAGCGGATCAGCACCCGCAAATAACAGCTCCATAGCGCAGCCTACCGCGCCGCACGCACTCTGGCACTCACCGGTAGCAGCTCCGCGCAGTTGGCACGTCAAGCGATCGGTCGCACGGGTGGCTGCAAGCACGCAGGCACGTGCGGACAAACCGCTACCTGTGGAAGCGTCCGCTATTGCTCCCACATTCCCCCCTCGCGGGCACGCTCCAGCTCGTCGCGGGCGGCGGCTTTTGCGTCCATCCACTCGTGATACTCCTTGCGGCGCTCCTTATTTGTGCGCCTGTCAGCCTGATCGAAGCGGTTATCGGTGCCACGTGCGCCAACCTGCGCCTCGGCGGCACTCGTCAGAGTTGGCTCCCAGTCAAACACCACGCCCTCACCGGCGCCGATAACAACCGCCGCACCCGCAACCGCGCCAGCTTTCACAAGCGCCTCTTCAATGCCGATTTTATTAAGCCTGTCAGCAAGATACCCAACAGCCTCATCGTTAGTGAAGTCGGTCTGCTCTACCCAGCGCTCGGGCTTAGCACCCAGAATACGGTACAGGCGGTTATCATCGCCGCCCTCAACCTTGATTGCAAAGCCACTCTCGTGCGCACGTTTTTTGTGCGGCACACTAACCTGTGTGCGCTCTGTCTGCGCGGTTTCTGCGAGCCTTGCCGCAAGCTCTGCGGCAACAATTTCACCGAGCGCGTAGCCCAGCTCGCGCAATCCCTCGCGAGTGTACGCGGACACGGGAAACACGCGATAACCGCGCGCTTGCAGCTCAGCTGTCACGAACTCTGCCAGTTCGGCGCCATCGGGAATGTCTATCTTATTGAGCGCGACCAACTGCGGACGTTCCAGCAGCGGAGTTTGCCCCTCAGCAACCGGGTAAGCCGCCAGCTCGGCGCGGATCACATCCAAATCGCTCAGCGGATCACGATCAACCTCAAGCGTGGCACAGTCTAAAACGTGCAACAGCACACTGCAACGCTCAACGTGACGCAGAAAATCAAGCCCCAGCCCTTTGCCCCGACTCGCGCCCTCAATCAGACCTGGCACATCCGCTATTGTGTACCGGTACTCTCCGTGCTCAACAACTCCCAGGTTGGGGTGCAGAGTTGTGAACGGGTAGTCAGCAATCTTGGGCTTAGCCGCGCTCATCGCCGCAATCAGGCTTGATTTACCAGCCGAGGGGTACCCCACCAGCGCAACATCCGCAATGCTTTTCAGCTCGAGCGTCAACGTCACCTCTGCACCAGAAGTTCCCAGCAGGGCAAAACCGGGAGCTTTACGCTTTGCGCTGGCCAGGGCAGAGTTGCCAAGCCCGCCAGAACCGCCTCGCGCGGCAATATATTCTTGCCCTGCTGCGGTAAAATCCACCAAGGTCTGGCCGGAGGCGTCTTTTACAACCGTCCCAACAGGAACCGGCACGGTTAGCGACTCTCCGTGCGCGCCATTACGCCAGTCACCAGCGCCATAGCTGCCATTGCGCGCGCTCAAATGCGGGCGGCGATGATATTCCAGCAGGGTTGTTATTTGCGGATCCGCCACCAGCGTAATATTACCGCCGTCACCACCGTTACCGCCGTCTGGCCCGGCAAGAGGCCTAAACTTTTCACGCTTCACCGAAACACAACCGTTACCACCGCTGCCGGCGGCAAGAAAAACCTGCACTCTGTCTACAAACGCGACCATACTATGCTGCTTTCTGTAATTGATCGCTAAACAGCTAATTCTGCTCAGCTACCTAACACTATTAGCGTACCGGTTACAGCAGAGAATCTGTGCTGTAACTTGCAACCCTGTGGCTAAACAAATGAGGGATGAGCAAAGCCCACCCCTCATAAAAAGCGTAAACGCTACGCGGCTACAATATTGACCACTTTGCGACCACCCTTTGTGCCAAACTCTACAGCACCGGCTACAAGAGCGAACAGAGTATCGTCACCGCCGCGACCAACATTAGCACCGGGATGAAACTTAGTGCCGTGCTGGCGCACAATGATTTCGCCAGCATTAACCTGCTGACCACCAAAACGCTTTACACCCAAGTACTGAGGGTTAGAATCACGACCGTTGCGCGTAGATGCCGCGCCCTTCTTATGTGCCATGAGTTAAGCTCCTTAAAATATAAACGAACGAACTATTTGATGCCGGTAATTTTCAAGCGGGTCAAATCCTGACGGTGACCCTGCCTTGATTTATAACCTGTTTTGTTTTTGTAACGCTGAATCACAATTTTAGGACCGCGCACATCTTCCAAAATCTCAGCTTCAACCTTAACTTTAGCTAATTTTCCAGCATCGGTTGTAATGTTATCGCCATCCACAAGCAAAACAGCCGGAAGCTGCAGTTTACCGTTATCATCGCCTTTAATGCGATTAACAGTGATAACCGAACCAACCTCAACTTTTTCTTGACGGCCACCGGCGCGCACTACCGCGTAAACCAATTGACACCCTCTTCTAATCTCACGCCTTACAAAGTAAAGCTATTATTCTGTACATATTGACCTGCCCGCAAGCAGTATGTTAATTAAACTCTTACCCGTTAAAAACAGGAGGAACTAATCTAATATACTACCGCACAAAGGCGCGAGCGGTCAAACACCACGCCCGTAATTTACGATCGCACTAATTGTCAGAATCAGCGCTATCCTCCGGCTTTTTACCCAGAGACGAATCCAGCAAAGTTTCCAAAATTGACATTGTCAAATCTCTGCTAACCTCTGGATCGTTAAGCGCACTCTTGCTCCGTGACTTCTCAACACGAGCCTGAATCTCAGCTTCCATCCGCGCCCGCTCACGCCCCCTACCAGAGGCGCGCGGATCAGGCAAAGCCCCCAGAACCTTGTCGAACAGCTGCTTCATCTCGCCCGATTTCTCGCCGTGACGCTGAATTATCTCGCCAGCGCCACCGTCCGCGGCGCGTTCTTTCGCCTTCTTCGGAGCGCGCTTTTCCATGTGCCCAAATAAAGCGTCAACCGCGTTATACGCAATTGTGGGATCTATGCGCACGTGCGGCTCATCCGATTCTACGCGCTCCTCTTCGCCGTCATACTCAAATTCGTCGGCGGTATCGTCCAGGTCGATCGGCACAATATCCAAGTCATCATCAAAGCTGTCAGAGTCGCTGTCGAGATCGTCCATATCGTACTCGTCAGCATCGTCAATATCATCAGCCTCAGCTGCTTCCTCAACATCTTGCGACTGTTGCTCTGTCAGATTCTGCTCAGTAGTTAATGCTGCGGAAGCTTGCTCAGCAGCAGCCTCTGCACCTACCTGCTCGCCCGCAGTCTCTGTCTTCTCAGCTGTAATCTCCGCCTGCTCAACAGCCGCTATCACCTGCTGCTCAACAGCATTTGCCCGCTCAGCCGGAACATCCACAGACTCTTGCTTGCCAGAATCACCCTCCCGCTCAGCAGCATCCGCTGATACCTGCTTTAGGGCAACCTCTTCAACCCTGTTTGAGCCAGCAGCTTTCACAACCCGGCGACTGCGGCGCGGCGCAAGCTTAGGCTGCTCCGTATGCTGTGCTTCCGGTGCGGTTTCGGTCGGTTTTACAGCGAATCCGCCACCGCCGCTCAAAACATCCCGCGCACCATCATCGCGCGGTTCGACCGCCGCATCCGCCCGGGTCTTATTCGCCCGCGACGAATTCGCCTGTTTCTTATCTGCCCGCGCTACATCCGTCTGCGACACAACGCTCTCTGCAGAGCCGTCAGTGAATTCTGCGGTCTCGTCTTTCTTGGCATCAGCGTTTATAGCTGCAACCACCTGCGCGATTTTAGCTGAAGCAGAACGCTTAATCTGGCGCGCCTGCTGCGCACGAGCCGCCTTCTTGCCAGAAGTATTCTGATCATGCTTGTGTGAAACCGGTGCCTGCTGAACTATCACCCCGCGACCCTCACAGACCTCACAATTATTACTGAACGACTCGAGCAGACCTAACCCGATCTTTTTGCGAGTCATCTGCACCAGCCCAAGCGATGTCACCTCAGCCACCTGATGCTTTGTGCGATCTCGACCTAGGCAGTCAATCAGCCTGCGATACACCAGATCACGGTTCGTCTCAAGCACCATATCAATAAAGTCAATCACAATAATACCACCGATGTCACGCAGGCGCAACTGGCGCACAATCTCTTCGGCCGCTTCAAGGTTGTTTTTAGTGACGGTCTCTTCGAGATTACCGCCGCTGCCAACAAACTTGCCCGTGTTCACGTCAATCACGGTCATTGCCTCGGTGCGGTCAAGCACGAGCGAGCCGCCAGAGGGCAACCAAACCTTGCGATCGAGCGCTTTTTTAATCTGCTCTGTGACGCGGAACTTAGCAAAGGCATCGCGCTCACCCCTGTGTAAAACAACCCGTTCTAACAGCTCGGGCGCAATCTTTTCAAGATAGCTGACGATTGTGCCATGCACGCTCTCACTGTCGATTACGAGTTTCTGGAAATCCTCGTTAAACACATCACGCACGATTTTAATCAACGTATCCGGCTCCGCGTGCAAGCACACCGGCGCTTTCGCCTCGGTTACGCCCTTGGAAATAGCCTCCCAGCGCGCACTCAAAGACCTCACATCGCGCTTCAGCTGCTCATCACTAGCGCCCTCGGAAGCGGTACGCACAATCACGCTTGAATCCACCGGCACAATCTCTTTCAGAATTTTTTTCAAACGCTGCCGCTCAGTATCCGGCAGCTTGCGTGAAATACCGTTTGTTGATCCGCCCGGCAAAAACACCAGAAAACGCCCGGACAGTGAAATCTGCGTCGTCAATCGTGCGCCCTTGTGCCCAACAGGGTCTTTCAACACCTGCACCAGAATCGAGTCACCCGGCTTTAGCACCCTGTCAATTTTGCGCGAGCGGTAGCTGCCGCTGTACTCTGACCAGTCAACTTCGCCAGCGTACAAAACAGCATTGCGCTCTTCGCCAATGTCGATAAACGCGGCCTCCATACCCGGCAGCACATTTTGTACCTTGCCCAGATAAACATTACCTATCAGCGAGGTCTCATCAGAGCGCGCAACATAGTGCTCAACCAGCATCTTGTCTTCAAGCACCCCGATCTGCACAAAATTTTGAGAGCTATGCACGATCATGCGCCGGTCAACAGACTCGCGCCGCGCTAAAAACTCAGATTCGGTAACCACCACACGGCGCCTGCCAATATCGCGGCTATCACGCTTGCGGTGCTTTTTAGCCTCCAGGCGCATAGATCCGGCAACAGGCTGCGTATCGTGCTCGCCCCGCTCCTGCTGCACCGCTTTTTGCAACTGGCTCCGCTCGTCGCGGGCGGGCGCACCCTTATCATCGCGATCTTTCTCGCGCAGAGCCTGCACAACCGGCTCCAGCGGCTTACGCTTCTCATCGCCTGCTTTACGAACAAGATCGAACAGCGGCATTCCCACTTCAAAACTCAGATACGGCACGCGCGGTTTTGGTTTTACCGGTGGCACATCCGGCGCAAGAAACATCACGCACTTCGTGTCAACCCGATCCGCCGCGATTGCTGCCGGTTGCGCGCTGACCTCCCGCGAGTTGCCGTCCACCATCTGAATAGCTGCTGGCGACTGTGTGTCACCTGCGGCAATATGTTCTTTCACCATAACAGTGTGCTCCTTAGCATTACGCTAGCCACTATTTTTGCTGTAGTGCGCCATATAGTGGCAAAAATCTTACACCTGCATGAAATCATGCATTAAATCTTGCGGTTTAATGAAAATAGTACAATAAACCTGTAAACAATTATTGCACTATTTATCAAGCCAAAACTGAGTAAACGCTAGTAAAATTAGTTTTATGAAAAATAACCGAGACAAAACCTTAAAATTAGCACTGGTCTCAATTTTATTTGGGGCAATTGGGTGGTTTGCGTCCATGGAGCTGGCCGTGGAATACCTTAAAAAGCTGAAAAACCCTGACTATGTCACAAACTGCGAGTTCAGCATTCTGGTCACCTGCGGGCCAAACATGGACTCTTGGCAAGGGTCGCTGTTCGGGTTTTCCAACACATTCATCGGCATTGCCGCTTTTGTTGCGCCGGTGCTAGTGGGGGTGGCGCTGCTCGCGGGGGCACGTTTTAGTAGCTGGTTCTGGCACATCTACAACTGCGCCCTGCTTACCGCAGTGGTGTTCGTTTTCTGGCTCAGCTGGCAGAGCGTTTTTGCAATTGGCACGCTGTGCCCATGGTGCATGGTGATATGGCTCGTAACAATTCCACTGTTCTGGCTAACTGTGCCCGCGACGGTCGCGGAGAATCACGCACGGGTAAGCGCCGGACTGCGCCGCATCTGCCAGTTTTTGCACGAGTGGCGCTGGGTGCTGGTAATTTTATCCTACGCGGCAATCGCTTTCTACGCACAACTGGGGCTCGACTGGATAACTCACGTGCGTCTCGCTTTTAGTGGCGGGTAATCACACTTATTTTGGCAGCGGATCGGCGCTGCGCGCTGTGGTTGGAGTGACAGCTGGAATTCGCTTTTAGCGGCGAATCCCCTCCCAGCACGAGATAGCTCAGAATCAGTCCGCCCAAAAACTGGCTTGTTATGCGCTAATCCGTCTTAAGAAGGTGCTCGGTCTCACGGTGCTAATTCACTCCACGCGCGCTCATATACGGAGCAGCGGTAATTTGCTGCCAAATCTGCTGTACCTGCTGCCGTGTTTGCGCAATATTCACATCAGTGGGCACAACCCAGTTGGCGATTGCGATCCGCGCTTCGTCTGAAACCTGTGCAGCAAGGCGCTGTGCAGCCATTTCAGCCGACAGCCCACGCTCTATTGTTAGTCGCCGCAGTCTGGTCTCTTTGTCTGCCACAACCACGACCACACCGTCAAAGTTGTGCTGTTGTCCGCTCTCCACCAGGAGCGGGATTTCGTACACGCAAACCGGAACTTCGCGCTGCTTTAGTTCGGTTGCGTGCAGCGCGAACAGGCGTTTCACCTCGGGGTGCACAATTGCTTCGAGCGCGCGTCGCTTAGCCGCTGAGGCAAAAACCACAGTGCCCAGTTTGCGCCGGTCGAGCTCACCGTCTGTGCCAATAATATCAGCGCCAAACTCTGCGAGCACAGCGGCGTGTCCGGGAGTGCCTTCGGCAACGGCTGCGCGCGCTAAAACATCGGCGTCAATCAGGGCAGCGCCGCACTCGCGGAACAGTTTTGCAACGGTTGTTTTACCGGCCGCAATGCCTCCGGTAAGTGCAATAATTTTCATACTACTTACTCTACTAAAAGATGGGTTGTAAGCGCTGCAGGAGCTTCGCGCCCGCAGCGGAAACCAGCTTGTAAGCGCTGCATGAGCTTCGCATCTGCCATAGAATACCGGGCAGCAAACGCTGGAGTGACCCCGTAACCACCTCAGAAAACCGGGTCATAAACACTAAAAGAGGCTCGCACTTTCCGCAGAAAACACGAGCCCCTGTTACCGCTTGTGAGCGGTAAAATTATTTAGCTTCGAGCTGTTCTTTAAGAGCTGCCAACGCTTCATCATCCACCAGAGCGACCGGTGCAACACCCTCTGCCTCAGCAGAAGCTGCGACCTGCTCAGACACAAGAGCCGGAGCTTTTACAGCATCAGCAACCTGAGCCTTGTGAGCCTCCCAGCGTGTCTGCGCAGCTGCGTACTCTTGCTCCCATACCTCACGCTCAGACTCGAATCCTGCTTTCCATTCTTGGGTTTCCGGGTCGAATCCTTCAGGATATTTGTACTCGCCGTTCTCATCATACTCGGTTGTCATGCCGTAAAGAGCGGGATCAAACTCAGTGCCCTCAGGATCAACGCCCTCATTAGCCTGCTTCAGGCTGAGTGAGATGCGACGACGCTCAAGGTCAATGTCGATGATCTTTACGAATGCTTCGTCACCAACTGAAACAACCTGCTCAGCAAGTTCAACATGGCTTGCAGAAAGCTCTGAAATGTGAACAAGACCCTCGATGCCATCAGCAACGCGCACAAATGCGCCGAACGGAACAAGCTTTGTGACTTTACCAGGGGTAATCTGCCCGATAGCGTGACTACGAGCGAATACCTGCCAAGGATCTTCCTGGGTTGCCTTCAGAGAGAGTGAAACGCGCTCGCGGTCAATTTCAACAGAGAGCACCTCAACGGTAACCTCTTGGCCAACCTCAACAACCTCTGCTGCGTGGTCGATATGCTTCCAGCTGAGCTCAGAAACGTGCACAAGACCGTCAACTCCGCCAAGATCAACGAACGCACCGAAGTTAACAATCGATGAGATAACGCCGCGGCGCACCTGACCTGGCTTCAGATCGTTCAGGAATGAAGAGCGTGTAGCCGACTGGGTTTCTTCAAGCATTGCGCGACGTGACAACACAACGTTGTTGCGGTTTTTATCAAGCTCAAGGATTTTAGCTTCAATCTCTTGCCCAAGGTAAGGGGTAAGATCACGCACACGACGCAGCTCAATAAGCGATGCTGGCAAGAAGCCGCGCAACCCGATATCTACGATCAAGCCACCCTTAACAACCTCAATTACAGTGCCTGTAACAATAGAATCGTTTTCTTTGATGTTTTCGACATCGCCCCAAGCGCGCTCGTACTGTGCACGCTTCTTAGAGAGGATCAAACGACCTTCTTTGTCTTCTTTCTGCAACACAAGAGCTTCAACGGTGTCACCGACTTCGACAACTTCACCGGGAGCAACATCGTGTTTAATTGAGAGCTCGCGAGAAGGAATTACACCCTCAGTTTTATAGCCGACGTCTAGCAACACCTCATCGCGGTCAATTTTAACAACGGTGCCCTCAATCATGTCACCATCGTTAAAAAACTTAAGAGTCTTTTCGACCGCGGCAAGAAAATCTTCTGCTGAGCCGATATCGTTTACGGCTACCTGGGTTGCCTTGGTCGTTTTGCTTGTCATAAAATGTACTCCAAATAAGGAAGAATCGGGCGCTAACAGATTTTGCTAGCGCGAATCGAACATCGTAAATCGCAACAATAGCGATCGCTCCATAATATAATATTTGGCTGGGTAAAAGCAAAGTGTGGCTGTGAATTTTAAATTCACAGCCACACTTTGCTTACCAGCCTAAGAAACGGCGCAGCTAGCTAGCTCAAAGACGCCATCACCAACGCGCATATTACCGCCGAGGATAATCCGCTTCGCACTAGGCGCATATTTTGCAATCGCATCCGCTGTTTGTTTGCTTAAGCAGGAGCCCGCAGTTAGCAACAGCGGCGCCCCATCCAGAGCCGCTTTCGCGCCTCCTGTAAGCGCATCCGCGTAGGTCTCACCGCTCGCGAAATAAACCTTTTGTGGTTTATTCCACAGCAGCTCCTGGTTTACCAGGAACGCTGTCTCGTAACGATCCTCTCCCGCTTTGCGCACCACCTGCGCGCCCAAGCGCCGCAAGTCAGATTCAATGCCTCCAGATACTGCGGCCGTGCCACCCAAGATCACAGCGTATTTGGTTTTAGCAGCGCCCAGCAGCTCTTTAGTTGCCGAGCTTAGCCCCGCCTGCTTACCATCAACGAGCAGCACAGGGGCTTTTTTAGCGCCCGCCAGGCTGGTCGCCGCAAGCGCGTCGGGGAAATCGCGGCCTGTTGCAATAACCGCGCTCGCAAACTTGCCGTTAAAGACCTTCAACGCGAGTAAGCGATTTGTTTCGTAGCGATCGTCACCGGCGATGCGCTCCAGGCTGAAGCCCTTTTCGCGCGCAAGCTCGCGCAGTGCGTTCTCGCTCGCGCGAGTTACGGCGTGTTCGCCTCCCACGATGTAGACAGTTTGCGGATTCAAACGCCTAATCTCAGCGAGGGTTGCGCTGTTAATGCCCTCGGTTTTAGAGCTGAGCAGCACCGGCGACTCGAGGTGTGCCGCCGCTGCTCCGGCACCCAGCGCGTCCGCGTAGCCACCACCGTCAGTGATAAACAAGGCTTTTACTCCCGCGCTGTACTGCTTTGAGATCTGCACTGCGGTTGCAAAACGATCCTCACCAGACAAGCGCTGCGGGGTTTTATCAATACTGTCAGCAGGAGCATTGTCCGCTATGGCTTTATCGCCCACCAGGAAAAACAGTTTCTCTGCCGGTGTTGCAAAACGCTCGCCCGACTTGTGCTCTCCCGTGTAACGCAGCTCAACAGAGTAAACACCCGGCTTTGTAAACACCCATCCGGTGTGCAAGTGATCGCCCGGATACACATCAAAACTACGCGGCTTACCCTCACCACTGCCAAGCAGCACCTCCGGTATTCCAGCAACCCTGCGCACGCTGTAAAGATTCAGCTCGCCCGGGCCGCTAAAATCGGTCATCTCAAGTTTCATAGTGCCGTTAATATCGGCTTCACTAACCGTTTCAGAGCTGTAACCTGGCCACGGCAAATCAAGTTTCTGTGCTTCTGGCAGAACCCAGTTGATGCCCTCGTAGTCGAACACCCGCTGCCACTCTTCCTTGTTTTTCTTAGGCAGGCGGCGCTGGATCGCGGTATCTGCAACGGCTATCGCAATATCGCGCACGCTGCGATTCACCTCCTGCTTTGAGTGCTCGCGACTACTGTCTTTAAGCACCATGCTGGCTTTACCGTGATGCAGGTAGACTGCAATGTCAAGGTGTCCCTTCCTGATCAGCAGGCGCTTCTCAAGCGGAGTATCACCGCCGTGCTGCACATCACTTCCCGGTTCTGCCGGAGCAGGAACTGACGGCGTTACCGTTGGCGGCGTGGGCTGCGCGCTGTTTTCACGCTTGATTTCTCCTGTGGCACTGTACTTGGTGTTTGGCTGGTACTCTTCAGCAACCTTTAGCACGCTAGATTTTAGGTTTGTTACAGCCGGGTGTGGCAAGAAAATAGCCTCAAAGCTGCCGTCCAGCCCATCATTATCTTCCGTGTAGAAGCTAACACTGCGGCTGCCCTGCCCCGATGAGAACATATATTCGCTCTGTACCTGCCCGTCAGAGGTTCTCCTGACAATCCAGAACAGCCCATAAACTCCGTCGCGATCAACCGCCACAGTAACCCTGCGAGTGTTGGTGTAGTTAACAGGCTCTGATGCAACCGTGTACTTAATGTCAGAGTCGTAGGAAATATTTTCCGGCAGGAACTGCGGCGCAGCAGCCGGCGCAGCAGCAATTATTTCCCCTGTTTCTGCTGTGTTAACAGTTTTGCCCGGCTCTGTTTCAGGACCGTAATTAAGGACTGCAGATGTGTAAACAACCTCGCCCTGCTGGTTTTTCACAGCAACCTGGTATTTACCGGCGCTCGCGCCGATCATCTCGGTGTAACCGGCTTGCCCGTCGTGCAGTTCAACCTCGGCGAGCTTAAATCCGTCGATATAGAACTGGGCTGTTCCTGCGAGTGTTTTATCGGTGACAACTCTAAGATCACGCGCGCTCGCTATAACATCTTCTGGTGTTTTAGCGTTTGCGGGGGCAATACTAAACCCGAGCTGCGCATTTTCCTCTTTGGGAAGACTGAAAATGGACTGTGCGTTTTTTTTGCCCTCGGGTTGCTCGGTCTCGTCTTTATGCACCGGTTCTGGCTTGATCTGCTGCCCCGGTTCGTTACCGCCAACCTGCCACTCCAGGGTTTTTATTTCGCTGCTGATAAACTCGCCTGCGGTTGTGCGCGCGGTTGCGCGGTATATCAGCTCGTAGCGACCTGGTTTTTCAAACAGGTTGTAGTTGTGAGTGTGAGTTCCAGCGGATAGTTTCGCGCTCCGGTAGTTTGCGTCCGAGCTGCTCAAAAGTCGTTTAACAAAACCTGCGCCGCCCTCATCTTCAGCCTCGTACCAACCCAGCAGCTCTACCCTGCCGGGGCCTTTAACGTCTATCAGATCGAGCGTGAAGCTCTTGTCTCTAAAGTTTTCGATTGGCACACCCGCATCAGCGGCGTATCCCGACCAGATGACCGGATGCCTAAGCCCTGAAATATCAGGACCCATATACCAGCTGGTGCCAGCTTTGCCCAGAAAATCAAGCTCCGGGGCGTGCTCTGGCACCCTAAAAATAAACCTCTGTTTTCCGTAATTGTAGCCGGGCCCGAGATAGTTAATTGTTTTTTCAAGCGGCAGTCGATTGTGGGAAAACTCAGACTTCAGCACCAGTCTGCCGTCTTCATAAAACACCTTCGGGCTGTCTACGTGAGCCCGGGTTGCAACAATTTTCTGCTCTTCTGCAGGCGGATTATCAACCGCGTTCGCGCCACCAATAAAGGCGCATGAAAGCAGTATCGTGGCAGCAATAAACGAACCACCAAGCTGGCGGAGCGCTCTCAACTTTGATTTTTGGGTTATGTTTTGCATATTTATATGATAATGAATATCATTAACATTATCAAGTTAGCGGTCAAAAATTACCTACACACCAAAAGCACGACCCTAAAACTAGAGTAAAATTACTGCTGTGAATTTCGCTGCTCCAGCTCAAAAACTAACCAAACTAGCACTCGTGGCGGCGCTGCTAACCGCGCTTGCAATCATTTTTGCAGGGTGCTCTGCCAGCACACCCAATGCCGCCGCGCAAATCTTAGCTATCAACGCAATTGCCGACCGCGAAGAGGTTAATAACGGCAGTAAAAAGTGGGATCTTAACGCACACCCCGCATCCACCGCAGCCAAGCTGAGCGGCTGCTCGGCGGTGCTGCTAATCACAGCTCGCGGCACAGATGAGCCGCTCTCCAGGGGAAATCTGCTGTCCGTAGTTGCAAATAAACTCACCGAGGTTCTTAGCAAAGCGCAAATGGAGTATAAAAGCAACCCAGCAGCAAACACCAACCAGAGATCCGCCGCAGTAGTTGCCAGCAAAACGGCGGTCCCGATATTTCAGCACTACGATCTTGAGTATCCCGCAACCGCGGAATTTGGCGAGAGCGCACCCGAAGGAATGCGCAAACTCACAGACACCCTAGAAAATCAAGCGCGCCTGTGCCCGGAGCAGAAAATCCTGCTAGCAGGGTACTCGCAGGGGGCATTTACAATCGCAGAGTCTCTTACCGCCCCCAGTAAGCGCTTTCTCGGCACCAACACCGGGTTGCCGAGCGATAAGGCAACAGCCAATATTGCGGGCATTATTCTCTACGGGGATCCGCGCTTTGTGGCGTCTGAGCCGTACGCATACGGCAGCTTCAAACCGGGGCGAGACGGCATAATCCCAAGACTCCCCGGCACGCTTGACCGGTATGCGGATATTATCCGCAACTACTGCGTAGCGCACGATATTGTGTGCCAAGCTATGCAGCAAAACCGCGAAGACGGGCACGTTGCGTATTTCCACAACGGGATGCAGGATGAGGGCGCCAAATTTTTGCTTGAAAAACTTGCTGCCAGCTACGAGCAGGAGCAGTAACCCTAGTGCGCCGCCAGCTGCCAGTTAGCGCCAACCCCCAGCGAAACCTCCAGCGGAACTAGCAGCTGCGCGGCTGCGGACATCTCCTCGCGCACAATCTGTTGCAGTGTTTCAAGCTCACTCATGGCGGCCTCAAACATAAGTTCGTCATGGATCTGCAGCACCATTCGGCTGCGCAGCTTACTCTCGGCTAGGCGCTTTTCTATTGCCAGCATGGCAATTTTAATAATGTCTGAGGCGCTTCCCTGAATCGGTGCGTTAAGCGCCGCACGCTCAGCGTTTTGCCTTACAACCCGGTTTGATGATTTCAGCTCCGGAAAAAGCCTGCGCCGCCCAAAAATGGTTTCTGTGTAGCCTTTTGTGCGCGCCTGCTCAACAACGCTGCGCAGATAGTCGCGCACTCCGCCAAACCTGTTAAAGTAGTCAGACATAAGCTGTTTTGCCTCCGCCTGCGAAATATTAAGCTGGCTGGCAAGTCCAAACACGCCCAGCCCGTAGGTCAGCCCATAAGACATCGCTTTCACTTTTGCGCGCATACTTGCGTTAACATCCGCCGGAGCAACCCCGAAAACCCGCGCGCCAACAGAGCGGTGCAGATCTTCGCCTTCTTTGAACGCCGCAATCAGCCCCTCGTCATTAGACAGGTGCGCCATGATCCGCATTTCAATCTGCGAATAATCAGCGGTCAGCAGGCAGTCGTAAGCGTCATCATAGGTGAAAGCGCCACGAATCCGCTCCCCCTCAAAGCTCCTGGTGGGAATATTCTGCAGGTTCGGAGCGGTTGAGGCAAGCCGCCCGGTAACAGCACCTATTTGCAGCAGGGTTGTGTGGATCTTGTTATCCGCCGGTGAAATCGAGTCAATTAGCGTTTGCACCATCTGCGCCAGCTTGTTTTTTTCACGGTGCTCGATAAGCGCCTCCAAAAACGGGTGCGGATGCGCCAGCTGCAGCTCTTTAATGCTTTTCGCGTCAGTTGAATAGCCGCTCTTAATTTTACGCGACGGCGGCAGAGCCAGGTCTTCAAACAGCACTTTTTGTAGCTGCTTCGGCGACGCAAGGTTGATTTGCTGGTTAATTGCGGCGTAGGCTTTGCGCTCAAGCTCTGCAACCTGCTCTTTCAGCTCCAGCCGATGCCCCTCTAAAACGGGCAGGTCAATCGCGATTCCACGCTCTTCTAGGCTTGCAAGCACCGCCGTTAACGGCAGCTCAATTTCCCTATAGAGACGCTCGCTGCGCGTATCAAGGTTGCTCAGCGCATAAGAATTAAGGCGCAGCACTAGCCAGGCGCACTTTGCAGCCCCGATTTCGCCCGCGACAATCTGCTCTTCTGTAACCTCTTCGCCCAGAAACTTACCGCACGATTTAGCAAAGTTTTTCTCGTTAATATCAGGGCGCAAAACGTTCAGCGCAAGCTGCGCGTCCGCTGTAACACCGTTCAGCTGCACGCCCAAGCTGGCCAGTTCGTGGCTCAGCTTTTTTGCGTCCCAAACCTGTTTGGCAGACTCGCTTGCAAGCCACTTTGCAAAACCCTGATAATCTGACCCGCCAGGCAGCCAGCTAAACTCAACGCTGGCTGTGACCGTTGCAAGCCCGACCGTGTACTTACCCGAGGCACGCTCACGGTCGGGCGCAATAAATACGCTCTTAGCTTCGTCCCTGTGCAGCCAGGCTTCAAGCTCCTCATCCAGGAGCAGCTGCGGATCAGGAAACTCCGCTTGCAAACTGACAGCAGCGGTATTTGCCGCACCTGCTAACTCGGGATCTGACAGATCCGCCACTGTTACCTCCCCCGCAAACTTAGCGACCCGCCGCAGCACACTTCTAAACTCTAGTTTCCGTAAAACCGGGGTCACCCGCGCCATGTCTATTTGCCCGCGTGCAAGATCGCTAATTTCAAACGGGAGTTCAACATCGCGTAAAAGCCGGTTTAGACGGCGGTTGCGCTCGGCAAGATGCGCGTTTTCGCGTAGATTCTCACCAACTTTGCCCTTTATGCTGTCTTTGTTTGCGAGAATTTCGGCCAGTGAGCCGTACTCGTTAATCCACTTTGCGGCGGTTTTTTCACCAACCTTTGGGATGCCCGGCAGGTTATCGCTTGTTTCACCAACCAGAGCCGCCATATCGGGATACTGCTCGGGTTTAATCCCGTATTTTTCAACCACCGCAGCTGGCGTGTACTCTTTGAGCAGTTTCACGCCCAGTGCGCCCGGGTACAGCAGAGTGACATTCTCGTTAACAAGCTGAATAGTGTCTCTGTCACCGCTCACAACATAAACCGCATAGCCCTGATTGTCTGCGGCGGTTGCCAGAGTAGCGAGAATATCATCCGCCTCATAACCCTGTTTTTCTACTGTGACAATACCCATCGCTTCAAGCACCTCTTTGAGCAGCGGCACCTGCCCCTTGAACTCCTCGGGCGTTGCACGCCGGGCGCCCTTATACTCGGGGTATTCTTCGGTGCGGAAAGAGTGGCGCGAAATATCAAAGGCAATCGCCAGCGAATCGGGATTGTATTTTTCCAACAGCACCAAAAGCATAGAGATAAAAGCGTGAACCGCGTTTGTGTGCTGCCCAGAAGTGGTTACAAACGCGTCAACGGGCGCGCCGTAAAAAGCTCGAAACGCAAGCGAGTGACCGTCAACTATCATCAGGGTTGGCTTAGACTTATTCACATATAAAGCGTAGCGCTGCCCTCTGTGTATCATTTATGAAAGGCATTAAAGACAAGGAGCAAAATGAGCAAAACAAACAGCGGCATGGAGTTTATAGCTGCTCGCGGGCTGGGGAAACTCGCCGCAAAAATGGAAATCGAAATACTCGAATTCACCCCCGATCGCGCAGTTGCAAGAATGCCCGTTGCCGGCAACACGCAGCCAATCGGGCTGGTGCACGGGGGCGCTTATGCTGTGCTCGGCGAAACTCTCGGCTCGATGCACGCCAACTTCTTAGCACCCACAGATAAGGTCGCAGTGGGAGTGGATATTAACGCAACCCACACTTCCAGCGCGACAGAAGGGTATGTGATCGGGGTATGCACACCCATTCGCACGGGCAAATCTTTAACGGTGCACGAAATAGTAATCACACGAGACAGCGATGGCGCACGCTGTTCAACCGTACGGATCACAAACTTTTACAAGCCCCAACGATAATCATTAAACTGAGGGTGCACAGCGCAAAACACTGTGCCCCCTCAGCTACCAGTTATCATTAAAGGAGCTGATTATGCTGGATTGTTTTTCTTTGGACCTAGCTGGTCGATAACTGTTTTAGCAACATCGGCCATCGTCAAACGGCGATCCATAGAAGCTTTTTGAATCCACCTAAACGCCTCGGGCTCGCTCAAACCCATTTTGTCGTTTAGAATTCCCTTCGCCCGATCTACAAGCTTACGGGTTTCAAAACGCTCTGCCAAATCAGCCACGTCGTTTTCAAGCGTCATAATCTGGTCAAAACGTGAAACCGCAATCTCAATCGCGGGCAACAGGTCGTTAGGTGTAAATGGTTTTACAACGTAAGCAAGAGCTCCTGCCTCTGCTGCGCGCTGCACCAATTCTTTCTGACTAAACGCGGTGAGGAGCACAACCGGAGCGATTCCCTCCTTGTTGATTTGCTCTGCCGCTGAGATACCGTCTAGCTTAGGCATCTTTACGTCCATAATAACCACGTCCGGCTTCAGCTCGGTAACAAGCCGCAAAGCCTCTTCACCGTCGCCGGCTTCGCCGACAACTTCGTAGTCATTGTCTTTAAGCGTTTCGACTATATCTAGCCGAATCAAGGACTCATCCTCGGCAACAACAACTCGTCTCTTGGTAATGTTTTCTTCGTTCACGATTATAGACTATCCCTTATCTCTAAAAAACTGCTGAATAAAAAAAACTATAAACCGGGCAAATTAGAGCTTCTTAATAAAGCTAACTGTGCCGGATGAGAGACTCGAACTCTCACACCTTGCGGCAACGCATTTTGAGTGCGTCGTGTCTACCAATTCCACCAATCCGGCATATGCTACAGAGTGCCTTAACAAGCGTATCGTAATTTGACGCGAAGATAAAATCGGGGCGCGACAGAAAACCCCTGCCGCGCCCCGAGACTTAGACGATCCGCCCGGTAGCCTCGCCAATTTTGTGAATCCGCATTGTGTTGGTTGTGCCAATAACACCCGCGGGGGTGCCACAGATCACAATCACAATGTCACCCACCCGGGCTTTGCCCGAGTCTATCAGCACGTTATCAACCTGCTCGAACATTTTGTCGGTGTTTTTAACGTGCGGCACGTTGTAACTACGCGCACCCCAGGTTAGCTCCATTCTGCGACGCACCTCTTCAGAGGTTGTGAAGCCGAGAATCGGAATCAAACTGCGCAGGCGTGAAACCCGACGCACAGTGTCGCCCGACTCTGTGAACACCGCAATAAACTTCGCATTAACAAAGTTGGCAATCTCGTTAGCAGCGAGCGTGAGCGCGCCACCCTGCGTATGCGGATCCTTCCCCAGCGGCGCAATTCGTGACAGCGCATGGGTTTCGGTCGCCTCAATGATCCGCGCCATAGTGCTCACCGCGACGGCTGGGTACGCACCTACGCTGGTTTCACCCGAGAGCATAACCGCATCCGCGCCATCAATAATCGCATTCGCGCAGTCTGACGCCTCCGCCCTGGTTGGGCGCGGATTCTCAATCATCGACTCCAAAACCTGCGTCGCAACAATAACCGGCTTCGCCTCCTGCCGCGCCAGCATAATCGCCTGCGTCTGCACAATCGGCACCTGCTCGAGCGGCATCTCCACGCCCAGATCACCACGGGCAACCATAATCCCATCAAAGGCATCCACAATCTCAGCTAGGTTATCAACAGCCTGCGGCTTCTCAATTTTTGCGATAACGGGCAGGCGCTTGCCCTTTTCGTCCATGATTTCATGCACCCGGGCAATATCTTTCGCACTGCGCACAAAAGAAAGCGCAATATAGTCAACACCCAAATCGAGCGCAAACCTAAGATCGTCTTCATCTTTCTCAGAGAGCGCAGGCACATTAACGGCAACGCCCGGCAGGTTAATTCCCTTGTTGTTAGAAACAACTCCCGGCACTTCAACAACTGTGTGCACCGTGTCAAAGGTTACTTTAACAGCTCGCAAAGCAACTTTTCCGTCATCAATTAGCAGCGGATCACCAACTGCAACATCCTGCGGCAACCCCTTGTAGGTAGTGCCGCAAATTTCTTTTGTGCCCTCAATATCCCTGACAGTGATTGCAAATTCGTCACCCAGCTGCAGTTCGTACGGCCCGTTGGCAAACTTGGTGAGCCGAATTTTAGGACCCTGCAGATCCGCCAGAATCGCAACGGGACGCCCCACCTCGATTTCGGCGCGGCGAATATTGCGGTAGATCCCGTCGTGCACATTGTGCGTGCCGTGAGACATATTCATGCGCGCAACGTTCACACCGGCCTTCAACATCTCGAGTGTCATCTCGTATCTGGCAACAGCCGGCCCCCATGTTGCAACAATTTTCGCGTGACGCATAGCCACCCTTTCTCTAATCTACTCTAGCTTTCAGTATCTTTTGCAGTCGGTTTAGTTACGCTCGCAACAACTCCTGTGTGCGCCAAAATCATGTGATATTTTGACGGATCAGAGGTTATCGGCAACACCGACTTTCCGGGGCGATATTTACCCGGCAGATACACGTTATTTTCAATTCCGGTGTGGCGCGTTTTTTGATAGCAGTAGAGCGCAATACCCAGCACAATTGCGAGCAACGCAGCAAGTTGGTTTGTACGCAACCCGAAAACAACTATAAAGCTGGGATCCAGTCGCATTCCTTCAATTACGAACCTACCAAAACCGTACCACACGAGGTACATCGCAAAAAAAGTACCCCACCGCGGGCGTAGTTTGCGCTCAATTAGCAGCAACACAACAACACCCGCAAAGTTCCAAATCATCTCGTACAGGAATGTTGGATGAAACAACACTCCCGATGGCAACCCCAGCGGATACGCGGGATTGCTCAATGATATTTCCAGACCCCACGGCAGAGTTGTGGGCGCACCAAACAACTCGTGGTTGAAATAGTTACCCAGCCTTCCAAAAGCCTGCGCCAGCAAAAGCCCGGGCACAAGCGCATCCGCAAAAGACAGAAACCTAATTCCGGTCATGCGCGAAGCTATTAGAACACCGCCTGCGCCACCGATTAGCGCGCCGAAAATAGCTATTCCGCCGCGCCAAATCTGGAACACTTCAAGCGGATCACGCCCCGCACCAAAAAAATCATCCCAGTGCGTTAGCACGTGAAAAACTCGCGCGCCGATTACGCCCGCAATAACAGACCACACGGTTAAATCGATCGCCGCACTGCGCTCCCCACCGCGCTTAGCAAGCCTCTTGCCGGTCACAATAGCGGCAACTATCACGCCAAAAATTATGCACAGCGCGTAGATGTGGACGCGGAACGGGCCCACCTCAAAATACTGTAGCTCAGGGCTTGGAATACTCGTTAGTAACATCTGTTATTTTCGCTTTCAACCGTCTTTAAGAGTTAGTAATTCTTGTAGCCGCCGTAGCGCTAGCAAACTCTGCCGCCTTATCACCGAGCGATTTTACACCGGCATCAGCCAATTCTCGCACCAGAGCCGTGCCAACAACCGCGCCGTCAGCGTACTGGGCAATTGCGCTCACGTGCGCGGGCACGCTCACGCCTATTCCTACGCAAACGTATTTTGCACCCGCGTTTTTAAGCCGCGCAACAAGCTGTTTCGCAGCGCTATCAAGTTCGTCCCGCGCGCCTGTTATGCCCATTGTTGAAACGGCGTAAACAAAGCCGCGGCTGCTGCTCGCGATCATTTGCAGCCGCTCAGCAGAGGAGCTGGGCGCGGCCAGAAATATTTTATCTAAGCCTTCAGAATCGGCGGCGGCGATCCACTCATCCGCGCACTCCGGCGTAATATCCGGGGTGATAAGCCCCGCGCCACCGGCTCTGTTAAGATCTGCGGCAAATTTTTTAACGCCGTACTGCAAAATTAGATTCCAGTAGCTCATAATCAAAACCGGCGTTTTAACCGTGCTTGTTATCTCTTGCACTATCTGAAACAGCTGCTCAAACTTAAAGCCGTTAGCGAGCGCCGTATTGGTTGCGCGCTGAATAACTTCACCGTCCATAACCGGATCAGAATAGGGCGGGCTCAGCTCGATAATATCCACTCCCGAATTGGCAAGCTCTATTGCAGCTGCCACAGTTGTTGCGGCATCGGGAAATCCGAGCGGCAAATACCCGACAAAAGCGGTTCTGCCAGCCTTGTGCGCGGCAGCTATTGCCCGTTCTGTTTTACTCACGATATTTCCCCGTCGTTAATAAGCCCGAAATAGTTAGCCGCGGTGTGCATATCTTTGTCGCCGCGCCCTGACAGATTCACCAGAATTGTGTCGCTACTCGTGAGGGTTTTTGCAACCTCAAACACACCCGCAAGCGCGTGCGCCGACTCTATCGCTGGAATAATACCCTCGGTGCGGCTGAGCAGTTTAAATGCCTCCATCGCCTGCGCATCGCTTGCGCCAATGTATTTAACGCGCCCAATATCATGAAGCCAGGCATGGTGCGGACCAACACCCGGGTAGTCAAGCCCGGCAGAAATCGAGTGCGAGTCGAGCGTCTGCCCGTCACCATCCTGCAGGGCGTAAGTCATCGCACCGTGCAGAACTCCCGGGCGACCGCGCTGAATTGAAGCAGCGGTGCGCCCAGAATCAAGCCCTTCACCAGCCGCCTCAACGCCATAAATACCCACATCGCTATCGTCTAAAAACGCGCTAAACAGCCCAATCGCATTCGATCCGCCGCCAATGCAGGCAATAATCGCGGTTGGCAGCGAGCCGGTACGCTCGAGCATCTGCTCTCTGGCCTCTTCTCCGATTATTTTTTGAAAGTCACAAACAATAGTGGGAAACGGATGCGGCCCTGCCGCGGTTCCAAAAATGTAGTTGGTGTTGTCAACCGTTGCAACCCAGTCGCGGAAGGCCTCGTTAATAGCGTCTTTCAGCGTGCGAGATCCCGTGTTCACGGGGATCACTTCCGCCCCCAAAAGACGCATTCTCGCAACGTTTAGAGCCTGCCGTGCAGTGTCTAACCCGCCCATGTATATTGTGCACTCAAGCCCGAGCAAAGCCGCTGCGGTTGCGGTGGCAACTCCGTGCTGCCCAGCACCGGTTTCTGCGATTACTCTCGTTTTGCCGAGCCGTTTTGTGAGCAGAGCCTGCCCCAGCACATTGTTTATTTTGTGCGAGCCGGTGTGGTTAAGATCCTCCCGCTTCAGAAAAATTCTGGCTTTGCTGCCAATCTGCGCCGCAAAGTTTTGCACCTCCGTAAGCTCTGAGGGTCTGCCCACATAGTGCTTAAGATACTCCCGCAGCTCGCGGTTGAACTCCGGATCAGCCAGCGCAGCATCGTGCGCCTCCGTCAGCTCGGCAATCGCCATAATCAGCGACTCTGGCATATACCGCCCGCCGTATTCGCCGAACTTCGGGCCGCGTGCACCGCTTAAAGCCATAATCCCTCCAAAATAAGCAAAGCGCCCAGTTTACTAGGCAACACTGGCAAACTCGGCAACCGTCTCGGTCGGGTCGCCGTTCACAACTAGCGCCTCGCCAACAAGCACCGCATCAGCTCCGGCGGATCGATAATGCGCCACATCAGCAACGCTCATAACAGCAGATTCTGCAACCCTAATAACGCCGCTCGGGATCTGATCGGCAACCTGCGCAAAAAGATCACGATCGAGCGTAAAATCGTTCAGATTACGAGCGTTCACACCGATCAGCTCAGCCCCCAGATCAACCGCGCGGGAAACCTCCTCTGAGGTGTGCGTCTCGACCAGAACGGTCATTTCCAGCTGCAGAGTTAGCTCGTACAGGCGCTTCAGCAAAGGCTGTTCCAACCCCGCCACTATCAACAGCACCATATCGGCACCCGCCGCACGAGCCTCCAGCAGCTGATACTCACTGGCAATAAAGTCTTTGCGCAAAACAGGCACGCTAACGGCTTTACGCACGCTCTCAAGATCCGCCAGGGATCCTTTAAAGCGCCGCTGTTCTGTGAGCACACTCACTGCCGCAGCGCCCCCCGCTTCATACTGCTTAGCAAGCCGTTGCGGATCTACAATCTCGGCCAGTTCACCCCGGGACGGGCTAGCCCGCTTAACCTCCGCGATAATCTTTATCACCTCATCGGGCGCAAGGGCTGCAAGCACGTTAAGCGCGGGAGGTTTTAGAGCGATAGCAGCTTCCAGCTCCGCTATAGAAACTCGTTCTTGGCGTGCCCTAGCATCTTCCAGCGAACCTGAATATAAGTCGCTCAGCACAGTTTAGTGATGCTCCTTTGGCACGAACCTAGGCCCTTTAATGCCGTACCCTACCTTTGCCATGATGAACCCGATAACGGGACCGAGCAGAAAAACAGCAAGGCTCGCCCACACGTAAACGGGCTTATCCAGCACAAAAAACACAGCACCAACTGCAAAAGCAAGAATCATAATGATAACTCCCGTCCAGGCGGCAGGGGAATCTCCGTGTCCGGGATCGTTGTGTGCGGTACTCAAAACGCCTCCATATTAAAGTGAAATAAATTTATTCTTGCTCAAGTCTATACTTTTATAAGCCCTCGCCGCTACTTGACAAACAAAATAACCCTCGTCTGACAGCGCTCACACACAAACCCATCTTTTTACGGTAAAATACTCAGTGCTGATATGCCCTAATAGCTCAAAGGATAGAGCAACGGCCTTCTAATCCGTAGGTTGCAGGTTCGAGTCCTGCTTAGGGCGCAGTGCAACAGTCAGCGGTTTCCTCACTTTGGGCTGCTGGTTGCATCATGGTAAGAGCACCACCGTAGTAATCGGCGGTGCTCTACTTAAGTAGTTGTAATTTTAGTAGCAGTCATTTTGAGGGGGTTGTACGGGTGTCACATCACAAGCTTCCCCACGAGCTCTGGGCACTAATTGCCGCATCTTTCTGCGTTTCGCTCGGTTACGGTGTTGTCGCACCGGTGATTCCGCAAATAGCAAAATCTTTTGGCGTTTCAGTGACCCTCGCCAGCGCCCTGATTAGCGCCTTCGCGCTAATGCGCATTGTTGGCGCGCCGCTCGCGAGCCTGTTCACAAGCAAGTTCACAGAGCGCGCCGCATATATGCTCGGTCTTACAATAGTCGCCGTTTCAACGGGACTTTGTGCGTTCGTTACAAACTATCAGAGCATGATTGTGATGCGCGCCCTCGGCGGCATCGGCTCGGTTATGTTCAGCGTTGCGGCAACGTCTCTGCTCATTAAGTTTGCCCCCGTTGATATGCGCGGCAGGGTTGTTAGCTACAACGGCGCCGCTTTTTTGCTCGGCAACCTGTGCGGGCCGGTTTTAGGAGCTGCGGTAACACACTTCGGAATCCGTACCCCCTTCGTTTTCTATGCAGCTACGCTGATAATATCCGTTATTGTAATCGGCTTCACAATCAAAGCCCAGCCAGCGGCAGACGCAAGCGGCGCAAACACTGCGGCGGATGAGCACGTCACAATCGCACAGGCATTCAAAAACCCATCGTTTAAGGCCGCTATGTCGTCGCTGTTTGCAACGGGATGGGCAATCTGGGGCGCGCGTATCTCGGTGGTGCCACTGTTCGTGATCACGGTGGTAGACAAAAGCCCCGCCGCTGCGGGATGGGCGCTGGCAGCGTTTGCAGCGGGCAACGCGCTGCTTATAATCCCTTCGGGGCGCTGTAATGACAGGTACGGGCGCAAACCGATGGTGCTAATAGGGCTGGCGATTATCGCCGGCACGTATTTCACATTGCCGTTTATTGCCAATATTCAGGTGTTGTGCGCCCTGATGGCTGCCTGTGGTATGGGCGCATCACTCGCCAACCCCGCACAGCAGGCTATTATTGCCGATGTTGCCAAAGGATCGCGCAGCACCGGCGTGGTCTCAGCAAGTCAAATGGCGGTAGATGTCGGCAGCATGATAGCACCCATTGCGGTCGGATTATTAGCTGACCACTACGGCTACCGACCCGCTTTCACGGTGACGGGCGTAATTCTGTGCGTTGCGCTAGTATGGTGGCTTTTCGCGCCAGAAACCCTGCCTAAAAACAAGCGAAATGCGGGCGATGATCTAAACACCAGCGAGCTTATCGAGCCAAACCACGTAACCGGAGCCATTCCTGTTGTACGAGAGTACTACATAAGAAAACCGCGTCACTAGTTGGCGAGTCACTAGAAAGCCTGCGCGCCAGCTGACGCGCTGTCAGAAAGCTGCGTCGCTAGATGGCTGCGCGACCAGTTGGTGATCCCCTGGCTGGTACGCCGCCAGAAAATCGTACTACTAACCGGTGCGCTAGCGCAATCCGCTACCCCTCGAGGCTGTCAATTCCGGGAGTCCAGCTTAGCCCCGGCTTACCCCAGTTGCGTTTTCGTTTAATGCGCATTGCTTCGTTGTGAGCATAGCCGGTTAGCCTGTCCACGTAGATGTAACCGTTTAGATGGTCGTATTCGTGCTGCATAATGCGAGCAAACCATCCCGTTGCAGAGATCTCAAACCATTTTCCGTCGGCATCCTGCGCACGGAGTTTAGCCGCGGCTGATCTACGCAGCTCAAACCGCTCACCCGGAAAAGAAAGGCAGCCTTCAGCCTCGTGCTCCGGATCCGCCTGCCCCGGTTCTGGCGGGATTATCCACAGCTCAGGATTGATCGCAACACCGATCGCGGGAGCCTCGTCCTGATCTGCGTAGTTCCACACAAAGATCCGCTTTCCAATACCAATCTGCGGCGCAGCAAGCCCCACACCGGGAGCTGCAACCGTAGTTTCGTGCATATCCGCTATCAAACGGTGTAACTCTTTATCAAACTCGGTGACAACCTCTGCTAAAGTGTGCAAAACCGGCTGTCCGTAGATGCATATTGGTAAAATTGCCATAATTAGATTTTAGCGATAAATATCAGCGGCACTGGCTAAACTGGTGCGCATGGGGAAACAAAGCGCGAATCATATTGTGTGGATAGACTGTGAAATGACGGGGCTTGATCTGGAGCGAGACCGGCTGGTGGAAATAGCGGTAGTCGTCACCGACTTTGAGCTGCGCCCGCTCGCACCGGGGCTGCAGCTAGTTATTAACCCGGGTTCTGACGCGCTTGCAAACATGAACGATTTTGTGCGCAAAATGCACACAAAGAGCGGATTACTGCCCGAAATTAGCGCGGGCCTTTCACCCGCAACAGCTCAAGAAAAGGCGATTTCCTACCTTGCGCAGTGGCAACAGGATAACGCGCGGCCGCTTGTTGCGGGCAACACTATCGGCACGGATCGGGCTTTTTTGAGCCGCTATATGCCACAGTTGCACGAGCTGTTGCACTACCGCAGCATTGATGTTTCCACAATTAAAGAGCTTGGTAAGCGCTGGCATCCTGAGGTATGCAAAAAAGCTCCCGTAAAAACCGGTAATCACCGTGCGCTGGATGACATTCTGGAGTCTATCGCCGAGCTTGCCTACTATCGCGAAAATATTTTTGTTAGCGACTAAAACGCGCCTTAACGGCTTTGCGCAATCGCTTTTTGTCCTATATAGTTTATTGAGTTAAGTGCAATCGCACTTAATATGGTGGCTATAGCTCAGTCGGTAGAGCATCGGCTTGTGGTGTCGAGGGTCGCGGGTTCAAGTCCCGTTAGCCACCCTATCCCCCCCCCCTTAATCCCAGTGCAAAAACACGTGTGCTGGAATCTTTTTTGCTTTGTTTCAAATCTGTTTCAAAGCGCATTTGATAGCTGGTTGTCACAGCTTTTTGCGGTAATATACTTCAGAACCGTGTGGTTGTTCTTATAATGCCCTCACTTTGTAACAGTCAAAGCGTTAATTAACGCCCTAACCAGCAATAGAAAGAGACATCAGGTGACAAATCTAGTTCCCCGCAGCGCAGTTAAAACACTCCGCGACCGAGCTGAGGCAGATGTTTTAATCATAGGCGGCGGCATCAATGGCATCGCTACTTTTAGAGATCTTGCGCTACAGGGCATAGATGTTGCGCTTGTTGAGCAGGCTGACTTTGTTTCCGGAGCCTCATCCGCATCCAGCCACATGGTACACGGAGGTATCCGCTATCTCGAAAATGGCGAGTTTCGCCTCGTGCAGGAGGCGGTTGTAGAGCGCAATCGGCTGCTTAAAAATGCCCCGCACTTTGTGAAGCCGCTGCGCACCACAATGCCAATTTTTTCCACTTTCTCCGGCATAGTTTCAGCCCCCTGGCGAATGCTTGTAACCCACGGCAAAGGGAAACCGGCGGAACGCGGCGCAGCTCTTATTAAAATTGGGATGACAATCTACGACATCTTCTCTCGCGACGGTGGCGCAGTGCCTAGACATCGCTTTGTTGGGCGCAAAAAGAGCCTTGAGTCATTCCCCGAGATGCGTTCTGACGTCAAATACACCGCAACTTATTACGACGCTTCGATGCATGATCCTGAGCGGATCGCACTTGATGTGCTACGCGACGGCAAAATTCACGGCGGCGATCTGGCGCGTGCAGCAAACTATGTTGCGGCCGTCGGCTTTGAAAACGGCGCGGTGCAGCTTAAAGATAAAACAACCGGTGAGGTTTTTGCGTTTAAGGCAAAGGTTGTTTTAAACGCTTCCGGAGCGGAAACAGACATCACCAACGCAACCTTTGGCAACGCAACAAATTTTATGGGCGGCACTAAAGGATCACACATTGTGCTTGACAACCCTGAGCTTTACAAAGCAACGGGAGGCAACGAGATTTTCTTTGAGCACAAAGACGGTCGTATCGTACTGATCTACCCGTTCAAAAACCGCGTGCTTGTGGGCACAACAGATGTGGATGCCGATCCGTCTCAAAAAGTTGTTTGCACTGACAGCGAGATTGACTACTTCTTCGACCTCGTACATCACGTGTTCCCGGGCATAATCCTTGATCGCAATCAGATTGTTTACACCTTCAGCGGTATTCGCCCGCTGCCAAGTCACGACGACACCGCCCCCGGCTTCGTGTCACGTGACTACCGCATTGAGCGCACACAGCTCAGCGGAGTTCCTTTCCTTAGCCTGATTGGCGGCAAATGGACCACGTTCCGCGCGCTTGCCGAGCACTTTGCGAACGACGCAATGAAAGAGCTTGAAATAACTCGCAAGGCGAGCACGCTGGAGCTGCCGATCGGTGGCGGTAAGAACTTCCCAGCCAATGCTAAGCAGATCAACAAGTGGCTTGCCGCTAACCGCGGTTCAGTTGCGGTGGATCGCGCAACCGAGCTGCTACACAGGTACGGCACTCACGCAACCGAGATATTCGCACAGATTCAAAACGGCGAAAAAATGCTCGAGCACGCGCACGGATACTCGCAGGAAGAGCTCGCCTACCTTGCAACAACCGAGCAGGTTGTGCACCTTGACGATCTGCTCAAGCGCCGCACCCACCTGGCATTCCTCGGTTACCTAACCGAGCAGACCCTGCAGGAGGTCGCAGCAACTATTGCAAAACCGCTCGGCTGGGATGCTGCTAAGCAAAAAGCAGAGATCGCCCGCACAGCAGCAATATTGCGCGCAAACCATCGAGTGCTGCTGTCGCAAACCGGCGTTGCTGATATCGGAACTCCGGTACAATAAACACATATTTATCCTCACTAATAACAATGCGTCAGAGCCAAATACTCTGACCCTAAACTAGAAAGGTCAATGTCAAAATGGAAGACATTAATCTAGGCTTGTACTTCCTATCTGAAACGGTAGGCACAGCGATGCTGCTTTTGCTCGGCGCTGGCGTTGTCGCTAACGTCGCTCTTAAGGGTACAAAAGGCAACGGTGGCGGCTTCCTCATGGTTACGTGGGGCTGGGGTCTTGCTGTTTTCTCGGGCGTGCTGGTTTCAGCGTACTCGGGTGCACAGCTAAACCCTGCGGTTTCAATCGCGCTGCTAATTAAGGGCGCTATCACCGCAGAACAGTTTATGGTTGCTGTTGGCGCGCAGCTGGTTGGCGCTATGCTGGGCGCGTTCATTGCGTGGCTCGCATACAAAGAGCACTTTGATCTAGAGCCAGAGGCTGCAACCAAACTCGGCGTATTCGCAACCGGCCCGGCAAACCGCTCATACGCTTGGAATCTCATAACCGAGGTTATCGGCACTTTTGTGCTCGTCTTCGTGATCTTCGGTTTCGCCGATTACGGCGTTGCAGAGGTTGGCGTTCCTGCTGGTCTCGGTGGTGTTTCAGCTCTGCCGGTTGCGCTGCTCGTTGTTGGTATCGGTGTCTCGCTTGGCGGACCTACCGGATACGCTATCAATCCTGCTCGTGACCTAGGTCCACGTATCGTGCATGCGCTACTGCCTATTAAAGGCAAAGGATCAAGCGATTGGTGCTACTCATGGGTGCCGGTTGTTGGTCCGCTAATCGGCGGCAGCCTGGCTGCTCTTGCCGCTCCCGTACTACTCGGACTGGTCGCATAAGCGACCGGCTATCTGATAGGAGACAAAAAATGTCAAAATATGTAATTGCAATCGATCAGGGAACAACCTCTAGCCGCGCTATCGTGTTTGATAAGTCTGGCTCGGTAATCTCTGTTGGTCAAAAAGAGCACGAACAGATTCTACCCAGGGCAGGATGGGTTGAGCACGATCCAGCCGAGATCTGGCAAAATGTGCAGGAGGTAATCGGCATTGCCCTGTCGCGGGCCGATATTACCCGCCACGATATAGCTTCTGTTGGTATCACCAATCAGCGCGAAACAACCGTTGTGTGGGATAAAAACACTGGAAAACCAGTTTACAACGCGATCGTTTGGCAGGACACCCGCACCCAGTCAATCGTTGACGAGATTGCTGGCGAAGCTGGCACAGACAAGTACAAAGCAAAAGTTGGGCTGCCGCTAGCAACCTATTTCTCAGGCACGAAAATCAAATGGATTCTTGACAATGTTGAAGGCGCTCGCGAAAAAGCTGCGGCTGGCGATCTGCTATTCGGCACAACTGACTGCTGGGTGCTGTGGAATCTAACCGGCGGTAAAGACGGTGGCGTGCATGCAACCGACGTTACCAACGCATCACGTACGCTGTTCATGGATTTGAAAACCCTGTCATGGGATGAATCGATCCTGGCTGACTTCAACGTGCCGCTCTCAATGATGCCAGAGATCCGCTCTAGCTCAGAGATTTACGGCTACTGCAAAAACAGCTCACTGCTCCGTGAAACACCTGTTGCGGGGATTCTTGGAGATCAGCAGGCAGCGACCTTTGGTCAGGCTGCTTTCCAAGCTGGTGAAAGCAAGAACACCTACGGCACCGGCTGCTTCCTGATTTTCCAAACCGGCGAAGAAATTGTGCAGTCTGAAAACGGTCTGCTCACAACAGTTGGATACAAAATTGGTGACGAGCCAGCACACTACGCTCTCGAGGGCTCAATCGCGGTTACCGGATCACTTATCCAGTGGCTTCGCGACCAGCTCGGCATTATCAGCCAAGCGCCAGAAGTTGAGGATCTTGCTAAACAGGTTGCGGACAACGGCGGCGTGTACATTGTGCCAGCGTTCTCTGGTCTTTTTGCGCCATACTGGGATTCAAGCGCCCGCGGTGTTGTAACAGGTCTTACCCGTTACTCAAACAAAAACCACATTGCACGCGCAGCGCTTGAGGCTGTTGCTTACCAGACGCGCGACGTGCTTGACGCTGTGAATGCGGATGCCGGAGTGGATCTAACAGAGCTGAAGGTTGACGGCGGTATGATCGCTAACGACACCCTGATGCAGTTCCAAGCGGATGTGCTTGGCGTGCCAGTTATACGCCCGGTTGTTGCCGAAACAACCGCGCTTGGCGCAGCTTACGCAGCCGGCCTTGCAGTTAAGTTCTGGGCAAACAAGGACGAACTGTCAGCTAACTGGCAGGAAGATCGTCGTTGGGAGCCTAAGATGGATGCGAGCGAGCGCGAACGCCTGCTACGCAACTGGAAGAAAGCCGTTGCACGTTCTAAGAACTGGGTTGATGAGGATGTTGCATAACTAACCGCAACCTAATTGTGGGGGCTGTAACCTAGGTTACAGCCCCCACTTTTAATTAGCCAGCTGCCATAAAGCTGCTTGCGCCGCTACTAAACAGCGGCGCAAGCAGCTTAACTGCCCGCAGCAACCGATCCGCTATCAACTGTTGTATCGCCCTCTGTGACCGATATGGCACGGTCAATTGTGAACTGCCCCAGCACCCGTGTGCCAATATAAATAACAGCGCTCTGCCCCGGCGCAACACCCGTTAAAGGTGTTTTAGGGTCAATAATCATTTCGTGCGTCGCCTCTGCCCGGTGCTGCTCTGTGCGATTGGTCTCAGTTATTGCAACGAGTCGCGCCCGAGCTGGCATCGTGTCAGCATGCGCTCTAATCTGAATTTCACATTCAAAACTCTGCGCAATATCAAACCCCGGCTCTGATGTGAACGACATTCTACCGCCGGCTATTCGCGCAACTGCTAAAGCCTCGCGCGGCCCGACAACAACCTGGTTGGAAACTGGTCTAATGGAAAGCACAAATCTGGGTTTACCGTCTGGCGCGGGGCGTCCCAGTTTCAGCCCTCGCCGCTGCCCCACAGTGTAGCCGTGAGCGCCGTCGTGACTGCCAACAACCTCGCCAGATTGATCCACAATCTCACCCGGGGTGCGCTCAATATGCTCTTTTAACCAGCCGCGAGTGTCACCATCAGGGATGAAACAAATATCGTAGCTGTCAGGCTTCTGCGCTATTCGAATGCCACGCGCCGCAGCCTCTTGTCTCACAAGGGTTTTTGACGGAGTGTCACCGAGCGGGAAATAACAGTATTTTAACTGCTCCTGCGTTAACACCCCGAGCACGTACGACTGGTCTTTAGCCTCGGCGCTGGCGCGATGCAGTTCCCTGCCGTTTACGGTTTCAATAATGTTCGCGTAGTGACCGGTGGCCACCGCGTCAAACCCGAGAGCAATAGCCTTGTCTAGCAGAGCTTCAAACTTAATTTTCTCATTGCACCGCAAGCACGGGTTTGGCGTTCTGCCAGCTTGATACTCGAAAATGAAATCGTCAACAACCTCAGCCTTAAAGCGCTCAGAAAAATCCCACACATAGAATGGAATGTTCAAAAGATTCGCTACGCGCCGCGCGTCCATCGCATCTTCAACCGTGCAACAGCCGCGGCTTCCCGTGCGCAGCGTGCCCGGCATTCTGCTCAACGCCAGGTGCACGCCAACAACTTCGTGCCCGGCCTCAACCGCTCGCGCCGCAGCAACGGCGCTATCCACTCCGCCGCTCATAGCCGCTAAAACTTTCACCGTGTTAGTCTACCCTACTTTGTTTCTATCGAGGATAGCCCGGCTCTGCGCGCAGCCGCAATACTGTCGGGCAAGGCTCGCAGCAAACGCAACACGTCAGCGTCGCTCGTGTCGGCGCTAAATGTTATCCGCAAAGCACCGATCGCGACCTCATCGGGCAGTCCGATTGCCTTACAGACGTGTGATATTGCGACAACCCCGGCGGTGCAGGCGCTCCCGGTGGAGACCGACACCCCGTGTTGATCCAGCAAAAACAGCAACGAATCGCCCTGGCAACCAGCAAAGGTGAAATGCAGATTACCAAATGCTCTGGCTGGCAGCTGCGCACAACCGTCCACCGTATAATCCCGCCACAAAACAGGCTCGCTGCCGCGCAGCACCGCACCGCTGTCAAGCTTTCTGATCCGCTGTAAAATCAGCTGCTGAATCTGCGACATTCGCTTTTGCGAGTTGCACATATCGCGATCCACGATTTCTATTGCTTTAGCAAACGCGATCGCCGCTGGCGCGTCTTGGGTGCCAGATCGCGACCGCTGCTGCGTGCCGCCGTGCAGCAGCGGCACGGGCGTGTATTTGCGGCGCAAAACGAGCGCTCCGCAGGCAACCGGTCCGCCTATTTTGTGCGCAGAAACACTAAAACAGGCGGTTTTTAGCACATTTTTTAGCGGAAACTGCCCCAGCGCGGCGACAGCGTCAAAGTGCAGCGGAATGCCGTGCTTGTCTGCAATATTTTGCAGCTGCTGCGCGGGCTGCACCGTGCCGATTTCGTTATTAACGAGCACAACCGTGATAACCGCTATTTTTGCAGCTTCGTGTTCTAGAATCGCTCGCTCGAGCACCTCGGGGTGCAGCACCCCGGCTGCATCCAGGGGCAGCCACACCAGTTCAGCTCCCTGACTGGTAGCCAGCCACTCCACAGTGTCAACCGTTGCGTGGTGCTCGCCCTCAGCGACAAGAATAATTGGGCGCTCCCCCGCGCTGTTGCGCTGCCAGTAAAACCCCTTAAGCGCCAAGTTTATTGCTTCCGTGCCGCCGGCGGTAAAGACTATCTCGGCGGGCGTAACTCCGAAACTGCGCGCTATTGTTTCACGCGCCAGCTCCAGCAAGTCGCGCGAGTTTTGCCCGTCGCTGTGCTGTGAGGCGGGGTTGCCAACGGTTTCACGAAGCGCTCGCACATAGGCGTCTAACACCTCAGCGCGCATAGGCGCGGTTGCGCCATAGTCAAAGTAGCTACGCTCCCTGTTTGTGAACATTTTCAATAGAGCAGGTTTGCAAGCTGTCTCCGAGCCGCGCTAACTCGCGAATCCGCCACCCCAACAACCTCAAACAGCTCGAGCAGTCGCTCTTGAATTTTTTTGCGCTCCTCGACACCGTGCCGGGCAAACTGCTCGAGCACTCGCAAAAATCCATCTTCCACGTGCCCGCCCGAAATATCAAGGTCAGCAACCAGTAACTGCGCCTCAGTGTCTAGCGGATCATCGACCGCCGCCTGTCGTATTGCAGCGGCGGTTTTACCTTGCAAACGCAATAATAGGCTAATCTGCGCCCGGGCGGCGATCGCCTCCGCATCGCGCGGAGATTTCAGAAGCACACTGTCGTATTCAGCAACCGCTGTTGCATAGTCGCCCCGCTCAGCTGCCTCAATTGCCTTTTGGTGCGCGGGGTTGACTTTTTCTTCTGGCAACTCCTGCACGCCAGAAAGATCCTGCGCAGCAACCTGCCCGGTCATTCCCTGCGAAGCCGCAAGTTGCACAATCTGCTGATAAACCTGCCGCAGCGCTGACTCCTGCTGCGTCCCTTCAAAAAGTTTTTGCGGCTGCCCGGCGATCATTAGCAACGCGCCCGGCATTGCCTGCGGCGCGAACACCTGCGCTAACCGTGCGTTAGCTGCCGCGTCAATAACGCCCAGCACGATTTTACCGCCGGACGCGCGCGTAATACCGGTCAGGGTGTTAAGCATCTGCTGCGATTCATCCGTCTCGTCAACCAACAACAGCACAACCGGAACAATGTTTGAAAGCTGTGCCGCGTTGTCAAAGCTCGCTTCGTTAATCTCGAACACAACGGCTGGAATCTCGACGGTGTTTAATCCGCCGCCTGCGCCGCCCGTCTGCGCCCCGACTGCTGCCCCTCCGGGCAGGGCAAAACCTGTGCTGTTAGCAGTTTGTGCTTTATTTGCGAGGTGGCTCAAATCAACCCCGCCGCCAATATAACGCTGTGACATTTATCCGTTCGCTCCTATTAGTTCGCTTGCCGAGCCGAGCAGCTGAATCTTGGCGTTCTCAGTGTTACCCTGCTTAGGAACATAAAACAGTAGCTGGTGCAAAACCTGCTGCTCAATTTTTTTCACGTTACCCGACAGATCTGACACGCTTTTAACAACTGTGCCCACGGGCAGTTCTGTGTTGCCCTGCGCCTCTGTGACCCGGTTTTCAACCAGGGAAATAGCAACTAGCGCGCCGCCAGCTCCCGTTGAGAGCGCTGTTGGCACCATCTCTCGCGGTGCAACCGAAACGCTGAATGAAGCCTTGTGCTCCTGATTAGCGATTCGTTCTTCTTCTGATTTCACCCATGACATCCCGCCACGCCCGAGCACCGCATCACCCTCGGCGTTAAAAATTGCGATGTGCTCAGATTCACCACCCTTGGTTAGCAAATCTGCGTAGTACACGGCAAGGTCTTTAGGCGCAACCACCAAACTACTCTGCACGTTATCTAGCACCGCTGTGCCCTCCACAGCTGGCGCGGCCTGCGGCATTTGAATGCCTCCGCGCAGCGCGAATATGCGCGACACCTGGTAGTTTGAATGCGGATCATTCTGGGTCATTAAAACACCCAGTGTTGAAGATGTTATTTTCGCGCCCGCCGAGCCTGCTTCTCCAGACCCAATGAACGCCTCAAGATCAGGGTTTTCTTTTGAAGAGTTTAGGGTTAAGAAGATTGTGCGCGGCCACACATCGGTGTCTTGAATCAACTCGTAACCAATCCGCTCGGGCAGCAGATACGGCGGCACAACGGCATAGTCTCCGTCAGCCTTGCGAATTTGATAGTTTGCCTTGCGTTGCGCCAGCGCGTCTCCCGTGAAACGCTCCTCCAGAATCTCGCTGTTAAGCTCGGTATCTGCGGCATCGCTCACGGTCACCAGCTCGTGCACAATTCGCGATAGTTGCTCATTGTTAGGCACAACGCTGTTTTGCCCCTGCTGCTCTTTGGTTAGCGGATCAGGAGCTGCAAAATCTGGCCAGTACTGCGCGCATCCGCTAAGCAGCAGTGCGGAGACGGTCATAAGCCCCGCAGCTGCAACGGCGCGCCCGGCAATTCGCGAATCCTGCCCGGCAGCTCTCTTTTTAACCTTCAAGCGCGAGCTTCTAAAAGTATTACGCAGACCAACAAAGACGCCGGTTTGACCCCTGCGCGGCCCGAGCCCACGCCTGTCACGATCCACAAAAATAATGTACAAAATCGCTCCGAGAACCGTGAATACACCCCCAGCAGTGAGCAGCGGTCCTGCCCACTGCGTTTTGCGCTCAAGCGTTAAATTAACTGTTAGCACCGCGCCAATGCTTTTGCCCTCTTCTGAAGTTGCGATTAACAACGCCTGGTCTTGAGCCAGCTCAGAGTCAAACAGCAGACCAGAGCCAGCCTCACCCCTTTTAACTTCCTGCCACAAGTCACTCTGCGCTACCGGCACACTGCCTAGATCACGCGATGAGGTCTCAGCCGGCACGCTCTGCGATACTAAACTGCGCGAATCGGGGTTAACGGTGAGCATTTCATAGCCCAGCGGCACAACCCACGCCACCACATCGTTAAGAGAGCCCACAGCCAGCACCGCCTCAGTGCGTTCCAGCTCAAGGCTCCTGTTTTTGTGGGGCAGTTTCGCAAGTTCTGCGGCAGGAATAACCGCGTAGGAAGCTTGCTGAGTGGCATCACTCTGCAGGCTAAGCTCTGTTGGGCCGGCAAGAAAAGTGGCTTTACCAACGCCGAGCAACAGCAGAACCAGCCCCAGCAGGAGCGAGCCCAGCGCCAGCGTATAACGCACAAAAACTCCTTACTTTATAGCAACAGCAGGTTAGTAAATATCAAATAATTTTAGCTGGATACGCTCGGAGCAGACTGGAAGAATTATCCATTAGAATTATTAAGATAGGAGGAACAGTGTCTCAATTCAATATCACTATGCGCGGATACAATCGCGCACAGGTCGACCAGCACATTACCGAGCTTAGCAGGCTACTGCAGGAGGCTCAAGACGCGCACGCTCGGCTCGCAAGCGAGCACAAGGCGACGCAAGCTGAGGTCGCCGCAAACAAGCTACTCATCGCAGATTTACAGGAGCAGCTTGAAAACCTGGGAGCAACGGGCTACACAGGGCTTGGTCTACGGGTTGAAAAGAGCCTGCAAATAGCTGAAGACACTGCAAACCGCCTCATAACACAAGCTGAGGCGGATGCCGAAAAACTGCACAGGAAAACCGAGGCGGAAACAAAAAGACTGCTAACTCAGGCGCAAACACAGGCGGATAAACTAATCGCCAGCGCGCACGAACTCACAGAAAATATGGTTAACGGGGCGCGCAACGACGCGGCAGAGCTCACCGCTAACGCTAACGCAGAACACGAAACCACCCTCGCCGAAGCGCGGCAGGAAGCGGATCACATCCGCACAACAAGCAACAAGGAAGCAGCACACACTCTCGAACAGAGCCGCCGCGAGGCGGCCAAAGCTGTCGCAGACGCGTATGCAGAAGCAACCACGATTCTGGAGCGAGCACGGCAGGAAGCATCCGAGTTGCAGGCGGAAACAGAGCGTACGGCGGCTGAATCTGCTCGCAACAGCGCACAGATAGCCAGCGAGCAGAAACAGGCGCAGACGCAAATGCTCGCCGAGCACGAGCAAGCGCGCGCCGCTTTTGAAACGGCACAGGCGCAGCGCGAAACGGCTTTTGCGACCGAGATGGCTCGCAAAGAAAACGAGCTAAACGCACGGATAAGTAAAACCGAAGCGGATCTCGCTGCGCGATCCGCCGCACAGCTTAATGAGCTGCAGCACGCTAAGGAAACCCAGCAGCAAGAGCTTGCAGCACAGCTGCGCCAGCACGAAGCCCGGCTGGTACAGGAGCGTAAACAGCACCTGTTGCAAATAGCGCAGGAGCAAAACGAGGCCAAAGCAGCCGCTGCACAGTTGCGCGAAAGCGCCCAAAAGCACAGCGAGGAACAGCTAGCAACAGCTAAAGAAAACAGCGCAAAAGCTCTTGCAAAGGCCGTCGCAGATGCTCAGCGCATCTGCGACGAAGCCGAGACAAACGCCGGCGCGATAGTCTCCGCAGCACAAACCTACGCGGCTCAGCTGCGCGACAGCGCCGTTGATGAGATTACAACCGAGCGCGAGCTTGCCGCAGCGCAGATAGAGCAAGATAAAAAAGACGCGGCAGCACAAATTGCAAGACAAAAACAGCAGCACGAAGAGGATATCGCAGCTTCTCAAAAAGCGCACGAAGACGCGCTTACGAGCGAGCTGATTACGCACCAGGAGCGTATAATTAACGAGAGCACGCAGCACGAGCAGCGCCTGCAACAGGAGCTTGAAGAGCACAATAAAACCATCGCTTACGAAAAAAACGCGCACGCTAAAAAACTAGCGAGTGAACGCGCACAGCACGATCTCGCGTTAGAAGCTGAGCTGCAAAGAGCACAACAAACCATTGCGAGCGAGCGCGAAACAACCAGCACAGAGCTGGCTCAGCTGCGCGAGAGCCAGCAGCAGAAACTCGCGCAGGAGCTCGCATATGCCGCCGCTGAAATTGCTAAAAAGCACGAAGAATTCGCGGTTATGCAGGATGTGCATCGTGCCAAGGCGCTGTTTGAGCTCGAAACTATGCGAACAGCTCACGATCGCAAAATTGCCGATGAGACGCGTCTTCACACTGAAAAGCTGGCAAGCGCTGAAAAACTGCAGCGCGCGCGGCTAACGCTGGAAGCGAGCACCGCTGCAACAGACGCTAATAACCGCGCTAAAATTATTATTTCTGAAGCGGAATCAACCGCCGCTAAGCTCGTGTACGACGCAGAGATGACCGCCACACAGCTGCGTGATGATGCTGCCACCCACGCGCGTGAAACACGGGAAACCGCTGACGCAGAAAAACGCGCTCTGGCCACAGAGCAGGCAGCCTCGCGCAAGGAGTTTGCAGCGCAGCTGCAAAGCGACTTTGAGCAGGCGGCAGAGACAAACGCTAAAGCCATTAGCGCCGCGCAGAATGAACTGGCAGAGCTCACAGCGGCGACCGCCGCGAAGCGTGAAGAGCTAAACCAGATAACCCAGCAGGCACAGCAGGAGGCGCGTTCTATCCGAATTACGGCAGAAACGCGCGCCGCAGAGATTGTCGCAGAAGCCCAGCAGCGCGCTCACACAACCTTCACGCAGGCAGAGAATCGAGCTCAAAAAATGCTCAACGCGGTGGAAGATCGCATGAATCAGCTGAAGGTTGAGCGCGCGGCCGTGGCGAGATACTTTGAGAGCCTCGGCGATGTTGTAACCAACGCTAAAAAGCTCACCACCAGCGCGGAAAATGCGATCCTCAACAAAATTGGTGAGCACGCGGCAAACACTGTGGCAACTGCTACAACTGCGGCTGCGGGTATAGCAGTTGCTGCGGATCCAAATACAAAAAACGCGGCTTCACCTGCGTGCGTAACCGAAGACACGGGCACAACCGCAAATGCAGACCCTCGATAAACCGCGCGAACAACATCACCCGAGCAGAAAGAAAACTAAGTGCCCGCTGTTATAACCGCAGCGACTGACGGATCCGCTCTCGGAAACCCCGGTCCAGCAGGCTGGGCGTGGGTTATTGACAAGCAAAACTGGCGTGTCGGCGGCTGGCAGCACGCCACCAACAATCAAGCCGAGCTGATGGCGGTGCTTGACCTGTTACGCGCAACCGAAAACGCCGCGGGCGAGCTGGTGATTCAAAGCGACAGCAAATACGTTATCGACTCTTTAACCAAGTGGATGCCCGGCTGGAAGAAAAAAGGCTGGCGCAAAGCCGACGGCAAACCCGTGCTAAACGTAGAACTAATGCAGGAGCTAGATCGCGCACTCACTGGGCGTAAAGTCACTTTCGAGTGGATCAAGGGTCACTCAGGGCACTTGCTCAACGAAACCGCTGACACGCTCGCAGTTGAAACCGCAAACTCCTTTCGCGTGCATGGCACAGCAACAAACGCGGGTCCCGGGTTTAACCTCTAAAAAATACTCCAGCAGACGCAGACCCAGGGTTCAATCCCTAGAAAATATTCCAGCAACGCAAATGCCAGTGACGCCGCTCGGCAATAGCCGCGCTATCACCCATAATATAGTCACTACGCCAGGCTACGGTATGCGCAACACCGGGCGCAATATTACCACCGCACCCGGGGCACACATAGTTTTTTAACGCCCGCTTTGCGGGAATTAAGCGCACCGTGTACGCTTCATCCCGCTTAGTAACTATCGCACCGCCATAGTTGCTCAAACTCTCAACATCTTTTAGCGAATCCTGCGGCGCACGACGATTTTTGCGCCCCAATACTAATACCAGCCAACCGCTTGTGAGTGCAACCATGCAGCACACGGTGAACCGTATCTAGCAGAAATATAGCCTAGCCCCCAGCGGATCTGAGTTTCCGCATTTGTTTGCCAATCTGCTCCGGCGGATGCCATTTTACTGCCCGGTAGCGCTTGCGGAATGCCGTATGCGCCGCTTGACGAGTTCATCGCACTAGAGTTCCAATTAGACTCTTTTTTCCACAGCGCGTAGAGGCAAGAAAACTCAGCGTCGTTACCAACATAACCGCGCGCAATATCCTGTGCTGTGCCGGGGCTTGTTGCAGGGGCTGCTGGCGGTGTGAACCCGGCACTGCCCGCTCCGACTTCTGCGGTTGGCGCGGATTTTTTGATCGCAACAACCTCAACCGCGGGAAGCTCAAACTCGGTTTCTTCAGTTGCCTTAGCCATTAGTTGCTGGTTCATAACCGATCCGCGCTCAAGCGGCACAACATCCGCCTGCGCAGGTGTTATAGCTGATAGCGGCGCACCAATAACCACCGCCGCAACCGCCAACGCAGAAAGGCATGCTAGCACCTTGCGCGGCTTGCTAACCGAACTAGTTTTAGTGTTTCTCATGTTTAATCCCCCGGCTCACAATATTAACAATTATATTTCACTTGAAAATCAATTCCTGAAATTATCTTTGATACAAGTACAGCTCGACAAGAGCATCAATAAACGCATCAACCTGCGCTTCGTCATAGCCGCGCCACTGCCTGTGAAACACGCTCTCACGCAGCTGCGCCACCGTCACCCGCTGCCCCAGTGCCTGCACCGCCTGCTCCACCAGGCTATCGACCTCGACGCAGTTGTAGCCGGACGCAAAAATCCCACGCCGTCTGAACTTGCGGCGCTTGCGCAGTCCTGCGCGAAACTTCACATCCTGCACCAGGTGCGCGATTGCAGCGTTGCTCATCCGCCGCGCGTCAACATCGCTCAGCAGCTCCGCCCGTTCGCGTTCGTAGAGCACGTCTTCTATGCGATCCAGCGCGGCATCAACAAATCTGGTGGCGTATCCGCGCTTGACAAGGTCGAAGGATGTTTTGCGCAAATCCTGCGAGGTTAATCTGTTAGCGGATCGATCCGCTCCCTCGTAGGTTTCACGCGCACGCGCTAAAAACTCGTTCACCTGCTGCACATCATAGCCCAGCTCACGCCCCGTAACCAGCGGTAGCCTGTTATCAGTTTCAGAAGATGTCATACTGCTCCCGTCAGAATCGCAACGGTGTAAAAGGGAATAATTGAGGGCAAAATAGAGTCCAGGCGGTCGAGCATCCCGCCGTGCCCGGGCAGTAGTTTGCTGATGTCTTTAACTCCCAGGCAGCGTTTGATGAACGACTCGACCAGGTCTCCGGTTGTTGCTGTAATTAGCACCGCAGCTCCGAGCAGCACACCAACCCACCACGGCAGCTGCAGCAGGTAAACAGCGGTTAGCGTGCCAGCTATCAGCAGCGCGAGAGCCGCACCTGAGAAGCCCTCCCAGGTTTTGTTGGGGCTAATACGGGGTGACATTTTGTGCTTGCCGAGCGTTACGCCAACGATGTAAGCGCTAATATCGCACACAACACAGAGCATAATTATCGCAAACACCCAGAGTTTGCCATTAACTTGGTCAGAAAGATACATTAGCACTGCCATTCCCATTAGCAAGGGAATGTAGACGAGGGTGAAGATGCCGGCGCTTAAATCTGCCAGCATGGTGCGTTTGTGAACCACCTGCTTTGCGAATATCCCCTCGGATAACCGCCATAAAAGCAAGAGAGAGGATCCAAAGAACATTCCCCAGAGCATCCCGTCAGCGCCCCAGAACCATGTCCCGATCAGGATCATTATCGAGCCGAGAATAACACCGATGCGCGGCACGCGCAATCCGCCGATCCGAAACGCAGTGGCGAGCTCATAGATTGAAATCGCGCTGAGCGCAATAATCAGCACCAGCATTAAGGGTTCCAAGAAAACCAGCGAAATCACGAATACAGCGCCGAAAAACAGTCCGCTCGCAACCGCAAAAACCAGGTTACGCCCCGCCCGGGCAGTAACCTTGGCGTTTGCGGCCTCAAACTTCTGTTGTCTTTTGCTCACCTTAGCTCGTAAACTGCCTCGCTTATTCACAACAGCTTCTGGCTTCAAACCTAAACCTCTAGCAGCTCTGCTTCTTTTTTGCTAAGCGCAGAGTCAATCTGATCGATAAAGCTTTTAGTGATGCTCTCAAGCTCTTTTTCGGCGCGCCCGACCTCGTCTTCGCCAACTTCCTGCTTGAGTTTATCAAGCTCATCTTTAGCTTTGCGACGCGCGGCACGCACGGCAATACGCCCCTCTTCTGCGCGATTTTTAACCATTTTCACGTAGTCGCGGCGGCGTTCCTCGGTAAGCTCTGGCAGCGTAACGCGCACAACGTTACCATCGTTACTGGGGTTTGCCCCCAGGTTAGGCATCTCGCGGATAGCTTTTTCGATGCTCTGCAGAGCCGATTTGTCGTAGGGTGTAATCAGCAGACTGCGCGCGTCTTGATTTTGCACGGATGCCAACTGCGGCAGCGGTGTCATCGTGCCGTAATAATCAATCTGCACGTTCTGCAACAGCGCCGGATTAGCACGCCCGGTGCGCACGTTGGCAAAGCCGTCTTTGATTGCGGCAGTAGCCTTTTCCATTTGCGTTTTAACTTCGCTTAAAACTTCAGTAATCACTGTTTTGCTCCATTCTAGAAATATATTTACCAGCTTAGCGAGTGCACCAAAGAAGTTCTGGAGTTTCACCACCATTGGCTAACCTGCGGTAACTTTTGTGCCAAGCGCCTCGCCGCGAATCGCGGCAGTTAGATTTCCTGCGGACTCCATGCCAAAAACGCGCATCGGCATTTTATTGTCTTTGCACAGACTGAATGCTGTTGAATCAACAACTTTTAGACCGTCCTGCAGGGCTTTTTCGTAGGTAATAGCGATTATCTTCTTAGCTTCAGGATTTGTGCGCGGATCCGCTGAATAAACCCCGTCAACACCGTTTTTAGCAACGAGCACTTCATCCGCCTCAATTTCAAGCGCGCGCTGCGCGGCAACCGTGTCGGTCGAGAAATAAGGCAGCCCCGCACCGGCTCCAAAAACAACAACGCGCCCCTTTTCAAGGTGGCGTATAGCCCGCAGCGGCACATAGCTCTCAGCAACCTGTGTCATTGTTATCGCAGACTGCACCCGGCACTGCACACCGGCCTGCTCGATAAAATCTTGTAACGCCAGGGCGTTCATAACGGTGCCAAGCATACCCATATAGTCAGCGCGGGCGCGATCCATACCGCGCTCAGAAAGCTGCGCACCGCGAAAGAAGTTGCCGCCGCCAACAACAATTGCGACCTCGGCGTATTTAGTGCCCTCAGCGATTTCACGCGCAATCTGCCCCACGATATCAGGGTTTACACCCAGCATACCGCCGCCAAAAGCCTCGCCCGAAAGTTTGAGCAGCACACGGCGCTGCGCCTGTTTCATATATGTTTTTTTCACTTACTCACCAATCATCTCAGAGTTTTTCTACAAATATTTTAGGGGTTGCTATTAGGCAATTAGATAAAACAAAACACGGGGCGCAAACAGCAACCCCGTGTTTCATTTTTAGCTATGCTCCAACCTTAAAGCGCGCAAACGCGGTGGGTTTAATACCCGCCTCTGCAACAACCTGCGCAACGCTCAGCTTGTTGTCGCGAGCGTAAGGCTGGTCGAGCAGCGCAACGTTCTTAAAGAATCCGTTAAGGCGACCTTCTATAATCTTTGGCAGCGCAACCTCTGGCTTGCCCTCAGATTTTGCAATCTCGGTTACAATATCGCGCTCTTTATCAACCTCAGCAGCTGGCACGTCTTCACGGCTCAGGTACTGCGGATCAGCGAACGAGATGTGCTGCGCAATAGCGCGTGCGGTTTCAGCATCCGCCCCCTCGTATGCAACAACAACACCAACCTGCGGTGGCAGGTCTTTAGAGGTGCGGTGCAGGTAAACAGCGAAGTTATCGCCGGTGACCTCTGCAACCCGGCGCAGCTCAATTTTCTCGCCGATAATAGCGGCCTCATCATTAATCAGCTCCGCAACGGTTTTACCCTCGGCATCAGCCTCGAGTGAGCGTGCTACGCAGTGGGTGTCAGCCTTCACAATTGCGTCAAGAACTTTTTCTCCCAGGTCGATGAACTTCTGATTTTTAGCAACAAAGTCTGTTTCGCAAGCCAGCTCGATCATAACAACCTTGCTGCCTGTTTCGCGGATCGTAATCAGACCTTCGCTGGTTGTGCGACCCTCACGCTTAGCAACGCCTTTAGCGCCCTTCAAACGTAGGATTTCGATCGCTTTCTCAATATTGCCGTTAGCTTCTTCGAGAGCTTTTTTGCTATCAACCATGCCCGCGCCAAGACGCTCGCGTAGCTCTTTTACTGCCGCCATACTTACTGCAGTCATATTAACTCCTTAAAGAATAGTTTTCTAAATTATTTAGCTTCTGATTCTGCCGCTTTATCAGCTTCAGCCTCAACTGGTTTTGCTTCCTCTTTAGCGCTGTTGTTCTCGAGCAGCTCAACCTCCCACTCAGCGAGTGGCTCGGCTTCACCCTCCTCAGGCTTCTTGTGGCGATCAATCAGCCCCTCGGCTGCCGCATCCGCCATTAAACGTGTTAGCAGCTCAACAGCGCGGATTGCGTCGTCATTACCCGGGATCGGATAGGTTACATCGTCAGGATCGCAGTTGGTGTCGAGAATAGCAATAACTGGAATGTTGAGCTTTTTCGCCTCATCAATTGCCAGGTGTTCTTTATTCGTGTCAACAACCCAGAGCGCTGCCGGGGTTTTTGACATATTACGGATACCGCCGAGCGACTTCTGCAGTTTCTCAAGCTCGCGCTTTTTCAGCAGCAACTCTTTTTTGGTGAAGCCGCTTGTGCCGCCCTCGTAATCAAGGTCTTCAAGCTCTTTCATGCGATCAAGGCGGCTTGTAACGGTCTGAAAGTTTGTCAAAAGACCACCCAACCAGCGCTGATTCACATACGGCTGGTTAACGCGGGTAGCCTGCTCAGAAATAACCTCCTGAGCCTGTTTTTTGGTGCCAACAAACAGAATCTGACCACCGCGCGCAATTGTGCTCTTAACGAACTCGTATGCAGAGTCGATGTAGCCCAGTGACTGCTGCAGGTCAATGATGTAAATACCTGAACGCTCGGTGAAAATAAAACGTTTCATTTTCGGATTCCAGCGACGAGTCTGGTGTCCAAAGTGTACGCCGTTGTCCAGCAACTGACGTGTTGTCACTACTGCCATTGCAGCTCTCCTTGTGTTTTTGTGCATATTGCACGCTTACAGTTAATGCGCTAATAGCGCCCTGATGCCCCAATTCTCATCACTCTGTGCGAGCACAGAGACTATGACCAAAATTGTTTTGTGAGCACGCGAAGTCACCTCGAAAGGCGCTATATAAGCATAGCAGGCGTAACAGACATTTCTTTTGGAAAACTCACCGCCGTGGCAGAATTATTTGCTTGTCACAGGCACAATTTACGCCGGTTATCAACATCGCACGCAAAATAAGCGTTTTTATCGAAGTTTGCGCACAGAATAGCAGCATGATTTTTTCAAAACGCAGCACGCTACAACTGTTGCGCTCCCTGTGTGCGCTAGTTTTTACAATGCCGCTTGTTATGGCGGATCATGCGAGTGTGACGGCTCGTACGAGCACGGCTGATAACACAAGCGGGACAGTTGAAAAATGGTGTGCGCCGCTCGGTGGTCCGCTAAAAATAACTAGATACTATGAAGCGCCCGCGCACAGATACGCTCCCGGGCATCGCGGAGTTGACATTAAAGGCAACAACGCTGTGCGTGCGCCCGCAGCGGGAACCGTGAGTTTTAACGGCATGGTTGTTGACCGGCACATAATAAGCGTTAAAACTCACAGCGGAGAAACTTATTCTCTTGAGCCTGTTATCAGCTCGCTGCAGGCTGGAGATAGGGTTGCCAGATGTGAGATTCTGGGAAATGTTGCGGTGGGCGGACACGTCGGTCACAACACCGTGCACCTGGGAATTCGTAAAAACGATGTCTATGTAAATCCGCTCAGGTATCTAAGCAAAAAACCGCGCCTTTTACCCCTGGAAGCAGCGTCCACAACGTCGCAGCTCATACCGCGCGCAGAATCCACACAGCGCACAGCATTCACACCACACGCAGCACAATATCCAGCGCCGTCGCGCACAGAACTTATCCAACAACGCCAGCACAGCGCGCACCACAATCACGCGCAACACATTCAAGCAACTAGGCTCGCGGGTGCGCCTGGCGGTATAGCTGCCCTAGCTTATCAATAGCAACGTGGGTGTATATCTGTGTGCTGTGCAGGCTGACGTGCCCCAGCATTTCTTGCACAACGCGAATATCAGCTCCGCCGTTCAGCATATGGGTCGCCGCGGAATGCCGCAGCGAATGCGGACCGCGCGCAACTCCTCCAGCATATTCAGCAAGGTGCTGCGACACTATTTTGTATGCCTGAGAGGTTGCCAACACTCCCCCTCTGTTGCCCACAAACACGGCATCAGCCGCCGCGCTTATTTTCCGACTGTTTTTAAGCAGCTCATTGCGTCCCTCCAAGAGATACTTATTTAACGCAAGCGCCGCGGTTTTGCCGTAAGGCACCGTTCGCTCTTTGCCGCCTTTACCGTAGACCGTGATAGCACAATCCGTATGATTTACGCTGGCAATTTTAAGCTCGCAGATTTCCGCAACCCGCGCACCGGTTGCGTACATCATCTCAAACAACGCCCAGTCTCGCTGCGCCACAGCGCCCTCGGTCTCAGCCGCGTTTTTCAGCGAGTCTAAAACTTCTGCCAGCTGCGTTTCAGACAGCACACGGGGCAAATCAGTCGTGTGTTTAGGGTTCTTCAATAATTTTGCGGGATTGCTTGTAATTTTATTGTTTACAAACAACCAGTTTCCAAAGGATTTCAGAGTTGCGACAGTACGCGCCACGCTTGCGGCGGATTTGCCCCGCTGTTTCTGTTCCCACACGTATTCGCGGAGTTTTTCAAGGGTGAAATTATCCAAACTCGGCGCTGTTTTTTGATCCGCTGTTGTTGACATATAGCTCAACAACCCGGCAATTTCGCGCTCGTATGCGCGCACAGTGTGCTTAGAGTAACCGTGCTCATATTCTAGTGCGCTTAAGTATCTAACAGCGCTAGCTTTCATTTTACCTCCGCCAAAAGTCTACCCCTTAAATCATGTAATAAGCTTCCAAACAACCGTCTCGTTTTTATATTCCTGCTTTGCTTTCCCGAGTAAAACAAGTTCTGCCAACGCCAAAACACATTCCTCACGCGAGAGACCCGACAGCGCAGAAACTTTTGCAATATCGTAGTAATTTCTGTGCGACAGTGAATCTAAAACCCTTGTGTGCGTACTCAGCTCTCTCGCCTCGGCTGCAGAGTCTCCTGTCTGCGAATCTTCGCTAAGGTCAAAAACCTCTCGCAGCACATCCATCCCTGAAATAAGCTCGGCGCCATACTCTCGAATCAGCTTGTGACAGCCGGTTGCGTTAGCAGAGTCTATATTGCCAGGCACCGCGGCAACTATACGCCCGATACTTGCGGCGTGCCCAGCGGTGTTAATGCTGCCTGATCGAGCACCAGCTTCGGTTATTAAAACCCCCTCGCTGATCGCGGCTATTAACCGGTTGCGCTGCAGAAACCGCCACCTTGTTGGCGCAGCGCCGGGAGCTAGTTCGCTCACAATCGCGCCTCCCTGCTCAACTATCGCACGGAACATTTGCTCGTGCGATTGCGGATAATAGCGATCCGCTCCCCCAGCCAGCACCGCAATAGTTGGGCTTGCGTGCTGCAACGCTGTGCGATGCGCTATGTAGTCAACCCCGTATGCGCCGCCTGAGACCAGCAGTTTCCCGCACCTAATAAGCTCTGCTGCAAGATCCTCGGTCACGCGATTGCCGTAGTCGCTGCTGCAGCGCGATCCCACAACCGCAACCGCCGCTCGGCTCAGAATCTCAGCATTACCGCGCACCCATATTCCAATCGGCTGATTCACGCCCAGATCCGTAAGCTGCGACGGATACAGCTCGTGATGCCATGTTAGAAAGCACAGCTTATTAACCTGAGCTATCAGCAAGCACTGCCGCAAAGTCTTTCCCACTCCATGCTGCGCGATGCGATTACGCCAAACCTCCAAACCTCTTGTGAAAGTTGCAAGACGCACCTCCTGCGCGTCTTCGCACTCTACGCTGTCGTACACGCTCCGATACAGGGTTTTAGCGTTTTCGTCAGAGCTCACAGCGCTGATCGCAAGCGCGGGCAAAAGTCTAACAATGAGCTTAACCGCTGTTGCATCGCCCGGTTCGATAAGACCCGTCCAGACCGCTGCTGCCGCCGTCTGTGTTAAACGCCAGAGTCGATAGTCGTTTTGTTTTAGATCCGCCAGATACTGCCACAGATTATACAAAGTGTTTTCTGCTTCAAAAACAAGTTGTGCTGCCGCAGCATCCCCTGGATCAACAAAACCAGCCGCCAAACGCTCAAGCGTTCGCAGCTCTGCTTGATCTAAGGTTTTAATAATTTCGATAATTTCAATTTTCATTAGAGTTGTCCTGCTCTCATAGTTAAAGCTTTAGCAATGTGTTCTCGCATTGGTGCCTGCGCACCCGCGAGATCAGCCAGAGTCCACGCAACACGCAGGATTCTGTCGTAACTACGCAAACTAATTTCACCGTGCAAAAGAGCACTGTCAAGAACCGCTGTGACCGCGCGAGGCAGCGCATTTTCCGGAGCTCTAAACCACGCGCCTGAAACCTGCGAATTGCACTGCCAAACAGTATTTTTATATCTCTCGCGCTGTATTAAACGCGCTTTAATAACGCGTTCGCGCACTGTTTGGCTATCTTCAGCCTTGCCCCCAGCTGCTTGCGCGGTTGATCTAACCCGATTCAGCAACAGGTGGATATCAATTCTGTCGCGCAAAGGTCCAGAAATGCGCAATAAATACTTTCTGCGCATCACTGCAGTGCACTCGCACATATTTTTTAAGTCGTTGCTTTTAGCGTAACCGCACGGGCACGGATTAGTTGCCAACACCAGCTGAAACTTAGCCGGCATAATGACCTGCGCACGCGCACGATTAATCTGTATTTCACCGCTTTCCAGAGGTTGCCTAAGCGTGTTCAAAACCCGTGGCGCAAATTCTGCTGCCTCATCAAGAAACAACACCCCGTTATTAGCTTTTGTAACAGCACCCGGCCTAACCCCGTTGCGATCCGCATTTCCAATTATCGCAGCGGCAGTTGCCGTGTGATGAGGAGCAATAAACGGCGCGGTGCGGGTGAGACCTGTCATGCTTGCGTCCTGCAGAGATTGCACGCTGCTGGTTTCAAGCGCAGCCGCGTCATCAAGCACTGGCAAAATTGAAGGCAGGCAGGATGCTAAAAGCGTTTTGCCAGCTCCCGGGGGACCAACCATCAGCATATGATGCCCGCCAGCGGCGGCGATCTCCAGGGCCGCTTTCGCTTCTTCCTGCCCAATAATATCTTTCAAATCAGGCTGTTTTATACTCTCTGCAGCTCGGGTAGATGATTCCTGACTAACCTCTCGCCACTGCCCGCTTTCCGCGCGATGCCAGGCCACTGCGGCCTGCAGATTAACAACGGCAATAACTTTAATATCCGCAACAAGCCGTGCTTCTTGAGCGGCTTCCTCAGCCACCATAACAACCTTAAACCCGTGTTTTTTCGCGGCAATAACAGCGGTTAAAAGCCCACTCGAACGCCGCACCGAGCCATCAAGCCCGAGCTCACCAATATAAGCGCAGTCAAACTTTTGAGGGTTGGGAATGTGCCCGGATACCGCCATCGCGCTTAAAGCTATAGCCAAGTCAAAACCGGAACCCTGTTTTGGCAGCGCGGCAGGCGATAAGTTAACAGTGATAAACCTGTTGCTCAGCTCATGCTTAGCCTGAATACAAGCCAGGCGAACCCGCTGTTTTGCCTCGGTGAGAGCGGTGTCTGGCAGCCCAATAATTACCATCCCCGGTAGCTGACTGGAAACTGCAGCCTCAACGGTCACAACGTCTCCTGTGATTCCGGTTAGCGCAATGGCTTTTGTGCGTGCAATCTCAGTCATTAAAAACCCCTTGCAGGTAATCAATTTTGAGGGTGTCATCGTGGTTCACCAGCACCGAAGCTGCGTCCACCCGCAACCTCGTGACGCTGAAACTGTGTATACTCGCCCAGATTCCCAAAAGTTTGCGCAGCCGCTGCATTTTTAGGGGCGTAATCGCTTCAAAGGGGCTGCCGTACGCCATGCCGCGCCGTGTTTTTACTTCAACGGCGGCAACACAGTCCGCATCCTGCACGATTATGTCCAGTTCGCCCTGCAGCACGCGCCAGTTGCGCGCTAAAATCCGCCACCCTTTAGATTCGCAGTATGCGACAACCGCGGATTCTCCCAGGCGTCCCAAACACTGCCGTTTTTGTGATGTTTTGTGCTGCGGAGAATGCGTGCAATAGGACACTAATTCAGCTGCTCTGCAATGATTGTTTTGAGTCATTATGTTTACCTCCGTAAACAGTGTGACCTAGCTATTTATAAAGTTTTTAATAAACCCAGCATACTGTGGATAACCCCGTTAAACACGGCTTTAGCGCGGCTGTGTAAAACAATTCAACGGCTAATCGCGCAGTGATAAATCATCAGGGATTTTAATATCAACATGGTTTAACTCTTCAATGTTAATATCATTCTGAGTGATAATCTGCGCTGATTTCAAAAACTTATCAGAGCGGTAAAAATCCCAGACCCACACATCTTCTAAGAACACACGAAACACCAGCCCCTGGCGGCTCTTATACTTAACAACCTCAACAGAGTTTGCAAGATACACGCGACGCTCTGTTTCAACGAAATACTTAAACTGCCCGATAACATCACGATACTCTTCGTATAGCGCGGTTTCTGCGGGATGTTCGCGACTGTTTATTTCGTCCTCGTTCATACAGTTAGTTTAACAATAAAAGCGCGTTAAACTTTTATCTATGACTAACACTTCAAGCGCGCTGCGCACCGATCACTACGAGCTCACAATGGTAGATGCCGCCCTTCGTGCAGGCACAGCCAACCGCGCCAGCGTTTTTGAGGTGTTCACCAGGCGACTAAACGGCGCACGCCGATATGCAGTGCTCGCGGGAACGGGCAGGATGCTAGAAGCGATTAAACAGTTTCGATTCACCCAGCAAGAGCTCGAATACCTTGAAAAACGCAATTTTCTACGCCCTGAAACGCTCGACTGGCTAGCCAATTACCGTTTTCGCGGGAGTATTTCAGGCTATTTAGAAGGTGAAATATTCTTCCCCCACTCCCCGCTGCTCACAGTAGAGTCAAGCTTTGCCGAGGGCGTGCTGCTCGAAACTATCGTACTGAGCATTCTAAACCACGATTCCGCAATTGCCACGGCCGCAAGCCGCATGGTTATGGCCTCACAGAATCGCTCTCTTGCGGAGATGGGCTCCAGACGAACCAGCGAAACCAGCGCGGTATACGCGGCCCGCGCAGCGTATATCGCGGGCTTTGCGGCAACCAGCAATCTCGAGGCGGGACGCAGCTACGCAATCCCCACAATGGGAACCGCAGCGCACTCTTTCACCCTGCTGCACGACTCTGAGCTGGACGCTTTCCGCGCCCAGGTCGCCGCCTACGGCTCAAACACAACCCTGCTAATTGATACCTACGATATTGAGCAAGGAGTGCATAACGCAATCGCTGCGGCGGGCACAGAACTCAGTGCGGTGCGTATTGATTCCGGCGACATTCCCGTTGTTGCCAGCAAGGTGCGCAAACTGCTCGACAGCCTGGGCGCACACAACACTAAAATAACGGTCACAAACGATCTAGACGAGCACACAATAGCCGCTCTTGCCGTGGCCCCGGTTGACAGTTTCGGGGTTGGCACATCCGTTGTCACCGGCTCTGGAACTCCCACTCTGGGCATGGTCTACAAGCTTGTTGCAAGGCAAGATAAGAGCGGACAGTGGCAGCCAGTGAGTAAAAAATCAGAGGGAAAAATCTCGCGCGGTGGTAAAAAAGTGGGAATGAGGCAGAGCGCGGCAGAGCCCACAGCAGAAATCGTCGGAATAGTAGACGCAACAACTAAGTTTCACGAAATCAAACCACCCGCAGGGCTGGATCTGATATCCGCTCCCCTTGTAACAAACGGTGAAATAAACCCGAAAAACACGGGAGTTCAGGGCATTGCGAGGGCACGGCAGCTGCACGCCAGGCGGCTATCGAGCCTCCCTCCGGTGGCGCACAGCCTGCGCCGTGGCGAACCCGCGCTAAACACCGAGTTTATAGAGTTGTAAGCTAGTCTCGCAGCAGCTCTTCGTAGATCTGCTTGCACTTAGGGCACACCGGGAAACTCTCCGGGTTGCGGGATGGCACCCACTTTTTACCGCAGAGCGCGCGCAGCGCTTTGCCGGTAACGGCAGATTCAACAATCTGATTTTTAAGCACGTAGTGCGAAAAACGCTCCTCATCTCCGTCTTCGTAGTACGTGTCTTCAAGTAACTTTTCCAGGTCGCGATCAACAATTTGGGTGTCACTGCCGGGCTTAATATCTACTGCTGACATACTTTATATTCTAATCGTAAATTTCTGTTATGCTTACAGTTTTCGGCGCGCTACGGTCGAAAATATAGCCGCCCGCAAGCAAAGCATCCGACAGAATCAGCGATCCGCCGCCAATTTTGGCGACCATCATAAGAACTGAATTCAACAGCGTTACACCGTGCAGAATTGTATAGATGCCGTACCAGACAAGCTGCGCGGCGAGCGCTAATCCGCTTCTGAAAGATATAATCTGTGCCGACAATCCGCGCAACCACGCCAGCCCTCCCGAACTCGCCTCAGAATCTACTAGATGCATGAATTCCCGCTCAAGGCTCCTGCCGCCGCGCACGCTGTCAACAGTGCCCCGCTCGATAATTCTGCCGCCAACAATCACGACAACGTGATCGCAGGTGCGCTCGATCAGCTCCAAGCTGTGACTTAACATCACAACGCTGCCGCCACCGGCGACAAACTTTTCGAGCAGTTCGGTCACGCTCGCAGCGCTCACCGAATAGCTGCCCTGAAACGACTCGTCAAGCACCAACAGCAACGGCGCGTGAATCATCGCGCAGGCGAGCATGATTTTTTCTGCATTCCCGCAGAATAGTCGAAAACAAACCTGTTAAAGCGAATCCGAGCACAAACGCCTCGGCTAGCTCAGATGTGCGCCGCCGCACGGTTTCACGGTCAAGCACGTGCAGCACTCCCACACAGTACAGCAGTTGCACGCCGGTAAGCTTGTCAAAGAGGCGCATTTTATCAGGAAGAGTGCCTATTTATTTTTTTTACGCTTCACTTCGACACTGTTTTACCAAGCCTGCTCTCCCAGCACCGCTATTTTGCCCGATGTTGGGCGGTTTAGCACGGTGATCATTGTTAACGTTGTTGTTTTACCGGCACCGTTTGATCCCAAAATTCCAGTAAAAGAGCCTTCACGAACAGCAAAACTAGCGTCTTCTGCAGCAACCGTAGCGCCATACATTTTTGTTCGCATTTCGCACTCGAGCACAACCGGATTATCAGCAATTTTAACGCCGCGCTGCCGCGCCTTTTAAATCGGCAACTCTTGTTTATCGTTTTTATGCCCGGTTCTACCCCTGAGCTAGGTCTCTGCGAGAAAATGGTTTCACCGGCTTTCTCCTGTTACCGTTTTTCTAACCACTCTCACTACCCGCTGCTCTCTATTATAGCGACCTACTGTAAAACAAAACTACTAGTCATTTTAACAGGCGAAAATTAAAAATTGCTATAATCCTGAACGGTCAGCGCACGAATACGCCGACCGATCAGAATTGTTCCCGATTAAACCCGCTGCACGCAGCTACAGAGTGCCCAGAGTCACGCTCTGTTCAACCTCTTTGCCGTCGCGGATTATAGTTAGTTTGATATTGTCGCCACCGGCGTGCATCCGCACCCGAGCGGAAACGGCGGTGCCATCCGCCGTACCAACACCGTTAATAGCGGTGATAATATCCCCAGGTTTAAGCCCCGCTGATGCCGCCGCGCTGCCCGGCTGTACCTCGGTTATAACCCCGCCTGCGTGAGTTGCGCCCTGCATCCGCGTGGCATCCGCAACGCTCGCACCGAGCAGGCCGTGGCTGGGCTTCTCGCCTTTAATTATCGACTCAATAACCCGCTGCACCATGTTTGACGGGATCGCAAAACCAAGTCCCACGCTGCCCGGGGTTTTGCCCTCACCGCCACCCGTTGAAACGATCGCAACATTAATACCGATCAGCTGACCTGCCGCGTTAAGCAGCGCACCTCCCGAGTTTCCTGGGTTGATTGAGGCATCGGTTTGGATAACCGAGAGCGTAACCCGATTCGCTCGCTGCTGCCGCTGCGGCTGCTGTTCTGGCTGCCCGCCATCTGGCGTGCCAAACTCGTACTGCCACGGATTGCGCGGTCCGCTCTCCTCATCAGGTTTTTGATGCGGATCATCAAGCGGCGCAGCGCCAACGCTAATTCCCCGGTTAAGCGCGCTCACAACGCCCGTTGTGACGGTGTTTGGCAGCTCAAGCGGAGCGCCTATCGCAACCGTTAAATCGCCTACATTCAGTTTTTCTGAATCGCCAAACTCAATCGGAACAAGATCGTTTGCTTCGACTTTAACAACCGCCAGGTCTGAGTACGGATCAAGCCCAATAAGTTTGGCCGGCAAGAACTTACCGTCGCTCATGCGCACGGTTATTTTGCCGTTGGTGTCACCGTTAGGCGCGGCAACGTGCGCGTTAGTTATAATGTACCCGTCAGCAGAGTACACAACGCCAGAGCCTGTTCCTCTCGATGACTGAGTTGCGACATCGAGGGTCACAACGCTCTTGGTTTTTTTGGCGGCAATTTCAGAAACTCCGCTAAGGTTTTCGGCGGGGCGGTCAATTTTTGTGTTTGGCACGCCGCTCTGTGTGACGGTGGAATGTCCCCTGTTTGCTAGGTTGTGGAACATTACCGCCGAGGTGCCGCCAGCGATCACAAAGCTTGTTAGCGAGCCAATTAAAATGCCCGTCACTAATGACTTGTTTGTATTCGACCGTTTGCGTCTTCCATTTATAGCGGATCGCTGCGCCCCCGCGTTGCCTCCCGGAGTGCCGCCTCCCGACGAGTTGCTGCCCGGGGTGCTACCGCCCAGGCTGTTGCCGCCAGCTGAGCCAGGAGCATCCTGGATGAGGACAGTGGGCGCATCCGCCGCGACTCCGGCAGGCGCAGCTTCGGGTCGCGCAAAATCAGGGTGCGGGCGGTAATAGTTTTTAACAGCGCGCGCACCGTCGCCGCCGCTAGCACCATTTGTATAGGTCAAACTCAGCTCAGAATTAGTGCCGTTACCCTCATATTTGTTTTCTGAATCAGTCATGCGAACTCATTTCCTAAAAATTTGTAACAATTAACTACAATCGTGCACGACAAATCTATGATTTTCATTAGACAGGGCTGAATTATTCCTGAGATTTTTAACGTCTAAACACAGTCAGGCTATTCACCGAGCCTGTTACGCTCGCGCATAGCGCGTTCCGCTTCTCGTTTATCCTGCTTTTCGCGCAGTGTTTGTCGCTTATCGTACTCTTTTTTGCCCTTTGCAAGAGCAATCTCGACCTTTGCTCGCCCGTTGTTGAAATACAGTTTAAGCGGTACAATAGTCATTCCACCGTCACGAGTTTTAATGAAAAGCTTGTCTATTTGCGCTCTGTGTAGCAGCAGTTTACGTTTTCTACGCGGCGCGTGGTTGGTCCATGTGCCGTTAATGTACTCAGGAATATAGGCGCTCTCCAGCCAGGCTTCACCGTACTCAATAAAAATAAAGGCCTCGTTCAACGATGCCCTGCCCTCTCGCAGCGATTTAACCTCACTCCCAGTGAGCACAAGCCCGGCCTCATAGGTGTCAAAAATATGGTAGTCGTGGCGCGCACGCTTGTTACTGGCAATCAAATGCTCGCCTGCTTTCTGCTTTGCCACAACCCCTCCTTTGCAAACCCGCAGCAACCAAATGATTTTACATCGGCAACACCGGCAGTAGCCGAGTGCTACTCTCGTAAATACCTTGAAATGGCTATTTTAGCAGCTGCTGTTGCCAGCGCAACACCAAACACTATCAAAATTGGCGGCACAAGCAGCGACTGCTCAACCGTGATATAGCTTGTAAACGGCATTTGCGACACCAAAAAACCCTGCACAAATAATTTCACAATTAGCACGGTGGCAACGCCGGCAAGCAGCGCGCCAACGGCGGCCGCAATAACGCCCTCCAGAATAAACGGAATCTGAATAAACCTGTTAGACGCACCCACCAGCCGCATAATCTTAATCTCACGACGTCTCGAATGCGCAGACAGTTTAATTGTTGTTGAGATCAGCAGAATCGCGGCAATCAGCATCAACCCGGCTATTGCGATAGCAGTATAGCTAGCGATCCCCAGAATCAAGAAGATTCTGTCGAGCAGGGCGCGCTGATCCACAACCGACTGCACTCCGGCAGTGCCGGAGAATGCCTCTTTGATAATTTCAGAGTGCGACGGATCCTTAAGCTTTACCCAGTACGTCTGATTCAGCTGCTCAGGGGTTGTGATATCAACCAGAGGTGAGCCCGTAAGCTGTTTCACAAACTCTTTATAAGCGTCTTCGTGGTTTAAGAAAAAGTAACTGTCGATGTATGGCGCGAGCACATCCGATTTCAGTTCCGCCTCAACAGTGGCTATCTGCTCGCTGTTAGCATCACTGCCAGAACAAGTTGCGCTCTGGTCATAGCTCGTGCAGAGGTAAATTGCGACCTGCGCGCGATCGTACCAAACGTTTTTCATCTGTTGCACCTGCATCTGCATCAAAATCGCAGCTCCAACAAATGTCAGCGAAACAAACGACACCAGCACAACCGACACAACAACCGACATATTGTAGCGCAGCCCGCGCAAAACCTCGCCAATAACAAAAGAAAATCTCATCGCACAGGCCCTACATCGTCAGAATCCGCTTCTTTTTTAATTCCGAGCCGGTCACTTATGCTCGCGCCGCCGCGCGCACTTTTTTCCGCCCAGTGCACAGGATCAAGCGTTGCATCGAGCTCATCATCAGGCGTTGCGGGCTTGTTGAAACCGTACTGCTCTGCGCCAGCGGTGGCGGTGGCAGCAAATCCCTGCGCCGCAGCTGGCGCAAACGCGCTCCCCACCGGCGCGTGCTGCTCATTGGCTTGTGGGCGCTGCCCGCTCATCTGCGCAGACCTCTCATCAAACACCGCGGCAGCTTGCGGCGCTCCAACAACCGCAGTTTCTGGCAGTGGATCAACCCGCGCCGCCCGAGTTTGCGCCTGCGCTTGAGCCTGTGCCTGTTTCTGTGCTTCAATCTGAGCCTGCGCGTTATAATTCGATTCCGGTTGCTGCTCAGGAATAAACCCGAGACCGGGGTCAAAAATTGCCGCTCCGGTTTGTGCCGGGTCAGTTTGCGCTCCGTCTGCTTGCACCCCAGCGGTTTGCGCCGTAGCATTTTCACCCGCCATCTGCTGCGCCACAAAACCCTCTGCAGCAGGGGCTTTTGTAACCTCGGTATCAGTTACCAATTCAATTAAACTATGTTCCAAAACAACCGGAGTCGCAGGCGCATCAATAGCGCTCGACCGCTGCGCAGTCTGCTCCGGCACAGCACCCGTTTCCGGAGCAAGCTCCTGCTCAATAGCCTGGGTTGTTAGTAGAATTTCCTTGCGAGCAGCAGCGACCCCAAACAGATTGTCGAGCTTGATTGATGCGGTGTGACCGTATCCGCCCCCGACTTCATCACGCACAACACGCCCGTTTGAAAGCTCGATCACGCGCTGCTTCATAACATCAACAAAGCCCGCCTCATGCGTTGCCATAACAACAGTTGTGCCACCCGCGTTAATAGCGCGCAACAGCTTCATAATTCCCAGACTTGTGGCGGGGTCAAGGTTGCCGGTGGGCTCATCAGCGAGCAAAATAGCCGGCTTGTTAACTATTGCGCGCGCAATTGTGACGCGCTGCTGCTCGCCGCCCGAAAGCTCGCTCGAATACCGGCGCTCTTTGCCGCCCAAACCAACCTGCTCAAGCACACTCGACACTGTCTCTTGAATATAGCCACGAGATTTCCCAATAACCTGCAGCGAAAAAGCCACATTTTCGTAAACTGTTTTATCCGGCAAAAGCAAAAAATCCTGAAAAACAACGCCCAAATTGCGCCTAAAAAACGGCACTTTACGGTGCGATATTTTGCTCAGATTGTGCCCCAAAACATGCACATCACCCGAGCTGGGCTGCGCCGCGCACTGAATAAGCTTCAGACAACTCGACTTGCCAGAGCCAGAAGCTCCCACCAAAAAAACAAATTCACCGCGATCAATCTGCAGTGATACACCATCAAGCGCGGGGCTCTTGCCGTCATAAATCTTTGTGACGTTTTTAAAACTAATCATTAATACACCAGACTATATTTAGAGCTGTTGCTAACTCATACCGCGACACATCTAACATCCGAAATATCCTACCTCACACACCTGCGTTTTGCCGCAAAGAGCGCCATCTTATACCCGCCGCCAAAAAGCCATCCAGTGCGCCATCAAAAACGGCCTGCGGCGTGTTCACCTCGTGCTGGGTACGCAAATCCTTCACCATCTGATACGGCGCAAGCACGTAGCTGCGCATCTGATCGCCCCAGGCGGCTGTAATCTCGCCCGCCAGCTCCTTCTTCTTCGCGGCCTCCGCCTCTCGCTGCAAAATAAGCAACCGTGACTGCAAAACACGCAACGCCGCTGCCCTGTTCTGCAGCTGGCTCTTCTCGTTCTGCATCGCGACAACGATGCCCGTTGGCAAGTGCGTTATCCGCACCGCAGAATCTGTTGTGTTCACAGACTGCCCGCCCGGTCCGCTCGAGCGGTAAACATCAACGCGGATCTCACTGTCCGGAATCTCAACAGTGCTCGCCTCTGGCAATAGCGGGATCACTTCAACCGCGGCAAAGCTAGTCTGCCGCTTCCCGGCAGAATTAAAAGGGCTCATGCGCACCAGCCGGTGCGTGCCTGATTCAACGGACAGGGTGCCAAAAGCGTAGGGCTCGTCAAACTCGATTGTGCAGGATTTAATTCCCGCCTCTTCGGCGTAGCTAACGTCCATAATCCGGGTTAGATAGCCTTTTTTCTCGGCGTAGCGCAGGTACATTCGCTGCAGCATCTCGGCAAAATCCGCCGCGTCAACCCCGCCAGCTCCGGCGCGGATCGTCATAACCGCGGGATACTCGTCGTATTTGCCGTTTAACAGCGTCTGCGCTTCCAGCTCGCCAATCAATTGCTCCAGCTCTTGCAGTTCTGTCGCCGCCTCTGTTACAAGCTGCGCACTGTCCGGGGCTGTCTCGTGTTCCGCGGCGAGCTCTAGCGAAACAACTGCATCGTCAAGTCGCGCGGCAACGAAGTTAAGCTTTTCCAGCTTTGTTTTGCACCGGCTCAGCTCGCTTGTGATCTGCTGCGCTCGTTCTTGGTTTTGCCACAGCTCCGGATCCGCCGCCTGCTGCTCCAACTTTTGCACGGTGGATCTTAGGCGCGCCAGGTCACTAACCTGCAGAATATCGTTAAACACTCTGCGCAACCGGGTTATTTGCTCGCTAACTTCCAACGCTGTCATAATGGCTGCAATTCTACCCGCGCGCCCTATTAGAGCGCTGAAATTGACACGGCGCAACCTAGCACGAGGGTTTTTTCATCCGCTGTATTCAAGGCACTAAATAGAATTCTGAGAAAATGCCGACCACTTTTGCCTGCGCGATTAAAACTAATATGCGAGAATGGGAGGGTAGATATGTAATTTCATGGCTATCTGCTGAGGCGCTGTTTAGCGCCAATAACCCTATATTATCATTGGAGAACGATACAAATGTCTTACGATCCAAGCGCAACGGTTGATCTCGCTGCGATGCAGAAGAGTGCGTCAAATCATCTTTGGCCACAGTTCACATCACGCAAGGTATTGAATGACGGAATCCCTGTAATTACTCGCGGCGAGGGTCATAAAATTTATGACGCTCAGGGCAAAGAGTATATTGACGGGCTGGCCGGACTGTTTGTTGTAAACGCAGGTCACGGTCGCGAGCGCATCGTTGATACGATTGCAAAACAGACCCGCCAGCTTGAGTTCATGCCCCTGTGGTCATACGCCCACCCGGCGGCTATCGAGCTTGCAGAGCGCCTTGCAAACTACGCGCCTGCCGACTTGAACCGTGTGTTTTTCACAACAGGCGGCGGCGAGGCAGTGGAAACAGCTTTCAAGCTGGCTAAGCACTACTGGAAGCTGCAGGGTAAGCCAATGAAGCACAAGGTTATCTCTCGTGCTGTTGCTTACCACGGCACACCGCAGGGAGCCCTTGCGATCACCGGCATCCCAGATATGAAAAAATTCTATGAGCCACTAACTCCTGGCGGTCATCGTGTGCCAAACACAAACTTCTACCGGGCCGCTGAAAACGGCGCACCAAGCGAGGATCTTGAAGAGTTTGGTCAGTGGGCAGCAAACCGCATTGCTGAAGCAATCGAATTTGAGGGTCCAGACACAGTAGCGGCGGTATTCCTTGAGCCCGTGCAGAACTCGGGCGGATGCTTCCCGCCTCCTCCGGGATATTTTAAACGCGTGCGCGAAATCTGCGACCAGTACGATGTGCTGCTTGTAAGCGATGAGGTAATCTGTGCTTACGGTCGTATCGGTGATTTCTTTGCTTGTAACGCTCTCGGCTATGTGCCAGACATTATTACGAGCGCTAAGGGCATCACCTCAGGTTACGCACCACTCGGTGCGGCAATCGTTAGCGATCGCGTCTACGAGCCATTTCAGAATGTTGATAATACTTTCTACCACGGCTACACCTGGGCGGGACACCCCGCTGCCTGTGCTGCCGCCCTTGCTAACTTCGATATCTTTGAAGAAGAACAACTCAACGAGCACGTTAAAGAAACAAGCCCGTTCTTTAGGTCAGAGCTTGAGAAACTGCTTGACATTGATATTGTTGGCGACGTGCGCGGCGCGGGCTTCTTCTTCGGTATCGAGCTTGTAAAGGACAAAGCAACCAAAGAAACCTTCACCGAGCAAGAGTCAAACCGTCTGTTGCGCGACTACCTGAGTCCTAAACTTTGGGAGGCGGGTCTGTACTGCCGCGCTGACGACCGTGGAGACCCTGTGATTCAGCTTGCTCCGCCACTTACCATTGGCGAACCTGAGATTAAAGAAATCGCGAGCATTCTACGCTCAGTGCTGAAGGACGCGTCTAAAAAGATCTAGTCTAGCGGGCAACTAGAGGTTGGTCGGGGATTTTCCCTGACCAACCTCTTTGTTTATAAGTGGATTGTGAATGCGGAACGTGCGGAATGCAATGTGCGCAAGGGCGCATAAAACCTGGGTTCGCAACTACGATACAGTCCCGGGCGCAACAGACCGGACACGCAGCCAGAAAACGCAAGCTCGGGCACATATATACGCGGTATTGCACCATACAACAGCGCATAAGCGAGCAAAAAACTGCCCTCCCGTGTTTTAGAAGCTGCAATCAACAGCCAGACACCGGGAGGGTAGCAGATTATTTAAATCCTTATCGGCGCAAACCTAGCCGCTGGATCAAGCTACGGTAGCGCTCAATGTCGATCCGCTGCAAATAACCAAGCAAACGACGACGCTGCCCAACAAGCAGCAGCAGCCCGCGACGTGAGTGGTGATCGTGTTTGTGCTCTTTGAGGTGCTCTGTGAGATCTTTGATGCGCTTAGAAAGAATCGCAACCTGCACTTCTGGAGAGCCAGTGTCGCCCTCTTTAGTTGCATATTCGGCAATAATCTCTTGCTTTGCTTTTGGATCAAGTGCCATTATTAGCTCTCCTTGTGTTGTTGCGCGGCGCATAACACCCTGTGTGCTAGCTCTCTTTATCCGCGGCCGTTATACGGCAATTAAACAATAATACCAGATGCGCCTTGCAATAACCAGGAGCGCCCGCGCACAGCATCCGTCATCTTATCACCCAAGCAAACGCATCCGCCAAAGCGCGCACATCCACACCCCATTCCGCCCCAGCCTACATATCCCCACCCAGCGTACATATCCGCGGCTGCGAATCCGTGACACCGCAACAAGCTCGCCGTGCAAACTGAATTGTTTCTCATGCCCCAAGCAAGTGCAAGTTTTCCACAGGTTTTTAGCAGCACCCAATCTAGTGCATCTCTCAGTGCAACTATTTATGGACACAGTTTGCACAGTGTTTTACAGAAAACACGCTTAACACGAAAGGTGCGCACATGAGCCACAAACAATTTATTCGGCGAGAACGCGGGACGCAGCTGCTCCCCGCTAAAATTACGGTTTTGGTTCTCACCGTACTGCTACTAGCAATGTCCTTTATTGCGGGCAGCATTTTAACTTTAAGCCCGGCCGTGGCAACACCACAGTCTGATATCGGTTACGGCCCTGGCGTTGGCTGGAACGGTCGCAGCGGCTCCCCCGGCGCGGGCGCGTTCATAATGGATGGTCAACTGGTTTACTGCGTTGAAATCGGCATTATTACGCGGAAAACCCCGCCCATATTCAAACCGCAAAACACAATCCCCGCCTACAGCAAGGCCTATATTAGCGCGGGTGAAGTTGCTGGCGACGAACTCAAACAAATGAGCTTTATTATCTCTAAGTACGGGCAAACAAACGACAACGTGCAGACCGCCGCTGTTGCGCTTGCAGTATGGAAAATACGCGACCGCAACGGCGGCAACAGCGGGCACAATCACGAACTGAAAAAGGTTTTGAGAGTGGTTGGCGAGCAGGTTAACAGCCGCGCTGACAGTATGCTCGCCGAGGCGAGTTCATGGGTGCGCGCTGCCTCACAGCGCAACGCCGCTATCAGCATCGAAACCCCTTACCGCGGCACCATTGCAATCCCGCAAGGAATCACAGAGCTCAACATCCACAACGGCAGGTTCAGTGACGATGATTCAACCACCAAGAAATGGCAAAACGGCGCACCGGCGGGCACAGTGCTCAGCTGGGTCGGTATTCCGCCGCACGACCGAATATGGGACCGTTATTACAGGGTCTGGTTCAACGGCAAGCAGATTGTGCATGATGAGCAGATCCTATTCGGTAACGGCGGCGGTCGGCAGTCCACAATTAAATTACGAATACCCAAAGACAGAGAAAAGCACTTTGAGGCATCTTACTCTGATGCGGACACTCTGTGGGCACCAGAAGTCACAAGTGCGGTAGCTTCCAAGTTTATAAAGATAGGCGATAATTTTTCAGACACGGTCACTTTCAGCCCAGCCAAAGCAACCGCCGCGCTGTCAGACACCTGGCGGTGGCGTATCAATGACTCAGGCGAGAAAGAATGGATGCCAGTCACCGCAACAGGCACGCTGTACGGACCTTTCCTCTCTGACCCGGCGCTAAATCCCTCTCGCGAAGCGCCCCGGGGCGCTCCCGTTGTTGCTCGGACAAAAATCACAACCGACCCGAGGCGCGATCACAGCACCGCCCAAACATACCAGGTTTCTGTGCCTCAAACAGTTCAGGAGCAGGGCTTCTACACCTGGAAATGGGATATCGACACAGCGGATCAAGATCCTGCCATAATCGGCACAAAAGACTGCACCGCATCCGGCGGCGCACCGGGCTGCCGCGCCTTTCCCGAAAAGTATTTTTACACTGACGGATTTGGTGCGCGAGAAGAAACACAGGTCGGGAAAATGCCGGTGAAGTTCAAAACCGAGCTGTCTGCAGCAGAGCTCACTGTCGGCACAGAGTTTACCGACACCGTTAAAATAAGCGCCAAGGACAACTGGCTTCGCGACAGTAACGGTGACCGTATCCCGCTCACGCTAACGGGCACCGCCTACCTCTACTCTGGCGTTGAGCTGCCGCAATCCGCCACTGTACCAGATAGTGCAGTCGCGATAGGCACGGTTAAAGTCACAACGGATCCCGCAAAAAACGAGCAGGATCTAGTATCCCCGGCAATCAGACTACCGCTGAACACTGACCCCAAATACAGCTTCGTTACAATGCGCTGGTGTGTTGTGGATGCGGATCAGAGCACGCCCGGAATATGGGATGAAACTTGCGACGATTTCGGAGTGCCGACTGAATCAGCAAAAATTGTGCGGCCAATAGTTGTTAGTAAAGCACTCAAAAACGCGTCTGTTTTTGACTCTATTACCGATACCGCAATAGTTACCGGCAGTGTTCCTGAGAACACAAGCATTGTGTTCGAACTCTACAAAAAACCCGATTTGAACGACATCGAACAGAGCAACCACGTAATAAAGCAGAACGACGCGGCAACAGAACAGAGCGACCAAAGCATCAAACAAGAAGACCAGGACGTAAAACAGCGCCACCGGGGCATACAACAGGTTCTGCGACAGAGTTTCTTCAGCGGTTCACCGGTGTGCACTCCGGCAAACAAAATCGCCACAACAGCACCCAAACCGGTTACCTCCGGGGTTGCGCAAGAGGCTGAATACGTCTCCGATGCTCTTAAAACAACAGGGAAGGGTGTTTACTGGTGGATTGAAAAACTTATAGCAACCCACCCCGATGATGGCACTGTAACCCTGCACGAAGGAAAATGCGGGATTGAAAACGAGACAACGGAGGTTACTGACGCAACGGTTGTGACTAAAACCAGACCAGAAGTGCATATTGGTGAAAAAACTTTTGACACCGCGACAGTATCCGGCGTGTTGCCAAGCACAAGCAGCGGTGTTAAAACTGAGCTCACATTCGCAGCCTACAAGGCACTGGACACTAACGCTCCCGTTTGTGAAACATCAAATATGGTGTTCGCGCTAGATAAACCAGTTCTCGTTGAATCTATCGGGGCATACGAGTCTGAAAAGGTGAGTTTTAGTGAGCCTGGCGTATACTACTGGGTTGAAACTCTGACGTATGTTAAACCAGATGGCGAACGGATTGTCGCTCACCGCGGAAAATGCGGTCTGCCGGACGAAACAGTTAAGGTTACGCCATCTCCTATTTTAGAGGTGACAGGAGCTGTTGAAAAAATAGCGTCTGAGCTTGGTCTGCTGGGTTTTGTTGTTGCCGGATCGCTCGCCGCGGCAGGAATTGGAGCAATAGGCTACGGCATTTACCGCAGAAACAAGCCACAACAGTGACCAACAGCTAACAGCAGGGGTGATAATTACAGGAAATAAAGATGCCTAAACTCACTGTGAGGGATGCACAGTTTGAGTACACTAGGTTAAGAAATAAACGTGCTTAAGCTGCTGTGAGAGCGGCGTGAGCTGCTCGCCACTCTCACAGACCAGCACAAAAACGCTCGCGCAAAACAACATTCACAAAAAATTATGACGTGTTTTAGATAAAGTTATTAGCGTGAAACTTGCGCATTTAACTCCTAACCCTGATTTATCACCTCGCCTAGCTGTTATTAAAGGATCTCACGCTGTGTTTGCAGCTGAGCTTGGATGCGCTGCAAAAACACTACAGCAGCTACTAGAGTCAGAGCCTAAAGCGTACGCAGATTTACAATCCGCCGCAACATCTCTGCAACCTGGCACCGGCACAAAACTAAGCGATTTACAGTACGGTCCGTCAGTAATCAGCCCGCCTGTCACACTCGCAGTGGGTCTTAACTACAGTGAACACGCCAACGAGCTAAGCCTTGATAACGATGCCGGTCCTGTGCTCTTCTCGCTTTTCCCAAACTCGCTCGCGCCTCACAACGGCACGGTTGAGTTACCAACCCATCTCACCCGCGAAGTTGACTACGAGGGCGAGCTGGGGGTGATAATCGGAAAGGAAGCCAAGAACCTAACCCCTGAAAACGCTCTGGATCACGTTTTTGGATACACAGTCGTAAATGATTTAACAGCTCGCAACCTGCAATTTGCAGAACCGCAGTGGTCACGCTGCAAGTCTTTTGACGGCTTCACTCCGGTTGGTCCCGTTGTTGTTACAGCGGATGAAATACCAGATCCGCAGCAGCTTAAAATAACAACAGAGTTCGATGATCTGCGAGTGCAGGACTCATCAACTTCTTTTATGGTGCGTTCTGTGAAACAGCTGCTCGTAACAATTTCACAATCACTAACGCTCAAGCCCGGCACAATGATTTCAACCGGCTCTCCGGGCGGAGCCGGACGCAGCCGTAAACCACCGCTCTACCTTAAAGACGGCACTGTTGTTACGGTAACGATCGAAAAAATCGGCGCGCTCACAACCCACGCGGTTGAAGTTTAATACGCAGCGCTAAAACAAACCATTAAATCATTCAAAACTCCCCGCTATCTAAGCTATCAGCTAGCGGGGAGTTTTTAAGGGTTGCAAACCCAATAGGTTATTGCGCGGCTATTAAGCCTCACCCATTACGCTTGTGGCGTCAACTTCGGTGGCCGGAGTCACATGAGCTGCGGCGCGCACGGTCTCGGTGTCTGGGGTGATTCCCGCGAGGCGTGCTGGCTGCAGGATATCCGCCAACTCGCTCTCCTTCAATAGACCCTTAGCAACAACCAGCTCACGAATATTCGCGTTCGTGGCGAGCGCTTCTTTTGCGAGCTTAGCAGCCTCAGCGTATCCAATAACAGGGGCAAGAGCGGTTATCACAGTAACCGAGCGCTCAACAGTTTCAGAGAGCTTGTCGGTGTTTGCCGTGATACCATCAACACAGTTTAGCCGCAAGGTGAGGCATGCCTGCTCAAGCCACGTCATAGACTGGAACAGCGAGTGAGCGATAATCGGCTCAAAAGCGTTAAGCTGCAGCTGCCCAGCCTCAACGGCCATCGACACTGTAACATCAGCACCAGCAACAGCATACGCCACCTGCGACACTGCCTCTGGAATTACAGGGTTAACCTTGCCCGGCATAATCGACGATCCCGCCTGGCGAGCCGGCAGGTTAATTTCACCGATGCCAGCCTGCGGACCAGAAGACAAAAGCCGCAAATCATTAGAAATCTTAGAAAGCTTCAGCGCGCAGCGTTTCAGAGCGCCCGAGAATGTAATAAACACGCCCGTGTCACTCGTCGACTCAATCAAATCACCGGCCGTTTCAAGCGGAATTCCCGTGATATCGCGCAGGTGCTCAATAACCGCTTCTTTGTAACCGAGCGACGCGTTAATTCCCGTACCGATAGCGGTCGCGCCCATATTAACCTCGTACAGCAGACGCTCAACTTCTCGCAGCCGGTCAACGTCTTCGTAAAGTGTCACACCAAAAGCACGGAACTCCTGCCCCAGTGTCATCGGGACAGCATCCTGCAGCTGTGTGCGACCAACCTTAAGAATGTTGCCAAACTCTTTGCCCTTAGCCTCAAAGCTCTTCGCGAGCTCCTCAATTTGACAAGTCAACGACGTGAGCGAGAAAGCGATCGCAATTTTAATTGCGGTTGGGTATGTGTCGTTGGTTGACTGGCTACAGTTTGTGTGATCGTTCGGATTAATAAACGCGTAGTCGCCTTTTTCACGACCCGCCAGCTCCAAAGCTCGGTTTGTGATAACCTCATTCGCGTTCATGTTGGTTGAGGTGCCAGCACCTCCCTGCACAACGCCAACAATAAACTGGTCGAGCAGCATTCCGTTTTTGACCTCTTCGCAGGCGCGGTCAATCAGGCGCGCTTTCTGCTCATCAATAGCGCCAATCTGCAAATTAGCGCGCGCTGCGGCCTGTTTCACGCACGCAAAGGCACGCACAAACTGCGGATAAACAGAGATAGGTCGCCTTGAAATTGGAAAGTTCTCCAGCGCGCGCGCTGTGTGCACACCCCAGTATGCGCTGCGCGGCACTTCAACACTGCCGAGCGAGTCCGTCTCTAAACGTGTCTGCTTCGAGTAATAATCCGTCACTCTATTCTCCCTTTCTAAGGGGCTTGCTCCCCTTTGTGCTTTGCTATCTAGAGTAACGCTTTTACGGTATTTTTTCCACTCAAAACACACCCTAAAATACGTTTTGTAAAAGATCGTCAGAAACTCGCTAAAACTTAGCTTGATTCTCAAGCAGGCGTTTAATTCTGCTCTCTATCGGCGGATGCGTTGCGAACAGCTGCTGCACAAAACCGGCTTTGTTAGGATCTGATATCCACATGTGCGCCATGCTTGTCTGCTGCCTTTTCAACGGCTGCGCGTGCTCCTGCAGCTTGTGCAGCGCACTCGCGAGCGCAACAGGGTGTCGGGTTGTGAGCGCGCCAGTTGCATCCGCTAAATATTCCCGCTGCCGAGAAACGGCAAGCTGAACAACTGTTGCTACGAGCGGCGCAATCAGCATCGCCACAATGCCAAAAATCATTGCTACCGGGTTGTTGCTATTACGCCCGCGCCCAAATACCGTGATGTGCATCAGCATATCGCCAATCATGCCAACGGCCACAACCAGCCCGTAAACTATCATGTTTACTCGGATGTCGTAGTTGCGCACGTGTCCCAGCTCGTGCGCCATCACGCCCTCGAGTTCGGCATCCGTCATAATTTCAAGCAGCCCGGTAGTCGCCGCAACAACCGCGTTCTCGGGGTTTCTGCCGGTCGCAAAGGCGTTGGGAGCAGGGTCGTTTACAATGTACACTTTCGGCATCGGCATACCGGTTGTAATCACAAGGTTTTCAACTGTGCGATAGAGGCGCGGATTGTCTCGCTCGGTAATCTGTACCGCGCCTGCCATACTTAGTGCCTGCCTGCTTGCCATGAAATACTGCACCAGCGTGTACCCAACAGCTCCCAGCACAATGAACACGGTAACCGTGTAGCTGTTATAGATAACGCCAGCGAGATAACCCAAACCGCCGATTATGAGCACAAAAAAGGTCATAATCAGCCAGGTGTTTATTTTATTTCTGCGGATCTCCCTGTACACGCCGAATACCTCGCGCTGCTAAAAACTAGTTACCGAAGTCAATGCGCGGCGGCTCTGCAATAGCCGCAAAATCTTGCACCTCAAAGAACTCACGCTCTTTGAAACCCATGCCACGCACAAAAATCGTGTTGGGGAAAACCTGAATCTTAGTGTTCAGCTCGCGCACTCCGCCGTTGTAGAAGCGGCGCGATGCTTGGATTTTGTTTTCGGCATCAACAAGAGCGGACTGCAGCTCCAGAAAGTTCTGGCTCGCCTGCAACTGCGGATACGCCTCCGCGATCGCAAAGATGCTCTTAAGCGCCTGCTGCATATGATTTTCTGCCTCTGACGCGGCCGCGGGACCGGACGCGGCAAGCGTTTCTGCTCTGGCTCGCGTTACCTCTTCAAATGCCGCGCGTTCGTGTGTTGCATACCCTTTAACGGTGTCAACAAGACTCGGGATCAGGTCGGCACGCCGCTTCAGCTGCACTGTAATATCGCTCCACGCCTCATCAACCCGCGCTCGAAGCGTTACAAGCGAGTTGTAGGTAACCCACACGTAAACACCAAGCACCAGCACGAAACCGAGCGCCACCAAAAACACAATTAATGAAACATCCATGACTATATTCTATAGTTTATCAACTGCTAAAACACTGGAAGCAGAAGGCGCTGTTTAATACCAAGCTAAACAAGCCAGCGGCGATATTAAGCGCAGAGGATGCTTACTCACAACGCCAGCTACAACACTGGCAACGCTTTCAAGGCTGCACCGCAGCTACGGCTTGAACTAAAACTGATCTGGATGCTACAAAATAAATCTCAAAACTACTTTGCGATTCTGTAGAGAACACTCAGGTTTTGCAGCTCAGGGATCTCGCTTACCGCTCGACTCCAAAACTCAGAGATCACAACTTCACGCCTTCGCATAATAAAAATAACAAAATTTGTACCCCCACTGGGACTCGAACCCAGACTGGAAAGATTTTAAGTCTTCTGCCTCTGCCAATTGGGCTACGGGGGCGCGCCGCAAAAACAGTACCGATTATAATAGTACACGCTCAAGAGCTAGGGCGGCAAATTAATCACAACACCCACTCCGCCAAAAAGCCTAAGCAAAACCAGTGGGTAAAACCGCCCAGGCGCAAGTGTCAGGCAAAACCCCACCGCCAGCAAAAATCACCAGGCAACACTGGCTAAGGTGAAATTAAGCCCCGAGACGCTCGCGCAGACCCTGCAGCTGCGCGCGTAGCTCCTGCGGCACGCGGTCACCGAACATCGCAAAGAACTCCTCAGTCAGCATACACTCTTGCAGCCAGCTCTCATTATCAACCCTAAATAACTCGGCAAGCGACTCGTCGCTAATCTCAATACCTGTCAGGTTCAGCTCGCCACTGGCGGGAACAATTCCCACTGGCAGCTCTTCGCCCTTCGCATCGTCGCTCTCGCTGTCAGCATCGAGGCTGCGCAAAATCCAGTCAATAACACGCGAGTTCTCACCAAATCCTGGCCACAAAAACTTCCCGTCAGCGTCTTTTCTAAACCAGTTCACCTGGAAAATAGCCGGCGCTTTATCTCCCAGCTTCTCACCTATTGCGAGCCAGTGCCCCCAGTAATCCGCCATGTTGTAGCCGCAGAAAGGCAGCATCGCAAACGGATCCCGCCGCAGCTCACCAACCAGCCCCTCTTGCGCCGCAGTTTTCTCGCTCGAAATCGTAGCGCCCATAAACACCCCGTGCTGCCAGCTGAGCGCTTTTGCAACCAGCGGCACGTTTGTGGCACGCCTGCCGCCAAACAGAATTGCGTCGAGCGGCACCCCGTTTTCAGCTTCGCTCCACTCAGGGGCAATGCTCGGTGCCTGTGTCACAGGAACAGTAAAGCGCGAGTTAGGGTGTGCCGCTGGTGTCCCGCTCGCGGGAGTCCAGTCCTGCCCCTGCCAGTCGATCAGGTGTGCGGGCACCTCATCGGTTTTACCCTCCCACCACACATCGCCGTCATCTGTGAGCGCCACATTCGTATAAATCGTGTTACCCCAGAGCGCGCTAATCGCGGTCGGGTTGGTGCTCTCGCCGGTGCCGGGCGCGACTCCAAAGAAGCCCGCCTCCGGGTTAATTGCGTACAGCCTGCCATCCGCTCCCTGCCTGAGCCACGCAATATCGTCACCCAGGGTTTCAACTTTCCACCCCGGAATTGTCGGCGTTAGCATCGCCAGGTTGGTTTTACCGCAAGCGGATGGGAACGCCGCCGCCAAATTATAGACGCGGCCCGTGTTCGTATTGGTTACCTTGATCAGCAGCATATGCTCAGCAAGCCATCCCTCGCGCTTGCCCATCACACTCGCAAGGCGCAGCGCAAAACACTTCTTTGACAAGAGCGCGTTGCCGCCATAGCCAGACCCGAAGGACAACACCTCAAGCGTGTCTGGAAAATGGCAGATGTACTTGGTGCTATTGCACGGCCAGGCGCTGTCTGCCGCGCCGTCAAGCAGCGGCGCTCCAACCGTGTGCGCGGTGCGCACCCAGTTAGCTCCGCGCTCAATGTGGCGCAGCACTTCAAAACTGACCCGCGCCATAATCTGCATACTCAGCACCGCGTACGGGGAATCGGTGAGCTGCAATCCCAGCTGCGTAATAGCACCGCCGATGGGACCCATAGCAAAGGGCAGCACATACATTGTGCGGCCGCGCATCGCACCCTTAAAAAACGGCAGCAGTTCTTGACGCATCTCGTCTGGGTCGCGCCAGTTGTTGGTTGGTCCGACTGCTTCGGGATCCGCCGCACAAATAAAGGTACGCTCTTCAACACGCGCAACATCGTCACTGCTTGAGCGCGCTAGAAAACTGTTTGGGCGAATATCCGGGTTGAGTTTTATCAGTGAGCCCTGCGCTACCATCTCTGCGGTCAGCAGCTGCCACTGCGCGGTGCTGCCGTCGCACCAGAATATTTGGTCCGGCTGCATTATATCCGCCATCTCGCAAATCCAGCCTAAAACCTTGGCATCTTTTACCGGTGCAGCGCTCTCAAACTCAGCGATAGTGTGCGTAATTGGCTGATAGTCGTTGTCGATTTTTGTGGCGGTGGTCATTTTAGCTCCTAAACACCGAATAAAATTTCTCCTAATTTAATTATTAGTTATGTTTAGTGACATAACAGCCAAAAAACGGTGTAAACTTTTTAATTTTTTTACGTATAATATAAATATGTCTAATTTTACAGCGGATATCGCGGGCGCGACTCCAGCAACCCCCTCAAAAACGCAGAAAACTGGCGATAAAAAGCAGAGCGCGCTCATTCTCGGCAAAAGAATAAAGCATTTTCGTAAAAAATCGGGGCTTACGCTGGTCGAGGTGAGCGAAAAAATCGGGCTCAGCGTGAGCCAGCTCTCGCTCTACGAAACCGGCAAACGCGAGCCTAAAATATCGGTGCTCGCACAGCTAGCGGCGATTTTCACAACCGATATTAAAACGCTCCTCACCGCAAGCGCGCCGTCAAAAAGAGCCGAACTCGAAATTAAACTACTCAGCCTGCAGCAGAGCGAACTGCTCAAAGAGCTGCAAATACCGCCAATAACAAACCCACAGGCGCTCTCGGAAAACGCCCTCGAAACAATAGTCACGCTCAGCACTGCGCTGCACGAGCAGTCGCGCGAAAAAGCCGCCAGCTCCGAGGGCGCGCGGCACGCGAACACACTGATTAGGCAGCGGATGCACGAGCTCAACAACTACCTGCCAGAAATTGAGAAACTCGCAGAAGAGCTGATGGCACAGGTTGGGCACACTAACGGAGCGTTAACACACCGCACAGTTGCCGTGCTCGCGGAAAAACTCGGCTTTGAGCTTATCTTCGTTGAGGATTTGCCGCAGAACACGCGAAGTATCACCGACCTTGAAAACGGTAGAATCTATTTGCCACCGGCGTCAATTCCGGGCGGACACGGACTGCGCGCACTAGCGCTGCAGGCAATGGCGCACCGCATTCTGAAGCACAAACCACCCTCAAACTACGCCGAGTTTTTACGCCACAGGCTCGAAATAAACTACTTCTCATCCGCCTGCCTGATTCCGGAAACTGCCGCAAAAGAGTTTTTACTACGGGCAAAGCAAAATCGCAACCTGGCGATCGAAGACTTCCGGGACGCTTTTGGGGTGACCCACGAGACCGCCGCACACAGGTTCACAAACCTGGCAACAACCCACCTGGATTTACCCGTGCATTTTTATCGCACCGACACCGCAGGGTTGCTAATCCGCGGATTTGCGAACGACGGATTGGTTTTACCCACCGACTCAGCGGGCAACGCTGAAGGGCAGATTCTGTGCCGCAAGTTTCCCGGTCGTACCGCTTTTCAGCGCCGCACTCGCACAAGCGAGTTCTACCAGTACACGGACACGCCCGCTGGCACTTTCTGGTCGAGCGTACAAACAGGAGAAGCGGAAACCTCTGGCGGATTTTCGATCACCTGCGGGGTTGCGTTTAGCGACGCGAAATGGTTTAGGGGTAGCGACACCACGGTGCGGCGCGTTTCTAAGTGCCCATCGAGCAAGTGCTGCAAGCTCCCCTCCACACAGCTGCGCAACAGGTGGCAAAACAAAAGCTGGGCAAGCGCCAAAATGCACCAGTATATTCTCGCACCCCTCCCGAGCGGAGATTTTCCAGGCGTGGATGAAACTGAAATGTACGAGTTTTTAAGCCGCCACGCGCCCAGCTCGTAACCGCGTTGTAACATCCGCCACAGTGCGGCGAGCTAGCAACCATTCTGTGTCTCGCACCGGAGTCATAACCGCGTGGTGACACCAAACCCGTGGCGCACCAGGCTCATAACCGCGCTCTGAAACAACTATTGCGGGGCAAATCCGCGCTGCACGATCCGCCCCGCAATAGTTACAGCCCAAAAAATTGCCGAGTTTTAAGATTTGGGACGCGCCGCAAACCGCTCAAACTCTGCGCGCGGGGACTTGTTGGCTTCAATTCCAACCCCGTCGCGCTTCCAAATAAAGTGACCTACCCAGCCGCCAAACACGCGAGCTTTACGCTCCCACGTTGGAATTGCCATGCCATGGTAGAGCCGGTGCGCAAGCCATGCAATGTATCCGGTCAGGTGCACTTTACCAGACTGGAAAACACCCGTGTTCAGGCCAAGACCGGCAACCGCACCAAGGTTTTTGTGGTTGTACTTAAACAGCCCCTCACCGCGCAGCTGTGCTGTAATGTTACGCGCCAGCAGCTTACCCTGCCGCACAGCGTGCTGCGCGTTCGGCACACAGAAACCGCCAGGACCTGGGGTCTCGGAAATATCCGGTGTTTGCGCGGTGTCACCAGCGGTCCAAGCGCCCAGCACCTTTTCGCCGTTTTCGGTTGTTACCTGCAAGGTTGGTGATGAAATAACGTGACCGCGCGAGCCAATCGGCAGATCGGTGTTGCGCAAGAACGGGCGCGGCATCACACCTGCTGTCCAAATAATCAGGTCAGAGGGGTATTCCTCGCCGGTAGAGAGTTTAATCTGCCCTCCTGTTGCATCCTGCAGCTGAGTATCCAAGTGAATCGTCACACCTTTAGCGCTCTGGTCTTTAATAACCCAGTCGGCCAGCTCTTGGCTCACCTCGGGCATGATCCGCCCCATTGCCTCTACGAGGTGGAATGAGGTTTCTGCAAAATCAATTTCCGGGTAGCGCGAGAGCAGGTCGTTAGCTGCGCTGCGCAGCTCTGCAATTGTTTCTATTCCTGCGAATCCACCGCCAACAACGGTCACCGTCAAAAGTCGCTCGCGCTCTGCTGAACCCTTTGGCAAGGCAGCGGCGCGCTCGAAATTGCCAAACAGGCGATCGCGCACAGCCGCCGCCTCTTCGATGGTTTTCATGCCGATAGCGTTATCAGCGATGCCCGGAATTGGGAAGGTGCGCGACACCGAGCCCGTTGTAATCACAATCTCATCATATGACTGCTCAAGCGTACTGCCATCGGCAAGCTCAATAGTTGCGAGCTTGTCGGCGTGCCTGATGCCAACAACCTTGCCGCTAATTTCTGCGGTGTTGCGCAGGTGTCGCCGCCTGCTCACAACCGCGTGGCGCGGCTCAATTGAACCGGCCGCCACCTCGGGCAAGAACGGTAGATACTGCATATACGGCAGCGGATCAACTATCGTCACATTAGCCTCACCGCGACGCAAATGCTTTTCTAGATGCCAAGCGGTGTAAAATCCCGCGTAGCCACCACCAACAATTAAAATCTCTTTAGTCAAGAAAAACTCCTTTATGCTGTGGCGCGTTTACGCCACTTCTTGTTATACCTAATATTCTAATCTAAAACGCCGTTGCAAACTTTACAGCGCGGTGAGCGCGCAACTATTACAAACTGCACAGCGTGATGAGCGCACAATTAATGCCTTTGCACAGCAAAATTACTCGCGAAAAACGCACAGTTATCGCATACTGCACAACACGGCAAGCACGCAATTGCCATAACCCGCACAGCCCGGTAAGAGCGCAATTAATGCTCCTGTGCTAAAAAGCCACTCGCGGCAAGCGCAATATCTCCGAGCGGATTAACGCCCGCACCTGCTGCCAAGGCGTGCCCAATTAGCGCGTGCAGGCATTTGACACGCGCAGGCATTCCCCCCGCGCTGATGCCCTCAAGCTGCGGAACTTTACCGCCCGCACGCTCGCGATCCGCTATGTACAGCTCGTGCGCCCGGGTGTAGGCTGCGCGCAATTCAGCGTCTTCTTGCAGCCGCACGTTCAACTCTGCCATAAAACCGGTCGCTTCGAGCCGGGAGGCGGCAGCAACGGCCTCGGGGTGTGTTAGGTAGTAAAAAGTTGGGAACGGGGTGCCATCAGCCAGGCACGGGGCGGTTGCCACCACCAGCGGCTCCCCCGATGCGGCTCGCGCGGCAATATACAGCACTCCGCGCGCCGGCCGCCCAAGCTGCCCGCTCACAATCTCAATATCATCCTGAGACGGTTTTTTACAGTTCATTTTCATTGTGCCTAACAGTCTCAATATCAGCCTGAAATGGTTTTTCAAAGTTCATGTTCATGCTGCTTTTGTTGTTCGTTTTGCGGACGTGGTTATTCCTGCTCGGGCTGCTCATCCGCTTGCGCGGGCGGCTTCTCGACCTGAGAGGCTCGCAAAATAGAGCCCAGCAGGTTTTGTGACCAGTCGCTTTTAGCGGCGGTTAAATCTTTTTCTGTTACTTCGCGGCTTGTTTGCGGCAGCTGGATATCGTTAATAATTCCCAGCTGGAACTCTCCGGGCATAACGTAAAAAAGCCTGTCACGCGACTGCGCTCGCACGTAGTTTGGATCGTCCCAGTTTGCAACAGCGCGCTGTTTTTCAGCGACTTCGTTGCGTGTTTGCTCGAGCTTCTGTTCAACTGCCTTAATCTCTTGTTTTTGTTCAAAGTATTTAAGCGTATTTGGAATAATCGACACAAACGCAGCTATCACAAACACAATACAGAACAGTTTAATTATGCTCGGGCGCAACCTATATTGCCTCGACGCGGCGGGCGTTTGTACGGTTTTTTTAGCACCCATAAACACTCCAAATAAAATAAAAGTACGATGAGTGTTTACCGCGTGCAAACGTGGTAAACACTCATCGCGATCATATTACGCTAATCGGCATTGTGCACAAACACACTAAACACCAACTACAACCAGAATAGATCAAATAAGCACCACACGCAAACTTGGCAAACGCTCACCTCACACAGTCGGGCTAAGCTACTGCTACGCACCAAACCGCGGGAAAGCGGCTTTGCCAGCGTATTCAGCAGCTTCACCGAGTTCTTCTTCGATGCGCAAAAGCTGATTGTACTTAGCAACGCGCTCGCTGCGCGCGGGAGCACCGGTTTTAATCTGCCCCGTCTCAAACGCCACCGCCAAATCGGCGATCGTCACATCCTCCGTCTCGCCCGAACGGTGCGACATAATTGTTGAGTAAGCGTTGCGATGCGCAAGCTTCACAGCATCAGCGGTCTCCGTGAGAGTGCCAATCTGGTTTACCTTCACGAGCAGGCTGTTGCCAGCTCCCGTGGTAATTCCCTCCGCAAGACGCTCCGGATTGGTTACAAACAGATCGTCACCAACAAGTTGCACCGCGTCACCAAGCGCGTCAGTCAGATTAACCCAGCCTTCCCAGTCGTTCTCATCTAGCGGATCTTCAATCGACACGAGCGGATATTTAGCAACAAGCTGCCGATAGTAGGCTATCATTTCATCCGCTGTACGCTGTCTACCCTCGAAAGTGTACACTCCGTGCTCGCAAAACTCACTCGATGCCACATCAAGCGCAAGCGCGATATCAGACCCGGGAGTGAAACCCGCGCGCTCAATCGCCTCAACAAGCAGATCAAGAGCCGCATCATTGGTTGGCAGGTCGGGCGCGAATCCGCCCTCATCACCAAGCCCTGTTGATAGGTTACGCTCTTTTAGCAGACCTTTCAGCGTATGGTAAACCTCAGCACCCCAGCGCAAAGCTTCGCTGAATGTTTCTGCGTCAATTGGCACGATCATAAACTCCTGAATCTCAACACCGGTGTCAGCATGAGCGCCACCGTTAATAATGTTCATCAGGGGCACCGGCAAGGCACACGCTGTTGGACCGCCAAAGTAGCGAAAAAGTGGTAGCCCAGCTGAAACCGCCGCCGCGTGCGCAACCGCCATGCTCACGCCAAGAATTGCGTTAGCGCCCAGTTTTTCTTTATTATCACTGCCGTCAACCTCAATTAGCGCCTGGTCAATAGCGCGCTGGTCATCCGCCGCCATACCCTCAATAGCAGGACCTAGCGTGTTATAAACTGACTCAACAGCTTTGCAAACGCCCTTACCAAAATATCGTGTTTTCTCTCCGTCACGCCGCTCGTACGCTTCGTACTCACCAGTTGATGCACCGGCAGGAACCGCCGCACGCCCCACCGATCCGTCGGTTAAGCCGACCTCTACCTCAACTGTGGGATTGCCGCGAGAATCAAGAATTTCACGGGCAATAACTGCATCAATAAGTGCCATTTGTTTGGGCTCCTTTATTATTCTTAGTGGCCTAATAAGCCACTACAATTTTACGCGCCCAACCTTTGATTTAGCTAAGATTACGCTCAGTTTCCGCGCTGTTGCCCTCTGCTTCCGCAGGAACTCCCGTCAGCGCATGCACCTCAAGTACGATCACCGAGATATTATCGCGCCCTGTGTTGCCGAGCGCGTGCTCAAGCAGAACTTCAGCAGCATCGGCTGCCGTATCCGCCTGACTCAAAAAATACTGAATACCCACGTCGGTGAGCTCTTTTGTGAGCCCGTCAGAGCAGATCAGAATCCGCTGCCCGGGCACGATCGCGATTTTCATAAGATCCGGCACGGGCGACTCATAGCCGCCAACGGCACGAGTAATAATATTTGCATGCGGATGCACCTCCGCTTCTGCGGGCGTTATCGCGCCGCTGTCCAGCAGATGCTGCACAACAGAGTGATCGCGCGTGACCTGCGTTAGCGCGCCCTCAAAAAAATGGTAAACCCGCGAATCGCCAATGTTGAAAATATTCCAGTTGGGCACGTTCGTTTCTGTGCCAAAAAAAGCACCGGTCACGGTTGTGCCGGCCGTGTGCCGCGTCGCATTATCTTCCGACTGAATATCAGTCACAGCTACAGTTAGCGCTCGCACCAGCGAGTCAATATCGACCGCATCACCAGATTCTGCGAGTTCTGCAAGCCTCATGGTTACGGCAGCGGATGCGATCTCGCCGCCCTCGTGACCACCCATTCCATCGGCAACCGCGAACACGGGGGGTATTGCAAGGTAGCTGTCCTGGTTAGTTTCACGCCGCAGCCCGACGTGGGTTAGCCCGTGCCAGGATAGTTCTACCCGCACATCGCTGTCAGCGCTATACTGCAGTACACGATGGCTCGCGTTTTCCCCCGGTGCTGACATATCTAAACCTTTCTACCGTAGCCTATTTTAGTCACAAAGTTACTTATTGATTAACTTTCGGGTCAAATTTTGTAATCAGAGTAAGCTCACCATCGATTGTAACAACCTCTAAATCGTGCGCCCGCGCCCAGGTTGTAAAGCCTGCGGCATCTGTAATATCCGCGCCGCTGCAAGCCAAGCGCCGCACGAGCTCACCCTTGGCCTGCTTGTTAAAGTGATTAAGCGCCTTAAGACTACCATCCGCCGCCCGCTGCGCCACCCGCAGTTTAACAGCAGTATCGCCATACTCGAGCGGAGCCAGGGAGGCGTAGTCGTTCGAGCGCAAATCAAGCACAAAACCGGCACTGCACAAGTCGATATCTTGAAAAACGCCCTGCCAAAACTTTTTCAGACTTATTTTCAGCTCGGGCAAACTGCTCGCTGCAGAGAGCCGATAATTGGCGATCGGATCTGCCGCGCCCACGATTCCGTAGAGGGCAGATTGCACGCACACGTGCTGCGCGAGCCACATTAGTGCTTGCCCGTTAAGCTCGGTCGCATTGAGTACATCGTACAAAACCCCCGTGTAGCGCAAAATCGCCGGCAACTGTGGGGTGTTAATCGCAGGATCATCGTTTAGCGCTGATTCTCTGCTGCTGGTCGATTGCCTGTTAGCAGCAAGCCCGCCAACACCAGCGTTGGTCGCCAGCGCTGCAACGCCGACAATCCCTCCGCTTGCCACCAGCGCCCTGTTGGCCGCAAGTGCCACATCCGCTTTAGGAGACGGGCGCAGTTTCAGGCTCTTATAGGCACGCTCATCCGGTGCGGTACTCAAAGACACCAGCGCACTCTGCACACACGCTCGCGCTGCGTGCAGAGTAGGCGCGGCTAAAAAGCTGAGCTTTTCGCGAGCAGCACCAGCGGCTGTAAGCACCGCTGCGGGTTCACTGTGCCGTGGCTCTGCACAGCTGAGCTTAGTTTCGGACGGTGGCAGTAGAACAAGCACGGTAAAAGTTTCTAATATAAAAATGTTGCCGCTATGGTTAGTAACGGCAACATTTTTTAAACTATGCGCTCAGTCTAGCTTTTCCAGCCACAACGTACACGTTGTCACGGTCAACCGATAAGAATCCGTCAGCCGCTGCAACAACAACCTTCTCACCCGCGTCAGTAGTAACTTTCACGTCGCCCTTTGACAGCACCGCGAGAACTGGTTCGTGACCGGATAGGATGCCGATCTCACCCTCGGTTGTTATTGCGGTAACCTGTTGCGCACTGCCACTCCAAACCTCGGAACTAGCAGAAACAACACTAACGTTCAAACTCATAACTAGCCGTTTTCTTTCTGAATCTGAGCCCACTTCTCTTCAACGTCAGAAATTGAACCAACGTTAAAGAACGCCTGCTCAGCAACGTGATCGAACTCGCCCTTACAAATTGCGTCGAACGACTCAATAGTGTCTTTTAGCGGCACAGTTGAACCCTCAACGCCGGTGAACTTCTTAGCCATATAGGTGTTCTGCGATAAGAACTGCTCGATGCGGCGCGCGCGTGAAACGGTGATCTTATCTTCCTCAGAAAGCTCGTCAACACCAAGAATCGCAATAATCTCCTGCAGCTCTTTGTTTTTCTGCAGAATCTGCTTAACCGTGGTTGCCACGCGATAGTGATCCTCGCCCAAATAGCGCGGGTCAAGAATACGTGAGCTTGAAGTAAGCGGATCAATCGCCGGATACAGACCCTTAGATGCAATCTCACGAGAAAGCTCGGTTGTTGCGTCAAGGTGGGCAAATGTTGTCGCCGGAGCCGGATCAGTGTAGTCATCCGCTGGCACGTAAATAGCCTGCAACGATGTAATCGAGTGACCGCGAGTTGATGTAATACGCTCCTGCAGCACACCCATTTCGTCTGCCAGGTTAGGCTGGTAGCCAACAGCGGATGGCATTCTGCCGAGCAGTGTAGAAACCTCAGAACCTGCCTGTGTAAAGCGGAAGATGTTGTCAATGAACAACAACACGTCCTGCTTCTGCACGTCACGGAAGTACTCCGCCATGGTTAGCGCTGACAACGCAACGCGCAAACGGGTTCCTGGTGGCTCATCCATCTGACCAAACACGAGCGCAGTTTTATCAAACACGCCAGCGTCTTCCATCTCGTGGATCAGGTCGTTACCCTCACGGGTGCGTTCACCAACACCGGCGAACACAGAAACACCGCCGTGATCCTGCGCCACGCGCTGAATCATCTCCTGAATTAGAACCGTTTTACCAACACCTGCGCCACCGAACAGACCGATCTTACCGCCCTGCACATAAGGTGTTAGCAAATCGATTGATTTAATACCGGTTTCAAACAGCTGGGTTTTTGATTCTAGCTGGTCGAAGGCTGGCGGTTCGCGGTGGATGCTCCACCGCTCTGTTGCGTGGAAGGTTTCGCCTTCTGGCAGGTTTAGCACATCGCCGGTAACGTTGAACACTTTACCCTTGGTGATATCACCAACTGGCACCGTGATCGGGCTGCCGGTGTCTGTTACCTCTTGCCCACGCACAAGTCCGTCGGTTGGTTTCAGCGCAATCGCGCGCACCAGGTTATCGCCTAGGTGCTGCGCAACCTCGAGCACAAGTTTAAACTTTTCGGCGCTCTCGCCAAGGCTCACCTGTGTTTCGAGCGCGTTGTAAACGGATGGAATTGCGTCGTGCGGGAACTCGATGTCGACGACGGGACCGGTAACGCGTGCAATACGCCCTACGGTCGCTGTCTGCTCTGCAGTGTTAGTCATCTAATTTCTACTTTCTTAAATTGGCTTATGACAGCGCGTCAGCGCCACCGACTATCTCAGAAATTTGTTGCGTAATTTCAGCCTGGCGCGCGTTGTTTGCAAGCCTTGTGTAATCACGCATTAGCGTATCAGCATTATCACTGGCTGACTTCATAGCCTTCTGAGTTGCCGCGTGCTTCGCAGCGGCAGACTCGAGCATGGCGTTGAAAATACGAGCCTCAATATATGCTGGAATCAGCCGGTCAAGCACACCCTCAGGTGTCGGCTCAAAAGTGTATAGCGGATCAAGCTCAGCCTCATCAGAATGGGCGCTCTCTGCAACAAGCTCAATCGGCAACAGACGCAGTTTGTGCGGCAGCTGTGTCACCATACTGATAAGACGGTTGTAAACCAGGTATATCTCCTGCACCCCGTCTGCCTCTGCGCTGTTAAAGCTCGCAATAAGCGCGTCGCTAATCTCTTTTGCGGTATCAAAAGAGGGGTTTTCAGTATCTCCCGTCCAGACTTGCACGGCATCACGGTTGCGGAACTTGAAATACCCCTGCGCCTTACGACCCACCAGATAGTAAACCGGCGCTTTGCCTTTCTGCCGCAAAAGCTCGCTAAGCTCTTCTGCTTCGCGCAGTATTTGCGAGTTAAAAGCGCCGGCCAACCCACGATCAGAGGTAAAGATAACCACGGCAACCCTGTCAATTTTTGCAGCAACCTGCAAAAGCGGATGCGGTTGGTCTGAGTGAGTTGCCACAGCAGACACCGCGCGCGTAATTGCACGCGCGTACGGATCCGACGCTACAACTCGCCCTTTCGCCTTCTGAATACGAGATGCCGCGATAAGCTCCATCGCGCGAGTAATCTTCTTCGTCGTTTGGGCAGACCGAATTTTCTGCCTATAGACCCGAAGCTGCGCTCCCATATTTCTCCTGTGCTTTGCTCTAATTGGTGCGGGTGCCAAGACGCCCGCACGCCACTATCTATTTCTTAACAACAATTCGTTCTTGATCCACTTCAGCGCTATCAGCTGCCGCGAACTTTTCTGCTACAGTAACACCTGCAGAGGTTAGAAACTCTTTTTTGAAAGCGTCAATCTGCTGTGAGATCTCAGCAACCGACTCATCGCTTAGCAGGTTGGTTTCACGCAGCTCGGTTAGAACATGAGAGTTGCGTGACAAGAAGTCTAGGAACTCACGCTCAAAACGTAGAATGTCTTCAACCGGAATATCATCCAGTTTGCCGTTTGTGCCGGCCCAGATAGAAACAACCTGCTCTGCAACCGCATACGGTGAGTACTGTGGCTGTTTCAGCAGCTCGGTTAAGCGCGCGCCGCGTTCGAGCTGGCGGCGGCTAGCCGCGTCAAGATCTGAAGCGAACATCGCAAACGCTGCAAGCGCACGATACTGCGCAAGCTCAAGCTTAAGCGTGCCAGAAACTTTCTTAATGGATTTAACCTGCGCATCGCCACCAACACGTGAAACTGAGATACCAACATCAACAGCTGGGCGCTGATTTGAGTTAAACAGGTCAGACTGTAGGAAGATCTGTCCGTCTGTAATCGAAATCACGTTGGTTGGGATATAGGCTGAAACGTCATTAGCCTTGGTCTCAATAATCGGCAAACCAGTCATTGATCCCGCGCCGAGCTCATCAGAAAGCTTTGCGCAACGCTCTAGCAAGCGAGAGTGCAGATAGAACACGTCGCCCGGGTAAGCTTCACGCCCTGGCGGACGGCGTAGCAGCAGCGAAACCGCACGATAGGCCTCAGCCTGTTTTGAAAGATCATCAAACACGATAAGCACGTGCTTGCTATTGTACATCCAGTGCTGACCGATAGCAGATCCCGTGTAAGGAGCTAGGTATTTAAATCCGGCTGGATCAGATGCGGGTGAGGCAACGATTGTGGTGTATTCCATAGCGCCAGCTTCTTCGAGCGCGCCTTTAACACCGGCAATCGTAGAGCCTTTCTGCCCGATCGCAACGTAAATGCAACGCACCTGCTGTGACGGATCGCCCGACTCCCAGTTTGCTTTCTGGTTGATGATGGTGTCAATCGCAAGCGCTGTTTTACCGGTCTGACGGTCGCCAATGATGAGCTGGCGCTGTCCGCGACCAATGGGAATCATCGCGTCAATAGCTTTAACACCGGTCTGCAGTGGTTCGTGCACTGACTTACGCTGCATTACTCCAGGAGCCTGCAGCTCAAGCGCACGGCGACCCTCAATTCCGGTGATCTCACCGAGTCCGTCAATGGGATTGCCTAGCGGATCAATAACCCGCCCGAGGTAGCCCTCACCAACTGGCACTGACAAAACTTCACCGGTGCGAGTAACCTGCTGGCCCTCTTCAATTCCGGTGAAATCACCAAGAATTACAACGCCGATTTCTGTTTCGTCAAGGTTTTGTGCGAGACCTAGCACGCCGTTATCAAAGCGCACAAGCTCGTTTGCCATAACGTTAGGGAGACCCTGCACATGCGCAATACCGTCAGCGGCATCAATAACAGTGCCAATCTCAGTTTTATCTGCAGCAGCTGACTCATAAGACTGCGCAAAATCTTTTAGAGCATCGCGAATCTCATCAGGGCTGATAGCAAGTTCTGCCATTTCGTATCCTCATTTCGCCGGTTAAACCGGATCAGTTGTGCTGCCTTATCCGGCTAGCTGAAGTCTAAGGTTAGCAAGGCGGGCGCTAATGCTACCGTCAATTATCTCGTTAGCAAGTTTTACGCGCACCCCTCCAACCAGGGTTGGATCAATTACTGTTTGTAGCTTAACTGGTTGCTCCGCGATTTTGCTCAGCGCCTCTTGTAAGCGTGCCGCACGGGTTTCGTCTAGCTTGCTCGCCACCGCAACCTCGGCTAGCACATAGCCGTTTTGAAAAGCGGCGGTGTGCGCTGCTTCTCGTAGCGCAACAGAGAGCTTGCGGCCCGCAGGGTATGCAACAAAGTGGGCAATAATGCGCAGCGCAGAGTCTGAAACTTTTTCGCCAAATACCTTTTTTGCGAGTTGAGCCTTGAGCGGCGCTGCAATTAGCTTGCTGCCCAGGTTCAGTTCAAGACCATGGCTCGAATCAACCACCTCCGCTGCCGCGTGCAGTTCCTCGTCAAGATGCTGCGCGTTAACAGCGACCGCACGCACAGCAAGGCTTTCAACGCCGCTAACTAACTCTTCTGGGTTAGACCACCGACGCACAGTTGCCGCAACAAGAATCTCGCGAGCGTTTCGTGAAAGAGTCTTAAAAAGACCGTTCACAAAATCGGTTTTCTCCTGCTCTGCAACTGGTTTTGCAAGAGCTGCCGCCAAAGAGCGCGAACTGCGCATATGACCAGCAGCCTGCAACAGCTCACCAGCAACACCAGCCTCGGTTGTGTTACCGAGCTGCTGTGCAACAGCTGCTAATGATTCTCGTGAAGCACTTCCCATTATTTAGCTACCGTTTCACCCTGTTCAAGGTCGACAAGGAAATCATCCACAATTGCATTAGCTTTCTGATCATTGCTAAGAGACTCAGAAACAACGCGTGATGCAAGATCAATTGCAAGCACACCAACCTCTTTGCGCAGAGCAATTTTCGCGCTCTGCTGCTCGGCTTTGATTTGCTCTTTAGCGTTGCGCACGATCCGCTCCTGTTCTGCGGTTGCATCAGCTTTTGCGGCTGCAATAATTTTATTGGCATCAGAGCGTGCGTTTTCGCGGATCTCGCCCGCCTCAGCACGCGCGCTTGCAAGCTGTTCCGTGTATTCCTGCAGAGCCGCTTCTGCCTTCGCCTGAGCTTCGTCAGCTTTCGCAATATTACCCTCGATAGCAGCGGAACGCTCATCGAGCAATTTCTGCATTTTAGGCAGCACCGATCGCCAGAAAAAGATCAGAATAACAGCAAAACACACAGCAGACCACAGCACATCGTAAGTTGCGGGCAAGAGCAGACCAAAAGAGCTGTCAGAACCACCCTCAGCTCCAAATGCACTACTACTTCTATAAATCATATAAACGTCCCTTTCGAGACCAGAGTCTGGGTTTGCTGTTTAGGAAATTGCTGCGAAGATAAACGGGGTTGCGATAGCGAAGAAGGCCAGAGCCTCTGTAAACGCAACACCGATGAACATTGTCACCTGCAAACGACCGGCCATTTCTGGCTGGCGAGCCATGGCCTCAACGGTTTTACCAACGATAATACCCACGCCAATAGCGGGACCGATAGCTGCAAGACCGTATCCTACAGTTGCGATGTTACCTGAAATTTCAGCGAGAACTGGCAAGTTCTTTTCCTTCCGATTAAAAAGCGCAGCGAGTGCAGCGCCGTTTGGTTTAGTGCTCTTCAGCCAGCGCTAGCTGGATGTAGACAGTGGTTAAAACAGTAAACACATAGGCTTGCAACACGGCAACGAGAATCTCAAATAGTGTAAATACAAGACCAAAAACTAGTGTGCCAGCACCAAGGGCTTTCATAAACCCCGCTCCCTCTAGGAAGAAGAAGTGAGTGGCGGCAAAAAGCAAAACTAACAGCAGGTGACCAACAACCATGTTCATCAACAGACGCAGTGTCAGAGTTGCCGGACGAATAACAAACGTTGAAAGCAACTCAATAGGGGTCACAATAAAGTACAAAGGCCAGGGCAACCCGGGCGGCAACAGCGCATTGCGAAAGAACCCGATAGGAGCTTTTTTAATACCCGCGTACATAAAGCAAACATAGGCCACCGCAGTAAGCACAAGCGGCAAACCAACAACCGATGACGCTGCAATATTGAACCCAGGGATAATGCCCGTGAAATTAAACGCAAGAATAATGAAAAAAATCGATGTCAGAATCGGCAGAAAACGCTTACCATCAACTTTTCCGAGCATTTCTTCTGCGATATTAACTCGCACAAAATCAAGCCCCATCTCAACAAGAGACTGACCGCGGCTTGGAATAAGCCGCATATTACGAGTACCAAGCCAGAACATAACAACAACCGCGATCGTCATAATGAAGCGAATCAGCATAATGCGGTTGATCGCAAAAGGAGTTCCTGCGAACAGGAACACCTCGGGGAAGAACTCCTCCAGCGAAGGAGAATGAAAGCCGCCGTTGTCATCTACAAACATAAATGCATCAGCGGCGAATTGCACAGTGTTAGCTAACAGTGTGTTTCTCCTTAAAGTTAGAGGGCTAAAGTCAGTTCCTGGCTCACGGGATACAACCCGCTAAACACGCACACATAACAATAGTAACAGATTTTAGCAGCGAGCGTCAGCCGCTAGTGCAATTGCACATCGCTCACGGCAGGAAGCTTATGCTTCAAAATAACCAGCAGGTCAAGCAGCAGCGACAGCGCAACGCCAACAACAACCGTAATAAAAAAGACTTTCGGATCAAGCCAGGCAGTGCCCTTCACAAGAAACGCGGTGACCAAAAAAAACACAATTTTCAAAAAGAACGCGCCCAGCACACACCCGAATAGAACCTGCACGTAACTGGCGCTGTGCACAAACCGATTCGCAAACACCATCGCACCGGCGGTAAATGACATAAAAACCCCGGCAACAGCCGCGCCCGCAACGGCCGCAATAAAACCAAACTGGCTTGATATAACCCACCCGACAACCCCAGCTGCGATACCAAGACCGAGCACTAAAAACAGCCCATAAACAACTATTTTCTTCAAAATCGGCTGCGAAGTTGGCAGCACAGTTTGCCCGTCCTTATCCGCCAGAGAGTTATCCGAATCAAACATCCATTCAGTCCTTTCACCGTGCTAAAATCAGCTAACACACCTGTCGCGCAAGCAACTATACCGTAGATTCACGCCTTGTACGCAGTTTAGCAACAACCCTCTGCGCTGGCAAAACCGTTATTAAAAGGCAGAGCAGCGATCCGCTGATAAAAATGATTGCGGGCAGCAGAAAGCTCTGCAGCACAAACACGAGCAGGCACGACAACGCGATAGTGACCGTCCACAGGTGGAAGATAATCACGACCTGCAGGTGCGAGTGCCCGTAATCGAGCAGTCTGTGGTGCAGGTGCTTGCGATCCGGCTTGAACGGGCTGCGCCCGGCGCGAATGCGGCGAATCACGGCGAGCAGCATATCTGCCAGCGGCAGCAGCAGCAGCGCAAAGGGCAGAATAATTGGAATGTAGCTGGCCAGCACGAGTTTTTGGTTGAGCGCGCCGGGATTCAACTGCCCGGTGACCGAGATCGTTGCAGCCGCCAGCAGAAACCCGACGAGCAGTGCGCCGGTGTCGCCCATAAAGAGTTTTGCACGGTGCAGATTCCAGGGCAGAAACCCAAGGCACATACCGAAGGTGCTTGCCGCGATTAGACCGGCAAAGGTTATTGCCGAGTTTTGCCCCGCAGTATCCGCCAGAATGCGGGTGTAAACGAAAAAGAACCCGCTGCTAATAAGGGTGAACCCGGCGGCGAGCCCGTCAAGACCGTCAATAAAATTAACCGCGTTCATAACCGCGACAATCAGCAGCACTGTTAGCACCAGGTTCACAATCGGCGAGACCACAATCAGGGTTGAACCAAAAGGCAGCGAAAGAATTTGCACGCCCTGCCAGGCAAGCAAACTTGCCGCGCCAATCTGCGCGCCCAGCTTCAGCATCCAGTCGATGTCGTAGATGTCGTCAATAATGCCCACCACCGCTATTAGGCAGGTGGCCGTTAAAACCCCAAAAACCGCCGTGTCGTTGCGCAGCGTGTCGCGCACTATCGGAACGAAATACACCGCAACAACCGCGGCAATAAGCCCACAAAACATAGCAATTCCGCCAAGCCGCGGGGTTGGTATGCTGTGCACGTCGCGCTCGCGCACCTCGGCGTGCCACTTTTTGCGCTTTGCAATTTTAAGCACGACCGCCGATGAAATCCAGGTTACCAGTGCCGAAACAATGGCGACTATATAATATTCCACCGGCTTTGTTACCGCTCTATCAAAACCTGCGGTAAAGCATCCGCCAACTGCTGTGCCGTAATTGCGCCGCTACGCAAGATTTTTATGACGGGCAAAGCGGGCTGATCCGCGCTTTCCTGCTGCTTGTTTAACGCAGTCACATCAATAATTGTGGATGCTGTGCCGTCTCCTGCAACCCGCCCGGTTTCAAGATACACCGCAACGCTATCGCCTAGCTGCTCGCGCGATTCTGCCGCTGTAAGCCCCGGTTTTGCGCCGTGCAAATTGGCTGATGAAACCGCCAAAGGTCCGGTTTCTGCGAGCAGCTGCAACGTGAAATCATGCTTCGGCATCCGCAGCGCAACCGTGCCAAAAGTATCGCCCAGATCCCATGTTAGCGACGGCTGTGCAAGCGTCACAACTGTGAGCGGACCGGGCCAGAACTGCTCAGCCAGCTGCAACACCTGCGCGGGAACATCCGCCGCGAGCGCATGCACAGTCTGCACCGAACTAACCAGCACCGGCGGCGGGCTCTGCCTGGTGCGACCCTTTGCCGCGATCAACTTTTGCACCGCTGCGGAGTTGAAAGCATCCGCCGCTACCCCGTAGACCGTGTCTGTTGGCAGCACCGCAAGCTCCCCCCTGCCAAGCGCCGCGCGCGCGGCACGAAAACCCTGCAGCATTTGCTCGGACAGGCTACAGTTAAACAGCTCAGACATGATACCTATTTTATGCTTGACTGCTGAACGCAACAGAAAAACGAGCGCGCCCGGCGAGATCCGGCATAGTTGCGGCGCGCTCGAATCCGCTCTGCCGCAGCAACTCGCAGACCTGCGCACCCTGCTGTTCGGTGTGCTCAATTGCAACAAGCCCTCCCGCGCGCACCAACTGCGCGGCCAGCGGCACAATCACGCGAATTAGATCGAGCCCGTCAGCTCCGGAGTACAGAGCAGCGGGCGGATCGTACTCTGTCACTTCTGGATCTGCCGGAATATCGCGCTGCGGGATATACGGCGGATTGCTCAGCACCGCGTCAAAAGATCCCGGGGCAAACAGCTCGGGGGCGGTTCGCGTAAGCTCTGCAATATCTGCTGTGATCAGCGAAAAATTGGTGCAGCGCAGGCGCTCAGCATTGCGGCGCGCGTATGCGGCAGCGCACGGATCTTGTTCAACCCCGAACACTTTTGCGCCGGCGCGGTTAGCGGCCACGCCTAAGCCTATTGCGCCGCTGCCGGTGCAGAGATCAAGCACTCGTGGCGCGGTGACGTTAGCGAGTGCGTTGAGCGCGCACTCCAGCAACTGTTCGGTTTCTGGGCGCGGCGTGAAAACTCCCTCTCCCACCTCTAGCTCAATGTTATAAAAAGCGGCTCTGCCGAGAATGTGCTGCAGCGGCTCGCGGGCGCATCGGCGCTGTAGCATTGCCCTAAAACTCTGGTGTTGCTCAAGTGTTAGATTGCGCTCGAGCGCAACAGCAACCCGCGCCTGCCCGGGCGAAACCCCGAGCGCCGTCGCAAGCAGTTGCAGCGCGTCTGCTGCGGGGCTTGGCACACCTGCGCGGCGCAGCTCAGACTCAGCCGCGGCGAGTGCTGCGGGAGCGGCAAGCGTGACGGGCTTTGCGAGATTGACGGACACCTCGGGCGCGGCGAGCGGTGCAGGCTCGGCAAGTCTACACGACTCAACAGACCCAGCGGCACGCGCATCGCCTGCGCGGTCAGCAAAAAACTCGGCTACCATACAAGCGATTTTAACGGGTAACCGCGCGCTGTAATAGAATTATTAGAGACCCCCCCCCAATGTTTTTTATTGCCGCCGGATATCCTGATGACAAGGACCAAGAAGATTACTCTCCTGAAATAATAAAAGAAATTTTTAGCGCTAAGAAAAAACCCTCACAATGAAAAAACCATTATCCGCTTTTTATCCGCTGTGGCTTGGAGACTCAATCTCGGATGTTGCAACCGCCGCGTATCTGTTCGTTATTCCCCTTGTCGCAATCAGCACTTATAACGCCGATGACGCGACAGTCGGGGTAATAATGGCAATTCTCAGTGCCGCGCCCGGGCTGCTCTCAGCACTGCTAGGTTCTGTGGCGGATCGAAAAGCCAGCGCAATATCATTGCAACTCACGAACCTAGCCCGCGCGCTACTGCTCTTATTTCTGCTTATTTCACTGTTAAACAACAGCCTGCCACTGCCGCTGTTTATTTTTGTTGCTTTTTGTGTTGAAGCCCTTTCGCTATTTTACAACCTGGTTATTGCCTCCCTTATTCCACGCATAGTTCCCGAAGATTCGCTCACAAAGGCAAACTCGCTCACAGAAACCGCAGAGACGGTGACCGCTTCTGCGGGAGAGCTCATAGGTCCAGTGCTGTTATCCCGCCTCGGATTTGTTGCGGTGGTTTTGCTCAACCTGATAAGTTCGATCTCTAACGCAATCGGTATTCTGGTCATGTCACGCCGTCTAACAAAACAGAAAATCAGCCTAAAAGTTGACGGCGAGCACGCCGATACCGCCGACAGCACCCCGATAAACAAAAACACCCTCGCGGCGGCTATTGAAAACCTTAAGTATGTTCTAAAAGTTAAAACGCTGCGGGTTTTAATTATCAACGCGCTGCTGACGAACATTGCAATCGGTGTTGTAATAACACTGCTGGCTCCTTACGCAACAAAACAGCTTGAAATGCCAATAGCTATTTACGGTCTTACCTCACTGCCTGGAATTCTGCTCAGTTTAACAGCTCCTAAAGCAATACCCTATCTTGAGCGGCATTTTGGCTCGGCAACTATTATTATGGCCGCAAATATCGCATCCGCTGTTGCTGTAGCGATAATCTGGGGCGCGGCTTTTTTCACTCCGGTATTCTCCTTTGCAGTGCTCGCGCTAGGTCTTGGCATCCTTGACTACTCCGTGTTAACCGCCGTAGTTGTTGAGCGCACCATCCGCCAAAAAATTGTTCCCAAAAACAAGCAGGCAGGTGTTTTAGGCATTATTCAGACCATCATTTTGACTGTAATTCCAATATCCGCGCTGGCTGCCGGGGTGTTTTCTGAGTACGGCATTGGAAGGCAAGCGACTGTGGGGGTGGCGATTGTGTTCCCGATTATCGCCTACCTACTGCTGCACAGATTTATACGGGTGAACAACAAAAAAGATTTTTTTCAAACAAATTAAGACGATAAACGCAGGTTACGCTCACAGCGCACACAGGCCGTGCATCCGCGGAATCACGGGGCTGCACAGCCAGTCGTGCACAAATATTAGATCATGCAAGCGTGAACTATAAGCAACACTTATAAGTAATTCTTAATTAATCAATAATCTTTTGCTATGCTTAAACGAGCTGTTAAAACCATCCAACAGCAGAATCGACCAAACACTCGTCTTAAGGGGAAACATGGCACGCGAATACGCCAACATTACAGAAGTTGTGGGCAACACACCGCTCGTTAAACTCAACCGCATAACAGGAGACGCGGGCGCTGAAGTTTACGCAAAACTTGAGTTTTACAACCCGGCCTCAAGCGTTAAAGATCGCATCGGCGTGGCAATTATCGAAGCCGCAGAAAAAGCCGGCGAGCTGAAAGAGGGCGGCACAATCGTTGAGGGCACAAGCGGCAACACCGGCATTGCGCTCGCAATGGCAGGAGCCGCCAAAGGATACCGAGTTGTGCTGGCAATGCCGGAAACTATGAGCATTGAGCGCCGTAAAGTACTGCTCGCATACGGCGCAGAAATTGTGCTCACAGAGGGGTCGCTCGGCATGAAAGGCGCGGTTGCAAAAGCCGAAGAAATCGCCGCAAACACCGCGGGCGCAGTGCTAGCGCGCCAGTTTGCAAACAGCGCTAACCCTGCAATTCACAGGGAAACAACCGGCGTCGAAATCTGGAACGATACCGACGGCACAGTTGATATTTTCATCGCAGGAATTGGCACCGGCGGCACAATCACCGGCGCGGGAGGGCTGCTCAAAGAGAAAAACCCAGCCATTCAGGTTATCGCAGTAGAGCCAAAAGACTCGCCACTGCTCACAGAGGGCAAAGCCGGTCCGCACAAAATACAGGGTCTGGGCGCAAACTTTGTGCCGGAGATTCTTGACCGTGAAATCTATGATGAGGTTATTGACGTAACACTCGAGTCAGCGGTAGAGTACGCGCGTAAACTAGGCACTCAGGAGGGAATCCTCGCCGGTATTTCTGGCGGCGCAGCAGTTGCCGTGGCAACCGAAGTTGCTAAGCGCCCAGAAAATGCGGGCAAAAAAATCGTTGTTGTAGTTCCTGACTCCGGCGAGCGCTACTTCTCAACAGTGCTCTACGAAAACCTCGAAAGCTAGAGAGTATGCTCAAAAATATCCTCGAGGATATTGAAGCCGTCCGTGCGCAAGATGCAGCTGCGCGCGGACGGTTTAGCACCTTTTTAGCGTATTCCGGGCTGCACGCCGTGTGGGCGCACCGCGTATCCCATCGACTCTGGCTGTGTGGCGCAAAAAGCCTCGCCCGCTTAGGCTCGCAACTCGCAAGGTTCGCAACGGGCATTGAAATTCACCCGGGCGCGCAAATTGGCAAGCGCCTGTTCATAGATCACGGCATGGGCGTTGTAATCGGCGAAACCAGTATAATTGGCGACGACGTGGTTATTTTTCACGGTGTCACCCTCGGCGGGCGCGGGCACGAGAAACGAGGACGTAGGCATCCGCGGATCGGCAACCGGGTTATTATCGGCGCGGGCGCAAAAGTGCTGGGCAATATCAGCATCGGCGACGACTGTGCAATAGGCGCGAACGCGGTTGTTGTGCAGAGCGCGCCAGCGCACACGACCCTGGTTGGGATCCCCGCAAAACAGCGGCCGCGCAAAAACGCGCCAAACCAAGAAACCCCCGCAGAGTACGGGTTTTACGAGATCTAAGCGCTAGCTATCGCGCTTGCAGGGTACGCGACTAACAGATTTATCGTTAGCTGTCGCCTCCGCAGAAAGTATATTCCAATTATGCCGCCGTAAGTGCGCAGCTTTACAGCTAATTATCACCCTATACAGGGCACGCTTTCACTGTAAAACTATCGAGAAGCGCAGCTTTGCCGCTAATTATCCCCCTGCAGGGCGCGCATCCGCTTTACAAGCTGCCGCTTTGCTCTAGGGTATTCCCACAAAACCATCACGACGCTAAACAGCAGCACAGCAACATACCAGCTCATCGCAACGTTAAACGCGCCCTGCGTATAGGTATCAGGCGAGCCAGCACCCTGCAAATCAAGCAGCAGCCCGATGCCAAGAATCATTAGCAGCGCGCCAACAAAAGCGCCCGTGTTGGTAAGTCCGGTTGCAATGCCGATCTGCTTCGGGTCGATGTGGGTGCGCGCAATATCGAAGCCGAACATCGCCATCGGCCCACCCCACCCAACAAAGCACGCGAGTATTATCAGCATCCACATCGGAGCCGGACCGCCCTGCCAGAGCAGCACAACCGACCAGACAAAAGCGAACACAATAATATAACCGAGCGCAATAATAATGCGTCTGCGCATAAATCGCACCTGCAAATATCCAACACAGATACCACCGATAACAGAAGAAATGAGAGTTGCGCCCAGCACGAGCGCTGCCTCAGATGCTGTGCGACCCTGTCCGCCCGTCACAAAAGCACTTCCCCACAGCAGCAGAAAACAGTGCATACCAGAGGCTGAGCCAAAGTGAATCCAGAAGCCCAGGCGGATCCCGGGGCGGCTAAGCAAAAATTTAATCGCGCGAAAAACACCCATGCCGTCCGCTCCAAGCACCGGAACCGCCTCCGTGGGAGGGGCAATTTTACCGATCGGCGAATCCCACACCTGGGCGCCCTGCGTGACCGCGGTTACAACCGACATTGGAATAGTGCGTTTCCGGCGAAAAATCTTGCCTGTAATGCTTGTGTGCATAGTAGAATCGCGCAGCCATATTAGACAGAACGCGAGCACCAGCAGGGTCACAACGGCCAGTGCTGTGAAACCCACGCTCCAGCCGTATCCGCTCACAACCGCCGCTAGCGGCACAATAGAGATAAACTGCCCCGATTGCGCCGATAGCGCGCTGATCTGCGAAATAATCGGCACTATTTTAGGCGGGAACCAGTCTGCGACGATCCGCAGCATACTAACAAAAATACTGGCATCGCCAACACCGACTAGCATTCGCGCGGCAAAACCGAGCACAACCGAGTCCGCATGCGCCATTAGCAACTGCCCCATGCTCATTATAAACAGCCCCGAGCAAATCATTTTGGTGGCGCCGTAGCGATCAACCATCACCCCAACAGGAACTTGCATACAGGTGTAAACAGCAATTTGCGCGACCAGGAAGACGGAGAGCAGAGTTGCTTCAACCCCAAAATGGTGCTGCGCGGTGGAGCCTAGAACGGAGAAAGAAGAACGGTTGGCTATTGCGATAATGTAGGCGAGAATTGCCAAAATCCAGATTCCCAGCGCAGCGAAGTTGATTTTTCCCTGCGCAGACCGCTGCTTCACACTTCCTCCTTAGTAAACAAAATCGCCCGCGCGATTTTGACTCCCGCTACTCACTATTCTTCCTGCCCCAACTCTGCCAGCCGAGATTCTTCGTCCGCCTGAATGCAACTGTCAATAACAGCGTCAAGCGCGCCGTTCATAACCTGATCCAAATTATACGCCTTAAAACCGGTGCGGTGATCGGCGATTCTATTTTCTGGGAAATTATACGTGCGAATCCGCTCGGAGCGATCCATTGTGCGGATCTGGCTCTTGCGATGCGCGCTGGCCTCTGCCTCAGCTTCTTCCTGCTGCAAAGCCAACAGCCGCGCCCGCAGCACGCGCATGGCTGCCTCGCGGTTTTGGATCTGGCTTTTCTCGTTCTGCATCGACACCACAATTCCCGTTGGCAGGTGCGTTATGCGCACCGCCGAGTCTGTTGTGTTCACAGACTGCCCGCCGGGACCGCTGGAGCGGAAAACGTCTATTTTAAGATCGTTTTGGTTAATATCGATTTCTTCTGGCTCGTCAACCTCTGGAAACACGAGCACACCTGTTGTTGAGGTATGGATGCGCCCCTGCGATTCTGTCACCGGAACGCGCTGCACACGGTGCACACCGCCCTCGTATTTAAGGTACGCCCAGACTCCCTGCGCGGGGTCAGACGCGTTTGCTTTAACAGCGACCTGCACGTTTTTGTATCCGCCCAGATCACTTTCGTCGCTTTCTAAGAGCTCTGTTTTCCAACCTTTAGACTCGGCGTAGTGCAGGTACATACGCAGCAGATCGGCGGCGAAGAGAGCGCTTTCAGCACCACCTTCGCCTCCTTTAATTTCGATGATAACATCACGCGCGTCGTCAGGATCGCGCGGAATCAAAAGCCTGCGTACCTTTTCAGCAGCTTCTGCCAGCTCGGTTTCAAGCCGCGGCACTTCCGCAGCGAAAGATTCATCTTCTTTAGCAAGTTCAGCGGCGGCAGCAAGATCATCCTGCGTTGCGCGCCAGCTGTCGTATGCTGCTTTGATTTTGCTCAGCTCTGCATACCGGCGATTAACTTTTTTAGCCAGTGCCGCATTGGCGTGCAGCTCGGGATTGGCAAGCTGCTCTTGCAAGTCAGCGTGCTCCTGCAGCAACACCTCTACCTGTGTAAACATTTTATATGCGCGCTTACTTTGTTGCGGCGGTTATGTTTGTGATCGCAGCATCAACAGAGGCGGCGCTATCAAGCGCCGCCGTTATTTGCAGCGCAACCGATTCCACGCCGTTTTGAGCCGCGGCAAATCGCAGTTTTTTAGCGGTCGCACGCGCGGTTGCTGTTTGTAACTGAGCATCGTATTTAACAAAGGTTTGCAGCGCATCAACGGCCGGGTAAATACCGCTCTGCGCGGCAGCAGAGCTAATGCTAAAACGCCAGTTAGCGATTTTGCTCAGCTCGTCGCTGAGTGCGCGGCTGTCTACGTAAACAGCGAGAGATCCGCCGTTTTCAACGTTTTTTGCCTCGGCAAACAGTTTCTGCAGCGCGCGACGCGACTGCAGCTCGCTGTAGCGGTAGTCAACGCCCTTCGGAGCACCCGGGTGCAGATACGGCACCGACTCAATCTCGCTGAAGCCGTCGATCAACATAACCACGTCGTGCCCGTTTTCAACGAGCCGCTTGGCGCGCTCCAGCGCCAGCTCGAGCGCGGTTACACTGTCTTGTAGTTTTTGATCCGCCCGCGCCGCAATCACCTCGCCGTTAACACTGCGCTGGTGCTCTGTGACCTCTTCTGGGCGCGCGTTGAGCATTACAAACATAATGTGCGCGTCGGGGGTCGCTGCGGCGTAGCCTTCGGCGATCGTGTCGAGCACTGTGGTGACTCCGCCGCCTGTGACCAGGTCGCTGGCGACAATTCCGCGCTGCCCAAACGCGAGCGGCACAAAAATATCTATTGCGCGGGCTGTGGCGGTGTTTACCGCGTTGGCAATGCGGATTGGCTCAGCCGGTGGCACCGCAACAAGATCCGCATAATCGGCGCGGGTTGCGGTCAGCTCCGGAGCAACACCGTTAATCGAGTCTATTTTCACAAGCGCATTGCCGCGCTGTCTGCTCGGGTTTTCGCCCTCTTTAGGCTGTTTGATCGCACCCACAATAGCGTCTCCGCTGCGCAAATTGTAGCGTTTAACCTGACTGTGCGCGACGTAAACGTCTGCGTTACCGGCCAAATAACCGCTGGTGCGCACAAAAGAATAATTGTCAAGCAGGTCTAGAATGCCGGCTATTGGTAGTAACACCTCGTCTATGACCAGCTCTTCTGCATCGTCACCGCTGCGGCGTTTGCCGTTGCGCTCGCGCTGGCGGGTGCGGAAAGACGCGCTCTTTTTTGCTGCGCGCTCAATTCGCTCTGCTGTTTTGCTGTCTATTTCTGCCAGTTCTGCTGCGGCAGCTACTGTCGCGGCAACCGCCGCATCCTGCTCTGTTGTCGCCGCTGGTGTCTCGGTCGTAACTGGCAGCGGATTTTTACGCGGCCGACCGCGCCGCCGTGGCGCAAGGGCTGCCTCTCCCGTGCTCGCAACCGCAGTGGTTTGTGAGCTTGCCTGTGTTGCAGGAGCTTTTCCGGCAGCAACCTGGGTTGCGGCAAGAGCCTGCTCAAGATCAGCCTTTATGGCTTCGGCTTTTGCAGCGTCAATTGTTGAAGCGTCACTAGCTGGTGTTTCAGCCGCAGCTGGCGGCGGATTTTTACGCGGCCGACCGCGCCGCCGTGGCGCAGGAGCAGCCTCGCCAGTGCTCGCAGTTGTTGCGGCTGCTGCAGTGACTGTTGCGGCAACGCTGGTTGTTGCTGTTGTGTCGCCTGTTGCGCTGCTTTCCGCGCTGGTGGTCGACTGCGCGGTTTTTACTGCGCTATCGGTTGTTTCGCTGGTTACCGGCAGCGGATTTTTACGCGGTCGCCCACGTCGTCGCGGCGCAGGAGATGTTGCAACCTCGCCCGCTTTGTCTTGACTATTTACGAGCCGCTCTGAAGTCTTTTCTAAACTATCTACCACTGATTATTTCCTTTCTGTGGCGGTGCTGTTGCGCTATATCGCACACCCACTAAACTGCACGAACGTGCCGCACGGGCTTAAGAAAAAACCGCGCGCAAATACATTTAATTAGTGTATCTCTTCTATTCTAGCACCATCGGTATTTACAGTAAGCTCTTTTAATTCCCAGTTAGGCTCTTGCGCACGCACAATCTCACGTAAAGTGGGGGCTGCGGTCGAGACCAGGGTGGCGTCAGATGCACTACTCAGACTAGCGGATGCTCCGCCAGAGGTAGCGGAAACCGCACAAGCTGCGGCCACAGCCGCGTCAGAAGTAATACCAGACGCAACACCCGGTGTCACGGCAGCGATTGCAGCGGTGTTTTGCAGCACGAGAATTGACGGGCCCGCACCGGAAATAACCGCGGCAAAACCTTTTTCACGCAGTTTAAGCATTAAATCGTAACTGCGCTGCATCGCTTTTGCGCGATACGGCTGGTGCAGCTGATCCGCTGTTGCATCGAAAATTAAATCGGGGTCGCGCGTCAGAGAGGCAATCAGCAGAGCCGCGCGCGACAGGTTAAAAACTGCCTCCGCGTACGGCACAGACTCGGGCTGCAGCGCGCGTGCCGCACTTGTTGCAACCTCGTAATCGGGCACAATAAGCGTGGGCGCAAGCTGCTGCAGCACGTCTAAGCGCGCGGTGCGGGCTGCGTGCTGGTGCTGCCAGGAAATAGTTAATCCGCCGTATATTGCGGGAGCGACGTTGTCGGGGTGCCCCTCAATATTGCTTGCCAGCTGGAACAGCTCGTCTTTAGTGAGGGTTATCGAATCGCGCGAGAGTAGCTTTGCCGCGAGCATAACTCCGCCGACGATTGCCGCCGCTGAGGATCCCATGCCGCGCCCGTGCGGAATGTTGTTTTGCGCCTCAATTTCAAGCCCCGGCATTTTTTTACCAACGCTTGCGTAAACGTGCGCAATGGAGCGCGCGATCAGATTGGAACCGTCAGTTGGCAGCGTTGCGGCTCCCTGACCGGTTATTTTCACCCTGATTTCAGCGGACTCAACAACGGTAACCGTGTAGGTGTCGCCGTACTCTAGCGCAAGCCCTAGCGCGTCAAAACCCGGACCGAGGTTGGCGCTCGTCGCGGGAACCCATACTTTAACCTGCGCGGTCACTAGCTCACAACCCTCAGGATACTGAGCTTGCCAGTAACCTGATCTAAACTGACGAGCGCATCCGCCGCCCGTATAAATGTTGCCTCGCTGATTTGCTCGGTCACAAGCACCAGCTCACCCGCTGCACTCTCGCCTAGCGCGCTTGCAGCTGCTGCGCTCGCACCTGCTGCGTTCTCGCCAACCGCGCCCGCACCCGCAATTACCGAACCAGTCGCGCTCTCGCCTGTCAAGCTCCCGCTAACCGCGCCCGCCACGGCGACTGCACTATCACCCGCTGCACTCTCGCGCGCGGCGAGAGCACGCACCGCAACCTCAAAACGCACGAGCACCTCTGTGATTTGCGCACGCGCCTGCGCAACATCTCGCACTGGCAGGCGCACCTGGTAGGCGTTCACCGTATCGGCGATACTCAGCTCGGGCAGCTGCCGGTGAGTCTGCACCGCATATCCTACGCCGCCCGCGCTGCGCTGCCTGGCAACGGTTACAATATCGCCCAGCACCGCAGATGCGGTTTCGATGCCGCCCGCGCCAGCGCCCACAAACACCAACTCGCCTGCGCACTCCGCATCAACATAGACCGCGTTTGTGCCACCACCGATTTTTGCGAGCGGATGATCCGCGCTAAGCAGCGCCGGGTAAACTCTCACGGCAACAGCGGATTCGCCGCCCGCCGTGCTCACCCGCTCTGCGATTGCGAGCAGCTTAATAACCTGCCGGTTTGCTTTTGCCACCGCCACATCCGTCGCCGTGACCGTGGTAATACCCTCGCGGTAGACGGCATCCTCTGAAATTTTCGTGTGGAATGCGAGCCGCGCCAGAATTGCGGCTTTTTGCGCGGCATCGTACCCTTCAACATCGAGCGTCGGGTCGGCTTCTAAATAGCCCAGATCGCTCGCCTCTTGCACAGCTTCTGCCGTGGTTTTATTGGCGATGTGCATTTGGTCGAGAATATAGTTGGTTGAGCCGTTCACAATTCCCATTACGCGCTTGATGTTGTCACCCGCGAGGCTCTGCGAAATTACACGCACAATCGGAATTGCGCCACACACCGCCGCTTCGTAAAACAGCTGCGCGCCGTTGGTTGCGGCGACCTGCTCCAGCTCGTCGCCGTGTTTGGCAAGCAGTGCTTTGTTAGCGGTTACAACGTCTTTGCCCTGCTGCAGGGCGCTTAAAATCAGCCCGCGCGCAGACTCGATACCGCCAATTAGCTCGACGATTAGATCTGCTTTATTAATCAGCACTGTTGCGTCGTCTGTAAAAAGACTTTTGGGCAAGTCTACATCGCGCAACGCATCCGGGTTGCGCACTGCAATTCCGATAAGCTCGAGAGCAACCCCGCTGCGGGCTGCAAACTCGCTCTTTTCAGCTAGCAGACGCGCAGCAAGCTGCGCGCCAACAGAACCAGCACCCAGCAAAGCAACGTTTATTTTTTTAATACTCATATCCCCATTTTCGTTAAAGTGTTGGGGCGCAACGCCCGCAATATATCGACAATTAAACCGTTACAAAAGAAACGCTGGGCGGATGTGCCGGGCTGGCGCGCTGCCCAAGCACGCGATGCGGGCGTCCCCAACGAGCGTCACCCTCGAACGTACGCCGCGAACCTGCCAACCGGGCGCAACACTCAAACTCGCAGCGCGGGCGCAATTTCTGGGCGCGCGCCCTAAAGAACTAGCAACTGCCCGGTTTTTGCAACTCATCACGCATTAAAATTTCAGGATCAACATCAAAAACAGCAGATATTTTACCGCGCTGCGACTGCACGCCCGTCAGCTTCACACCCGCGGGAAGCCTGTCTGCAACGCAGAACTCAACCGGCGAGGTGAGCAGTTTTGCGTATCCACCAACGTATCCGCCAACAACTTCGCCCACGCTCTGCGGGCTCACCGTGATACCCGCAACGCTAACCGTGAGCGGGGTTATCAGCAGCTTACTGTTTTGCGCATCGACTTTAACTGACACTTTGGCCGGCACGCTCTGCCCGAAAGCCTCCAGGTTTTTCTGCAGCACGATCGCGTCGTTGTGCACTTCAGCGCCGTCGATGTACTCCGGAGCCACCGTTTGCAAAACCTTTTGGAACTGCGCGTTAGACATACTCACAACCGCGGTCGCGCCCTCGAGCGGGGCGCTCTGCGGGTTGAGCGCAACCTTGCGCACTTTCACAATCGCCGAGCCGGTAACTCCCGGGGCAGCGTTGTAGTCTTTAAGATCAACCGTGACGTTTTGCAGGTGACCGCTGATTAGCTGCGGCAGCAGCACCCCGCGCGTTTCAACGGTGAGCGGATGATCCGCCGCAAGCCCTAGCTCCCGCCGGAGTGCGCTCTCTGCAATTTTGGGCACGAACGCGCGCGCGAGCATTTCCGCCACAACAACGAGCACCAGCAAGAGCACAACAACCGCGCCGATAATCGCAGATTTTCTGCCCTTGAACAGGGATTTTTTAGGTTTTAACGCGCGCTCGCCAGACTCGGTTGCAGCTGCACCGCCTGCGGCGGTTGCGCCCGCAACGGGCGCAACCGCCGAACTATCGCTGCTGTGCGAGGCTGCGGGCGTTTTTAGCATGTCTGCCATATTACATCCGCTCCGGAGCGCTAACGCCGATTAGATTTAACCCGTTGCGAATCACCTGCGAGGTTGCGTCGTTAAGGCAAAGGCGCGTTGCGTGCAGCGCGCTTGGCGCTTCATCACCCTGCGGCAGCACCCGGCAATTGTCGTACCAGCGATGGTAAGCCGCGGTTAGCTCTTCAAGATAGCGCGCCACTCGGTGCGGCTCGTAAAGCTGCGCAGCGGCAGCAACAACCAGCGGATACTCCTGCAGTTTGCCGAGCAGATTAGACTCGGTTTCGTGGGTTAACAGCTCGGGCGTAAAATCTGCGCGGGTTAACCCGACGGTTGCTGCGTTGCGCGCCACCGACTGCGTGCGCGCGTGCGCGTACTGCACGTAAAAAACGGGGTTGTCGTTGGTGCGACTGCGTAGTTTTTCGCCGTCGAGCGAAAGCGGTGAATCTGCCGGATAACGTGCCAGCCAGTAGCGCAGCGCATCGCACCCCAGCCACTCTAGCAGGTCATTTAGCTCGACAATATTACCGGCGCGCTTTGAGAGCCTGGCCCCGTTAAGATTCACAAGCTGCCCGATGAGCGCAATAATGTTTTTCTCCGGGTCTTCTCCGGCAGCCCCCGAGATCGCTTTTAGCCGCCCCACATAGCCGTGATGGTCAGCTCCCAGCAGATAGATTTTAATGTCACTGCCACGATCTGTTTTGGAGAGGTAGTATGCCGCATCCGCCGCAAAATAGGTGTAAATCCCGTTGCTGCGCTGATAGACGCGGTCTTTATCGTCACCAAAATCGGTTGTGCGCACCCAGACAGCGCCGTCGGCATCGTAGACGTGCCCCTGCTCACGCAGGCGTGACAGCGCCGTGGCGATCGCGTTCGGCTCACCGTTTTCGCTGCTGTGCATGGTGCGCTCAGAAAACCACACGTCAAAGTTGACATTAAAACGTTTTAGTGAGTCTTTGATCTCGCTCAGCTGCTGCTGGTAGGCGATCTCAGTGGCCTGCGCGAGCTGATCCGCTTCTGCGAGCTGCGCAAAATCTAGCACCGCGGTGTTAACCACCGCGCCTAGCTCGCCTATGTACTCGCCGGGGTAGCCGTCTTCAGGTGTCGGCAGCCTGAGCGCCGCCGCGCGCACAGACCTGCCAAACTTCCGCATCTGCTCGCCCGCATCGTTAATGTAGTACTCGCTAACAACCGCTGCCCCGGCGGCTCGCAGAACCCGTGCCAGGGAGTCACCCAGAGCCGCCCAGCGCGTGTGCCCCAGGTGCAAAGGTCCCGTCGGGTTAGCGGATACGAACTCCATGTTAATGCGCCGCCCGGCTAGAATCTCGCTCGTGCCGTAACTGTCGCCAGCTGCAAGCACCGCGCTCACAACCGCGCCCGCTGCGGCCGCGTCAAGTGTTATGTTGATAAACCCGGGACCCGCTATTTCTGCTTTTGCGATACCCTCGTTTTTGACCAGCTCTGCTGTGATTGCGCCGGCCAGCTCGCGCGGATTCGTGCCAAGCTTTTTAGCAAACTGCATCGCAATATTGGATGCCCAGTCGCCGTGTGCCCTGTTTTTAGGGCGCTCGGGGGTGAAATTAGCGTCAGCAAGGTTTAGCTCGCCAGAATCAGGGGTTGAGTCAACGATACTCTGCATTATTTCTTTGAGCAGAGAGGATATTTGTGCCGGGTTCATAATGAATCTATTCTATAGCAAAGCTCATTTGGAGCGGATCGGCGCACAGCGGCTAGAACGTTCGGCACACAATGCGCAGAGGTGCTTTGCCGACAGCGGGCATACCGGTATGCCCGCTGGGATTATCAAGGTGATTTTCGTTTGCATCTTTACTACTTCACTATAGACTAAACCTAATAATATATTTACAGCAGTTAGGACTGAACCAATGTTTACCCGCACTTACTATTCTGAAACAGACAACACTCCTGTTACAGCAACGCTGATAATAAGTGAGCTAGAGCAGGCAGATGACTACACTGAGTGCTCGTGCCGGCTTGTTGTTAAAGGTAAAAATTATCGACTACGACATGACGCTTAGGGGCATCGACGAAATTCAAGCATTTGAGAATGCTTGATGATTTTACACACGCTCGAAGAGACGGAAACTTCGCGCTGCCGGCGGAGTGATGTAATTCGAGAGCTCTCAGCTAGCGTTGTTCTAGTCTGGGTTGCGTTTGCGGTAGACTTTTTACAGCCCTCGCATAAGGTGCTACACGGTGGAATATTTCTTTGATTCTGCCGCGCATGGGCGTTGCGCGTCAAGTTTTTAATGAGCGACACGCATAAGGGTGATACTTGGAGGTTTCAGTATGGCACAGCTGAATTTAAAAGCGGTGGAAGAACGTATAAAACCGCTTAGTGATAAGGATTCCTACGACCGTGAGTTTATTTACGATCTCCTGCTCGCGTATGGTAAACCAAAAAGCAGTGTTACACGCCTACGCTCGGGCGCTATTAATGTTGCTCAGGATCCAGAATGTGAAGTAGCCCAAAAAAACATTGTTTATTTCCGTGAATTACAAAACTCTGCTACCAACACTTTGTTAGAAATGGAGCGGTTGCGCACCGCATCCCACGTAAAACGTTACACTCCGCGTTTTATTATTGTTACTGATTATACGGAGATGCTCGCCTGGGATACTAAAACCGACGAGAACCTAATTATCCCACTGCGAGATATCGCGAAACATTTCACGTTTTTTCTGCCCTGGGCGGGGATGGAAAAAGCACGGTATGTTGCAGAGGCTCACGCTGATATTAAAGCGGCTGAGCAAATGGGTAAACTGTTTGACGAGTTGCTACGCGCAAACCCGGGTATTCTTGATAATCCCGAGGATACTGAGCATCGCCACGGGCTTAATGTTTTTTTCACCCGGTTATTGTTTTGCTATTTTGCCGAGGATACCGGCGTTTTTGAAAACAACCAGTTTACTAACGCGGTGGGTTCACAAACTCTTGCAGACGGCTCTGACACGCAAAAGTTTTTAAGCGACCTGTTTAAGGCTCTGAACACTCAAAACCCCGACCAGAAACCCGCACATTTGCAACGGTTTCCTTACGTTAACGGGCGTTTGTTTGCAACAGATAAGACACTCACCGTTCCGGTTTTCACTGGGCAGGCTCGTAAAATGCTTATTGATCTTGGAAAGTTAATCTGGCAGGAGATTAACCCTGATATTTTCGGTTCAATGTTTCAAACTATCGTTACTCCGGGAAAGCGTTCTGATTTGGGGCAGCACTACACATCGGTTTCTAATATTTTAAAAACTATTGAACCTTTGTTTTTAGACGGGCTGCGCAAAGAGTTCAACGCGAGCTATAACAGCGCTAAAAAACTTGAAAAATTATTGGATCGGATTGCGTTGCTTAAAGTTTTCGATCCCGCTTGCGGATCTGGAAATTTTCTGGTTATTGCTTATAAGGAGTTACGCAAACTCGAGCATTCCATTCTTGAGCGTCTCACGGATTTAAGCCCGGTTTACGCGACCCTGTTTACTGATTCTAGAATTAGTATTGAAAACTTTTTTGGGATTGAGATTGATGATTTCGCTGCTGAAGTGGCGATCTTGTCATTGTGGATTGCTAAGCACCAAATGAATCGAGAGTTTAAAGAGAAATTCGGGGTTTCAATCCCGTTAATCCCTTTAAAAGAAGCCGGACATATTTGCACCGGTAACGCGGCACGAATTAACTGGCACGAGGTCTGCCCTAATAACGGCGTTGATGAAATCTACCTTATCGGTAACCCGCCTTATATTGGAAGCGCAATGCAATCGGCGGCACAAAAAACAGACTTTACCTCCGTTTTTAAAACCCGTCCTTACTCTAAAAAATTGGATTACATTGCCCTGTGGTTTATTAAAGGCGCTGATTATATTCGAGGAACACAGTCTCAACTGGCTTTTGTAAGCACTAATTCGGTAGCCCAGGGTGAGCACGTGGGTCTTATGTTTCCCATGATTTTCGAAATGGGGCTTGAAATCGGTTACGCTTACACCTCTTTTAAGTGGGCGAATAACGCGAAGTATAACGCGGGCGTTGTTGTAGTCGTAATTAGCTTACGCAATAAAGAAAACTCGGTGAAATATCTTTTCGTTGAGGGGGTGCGTCAAGAAGTTTCTAACATTAACCCGTACCTTACCAACGGTAAAAATCTTATTATTTCTTTTAGAAAAAGTCCTTTATCTTCAGAATTACCCACTATGGTAAAAGGCTCTCAACCAACCGATGGCGGTAATCTTTTGCTTAGCGCAAACGAATACCGAAACATTGTAGAGATAGAACCTCAAATTCAGCGTTTTATTAAGCGCATTGTTGGAAGCGAAGAGTTTATCAACGGCAAAGAGCGTTATTGTCTCTGGGTTAAGGACGAAGAAAAGTCTGACGCAGCAACTATTCCAGAATTGGCAGACCGTTTTAAGCGCGTTGCAACTTCACGTCTAAATAGTAAAAAAGCTTCAACTCAAGAACTTGCTGAACTTTCACACAGGTTTGCAGAACCTCGCTACAAGCATTCTAACGCAATTATTGTACCCCGTGTTTCATCGGAACGGCGGGAATATATTCCAATTGGCTTCCTTGGCCCTGATACGGTTATCTCCGACAGCGCTTTTGCGATTTACGATGCGGAGCCGTGGTTGTTTGCCGTGCTAACGTCACGGATGCACATGGCATGGATGGCGCGAACCTGTGGCAGGCTTGGAATCGGCTTTAGATACTCAAACACCATCGTCTACAATAATTTCCCGATTCCCCCTCTCAGCGAGCGTGTTAAACAGGAACTTACAGATTTGGCTTTTCGAGTGTTGGACGTGCGCGAATATCACTGCGAGCGCACACTGGCTGAGCTTTATGATCCCGATAAAATGCCCGTAGATTTAAAAAAGGCTCACACCGCTATTGATGTTGCGGTAGATCAAATTTACAGTCAAAAACCGTTTAAATCAGATGAAAAGCGGCTTAGCCTGTTGTTTAACCTGTATGAACAAACGATTGCGCAAGAACAAGCCCGGTTAAAAGCCGTGAAAACCGTGAAAAACCCCGTTATAGTGAAAAGACACAAACATGAACCCAAAACTTGAAGAGTTTAAGAATATTGTCGATGTGACATACGCTCAAAATGGCACTTCTGTAAACACTGACGCCTTAGGTATGCGTGAGATCCAGCGGCGTGTGTGGGAGCAGCGAAAGCACAAATACCTCCTGGTCAAAGCTCCGCCGGCTTCTGGTAAATCACGTGCCCTAATGTTTATAGGGCTCGACAAGCTCTACAACCAGAATCGTAAAAAAGTTATTGTTACGGTGCCCGAGCGTTCTATCGGCGCCTCCTTCGCGTCCACAAACCTCAAAAAGAGCGGGTTTTTCGCAGATTGGGAAGTACCAGATAAAAACAACCTGTGCACGCCCGGTTCTTCGCAATCCAAAGTTAACGCCTTTGTAAGCTTCCTAAACGGTCGCGATTCTATTTTAATTTGCACACACGCTACTCTGCGTTTTGCGTTCGAAAAATTAGCGCCCGAAGCATTCAACGGCATCGTGCTAGCAATTGATGAATTCCATCACGTTTCTGCTGATCTAGAAGCTAGCCGTTTAGGGGCTTTATTACACAACATTATGGTCGGCTCTGATGCTCACATCGTAGCCATGACCGGCTCGTATTTCAGGGGCGACTCCGTGCCGGTGCTCGCCCCCGCGGACGAAGCCAAATTCACTCCCGTAACCTTTAACTACTACGACCAGCTCAACGGATATCGCTATCTCAAAACGCTAGGCATCGGCCACCACTTCTACCGGGGACGCTACACCGAAGCCATCGGTGAAGTCTTGGACTTGGATAAGAAAACCATTATCCACATTCCCAGTGTGAACTCGGGCGAATCCACAAAAGATAAAATGGAAGAAGTCAATCGCATCCTCGACGTTATCGGCAACGTGGAACGCACCGACCCGGCAACAGGAATTATTGAAGTGCGCCGCCACGATAACGGGCGGATCCTACGGGTTGCTGACCTGGTCGATGATTCTAACCTGACTGCTCGCGCCCGAACACTTAGCTATTTGTCTACCGTTGCAGCAAAAGAACGTGGCGGTATCGACATAATTATTGCCTTGGGCATGGCAAAAGAGGGCTTCGACTGGCCCTATGCTGAACACGCGCTCACCGTAGGATACCGGGCATCCCTAACCGAAATCATCCAAATCATCGGACGGGTCACGCGCGACTGTGAAGATAAACCCCGCGCACAATTCACTAACCTGCTCGCTGAGCCTGACGCATCACAAGCCGAGACGACGGTGACGGTTAACAATATGCTCAAAGCCATCACCGCATCCCTGCTCATGGAACAGGTGCTCGCCCAAAACTTCGAGTTTAAAACCAAACACAACGGCGACGATGAAAACGAGCCCGGTACGCTGCGGATTCGAGGTTTCAAAGAGCCCTCAACCGACCGTGTTCGCCAAATCAAAACCTCTGATCTTAACGAGCTCAAAGCAAACATCCTGCAAGATGACACGTTTATACGCGCCGCTGCTGGTAACCTAGATGCGGAAGCAATCAATAAAATTCTCATCCCTAAAATCATTCGTAACCGCTACCCAGATTTAAGCGAGGCAGAGATTGAAGAAGTCCGTCAACATGTTGTGGTAGACTCGGTAATTAAGAACGGAGAAGTACGTGAAGTTGGCGATAAACGGTTTGTACGCATGGGAGAAAAATTTGTCAATATTGATGATATCCACATCAACCTCATTGACAGTGTAAACCCTTTCCAACGCGCCTTTGAAGTTCTCTCAAAATCAGTAACTCCTAATGTGCTGCGACTGATCGCAGACAGTATCGCCGCCACTCGAATTGAAATAACACCCGATGACGCGCTGGCTTTATACCCCAAAATTAAGCTCTGGGTAAAAACCCACGCTGGTAAACGACCGGATCGCCGTTCAGAAAACCCTACCGAACGACACTACGCAGAAGCGCTGCTCGTGCTGCAAAAGCTAAAGCGAGAGAAAAACCTGCAACAACAAGCTATCTCGAAACAAGAGGATCCTGAGGTTGAGCAATGAACGCAGAAAGCAGCAATAACCTCTACAAAATGCTCGATGAAATCATCGAAGCTGACACTGAAGGGCTACTAGACGAGGAGGAAAAGCCGCAGCCAATTACCGCAACGGCGCGTTTAGAACAAGCCTTTATAGAAATCTGCGAATTTTACCGCGACTATGGCAGAGGTCCAAGCTCTGAAACACGGGATGTGAGAGAACGAAAACTGGGAGCCCGGTTGGATGGATTTCGTTCAGATGATGCCAAAGCCGAAGCGGTGGCACACTTAGACGAATTCGATCTGCTATCCCCGACCGATGCTCCAACTGACATTAACGAAGCGATTGACTCGGACGATCTTGACTTATTAGACAGCGACGACCCAGGCATATTCGATCTTTCTTCCCTGCCAAAAGTTAAACGTAACCCTGACGATGTTGCCGTGCGCATGAAAGCTGAGGATTTTGAAAATTTCGAACACCTCTTCAAAAACAAGCACGCTGAACTAGCTGCCGGTGAGGCCGTCATCGTTCCCTTCAGAGGACTCTCTACCATCAAACCGAGTCGCTTTTTTATTCTCGGTGGAGTTATGCTCTTCGTTGCTGGAATCGGCGATGTTGAGTATAAACACGTAGGGGGTGAAAACCGCCGTAAACAACGTCTACGGGTTATCTTTGAAAACGGCACCGAATCCGACATGTACAAAACATCCCTGGCAATCCGCATGGGAGAAAAAAACGGACGAGCAATCATTCCGGCCAGCCACCTTATAGAAACACCTAAACTCGATGATAATGACGTGGCAACCGGTCACATTTACGTGCTTAAATCACTCAGTAAAGACCCAGAAATCAAAGGATTAAAAAACCTGTACAAAATCGGCTTCTCCGCCGGCACGGTTGCACAGCGTATCGCAAACGCGAAACACGACCCCACCTTTCTAATGGCACCCGTGGAAATTATCGCCGACTACACTGTCTGCAACATTCGCCCCGCAGCCCTCGAACGCCTTATTCACCGCGTATTCGCGGACGCGAGGCTCGACTTAACCCAGACCAATTATGATCGTTCGCAGCACAACCCTTCAGAATGGTTTACCGTGCCCCTGTCTGTTATTGACCAGGCAATCAAGATGATAAACAGCGGTGATATCACAGACTATATTTACGATAAAAACAGCCAGCAACTCATATGGACAGGAAACGAAACTGCCGCCCTCTAGATATGCGCACCGCAAAGAAAACTATTAAACGATTGTTTTGAATGGTGCCCCCGAGAGGAATCGAACCTCCGACCTACGGTACCGGAAACCGTCGCTCTATCCACTGAGCTACGGGGGCAAAGTAACCTCACTATTCTACCCTACCAGGGCGAAGCTTGTGCGAGCCGCGCTCAAGAGCACGCTCAGAATCACGAGCACACCGAGTATCCGCCAAGCGCACGCCAAGCATCCACCCACTAATCCCGCAGGATGTAGCACAGATCATAGATACTGCGCCCTTTTGCGATCCCCTTGCGTTCAAAAGCGGTGAGCGTGCGCCCCTCAAATCTAGACGCCCACTCCCCCTCAAAGTCACGCGCAAACGTATCCGCGCCATCCAGCACCTCGCGCATCTGCTCCGCATACTCCTGCCAGTCAGTCGCAAGCCGCACAACCCCGCCGGGCTTAAGCGCACCCTGCAAAACCGGCACAAACCCCTCATCCACCAGGCGGCGCTTGTTGTGTCGCGCCTTGTGCCACGGATCCGGGAAAAAAATCCACACCTCACTAACAGCGCCCTGTGGCAGCAGGTTAGTTAAAACCTCCGGCGCGTTAGCCTCAACCAGCCGCAGATTATCCACCCTTTGCGCATCCGCCATCAACATAGTGCGCGCAATTCCGGCGGTGTAAACCTCAACCCCGACAAAATCACTGCCCGGGTTGCGCTCTGCCGCATGCACCAGCTGCTGCCCCTGCCCAGACCCGATCTCAACGATCACAGGAGCCACCCGCCCAAACCACTCTGAAGGGGGTGTTTGTAAGCCCGGCGCAACGCTCGTTGCGCCCTCAGCGCGCGGGCAGTCAATCAGGTATTTTGGTGCGAGCTCTGTGAGCGCGCGCTGTTTCGCCTGGCTCATTCTGCCACCGCGACGCACAAAAGACAGCATTCTGTGAGGGGTTAAATCAGCCAAGCGACACCGGTTTTACAATATCCGCGTAAATAAGCAATAAACTCATAGCTCCCATAATTAAAACAACCGCGTAGGTTATCGGCATCCACTTTGCAATATCGACGGGCCCCGGATCCGCTTTGCCTAACATCCTGTAGATACCCCGCTTTGCGCCCTCATAAACCGCACCCGCAACGTGCCCGCCGTCAAGCGGCAGCAAAGGCACCAGGTTAAACACGAAAAGCGCAATATTGATGCTCGCTAACAGCCCCGTCAGAGCCGCCAGCTTATTAAGCACGGGAGTGTTCTCAAGCGCTGCTATTTCACCCGCCAAACGCCCCACTCCCACAACGCTAACGGGTCCGCTAGGGTCGCGCTCTGTCGCTCCAAAAGCCGCCTGCCACACGTCGTACATACGCTGTGGCAGGTTCACAATTGTGCGGGCAACCGCATCCGCCTGTGCAATCACGTGCTGCGGCACGGCACTCAGCGGCTCGCGCACGCGCTGATACGCGCTGCTAAAGCCCGCCACGCCCACCAGCTCGGTTTTATAAGCGCCGTCAGCCTCGCGCACCGGACGCAGGTTGCTGTCGTAAACGGGCCGCTCAGTTAGCGCGGGAGTTAGCCGGGTCTCAACCACTTTCCCCGCTCTGAGCACCTTGAGCGCAATCGCGGTGTCGGGATTTTCGCGGATCTCCCGCTGTATCTGCTGCCACTGCACAACCTCGGTGCCGTTTATTGCGAGCACCCTGTCGCCGGGCAGCACGCCAGCCGCCGCGGCGGGAGCTTGCGGATCACCCGGCGCACATGACGCATCAGCCGCGGTTACGGGCTTCAGGCACTGATACACCTCGCCAACCACCGTGCTCGGCTGCTGCACCCCGATTCCGCTCACCAGGATCGCGAAAAACAGACACCCCAGCATCAAATTAACCAGCGGACCGCCGAGCATAATAATTATTTTTTTGTACACCGGCAGGCTGTAAAAAGTGCGCCCCTTATCGGTCTCTGTTACTGTTTCGGCGCTGGCTTTGCGTGCTTCTTGCGCCAGGGAGTCAAAAAACCCGGTGCTTGACTCGCGCGGATTCGCACCTTTTTTGTGCGGGGGCAGCATCCCGATCATCGCAACATACCCGCCGAGCGGCAGGAGTTTGAAGCCGTACTCGGTTTCGCCGATCCGCTTTGACCAGATTCTGCTGCCAAACCCGATCATAAACTGCGTGACTTTAACCCCGAAGAGTTTAGCCGGCAGCAGGTGCCCAACTTCGTGCAACCCGACGGAGACGATCAGCCCCGCAGCGACCGTCAAAACCCCCAGCAGGTAAAGCAGGGCGTCAGGCATACGCACTCCTTAAAACAGTTGCTAACCCGTGTGGTGCAGCAGGGCGCGCTCTAATCGTTAGCTGTGAAGCACGCCCTGCGCGGTTATTTTTTAGCGGCGCTAACCCCTAGAATATCCACCACGAAAACCATCACGTCATCTTCTTTATGACCCTGTGATGTGAGCCATGCTGAGCCGTAACCCTCGCTCGGCGGAATCAGAGCAACAACGCGCGAACCAACTCTTTGCCCCACAAGAGCTTTAGAGAAACCAGGAATAACCTGGTTTGTTGTGAAGCTTGCGTGCTTGCCACGCTGCCAGCTCGAGTCAAAGACTTTACCGTCGCGCAGAATAACTCCGGTGTAGTGCAGGTAAACAGTGTCACCCTCTTGCACCTCTTGACCTTTGCCCTCAACCATATTGGCAATTTTCAACTCGCTTGGGTTTTCAAGGTTGTCAGGGTTTGAAACGGTTGGCTGGCCGTTTTCTGCAATATCAACTTTAGGGAATCCCTCTGGCAGATCTTTTTTAGCGCCCTCAGCCTGCTTTAACAGATCAGCTTCGCCAAGCTCCTGAGTTGCGCCCTTAGCGTCGGTAATCACAACAATCGGATCTTTTGCCTCGATACCTTCAAGACCAACGCGCTTAGGATCTTCCCAAATCTTCCCAACCGGCATCACAGCAACCGTGCGACCCTTGTCGGTGGCGCAGCCAACATACTGCAGCAACCAGCCGATGCCGATGTTTTCTTTCAACAGTGCCGCGCCTTTAAGCGGCTCTGAAGTAATTTTAGCGCCGGTTTTACCGTTAAAAATGGTTAGCTGCATATCGTATTTCACGTTTTCAGCCGAAACCACAGAACTGCCGTCGCCTTTTTCAACGACTTTAGCTTGAATATCTTGCACCTCGGGCAAATCTTTCACGTTTTCAACGCTCACTTCACCGCCGTGCTCACCGCTAACATTGATGTTTTTAACAACGTCTCCAGGCTTTGCCTCACAGGAAATTTCGTCACCCTTGGGCGCGTCAGCTTTATCGCCCTGCGGTGAACAGCCCGTTAGACCGAGCCCCAAAACAGCAACGGCCGCAGAAATACTGATTATTTTTTTCATAGATTCCTAAAGTTTACAGATACACTAACTCGGTCAATAATATCTAATATAGCTGAGCGTCTAACACTCTGCGTCAAAACGCGCCAGGTTGCGCGAGCGGATCGCACGCGCGGCGCTGGCGGCGCACCGCGACCGGCACGGCGCAGCGCGCGACACAGAACCGGCGCGATGGATGGCAAGCACAGGCAGTACGGCGGGCAGCGCGCACAAAGCCCAAACCCGGCACAACAAAAGCGCGCCGCGCGGCACGCTCACCTTCTCTCGGCTTGCAGCCCCATCTCATACAACTCGCGCGCGGGCACGCCAAACTCTTTAGCCGCCTCGCGCGCAGCGTCTTTCAGCCGCTCACCCGCAGCAACTCGCGCGAGCACCTGCTCGAGCACAGTCTGAGGATCCGCCGCCGCATCCGCTCCCGCAACAACCAGCACCACCTCACCGCGCAGCTCATCGGACAGGTTATCGGCAAGCTCCCGCAACGGGCCGCGCACAACCTGCTCGTGCATTTTGGTCAGCTCGCGGCACACCGCCGCCCGCCTGTCGCCTCCAAAAACCCGCGCAAACTCGGTAATCGTGGCTAGCACTCGCTTGGGCGACTCAAAAAACACGAGGGTGCGCGAGTCGCTCGCCAACTCGGCAAGACGCTTGCGCAGCGCCCCCTGTTTGCGCGGCAGAAACCCCTCAAAAGCAAACCTGTCAGTGGCGATACCAGAAATCGCGAGCGCTGCCAGCGCGGCGCTCGGCCCGGGAATCACGGTCACCGCGACATCATGCGCAACCGCAGCGGCGACAACCCTAAACCCGGGGTCTGCAACCGTAGGCATTCCCGCATCACTGACCAAAACCACCTCAGATTCAAGCGCCAGCGCAGCCAGCTCGGCGGCCTTCCGCTGCTCGTTGTGATCGTGCAACGCAACCAGCCGCGCACCCGTGGTTATTTCTAACAACCGCAGCAGCTGCCGGGTTTTGCGCGTGTCTTCGGCTGCAATAATATCCGCCGCCTGCAACGCCGCGCAGAGCCGCGGCGAGGCGTCCTGTAAATTGCCAATCGGGGTTGCTGCAATTGTAAGCATTCTACAAACGATACAGCGTCAAGGCTCAATCTAGCTTTAAAATAAATTAAATGCAAACGAATAAAGTGTCCCTTAACAGTCTCAGAACGTGCTATCTGCCGCTCACTTTTTTTACGCGCCTGCCGTTTTCGATGCTGATTGTCAGGTCGCTGACCATAGTTGTTACCGCGCGCAGCGATATTGTGCTGTGCGGAGTTATGGCGGGTGCTACCTTACAAAACCTTGACCGATGTCGCGCTCCGGCGGCATACTGCGCCTGCAGCTCACTCACAAGCGCCCGGCGGTTCCCGACGGCACAGCTAAACAAATTTTTGGCGGGCGTGCGGCAGATGCCAGCCGCGCGCGTGCGACAGCAACCGCAGCGTGATCGCAACCGATCCGCCAACAACTGACGAAATCAGAATTGTGCCCGTTAAAATCGCGAGCATCGACGCGGTAAAAGCCCCGCACAGCGCAGACACCGCGTACAGCTCGCGGGTTAGCACCCCGGGAATTATGTTCACCAACACATCGCGCACAACTCCGCCGCCAATCGCGGTAATAGTGCCAACAAAAACCGCCGTGAGCAGCGAATATCCCTGCGTTATCGCCCACGCCGCGGTGTTTGCAGAAAACAGCCCCAGCCCAAAAGCGTCAGCAACAATTTCAAGGTAGCGGCGGCGCGTAATGTGATGGTGGAAGAAAAACACCAGCAGCGCACCCGCCACCGCAACCACCACATTCGGCCAGAACACCAGACTTGTGGGCGGGTTAATCCCCAGCAGCAGGTCTTTCAGAATACCGCCGCCGATTCCCGTTGCCGCTCCAACCACGATAACGCCCAGCATATCAAGGTTATTACGCACCCCCACCAGCGCGCCCGACACGGCAAAAGCCAGAATCCCAAAAAACTGCACTGTGTGATAAACGAGTTCTAAAATCACGTTTTAATAGTATCCGCTTCAATGCGAAAATAAAAAAAACCCGGCAATCTCACCGCATACAGTGAGATAATTAAATGATTATGACGGAGCTTAACACAACCCGCACAAACTCTCAGGGCGCTGTTTTTGAGACCGCAAAAATCGCACGGATACGGGCTGATTTCCCCTATTTCAAGCAGATCGACGAGCTTAAAAGCCGGGGTGAAAAACACAGCTCGTATCTTGACACCGCAGCAACCTCGCAGCGCGTGGCGCGGGCGCTACTGGCGGAGCACGATTTCACGGTTGCGCACACCGCCGCGGTGCATCGGGGCACGAGTTTTGCCACGGGAGAAGCAAGTCTGCGCTACGAGAATGCGCGCGCTCAGATAGCTAAGTTTTTGGGATCTTCCAGCCTTTACACCCTGGTTTTTACCGGGGGCGCAACTGACGCAATAAACACCCTGGCTACCGCGATTAGCGAGGCGAGCCTGGCGGTCAGCCTGCCCGCACCGCAGCTCGCAGTTGCGGGGTCTGATAGGTTTGTGCTTGCGCGCGATGACGAGATTTTGGTGCCGGTTAGCGAACACCATGCCAACCTGATTCCTTGGCAGCGGCTGGCAGCGCGCACCGGAGCTAAGCTGGTAACCCTGCCCGTTGATGAAAACGGGCTGTGGCGTGTTGCAGAGCTACGCGAGCGTCTTAGCGCGCGCACTAAAATAGTGGCTTTTGCGCACGTTTCTAACGTTACCGGGCACACGGTTGAGGTGGCAGATACTGTGCAGGCGGTGAAACACGCTTCGCCCGATGCGATTACGGTGCTCGATGCTTGCCAGAGCGTGCCTCACCTGCCTTTTAACGCCTCCGAGAACGGGGCTGACTTCATTGTTTTTAGCGGACACAAAATGTTTGGCCCAAACGGTGTTGGCGGTTTACTAGGTAAAACAGAACTGCTAGATGCTCTTCCCCCGGCGCGCACGGGCGGCAGCGCAATCACGCTTGTTACCCCTGAAACAACAGAGTTTTTACCACCCCCGTACCGCTTTGAACCGGGCACAGGAGCCGTTTCTCAAGCTATCGCGCTCGCTGCTGCAACCGAATATTTACAAGAGCTGGGGATGCACAACATTGCTAAAACAGAAGAATTTTTAGTGTCCTACCTGCTTGATAAACTTCGTAGCGTGTCAGGGCTTAGAATTATTGGCGAGCAGCACACAAACGCGCGCGCGGCGCTCGTGTCACTTAATCTTGATGGCGTGCATCCGCACGATGTTGGGCAGGTGCTCGACTCGCTCGGGGTTATTGCGCGGGTGGGGCATCACTGCGCACAACCCCTGCACCGGGCACTCGGAATCACCGCGAGCGTAAGGTGCAGTGTTAGCTGCGCCACAACACAGGATGAAATAGACGCTTTTGTAACCGGGCTTAAAGAGGCTCAAAAATACTTTTTGGAGAGGTAATGACGGCAGGATTAGATTCACTCTATCAAGAAATTATTTTAGATCACAGCAAACGCCCGCACGGCAAGAGCGAGCTTAGCTGCGTCACAGATGAGCTTATCACCGCCTCTCACCACGAACTCAACCCGAGCTGCGGTGATGAAATAACACTTGATATTGCCTACGATAAAAAAACCGATCAGATAGTCGAGCTGAAGTGGCGGGGCGCGGGGTGTTCCATCTCGATGGCGGCCGCCTCGGTTTTGGCGCAGCTTATTAACAAGCAAAAACCAACTCCCGCAGCCGCACAAAAGCTGGTGGATGTTTTTCGCGCCATGCTGCAAACCCGCGACGGCAGTGATGTTGATAATGCGGATCTGCTCGAAGACGCAATAGCTTTTTACGGGGTTAGTAAGTTTGTGATGCGCATTAAATGCGCTATGCTCGCCTGGGTGGCGCTCGAAATAGACATTAAAAAGCTGTCTGATCAGTAGCGCGCAATCGCCTGCACGACCCGCTGCTCGGCTTCCTGCTGCCCCGCTGCTCAGCGCCTTACTGCATTACACAAATCCGCTAGACTCTCAAAATTCGCTAGGAGTCCAACAGCGCAACCGCGCGACCACCTCAATGCCATGCCGCCGCAAATTGCTTACTGTTTAGCATTAGGGCAAAATATATTTAGAACTTTTTTAACACGCTGCACACTTCATTAAGGAGCAACTATGCATTTTTCATCAGGCGTTAAAGTTACAGTTGGCGCTCTGCTAACACTCGTTTTTACAACATTTTTCGGTGTTGCAGCATACGCCAGCGACGAGCACGGTAACCATAAAATTGATACGCTTGCCCCGTTTAGCCACGTTGGCGACCCGCACAACTACATCGCGATTGCCACTGTTATGGCTGTGCTCCTGGTTGTTGTGCTCGGCACCGCCACCCTGGCATCTTCACTTTTCAAAAAATAATTAAAAATAAAAAAGGGCATCACCTATTACGATGAGCGCCCCTTGATTTTGTGATCTTATTTTTTAAGCACGCGATACTGGGTTACCAGCGGATCTTTAGCGCCGCGCACGTATCCGACTGGTGAGGCTGCAACCGCGCCCAAAAACTCAACCAGCTGCTCGGTAATAACCTCGCCCGGCACCACATTTGGAATTCCCGGCGGGTATGCCGCGAGCGAGTCAACAGAAACCCGACCGATAGCATCCGCCGCAGAAACCGTTTCAATCTCACCAAAGTAAGCGTCTTTGGGCAGCAGCACCATTTCGCCCGGGCTTGGAAATGCCGGGAATTTCTCAAGCTCCTCATTCTCGCCGCGCAAACCAGCTTTTTGCACCACGCTGTTTAGGGCATCCATGATTCTGTCAAGATCTGGCAGCGAGCCAGCACCGATAACGGCGACAATCACGGTCACAGTAGACATTTCAAAGAAAATCGCATCGTCTGCCTTCATTTTACCCTGTATCCAGTGCCCGGTTTTTGCGAGCTTAGAAACGTCGATCGCAATTCGCAGCGGATCAATCGCAACAATATCGGGGTACTCGCCAAAAGTGTCGCAGAGCAGGCTGAAGTGCTCGCTCTCGCGGATCCGCTCGCGCAGCTCGTTAGCAAGCGCAACAGATTTGCCGATCTGCGCGCGACTTGTTGCCATGGTTTTACGCGCCACATCGAGCGAGCCCTGCAAAATTGCGCTCATCGAGGTGGATGCTGTCATCATAAAAGAGCGCTCAACAAACGGCAGCAGCTTTTCTGTGTACGCGGTGTCGCACAGATGCAGCATCGCGCTCTGCGTGAGCGATCCGGCTAGCTTGTGGGTGCTCGAGATCACCAGGTCTGCGCCCAGTCTGGCGGGTGATTCTGGGAGCTGCTCGTGGAATCCAAAATGTGCGCCCCACGCGCAGTCAACAACCAGCGCCGCACCGTGTTTGTGCGCAACTTCTGCGAGTCTGGCAACATCCGCGGTCGCCCCGAAATAGCTAGGTGACACAACATAAACCGAATCAATTTTCTCAGTTGCCTGCGCAAATGCCGCCTCTAGCGCCTCTGGCGTAAGCCCGTGCGAGACACCGTTGCGCTGGTCAACATTCGGCAACACGAACGAAGGTTTCAGCCCTGCCGCGATAATGCCGTCGGTAAAGCTCGAGTGCGCACTGCGCTGCACCAGCACATTTTGCCCCAGACCGCGGATCGCAATCGCCGCCATCTTGTTAGCCTGCGAAGCTCCGTTGGTGCAGAACCAGGTTTTATAAGCCCCCCACGCTTTTGCGGCAAGCTCGTGTGCCTGCACGATCGGCGCATTAGGACCCAAGTCGATGCCGTCTAGCAGCTGTGGCAGATCAAAAGCGGCAACTTTATCGCCGAACAGGTCGGCAATCTGGGTTGTGCCACGCTTCGGATCGTTGCCGTGCCCGGGCACCATCAGCGAGATTGGAGAGCGCGCAATGTGCGCCTCTACCGCATCAACGTATGGCGTTTGTTGCTGTTCTGTAAGATCGTAGTCTGGCTCTGCCTTAGAATAAAACCCTGTCATATAGACTCCTTATAAACCCGTTTTTATTATATAAAGATTTAACCATTTCAGCCGCTCTGATAAAACCGATTTGATACTATATTTATATATAGCTATAGATACTGTATATAATTTAGGAGCGCCCTTGGAAAACTCGCAACTGCCAGATTTGCGCCAGTTTACCGCCCTTGTTGCGGTGCACAAAACCGGTTCAATCGCAGGGGCCGCTAAAAAACTTCACCTCAGCGTTGCCACGGTCAATTACCACCTTGAAAAGCTTGAGCAGGCGGTGGGTGCGCCGCTTATTTCCCGAGCCAGACACGGCAGCACGCTCACGCGGGCAGCTCTTGCAATGCTGCCAGACATCTCAGCAACCCTGGAAAACGCGGCGCACACCATCAGCAGCGCACAAGAACGCAAAACCGCGAAAAGCGACAACATAATACGCATAGGAGCTTTCCCAACCGCCGCAGCTGTGCTGCTGCCACGCATTGCTCGGCGACTCAAAAGCACCGATATTAAAATGCAGACAACTCTCGCCGAGGTTGGCACGATCTCGCAGATTATGCAGGCGGGGCTGCTCGATATCGCACTCAGCTACACCGCGAAAGCGCGGCCGCACCCCACTAAAACGAAACCACACACAACAGCAGCGCGGCAACACGCAACAGCAAACAGTCTCACAACCGCTTTACTAGCGGATCCGCTGCTGCTCGCTGTGCCGCTCACGCACCGCTTCGCTAAACTCACGCGGCTCAGTAATAAGCAGCTGCTCGAGTGCGCAGATGAGTCATGGATCAGCGGCACAACCCCCGACGACCCCGTCGATGAAAAAATTATGCGATTTTACAGCGATGCCGGAAAACCACAAAATATAAAAGTACAAACCGACGACTACGCGGTTGCGCTGGGGCTGGTGTCTGCCGGGCTTGCAATCGCGATTGTGCCACAGCTCGCTGTTTCCAAACAGAAACCGGCCGGGGTGCGGCTGGTGTCGCTTGAAGATCCGAGCTTCACCCGGCACATAGAGCTGCTAACAAACCCGCGCACGCTGCAAAATGCCCCGCTCAACAAAAACCTGAGCAGCTTCACAACCGCAGTGCTCGCCGCCACAAAAGAACTGCGCTTTTAATTTGTGGCGGCAGTCTCCCGCACCGGAAAAATACCGTTTGAACTGCGCCCGCAGAGCGCCTGCAAAACTCCGCATTTTAGCTTGCCATATCGTTTCTAATCTGCCAAGAACCGCGCTTTTAGCCTGCAACCGCAGCCTCCCGCTTCGGCAGATAAAACCACGCGACAATAACCAGCGTCACAATGCACGCGCCAACGATAAAGGCGGCGGAAGCGCCCGCGGCAACCTGCTCTGGGTTTGTTTGTGCGCTGGCGGATCCGCCAGCCACCGCCGCAAAAATTGCGACCAGCAGAGCGGTTCCCGCCGCTCCTGCAACCTGCTGCATTGTCGAGAGTATCGCGCTGCCGTGCGAGATTAGATACTTTGGCAAAATACCCATCGAGCTGGAGAAAATCGGCGTGAAGGTGAGCGCGAGACCCACACTCAAAACAATATGGCACAGCAGCAAATACCATGCCGGGCTGTTTTGCGTCAACAGCGCAAAACCCCACATCGCCACAGAAGTCATCAGCACACCGGGGAACATCACCAACCGTGCGCCATATTTATCAACAGCCCGCCCAACCGGGTTTGCCACCAGACCCATAATCAGCCCGCCGGGCAGCAACAGCAACCCGATCTCGAGTGTCTGCATTTCTAGCACGTTTTGCGCAAAAATTGGCAGCAGCACAATTATACCGAACATCGCCATCATGCTGATACTGATGATTATCACCGAAACAGAATATGTGCGATACCTAAAAACCCGCAAATCAAGCAGTGCGGAATCCGTTTTTTGCAGGCGCAACTGACGCCAAATAAAAACCGCCAGGGCGGCGAATCCCGTCACCAGCACCACCGCTGGCAGGGCACTAACACCCGCTGTTGCTGCGTGACTTCCGAAAGAATTTAACCCGTAAACCACGCTCCCAAAGCCGATCGCAGAAAACCCCACGGAGATTAAATCAATTTTCACCCGGGTATTTTCACCGACATTGCACAGCATATAAAAAGACACAATAACGGCAACCAGCACAATCGGGAGCATAAACAGGAATAGCCAGCGCCAGGTGAAATACTGCAGAATAAACCCGGATGCTGTCGGGCCGATTGCGGGGGCAACCGAGATTACGATCGAGATCCGCCCCATAATTCTGCCGCGGATCGCCGCCGGCACCACCGAGATTGTTGTTGTTATAAGCAGTGGCATTGTGATTGCTGTGCCGGTCGCCTGCACAATCCGGCCCGCGAGCAGCACTTCAAACACGGGCGCGGCCGCGCACAGAATCGTGCCAAACATGAACGCCGCCATCGCGACGAAGTACAGGAACCTGGTTGCAAATCGCCGTATCAGCGTGCCCGTTATCGGGATTACAACGCTCATTGTGAGCAAAAACGCGGTTGTGAGCCACTGCCCGGTTGAGGCATCAACGTGCATTTCTCGCATGAGCACGGGCAGCGCGACGCTCATAACAGTTTCGTTAAGGATCACAACGAATCCTGATATCAGGAGCATCCAGATTGTTAGGTTGTCTTGACCGCTTAATTTAGTTGTTGTATTTTGTAACACGTTTTCACCCATTAATTGCCCCACTCACCAGCACAAACCAACGCCAAAATAGTAAAAAAATAGCGCAGGTGTTAATTCTCTTCCCAAGAATAATACCACTCGCCCGCGGGTGATGAGCGCGAAGGCTTAGCGGATGCGCTGGCACTCGCATCCGGCAGCAACCGGCGCGCAAAGATGCGCAAATGCACTTAACACAATCGGCGCGCGCAGCAGCACGCCTGCCGCGCACCACGCACACGGGGTAGGGTCAAGCCCGATCCGCTAGAGCACGCGGCTTAAAAACTCGCTGGTTTCAGGGCGCTGCGGACTGTCAAAAACCTGCTGCGGGGTGCCCGACTCGATAATTTTGCCATCTTTAAGGTAAACAACCCTGTCGGCAACCTGTTTCGCAAAACTCATTTCGTGGGTTGCCATCATAATTGTTGTGCCCGTCGCTTTTAGCTCCCGCACAAGATCAAGCACCTCGCCAACAAGCTGCGGATCGAGCGCGCTCGTAATCTCATCAAGCAGCAACAGCTTCGGGTTGGTTGCAATAGCGCGCACAATCGCAACGCGCTGCTGTTGACCACCCGAGAGTTTATCAGGGTAGGCATCGGCTTTCTCAGCCAGCCCAATCCGCTCGAGCAGCTGCAATCCGTGCTGTTTGGCTGCTTCTTTTGACTGCCCAAAAACGTGCCGCGCCGCAAGCGTCACATTGTCAATAACCGTCAGGTGCGGAAACAGGTTGTAGTGCTGAAAAACAACCCCGATTTGCCCGCGCACGCTGTCGCTGTTGACGCGCGGATCGGTAATATCCTGCTCTCCCAGCCAGATTTGCCCGTCATCAACCTGCTCGAGCAGATTAACGGTTTTTAAGAGGGTTGACTTACCAGAGCCGGAAGCTCCGATGAGCACAACCACCTCGTGCTCGCGCACCTCAAGATCGACCCCGGCAAGCACCGTCTGCTCGCCGAAACGTTTATAAACCTGCGCGACTCGTAAAACTGTTTTTTCGGTCATACTATTGCCCCAACCTGCTCACGTTTTTGTGCGCGCTTGTTCAGCCAGTCAGTAAACCGCAAAAACGGATACGAAATCACAATAAACAGAATGCCCGCAACCAGGTAAGGGGTGAAATTGTACACCTGCGCGACCTCTATTTGAGCGGCACGGATCGCATCCACCGCACCCAAAACCGAGATTAAACCAACGTCTTTTTGCATTGACACGAAATCGTTCATCAGCGCGGGCGTGACCTTGCGCACCGCCTGCGGCATCACAACCAGCCTGATTGTTTGGTTGTGGCTTAGCCCGAGTGACCGGGATGCGATGCGCTGTGACGGGTGCACCGCCTCGATACCGGATCGCAAAACCTCTGCGACATACGCGCAGTAGCACATAACAATCGCGATTGTGCCCCAGAACTCCGGGGGCATTCGCCCGAACAGCTGCAGCGCGGGGATGCCGTAACCGACAAGGTAGAGCACCAGCAGCACCGGCACACCACGGATTAAATCAACATAGGCTGTTGCCAGCAGGCGTAGGGGCGTGAAAACCGGGGCGCGCAGCGTGCTGATAATAGCGAGCAGCGAGCCGAGAATCGCAACGCCAATAACCGCCGCTATTAAAACCCTGATGTTGAGCCACAGACCCTTAACGACTGCCGGCAACGTGTCTTGAAAAGTTTGTGCGTGAAAAAACGCTTCGCGCACTTTCTCCCAGCCTGGGCTGGAGAGCAGCACGATCGCGATAACCACAATAAAAACAACTGTGCTAGCAACGCTTATAAGATTGGCTCTAAGGCGTTTTTGCCTGCGAAAAGCCGCGCGTTCCTGCTCAACCCTGCTGGGCTGCAGCTGTTTGTTTGTGTTCACCGCGATCGCACCGTTTCTGTCTCAAATACAGCCTATTTTAGCACTGGCGCGCCGTGCTCGGCGAACCACTTTTTAGCTAGCATATCGAGCGTGCCATCCGCCGCAAGCGCCTCCAGAGCGGTGTTAACCTTTGCCGTTAACGCAGAGTCTTTTGGCAGCACAAAGGCAAGCTCGTCACCCTTCGCATCCGCCGTATCAATCTGACCGATAATCACACCGTCGCCCTCAAGCTGCGCGTCACGCACGTAAAATGCACCCGGCAGATCCGTTACAACCGCGTCAATATTGCCAGCCTGCAGCGCAGCAACAGCGTCTTCAAGAGTGTTAAAAACCTGAGCCTCTTTTAGCGGCGCGATGTTCTTGGTAACAACCTCTTTTGAGGTTGTGCCAACTGCCACACCGATCGTTGCGCCCTTCAGCTCGGCAAGGCTCTTAGCGCTAGCAAAGGAGCTGCTGTTAGCCGCAACAACAGCTTGGGTTGTTGTGTAGTAAGGCTTTGACAGATCAACAGCTTTTTTGCGTTCTTCGGTGATTGAGAACTGCTGAATGTTCAGATCCCAGTTTTTCTCGCCCGGAGCAATAGAACCCTCAAAAGTCTCGCGCACCCACTTCACATCTTCTTTTTTATAGCCCAGCTTTTCTGCAACCGCGTAGGCAACAGCGGCTTCAAAACCCTCGCCGCTCTCTGGCTTGTTATCGACAACCCACGGTTCGTATGCTGGCTCGCCGGTGGCAATTGTGAGCTTACCCTCAGTGACAGTGCCGCCCGTAGCATCACTGTTCGCACAGCCCACAAGCGCCAGAGCTGACGCCGCGAGCAGGGCGGTAATTTTTGCAATTCTTGACATTTTGTTCCTTAGACAAAGATAAACACAGTTTGTGCCTGCAAATATCGCATTCACAAGCACGAATTATATTTTACGCCCATCGCGCAGCTTCTTACGAACCCGGTCTGTAACAGTTTGTAACACAGGCGGCTAAAACTAGACTGCGGCATCTGCGCGGGATACTTCGCGCCCCGCAATAATGGTGTGCGAGCATTTGCCAGCTCCCGCCTCAACAAGCTCCGCAACCGCCTCGCGCAGCTCACGCTGCGCAATGTCAAACACCGCAAAATCCGCGGTTGCGCCTACCGCGAGCTGCCCGATCCGCTCGTTCCCAACCTGCTGCCCCAGCGCAATAGCACCGCCCAGCGTGACCGCGTGCAGCAGGCGATCGTGCAGATCCGCTTCGTGATAACCCTGCTCGCGCGCGATATCGTAGAGCAGCGCAACATCGGCGAGCGGATCGAGCGACGGCGATGACGCAAGCGAATCTGTTCCCACCGCAATCTGGTTGCCCTCGCGCAGGTACGCCGCAATCGGCGGCATATCAAGGCCGATAACCGTGTTTGAGCGCGGACACAGCGCCACGCTCGTGCCACGCGCGCGCAACAGCGCCCTGTCTGCCGCGTCGACGTAGACTCCGTGCGCAACATGACAGTCCGGTCCGAGCACGCCCAGGCGATCAACAAACATGGTTGATGAAACCCCTATGCCCTGCGAGCGCATCTGCCTGAAATTGTCTATTGCGAGCTGCTCGAGCGTTGCGTTATTGGTGCGCATAGTGCGCTCCATGTGCGCCTCTGCCAGGTGAATGTGCAGCCGCAAGCCCTGCTCGCGTGCAATATCTGGCAACTCTAGCAGCGGACGCACCGCGAGCGAGTAGGGCGCGTGCGGCGACAATCCAGCGAGCGGCGGGGTTGGAATCTGCGCCAACTGCCTGCTCACGGTCTCGCGCTGGGTGACGCCCCAGTCGTCATTGCCGTGCCCGTAAACCTCCCAGTAGGTGATGCCGTGCATTCCCGCGTCGTGCAGTGCGCTCAGCGCGGCAGCGTCGGTTACAACATCCGCCACCGCTGTTACCCCGGCGGCAAGGCTTTGCCGCGCACCGCTGGCCGCCGCCGCAGCCCAGTTGTGCGGGCGACTGTTGTAAACAGCGTCAAAAGCCGCGCTCCAGTCGTCAAAACCGCTGTAGTGGCGGCTTGCGACCTCTGCCATACAGGTGTACTGCAGGTGCGTGTGCGCGTTAATCAACCCGGGCATTAAAACTCCCTGATAACGCTGCTCCTCGTGGGCGAGCGAGCGTTCTGCGAGCTGCTCTAAAACCCATTTGCGATCGCCCACGTGTAGAATCTTGCCGTTTTTAACCGCAACCGCACCGCCTTTGATGTGCTGCCCCACAATCGGCAGCACAAAATCAGCAGTGTACAGTGTTATTTTTGAATTTGCGTTAGCCACAGATTTATTTTAGTTTAACAGATTTATTTTAGTTTATTTGTAGCGATGGATCTGCCAGGGCTGCGCCGCGCCGCCGATCCGCTGCTGTCGCTCCGGTGTCACACCAAAACCGCGCGCTTTCAGAGCTGCTTGTGCAACGGCAGATTCGGCCACAGTTGAAATTTCTAACACCCCGACCGGCGCGGATGGGTTTTGTAGCAGCTGCGCGAGAGCTGCCAGCTGGGTTGCAAAGGAGAGATCCATAACCTCAATAGGATTGCCCTCCGCTGCCGTGTAGTTTACCCCCGCACCGCCGGCAATAACCCCGCCGCGATACATTTTGCCGGCGGGGTCTATGAACCGCCGCGTGCCTTGCGAGCTGATTGGCACATGCCCAGTGTTAGTAATTACTCTCTTTGAACGCCTTATGTTACGGGCTTCAGCACATTCCATACAATAAATTTCACAGCTTAGACTCCAGCCCCGCTCAAATAGCTCATCGAGTGCGAGTTCATCATCAATACCGCCTGCCACAGCAAAAACAGCACGGTCGGCGCACGTGGCGAGCACATCCGCCCCGATAGTGTGCCACACACCCGTGGCGCTCACCCCGATAAACTTCCCCTCCGGCAAGCTCTGCTCTGTTATTACCTCGTAACCATCTGTGACCGCCGCCAGGGCGCGCACCGCATCGGTTTCAATAATCTGCACGCTGTTACCCAGCGCCCGCGCCGCGCGAGCAACGCCCTCGCCAACGGGTCCGTAACCCCACACAACCCAGTTTTTGCCGTATAAAGACCTGGGCAGCTCTGCCAAAATCGCAAAAACGCAGCTTTCACCGGTTCCCACGCGATTGTCAAACAGGGTTTTAGTGCGCGCGTTATTAACCGCAACAACGGGGATTTTAAGCTCACCTGCGGTCGCCATTTCAACGAGCGGACGCACCCCACTGGTGGTTTCTTCTGCCGCGCCAATAAGCTTGTTAAGCGCGGCAGGGAAGCTTGTGTGCGCGAGTCTAATAAGGTGCGAGCCGTCATCGATTAGCAGCGTTGAACCCCAGGCAAGAGCCGCCGCCGCGTGCTCTCTGTCAAGCTCTGCGGCGGATCCGCTATGCGCCACGGTGGGGGCAAAAACTTGTATTCCCTCATCCGCTAGGGTCTTAGCGACTGTAACATCGGTTTCTGAGACAGCGGCAAACACCCCAACACTAGCCCCGGTGTTTTTAAGGTGCATCGCAAGCGCTGCCGTTTTCGGCTCCAACAGCAGGCTCACGAGGATTTTCTGCCCCGTTAAATCGCCCAGCTGCATAGCCATTTCAGCAGTTACCGGCATTGCGCGCGCCGCCCATTTCAGACGCTGTGCAGCAGCGCTAGCAGCGAGCGGATCAGAGCTATCAACCAGCACGCTAACTCGCATGCCAGCCTCGTTTGCGTACTCAACAATTCCCGCACGCTGTTTTGGCACAGCGCTAAAACCCGCCTTTTCTAGGGCTGAACACAGCCTAGCAGGAGGCTCTTCTAGCGCCACATACAGCGTGGGAAGAGCGATTGCAGATCTCGTAAAAAGTATGCCCGTAACGTCTTTTGCAGCGGTGTAAAAAACAAAATCAACACGCTTCTCATCGCCGTTAAAATATTGAGAGTTTTCCACCTCAGTAACCCTGCCGCCAAGAGCTTTCAGCGCGTTCGCAAGCGCGCGCACGGTTTTATTTTCACGCTTGGGCGCGCACACAACTATTGCAGCTCCTGCAATCATGCGATTACCCGCTTTTGCCGCCGCTATAATAAAATCCCTGGCTGCGCTTTCGTTCTCTCCACAATTCATTTAATCCCCTACTCCTGCGCCCGGCACTGCTCCATAAACCGTTGCAGTGCTCGCTTAAACCACGATCTAGGCTGCTGGGTAGCAGCTGCGGGAGCTTCCTGCTGGACAGTTTCCGGCTTGCCATGCACCAGCTCGTGCAGATCTTTGCTGATTAGGTCGTTGATCCGCTGCTGCCGTACCCGCTTGTACTCGCTGCTTTTACCGCCGCCGTAATAGGGATGGCTGGCCTTTTCTTTGAGCGAGTCGCCGATTTCTTGCCAGGCAAGCTGCGTTGCCAGGGTCGCCACGCGCGCAACATACTGCGAATCCTGCGCTCGCTGCGCAAGTTCCTCAGCAACCCCCTCGTGCGCTTCTTCTCGATAGCGCAGTGCTTTGCGATCGAGCGCCCCAAACTCCGCCTCGCCCAGCGCCGCATAACCAGACATCTGGATATCGTCGCGCATCCGCCCAACCGTTGCCGCGTCAGACTCTCGCTCAAGCTTCAACTCCTGAATCGCTCGCCGCACAAGCGCCTGCGCCTGCTCTTCGCTGTAGGTGCGCTTGTGTTTGAGAACGTTGATAATAATATCGTTTTTAACCGTCATTTTAATTGCAACATCGGCAACGAGCAGACCCTGCTCGATAATCTCTGCGACGGGAGCCAGCTCCTGCGGTTGGATTTTTTTGGGCGCGCACTTTGCAGGTCGCTTCACAAATAAACTTTTTAGATTATTTAGCAAGCCCACAGACAACCCCCTATTTTTCTTTAAAGCCTATATTAGCGGTAAATGCTTACATAATTATTTATATATAAAATTGTGAGCAAAGCACAATGTTTCACGTGCCAAAAGCGCGCCATGCTCATCGCGCAGGACGCTCCGGGAGTACCCCACAGAGCACACCGGAACGCACGCCCCGAGCGGCGCGACTAAAAGCGCGCCGGGTTTCACCCACTGAGCGCGCCGAGCGCTCGCCTAAAATCCGCCGGAGCCGCACCGCACAGAACACGCCCAACTTCACAACTCAAAGCGCGCCTGCCAAGACGCTAAAATCTCCTGCTCCCTAATACTGGGCGGCGCGTCTAAAAACTCCGCAAGCTGCGCAGCGCTCGCATCCGCGATTGAACCGGGCACAAAATAGGGCTTATTGTCCTTATCAACAAGCCGTGCGCGCACCCCCTCAACGAAATTGCGGTGCAGCACAAAACGCCTAAAAACGAGCAGGTCAGAGCGCAGTATTTCAAGAGTGCTGCGCGCTTTTTCACGCAGGCGATAGATCCGCTCCAGCGCTACAGCCGCCGCTATCACACTCACGCTCGCAAAGGAGTCAAGCACCGTTTTCTTATCAGCATCATGCAGCAGCTCGCCAAACTCGCGCAGTCTTGTGAGCGGATCCGCCGCCGCAAGTGCCTGAAAATCGCGGTCGATGCTCGCGGCAAACTCAAACACGGGCGCTGCCGGCGCGGGCTCGCTGAGGCTCTCGCACACGCGCTGCGGATTTTCGCCCGCAAACAGTCGCCGCCGCAGCTCGGCGTGCAGCTTACTCGGAATATAGTAGTCGGCAAGCTGCGCCGCGAGCGCGTCGCCCGCCCTGAAATTCAAGCTGCATACCGCCACGAGTTCGCCAAAACAGTTGCCAGTGCGCGCCAAAAACTCGTTCATGCCGGCGTCTGGCACGCCGCCAATTCGCGTTTCGGGCATCGCCAAAAGGCTCGTTTCATCAACCACCCGATACCGCGCGTGTGCCCCGATGCCGAGCCCGCCACCCATTGTGACTCCGCCCATCAGCGCAACCACCGGCACGGGGCTTTTGGCGACCCAGTAGTCTTTTTCGTACTCGTCCATTAAAAACGCAGTCGCCGCAGCATCGTTGCCCGCAATAACCTTCACATCGCCGCCACCGCAAAACCCTTTCGGGCTGCTGCTGTCAAACAAAATCAGCTCGTGCGAATCTGCGCAACCTTTGATAGCGGATGTGATTGTGCTGCACATTTGCGCTGTTAGCGCGTTTAACTGCGCGGGTCGATTTAGCGTGATTTTAAGCACGCTATCACGCTCACTAACCTGCACCTGCGAAGCAATATCAGTGGTATTCATCACTATCCAGAATACTGCCGCTTAACTGATTAACCGCACAAAAGATATTTACAAAACTCGTTATTTTGTCAGGCGTATAACCGGTTTTCGCTCTCAAGTGGAGTATAATGCTTGATAATTTGTTTTTACCCAAAACAATGCCCAACCGCTACATAAGGATGCCTTAAAATGAGTCAGTCACAAAACAATGATAACGCGCTATCTGAAAAATACCAAAAACGCACGCAAACTAAGCAGACAAAACCGCTCTTAATTGCGCTCGCCGCAATTGCCACGCTCACGCTAATTCTGGTTGCGGCTTTTGCGCTCAACAGCGACAGGGCGAAACCGCAAAACATCACGGTCGGGCTAGTGCTGGAGCCAACCAACCTTAATATTCGCGAAACCGCCGGGGTTGCGCTCGACCAGATCCTGCTCGACAATGTTTATCAGGGGCTAATTGCGCTGAAACCGGGCACCGTTAACGAGTATGTGCCCAAGCTCGCGGCGAGCCTGCCAGAGGTGAGCGCGGATGGTAAAAGCTACAGTTTTAAACTGCGCAGCGGTGTTAAGTTCCACGACGGCAGTGAGTTTGACAGCGAAGATGTTGTGCACTCACTAACTCGCGGGCTAAACAAAGAAAAACTTAAGCTCGGCGGAGTTGAGGTGAAAGCAACCGGTAAATACGCTGTGACTGTAAACCTGAACGAACCCAACGCCATGCTCAACTGGCTGCTGGCGGGGCGCAACGGTATTATTTTCAGTTCAACCGAAAACAACGACCTTAACAATACCGCAATCGGCACAGGTTCTTTCACGCTGGCACAGTGGCAACAGGGCGACAGAATAACCCTGGCTAAAAATGAAAACTACTGGTCAGAGGCCGCTAAACTCGCGAACGTTACTTTCCGCTTTATTCCAGACGGTCGCGCCGCTGTGAACGCACTTAAAGACGGCACGCTCGACGTGCATACCGCGCTGGGGTCAAACCTGCGTGACGAGTTTGCAAACAACACAGAATACAAGCTCGTACGCGCTTCTAGCACTGACGTTTTCACTCTCGCCTACAACTCAAATCGCGCGCCGTTCAACAACCCTGACATTCGCAGGGCTGTGAGCATGGCGATAGACACCGACGCGATTATCCAGTCACAAAACGGCGGCGGACTCCCCCTGGGTTCTCCAATCACCGAGCTTGAGACGGGGTACAAAGACCTCACCGCGATTAATGCCTACGATCCGCAAAAAGCTCGCGAGGTGCTCACAGCAAACGGGCTGAGCGGATCCGCTATCACAATTACCGCGCCCAACTTCTACGATCAGGCTCCTCTCGACATTATCATTGAGCAGCTGCGCGCGGTTGGTTTTGACGCTAAACTGGAGCTGGTCGAGTTTAGCACCTGGCTGAAAAAAGTGTACAGCGACAAAGACTACGACATCAGCTATGTTGATCACGCCGAGGCAAACGATTTTGCGAACTACACAAACCCCGCCTACTATTTCGGTTTCAACAGCCCAGAAGTTGCAAAGTTGTACAAAAAGTCGCTGCTCGCCTTGGATACCAAAACCCAGGAGAAACTGCTGACCGAGGCAGCAACCCTGGTTGCCGAGCAGGCGCCCGCAAAATGGCTTTATAATTACACTCCAACGCTTGTGATTCGTAACGGTGTTACCGGGTTTCCAACGGCCAACACCAACTCGCGCCTCAACATGGAAGACGTGACCGCGAAAAAATAGTTTTGCGGTTTTAAGATGAGCGTGCTTCGCCAGATCCTGAAACAGTTTGTGCTTTTTATTTTTGGGTGGCTACTGGCGAGCATTCTCATTTTCGGCACGATCTGGCTGCTGCCCGGAGATGTTGCCCAGATAATCGGCGGCACCACCGCAACCCCTGCAGAAATCGCGGAAATTCGCACCCGGCTCGGGCTCGATCAGCCCCTGCACGTGCAGTATTTCAAATGGATTTTCGATTTTCTGCAGGGCAATCTGGGCACCTCGCTAATTTCGGGGCTTTCAATAGCGGATCAGCTAGCCTGGCGCGCCACAATCTCCCTGCCGCTTGTTGCGATGGCGTTTTTGATCACGCTTTTAATTGCCGTGCCGCTCGGATTCTGGGGCGGCTATCGCGCAGGTCACACGGGAGCGGATGTTGCCACAGCAAGCGGGTTTACTATTGCCGCCGCACCTCTTGTGTTGATCGCACTCATTATTATCTCCGTTTTCAGCCTGCGCCTTGGGGTTTTTCCAGCGCAGGGATTTAACCCCACCGGCTGGCAGGATCCGCTATCCGCGCTCCGCTCACTATTTTTACCCGCGCTCACAATCGGCATTATTGAGGCCGCAATAGTGTTTCGTTTTGTGCGCAGCTCTGTGCTCGACGCGGTGCGCTCAGCGCCGGTGCTAACGGGTATGAGTTTCGGGCTCACCAGAATGCAGGCGGTTTTGCGGTTTGGGATGCCGCAGGCGGGGCTTAACCTGCTGGGTGTTTTTGGGGTGCAGCTGGCAACTATGATTGTTTCCAGCGTTGTTATTGAGCGCCTCTACGCGCTCCCGGGAATTGGCAGTATGCTTGTTGCCGATATTGGCGGGCGCGATCTGCCCAAAGTCGCCAGCGTGCTGCTGCTAATAACCAGTTTCATTCTGGTGCTGGGCTTTATTATTGATCTGGCGCAAAAACTTATTGACCCGAGGCTTCGCACAGAGGTTAGAAAATGATCTCAAAACACTATTCAAAGCGGCTGCTGCTGGCGATTAAAAAAAACCGTTTCGCCGTGTTCGCGCTCACCGTGATCACGCTCACCTGCGCGGCAGCCCTTGCGTCTTACTTTTTTACCCCCTATGACCCCGCCGCTACACTAACTGGCAAACTGTGGCAGCCCTCATCAGCTGAGCACCTCTTAGGCACCGACGGCAGCGGGCGCGATACTCTCTCGCGACTGCTTGCGGGAAGCCGCATAACCATTGCGGTGGCGCTTTCGTGCGGGGTTTGCGCCGCGCTGTTGAGCATTCTATTGGCGGCGCTCACAGTACGCGGTCCCCGCATTTTGCAGGGCATCTCAAGCGTTGTGATCGACGTTCTAATCGCTTTTCCAACGTTGCTGGTGGCGATTATGCTGGTGGCGGCAATTGGCAACGGTTTCTGGACGGTGCTTATCAGCCTGTCGCTGGGCGGCGGGGTTGCGCTCAGCCGCAATTTGCGCGCGCAGCTCGCGCAGGTGCTGAAACTCGACTATGTTATGACCGCGACGGTGAGCGGCATTAACCAGCACACCGTGTTCTGGCGGCACGCGGTTAGGAGCGTGCTCCCTACCGTGTACACACAGGGCGCGCTCGTCGCTGGAAGCGCAGTGTTGGCAGAGTCGAGCCTGTCATACCTCGGGTTTGGACTCGCCCACGACACTGTCTCGTGGGGAAAAATGCTGGCACAGTCGCAGCAGGCTATCAATCTGTATCCGCTGGCAACTTTCGTGCCGGGCATTGCGCTCACCCTGTTCGCACTGTCCTGCTTCATTCTGGGTGATATTCTGCGGTATACGGCGGATCCGCGAGCCACCGCCGCAAGCCCGCTCGACACCCCAAAGGTCACGGGTATTCGGAATACGGGCGTAACTCAGGTTGCTGGTGCGGATCCGGTTGCGAGCGCGAGTCCAGTTACGGGTGCAGACCTAGTTGCTGCCAGAACTCCGGCAGCTCAGACCGCCCAGGCAGCCGACGCAACAGTCGCGGCGAATCAGTCGGTCAGCGCGTATCTTGAACTGCGCAAGCTCAGCATCGCCAACGAACAGGGGCAAAAAATCGTAGGTCCTCTGCATCTTAGCGTTAAAAAAGGCTCGCGTACCGCGCTAATTGGTGCGTCCGGCAGCGGCAAAACCATCACCGCGCTGGCAATTGCGCAGCTGCTGCCGCAGCACCTGCAAACTCGAGGAAGTATATTTTTTGAAGCGCGCGACACAACCCAGCTCACCGACGACGAGTGCGCCAAGCTGCGCGGCGCAGAAATCGCCTACGTTTTTCAAGAACCAAAAACGGCGCTTAACCCGGTTATGAAAATCGGCTCGCAGATAACAACCGCGCTACGACACCACTACCGGCTAAGTCCGCCAGAAACAGCAGCCGAGCTACAAAAACTCGCGCAACAGGTGGGGCTCGCACCGCACCTGCTTAAAAAGTATCCGCACGAGCTTTCAGGCGGACAGCGCCAGCGCGCCGCTATTGCTGCGGCGCTGAGCGCTGATCCGCAACTGCTAATTGCCGATGAAATTACCAGCTCGCTCGATGCCACAGTGCGCGTGCAGATTCTCGAGCTGCTCAAGAATTTGACCAGCTCGGGTTCACGCACCCTGCTTTTTATAACTCACGATATGGCGCAGGTGCGGCAGCTCGCCGATCACGTTGTGGTTATGGATCAGGGCGCAATAGTTGAGGCGAACACCGCCGCCGAGTTTTTCGCGCGCCCACAGCACCGGGTGAGCAAGCAGCTGCTCGCGGCGAGCCTTATTAAAACGACCGTGCGAGGCACCCCCGTATCAGGCACATCCGCTGCGGAAACCCCCGCATCCAATAAAACCACTCCCAATACCGCCGCGCGCAACACCACCGCACCAGAAGCATCCGCACCAGGCACAACCGTGCCGAACACAGAGGTATCCTAACATGACAGCTCCCGCGGTTTTTGAGTTGCGCAACGCCAGCAAACAGTACGACGCACACACAACAGCGCTGCAAAACGTTTCGCTCACAGTTGCAACAGGCGCGCGCCTGGCAATAGTTGGCGGATCAGGCAGCGGCAAAACAACCCTGCTCAACACACTGCTCGGAATTGTCACACTGAGCAGCGGCGAGTGCCTATTCAGAGGCGCTGCAATAAATCCTGCGCGAGCGCACACACTAAAGCGGTTGCGGGCTGAAACCGGGGTTATTTTTCAAGATCCCGGAAGCGGTTTTAACCCCTTTTTACCGCTCCGTAAAAGCCTGCTAGAGCCCGCAAAAAACCAGCGCAACCGGGATCAGAAACTCGCCCAGCTGCTCGCGCAAATGCACCTGCCAGCAGACGCACCCGAGCGTTTTCCGCACGAGTTTAGCGGCGGCCAGCGCCAACGCCTGGCCGCTGTGCGCGCGCTCATAACAGATCCCGCAATTGTTATCGCCGACGAGCCGGTGAGCGCACTAGATGTGCTCGCGCGGCAGCAGTTTATTTCCGCGATCAGCAGCGCGGTCAGCTCACGCAAAATCACGTTTATCACGGTAACTCACGATCTGGCAATTGTGCCGCTGCTGGCCGACACTATGGCGGTGCTAAAAGACGGTGAAATTGTTGAGCAGGGGGAAGTTGAGCGCGTTTTGCGCGATCCGCAACACCCTTATACAACCGCGCTAACTCGCGCCGCTGGAGGAATCCTAGGATAGCGGGTAGGCTAAAATTATGTTTATAGCTAATAAATTGCGGAGCATTGAAACAGCGGCCGCCGCTCCCGGCGGCGTGTGGCTCGCGCTGCAGCCAACAGCGCGGCTGCGCGGCACGGTTACGCTGCCCGGCTCAAAATCGCTCACCAACAGGGAACTGATTCTGGCAGCTCTCGCCGACGGTCCCAGCACTCTGAGCGGGGTTTTAAGGTCGCGCGACACGGATTTGATGATCGCCGCGCTCGAGGCGCTGGGCGTAAAAATTAGCAAACTCACAACAAAAGACACGCTCAATTACAAGCTCGCAATCACCCCTCCCGCAGAGCTTACGGGCCCCGCCACGATTGACTGCGGGCTGGCGGGCACTGTAATGCGGTTTATGCCTGCTGTGGCGACCCTTGCCACCGGCCCTGTCGCCTTTGATGGCGACCATTACGCGCGCAAACGCCCAATGCGCCCGGTGCTCGCGGCTCTTGTCGACCTCGGGGCGGATATCGCCTCTGACGGCAGGCACGCGCTCCCCTTCACCGTGCACGGCAGGGGCGCGCTTGAGGGCGGCCGGGTACGCCTTAACGCATCACAGTCAAGCCAGTTTGTTTCGGGGCTGCTACTGGCGGCGGCGCGATTTAAGCAGGGCATGCACATCATGCATACTGGCGATAAGCTCCCCAGCCTGCCGCATATTGAAATGACCCTGGCTGCCCTTACAGCCCGGGGCGTTACAACCGCAGCCGAGCACCCCGGCGAATGGCGCGTGCAACCGGGCACAATAGCAGCTCGCGATCTAACAATCGAGCCTGACCTATCAAACGCGGCACCGTTTTTAGCCGCCGCGCTGGTTACCGGCGGCACAGTGCGCATCCACAACTGGCCAGCTACAACAACCCAGATTGGTGACCGCCTGCGCGAACTGCTGCCGCTGTTTGGCGCGGCAGTTAAGCTCTCACAGGGCACGCTCACAGTCAGTGGCACGGGCAAAATTAAAGGCGTGAAACTGCACCTGCCAGATGCCGGGGAGCTTGCACCAAACCTCATCGGGCTTGCCGCGCTTGCCGATGAGCCGAGCGAAATCACTGGTATCGGGCACATCCGCCACCACGAAACCGACCGCATCAGCGCGCTCGTTGCCGAAATTAACGCCCTCGACGGCAAGGCACAGGAGCTTAGCGACGGCATTAAAATCACACCGGCGCGCCTCAACCCGGGTGTGTGGCGCAGCTACGCGGATCACCGCATGGCGACAACCGGCGCGCTAATCGGGCTTGCCGTGCCGGGAGTTGAGATTGACGACATCGGGTGCGTTTCTAAAACAATGCCCGATTTTGTGCGGATGTGGGGGCAGCTGTTGCGCGGCGAGCAGCTCGCATCCGCCGCAACTGCTGTAACCTCCGCCGCAACCCTGCTGCTTCCCGAAAACGCGCTCACGAGCATTCCAATGCCTGACACCGATTGTGACCGCTAGCGTGCCAGCCTGGTTAGACGACTCAGCCGACCGCTACGAGCACTACAGCGAGCGGGTGCGGATTCGCCCCAATCCGAAAGCCAACCGCCCCCGCACCAAAACTCGCCCCGCCCATAAAAACGCCGTAACCGGTATGGTTACCGGGGTTGATCGGGGGCGCTACACCGTGATTTTGGAGGCGGATACGCCCGCCTCCCGCACTGTTGTTTGTGCGCGAGCGCGTGAGCTGGCAAAAACGGCGATTGTTATTGGTGACAGCGTGCAGGTTGTTGGCGAGCTTTCTGGCGCGACAGGCTCGCTCGGCAGAATTGTGCGGGTTAATCCGCGGCGTACCCTGCTGCGACGCAGCGCCGACGACAGCGACCGCGTAGAGCGGGTTATGGTAGCCAACGCAACACAGCTGCTGGTTTTAACCGCGGCCGCCAACCCGGCACCGCGCGTGGGGCTTGTGGATCGCTCGCTCGTGGCCGCTTACGACGCGGGAATAATCCCGATGCTGTGCGTTACTAAAACCGATTTGGCAGATCCGAAAGGGTTTTTGCGCCACTTCGAGGGGCTTGATCTTGAGATTTTCACAACCACCAAAACCGACTGGCAGTTGGATCGGTTGCGCGCTAAGCTGGCTAGCAACACAACAGTTTTTATAGGGCATTCAGGCGTTGGCAAATCAACTCTGATTAACGAGCTTGTGCCGGAGGCGAGCCGTGCCACGGGTCGAGTTAACACTGTCACCGGGCGCGGCAGGCATACTTCTTCATCGTCTGTGGCGTTTCAGTGCGATTTTGGGGCGGATACCGGCTGGGTTATTGACACCCCGGGCGTGCGTTCTTTTGGGCTTGGTCACGTGAGCGAATCCGCTATTATCAACAGTTTTGACGGGCTTAGCGAAATTACAGCGGATTGCCCCAAGGGGTGCTCGCACAGCGCCGTGACTAACGGCTGTGAGCTTAACAGCCCGGAGACGCTGGCGGTGTTAAGCTCGGCACAGCTACAACGGCTGAAGTCACTGCGGAATTTGCTCAGCTCAAGCTCTGCTGTCATCTAGTTTTGCTATTATTTAGCCATGATTAACTCACTCAAAAAAGGTGACACGGCCCCGGGCTTCACACTCTTAGACCAGCACGGTAAAGAGCGGCAGGCGGCAGAGTTTAAGGGCAAGAAAACGATTATTTTCTTTTATCCGGCGGCAATGACTCCGGGGTGCACAAAAGAAGCCTGCGATTTTAGAGAGAGCGAATCGGCGTTGCTCGCCGCAGGGTATCAGCTTATCGGTATTTCCAAAGACCTACCACAGAAGCTCGCGAAGTTTAGCGAACGTGACAGTCTCGAGTATCCCCTGCTGAGCGATCCTGAGCTGATTGTGCACAGCGAATTTAACGCATACGGCGAAAAGAAACTGTACGGCAAAATTGTGCAGGGAGTTATTAGGTCGACTTTTATTCTCGACGAGAACTGGGTTGTTGTTGAGGCGCTGCACAATGTTAAAGCGACCGGTCACGTTGCGCGGATTCGCAAACTAGTGGGGCTAGATTAGCCATTAAGTTTTTAGTTTTTGCACGAACTAAAAATAAATGCTTGAAATTGTAAATTATTTGTGCGAATATGTTATTTCAGAATAGTTTTAGAGTTGCGCTGAGCAAAACTCTAAAATGTTTCGTGTTTAACTTTTACACAAGAGGGAGCAATTATGAACTGGCGCGAAAAAGCCGCTTGTTTGACGGTGGATCCTGAGCTGTTCTTCCCCGCGGGCACCACTGGCAACTCCCTGGATCAGATTGAAGCCGCTAAGGCCGTGTGTGCCCGCTGTGTTGTAACGGATATGTGCCTGCGGTACGCGCTTGATTCTAATCAAGATTTTGGAGTCTGGGGTGGGCTTAGTGAGGAAGAGCGGCGCACTCTGAAACGTCGTGCGGCTCGCGCGCGGCGAGTGATATAACGTTCACGCATCAGGTTAATAACAAGATGGCAACGTTTAACGAAATCCTCATTTTTCGTTCACTTTTTCTTATACTATTGTAATATACATTACTTTTATTGAAAGGTTTGTAATCATGGGCTTTATTCCGTTTATTATTCTGGGTCTAATCGCTGGTGCTATCGCTAAGCTAATTTTGCCGGGACGTCAGGGTGGCGGCTGGTTCGCAACTATGATTCTCGGCGTTGTTGGAGCACTCGTTGGCGGCTGGCTCGGCGGTCTCTTGTTCAACCTGAACCTGGAAAACTTCTGGTCTTTCCAGTCATGGGCGCTTGCCATCCTTGGTTCGCTGCTCGTGCTTTTTGTGTGGGGTCTTATCACTCGCAAAAAGAAATAATCGCGTAAGAAAATAAAAATGGAGGGGGCTTACCCCCTCCATTTTAGCCTCGTTTTGCAGCGAAGTTTGCAGCGGTTTGAGCAATGCCCGCGTGTGTTTGGGCAGTGCTCGCATTGGTTTTAGCAATGCCCGTGTGTGCCCGCCTTGGTTTAAGCCAAGCTCGCGGCAATTTGAATGGCGTCTGCGGTGGCTGAGTTGCTGCAGTTTGCGGCAGCCAGGAAAGCCTCCAGCTGCGACAACACACCCAAAACTGCGACGACCCGGCTAGACCCGGCTAAAACCGCGAAAGTTTAGCCGTTGAAATCGTACGGGTTCGATCCGCTCGCCGCAACAATTTCCAGTGCGTCAAGCTCGAGCATCTGTTCACTAGTCAGCTCAAAATCTAGCGCCTTGGCGTTTTCTGCGAGCCGCGCAACCCGGCTCGTCTTAGGAAACACAATCAGCCCGTGCTGCAAATGCCACCGCAAAACAACCTGCGCCGCGGTGACATTGTGCGCCTGCGCGGCCTTAACAACCGCACGCTCCTGCATCAGCTCAGCTCTGCCCCGGGCGAGCGGACTCCAACTCTCCACGGCGATCTCGTGCGCGGCACAAAAATCGCGCAGCTTGCGGCGCTGATGGTGCGGGTGCACTTCAATCTGATTAACCGCGGGAACAACCCCGGTCTCTGCCATGATCCGCTCCAAATGCGGGATCTCAAAATTAGAAACGCCGATGCTTTTCACAAGCCCGCGCTGCTGCGCCTCAATAATGTCTTGCCATGCACGCCACGCCGTGCCGAGCTTGGGAACTGGCCAGTGGATCAGAAATAGATCTACGCTCTCCAGCTGCAACCGCTCAAGACTGCGTTGCAGCGCGCCTATTGCGTCGTCGTGCTCGTCGTGCCAGAGTTTAGTTGTAACCCAAACATCATCGCGCGCAACCGAACTGGTCGCAAGCGCCTGCCCCACTTCGACCTCGTTACGGTATATTTTTGCGGTATCGATGTGCCGATACCCAAGCTCAAGGGCCGCGCCCACTATTTCTAAGGTGTTAGCAGGCTCAAGTTTGTAAGTACCCACCCCCAACTGCTGTATTTTGCGACCGTCACGCAATTTTACTTCTGGAATTTGCAACATCGTTTATCTCCCGCCAAAACACTAAACATTAACACGTGCAACTTTAGCCCTTAAACTTGAACATCTAATGCCCCATCATAAATCCGCTCCCGAGAACACCACCGCAGCAGCAACGCCCGCAACCGCGCAGGAAGCAACAATCGCATCCGCGCCCGAAACCGCTCCCGAGAACACCGCCGCAGCGCACACAGCAGAATTAAACCCGCAGCTGCCCGTGAGTCAGCAGCTGGCATACACCTCCCCTCCTTGAGATTCTAGCGCTCGAAATTAGACGCGCCGCAGGCGCTCCTGTAACCGCCGCAGATTTTGAGCCGGAGCGCCTGCCAGCCCACCTACTGCCAAACTACAGGCTTGTAACGGCGCAGGACAAAACGCTCACAATCGACAAGGATCCCGCACAGCTACAGAGCAAATATGCGCAGACCGCCGCAAAACACTGCACAAGACCGATTTAGAACAGCGCGAGCTGCGCCCACCTGGGCGGTGTTTAAGAGGCTTACTAGCAACGATATTCTTCGCTCTGTAGCGGCGAAAATAAGCCACGGTGCGAGCAAATATCAGCGCAGCAGGATTTTAAGCTCGCGTGCGAGACGTACGCAAAGCGCGTGCTCAACGAAAGCTACGAACCGGTGACGCTGGTAGCGAATATTCTGCAGCTCTTGTGCGATGCCCACCGCGCCATTGACACGGCAAAATCACTAAACACGCTCCCCCAGGCGACAAACGCCAAAGCGCAACTGAACTCACTGATTTTTACAAGCGGATCGGGTAGCGGTTTTGTATCTCCCGGCTACAACACCAATCACAAGTACGCCTGCTCCTGTTAGATATAGCCAGTCGGTTGCGATTCCGCCGGTGAGTGGTAGTGGTGGTGCTACGGCCATGAATTTGCGTTGTAAACGAACTGTGTGTTGAACTGTGGCGTCCATCATAACCTGTTGCAGTTGATACACCGACGGGGTTTGGCTGGTGAACTCCCAACCATCAGGGGCTGTCATGTTGAGTACTGTTACTGTGCAGTTGCTACCAGCCCATACCTTATTATCCACAACCTGGGAAGCCCCTGCGCCGTTAGTAAGTTGGGCGTAGTTGAGCCTGTACGTGAAAGTATTGTTATGTTGAAACGGGGTAACACAGTCGATACTACCCGACACTGTCACAACACCCGTGGTGGGGCGTTCTCCTTCGGGTCTGACAACAAGTGAGACTGTGACCCTTTTGTTTGTGACATTAAAGCTTGCTTGTGAACGGTTATTGTTTTGGTTAGCGTCTGTAAACGTCGTGCTAGTGGTTGCAGTGAAACTACGGCTGTTAGCATCGAAGAACCCTGCTTTGCCTGTAACGGTTACTTTAATGCTACCTCCGGCTGGAATCCGCGGTATGGTTGCTGTTACCGTGTGACCGTTTGCGTTGTACACCCACTGGCCGGGGCATGTGGCACGCCCAGTGGTAGTGCATACCGAGTTTACTGTGGCGGCAGTGTTTACAAACCCGTCCCGGGGTAGTTGGATTGTAACGGGGATGTTAGTAGCTTGGTTACCGGTAGCTGTGATTGTTGATATTACCCGTACCGGCTGGCCTGCGGCTACTGTTGGTGTGGGGGTGGTTGTTTCGGTGGATACTTCGATTGGTATTTTTTCAACCTCCAACCGTATTGTGGCGGTGCGTGAGCTGGTGATGTTTGATTCTGTTTGGGTGATACGGTCGGGTGTTTTCCATCTCCAGCCTGCTGGAACAGCACCCTTAACAATGGTTATCACACAGGTGCTACCTGCATCAACCATGTTGTTTAATTCTCTGTTCCATTTGCCGCCTGCTAGTTCGTTGTGTTTTAGAGTAAACCTAAGATTAGTACGCCTGTCTGATTGGCCTTGGGGGTTAATGCATAAAACCTCGCCTGTTACAACAACCTGTCCTTCGGTGAGCCCTACAGGCTGAAACGAAGCCTTCAACACCGTTTTACGGGGTACAATCCGAAACACCGCTTGAGAGGGAGTGGCGGTGAAAGGTTCTTGCACATCATTAACACGAGAATTGGTTTTGTCGATGTAGGTAAAATCTAAAAGCCCGTTAGCGGTAGTCCTAACTGTGTGGGATGTGTTGGGTGTGCCTGTTACTGTTCCTGTTATGTTAAGTTCCTCAAAAAGCTGGTACTCACCGCCGTACTTATAGTGGGGGGTGGGTGTGGGGAAACTACCGGTGAGCGTACGTGACTGTGTGTTGTAGTTCCATTGGAAACCATCTTGTGTGCATTGCGACCGGTTTGTGCAGTCTCTTGTGAAGGGGCCTCTGTTGAGTGTTTCATTTGAGATTGTAAACCCGGTGGGTAGTTGAACACTGAAGTTGATTTTAACAGTATACGAATCCTGATTGGATTGAATATCCTGCACCTCCTGGTACGCCGTATTGTTATACCTGAATGATACTTGGATGCTGGCTTTTTCACCGGGATAGTATTGTTGTTTGCTGGTTGTTGTTGTGCTTGTGACTAGATCTGCGATGATGGTGGTGCGGTTTATTCCGGCTGGTAGTTGTGTAGTGTGTGGGGGGTTTGTTGCTGGTTTGGTTTTGCTTGTGTTGTTTGCACCAGTGTTGTTTGGTTGTAGGCTTGCAGTAGTTGTGGTGGGTTTAACAGGTTTATCACCTGCTACTGGCAGCATGGTGTTTTGCCCGGCTGCAACACCCACCCCAGCAACGGTTTGCCCTGTTTGGTGCACCACCCGGACCACCACCCTGTCCTGGGTCTGGGGTTTGCTGTGTAGTGCCACCTCCATCAGAAGTTTCGATCTTCACCTTAGCGGTGTTTACAATCTTCCCGGAGCCATTAACTTTGGTTGTGATTTTGAATGTAACAGTCTGACCTCCTGTGAGATTTTCTGGGTTATCTAAGTGACCTGCTAGGTTTCGGCCTCCGTCACCTGTGGATGTAATGGTTACATCAACCTCCGTGCCGTCTACCTGCGCGGTAGTGGGTGCAACGTATTCTAGGCCTTCCTGTAGCTGGTCTGTGAAGCTTACCTCTGTGAATGTTTCACCTGGTTGGAGTTCTGGTAGTACTTGTGTGATAGTCCAGGTGACACTGTCACCGATTTTTGTGGCGTTTGTAGCGTCTAGGGTTTTAGATGGTTTAGCGCTGACAGTGTTTTTTGGGTAGACGTGTACGTTATAGTTCCACGCGTTGTTGCCGTTTGGGTGGGGGACGGTAACAATAAAAGGCGCAGCCTTTTTAACCACATTATCGGGAGCATTGGTTTCTGTAACCAGATAAGCACCAACAGCAAGATCACTGAATGTGGCTTCCCCGTTGTCGTTTGTTGTTTTAATAGTTTCAGACCCCATAACTACCCTGTTTTTAGCATCGTCCGGGGTTAGGGTTTTAAGCGTTTCCCAGTCGGTGTTTTTTGTGAGATTAAGATTGAGTTTTTGAATCTTAAACTCTACCCCAGCAATCGCATCCCCTCGAGGGGGTGGGTTTTCAGGTTGTCCTGTGCCGGGGTTGCCTTGAGGGCCTTGTTGTTTGTGTTTGTGCACAATAATCGAACCCTGCTGGTTTGCGTCAATATCACCGGGCGCAGTCACACCCATTCCGGGTGGTGGCCCGGGTGGTTTACCAATCAGGGCAAACCGTTGGGGTGGGTGTTGCAACAGGGCAAAACACGCTGCTGCAAGTAGCAGGTGGTGAACCTGTTAAACCCACCACAACTACCACCAGCCTACTACCAGGCAACACTGGTGCAAACAACACAAGCAAAACCAAACCAGCAACAAACCCCCCGCACACTACACAACTACCGGCCGGAATAAACCGCACCACCATCGCGGATCTAGTCACAAGCACAACAACAACCGACAAAACAGAATACTATCCCGGTGAAGCAGCTAGCATCGAAGTAAGATTCAGCTACAACGATGCGGCGTACCAGCAGGTGCAGGATATTCAACCCGACGTGTTTAATTATACTGGTGACGTTAATTTCAGTGTTCAACTACCCGCCGGGTTTGCAATCTCACAAGAAACACTCAACAAAGGCCCCTTCTTGGTAAAGGATTGCACAAACCAAAGGCAATGCACACAAGATGGTTTCCAATGGAGCTACAACACACAGTCGCGCACGCTCACCGGTAGTTTCCCCACACCCACCCCCCACTATAAGGACGGCGGTGAGTACCAGCTTTTTGAGGAACTTAACATAACAGGAACAGTCACAGGCACACCCAACACATCCCACACAGTTACCACTACCGCTGATGGGGTTTTAGATTTTATTTACATCGACTTTAAAACCAATTCTCGTGTTAATGATGTGCAAGAATATTTCACCGCTATTCCTTCTGACGCTACGTTTCGTGTTGTTCCCCGTAAAACCACGCTAACAGCCTCGTTCACACCTGTGGGACTCACCGAAGGACAGATTGTTGTAACAGGCCAGGTTTTATGCATTAACCCCCAACGCCAATCAGACAGGCGTAACATCATGTTTACTCTAAAACACAACCAGCTAACAGGCGGCAAATGGAACAGAGAATTAAACAACATGGTTGATGCAGGTAGCACCTGTGTGATAACCATTAACAAGGGTGATGTTCCAGCAGGCTGGAGATGGAAAACACCCGACCGGATCACCCAAACAGAATCAAACATCACCACACCACGCACCACCACAATACGGCTGGAGGTTGAAAAAATACCAATCGAAGTATCCACCGAAACAACTATTGTGCACAAACACAAACAGCAAGGCCCTCAAGGCAACCCAGGCACAGGACAACCTGAAAACCCACCCCCTGCGGGGGATGCGATTGCTGGGGTAGAGTTTAAGATTCAAAAACTCGATCTTGATCTCACACAAAACACCGACTGGATGACGCTTAAAAATTTAACCGTTGATCAAGCTAAAAACAGGGTAGTAGCGGGGTCTGAAACTACCCAAACAACAAACGATAACGGGGAAGCCACATTCAGTGATCTTGATATTGGTGCTTATCTGGTTACAGAAACCCAGGCTCCCGATAATGTGGTTAAAAAGGCTGCGCCTTTTATTGTTACCGTACCCCACCCAAACGGCAACAACACGTGGAACTATAACGTACACGTCTACCCAAAAAACACTGTTAGCGCTAAACCAACTAAAACCCTAGACGATACAAACGCCATAAAACTCGGTGACAGTGTCACCTGGACTATCACACAAGTACTACCAGAACTCCCACAAGGTGAAACATTCACAGAGGTAAGCTTCACAGACCAGCTACAGGAAGACCTAGAATACGTTGAAACTACCGCGCAGGTTGACGGCATGGAGGTTGGTGTAACCGTTACCGCCACAGGTGACGGGGGTCGAAACCTAGAAGGTCACTTAGATGACACAACAACCCTTAGGGGAGGTGAGACTGTTACATTCACAATCACAACCAAAGTTAATAAACCCGGGAAGATTGTAAACACCGCTAAGGTGAAGATCGAAACTTCTGATGGAGGTGGCACTACACAGCAAACCCCTACAGACCCGGGTGGTGGTCCGGGTGGTGCACCAACCCTCATCTACGGGTACTTTGATATACAAAAATATGTTAAAGACACCATGATCGCAATATCAGGCGCAACCTTCGAACTCTACACCGGTAACACCTGCACAACTAAAGTAGACCTACAAGAAACCCTTATAACACGCGATACGGGTAAACTAGTTTCACCCATCCCGGTTAAAGCCGGCACATACAGCATAAAAGAAATTAAAGCCCCAAAAGATGTTCAAGTAGTATGCTGCACAGTTTAATCATTTCTTGAAAACTAAATTTTTAATAGTGAAGTCAAAAAGCTGCGCTCTACTATTTCTTTGGCTACCTTCGTAATCACTCAATCTTAAAACTCATTCAGCGCATCATATAACGCTTGATACTTAAATTTTCATGGCGATAACCATGCTGTAATTTTTTGTGGCGTAACTTTCACCCCCGCGTATATAAAACAATTAACGTCCGCTGGTCAAGATTTAAGGCACAAGGTTAGATTAGTTGATTTCTAGACTACACAAGAAAAAGGGGAGGTGGTAGGCCGTTCCAATCCGCACCCTTGTTAGTTGCGTATAGGGGATGGTCTTGTTTTAGTGGGTTTATAGCGCGTACAGACAGTGTGTGGTGGCTGTATCTAACCAGCGCTGGTGTGCTTGTAAAGGGTGTTATAGCCTGTTTGCGGCACGCAGACGGTCACGGGTAGGGTGAACGGCGTGGTTGAGTTAGTCAGCCCCTGACTGGGTGTTAAGAGCACAAGGTTAAGCCAATTTCTAGGTCAAGAGGGGGTGCGGGCTGTTCCAGCCCGCACCCCCTCTTTTTAGGTGTAATCAAAGTTTTGAGGTTATACTGGTTTGACTTTTAGCGGTGCGGAAGGTAGTTTAATAGTGGATTTGTTTTGTTAAAGCTAAAGCTTGGAGCTTTCACAGGTTTCAGGTGTTTATTTGGAGGTTGTTTTGACTGGTGTGGTTTCTTTGCTGTTGCAGGCACGGGGTGTTGTTTCAAACATTCTCACACTAGCGCTGGTGTTCAGCACACTAGTTAGTGCGCAAACAGGGCAAACCGTTGCT
>NZ_JAHDSZ010000023.1 GCF_018531145.1 Canibacter zhuwentaonis | reverse complement strand
ACTGGCGCAACAGACTCCGGTGCTACCGGTGTTTCCGGCACAACAGGCACTGACGGTGCTGGCTGTTCCGGCATCACCGGTGGTACCGGTTCTGACTCCGTCTCTGACTCTGGCGCTGGTGCCGGTGATGGCGCTGGCTCCTGCTCCGGTTCTGATGGCGCTGTCTCCGGTGCTGTCTCCATCTCCGTCTCCGTCTCTGACTCTGGCGCTGGTGCCGGTTCTGATGGTGCTGGTTCTGATGGTGCTGGCTTCTGCTCCGGTGCCGGCTTTGGTGCTGGTGGTAGAGCATCCACAGCAACCTGCACCTCAGTATTCTCCGTCACCTTCTGCACTACCGGATTCGGAAGATTCCACTCCCAACCCTCAGGAACCTGAACATTATTAACAGTCACAGTACACGTACTACCCTTTAAAACACTCTCAGATAAAACCTTCTTTGCAGTGTTACTGTTTGGAAACTGAAGCACCTGGGTAAACTGACTGTTAATATAATCCCCGTCTTTACCAGGCACGATACAAGTTAGTGTTCCAGAAACAGTAACCTCAGCAGAAAGATTCTCCTCACTCTCGGTAAGATTAAACACTCCTGTAACAGTCGCGTTCTCTTCTTTAACACTAAACGAAGTACCATGATAGTTGTTATCCGTTTTAGCATTCACCACAGTCATCGTATTAACACCCTGCACAGGAGGAGTAACAGAAACACCCGTTAGAATCCTATCCGTATTCTGTGGTTTTGACTGCAGCCCAGCCTGACCGGTTACGGTGAACACTAGACTACCGCCTGCGGGGATGCTCTCAACCACGGTGGTGAAATACCCAGAAGAAGAACCTATCTGACTATACGTCCACTTATCATCAGTTGGGCATTTTGCGTTACCAGTTGCCGTGCATTGGGGTTTCAACTCTCCAGTGTGAATAAACCCCTCACCTGCTGACGGTAGGAACATATAAACACTAACATTCCGAGCTTCATTCCCCGTTACATTTACTGTTGAAGTGATCCTAACAGTATCCCCTGGAAGATACGACTCCTTATCCTTATCCACACTAGTTTTGGTGGATATTTCAGCTGCAGGAGTGACCTTCAACGGCACATCCAAAATATCATCCTGCAGCACCCGCTTCACCACCGGGCTCGTATACTCCAACTGCCACCCCACGGGAACCGTAACATTAGTAACAGTCACACTACAAGTACTACCCTTCACAACATTAGATGCCTTCTGCCACTGCAACTGCCCACTATCATCAGAAGCATCATCACCGTTAACCCGGAAAGTCTTCTCAAACGATTGATCAACACCCTTATCACCCGGCACAGTACATTTCAGTGTTCCAGTAACCTTAACATCACCAGTCCAAGCATTGCTCCCGTTAAGAGCATCAAACAACGCTGTAACAGAAACATTCTCCTTTTTAACGGTAAACGAAGCGTCAGAAAGAGCATCATTATTAGCAACTGTTAGTATCTCACCACTCTGTATATTCTTCTGCACACCAGCCTGACCGGTTATCTTGAATACTAACTTACCTCCAGCGGGGATACTCGGCGCAGTCGCACTCAACGAATTCGTAACCTCTTCGTGCTCCCACGACCCAGCATCCGGGCATTTTGCACCACCCGATGGTGTGCATTCAGGCTGTTTTGTTTGCGCAGTATTAACAAACCCTTCATCCGCTTGCGGTAGCAACACGTAAACACTAACATTCTCAGCAGTCTTACGCACCCTGGCAGCCTTACCTCCATTAGCAACACTAGCAGCGCTTACTGTTACAGTAATCGTGACAG
>NZ_JAHDSZ010000022.1 GCF_018531145.1 Canibacter zhuwentaonis | reverse complement strand
CGTTACCACTCACCGGTGGTGTCGCGTCCGACTGGCTGTATCTAGCAGGAGCAGGCGTGCTGATAGTTGGTGTTGCAGCTGGGCTTGTGGCACGCAGACGGCTACAGGCTCGCGTGTAACACCCACAGGCAGAAGCAACAACCGAGCAGGTGGTCTGGCAGTTGGTGCTGTCAGCCCCTGGATGGCTAGCATAGGCGGGTGGTTTTGTGTTAACGCTGCCCGCGCCCGGTGATATTGACACAAACCGGCAGGGTTCGATTATTGTGCACAAACACAAACAACAAGGCCCTCCAGGTGCTCCAGGCACAGGACAACCTGAAAACCCCGCGCCTGCGGGGGATGCGATTGCTGGGGTAGAGTTTAAGATTCAAAAACTCAATCTTGATCTCACAAAAAACACCGACTGGAATACGCTTAAAACCCTAACCGTTGATCAAGCTAAAACCAGGGTAGCAGGGTCTGAAACTATTAAAACAACAGACAACAACGGGGAAGCCACATTCAGTGATCTTGATATTGGTGCTTATCTGGTTACAGAAACCAATGCTCCTGCTGGTGTGGTTAAAAAGGCTGCGCCTTTTATTGTTACCGTACCCCACCCAAACGGCAACAACACTTGGAACTATGACGTACACGTCTACCCAAAAAACACTGTTAGCGCTAAACCATCTAAAACCCTAGACGATACAAACGCCATAAAACTCGGTGACAGTGTCACCTGGACTATCACACAAGTACTACCAGAACTCCAAAATGGTGAAAGATTCACAGAGGTAAGCTTCGCAGACCAGCTACAGGAAGGCCTAGAATACGTTGCACCCACTACCGCGCAGGTTGACGGAGTGGAGGTTGATGTAACCATTACCGCCACGGGTGACGGGGGTCGAAACCTAGAAGGTAGCTTAGATGACACAGCAACCCTTAGGGGAGGTGAGACTGTTACATTCACAATCACAACCACAGTAAACGATCCCGGGAAGATTGTAAACACCGCCAAAGTTACAATCAAAACCTCTAATGGAGGTGACACAAGACCTGTTGCAGTTGATACGCAAACGGGGTTTGGCTGGTGAACTCCCAACCATCAGGGGCTGTTGTGTTGCGTACTGTTACTGTGCAGTTGCTTCCAGCCCACAACATCCTATGTATAACGTGGGGTGCTCCTGCACCGTTAACAAGCCGAGCATAATTGAGCCTGTACGTGAAATCAGCGTGATGCTGAAACGGGGTAACACAGTCGATACTACCTGACACGGTCACAACACCACTAGTGGGGCGTTCTCCTTCGGGTCTAACAACAAGTGAGACTGTGACCCTTTTGTTTGTGACATTAAAGCTTGCTTGTGAAGTGTTATTCCCCTGGTTGGCGTCTGTAAACGTTGCTTGGGTGGTTGCAGTGAAACTTCGGCTGTTAGCATCGAAGAATCCTGCTTTGCCTGTAACGGTTACTTTAACACTGCCTCCGGCAGGAATGACCGGTATGGTTGCTGTTACCGTGTGATTGTTTGCGTTGTACACCCACTGGGCAGGACACATAGCACCACGCCCTGTAGCCTGGCATGCCGAGTTTACTGTGGCGGCAGTGTTTACAAACCCGCTCGGGGGTAGTTGGATTGTAACGGGGATGTTAGTAGCTTGGTTACCGGTAGCTGTGATTGTTGATATTACCCGTACCGGCTGGCCTGCGGCTACTGTTGGTGTGGGGGTGGTTGTTTCGGTTGATACTTCGACTGGTATTTTTTCAACCTCCAACCGTATTTGAGCAGTACGCTCAGACATGATGTTTGATTCTGTTACCACAATAGGTGTATTCGTTTTCCATCTCCAACCAGCAGAAACCATACCCTTGTTAAGAGTTATCGTACAATTACTACCCGCATCAACCATGTTGTTTAACACTCGATCCCATTTGCCGCCTGCTAGCTGGTTGTGTTTCAAAGTAAACATCAGAGTTTTCCTGCTTGGCTGGCCTTGGGGGTTAATGCATAAAACCTCGCCTGTTACAACAACCTGTCCTTCGGTAAGCCCCACAGGCTGAAACGCGGCTGTTAGCGTGGTTTTACGGGGAACAACACGAAACGTGGCGTCAGACGGAATGGCGGTGAAAGGTACTAACTGGCCACCAAAAGAAGTACCAGTTTTATCAAACTCAGTAAAATTCAAAACCCCGTCAGCAGTAGTGGTGACCGTGTGGGATGTGTTGGGTGTGCCTGTGACTGTTCTTGTTATGTTAAGCTGTTCAAAGAACTGTAACGCGCTTTCACCTCTAAAGTGGTTAACGCTGAAACTACCGCTTAGCGTGTGTGACTGTTGATTGTAACTATATTCAAAACCATCCGCCATACATGCCCGCTGATCAGTGCAGTCTCTTGTGAAGGGGCCTCTGATTAGTGTTTCATTTGAGATTGTAAACCCGGTGGGTAGTTGAACACTGAAATTGATTTTAACAGTATACGAATCCTGGGCGGATTGTATATCCTGAACCATCGGATATTCCACCTCGTTATACCGGAATG
>NZ_JAHDSZ010000021.1 GCF_018531145.1 Canibacter zhuwentaonis | reverse complement strand
GGTGTGTGGACTGTTTCAGTCCACACACCCCCTCTTTAGCCTAGAAACCAACCCAACTGCCCTGTACTAGTAGCCGTCACCCACCCGTAACCGTCTGTGTGCTACAAGCCCGGCTACAAAACCAGCTGCGAGCACAGGCTGCACCCGATAAACACAACCACACACTGCCAGCACGCGCTACAAACCTACTAAAACAACACCACCCCATACACACAAAAATGGGGGAGTCAGAACAGTCCACACACCCTCCCCGTGAAAAGTCAAAACACCACACCACGCAACCAAAAAAGAGAGGGTGTGAGCCAGTCCAGCCCACACCCCCTTGTACAGTCAAAAACCAGCCAACTGCCCCGTACCAGTAACACACAACCAGCAGCCCGGCTACAACACCAATCACAAGCACGCCTGCTCCGGTTAGATATAGCCAGTCGGACGCGACACCTCCGGTGAGTGGTAGTGGTGGTGCTACGGCCATGAATTTGCGTTGTAAACGAACTGTGTGTTGAACTGTGGCGTTTGCTGTAACCTGTTGCAGTTGATACGTCGACTGGGTTGCTCCCTTAAACTCCCAACCGTTGGGGGCTGCCCTGTTGCGTACTGTCACTGTGCAGTTGCTACCAGCCCATACTATTTTATGTATGACTTGGGGTGCTCCTGCGCCGTTAACAAGCGCAGCGTAGTTGAGCGTGTACGTGAAAGTATTGTTATGTTGAAACGGTGTTACACAGTTGATACTACCCGTTACGGTCACAACACCACTAGTGGGGCGTTCTCCTTCGGGTTTTACAGTAAGTGAGACTGTGACCCTTTTGTTTGTGACATTAAAGCTTGCTTGTGAACGGTTATTGTTTTGGTTGGCGTCTTTAAATGTCGTGCTGGTGGTTGCAGTGAACCTTCGGCTGTTAGCATCGAAGAATCCTGCTTTGCCTGTAACGGTTACTTTAATGCTGCCCCCAGCTGGAATTACCGGTATGGTTGCTGTTACCGTGTGACTAGCTGCGTTATACACCCACTGACGAGGGCATGTGGCACGCCCTGTGGCCTGGCATGCCGAGTTTACTGTGGCGGCAGTGTTTACAAACCCGCTCGGGGGTAGTTGGATTGTGACGGGGATGTTACGCGCCTGGTAGCCGCTGGCTTTGATTGTTGATATTACCCGTACTTGTTGGCCTGCGGCTACTGTTGGTGTGGCAGTTGTTTCGGTGGATACTTCGACTGGTATTTTTTCAACCTCCAGCCGTATTGTGGCGGTGCGTGAGCTGGTGATGTTTTGTTCTGTTTGGGTGATCCGGTCGGGTGTTTTCCATCTCCAGCCTGCTGGAACATCACCCTTGTTAATGGTTATCACACAGGTGCTACCCGCATCAACCATGTTGTTTAACACTCGATCCCATTTGCCGCCTGCTAGTTCGTTGTGTTTTAGAGTAAACATGATGTTACGCCTGTCTTGTCGCGTTTGGGGGTTAATGCATAAAACCTCGCCTGTTACAACAACCTGTCCTTCGGTAAGCCCCACAGGCTGAAACGCGGCTGTTAGCGTGGTTTTACGGGGCACAACACGAAACGTAGCGTCAGACGGAATGGCGGTGAAAGGTTCTTGCACATCATTAACACGAGAATTGGTTTTGTCGATGTAGCTGAAATCTAAAACCCCGTCAGCGGTAGTCCTAACCGTGTGGGATGTGTTGGGTGTGCCTGTGACTGTTCCTGTTATGTTAAGTTGTTCGTCAAACAGTTGTAACGAGTCAAGGTACTTGTAGTGTTTGTTGGGTGTGGGGAAACTACCAGTGAGCGTGCGTGTTCTTGCATCATAGCTTGATTGGAAACCATCTGCTGCGCATTGCCTTTGGTTTGTGCAATCCCTCGTTGTGAAGGGGCCTTTGTTGAGTGTTTCATTTGAGATTGTAAACCCGGTGGGTGGTTGAACCCTGAAGTTAATTTTAACAGTATACGAATCCTGATTGGATTGAATATCCTGCACCTGCTGGTATGCCGCATCGTTGTAGCTGAATGATACGTTGATGTTGGCTGTTTCACCGGGGTAGTATTGTTGTTTGTTGTTTGTTGTTTGTTGGTTGTTGTTGTGGTTGTGACTAGATCTGTGATGGTGGTGGTGCGGTTTATTCCGGCCGGTGGTTGTGTAGTGTGTGGGGGGTTTGTTGCTGGTTTGGTTTTGTTTGTGTTGTTTGCACTAGTGTTGCCTGGTTGTAGGCTGGTGGTAGTTGTGGTGGGTTTAACAGGTTCACCACCTGCTACTTGCAGCAGCGTGGTGTTTTGCCCTGTTGCAACACCCACCCCAACGGTTTGACCTGTTTGCGCGCTAGCTAGTGTGCTGAACACCAGCACCAGTGTGAGGATGTTTGAAACAACACCCCGTGCTTTTAGTAGCAGGGAAACCACACCGCACAAAAACCCCACCACACACTGCCAACACACCCCAAACCCACTAAAACAACACAACCCCATACACACAAAAAAAGGGTGGACTGGAACAGTCCACACCCCGGAAAGTCAAACCCAAACATTTCAACTAGAAAGAGTAAAAGTAGAATGCAGGATACTAGCAAAAAAGGAACGGTAACCTCTTTTATGCTGTATGTGCCGGCTTTAACCGCAATGGCTCCAACTAGCCTACCCGTATCAACGGTTATAAGGGTTTCTTTCAGGTCTACTTTAGTTGTGCAGGTTTCGTCTTTGTAGAGTTCGAAGGTTGCGCCTGATATTGCGATCATGGTGTTTGTGACATATTTTTGTATATCGAAGTACCCGTAGATGAGGGTTGGTGCACCACCCGGGCCACCACCCGGACCACCACCCGGCACAGGGTCTGGGGTTTGCTGTGTGGTATCCCCTCCATTAGAGGTTTTGATTCTAACGTTGGCGGTGTTTACAATCTTCCCGGGATCGTTTACTGTGGTTGTGATTTTGAATGTAACAGTTTCACCTCCTGTGAGGGTTGTTGTGTCATCTAACTGACCTGCTAGGTTTCGACCCCCGTCACCCGTAGATGTAACGGTTACATTAACCTCACGGCCGTTAACCTGCGCGGTAGTTTCAACGTAGCCTAGGTTTTCGGCAAGCTGGTCTGTGAAGCTTACTTCTGTGAATCTTTCACCGTTTTGGAGTTCTGGTAGCACTTGTGTGATAGTCCAGGTGACACTATCACCGAGTTTTGTAGCACCTGTATCGTCTAGGGTTTTAGTTGGTTTATTGCTAACAGTGTTTTTTGGGTAGACTTGTACGTTATAGTTCCACGTGTTGCCGTTTGGGTGGGGGATGGTAACAATAAAAGGCGCAGCCTTTTTAACCACATTAGCAGGAGCCTGGGTTTCTGTAACCAGATAAGCACCAACAGCAAGACCATCGAATGTGGCTTCCCCGTTATCGTCTGTTGTTTGGGTAGTTTCAGACCCCATAACTACCCTGGTTTTAGCTTGATCAACGGTTAAATTTTTAAGCGTCATCCAGTCGGTGTTTTGTGTGAGATCAAGATTGAGTTTTTGAATCTTAAACACTACCCCAGCAATCGCAACCCCCGCAGGGGCGGGGTTTTCAATCTGTCCTGTGCCGGGGTTGCCTTGAGGGGTTTGTTGTTTGTGTTTGTGCACAATAATCGAACCCCGCCGGCTTGCGTCAATATCACCCGGCGCGGCAAACCCCCTGTTCCGGGTGGTTCGGGTGGTTTACCAAACAGGTCAAACCGTTGCTGAGGTGGGTGTTGCAACAGGGCAAAACACCATGCTGCAAGTAGCAGGTGGTGAACCTGTTAAACCCACCACAACTACCACCAGCCTACAACCAAACAACACCGGTGCAAACAACACAAGCAAAACCAAACCAGCAGCAAACCCCCCGCACACTACACAACCACCGGCC
>NZ_JAHDSZ010000020.1 GCF_018531145.1 Canibacter zhuwentaonis | reverse complement strand
CCGGGTGGTGGCCCGGGTGGCGCACCAACCAGCCTGCAGGGGCTGACAGCAGAACAATCAAACCACCTGCCGGCTGTTGCCCCCAGCACGTGAGTGTTACACACGAGCCCGTAACCGTCTGCGTGCTACAAGCTCGGCTGCAACACCCACCCCAACAACACACCAGCACCAACCAAACACAACAAACCAAACACACCCACAAACAAAAAAAAAAAGGGGGGGTCACGTAAACACGCAACCCCCCCAAAAAACGATTTCCGGCAGTGACCTACTCTCCCACACCCTCCCAAGTGCAGTACCATCAGCGCTGTCAGCCTTAGCTTCCGGGTTCGGAAAGAGACCGGGCGTTTCCCTGACGCTATAACCACCGAAAAAACATTACAACCAGTTTCGATACACTCGAAACCACAAAGCAGACGCAAACACCAAACTCGCTAACACAACCAACACCACAACCACACAAAAAACGGAAGAAGGGGGGTTTTGTAAGCCTTCGGTCTATTAGTACCAGTCAACTCCACGCGTTACCACGCTTCCATACCCAGCCTATCAACCCCATAATCTATAGGGAACCTCACACCAAACAAATGGCAAGGAAATCTCATCTCAAGGCCGGCTTCCCGCTTAGATGCCTTCAGCGGTTATCCATCCCGAACGTAGCCAACCAGCCATGCACTTGGCAGTACAACTGGCACACCAGAGGTCCGTCCAACCCGGTCCTCTCGTACTAGGGCCAGATCCTCTCAAATTTCCAACGCACGCAGCGGATAGGGACCGAACTGTCTCACGACGTTCTAAACCCAGCTCGCGTACCGCTTTAATGGGCGAACAGCCCAACCCTTGGGACCAACTCCAGCCCCAGGATGCGACGAGCCGACATCGAGGTGCCAAACCATGCCGTCGATATGAACTCTTGGGCAAGATCAGCCTGTTATCCCCGAGGTACCTTTTATCCGTTGAGCGACAGCGCTTCCACAAGCCACTGCCGGATCACTAGTCCCGACTTTCGTCCCTGCTCGACCTGTCAGTCTCACAGTCAAGCTCCCTTATACACTTACACTCACCACCTGATTACCAACCAGACTGAGGGAACCTTTGGGCGCCTCCGTTACTCTTTAGGAGGCAACCGCCCCAGTTAAACTACCCACCAGGCACTGTCCCTAAACCCGATCAGGGCTCAAAGTTAGATATCCAAAATGACCAGAGTGGTATTTCAACAACGACTCCACAAACACTAGCGTGCCCGCTTCAACATCTCCCACCTATCCTACACAAGCCACACCAAACACCAATACCAAGCTATAGTAAAGGTCACGGGGTCTTTCCGTCCTGCTGCGCGTAACGAGCATCTTTACTCGTAATGCAATTTCGCCGAGTTCATGGTGGAGACAGCTGAGAAGTCGTTACGCCATTCGTGCAGGTCGGAACTTACCCGACAAGGAATTTCGCTACCTTAGGATGGTTATAGTTACCACCGCCGTTTACTGGGGCTTAAACTCAAAGCTTCACAACCAAAAGGCCATTAACCTCTCCTCTTAACCTTCCAGCACCGGGCAGGCGTCAGTCCGTATACATCCAATTACCTGTTAGCACGGACCTGTGTTTTTAATAAACAGTCGCTTCCCACTAGTCTCTGCGGCCACCAAACCCTTCCCAACGCAAAGCTGGTACAAGCCGATGGCCCCCCTTCTCCCGAAGTTACGGGGGCATTTTGCCGAGTTCCTTCACCACGATTATCTCGATCTCCTTAGTATTCTCTACCTGACCACCTGAGTCGGTTTAGGGTACGGGCAACCAACAACCTCACGCCGATGCTTTTCTCGACAGCATAGGATCAATGACTTCACCAAAACAGCTCCCCATCACGCCTCACCCACACGCTTCAAACTATTAATAAGAAACAAGCTACACGCTTAGCCCGGGACAACCACCGCCCGGGATCACCTACCTTCCTGCGTCACACCTCACGCTCACTCACCAACACCGGGTCCAAAAAACAACCACCAACCAAACCCAAAAAGAGCCCAGCCAGCAACGTTCCTCTTAGCACTCGCTAGCTCATGTTAAACGGCCACCAGCCGGTACGGGAATATCAACCCGTTATCCATCGACTACGCCTGTCGGCCTCGCCTTAGGCCCCGACTTACCCAGGGCAGATTAACTTAACCCTGGAACCCTTGGTCTTCCGGAGGACGGGTTTCTCACCCGTCTTTCGCTACTCATGCCTGCATTCTCACTCGTGTCACATCCACAACAAGATCACTCCGCTGCTTCACCCATAACACGACGCTCTCCTACCCAACCAGCAAACTGAACCCTCACAGGCCAGCACAACTACTGACTGCCATATCTTCGGTGGTGTGCTTAAGCCCCGCTACATTATCGGCGCGGAATCACTTGACCAGTGAGCTATTACGCACTCTTTCAAGGATAGCTGCTTCTAAGCCAACCTCCTGGTTGTCTAAGCAACTCCACATCCTTTTCCACTTAGCACACACTTAGGGACCTTAAATGATGATCTGGGTTGTTTCCCTCTCGACCATGAAGATTATCCCCCACAGTCTCACTGCCACGCTCTTACTTACCAGCATTCGGAGTTTAGCTGACCTCAGTAACCTTGTAGGGCCCATCAGCCATCCAGTAGCTCTACCTCCAGCAAGAAACACGTAACGCTGCACCTAAATGCATTTCGGAGAGAACCAGCTATCACGAAGTTTGATTGGCCTTTCACCCCTAACCACAGCTCATCCCCTCAGTTTTCAACCTAAGTGGGTTCGGTCCTCCACACACTCTTACACATGCTTCAACCTGGCCATGGCTAGATCACTTCGCTTCGGGTCTAGAACACGCGACTCAAACGCCCTATTCAGACTCGCTTTCGCTACGACTACCCCACACGGGTTAACCTCGCCACATGCTGCTAACTCGCAGGCTCATTCTTCAAAAGGCACGCCATCACCCCAACAAAAAAAGGGCTCTGACGGATTGTAAGCAAACGGTTTCAGGTACTATTTCACTCCCCTCCCGGGGTACTTTTCACCTTTCCCTCACGGTACTAATCCACTATCGGTTATCTAGAAGTATTTAGGCTTACCAGGTGGTCCTGGCAGATTCACACGAGATTCCACGAGTCCCGCGCTACTCGGGATACACACAAACGCCGCACACGCATTTCAGATACGGGACTATCACCCACTCCGGTCACTCTTTCCAAAGCATTCTCCTACACGCACACAAAACGCCGACACTCTAGTAGAAGCATCAAGCATGTCCCACAACCCCGCACGCGCAACCCCTACCAAGTATCACACACGCACAGTTTAGCCTCATCCAGTTTCGCTCGCCACTACTCCCGGAATCACTATTGTTTTCTCTTCCTATGGGTACTAAGATGTTTCACTTCCCCACGTTCCCTCAACCCGCCCTATACATTCAGACGGGAGTAACAAGAAACCCCAAAAGGCTCTCGCTGGGTTCCCCCATTCGGAAATCCTCGGATCACAGCTCGTTTATCAACTCACCGAGGCTTATCGCAGATTACCACGTCCTTCTTCGGCTCCAGATACCAAGGCATCCACCGTTCGCTCTTAAGAACTTACAAAACAAAAAAATCGCATTAAACAAAAAACAACACAAAAAAGTGTTGCAAGATGCTCGCGTCCACTATGTAGTTTCCAACGTACCAACCCTCAAACCAAAACCACCCAAAAAGACAATCCCAGCAAGAAGACAAGAAAACCAAACCACAACCCCCAAAAAAAGAGAGCCACAGCCCCAGTCTCCCAGAACCCCAACAGTATACACCCAAAACAACAAACCAAACAAACCCAAAACAAAACAACCAACCAAAAACATTACTACTCCTTAGAAAGGAGGTGATCCAGCCGCACCTTCCGGTACGGCTACCTTGTTACGACTTAGTCCTAATCACCAGTCCCACCTTAGACAGCTCCCCCCAAAAAAATGGTTAGGCCACCAGCTTCGGGTGTTACCGACTTTCATGACTTGACGGGCGGTGTGTACAAGGCCCGGGAACGTATTCACCGCAGCATTGCTGATCTGCGATTACTAGCGACTCCGACTTCATGGGGTCGAGTTGCAGACCCCAATCCGAACTGAGACCGGCTTTTAGAGATTCGCTCCACCTTACGATATCGCAACCCACTGTACCGGCCATTGTAGCATGCGTGAAGCCCAAGACATAAAGGGCATGATGATTTGACGTCATCCCCACCTTCCCCCGTGTTAACCACGGCAGTATCCCATGAGTCCCCGGCATAACCCGCTGGCAACATAAGACAAGGGTTGCGCTCGTTACCGGACTTAACCGAACATCTCACGACACGAGCTGACGACAACCATGCACCACCTGTATAAAAGTGTCCAAAGAGCCCTGTATCTCTACAGTATTCTTCTATATGTCAAGCCTTGGTAAGGTTCTTCGCGTTGCATCGAATTAATCCGCATGCTCCGCCGCTTGTGCGGGCCCCCGTCAATTCCTTTGAGTTTTAGCCTTGCGACCGTACTCCCCAGGCGGGGAACTTAATGCGTTAGCGTCGACACAGAAACCACGAAATGACCCCTACATCTAGTTCCCAACGTTTACGGCATGGACTACCAGGGTATCTAATCCTGTTCGCTCCCCATGCTTTCGCTCCTCAGCGTCAGTAACGGCCCAGAGATCTGCCTTCGCCATCGGTGTTCCTCCTGATATCTGCGCATTCCACCGCTACACCAGGAATTCCAATCTCCCCTACCGCACTCAAGCCTGCCCGTACCCACTGCAAGTCTAAAGTTAAGCCTTAGGATTTCACAGCAGACGCGACAAACCACCTACGAGCTCTTTACGCCCAATAATTCCGGACAACGCTTGCACCCTACGTATTACCGCGGCTGCTGGCACGTAGTTAGCCGGTGCTTTTTCTGCAGGTACCGTCACACAAACGCTTCTTCCCTGCTAAAAGAGGTTTACAACCCGAAGGCCGTCATCCCCCACGCGGCGTTGCTGCATCAGGCTTGCGCCCATTGTGCAATATTCCCCACTGCTGCCTCCCGTAGGAGTCTGGGCCGTGTCTCAGTCCCAGTGTGGCCGGTCACCCTCTCAGGCCGGCTACCCGTCGTCGCCATGGTAAGCCACTACCTCACCATCAAACTGATAGGCCGCGAGCCCATCCCTCACCGAAAAAACTTTCCACAACCAGCCATGCGGCCAACTGTCATATCCAGTATTAGACACCATTTCTAGCGCTTATCCCAGAGTGAAGGGCAGGTTACTCACGTGTTACTCACCCGTTCGCCACTAATCAACACCAGTAAACCAGTGCATCATCGTTCGACTTGCATGTGTTAAGCACGCCGCCAGCGTTCGTCCTGAGCCAGGATCAAACTCTCCATAAAAACATAAAGATTTGACCATAGCAAACGATTCTGACAATCCAGAATGTTAACCAAAAAAATTAACGATCAATTACTTCATCAAGAAAATGCTTCCCTGATGTTTCAAGTGCACACTATTGAGTTCTCAAAGACCAAACAAACCACGTAACCAAACCACCTAAATGGTTAAACCCCCGAAGCCTGCAAGCAAAAACAAGGCAGCAAACCAACCAGAAACCAAGCAAAACTGCCCCTCAACCGGTTAAACCACCCCGCCAACAAACAACAACTATACACACACCCCAAACAAAACACAAAACCCAATCACAAACCCGGGCGCGTCACCCAAAAA
>NZ_JAHDSZ010000019.1 GCF_018531145.1 Canibacter zhuwentaonis | reverse complement strand
TATAACCAACAGTCACGTACGCTAACTGGTGGTTTACGTTCTTATCACAGTAAGGACGATGGCGCGGCGCAGTTGTTTGATGACACTGTTCTAATAAAAGGTACTGCAACAAACCATATTGGATCCCACACGGTTACCACTACCGCTAACGGAGTGATTGAGTTTCCTATCGGCAAACTTGGTGGTGTTGCCCATTCAGAATCTTTCACCGCTGTTGCTTCTCAAGCCATGTTTACAATTATTTCTCGTAAAACGGTGTTGAAGGCTTCGTTTACACCTGTGGGGAATGTTCCTAATACGGTTGTTGTTGTGGTGACAGGTGATGTTACGTGTACTGTTCGTGGGCAACAGACTAAGCGTAATATTATGTTTACTCTGAAATACAGTGAACGGGTAAACGGTAAATGGGATCGATCGTTGCATAACATGGTTGATGTGGGTAGTAATTGTACTGTGACTCTTAACAAGGGTATGGTTTCTGCTGGTTGGAGATGGAAAACGAATACACCTATTGTGGTAACAGAATCAAACATCACCATACCACGCACCGCCACAATACGGCTGGAGGTTGAAAAAATACCAGTCGAAGTATCCACCGAAACAACTATTGTGCATAAACACAAACAACAAACCCCTCAAGGCAACCCCGGCACAGGACAACCTGAAAACCCCGCGCCTGCGGGGGATGCGATTGCTGGGGTAGAGTTTAAGATTCAAAAACTCAATCTTGATCTCACACAAAACACCGACTGGAATACGCTTAAAACCCTAACCGTTGATCAAGCCAAAAACAGGGTAGTTATGGGGTCTGAAACTACCCAAACAACAAACCTTAACGGGGAAGCCACATTCGATAATCTTGCTGTTGGTGCTTATCTGGTTACAGAAACCAATGCTCCCGCTAATGTGGTTAAAAAGGCTGCGCCTTTTATTGTTACCATCCCCCACCCAAACGGCAACACGTGGAACTATAACGTACAAGTCTACCCAAAAAACACTGTTAGCGCTAAACCAACTAAAACCCTAGACGATAAGGGTGCTATAAAACTCGGTGATAGTGTCACCTGGACTATCACACAAGTGCTACCAGAACTCCAAAACGGTGAAAGATTCACAGAGGTAAGCTTCACAGACCAGCTTGCCGAAAACCTAGGCTACGTTGAAACTACCGCGCAGGTTAACGGCCGTGAGGTTAATGTAACCGTTACCGCCACAGGAAACGGAAACCGAACCCTAACAGGTCACTTAGAAGACACAACAACCCTCACAGGAGGTGAAACTGTTACATTCAAAATCACAACCACAGTAAACGATCCCGGGAAGATTGTAAACACCGCCAACGTTAGAATCAAAACCTCTAATGGAGGAGATACCACACCTGTTGCAGCTGATACGCAAACGGGTTTTGGCTGGTGAATTCCCAGCCGTTGGGGGCTGTTGTGTTGAGTACTGTTACTGTGCAGTTGCTTCCAGCCCATACTATTTTATGTATGACTTGGGGTGCTCCTGCGCCGTTAGTAAGTTGGGCATAGTTGAGCGTGTACGTGAAAGTATTGTTATGCTTAAACGGGGTAACACAGTTGATACTACCCGTTACGGTCACAACACCACTAGTGGGGTGTTCTCCTTCGGGTTTTACAGTGAGTGAGACTGTGACCCTTTTGTTTGTGACATTAAACTGCGTTCTTGAAGTGTTATTGTTTTGGTTGGTGTCTTTAAACGTTGCGCTGGTGGTTGCAATGAACCTTCGGCTGTTAGCAGCGAAGAACCCTGCTTTGCCTGTAACGGTTACTTTAATGCTGCCTCCGGCTGGAATCTGCGGTATGGTTGCTGTTACCGTGTGACTGTTTGCGTTGTACACCCACTGGGCAGGGCATGTGGCACGCCCTGTGGTGGTACACGTCGAGTTTACTGTGGCGGCAGTGTTTACAAACCCGTCCCGGGGTAGTTGGATTGTGACGGGGATGTTACGCGCCTGGTAGCCGCTGGCTTTGATTGTTGATATTACCCGTACTTGTTGGCCTGCGGCTACTGTTGGTGTGGCAGTTGTTTCGGTGGATACTTCGACTGGTATTTTTTCAACCTCCAGCCGTATTGTGGTGGTGCGTGGTGTGGTGATGTTTTGTTCTGTTTGGGTGATCCGGTCGGGTGTTTTCCATCTCCAGCCTGCTGGAACAGCGCCCTTGTTAATGGTTATCACACAATCGCTACCTGCATCAACCATGTTGTTTAATTCTCTGTTCCATTTGCCGCCTGCTAGTTCGTTGTGTTTTAGAGTAAACCTAAGATTAGTACGCCTGTCTTGTCGCGTTTGGGGGTTAATGCATAAAACCTCGCCTGTTACAACAACCTGTCCTTCGGTAAGCCCCACAGGCTGAAACGAAGCCTTCAACACCGTTTTACGGGGCACAACACGAAACACCGCTTCTGATGGAATAGCGGTGAAAGGTTCTCGCGCATCATCAGCACGGGAATTGGTTTTAAAGTCGATGTAACTGAAATCTAAAACCCCATCAGCGGTAGTGGTAACTGTGTGGGATGTGTTGGGTGTGCCTGTGACTGTTCCTGTTATGTTAAGTTCTTCATCAAACAGTTGTAACGAGCCGCCGTCCTTGTAGTGTTTGTTGGGGATTGGGAAACTACCAGTTAGCGTGTGTGACTGTGTGTTGTAGTTCCATTGGAAACCATCTTGTGTGCATTGCCTTTGGTTTGTGCAGTCTCTTGTGAAGGGGCCTCTGGTGAGTGTTTCATTTGAGATTGTAAACCCGGCGGGTAGTTGAACATTGAAGTTGATTTTAACAGTATACGAATCCTGATTGGATTGTATATCCTGAACCATCGGATATTCCACCTCGTTATACCGGAATGACACTTGGATGCTAGCTGTTTCACCGGGATAGTATTGTTGTTTGTTGGTTGTTGTTGTGGTTGTGACTAGATCCGCGATGGTGGTGCGGTTTATTCCGGCTGGTAGTTGTGTAGTGTGTGGGGGGTTTGTTGCTGGTTTGGTTTTGTTTGTGTTGTTTGCACCAGTGTTGTTTGGTTGTAGGCTGGTGGTAGTTGTGGTGGGTTTAACAGGTTTATCACCTGCTACTTGTTGCAGCGTGGTGTTTTGCCCGGTTGCAACACCCACCCCAGCAACGGTTTGACCTGTTTGGTAAACCACCCGAACCACCCGGTACAGGGGGTTTGCCGCGCCGGGTGATATTGACGCAAGCCAGCGGGGTTCGATTATTGTGCACAAACACAAACAACAAACCCCTCAAGGCAACCCCGGCACAGGACAGATTGAAAACCCCGCCCCTGCGGGGGTTGCGATTGCTGGGGTAGTGTTTAAGATTCAAAAACTCGATCTTGATCTCACACAAGACACCGGCTGGATGACGCTTAAAAATTTAACCGTTGATCAAGCTAAAACCAGGGTAGTTATGGGGTCTGAAACTATTAAAACAACAGACGATAACGGGGAAGCCACATTCGATGGTCTTGCTGTTGGTGCTTATCTGGTTACAGAAACCAATGCTCCTGATAATGTGGTTAAAAAGGCTGCGCCTTTTATTGTTACCGTACCCCACCCAAACGGCAACAACACGTGGAACTATAACGTACACGTCTACCCAAAAAACACTGTTAGCGCTAAACCAACTAAAACCCTAGACCATACGAACGCTATAAAACTCGGTGACAGTGTCACCTGGACTATCACACAAGTACTACCAGAACTCCAAAACGGTGAAACATTCACAGAAGTAAGCTTCACAGACCAGCTTGCCGAAAAACTAGACTACGTTGAAACTACCGCGCAGGTTGACGGCATGGAGGTTGGTGTAACCGTTACCGCCACAGGTGATGGAAACCGAACCCTAGAAGGTCAGTTAGAAGACACAGCAACCCTCACAGGAGGTGAAACTGTTACATTCAAAATCACAACCACAGTAAACGATCCCGGGAAGATTGTAAACACCGCCAAAGTTAGAATCACAACCTCTGATGGAGGAGATACCACACAGTCAACCCCAGACCCAGGACAGGGTGGTGGTCCTGGTGGCGCACCAACTATCTTTTTCGGGTACTTTGATATACAAAAATATGTTACAGGCACCACAACCGCAATATCAGGCGCAACCTTCGAACTCTACAAAGACGAAACCTGCACAACTAAAGTAGACCTACAAGAAATGCTTATAACAGTTGAGTCGGGTAAACTAGTTTCACCCATTGCGGTTAAAGCCGGCACATACAGCATAAAAGAAATTAAAGCCCCAACCGGATACGTGCTTAACACAATGTGTTTCCCGGTTACCGTGGGTGAAGATAACACTCTAACTAACCCTGCAACAGTAACTGTCTACAACAGCAAAGTCACTGTTCCCGCGCTTCCTCTAACCGGCGCACAAGGCCAGAACAGGGTAGCGGGGTCTGAAACTACCCAAACAACAGACGATAACGGGGAAGCCACATTCGATGGTCTAGATGTTGGTGCTTATCTGGTTACAGAAACCCAGGCTCCTGCTGGTGTGGTTAAAAAGGCTGCGCCTTTTATTGTTACCATCCCCCACCCAAACGGCAACAACACGTGGAACTATAACGTACACGTCTACCCAAAAAACACTGTTAGCGCTAAACCAACTAAAACCCTAGACGATACAAACGCCATAAAACTCGGTGACAGTGTCACCTGGACTATCACACAAGTACTACCAGAACTCCAAAACGGTGAAACATTCACAGAAGTAAGCTTCACAGACCAGCTTGCCGAAAAACTAGGCTACGTTGAAACTACCGCGCAGGTTAACGGCATGGAGGTTGATGTAACCATTACATCTACGGGTGACGGGGGTCGAAACCTAGCAGGTCAGTTAGATGACACAACAACCCTCACAGGAGGTGAAACTGTTACATTCAAAATCACAACCAAAGTTAATAAACCCGGGAAGATTGTAAACACCGCCAAAGTTAGAATCAAAACCTCTGATGGAGGAGATACCACACAGCAAACCCCTACAGACCCAGGTGGTGGCCCGGGTGGTGGTCCGGGTGGTGCACCAACCCTCATCTACGGGTACTTCGATATACAAAAATACGTTACAAACACCATGATCGCAATATCAGGCGCAACCTTCGAACTCTACACCGGTGACACCTGCACTAATAAAGTAGACCTACAAGAAACCCTTATAACAGTTGATACGGGTAAACTGGTTTCACCTTTTGCGGTTAAAGCCGGCACATACAGCATAAAAGAAATTAAAGCCCCAACCGGATACGTGCTTAACGATACGTGTACGCAGGTTACCGTGGGTGAAGATAACACTCTAGCTAACCCTGCAACAGTAACTGTTTACAACAGCAAAGTCACTGTTCCTGCGCTTCCTCTAACCGGCGCACAAGGCCAAACAATCATGCTAACAACCGGTGGAATACTCATAGCTACAGGCCTAATAACCGTTGCTATAGTACACAGGAAACGAAAACTCACCGCAAACAAAAACAATATGCAACATTAACAAACTTCCTATACTAACTAATAGGTTGAAACTGTCTGTATGTCTGGTTCTCTAGGGTTAAAGGTCTTTTTCGAGGCGTGTGTTTTCGTGGAGTTAAAACTTTATACGGTGTGGTTTTGTGTCGGTTTAGTGTTTATCTTGCTGGTTGCGTGTATTGGGGGGTTTTGTTTTAGTGGGTTTGGGGGGGTGTTGGTGGTGTGTAGGGGGTTGTTTGGTTTGACTTTTCCGGGGGGGGGGGGGGTAGTTTTAATGGTGGTTTATTTTGGATGCTAGGGTCTGAAGCTCTTATATAGGGGGTTTAGGGGTGTTTGTTTGGAGGTTGTTTTGACTGGTGTGGTTTCTTTGCTGTTGCAGGCACGGGGTGTTGTTTCAAACATTCTCACACTAGCGCTGGTGTTCAGCACACTAGTTAGTGCGCAAACAGGGCAAACCGTTGCT
>NZ_JAHDSZ010000018.1 GCF_018531145.1 Canibacter zhuwentaonis | reverse complement strand
TTTGGTTGGAGCAGTGGTTTTTGCAACCGTTATGACACTGCTTAAGTGGAAAGCCAAACAGCAGCACGAACCCGTTATTAATTTTGTTGATCGAAAGGTAAAGTAATGACAGCACCGGCTATAATAATGCTAGTAGTAACCCTCGTGATCGTGTGGGGAGGGCTCGCTGCCTCAGTAGTGGCTTTGCGCTTCCTGCCGATCCCGGAGGCTACTGAAGAAGATAGCACAAGCGCCGCTCACAAGTCGCACGTAACAGAGTAGCGCAAGGAAGCGGATCACCGCTCTAGCTACCACGATTTAATCCCCGCTGTTGATTATAACGGCGGGGATTAAAAATTTGTCACACAGGTTCAACCGGCTCGCGTACTAAATCCACGCGCCTGCATTGAAACCAGCCCTGAACGCATAAAACCTCATACACCTGCGCTATTTTTCCGCCTGTCGACACCAGCGCACTGGCGTTATTTTTCAAACCCGGGAGCGCTAACGTAGAATATCCGCCGCCGCAGAAACACCCAAGCGAGTCGCTCCCGCAGCTATCATCTCAAGCGCGGTGCTGCGGTCACAAATTCCGCCAGAGGCCTTGACTCCCAGCTCACCGCCAACGGTCTGCGCCAGCAACCGTACCGCGTGCACGCTCGCCCCGCCCGCCGGATGGAAACCGGTTGAAGTTTTCACAAAATCCGCGCCACCCGCGATAGCAGCTTCGCACGCCATGATAATCTGCTCATCGCTCAACGCAGCCGCCTCAATAATAACCTTCAGCACCACAGGAGCGGGAGCGGATGCGCGCACCAACGCGATTTCACGCACGATTGCAGCATAGTCGCCCGCAAAAACACTGCCCAAATCTATCACCATGTCTATTTCATCCGCCCCCGCCGCGACCGCCCGCGCAGCCTCTGCCGCTTTTATCTTAGGCGCGTGTTTGCCGCTCGGAAAACCCACAACCGTTGCGAGTTTAAGCGCGGCAGGCAGCTCGCAGGCGAGCGGCAGCATCGACGGGGAAACGCACACCGCGTAACAGCCAAGCTCCTCGGCAGTTGCAATCAGAGCTGCAACATCGCTCGCCGTCGCCTCGGGCTGCAGCAGTGTTGCGTCAAGGTATTTAGCCAGTTGGGTGTTTTCCACAGTATCTCCCGCCTTGTAGCGAGCGCCGGTTGGCGCGGTTTAACGTACCCAACAACTCTACGCCCTAAACGTGCAAAGCCCTTCAGATAAGCAGCGGGTAGAATCGTAAGAGTAACCCCTACTAGAAACCGAGTAAGTATGACCACAACCAGCAAAAAAGGCGTTTTAGTTATCGGCTCAGCAAGCGCCGATCTCACAGTTTTTTCAGATGCCGCGCCCGCTCCCGGCGAAACAATTCTCGGCAGGCAGTTCACGCTCATGCTCGGCGGCAAGGGCGCAAACCAGGCGGTGGCCGTCAGCAAGGCGGACACACCGTCGTATTTTGTGGGCGCGGTCGGGGCGGATGAGTTTGGCACGCTCGTCTCAGACGGGCTCAAGAGCGCACAGGTTAGCACCTCTTATCTTGCAACAACGGCGGCGGATCACACGGGAGTTGCGCACATTCGGGTTGACTCCACGGGTGAAAACAACATCGTGGTTGTGCCCGGCGCAAACGCCGCACTCACCACCGCGCAAATAGACAAAGCAATCGACGAGCTTAAAAACAGCTGCTCGGTAATGTTAATCCAGCTTGAAATCCCGCTCGAAATAGTGGCTCACGCAATCGCTAGCGCACACAGCGCCAGAATTCGCGTTATTTTGGACCCCGCACCGGCCACACAGCTTCCCAAGGATATTTGGCGGATGCTAGACACCGTCACCCCGAACGAAACAGAGGCGCAGATTCTAACCGGAATTAGAGTAACCGACGCTGCGAGCGCGGTTACCGCCGGTGAATGGTTTATAAGCAGGGGCGTTAAAAACGCGCTGATAACACTGGCAGCTGCGGGCTGTGTGCTAGTCACAGAACAGGGCAGTTCACTGCACGAGCCGTTTAGAGTAACAGCGGTTGACACAACCGCCGCGGGGGACACTTTTGCCGGGTATCTTGCAAGCTCCCTGGCCAGCGGCGCTGATTTTGTAAATGCGCTCAGGCGCGCAAATGCGGCGGGAGCGCTGGCCGTTACTAAAAAGGGCGCCAGCGCGAGCATTCCCACAGACAGCGAAGTGGCGGCGTTTTTAGCCCTGCTTAAAGTTACCGCTAAAGTCGATAATTAAACCCGTCGGCTAGCCCCGGCAGCTACAACCCCGGGCAAGCCAGCTACCAGTCCGGCAATTAAGCCCGGCAACCAATCTCCGCCGCTACCCGTTAAACCCTATTACGAGCAAAATCGCATATCCCAGAGTCAGCAAGCTTGTCAGCTGCAGCACGCGGATCAGCTCGCCCGGTGTGCGGGCAGTGCACATAATGAGGCTGATCGGCGCGGCCGCAAAAATAAGCATCAGCACGAGCATCAGCTCGGGATAAAACCAAATATACGCAAGAGGCACGGCAAACGGCAAAAACACCATTGTTACAAACAGCGCCCGTGATCCGCGCTCACCTATCCGCGCCGAAAGCGTTATCTTTCCCGCTTGCCTATCGGTTTCAATATCGCGGGTGTTGTTTGCGATAAGCACCGCAACCGACAGGCAGCCGATGCCCGCCGCGGCCCAGTAAACCTCCTGCAGGCTGATGTCCGCCTGCAAAAAATACGTGCCCAGCGTTGCCACCGGCCCAAAAAACACAAAAACAACCAGCTCGCCAAGCCCCATATATCCGTAGGGTTTTTTGCCGCCCGTATAAAACCACGCCGCAAGAATCGCCGCAACACCTAACGCTAAAAACAGCCAGCGCCCGCTAATAACAATGGCTGCGAGCCCAGCGAGAGCTGCGATACCGAAACACACCAGCGCCGCACGCAAAACAAGTTTTGCTGGCACTGCCCCTGAGCCCGTTAGCCGCACAGGACCAACGCGGTAATCATCTGTGCCGCGAATCCCGTCAGAATAATCGTTTGCGTAATTAACTCCTATTTGCAGCAAAACAGACACGAGCAGCGCTAACAGGGTGAGCAGCCAGGAAAAAGCACGAGCCGTGTGCGCAAGCCCGGCTCCCGCAATAACCGGCGCGAACGCGAGCGGCAGCGTGCGCAGGCGCGCACCTGCAAGCCAGAGCCGTGCGCTCGATACCGGCGGTTGCTTCGATTTTGCCGCTGCCACTTAAACTCCTTATTGCTCGAGGTTAAAACAAATTAATTCTACCGCCACCCGCATTTTTAGCCGTTAATTACACGGTGATTAGCCACCGACTAATCACCGAGAAGCTGCTTTATTTTTTGCAGATCGGGTTTGCCACTCTGCAAATACGGAATATTTGCCACCGCGCACAGCCGTTTTGGCACCGCTCCTGCGCCAATTTCGCTGCGCAAACACGCTTTAATATCAGCGGCAAGCAGCGGTGAAATATTTTCTAGTTCGCACAACGCCAACTGCGCGCCCGCAGAATCTTCTAGCACAGCACGGTCTGGCACAACCGCGAGCACTGCCCGATGCCCCCACTGCTCATCCGCAATAATAGCCGCGCAGCACTCCGCAACCCCCGGCACGCGCTGGGCAACCTGTTCGATGCTCTCGAGCGAAATATTAATCCCGCCCGAAATTAAAACCCTGTCTAGTCTGCCTGTAATATCGAGCATACCGCCCATCAAATATCCGGAATCGCCCGTGCGATACCACTTTTCCAGCTGACCCGCCGCATTTTTTTCAGTTACAAACGCCAGGTTTTCAAGCTCTCTGTTGAGGTATCCGCTCGCCAAATTACTGCCCGCAAGCTGCACTTCACCGCCGCGCACCCTAATTTTTGTGTCACCAATCTCAACACCGTCATACACGCAGCCACCTGCGGTTTCGGTTGCGCCGTAGGTGCGCACCAGATTAACGCCCAGCTCGTGCGCCCGCTGTCGCAGTTCCAGGCTCACCGGCCCGCCACCCACCAGCACCGCTCGAAATCCGCGCAGCACATCTGCCGCGCGCGGATCACGTTGCGCAAGTTCTAGTAGTCTGTAGAGCTGCGCGGGCACAAGTGAGGTGTATTTCACGGACTCCGTCATGCGCTGCGCGGCTTGCACCAAGGCCTCGGGGTTGCCGTAGTCTGCCGCATAGTGAGGCTTAATGCCGGAGCAAATACTGCGCACCAGCTGCCCTAATCCCCCCATTGTGTGAGTTGGCAAAGCAATCAGCCACTGCCCGTCATCGCCCAGTGTTTCACGTGAAGCATTTGCGTTTGCCAGCAGCGCACTCGCGCTTAATTCCACGAGTTTTGGCGTGCCAGTGGATCCGGAAGTGGCTATCACAACCGCGGTGTCAAGGCGCACCCCCACCTCACCTGGGCGCGCCCCTCCAGCTAGACCGTGCAGCGCACGGGCGAGTTCTGCGCTCATTTTTTGCGGTATCGGGAGCACCGGCGATCCGCCCCGCAGTGCCCGCTCCAGGGCGCAATACAGCTGCTCGCCCGCGACCGCTACCGTTTCCAGCTCTCTGCCGAGCATTTTAGAAATGATAGGGGTAAGCCGACCAGTCAGGGTCGCGCTTCTCTAAGAAGCTGTCGCGCCCTTCAGCAGCCTCGGCGGTGCCGTAAGCAAGCCGCGTGGCCTCACCGGCAAACAGCTGCTGCCCTACAATCCCGTCATCAACCGCGTTAAAAGCGTATTTCAGCATTCTGATTGCGGTGGGTGATTTGCCCAGAATTATCCGCGCCCACTCAACACCCGCGCGCTCCAGTTCTGCGTGTGGCACAACCAGATTCACAACCCCCATCGCGCAGGCGCGCTCAGCGGAATACTCCTGCGCTAAAAAGAAAATCTCCCGTGCGCGTTTCTGCCCTATCTGGCGCGCAAAGTAGACCGATCCGTATCCCGCGTCAAAAGAGCCAACATCAGCGTCGGTCTGCTTAAAACGCCCGTGCTCACGCGACGCAATACTGAGATCGCACACAACATTTAGCGAGTGCCCGCCGCCCGCCGCCCAGCCAGGCACAAGCGCAATAACAACCTTGGGCATAAAGCGGATCAGTCGCTGCACCTCCAGAATGTGCAGCCGGCCCGCGCCGGTGACCCCCGTCTCGCCCTCGTACATATACCCGTCTTTACCGCGAATACGCTGGTCGCCGCCGGAACAGAAAGCCCAGCCGCCATCTTTTGGGCTTGGCCCGTTACCCGTTAGCAAAACAACGCCGATGCGCGAGTTAACACGCGTTTTTTCGAGCGCATCGTAAAGCTCGTCAACCGTTTGCGGCCTGAAGGCGTTGCGTACTTCGGGTCGATTAAAAGCGATTCTCGCGATTTTACCGTCTTTGCTGGTGTGGGCGGTAATATCTTGGTAGTTCTCGAAGCCCGGCATTTCGCACCAGATCGCCGCCTCAAACAGTTCTGAAACCTCTGCACTCATGCAGCTAAGTTTACGCGCTCTTACTCAAAACGCGCTAGATTAGAGAGTATGCGCACATCAGAAAACCCTTTGAAAAACGCTTTTGCAGACGGCGCAGCTGCGCCGCAGCGTGCTGCACTGCCGCCGCTAGCTGAGCTGCAGGAGCGCGCGCAGCTTGTAAGGCTCCCCCTGAACACCCGCTTCAGGGGCGTTATAAACCGTGAAATAATGATTTTTAAAGGCGCAGAGCGCGACTGCGAGTTCGCACCGTTTCCCGAATACAACACTGCCAGCGCAGCGCCCTGGCTTGCCGCCGCGATCGCGTACGGCTGGCACAAAATCCCCGCCCCCCGGCGCAGAATTATCGCTGTTAACGCAACCGTTCCTGCGGTTAATGCCGCGCACGTGCCCGAGGTTTTAGCCAGATTCACAGGGTGCACAACGGTAAAGGTTAAGGTTGCCGAGCGGGGGCAAACTCTCGCCGATGATATTGCGCGGGTGCGAGCGGTGCGCGAAGCCCTGGGCACAAACGCCCTCATTCGGGTTGATGCAAACGGTGCGTGGAGCGTGCCCGAGGCAACCGCCGCACTGCGCGCACTGGCGGAGTTCACGGTCGACTACGCAGAACAGCCCTGCAAAAGCGTCGCCGAGCTGAGCAAACTCAAAAAACAGCTGGTCAAAGCGGGAATTAACACTCTTATTGCGGCGGATGAGAGCGTCCGGCACGCGCACGATCCGCTGCTGGTTGCCCGCGCCAAAGCCGCCGACCTGTTAGTTATAAAAGCCGCACCGCTGGGCGGCATAGCTCGCGCCCTGCAAATCACGGTCGCTGCGGGTCTGCCCGTGGTGGTTTCTAGCGCGCTTGACAGCTCAATCGGCGTCGGCATGGGCGCTCGCCTCGCCGCGGCTCTGCCAGATAACGCCCTGTACGGTGCCTGCGGGCTAGGCACCACCGCCCTGTTCAAAGCGGATGTGTGCGAACCGCACCTATCATCCCAGCACGGATTTATTGACGCAACAACCCCGATCACAGCTGATCCGGCACGTTTAGAAGCCCTAAAAGCACCCCCGCACAGGGAAAAATGGTGGCGTCAACGCCTGAGCGACTGTTACCAGTTCTTACTGCAATCGCAGTAATTTCAGCTCGGGCATTAGCGCCACCGTCTCAAAAACCGCTAAACTCGCAACCGCTACAGGCTATTCAGCTAAGAAATAGCGGGAAGTTCTGCGGCATAATTCCCAGCAGCGCGCCAACGGGCTTGTGCTCGATATACACTTTGCCCAAAACGGTGCGCGGAATCTCGTAGTCTGTTATCAACGCAGGCTCGTGCACGGCGTAGTATTCGATAATATCCGCCGCAAACTGCACCTCGTCGAGTGATTCAGCATAGGTTTTGCCCATCTCGGTGGCGAGCGCCCGCGCCAGCTCGTTTTTGCGTTCAACAAAGATCTATGCGACTTTCGCCACGAACCCAGCACGCTGCTGCACGCTCTGTTTGCGCCGCTCTCGATAGGTGGCAGCGGATCGCACTAGCGCCTCTTCAATCTGCGTATCTGTTGCTGTATCGTTTTCTCGAACACTACACCCGTTGCCGGGTTTTGTGTGCGATATTCAGCCGTTATCAGAAGTAATACCGGTTGTGGTTTCATACTGCGCGCAATCAGAGGGCACACAATCTAAACACAGAAAACCCCTCGAACTCGCACCAACGAATCCAAGGGGTTCCCCTGACTATAGTGTTAAAACACAGTAGCTAAACTATGCCCTACTGCTGCGGCGGCGAGCAGTGGCGATAACCACACTAGCACCCAGGAGGGCAAAAACACCACCCACAAACGGCGCAACAATCCACCCGGCACCAGTGTTCGCCAATACCCTACCACCAGTTGTTACACCATCACCCACAGGAGTCTCCGCAGGCACAGGCACAGGCACTACCGGAGTGTCCGGTGTCACCGGTGCTTCCGGCACAACAGGCACAACAGGTGCTGGCACTGGAGCTGGCGCAGGCGCTGGTTCTGGCGCTGGTTCTAGCATTGGTTCTGGCTCAGGCGCTGGTTCTGGCGCTAACTCCTGCTCAGGCTCTGATGGTAACGGTGTTTCCGGCACCGCTGGCATCACCGGTAGCACAGGTTCTGGCATTGGTGGCACAGGTGACGGTGCTGGCTCTGACTCCTGTTCCGGTGCTGATGGCACTGGCATTGACTCAGGCGCTGGTTGCATCGGCGTTTCCGGCGCAACCGGCTCCACTGGTGCTGGTAACTCCTGCTCCGGTACTGTCTCCTGCTCCGGTGCTGGTGGTAGAGCATCCACAGCAACCTGCACCTCAGTATTCTCCGTCACCCTCTGCCTCACCGGATCCGTAGTAGGAGCCCACTCCCAATCAGCGGGAACTTCAACCTTATCAACAGTTACGGTACAAGTACTACCCTTGTAAACACCCTCAGATAGCTGCTGCTTAGTATTATCACCTGGTGACTGGAGAACATGGGTAAACTGACTGTTAATATAATCCCCATCCCTACCTGGCACAGTGCATTTTAGTGTTCCAGTGACAGTAACACTAACCCCACCAGTCCCGCTCTCCTCACTCTCAGTAAGATCAAACACTCCTGTAACAGTAGCTTTTTCCTCCCTAACCTTAAACGAATCACCAGAATAACCACTATTACCCTGATCACCATCCTGATTCATCGGATAAACTATTTGATCCATCGTATTAGCATCCTGAACAGGAGTGGCAAAAGCACCCGTTAGAATCCTATCCGTATTCTGTGGTTTTGACTGCAGCCCAGCCTGACCGGTTATCTTGAATACTAGACCACCCCCGGCAGGGATACTATCAACCACGGTGGTGAAGTACCCTATAATATCATCATACGTCCACTCATCATCAATTGGGCATTTTGCTTTACCAGTTGCCATGCATTGGGGTTTCAACTCTCCAGTGTGAATAAACCCCTCCTCCTCTGACGGCAAAAAAACATAAACACTAACACTCTTAGCCTCATTCCCCGTTACGCTTACCGTTGAAGTAATCGTGACAGAATCCCCGGGAAGATACGACTCCTCAACCTTAGTCTCAGTGGATATGACCGGGTTAGCTTCTAACTCTAAACGTGTTGCAAAACCAGCGGGTGTCTTAGTGTTAAACAAACCCATAGTCGCTGCAACAACATCACGCAACAACACGTTTGAAACACTACGCGCCACCAAGCTAGCAACCTGCGCACTAACAGTATTTACCCGCGCTGCGGAAGAAGCAGCAGATGCTGCGGAAGAAGCAACGGTTCTAGGTGTAGACTGACCCGTTTGCTCGCTTGTAGTCTGCTCTAGTGCTGTCGCTTGTGGTGTGATTAGAAACCCTGACACCAGACCCAACACGAGA
>NZ_JAHDSZ010000017.1 GCF_018531145.1 Canibacter zhuwentaonis | reverse complement strand
AAAACAAACCCCCCTTAATCAGGAATACCTTACAGCAATTAAGAGTACCCCCCCCCCCCCCGAATAAATCAAATCAAAAACCACACACATAAAAAACAGTGCATACAATCTAAACGCAGAGAACCCCTTGAACTCGCACTAACGAATCCAAGGGGTTCTCTGAACTGTCGTGTTAAAACACAGTAGCTAAACTATGCCCTACTGCTGCGGCGGCGAGCAGTGGCGATAACCACACTAGCACCCAGGAGGGCAAAAACACCACCCAACAACGGCACAATCGTTCCCCCGGCACCCGTGTTTACCAGTGTCCTAGCACCTGTTTCACTACTATCCGCAGGCGTTTCCACTGGCGCAACAGACTCCGGTGCTACCGGTGTTTCCGGCACAACAGGCACTGACGGTGCTGGCTGTTCCGGCATCACCGGTGGTACCGGTTCTGACTCCGTCTCTGACTCTGGCGCTGGTGCCGGTTCTGATGGTGCTGGTTCTGATGGTGCTGGCTTCTGCTCCGGTGCCGGCTTTGGTGCTGGTGGTAGAGCATCCACAGCAACCTGCACCTCAGTATTCTCCGTCACCTTCTGCACTACCGGATTCGGAAGATTCCACTCCCAACCCTCAGGAACCTGAACATTATTAACAGTCACAGTACACGTACTACCCTTTAAAACACTCTCAGATAAAACCTTCTTTGCAGTGTTACTGTTTGGAAACTGAAGCACCTGGGTAAACTGACTGTTAATATAATCCCCGTCTTTACCAGGCACGATACAAGTTAGTGTTCCAGAAACAGTAACCTCAGCAGAAAGATTCTCCTCACTCTCGGTAAGATTAAACACTCCTGTAACAGTCGCGTTCTCTTCTTT
>NZ_JAHDSZ010000016.1 GCF_018531145.1 Canibacter zhuwentaonis | reverse complement strand
CAACGGTGCGGGAAACACGTCAATCGGAAACACAACACCCGACAAAAATAACAACGGGAAAAACACGACCGAACACACACCCTGCGCACTCCGAGGAGTTCCCACCATCACCGCAACACCAATAATCTCGCCAACATTCACACTCTGCTTACAAAAACATGATCCGCGATTATACGCACAGCGCGGGTCATCGCACCCCTCCCACGCGCTCAGGGTGCTGTCATATATCCAAGGTTTACCGGGTAATCTCCCGCAGAAAGGCGAAGCTCAATACTCCCGCAGTATCTATCACCAAACTCCTGCAGTGTGATTGCCCAAGTGAACTTGGGCGGATCCGCTATAAAATCTGCTGCGTGAGACATCAAATATGGCACGGGTATCGTGGTGTACTCCACGATTTCCGCATCTTGGCAGGTCTCGTACAAATCTTGCGCATCGCTTGCCCTAAGCGGGCGCAGCACAACCCCATTTCCGTGCAGCAAGCTTGCGGACACAAATAATTGCGGATCAGAGTTAGCCATATTACATTTTAGTAACTGCTTATGATATCTCCCGCTGCTTGAAGGCAGCTTAAACTATGGCGCAGCGCTAACTTGCCAGCTCGCGGCGGCGGTGGATATTATGCCCCCGCCGCGAAACGCTCTTTAATGGCGCGCGCGTGAGTGGTATGGTCTTCCCAGCTTGCATCGTAGCCAAAATAACCGTAGCTCGCATAGCGCACAAATTTCACATCTCTAAGCGCAAGCGAGTTGATAATCGCAGTTGGCTGCAACGGAAAAAGCGTCTCGCATATTTCCGTCAGTCGGGATTCATGCGCCCGGCTGGCATGATCCAGCGTAATATTAAACGCCACGGGTGACGCCTTGCCTATCGCATATGAGATCGCGACGGTCGCCTCCTGAGCGAGATTTGCCGCAACAATGCTCTTAGCAATCTGCCGTGCGAGCAGAGCTGCGCTGCGATCCACCTTAGAAACATCTTTGCCCGCAAACGCGCCGCCTCCGTGTGCAGCGAGTCCGCCGTAAGTGTCGACGGCTAGCTTGCGCCCGGTGAGTCCGGCATCGGCAACGGGACCGCCCGCGATAAAAGACCCGGCGGGGTTAATCAGAATTATTGCGTCTGCAGCAAGCGGGAAATTGCGGGCAGCTGGCTTGATGATCCGCTCGAGAATCTCCGCCCGTAGCGCATCGAGGCTCTTGCTTTCAGTGTGCTGCGCGGATACAACAACCGCGGTAATCTCGCGCGGCTCGTCGCCCTGGTAGCGGATAGACACCTGCGCTTTTCCGTCGGGCAGCAGACCGGTGATTGTGCCAGATTCGCGAGCCTGGCTGAGACGACGGCAAATATCGCGCGCAATCAGCAGGGGAGCGGGCAGCATTTTGGGCGTTTCAGCGGTTGCGTAGCCGTAAACGGTGCCCTGATCTCCCGCGCCTAGCACGGCATCGGCACTGCTATCACCGGAGCGTGCTTCAACGCTGCAGTCTACTCCGCTTCCGATCTCGGGAGACTGCGCCTGCACGTTCACGCGCACAGTAAACTGCGCCGGATTATATCCGGCAACCTTCAGCGCCTGCCCGGCGCACTCTGTGAGATTGGCCGCGTGCGCGCTCGTGATCTCGCCGAAAATATTGATTTCGTAGGCTTTGGCGGTGACTTCAACAGCGACACGAGCCAGCGGATCGTGTTGGGTGTGCGCATCGAGGATTGTTTCTGCGATCAGATCGCAAAGCTTATCTGGGTGCCCGATGCAGACTGCCTCTGCTGTTTTGACCGTCATGCTCGCCTTTCTTTTTAGGGTGTGAGATTTGTGTGCTCTAGCATAAAAAGTTTACCCGCTGTGGCTCTGTGTTTTTTGAGAGGCGTGCGGGTATAGGTGTATTGTTTAGTTTGGCTGTGTGGTTTATTACCTAGTAGCTTGGTTTGCTGCTTGGTGGGTTTATAGCTTGGCGGATTTAGTTGTTTGCTGAGCCTGGCTGCATATTAACTTTGGCGGTAGAGAGTTTTACCTGTTGCTCTATGATTTTTTGGGCGCATTTAAGTTTTGCTCAGAGTTGCGTGGTTGTATAGATTGTGAACGGCAGACATTCTCATCGGTTTTCAAGTGTTATTGGCAAATCGGCAATAGTCCAAGATAAATGTGAGGAGTAACTGATGAAATTCAAAGAAGTTAGTGCAACCGGCGCTGTTGTTGGTTGCTCTGTGGGCGCGTCACTAGTGTGTATTTGACTAAAAGCGAGGTGTGATTGTGAAATTACAAAGTGTTTCGTTTATCTATGTGATTCTTGCATAGATCGTGGTATTAGTGTCTGTTGTGTTTAGCTTATTCTCTTTGTTCCCTCTGTATCATGCAATACTTCTTAAGTATTACGGCTTTTGCGATAACTGTTGGTTACCGTACTGCAAATACTGGAGCTGCTAAATCCGGATCGCAAGAGTAGTCGAAGTTAACGGAAAAGCCCCCGCGCAAACGAGCGCGGGGGCTTTTCCGTGTTTATTTGTAGAATTAATTGAATTGAGTAACGCGAATTCTTAAATCTTATACATCTAACCATTAACGAGCATCAGCTGCACCCTGATCGTACATTGAATGAAATCTGCTGTTTGACGTAAGTTTTGTTTTGGTGTATTATTTATGTAATTTATCATTTTCACGAAGAATAGGAGGGTTGAGGAGTGAAAATCTCAATCATTGGTTCCGATGCTCTTAGGAGTGTTACAAGCCTCATTCCGGCTGGCGCATGCTGCAGCTCTAGCTGTCACTGCTGGACGTGCTGCTGTTGTTGTTGCTCTGCGACTGGTGGCGCTGATGCTGCGTGTTCAACTCTTGACGCAACTGAGCTGTCTGGTGGCTTGGTGGCAGTATTGTAGTTGTTCTAGAGATTTGTGCATCGGGTTGCCGTGTCTGAGAGTTAAGCTGAGTTGATTATGGTGATATAAGCCATTGAAAGGTTGATTTTGCTATGATGCAAAAATACGCACTTCTTGCATCTGCAAGCTATATTCCTGTATCTCCAAATGAAGTTCTAGTTAAAGGGAGTGCACTCGAAGGCTTTAGTGTTCTTGTGGAAGATCCTGAACGACGTGGCGTTATAACTTCAATTCTTCAGGAACTGGAAGATGGAGGACGCACTCCTGAGGAGATTGTTGCTGTATTAGACGCTGAGATAACTCCAGAAGAATGCTGTAAGTGGCTCGAGTCCATGAGAGAAGGAGGTGTGCTCAGATGCTTGTATAGTGAAGAAGATAATGTGGATAGAGAGTCGATTTGGAGGGCTTTCGTTCGGTATGGAGAAATTCCAGATCCAACATTGCTTCAAAAATTAACGGTTGTTGGTTCGGGTCAAGCTGAATGTGTTTTGGAAGGTGCAAGAGCACTAGGGGTGTCGCTGAATGTAATTCCTTTGGAAGAGCTTGATTTAGATAGTTTTAATCCCCCCCCCTCGTCAATCACTCTCGATGCAGATAATTCCAAGTTGCGGCGTAATCTTAACCCTCTGTTATATGTTAGTTTTGGCGCTGATCGTGCTGAACTGTATAGGTTTAATGAGCTTGCTGTTGCTGCAGGAGTTCCAGTCCTTTACGCGCGGCTTGATGGAGTTGATTACACAGTAGGACCATACGTAATTCCGGGTCTTTCTGCGTGTGCTTGGGAAGTTGAACGTTCATGGGCTAGAGCAAGTGCTGACCGCGAGCAATATGAGACACTCCTGCGCCACCGTTCTTTGAATGGCAATGCGCCAATTAGCATTGTAGGACGGGCGGGATTATCGACAGCGCTAGCCGTGAGCCTTCTTGAGCTGTCACTCCTTGGTTTTTCAGAACGCGCTGGAACTATCGTTTACGGGCGTGCAACTGTTCAAGAGATTTCAACGCACAGTATAATGAGACTGCCACGTTGTCCGGTATGTCTTCCTATGCAACCAGCGGTGCGGAATCCGCTGTATTAGAGGTGTACGTTTTGGATAATAATATTAAGCTAAACGAGCAAACTTCACTTTACGATCGCGGAAGTGTTGTCTCGAGCTGGTCAGACAGAGTGACTGATTGGGATCCAGTGGCGAGGTTAGGCGATACGTTCCTGCTGAACTCTCAAGTGGGGGATCATCCTATGCCGCATACACGTTTAGTACCGCCCGATGTGCTCGAGCAAGTAAGTTCTCGGCTCGCTTTAACTTTACACGGACGGCTTGAAAATTTAAAACTACAGGAGTGGGCACTTCGTTCAGTCCTGACGGATGACGAAGTTGTTGAACTGCTTGGAATCAATATAGCTGACCTTCCTCAGCCGTATAAAGAATGGCGTTTTTCAATTGAGATCTATGCACTTGTTAGAGATACGATTTTTCTTTTATTGAATGGTCAGTTTGTTCGATATCGTCGTTTAAGCCGTGACGAACTACGAATTGTTTTATCTGAGAGAACCGCTCCATTTACGTCCTTTAGCGATGAGGCTTCTGGGATAATGATTGCAGTAGTTGCAGTTCCTGGTAGATTGGGAGCTCTTGGTGGATTACGAGGAGAGCGTCGTAGTCTCATCGCAGCTGGTGAAGCGATTGCTCAATTCCGGAAGTTGTGGCTGAAATCTGGAGTTGAAGATAAGTGGAGTTGGGAGCTTGAGTTCTTTGACGATGCTTGCAGCCAGGTTCTTGGAATTGATGGGGTGGAGCGGATGTCCGTGGCACTTGCGTATCGCAAGGACGGCAAAGAGGAGAAAGAATGATGACTGAATCAGATTCAGAGTTTTTAGCTCAGTCTGATAGTATCGCCCAAGGTCTCAGAAATGTGGCTGAAGAGGCTGGTATAGAGTATGAATCCTTGAGTGAGACGATTTTACATACTATGACCAAGCTTAGATCTAAGCCGAGTTCAGTGTTTCCGAATCCGCCCGAATATCGTTGCGAGTTCGATGGCGAAGTAACCGAGCCTGCAGTGCCAGCTGTTGCTTCGACGCATGAGTTTTTTGATGTTGTTAAAGCTCGTGCTTCTCGACGAGATTTTGGAGTTTCTCCGATTTCAAAGACAACACTAATTTCATTGTTAGCATGGACTTTTGGGAAACGTGGTCAAACTATTGCGTATGATTGGCGTGATGCTCCGTTGCGTTACTGTTCATCTGCTGGCGGGCTAGCTTCGATTGATGGATACTGCATAGTTTTTAACGTTGATGGTCTTGACAACGGTAGTTATTACTACGATTATGAACGTGGTTTGGTACGTCGTTTTTCTGGGCAGATGAGCCATAGTGTATCCACGTTAATCCCTGGAATGACCTGGTTGGAAAGAGCCTCTGCGCTGGTGGTTTTGGTGGCAAATCCCGGTCGGGTTGATCATAAGTATGGTGCAATGGGTGCGAAATTGTCTATGCTTGACGCGGGTGTTGCTGCGGGGCATCTTGAACTGGTAGCAACTGCATTGGAACTGCGCGCGTGCGTCCTTGGTTCTCTACCATCTGAAGCTCTATCGGAATTATTGTGCCTCAATGAAGGTCAGATTCCTCTTGCTAGTTTGGCAGTTGGGAGCAGAGCGTGAATATTGGTGGGATTATTGGTGTTGCAGCAGCGTGTGCGACAATTTTGCAGATTATCCTTATGGGTTTTATTGCATATCCAATTGCGCGGCGTAGACCTGGTGGAATGGAGATTTTTGCGCGGTCGGGTTTTATATGGTGGATAGTGACCCTGCTGTTGTTAGGAGTTTTGGGTCTGGTTTTTTTGCCCGATTCTCGATCGTGGTTCTATCCGTCACAGCACGGGGTGTCTTATGGTTGTATGCTCATGGGCGCATTTGTGGCATTCGTAGTATGTCTTGCGGTTGAATTAGTCGGTGAACGTATACTGCTGGGCGCGTATGATTCAAAAAAACGTATTGCGGCTAATGCTAAATATGAAGGTGCATTGCCCAGGTGGGCGCGTTCAGGGGCAGCTCAATATATTTTACTCATGCTCGTTGCATTATGTGAGGAGTTTGTATTTAGAGCACTAGTGCTGGGATCCTTATTGCACGAATGGGAGTTACCTAAGGCAGTAGCAGCCGGACTTGTTGCAATAGCTTTTGGACTTTCTCACTGGTATTACGGTGTTCGCCAGGTTGCCCTTAAACTTATTATTGGATCAGCGCTAGTTTGGGCTGCTTTATTTGGAGGTTGGGTATCGGCTGTTTTGGCGCACGTTGCGCTAAACGTTGCTCTTACGGCAATATCGGCATGGCGTAGACGTGCTTGAGGTATGTGATGATTGAGTTACATGCGGAACATCTTTTCACTGGAGAGATCTGGATGACTGATGTTACGGTTGTTGGTGATAGATACATTAAGTATATAAGCTCAGGTAAAACTCGTAATGCTATAAGTTTTCCGCTTGTGTTACCGGGGTTTGTTGATGCGGGCGCTAATGCTGAAGGGTATTTAGAAACTCCTGTTCAAAACGATACACCGTTCTTTCCAGAAGAGGCTTTTGTAGGATTGTGTCGTGCACATGGAGTAACCTCGGTGGTCGATATCGGGTCATCGTGCAATGTGGGGCATTGGTTAATTTCGCAGGAAAAACTTAATGTTGTTTCTTCATTGGGGAGAATAAGCAGTTTACCGTCTCTCAGATATGATTTTGATGTTTCAGCGGATGAGTTGCTCAATCTTGTTGCAGGGTTACGTAAACTTGGAGCTACATTTGTTACATTAGGGGAAATCTCTGATTTCGATATTACAGTATTGCCCTGTCCTGTAATTCGTAGTCATAGTCGTCAAGGAATGGTTATTCCAGGGTTTATTGTGCAGCATGGAGCAAGTAAATGGGTTTGCCCACAGTTAGCTGCATGCTCATTGTGGACCGTTGATGGAATGCTTAAGGCAAGCGATGCTTCTTTGGGGCGGGCATATTTACCGCATCTTAAGCATTTTACTGGTGAGGGAAGTTTTATGTTTAGGCGAATTGCTCGAGATATTTTATCGAAACTATACGGTGATCGGAAGACAGATGATCTGACTGATTTATCTTGCGCGATAACTAAAGGTGACCGAGATCATAATATACTTGCTTCCTCAGGCGCGGGTGCCGCAGGTATTATGCCCGGGGCTGGGTTGTGGACTGAACTAAAGATGTTGGAACAGCGCATAGGTTTTGAAAGTGCGTTACGTACATGCACGTCAAATACGGGTGCAGCTTTTCCTTCCCTTAACGCTGGGTTTATTAAACCTGAATTTCGAATGGATTTATTGCTCTGTAGTGAAAGAGCTGGCTCTATATCACAATTAGAGAGTGAGCTGGTTGCTATTGTAATTGGCGGCGTGCTTAGCTCAATAGCAGATGAGAAAGAAGCGGTTTTGAATCATTGTCTTATAGCAGATGGGCGATCTTTATGAGAGTTACAGCTGTTGGGTCTAACCCGGGTGGATCATTGCCAGCATTAGCGACAGGGGTGTCGCTCCGTGCTTTGCAAGATATGTTACCTCATGTAAGTCCTTTATATGGGCCAATTTTACGTGCAAGCACATTTTTTGGTTCTGGTGAGTCAGCGGGTGGTGGATATGCTGGTCATGCTGAGTTGTTTGATATAGATGGCTTATTGAGAGATATCTATGGTCAACCTTCGATGGAAGCAGGAGTTAACGATACTCTTTTCGGAGGCGGAAAAGGGTTTAAACTTTCCAATGTGACACTCTCCACGATAGGCGAGTCTTTGGAGCGAGTTGTTGCTGGTCTTATCTCGACCGCTACGGATATGCCGAGTGTTAGGCGTCTTGGCTCGTTTCAGGATTTGAGTAGTGCTGGTTTCCCATGCTTACCTCCGAGTAAGATAAGTTTATTTAGTGATTGGCAGTATAGGCAGCCTCATTTTCTTTACGAACAGTTCACAGAAGAGACTCCAGTGCAGTGGATCTGTGGGCGCAGACTATATAGCGGTGAGGAAGTTTGGGTGCCAGCACAACTCGTGGACATGATTCATGTTTATGATCCAGGGGAATCAGTTATCGGATACTCTGTTTCAGGAGGTCTCTCGTGCCATACTTCCTTTAAAGACGCGGTATATCACGGACTTACGGAGGTTATTGAGCGTGATGCTGTTAACATTTCGTGGTATACGGACCAACCACCGGAGCTGGTGAAGATTGATGACACTGTTAGGTCAGTACTTGGGGGATTCGCTGAACGTCTAGAGCTTGATCACTCAGGTGGTTTTCTATTGCGTCATCACTCAGACGTGTGCAGCGCGAATACGTTTAGCGTAATTGGGTTTCAGGAGTGGTTGCCACGAAGGCAATACTGCGCGGGTGGTGGTTGCGACTTTAGTGGTGTTACTGCTATGCGTAAAGCTGCTGCGGAGTACGGTCAGACACGTAGCACTCTTAGTTTAGCAAACATGGCACCTGGTTCATCAGTGGGACGCAGCGTGCGTCAAATGTTTGATTGGGATTATGACCGTCATCTGAGCGAGATGACACTCTTCTTTCAGGCTATAGGATATTACGGATTGCCTGATAATGTTCATCATCTGGATCACTATCTGCGTAGTAATTGGATTTCGGGTGATGTTGCTATTGGCGATATTGAGCGAAACAATCTTTCTACTGATGAGTCATTAGAACAGCTCACTGCTGAACTTTTAGAATCGGATATTGATCCGATTATTCTTGATTATTCTCATCCGGACTGGAGCAGTTTGAGTGTTGTTAAAGTTTTTGTTCCTGAGCTTACGACACCGTTTCTTCAGTCACGTCCTATGCTGGGGCATCCTAGGTTGGCGCAGTTGCGGTCTGAGCTGATTCAGTCGAATAATCAAGTTCTTCCTTTGCCATACCCCTAAACGGACGGAAAATAATATGAACGATATTGATATTATCCGCGTTACTAATCTACGCAAGAGCTACCAGGGCAGACAGGTGCTGCAGGGTGTTGATATCCGCTTGATGCGCGGGGGTGCTTACTTTCTTGTCGGGCCCAACGGCTGCGGAAAAACCACGACAATTGAGACGCTCATCGGCCTGCGCCGTATTGAGAGCGGTGAGGTCGTAATCCTCGGCATTAAACCGCATGATCCGGCGCTGCGCTCTAAAATTAGGGTGTGCCTGCAAGGCGCCTCGCTGCACGCGCAGGTTACAGTTGGTGAGCATCTGAGTTTTATCGCGGCGCTGTACGGCGAGGGCAAATCACAGGTTACGCAGGTTGCTGAGCAGTTTCAGATTGCGGATCTGCTGAGTCGCCGTTTTGGCAGGCTCAGCGGCGGGCAGCAGAAGCGCGTGATGGTGGCTAGTGCACTATTTGGCGAATCAGATTTAATTGTGCTTGACGAGCCAACAAGCGGCGTTGATTTGGAGAGCCGCTTTTCGCTGTGGGCATCTTTGCGCGAGGCGATTGCGGCGCGCGGTACGACACTGCTTGCAACAACCCACGATCTTACCGAGGCTGAGGAGTATGCGAGCGAGGTTATTATTATGCGCGAGGGGCGGGTGTACGCATCAGGCGGGGTGCATGAGCTTATCGCGCAGTCGGGGCTTGCAGGGGTGCTGCTCGTTCCCACCGGCGCTGTTAGCGAGCTGCTTGGCGATGCCGCGCAGCAGAGCGCTGTGAGCGCCACCAAGGAGGGTGCAACCGTGGCGAGCCGCCGGGTTTTGAGCGCGGATAGCGCAACAACAACCTTTGGCTACACAGATCCGCGCCTGCTATCCACTGATAAGCAACGCCTGCAGCAGCGCGGCATTGCGGTGTACGAGCGTGCGCCGCGCTTAAAAGACGCCTACCTTTTAACCGATCGGAGAAGCGCAACATGAAACCCTTTATGATGCAGTTCAAAAACCAGGCTCTGGGGTTTGTGCGCGAGCCGGCCGCTGCGGTTTTTAACATCCTCGTGCCGTTTATTATTGTGCTGACACAGGCGGTGGCTTTTGGTGCCGAAGAGATCGGCAGCTCACTACCCGGCTACCGCGTTGTTGATGCGCTAGCGGTTAATGCGGGCGTTATGTTCACAATGATTATAGGGCTGTTTGGTATGGGAGTTGGGCTTTCTTCAATGATTGAGGCGCGCACGATTGCGGGTGCGAGTTTGCGTCCGTACGGTGCGGATTTGGTGCTGCGCGCCTACGCGCTCGCCCTGCTGCTGATGGTTTTACTCGGCTGGTTAGCGGCGTATCTTGTATTGCGGATCGGTTGGGAGGCGCGGTTGCCGAGCCACCCATTTGCTGCTGTTTTGGTTATGGCGTTGAGCGTTGCAATGTTTCTTATGATCGGTGCCTGTGTTGCGGTGATGGTGGGAACTCCTCGGAGTGCGCAGGGTGTGTGTTCGGTCGTGTTTTTCCCGTTGTTATTTTTGTCGGGTGTTGTGTTTCCGATTGACGTGTTTCCCGCACCGTTG
>NZ_JAHDSZ010000015.1 GCF_018531145.1 Canibacter zhuwentaonis | reverse complement strand
AGCACGCAGACGGTTACGGGCTCGTGTGTAACACTCACGTGCTGGGGGCAACAGCCGGCAGGTGGTTTGATTGTTCTGCTGTCAGCCCCTGCAGGCTGGTTGGTGCGCCACCCGGGCCACCACCCGGGTCTGTAGGGGTTTGCTGTGTAGTGCCACCTCCATCAGAAGTTTCGATCTTCACCTTAGCGGTGTTTACAATCTTCCCGGAGCCATTAACTTTGGTTGTGATTTTGAATGTAACAGTCTCACCTCCCCTGAGGGTTGTTGTGTCATCTAAGCTGCCTTCTAGGGTTCGGTTTCCGTTTCCTGTGGCGGTAACGGTTACATTAACCTCCATGCCGTTAACCTGCGCGGTAGTTTCAACGTATTCTAAGCCTTCCTGTAGCTGGTCTGTGAAGCTTACCTCTGTGAATGTTTCACCATTTTGGAGTTCTGGTAGTACTTGTGTGATAGTCCAGGTGACACTATCACCGATTTTTGTGGCGTTTGTATGGTCTAGGGTTTTAGTTGGTTTATCGCTAACAGTGTTTTTTTGGGTAGACGTGTACGTTATAGTTCCACGCGTTGCCGTTTGGGTGGGGTACGGTAACAATAAAAGGCGCAGCCTTTTTAACCACACCAGCGGGAGCCTGGGTTTCTGTAACCAGATAAGCACCAACAGCAAGATTCTCGAATGTGGCTTCCCCGTTGTTGTCTGTTGTTTGGGTAGTTTCAGACCCTACTAGCCTGTTTTTAGCAGCGTCAACGGTTAGGGTTTTAAGCATCATCCAGTCGTTGTTTTTTGTGAGATTAAGATTGAGTTTTTGAATCTTAAACTCTACCCCAGCAATCGCATCCCCTCGAGGGGCGGGGTTTTCAGGTTGGCCTGTGCCTGGAGCACCTGGAGGGCCTTGTTGTTTGTGTTTGTGCACAATAATCGAACCCTGCTGGTTTGTGTCAATATCACCGGGCGCGGCGGCGTTAGCCGGTTGTGTAAGGATCAACCCACCCGCAACCAGCAGCTTACTAAAACAACCACACAAAACCACCCGCCGGTGTTAGCCAGCCTACAGGGGCTGACACCCGAACGGTCAAACCACCCGCCTGTTGCTGCTGCTTGTGGGTGTTACACGCGAGCCTGTAGCCGTCGGCGTGCTACAAGCCCGGCTGTAACACCTACTGCGAGTACACCTGCTCCGGTTAAATATAGCCAGTCGGTTGCGACACCGCCGGTGAGTGGTAGTGGTGGTGCTACGGCCATGAATTTGCGTTGTAAACGAACTGTGTGTTGAACTGTGGCGTCCATCATAACCTGTTGCAGTTGATACGCAAACGGGGTTTGGCTGGTGAACTCCCAGCCGTTGGGGGCTGTTGTGTTGCGTACTGTTACTGTGCAGTTGCTTCCAGCCCATACTATTTTATGTATAACTTGGGGCGCTCCTGCGCCGTTAACAAGCCGAGCATAATTGAGCGTGTACGTGAAAGTATTGTTATGTTGAAACGGTGTTACGCAGTTGATACTACCCGTCACGGTCACAACACCACTAGCAGGGCGTTCTCCTTCGGGTTTTACAATGAGTGAGACTGTGACCCTTTTGTTTGTGACATTAAAGCTTGCTTGTGAACGGTTATTGTTTTGGTTGGCGTCTGTAAACGCTGCGCTAGTGGTTGCAATGAAACTACGCCTGTTAGCAGCGAAGAACCCTGCTTTGCCTGTAACGGTTACTTTAATGCTGCCTCCGGCTGGAATGACCGGTATTGTTGCTGTTACCGTGTGACTGTTTGCGTTGTACACCCACTGACCGGGGCAGCGAGCACCTCCTGTAGCCTGGCATGCCGAGTTTACTGTGGCGGGTGTGTTTACAAACCCGTCCCGGGGTAGTTGGATTGTGACGGGGATGTTACGCGCCTGGTAGCCGCTGGCTTTGATTGTTGATATTACCCGTACTTGTTGGCCTGCAGCTACTGTTGGTGTGGCAGTTGTTTCGGTGGATACTTCGACTGGTATTTTTTCAACCTCCAGCCGTATTGTGGCGGTGCGTGAGCTGGTGATGTTTTGTTCTGTTTGGGTGATCCGGTCAAGTGTTTTCCATCTCCAGCCTGCAGAAACCATACCCTTGTTAAGAGTTATCGTACAATTACTACCCACATCAACCATGTTGTTTAATTCTCTGTCCCATTTGCCGCCTGTTAGTTCGTTGTGTTTTAGAGTAAACATCAGAGTTTTCCTGCTTGGCTGGCTACCAGGAAAAGTACACACAACATCACCCCTTACAACAACCTGTCCTTCGGTAAGCCCCACAGGCTGAAACGAGGCTTTCAACACTGTTTTACGAGAAATAATCGTAAACGTGGCTTGAGAAGCAACAGCGGTGAAAGGTTTTGAAGTGGCAACACCACCAAGTTTGCCGATAGGAAACTCAATCACTCCGTCAGCGGTAGTGGTAACCGTGTGAGACCCGATATGGTTTGTTGCAGTACCTTTTATTAGAACAGTGTCATTAAACAACTGTGCCGCGCCGTCGTCCTTACTGTGATAAGAACTTAAACTACCAGTTAGCGTGCGTGTTGTTGCATCATAAGTTGATTGAAAACCAGCCAATGTGCAAGCAAGCTGGTTTGTGCAATCCCTCGTTTTGAAGGGGCCTTTGGTGAGTGTTTCTTGTGATATTGCAAACCCGGCGGGTAGTTGAACACTGAAGTTAACGTTAATAGTATAAAAACTTGATGCATCATTTATCTGCTCAACCATCCGGTACGCCGTATTGTTATACCGGAATGATACTTCGATACTAGCTGCTTCGCCGGGATAGTATTGTTGTTTGCTGGTTGTTGTTGTGGTTGTGACTAGATCTGTGATGGTGGTGCGGTTTATTCCGGCCGGTAGTTGTGTAGTGTGTGGGGGTGTGGTGTGGTTGTTTTAGTAAGCTGTTGGTTGCGGGTGGGTTGATCTTTACACAACCGGCTAACGCCGCCGCGCCCGGTGATATTGACGCAAACCGGCGGGGTTCGATTATTGTGCACAAACACAAACAGCAAACCCCTCAAGGCCGTCCCGGCACAGGCCAACCTGAAAACCCCGCCCCTCGAGGGGATGCGATTGCTGGGGTAGAGTTTAAGATTCAAAAACTCGATCTTGATCTCACAAAAAACAACGACTGGATGACGCTAGCAACTCTAACCCCGGACGCTGCTAAAAACAGGCTAGTAGGGTTTGAAACTATTAAAACAACAGACGATAACGGGGAAGCCAGATTCGATGGTCTTGCTGTTGGTGCTTATCTGGTTACAGAAACCAATGCTCCCGCTAATGTGGTTAAAAAGGCTGCGCCTTTTATTGTTACCGTACCCCACCCAAACGGCAACGCGTGGAACTATAACGTACACGTCTACCCAAAAAACACTGTTAGCGATAAACCATCTAAAACCCTAGACGCTACAAACGCCACAAAAATCGGTGATAGTGTCACCTGGACTATCACACAAGTACTACCAGAACTCCAACCAGGTGAAACATTCACAGAGGTAAGCTTCACAGACCAGCTACAGGAAGGCTTAGAATACGTTGCACCCGCTACCGCGCAGGTTGACGGCACGGAGGTTGATGTAACCATTACATCCACAGGTGACGGAGGCCGAAACCTAGCAGGTCACTTAGATAACCCAGAAAATCTTACAGGAGGTGAAACTGTTACATTCAAAATCACAACCAAAGTAAACGATCCCGGGAAGATTGTAAACACCGCCAACGTTACAATCAAAACCTCTAATGGAGGAGATACCACACAGTCAACACCAGACCCTGTGCCGGGTGGTGGCCCTGGTGGTTTACCAATCAGGGCAAACCGTTGGGGTGGGTGTTGCAGCCGGGCAAAACACCATGCTGCAAGTAGCAGGTGGTGAACCTGTTAAACCCACCACAACTACCACCAGCCTACAACCAGGCAACACTGGTGCAAACAACACAAGCAAAACTAAACCAGCAACAAACCCCCCGCACACTACACAACTACCAGCCGGAATAAACCGCACCACCATCACGGATCTAGTCACAACCACAACAACAACCGACAAAACAGAATACTACCCCGGTGAAGCAGCTAGCATCCAAGTGTCATTCAGGTATGACGATGCGGCGTATCAGGAGGTGCAGGATATTCAATCCAATCAGGATTCGTATACTGTTAAAATTAACTTCAATGTTCAACTACCCGCCGGGTTTACAATCTCAAATGAAACACTCAACAGAGGCCCCTTCACAAGAGACTGCACAAACCAGCGGGCATGTATGGCGGATGGTTTTGAATATAGTTACAATCAACAATCACGCACGCTCACAGGTAGTTTCCCCACACCCACCCCCCACTATAAGGACGGCGGTGAGTACCAGCTTTTTGAGGAACTTAACATAACAGGAACAGTAACAGGCACACCCAACACATCCCACACGGTTAGGACTACTGCTGACGGGCTTTTAGATTTTATTTATTTTGACCTTAAAACCAATTCTCGTGTTAATGATGTGCAAGAATATTTCACCGCTACTTCCTCTCAAGCCACGTTCCGGGTTGTACCCCGTAAAACGGTGTTGAAGGCTTCGTTTCAGCCTGTAGGGCTTACCGAAGGACAGGTTGTTGTCAGCGGTAATGTTGTGTGTACTTTTCCTGGTGGCCAGCCAAGCAGGAAAACTCTGATGTTTACTCTGAAACACAACCAGCTAGCAAACGGCAGGTGGGATAGGGTGTTGCATGACATGGTTGATGCAGGTAGCGATTGTGTGATAACCATTGTTAAAGGCGCTGTTCCAGCAGGCTGGAGATGGAAAACACTTGACCGGATCACCCAAACAGAATCAAACATCACCACACCACGCACCAGCACAATACGGTTGGAGGTTGAAAAAATACCAGTCGAAGTATCCACCGAAACAACCACCCCCACACCCACAGTAGCCGCAGGCCAACCTGTACAAGTAATATCAACAATCAAAGCCAGCGGCTATGAAGCACGTAACATCCCCGTCACAATCCAACTACCAAAGAACGGGTTTGTAAAAACACCCGCTACAGTAAACTCAATATGCCAGGCCACAGGGCGTGCCATATGCCCTGCCCAGTGGGTGTACAACGCAAACAGTCACACGGTAACAGCAACAATACCGCAGATTCCAGCCGGAGGCAGCATTAAAGTAACCGTTAAAGGTAGAGCAGGGTTCTTCGCTGAGAACAGCCGAAGTTTCACTGCAACCACTAGCGCAGTGTTTACAGACGCTAACCAAAACAATAACACTTCAAGAGCAAGTTTTAATGTCACAAACAAAAGGGTCACAGTCTCACTCATTGTAAAACCCGAAGGAGAACACCCCGCTAGTGGTGTTGTGACAGTGTCGGGTAGTATCAACTGTGTTACCCCGTTTAAGCATAACGCTACGTTCACGTACACGCTAAACTACGCTGCGCTTGTTAACGGCGCAGGAGCGCCCCAAGTTATACATCAAATAGTATGGGCTGGAAGCAACTGCACAGTAACAGTACGCAACAGGGCAGCCCCCAACGGTTGGGAGTTTAAGGGAGCAACCCAGTCGACGTATCAGCTACAACAGGTGTGGTATCTCCTCCATTAGAGGTTGTGATTCTAACGTTGGCGGTGTTTACAATCTTCCCGGGGGTGTTTACTTTGGTTGTGATTTTGAATGTAACAGTCTGACCTCCCCTGAGGGTTGCTGTGTCATCTAAGCTACCTTCTAGGGTTCGGTTTCCATCACCTGTGGCGGTAACGGTTACACCAACCTCCGTGCCGTTAACCTGCGCGGTAGCGGGTGCAACGTATTCTAGGCCTTCCTGTAGCTGGTCTGTGAAGCTTACCTCTGTGAATGTTTCACCTTGTGGGAGTTCTGGTAGTACTTGTGTGATAGTCCAGGTGACTTTGTCACCGATTTTTGTGGCGTTTGTAGCGTCTAGGGTTTTAGATGGTTTATTGCTGACAGTGTTTTTTGGGTAGACGTGTACGTTATAGTTCCACGCGTTGCCGTTTGGGTGGGGGATGGTAACAATAAAAGGCGCAGCCTTTTTAACCACACCAGCGGGAGCATTGGTTTCTGTAACCAGATAAGCACCAACAGCAAGATTCTCGAATGTGGCTTCCCCGTTATCGTCTGTTGTTCGGGTAGCTTCAAACCCCGCTACTACCCTGTTTTTAGCTTGATCAACGGTTAAATTTTTAAGCGTCATCCAGTCGTTGTTTTTTGTGAGATTAAGATTGAGTTTTTGAATCTTAAACTCTACCCCAGCAATCGCATCCCCTCGAGGGGCGGGGTTTTCAGGTTGGCCTGTGCCTGGAGCACCTGGAGGGCCTTGTTGTTTGTGTTTGTGCACAATAATCGAACCCCGCTGGTTTGTGTCAATATCACCGGGCGCGGCAAACCCCCTGTACCGGGTGGTTCGGGTGGTTTACCAAACAGGGCAAACCGTTGGGGTGGGTGTTGCAGCCGGGCAAAACACCATGCTGCAAGTAGCAGGTGGTGAACCTGTTAAACCCACCACAACTACCACAAGCCTACAACCAAACAACACTGGTGCAAACAACACAAGCAAAACCAAACCAGCAACAAACCCCCCGCACACTACACAACTACCGGCCGGAATAAACCGCACCACATTTTTAGAGGGTCTAATTAAAACTAGAACCGAAATTAACGGACAAAACCAATACCATCCCGGTGAAACTATCAGCATCAGTGTATACACAGACTATGATGAAACAAAATACGATCTTTTAGATGCCATCACCCTCAACGGAGAAACTCATTATACGGTTACAGTTAACGTTGCTGTTACACTACCGCAAGGATTTGAAATATCACCCGAGGCGTTAACAAGAGGCGTTTTTACGCAGGATTGCACAACCAGGTTTACTTGCCCTTTCGGTTACAGTTTTAGTTACAACCCACAGTCGCGTGTGCTACAAGCTAGTTATAAGGTTTATCACGATAAATTTGTTGGCGGTGGGCAACTGTTTGAGATTATTACAATACCGGGTACTGCCACAGACCGTATTGGATCTCACACGGTTAGGACTACCGCTAACGGAGTGATTGAGTTTTCTATCGGCAAACTTGGTGGTGTTGCCGAGAGAGCTAATTTCACCGCTATTCCCTCTCAAGCTATGTTTCGTGTTGTACCACGTAAAACCACGCTAACAGCCTCGTTTACACCTGTGGGACTCACCGAAGGACAGGTTGTTGTAACAGGCGAGGTTTTATGCATTAACCCCCAAACGCGACAAGACAGGAAACCTCTGATGTTTACTCTAAAACACAACGAACTAACAGGCGGCAAATGGAACAGAGAATTAAACAACATGGTTGATGCGGGTAGCGATTGTGTGATAACCATTAACAAGGGTGATGTTCCAGCAGGCTGGAGATGGAAAACACCTGACCGGATCACCCAAACAGAATCAAACATCACCACACCACGCACCAGCACAATACGGCTAGATAAGGACTGCACAAACCGGTCGCAATGCACACAAGATGGTTTTGAATGGAGTTATAATCAACAGTTGCGCACGCTAACTGGTAGTTTCCCAATCCCCAACAAACACTACAAGGACGGCGGTGAGTACCAGCTTTTTGAGGAACTTAACATAACAGGAACAGTCACAGGCACACCCAACACATCTTATACGGTCAGAACTACCGCTGATGGGGTTTTAGATTTCAGTTACATTGACTTTAAAACTTATTCCCGTGCTGATGATGCGAGAGAACCTTTCACCGCCATTCCTTCTGACGCTACGTTTCGTGTTGTGCCCCGTAAAACCACGCTAACAGCGTCGTTCACCTCCGTAGGGAATGTACACAATGATGTTACCGTGGTGGTGACAGGTGAAGTACTATGCATCAACCCTGGTGGACAAGGGGACACGCGTCCTTTCATGTTTACTCTGAAATACAATGAACGGGTAGGTAACAAGTGGCCTGATAAGGTTTTGCATAACATGGTTGATGTGGGTAGTAATTGTGTGATAACTCTTAACAAGGGTATGGTTTCTGCTGGTTGGAGATGGAAAACGAATACACCTATTGTGGTAACAGAATCAAACATCACCAGCTCACGCACCGCCACAATACGGCTGGAGGTTGAAAAAATACCAATCGAAGTATCCACCGAAACAACCATTGTGCACAAGCATAAACAGCAAACCCTTCAAGGCCGCCCCGGCACAGGACAGATTGAAAACCCTGCGGGGGATGCGATTGCTGGGGTAGAGTTTAAGATTCAAAAACTCGATCTTGATCTCACACAAAACACCGACTGGGAAACGCTTAAAACCCTAACCCCGGACGATGCTAAAAACAGGGTAGTTATGGGGTCTGAAACTACCCGAACAACAGACCCTAACGGGGAAGCCACATTCGATGGTCTTGCTGTTGGTGCTTATCTGGTTACAGAAACCAATGCTCCTGCTGGTGTGGTTAAAAAGGCTGCGCCTTTTATTGTTACCATCCCCCGCCCAAACGGCAACAACACGTGGAACTATAACGTACACGTCTACCCAAAAAACACTGTTAGCAATAAACCAACTAAAACCCTAGACGATACAAACGCCACAAAACTCGGTGACAGTGTCACCTGGACTATCACACAAGTACTACCAGAACTCCAACAAGGTGAAATGTTCACAGAGGTAAGCTTCACAGACCAGCTACAGGAAGGCCTAGAATACGTTGCACCCACTACCGCGCAGGTAGACGGCATGGAGGTTAATGTAACCGTTACCGCCACAGGAAACGGAAACCGAACCCTAGAAGGCAGCTTAGATAACCCAGAAAATCTTACAGGAGGTGAAACTGTTACATTCACAATCACAACCACAGTAAACGATCCCGGGAAGATTGTAAACACCGCTAAGGTGAAGATCGAAACTTCTGATGGAGGTGGCACTACACAGCAAACCCCTACAGACCCAGGTGGTGGCCCGGGTGGCGCACCAACTATCTTTTTCGGGTATTTTGATATCCAAAAATACGTTACAGGCACCACAACCGCAATATCAGGCGCAACCTTCGAACTCTACAAAGACGAAACCTGCACAACTAAAGTAGACCTACAAGAAACCCTTATAACCGTTGATACGGGTAAACTAGTTTCACCCATTGCGGTTAAAGCCGGCAAATACAGCATAAAAGAAATTAAAGCCCCAACCGGATACGTGCTTAACACAACGTGTACGCCGGTTACCGTGGGTGAAGATAACACTCTAGCTAACCCTGCAACAGTAACTGTCTACAACAGCAAAGTCACTGTTCCCGCGCTTCCTCTAACCGGCGCACAAGGTCAAACAATCATGCTAACAACCGGTGGAATACTCATAACAGCTGGAATAGCAGCCGTTGCTATAGTACACAGGAAACGAAAACTCACCGCAAACAAAAACAATATGCAACATTAACAAACTTCCTATACTCACTAATAGGTTGAACCAAAAAAGCAGGTGGGTGTTGTGTGATTAGATTCACACAACACCCACCCTTTCACACCCACCACCACACACGTTTTTTTGGGTGTTTAAATCGCCTGGTTCTCTAGCGTTAAAAGGTTTCTTTCGAAACTTGTGTTCTCCAGCAACCATACCGCAGATTCCAGCCGGAGGCAGCATTAAAGTAACCGTTACAGGCAAAGCAGGATTCTTTGCTGAGAACAGCCGAAGTTTCACTGCAACCACTAGCGCGACGTTTACAGACGCTAACCAGGGAAATAACACTTCAAGAACGCAGTTTAATGTCACAAACAAGAGGGTCACAGTCTCGCTTATTGTCAGAGTGGGTTTGTAGCGCGTACTGGCAGTGTGCGGCTGTGTATGGTGGGGTTTTTACATGGTGTGGTTTTGTGCTGGTTTAGTGTTTATCATGCCAGTTGTACAAGAGTGGCGAGGTTATGGGGTTTAACTCTCCAGGAAGAGTGCTAGAACAGCCCGCTTAACAATGGTTATCACACAATCGCTACCACTCTCAACCATGTTATGCAAAACCTTATCAGACCACTTGTTACCTACCCGTTCACTGTATTTCAGAGTAAACCTAAGATTAGTACGCCTGTCCCCTTGTCCACCAGGGTTGATGCATAGTACTTCACCTGTCACCACCACGGTAACATCATTGTGTACATTCCCTACAGAGGTGAACGAGGCTGTTAGCGTGGTTTTACGGGGAACAACACGAAACGTAGCGTCAGAAGGAATAGCGGTGAAAATGAAGGTCTGACCGGTAAGAGCTAAACCACTTTTATCTGAATGCGTCTTTACAAATATCAAAGTATTTATTTTACAGCCTTCCCCCCCCCCTGTATGTGTACGCGTATATTTTAAGGTAGTAGGACTATTTGGTTTAACTCCCCAAGAGGAGTGTGGACTAGTCTAATTCACCCCCCCCCCCTTTTTTTTTTTTTTGCGTGTGTATATTAGAGCGGTGGGGTTGTTTGGTTTAACTCTCCAGAGGTGGACTCGAACACCCCACACCTCTTGTACAGTCAACCCCAGACCCTGTGCCGGGTGGTGGCCCGGGTGGCGCACCAACCAGCCTGCAGGGGCTGACAGCAGAACAATCAAACCACCTGCCGGCTGTTGCCCCCAGCACGTGAGTGTTACACACGAGCCCGTAACCGTCTGCGTGCT
>NZ_JAHDSZ010000014.1 GCF_018531145.1 Canibacter zhuwentaonis | reverse complement strand
CGTTACCACTCACCGGTGGTGTCGCGTCCGACTGGCTGTATCTAGCAGGAGCAGGCGTGCTGATAGTTGGTGTTGCAGCTGGGCTTGTGGCACGCAGACGGCTACAGGCTCGCGTGTAACACCCACAAGCAGAAGCAACAGGCGGCAAGTGGTTTGACCGCTCGGGTGTCAGCCCCTGCAGGCTGGCTAGCACCGGCGGGTGGTGTGGTTGTTTTAGCCAGCTGCCTGTTGGGTGTTGAAGCACAGGGCTGGATTGGCTGGTTTCTAGACTATACAAGGAGAGGGTGGTGTTCTATCACTCCTCCTGGAGAGTTAAACCCCACAACCTCACCACTCTTGTACAACTGGCATGATAAACACTAAACCGGCACAAAACCACACCTTATAAAGTTTTAACTCCACGAAAACGCACGCCTAGAAAAAGACCTTTAACACCAAAGAACCAGACATTACAGACAGTTTCAAACCCGCAAAACCCACCTCCACGAGAACTAAGCCTCGAAAGAAACTTTTAACACTAGAGAACCATGCAATACAGACAGTTCCAACCTATTAGTGAGTATAGGAAGTTTGTTAATGTTGTATATTGTTTTTGTTTGCGATGAGTTTTCGTTTCCTGTGTACTATAGCAACGGTTATTAGGCCTGTAGCTATGAGTATTCCACCGGTTGTTAGCATGATTGTTTGGCCTTGTGCGCCGGTTAGAGGAAGCGCGGGAACAGTGACTTTGCTGTTGTAGACAGTTACTGTTGCAGGTTTAGTTAGAGTGTTATTTTCACCCACGGTAACCGGGAAACACATTGTGTTAAGCACGTATCCGGTTGGGGCTTTAATTTCTTTTATGCTGTATTTGCCGGCTTTAACCGGGATGGCTCCAACCAGTTTACCCGTATCAACTGTTATAAGGGTTTCTTTCAGGTCTACTTTAGTTGCGCAGGTTTCGTCTTTGTAGAGTTCGAAGGTTGCGTCTGATATTGCGGTTGTGGTGTCTTTAACATATTTTTGAATATCAAAATACCCGTAGATGAGGGTTGGTGCACCACCCGAACCACTCGGTACAGGGGGTTGCTGCGCCCGGTGATATTGACACAAGCCAGCGGGGTTCGATTATTGTGCATAAACACAAACAGCAAACCCTTCAAGGTCACCCCGGCACAGGCCAACCTGAAACCTCACCCCCCGCGGGGATGCGATTGTTGGAGTGGTGTTTAAGATTCAAAAACTCGATCTTAATCTCACACAAAACAACGACTGGGAGACGCTAGCAACTCTAACCGTTGATCAAGCTAAAAACAGGCTAGTAGCCGGTAGTGACAGATTCCATTTCCAGCCTGCTGGAACATCACCCTTAACAATGGTTATCACACAGGTGCTACCTGCATCAACCATGTTGTTTAACACTCGATCCCATTTGCCGCCTACTAGCTGGTTGTGTTTTAGAGTAAACATGATGTTACGCCTGTCTGATTGCCGTTGGGGGTTAATGCATAAAACCTGGCATGTTACAACAACCTGTCCTTCGGTAAGCCCCACAGGCTGAAACGCGGCTGTTAGCGTGGTTTTACGGGGTATAATCTGAAACGTGGCGTCGGATTCAACAGCGGTGAAAGGTTCTCGTGCATCATCAGCACGGGCATTAGTTGCAAGGTCGATGTAGCTGAAATCTAAAACCCCGTCAGCGGTAGTGGTAATCGTGTGGGATGTGTTGGGTGTGCCTGTGGCTGTTCCTGTTATGTTAAGTTCCTCAAAAAGCTGGTACTCACCGCCGTACTTATAGTGGGGGGTGGGTGTGGGGAAACTACCAGTTAGCGTACGTGACTGTGTGTTGTAGCTCCATTCAAAACCATCTTGTATGCATTGCCTTTGGTTTGTGCAGTCCTTTACCAAGAAGGGGCCTCTGTTGAGTGTTTCTGGTGAGATTGTAAACCCGGTGGGTATTTGCACATTGAAGCTAATTTTAACAGTATACGAATCCTGGTTGGATTGAATATCCTGCACCTCCTGGTACGCCGCATCGTTATACCTGAATGACACTTGGATGCTGGCTTTTTCACCGGGATAGTATTGTTGTTTGTCGGTTGTTGTTGTGCTTGTGACTAGATCCGCGATGGTGGTGCGGTTTATTCCGGCTGGTGATTGTGTAGTGTGTGGGGGGTTTGTGTTTGTTTCCAGCCTGATATTGCGATCATGGTGTTTGTGACATATTTTTGGATATCGAAGTACCCGTAGATGAGGGTTGGTGCACCACCCGGGCCACCCTGTCCTGGGTCTGGGGTTGACTGTGTGGTATCCCCTCCAGTAGAGGTTTTGATTCTAACTTTGGCGGTGTTTACAATCTTCCCGGGTTTATTAACTTTGGTTGTGATTTTGAATGTAACAGTTTCACCTCCTGTAAGATTTGTTGTGTCATCTAACTGACCTGTTAGGGTTCGGTTTCCGTTTCCTGTGGCGGTAACGGTTACATTAACCTCACGGCCGTCTACCTGCGCGGTAGCGGGTGCAACGTATTCTAGGCCTTCCTGTAGCTGGTCTGTGAAGCTTACCTCTGTGAATGTTTCACCGTTTTGGAGTTCTGGTAGTGTTTGTGTGATAGTCCAGGTGACACTGTCACCGAGTTTTGTGGCGTTTGTATCGTCTAGGGTTTTAGTTGGTTTAGCGCTAACAGTGTTTTTTGGGTAGACGTGTACGTTATAGTTCCACGCGTTGCCGTTTGGGTGGGGTACGGTAACAATAAAAGGCGCAGCCTTTTTAACCACATTAGCGGGAGCATTGGTTTCTGTAACCAGATAAGCACCAACAGCAAGACCATCGAATGTGGCTTCCCCATTAAGGTTTGTTGTTTTAATAGTTTCAGACCCCATAACTACCCTGTTTTTAGCATCGTCCGGGGTTAGGGTTTTAAGCGTTTCCCAGTCGGTGTTTTTTGTGAGATTAAGATTGAGTTTTTGAATCTTAAACTCTACCCCAGCAATCGCATCCCCTCGAGGGGGTGGGTTTTCAGGTTGTCCTGTGCCGGGGTTGCCTTGAGGGCCTTGTTGTTTGTGTTTGTGCACAATAATCGAACCCTGCTGGTTTGTGTCAATATCACCGGGCGCAGTCACCCCCATTCCGGGTGGTGGCCCTGGTGGTGCACCAAACAGGGAAAACCGTTGCTGGGGTGGGTGTTGCAGCCGGGCAAAACACCACGCTGCAACAAGTAGCAGGTGGTGAACCTGTTAAACCCACCACAACTACCACCAGCCTACAACCAAACAACACTAGTGCAAACAACACAAGCAAAACCAAACCAGCAACAAACCCCCCGCACACTACACAACTGCCGACCGGAATAAACCGCACCACCATCACAGATCTAGTCACAACCACAACAACAACCGACAAACAACAATACCATCCCAATGAAAAAGCCAGCATCCAAGTGTCATTCAGGTATAACAATACGGCGTACCAGGAGGTGCAGGATATTCAATCTGCCCAGGATTCGTATACTGTTAAAATTAACTTCAATGTGCAACTACCCGCCGGGTTTACAATCTCAAATGAAACACTAACCAGAGGCCCCTTCACAAGAGACTGCACAAACCAAAGGCAATGCACACAAGATGGTTTCCAATCAAACTATGATGCAGGAACACGCACGCTCACCGGTAGTTTCCCCACACCCACCCCCCACTATAAGGACGGCGGTGAGTACCAGCTTTTTGAGGAACTTAACATAACAGGAACAGTCACAGGCACACCCAACACATCCCACACAGTTACCACTACCGCTGATGGGGTTTTGGATTTCACCTACATCGACAAAACCAATTCCCGTGCTTATGATGTGCAAGAATATTTCACCGCTATTCCTTCTGACGCTACGTTTCGTGTTGTTCCCCGTAAAACCACGCTAACAGCCTCGTTTACCTCTGTAGGGAATGTACCCAATGATGTTACCGTGGTGGTGACAGGTGAAGTACTATGCATCAACCCTGGTGGACAAGGGGACACGCGTCCTTTCATGTTTACTCTGAAACACAACGAACTAGCAGGCGGCAAATGGAACAGAGAATTAAACAACATGGTTGATGCAGGTAGCGATTGTGTGATAACCATTAACAAGGGTATGGTTTCTGCTGGTTGGAGATGGAAAACGAATACACCTATTGTGGTAACAGAATCAAACATCACCAGCTCACGCACCGCCACAATACGGCTGGAGGTTGAAAAAATACCAGTCGAAGTATCCACCGAAACAACTGCCACACCAACAGTAGCCGCAGGCCAGCAAGTACAAGTAATATCAACAATCAAAGCCAGCGGCTATGAGGCGCGTAACATCCCCGTTACAATCCAACTACCCCGGGACGGGTTTGTAAACACCGCCGCCACAGTAAACTCGGCATGCCAGGCCACAGGGCGTGGTGCTCGCTGCCCCGGTCAGTGGGTGTACAACGCAAACAGTCACACGGTAACAGCAACCATACCGGTCATTCCAGCCGGAGGCAGTGTTAAAGTAACCGTTACAGGCAAAGCAGGGTTTTTCGCTGCTAACAGCCGAAGGTTCACTGCAACCACCAGCGCAGCGTTTACAGACGCCAACCAAAACAATAACACTTCAAGAGCAAGTTTTAATGTCACAAACAAAAGGGTCACAGTCTCACTCACTGTCAGGTCAGAAGGGGAACGCCCTGCTAGTGGTGTTGTGACCGTGACGGGTAGTATCGACTGTGTTACCCCGTTTCAACATAACAATACTTTCACGTACACGCTCAACTATGCTCGGCTTGTTAACGGCGCAGGAGCGCCCCAAGTTATACATAGGATGTTATGGGCTGGTAGCAACTGCACAGTAACAGTACGCAACACAACAGCCCCTGATGGTTGGGAGTTCACCAGCCAAACCCCGTCGACGTATCAACTGCAACAGGTTATGATGGACGAAACAGTTCAACACACAGTTCGTTTACAACGCAAGTTTGTGGCCGTAGCACCACCACTACCACTCACCGGCGGTGTCGCGTCCGACTGGCTATATCTAACAGGAGCAGGTGTACTCGCAGTAGGTGTTGCAGCAGGGCTGCTGGTTGTGTGTTGAAGCACAAGGTTAGATTGGCTGGTTTTTGACTGCATAGAGGGTGTGGGCTGGACTGGCTCACACCCCCTCTTTTTTGGTTGCGTGGTGTGGTGGTTTGACTTTTCACGGGGAGGGTGTGTGGACTGTTCTGACTCCCCCATTTTTGTGTGTATGGGGTGGTGTTGTTTTAGTAGGTTTGTAGCGCGTGCTGGCAGTGTATGGTTGTGTTTATCGGGTGCAGCCTGTGCTCGCAGCTGGTTTTGTAGCCGGGCTTGTGGCACGCAGACGGTTACAGGCTCGCGTGTAACACCCACAGGCAGAAGCAACAGGCGAGCAGGTGGGGTGGCAGCTCTGCTGTCAGCCCCCTGCCCGTTGAAAAAGGCTAATCCCTAGTTAGTCGCGTTATATCCGCCGCAAAACGCGGATGAGAGCGCAACAAGTGGGCGCGTTCAGCAAGCGTAAACTGTTCCCAAGAAAAAGGCGGCGCCATGGTTGTGCCAAGCAAAGTCCACGCGCCGAGCGAACGAGAACCATGAAAACACCCGCCAGGAACAACCACCTGCGGCACCTCACCACCCAAAACATCCTGCCCAAGAATAATGTTCTCACCGCTCCCGTCAGGATGCAAAACCGTTATTTGCAGAGGGCTGCCCGCATACCAGTGGTAAACCTCAGAAGATTTAAGCCGGTGCAAAGCCGAAAAACCAGCCTCAGTCACCATAAAATAAATCGCCGTGGAATCCACGCTAGCAAGCGTATTACGAAACAACCCACCCTCGTGAGGCAGCGGCTTCAAACCTAGCTTAGCGGCAATTCTAGCCGCAATACCAGCCGGGTCTCCAGCACCAGCAACACCGCTGCCATCCACACTAACAATACCTACCACATCAACGCACCCAGCACCAGCAGCACCAGCAGCACCAGCAGCACCAGCAGCACCAGCAGCACCAGCAGCACCAGCAGCACCAGCAGCACCAGCAGGAACAGCATCCGCCGCATTATCCGGCAACAAAACAAACGGGGTCACTACGCCACTTTAGACTCAGCGAAGCGTTTACGACGCAACCGCACCGACATTGCAACCAGCGCAACCAGCGTCACAACGTAAGGAATCGAATCCGTGAGCTGCTGCGGCAAACCGAAACTCTGCAAACGGAAACCGAACGCATCAGTGAACCCAAACAGCAGAGCCGCGCCAAGCACACCAACGGGGTGCGAATGGGCGAGCATAACAGCAACAACCGCAATCCAGCCACGCCCGGCCGACATATTCTCGCTAAACTGTTGCACGTTACCAATAGCCAGCTGCGCACCGCCGAGCCCAGCAAGAGCTCCCGAAACAACAACGGTGCTAAGCTGATAGCGCTGCGGACTAATACCGAGCGTGGCGGCAGCAAGCGGGCGCTCACCAACCCCGCGCAAACGCAACCCGAGCGGGCTGCGAAACAACACAACCCAGATAACCGGCACTAGAATAAGCGCCAAATACCCTAGTGGGCTTAGGCTGAACAGCTGCCCGAGATAGGGGATATCTGAAAGAAGCGGTATTTTCCAGGTTGGAATGCCGATAATATCCGCGTGCTTAAAAACTCCCTGCACCCTAAAAACCGAGTAGATTAAAAAGCTTGTGATGCCGATTGCGAGCAGGTTCATAGCTATTGCAAGCACGATCGGGTCGCCTCCGCGATATATTGAGCCGTATCCCAGAATCAACGAAAACAGTGCGCCAGAAACCATACCCACAAGCACGCCAACAATCCCGTTGGTTGTGAAATACGATCCGGCAACCGCGCCAAAAGCGCCGATTAGAATTATGCCCTCAAGGCCGATGTTAAAAATACCAACGCGGCTGCACAGCATACCGCCGAGCGCGGCGAGCAGAATCGGAATCAGCGAGCGTAAAACCGATGCCACTAGATCCTGGTCAAATAGGTGAGCTAGGTTCATGCTGCAACCTCCTCGGTTACGCTCTTCCCGGGCCGCTTTTTAAACTGCGGCAAACCGACCTTAAACGCGATAAAAATAATCACCAGCGCTTGAATAATCGCGCTAATCTGTGGTGACAGACTCAGCTCGCGTCCCAGCGCGGCGCTGCCAACAATAATTCCGGCAAAGAACAGTCCCGAAAGCACGGTTGGAATCGGCTTGTAGTTGGCAAGCAGGGTCACCAGCAGCGCGGTAAAAGCGTATCCGGTGGTCACAACGTGCCCTTCAAGCATCCGCGTGCTTGGTTGCCCCAAAACCAGCAGAATACCGGCAAGCCCTGCAATTCCACCTGACAGCGCCATCGTTTTTACAACAAGCGCTTCGGGCTGTACACCAGAATACCTGGTGAACTGTGGGTTTTGTCCGGCAAGCCCAGACTCAAAACCGTAGCGGGTGCGGTTGTTCAAAAAAATCACAAAAACAACCAGCACAGCGACAATAATAAGCGACCAGTTTACGCCAGTGAGTACGCCCGTGATGGGGCTGGTGCCACCAAACTGCTGCGCTAGGCTCTTCGCGGCCGCAGAACCGCGCGGCACAAAATACTGCAGCATCGTGTCTTCTGCAAAAGTGCGACTCGCTGGCAGGTCGCTCGCTGGATCCTTCAATTTATAGCGGATCAACCAAGACGAAAAAAACCGTGCCGGATAGTTGAGCAGCAGCGTCGAAATAAGAATCGGCACGCCCATATAGTTTTCTAGCAGGGCAGCAACCAGCCCCCACATCGCGCCAACAATAATCGCGGTTATAAGCGCCGCTGTTAGAACCAGAAAACCGGGCTCGGGCATGTGCAGCGCAACAATACCGCCGGCGAGCGCGCCGAGCACAGCCTGCCCCTCGGTGCCAAGGTTGAGAATGCCGGCTCTAAACGCGATTGCTGTTGCCAGCCCAAAGCAGATAATCATGGTTGTTTTAGAAAGCGTGTTGGCAAGACCGATTCCCGTGCCAAAAGCCCCCGAAAACATTGCCGAGAATCCGGTTATTGGATCTGACCCGGTGATTAAAATCATCACCCCGCCGAGCGCAAATGCGCTCAAAATGGAGACCAGGGTCGAGCTTGTGAGGGCGCTTCTGCCAGCCGTTGCGAGCCTGTCTAAAACGCTGGAAGAGCTAGCTCCGGTATTTATAGAACTCACTGTGCTACTCCGATACGTTAATAGAAGATTTAGCAAATAAAATTTTTGTGGCGCGTGCTGTCATAGTTACACCCGCTCAGCATCTGTTACGGTTTTATGACCCGCCATGTGCATACCCAGCAGCGCCTCGGTGGCTTCGGTGCTGGGCAGATCCGCCACAATTTCGCCCTCAAACATAACCAGAATCCTGCTGGAGAGCGACATAATCTCGCTCAGCTCGGCAGAAATCAGCAGAATCGCGCCGCCGTTATCGCGATATTCGGTGAGTTCACGGTGGATCGACTCGATCGATCCAATATCAACCCCGCGCGTGGGCTGTTCTGCGATCAGCAGGGGAGTGTGGTTGGCTAGCTCGCGCGCAACAACAATTTTTTGCAGGTTGCCGCCGGAGAGCGTGCCAACCGCGGTTTCATGACTGGCGATTTTCACGCCGAACTGTTTAATTAGGCGCTGCGCGTGTTCGACCATGCGCGCGCGGGAGAGCAGCCCGTTTTGCAGCAGCGGGGTGCGGCGGTGGTGACTTAGCGCCAGATTATCGGTTGCGGATGCTGTGCCCGCGCTGCCAACGCCGTGACGGTCTTCTGGAATATAGGCGATTCCCGCGTCACGGCGGGTGGCAATTGTTTGGTTGGTGCAGTCAACACCGGCGATTTTAACCGCGCCGTTGCTAAGCGGGCGCATTCCCATAATGGCTTCTGCCAGCTCAACCTGACCGTTACCGGCAACCCCGGCAATGCCAACTATTTCACCCTCGCGCACACTGAAAGAAACGTTATTCACGGCGTTTTTACCAAGCCCGGGCACTGTTAGCTCATTTACTTCCAGCACCGGTTTGCCGGGTGCGTTTTTGGGCGAGGGAGTTGTGAGATCTACGTCGCGACCCGTCATGTGGCGGGTTATTTCTGCCGGGGATGACTCGGCGGTGATTAGCTCGGCAACGTTGCGTCCGTCGCGCAAAACCGTGACACGATCTGAAACTGCCATAACTTCGGAGAGCTTGTGAGTGATCAGGATAATTGTGCGCCCGTCGGCTTTTAGGGTGCGCAAAACCTCAAAGAGACTTTTTGTTTCCTGCGGGGTGAGTACCGCAGTCGGTTCGTCAAGAATCAAAACCTGCGCGTTGCGGTAGAGGGCTTTGATAATCTCAACGCGCTGCAGCACTCCAACCGGCACATCACTAACTTTAGCGCGCGGATCAACGTGCAAACCATAGCGTTTTGCAATTTCGGCAACCTTTGCAACCGCAGCTTCTGTGTCGAGCAGACCGTGTTTGGTTGGCTCCGCACGGAACACAACGTTTTCAGCAACTATGAGCGAGGGGAACAGCTTAAAAGACTGAAAAACCATGCCGATACCTGCATCTATCGCGTCGAGCGGGCTTGAAAACTTGCGCTCTTTGCCGCTAACCTTAATAACACCCGAGTCTGGTTTGTAAACTCCCGCGAGTATTGACATAAGAATGGATTTACCGGCACCGTTTTCTCCCATAAGAGCGTGTATTTCACCCTTATTAACGGTTAAATCAACCCTGTCGTCAGCAATGATGCCACCGGGGAAAGTCTTTGTGATGGCACGCATTTCAACTTCGTGAACCAAATTTTGTTCCTTTGAAATATTTGCTAAAGTGCGCTGTTGGAATATTCACGGATAGAGGAGAACGGGACGTTGCTAAAAACAACGCCCCGCACGCTTAAGCTAGGAGGTTTTTGTCTTTGGATTGACTACAACAATCTCACCGCTCTTGATCTTCGCTGCGGCATCTTTCACCTGCTGCAAGATTTCAGGGTGCTCCATAACCACGCACTGTGAGCTAGCGGCCTGATCGGTGAGGCTCACAACGGTTACGCCACCCTCTTTAATGCCGAACTCTTTGCTGGCTTCTTTAGAGCTCTTGCCCGCGAGAATGTCTTTAACCATGGTAACCATCACGTTGTCAACCGATTTGATCGTGCCGTCAACAACGCTTCCCGGAGCAAACCCACACTGGTTAGCATCAACGCCGTAAGCGTAGAATCCCTTCTCTTTTGCAGCCTCAATAATGCCACCGTTAGCGGCCGCTGCGATTGCAAAAACCTGATCCACACCGGTTGCGGCGTAGGCAAGAGCCTGTTCTTTACCGCGCGCTGTGTCAGAGAATGGATTTTCGCCGCCAACAATCTGTGGCTCTAGCACCTGCACAGCAGGGTCAGATGCCAGCACGCCCTGTTTGAAGCCTTCGCTGTGATCGCGGATCACCTCAATATCGAGCGATAGCACGGAGCCAACTTTCTTGGTTTTGGTTAGCGCTGCGGCCTCAATGCCCAGCAGGTAGGATGCTTCTTCTTCTTTGAATGTTGCGTTGTAGAGGTTTGCAGGAGCATCAGGAACAACAGAGTCAATTAGCAGGAATTTCTGCTCGGGGTTAGCAACCGCCAGCTCTTTAGCCATATCGATAAACTGGAAGCCCAGCATAACGATTACGTCAGGAGCCTCTGCGATTGCCTGTTCAAGGTTTGCACGGCGGGTTTCGTCGTCTTTAGACTCGTAAATTTTCTGTTTGCCGTTGTGCTCTTTAGCAACTTTTTCAATGCCTGTTTGACCAGATTTCAAAAACTCGCTTTGCCCGATGGGATCGCTTGTGATGTAGATAAACCGCTTATCGCCCGAGCCGTCTTTGTCGGTGGATGATTTTGTCTCGCCAGCACAGCCCGAAAGAAGTAGGCTGGCGGCCGCAATACCAGCTACAGCTACGCTAGCTCTGCGTTTAGTAAACCAGGTCATTTATGTTTCCTTTCAAAGTGTTTTGCGTTTAGTGCGCTTTGATCACCGGTCGCAACCCGGATTTACAAAGCAGTGTGAAACCGTGCTGCGGCATGACTAGCATACCGAAAATCGCTTATTCTCGCCACTGGCGCGATTTAGGGCGGGGAGGCTGCTGGTTTTAGGGAGTTAGCGGATGTGTTTGGCGATGCGGTTGCTTGACTTGGGTGGTTGGCGGGTGGTTGGCTGTGTGCGGCGCTGCTGGGATATGCAAAAAAAAGGGAGGGAGAGAGAGATCCGCACCCCCTCCTGCTGGTGATAACTAACTGGTTGCTAGCTGTCACGCTCGGTTTCTTGTTGTGATGCTTGTTTCTGCGCGTTCTGTGCTGCGGCGGCGCGCTCTTGAGCTGCGCGCTCGCGAATTAGCTCCTGCGCCTTAGCGATGTTAATCGCGGCAGTTGTGGGGCTAACATCCTCTGCGCCTTGCTCGGCGCTCGGCAGTGGTTTACCCTCAAGATCTAGATACTGGCCGGTTGCGTAGTCATACTCAATCGGGTTACCGTTTTGATCTGTGCGCGCATACCATTCAGTAACCTCTGGGGCCTTCGAGTCAAAATCAGAGCCAGCAGCGAATTTACTGTCTTTTTCTGTTGGTTGCACAACGAGGCTGAAGTTATCGCCGTATTTGCTAACTCCCAGCAGCACCGCGTTTTCAACAGCGGAGTGTTCGTATATTGAGCGAATCGTTGCAGGATCGTTGCGTAATTCTTTAACCAGCGCAATTGTTATTAGCACTAGCACAATCGCAAATGGCAGCGCCGTGATGGTGATCAGATTTTGTAGTCCCTGTAGCGCGTCTTTTCCGCCGGTTATCAGCATAACAACTGCGATGCCGGCCATGCAGAGCGCCCAGAAAGCGGTAATCAGTCGCTTTGGAGCAGGATTGCCGCGCTGCGACAATTGGGAGCTAACAAGTGAAGCGGAATCCGCTGAAGTGATGAAGAAGATCGCGAGCAGCACAATCACAAGCGGAGCCACAATATTTGCGCCCGGCAAGTGGCTGAGCACCGCAAACATAATTTCGTCGGGAGCTGGCAATTTAGACGGGTCATTGCCGGGTGCGAGCGCCTGGCTTTCGCGCTGCAGCCAAATCGCGGTGCCGCCAATAACGGTGAACGCAACGATCACAATGGTGCTCGGAATAAAAAGCACGCCGATAACAAACTGGCGGATCGTGCGACCGCGTGAAATTTTAGCCACGAAAATACCAACGAAGGGTGCCCAGCTAACCCACCAAGCCCAGTAGAAGGTTGTCCACGAGCTTAAGAACTTGTGCATTTCTTCGCTGGTTGCCATATTTGCGCTTAGCGCCTCGGGAGCGGTGCGGAAGAAATCAATCATAACGCTTGGAATGGCGTTCATAATAAACGCGGTTGGGCCCGCAACAAAGATAAACACGGCCAGCCCTAGCGCGAGCGCCATGTTTATGTTTGAGAGCATTCTAATTCCTTTTGAAACGCCAGAAACAGCGGAAATTATTGTGCCGATTGTGAGCAGCATTATTATAATAATCGCCGCATTATTGCCGGTTGTAGACCAGCCGGTCACAATTTCCGTGCCGCGCGCAATCTGCAGCGAACCAATACCGAGCGAAGCCGCGGTGCCAAAGAGGGTTGCAATAATTGCTAGCCCGTCAATGATCCGCGCTCCGGGGCTGCTCGTATCGGTTTTAAAGAGGCTTGTTAGAATTGAGCTCATCAGTGGTACGCGCCCGCGCCGGAAAGACACGTATGCGACAGCGAGACCTACGATGGCGTAAATGCCCCAGGCGTTAATACCCCAATGCACGGCGGATTGTGCGAGCGCGCCGCTAATTGCCTCTGCGGTTGCCGGGTTGTATGCTCCCGGGCGCGGTGAAAGGTAGAAAGTTAGTGGCTCGTACGCACCGAAAAAGATAATGCCGATGCCGATACCCGCGGCAAACAGCATCGCCGCCCATGAGGCGGTTGAAAACTCTGGTTTTTCATCGTCAAGCCCGAGCTTAATTTTACCGTAGCGTGAAAAAGCCAGCCACAGCAGAACGATTGCAAGACCCGTTGCGAGCACGGTAAAGACCCAGCCTAGATTTTCCATAACCCAGCCGAGCGCTATTCCCGAGAGCTCAGCAACCTGTTGGGGTTGTGTCACGCCCCAGATAATAAAACCGATTATCAGCGCGCCAACAATACCGATAATTAGCTTATCGACGCCGTAGCGGATCTTCTGATCTTCGATGGAAACACCGGGTACAAGAGCCGGATGAATGTTGTGAGGGTAATTAACCTCACTAAAGAATTTTTTAGGGGTCATTTTTTCAGAGGTTGTAGTGCCCCTGGAAACCCTTCTTGTGGCACTTATAACAGGCTCGCTGCGCAGGTTTTTAGTCTGCGCAGACAGGCTGTCATGCCTGTTTTGGGATGTCATAACTTCCTGTAAATAGGTAATTTAATTTGAAAGATGATTATCAGGCAACTTCAGGATGTGTCATTGAAAGCAAATCAAGAGCTTTATCAAGCTCAGCTTCCGTGATTTCGCGACGCTCAACATAGCCAAGATCTATTACTGCCTCACGCACGGTAATTCCGTTAGCGACTGAATGCTTAGCTATTTTAGCCGCAGCTTCGTATCCTACCAGACGATTCAGAGGAGTTACAGTTGAGGGGCTCATTCCTGCTAGAGTTGCGGCGCGGTCGATATTGGCAACTAGCCCGGCAATCGTTTTATCTGCAAGCACGGTGCAAGCGTTGCTGAGTAGGCGGATAGACTCGAGCAGGGCAGTACCCATAACGGGAATTTGCACGTTCAGCTCAAACGCACCAGACGCGCCAGCCCACGCCACGGTTGCGTCGTTGCCAATAACGCGAGAGCAAACCATTAACACAGCCTCGGGCACAACCGGATTAACCTTGCCGGGCATAATTGAAGAGCCCGGCTGCAAATCGGGAATAAAAATTTCTCCCAGACCAGTGTTAGGACCCGATCCGAGCCAGCGCAAATCGTTATTAATTTTTGTGAGAGAAACCGCGATTGTGCGCAGCGCGCTCGAGGCTTCAACAAGCCCGTCACGATTTGCCTGTGCTTCAAAATGGTTACGCGCTTCCGTTATTGGAAGTCCTGAAGACTTGCGAATTTCAGCAATAACCTTTTCGGGGAAGCCCTGCGGTGTGTTAATTCCTGTGCCCACTGCGGTGCCGCCCTGCGGCACTTCAGCAACGCGCGGCAGGGTTGCAGCAACTCGCTCAATGCCGTAGCGGATCTGCGCGGCGTATCCGCCAAATTCCTGCCCGAGTGTTACGGGTGTTGCGTCCATCAGGTGGGTGCGCCCCGGTTTTACAGCGTCTTGCCACTGCTCAGCTTTTGCCTCTAGAGCCTTTGCGAGATGCTCAAGCGCCGGCTGTAGCGTGTTAATCAGCGCGCCGGTTACGGCGATGTGCACCGAGGTTGGGAAAACATCGTTAGAAGATTGTGACGCGTTCACGTGATCATTGGGGTGCACAGCAGCGCCCAGGTGTTTAGAAGCGAGTGTCGCTAAAACTTCGTTCATGTTCATGTTTGACGAGGTGCCAGAGCCTGTCTGATAAGTATCAACCGGAAAATTATCGTGGTGCGCGCCGTCGATTACCTCATCTGCGGCGGCGACAATCGCATCCGCTATCTCTGGCTTGAGAATGCCAAGCTCTTTGTTAGTGAGAGCGGCGGCGCGTTTGATGCGCGCCAGGGCGATAATCTGTGCGGATTCTAGACCCGTGCCAGAAATTGGGAAGTTCTCAACGGCGCGCTGTGTTTGAGCCGCATAGAGAGCGTCTTTAGGCACTTTTACTTCGCCCATGGTATCGTGTTCGATACGGTATTCGACTGCTTTAGTCATTTTAATCCTTAAATTAATCTAAATTAATTACACCCGGGAGGGTGTGTCAGTTCACCTTTCTAGGGTACGCATAAAATATGTGTGAATGTGTGAATGTGTGAATGTGTGAATGTGTGAATGTGTGAATGTGTGAATGTGTGAATGTGTGAATGTGTGAATGTGGCACGGCTGTGGATATTGTTATAGTGCTGTAAGCGTCTATGGATTACTTTTGCTGCGCGGTTAAGCGGGTGTGGGATATTTTTCTGCGCTATTGTGTATTGCTACTGCGCCACAAGATATTTTGGGTTGTTTTGTGGCGCGGCTGGGGTGTTGTTACTGTGTCACAATCGGACCAACAGCGCTCACCAACTCAACCTGCCCGCGTGAAATACTGTACTTACAGGCAACTATGCCCAGTGATCCGCTTGCCACCGCGTTACGCAAAATAACCGACGAGCGCAAAATCGTGTTGAGAGTCAGCTCAAGGTGCTTTGCTCCGACCGCGTCGGCGTCAATAACAGCGGGCGACACGTACGGGGTTGTGCTGTTACGCTCGTGCCACACCTGCTGCACAGCGGGCAGCACGGGCGCGAGGGTGCGCTCAACAGCGGGCGGGATTACAGGCGGATGTTGCGTTGATAGCTCTATTGCGGTTTTTACCGCGCTGCATGAGTCGTGAGCCAGCACCACGATAAGGGCAGATCCCAGCTCTGACACCGCAAACTCGAGTGAGGCGACGATCGATTCGGCAACAATATGTCCGATATTGCGGATCACAAACAGGTCGCCCAGCCCCAGGTCGAAAATAATTTCGGCGGCGATTCGAGAATCGGCGCAGCCAAACAGCGCAATGTCTGGAAACTGCCCGCCGGCCAGCTGGTCGCGGCGCATTGTGTCCTGATTGGGGTGCTCCTGTTTGCCGGTAACGAACCGAGTGTTGCCGGCTAGCAGTTTAAGCCACGCCTGCTGCGGGGTGAGCCGTGTTTCAACCATTGCTGCCCGCGTTCCTGGAGGCAAGTGATGCGACCGTGTTTGCCGCCAGCTCGCGTACTTCCGCCTCGCTTGCTGTGCCGCTTACAATCAGGGTCGCCCCGGCAATAGTTGTGACATACCCGTAGCGCACGTTGCTGTTATCGGAGCTGTCTTTAGGGTGGCTATAAACCCGCCAGGTGTGCCCGGCAAACTCCTCCTGCCCGGTCTGCTTTTTGCGCTCCAGCTGCGTTTTCACCCACGCCTCACTCGCGGGCGTTAAATCTACGGTTGTGCCCTGCGCAACTGCCGCGTAGTTGTTGCTCGGGGTTGTATACCCGATATACCAGTAGCTTGTGCGCGTGTCTTTGTTGTGTCGCAGCTGCGCCTGTTTGGCGAGCCAACCGGCCGGCATTTGGGGAGCTGCCAGCGGATGCCCTGCGGTGTTAGTCGCATTTTGTGCCAGCTGCACAACATCAACATTGCGAGAGGGGTAATCGCCGGTGCCGCGCGGTACCATCAGTACCATAATCAGCACCAGCCCGAGTGTGACCAGCAGCGAATACACAAGGTTATTAACCGTTTTGCGTTTTTTATACAGCCGGCTATTTTCGGCCTTGCGAGCGGCTGTTTCGGCGGCTGTTTCTGGCCTGCCGAGTTCGGCAACAACCGGTTTTGGGCTGTTACGCATCTGATCCGCTAGCGGATACACCAGCACCGCCGTTTGCGCCCTCCAGCTGCTGTTTGGCGCGCCGCAGCTTATCTTCGCAGTGCTGCGCTAGTTTTTCGCCCTCTTCCCAGAGCGCAAGAGACTTATCGAGAGTTACATTGCCCTGCTCTAGCTGCTGCACAACACTGATGAGCCTGTCGCGAGCCTGCTCAAAGCTTAAGTTTGCAACATCTGTGAGCTGATTGTTAGCCTGCTCAGAGCTGAGGTTGGCGTTGTTGTTTACTGTCGTCATAATAATTTCTAACCTTACTATTTGGTGCTGTTAATAGAGTCGATTGTGACTGTCGCTTCGCCGTCGCGCAGCAGTAGCCGCAGCTGCGTGCCGCTGCTGAGCTGCTGCGTGCTGCGCACAAGTTTGCCGTCGAGTGTGAGCGCGACGCTATACCCGCGCTGCATCGTGCCGTGCGGGGAGAGCGCGCGCAGGCTTGCGCGCCGGTGTTGAATATCCGCCTCGCTGTTGGCGAGTTTGTGAGCTAGCAGTTCTGCGCCGCGATCCGCGTAACGCTGCACTTCAATGCTGTGATTCTCGAGCACCGCTGCCGGGTTTCTGAGCGACGGACGGTTGCGCAGCGCGGTGAGATACTCAGTGGCTGTGCTGATAAAGCGCAGTATCGATTTCTTTGTACGCACTCGGGCATCGGCTATTGCCGCCAGCTCCGCTTGTAGATCGGGCACAACCAGTTTAGCGGCGTCGGTTGGGGTGGAGGCTCGCACATCCGCTATATAGTCGAGCAGCGGGCGGTCGTTGTCGTGCCCAATAGCGGAGATAATGGGTGTTTTAGCTTCGAAAGCGGACTTTAGAATAAGCTCGTTACTGAAGGGCAAGAGGTGCATAAAATCACCGCCGCCGCGCGCGATAATAATCACATCAACTTCGGGATCTGCGTCAAGGATCGAAATTGCCTGGCACACCTCGGCAACTGTGTTTTGCCCCTGTACGGCGGTGTGCACAACCCGAAACTGCGCCTCGGGCAGCCTGAGGCGTGCGTTGTTGATAACGTCTTTTTCAGCGTCCGAGTCTTTGCCGGTGATCAGCCCAATTTTATTGGGTAAAAAAGGGAGCGGTTTTTTGTGTCGGGCATCGAAATAACCTGCCGCTTGTAGCTTGGCTTTGAGCCGCTCAATTTCGGCTAAAAGTTGCCCCTCACCAACGGCTTCGATGGCTGTTGTGTTAAATTTTAGAGAGCCGGATTTAACCCAGTAATCTGCCGCGCAGTGCATTACAACCCGATCACCCTGTTTAAAGTCGCCGCTAATGTGAGATGCGCTATTCCAGATGTTGAATTCGAGCTTGCTGTCGGTGTTAAGGTCTTTAAGCCCCGCGTAAACGTTGCCGCGATTGTTTGTCCAGGAAGATATTTCCCCCTCGACCCAGATAGGAGGCAATTTTCTGATATATGTGCGTAGGCTATCGTTTACCGCTTGCACTGACATGGGATTCTCGCGAGTTATGTTTCCTGTCATGCTAGCTCCTAACGGTGTTTATAATCTATGATAATAGCAGATGCGACAACCTTGTAATTGGTAACGAAATGGTGGTGAATAGCAGAGTGAAAAGCGCTGTAGCAGATGCGATAAGGTGGCATGAGCGGGCGGGCGCTCACGAAAATGCGACCGTGATTGTGCCGTTGCAGGCGCGGGATGCGCGCCATGCGCGCGAGCTGGTCGATTTTGCGGCGGATGCGCTGCGCCGGGGCGAACTGTTTGACGCTGTTGAGTGGCGCGTTGATGAGCTGTTTTGCGACGGGTGCGAGTTTGCTGTGGTTTTAGCGCGCTTGGCTGAGGTGTACGCGGCAATTGAGGCGCTTAATATCCCCGTAGTAGCAACTCTGCGCACCGCTCGTGACGGTGGTAAGCGTGATTTCAGCAGCGCCGAGTATGTGGCGGTAATTACTGAGCTGATCAGCCTATTTCCTGCGGCAATAGATGTTGAGCTGCGAGCAGTAAGCGTGGCGGAGCTTGTTGCGCAGTGCCGGGCGCGTAATATCAGCGCGATTGTTTCCTACCATAACTGGCAGCAAACCCCGGCAGATGGCGAGCTGGCGGCTCTGTTTGCGCGGGCCGCGCAGTTGGGAGCGGATGTTGCCAAGGTTGCGGTCACTCCGGTTAGCGTGGCGGACACCGTGCGGTTATTAGCGGCAACAAGGATGGCGTCTCGTGAGCTTGAATGCGCGGTAATCGGTATTGCGATGGGCGAGCTGGGCAGGGAAAGCCGCGTTATGGCGCACGAAAACGGCAGTATCGCAACTTTTGCGAGCCTGCTGAAGGGGTCTGCTCCAGGGCAGCTAACAGTGCGCGAGCTTGCTGCTGCGCGGGAGCGCTAAATCTAATGCATGGGTGGTTGCCCGTGCAGGCGTTAAATCTGCGGTGCAGGGGGCTGCCGCGCGGGTGCAGAATTAGGCACGCGGTGGTATTGAAAACTGCAACAGGATCAGGCGAAACATGAGTTTCGCCAGTGCGGGCGCTAAACTCTGCGGAGGCGGTTTACAAGCTCGTTTAGAATGCTCTGCAGCTGTTCCGGGTCTATATTTTCAAGCATTCCAGCGGGAAACACGGAATAAATAGTGACCGCTGCGGCAACAAGAACCAGCACACCCGCAATAATTCCGGTGGTTAAGGGGACCCAGAAAGTCAGCTTCTTTAAGCTCAAACGGCGAATAGAAATCAGCAGCGAAACTGTCCACAGCACAATTATTCCAACCGCGGCGATAATGCCCAGCTGTGACACCCAACTCGGAATTGTTGCGCCGTCATCCGGAATAACCTGCGCTAGCACGCCTGCTGTTGTGCGCAGGCGCAGCATACTGCTGGCGCACTCGTAAGCACCCAGCGCGCCCGTAACCAGCAGCATAATCGTAATAACGCGATCAACTTGCCCTGCCCGTTTGAGACCTGGCGCGGTTACGGCGGGATTTGCCGCAATGGGAGTTTTTGCGGGCGTAGCGCCTGCCATAGGAGATTTTGCGGATGCCGCTGCGCTCGCCTCGCGGGGCGGCTTATCTGCCGCACCGCGCTGTTTTGCTGAGTTGCCGCTTTTTGCCGTATTATCGCGCTGCTCTGTTGGGCTGCTCTGATACGCTCTGCCCGCCGCAGGGTTTAAACCCAGGTTGTGCGGTATTGCTGAGTGGTTTGCGCCAGATTCACCCGGCGCGGTGTGGTTTTGTTGGGGTTGCGGGCGCGGCGGTTGCCAACCCTCGGGAGCTAGCTCACCATACTGCGGGCGTGGGCGCAGCTGCTTTTTTAGAGTGTGCGTCTGTTCGCTCGTTTCAGGCTGAGCCGATGCGTCCGCCTGTTGCTGTGGTGTTTCGCCGGTTTCGTCGGGTGTTTTTTGCATTTGTTGTTAGAGCCTCCGAGCCGTTTTACAGCTACTGGTTAAGAGTTTAAAGAGAAATTGATTTGCCAGCCGAACCCAGCTGGGCAGCCGCTTCAGCAACTCGCGCCGCCATTGTGCTTTCCGCAACTCGACCCCAGGCGCGCGGATCATACTGCTTCTTGTTGCCAACTTCGCCGTCAATCTTTAGCACTCCGGCGTAGTTGGTGAAAATATGCGAGGTAACTCCGCGAGTAAAGGCGTACTGTGTGTCGGTGTCGATGTTCATTTTAATTACACCGTTTGCCACCGCCTCGGCTATTTCTTCTGGCGAGGAGCCTGATCCGCCGTGAAAAACAAGATCGAAAGGATTTGGTTCGGTGCCAAACTTTGTTGCCACAGCGTCTTGCAGTTCGCGCAGCAGCTCGGGGCGCAGTTTTACGCTGCCCGGCTTGTAAACACCGTGCACGTTACCAAAAGTTAGCGCGGTTATGTAGCGGCCTTTTTCGCCGAACCCGAGAGCTTCTGCGGTGGCGATTGCGTCAGCTGCTGAGGTGTAGAGTTTTTCGTTTATTTCGTGGCTTACACCGTCTTCTTCGCCGCCAACAACCCCGATTTCGATTTCGAGAATAATGCCCAGCTCGTGCGCGAGCGGGAGTAGTTTTTGCGCGATTGCAAGGTTTTCATTCAGCGGCACCGCTGATCCGTCCCACATATGCGACTGGAAATAAGGCGTGCCCCCCTGTGCGATGCGCTCGCGGCTTGCCTCCATGAGCGGGTATACGAAATTGTCGAGCGCTTCTTTGGGGCAGTGGTCGGTGTGCAGCGCAACCGTTACCGGATAATTTTTTGCAACCTCTTCTGCGCACTTAGCGAAGGCGAGCGCGCCGCTCACCCGGTTTTTAATATTTGGACCAGAAAAATACTCGGCCCCGCCGGTAGAAACTTGAATAATGCCGTCAGATTTTGTGTCCGTAAGCCCCTGTAAAGCTGCGTTAAGAGTCTGTGAGCTGCTGACGTTGATTGCCGGAAAAGCAAACTTTTGCGCTTTAGCAGTGTCTAGCATTTCGCGATACTGTGCGGGTGTTGCTATTGGCATGATGACTCCTTAAAAACGTATGGCACTTGGGGCACCTTTGCGATGCTTCACTATTTAATAATAGCCAGTTGATTTTGGGTAATCCTTAAAATAGAGCGATTCTGTGCTGTATTTGAAACTTGCAGGATAGGCTAGAAGCGGTTTTAGCTGTTAGTTTTAGAAAGTGAGCGCAGATGAGCGACAGTATTACACTGAGTGAGTGGCAGCCGGATCGTAATCTCGGCTTGGAACTCGTGCGAGCAACCGAGGCCGCCGCTATCAGGGCAACCCCTTTTGTTGGGCGGGGTGACAAAAATGCGGCGGATGGCGCGGCTGTTGATGCGATGCGCAGGTTTTTGGCGTCGGTGTCAATGAACGGTTTTGTTGTTATTGGTGAGGGTGAAAAAGATGAGGCTCCTTGGCTGTACAACGGCGAAAAGGTGGGTAATGGCACGGGTGCTGAGTGTGATGTTGCGGTTGATCCGATCGATGGCACGCGGCTGAGTGCGGAGGGTCGCCCGGGCGCGCTGTCGGTAATTGCGGTGGCGGATCGCGGTTCAATGTATGACCCGTCGGCTGTTTTCTATATGGACAAGATTGTGTGCGGGCCCGAGGGCGTTGATGTTGTTGATATTCGGAAGCCAATCGGCGAGAACATCCGTGCGCTGGCTCGTGCTAAGGGCGTTGACGTGTCTGATATCCGGGTTGCTGTGCTTGATCGCCCGCGTCACGCGCAGCTGATTCAGGATATTCGCGAAGCTGGCGCGGGCACGCAGCTGATTATGGACGGCGACGTGGCCGGTGGCGTGAACGCGGCACGGTTTGATTCTAGGATCGATATGTGCGTTGGTATCGGGGGAACTCCCGAGGGGATTATTACCGCGTGCGCGGTGAAAACACTTGGCGGTTTAATACAGGGCAGGCTGATGCCGCGCGATGATGAGGAAAAGCAGCGCGCTATTGATGCCGGGCATGATTTGGACGCGGTGCTGGATCAAAACACGCTTGTGAAAAGCGATAACACTTATTTTGTTGCAACGGGCATTACGGACGCTGATTTTCTTGCGGGCGTGAAACGCCACGGCGAGTTTGTGCGAGCGGAAAGCATTGTTTTGCGCTCGTATTCGGGCACGGTAAGGCACATTGTTTCCGATATGCGCGAAGATCGCTGGGGTGTGTAAAGGCCTGCAGTTTTTTTGGAAGCTGTTGCAAAATCTGTGGTGTTGCCACTTGACCAGGTTGAGGTCTTTGTGATTTAGCTTTCTTTTTCCTGGTCGTTGTTGCAGCTTGTCCAGCCTGAGGTTGCGGCGCTTCCCGCTGTTTCGGCAGCTGCTGCAACTGGCATTTCGACGTTGCCTTTTGTGTCTTTAGAGTTGGTAATCTCCTTAGGAACTTTGAGATTATCTCGAACTATTACCTCGACCGACTCAAGCTGAGATGCGTTCGTGTTTCCTTTAGGGAATGTGTTTTCGTTAATTTCACCTATTTTTCTGACCTGTGGGGCGAGGCGGCCGTTATATGAGCTCACCGCGTCATTATATGCTTTAGTTGCGTTTGTTAGCCCTGCGCCTATTTTTGCTACATACTCTGTGAATTTTTCAAGTCTTTCACACAGCACGCGGCAGGTTTCATAGATGTTTTGCATTTCTGTTCTTACTGTTTCTCGCTCCCAGGCTATGGAAAACGATTTAAGAACCGCAAACAGGCTGGACGGTGAGGTGAGAATAATGTTTTTGCTGTGACCGTAATCATTTAGGCCGGGGTCTACGGCTAAACTGTTTATTAAAAAGGTGTCATTAGGCAGGTAGATAATTGTTGAATCAATGGAACCTGCAATTTTTTCAGGGTAGTTGCGCTTATTCATATCGGTGATCATTGTTCTAAGATTTTTAGCAATGTTTTTCCAAGTATTATCAATTTCGTCTTTGGAAGGATTATCGCTAATCTTCTTGAATTCTCCGTACTGGGTCTTAGCATCAACAATAACTTTACGGTCTCCCGGAAGGTTAATAATCATATCAGCTTTGTTGCCTCTGTCTAGGCTAACCTGAGTCTTGAAATCTACGTGTTTTATCATGCCAGAGACCTCAACAAGTCTTTCGAGTGACTCTTCGGCCCAAACGCCAGCGGTTTTAGTGCTTGTAAACGCCTCTTTTAGTTGCGAGGTTGCCTGATCAAGTTTAGACGTTGAGTTTTTTGTTATCTGCAGGGTCTCCTGCATCTGACCATACTGCTGTAGGCTGAGTTCATCCATTTCTTTTAGCTTGTTGCCCATTTGCGCGACCTGAGCTTTAAGCGGCTCAAACTCTTTTAGGAGGTTCATTTTAGATTCTGCCTCTAGCTTTGATGTTGTGAGCTGCTTTTCAAGGTTTTCTTTAGAAGCAGCAAGGCTGGCTATTTGCGCACTGAGCTGCGATATGGTCGCGTCTTTTTCTTGTGCAACACGTGTTACCTCTGCAAACATTTTTTGTTCTAGGTTTGTTGTGGTTCTGAACAGCTCTTGCGCAGCTTGCTCTCTGGCTGCAGATAATTCCCGCTGCGCGCGCTCTTCTTGCTCGCTCTTATCGCTCGCGTGAGCTTCTGTGAGAGCTTGAAGCTGGGCGTTGTGATGCGCAACTAGACCTTTTTTCTGGCGCGCGAAGATCAGAGCCAGCGCCACCCCCGCAAGAATAGCGCCGATAAGAAAAGCAGCTGCTTGGGCTGTGTCAAAATTAATCATACCTCTATTATCGCGGTGGTTTAGGACACTAATTTTTAAGCCGCCGCTCGCGCGCAATATCGCGGGAGTTTCGGGCGGGTGCAAGCTGATCCGCTATGAAAGCGAGTAAGATAATACCGTGGCTTTAACAATTGGAATCGTGGGGTTGCCTAACGTCGGCAAATCAACCCTTTTTAACGCACTTACAAGCAACGACGTGCTGGCGGCTAACTACCCCTTCGCGACTATTGAGCCGAATGTCGGGGTTGTGAGCCTGCCAGATGAGCGGCTGCCCAAGCTCGCGGCTATTTTTGGCAGTGAGCGGATTTTGCCAGCGCCCGTGTCTTTCGTTGATATTGCGGGAATTGTGCGCGGCGCGAGTGAGGGGGAGGGGCTTGGTAACAAGTTTCTCGCCAATATCCGTGAGGCGGACGCAATTGCGCAGGTTGTGCGCGGGTTCTCTGATTCTGATGTTGTGCACGTTGATAACAGGGTCGACCCGGCGAGCGATATTGAGACTATTAACACCGAGCTGATTCTGGCTGATTTACAGACCCTTGAAAAAGCTGTTGTGCGGCTTGAAAAAGAAGTGAAGGCGAAGAAAGCGGATCCGCAAGTCCTAGAAACTGCGAACGCTGCGCGCGCAGTGCTTAACGAGGGTAAATTACTTTCTAGCTCGGGCCTTGATATTAGCGCGATTAAGGACCTTGGCTTACTCACAGCGAAGCCGTTTTTGTACGTGTTTAACGTGGATGAAGACGTGCTTATGGATGAGGCGAAGAAGGCGGAGCTTGCGACTATAGTTGCCCCCGCCAGGGCAATTTTCTTAGATGCCAAACTCGAGAGCGAACTAATTCAGCTCGATGCGGCAGAGGCACGCGAGCTGCTGGAGTCTGTGGGGCAGCAGGAAAGCGGGCTGGATCAGCTAGCGCGGGTCGGTTTCGACGAGCTCGGGCTGCAAACCTACTTGACCGCCGGGCCGAAAGAAACCCGCGCTTGGACGATCCGTAAGGGATGGAAGGCGCCGCAGGCCGCGGGCGTGATTCACACCGACTTTGAAAAAGGATTTATTAAAGCCGAGGTTATCGGTTTTGATGATCTTGTTGCGGCGGGCTCTGTGCTGGAGGCGCGTAACACCGGCAAAGTGCGGCTCGAGGGCAAAGACTACGTGATGCAACCGGGCGATGTGGTCGAGTTTCGTACGGGGCTTACGTCTGGTGGTAAGAAGTGAGTCGTGTTGCGCTCTTCGAGACCGGGCTTTGTGACCGGCTTGAGCCGGGCGAAAACCCTTCGTTTCTGAGTCGGCAGCTCGTCACCTACATTGGGAATAAGCGAGGTCTGGCGGATTCTATCAGCCAGGCTGTTATTGAGGTGCGCAATCGACTCGGAGGAAGAAAAATAAGGTCGATGGACCTGTTTACAGGTTCTGGATTTGTTGCGCGGCTTATGAAAAAACACTCCTCCTTGGTGGCGTCGAACGATTTGGAGCTGTATGCACAGGTGATCGGCGAGTGTTTCCTTGCAAATCACGACGAGGATTTGCTGGCTGAGGCGGCTTGGCATATTGATCGCCTTAATCGTGCTGCGCTTGAGGGAGCCTCGCACGACGGTTTTATTCGGGAATTATATTCCCCGGCTGATGACCAGAATATCCGGGTGGGCGAGCGAGTTTTCTACTCTAACGATAACGCTCGTCGCCTTGACTTTTATATTCAAGAGTTGGCTAAACTCCCGGACGAAATTCGCTGCCTTTTGCTTGGGCCGTTGCTGTCTAAGGCGTCAGTTCACACGAACACCGGGGGTGTTTTTAAAGGATTTTATAAGGATAAGAACACGGGCATAGGTAAATTTGGAGCCTCGGGTGGTGATGCCATGAATCGAATTCTTGCGCCAATCACACTCGAAATGCCGGTTCAGAGCATTTTTCAATCTGAACACGAGGTGTTTAGGCGAGATGCTAACGACCTTGCTGCAGAGCTGGAAGCGTTTGATTTAGTTTATATTGACCCGCCTTACAATCAACACCCATACGGTTCTAATTACTTCATGCTCAATCTTCTTGTGAACTATGAGTGCCCTGAAAGAGTAAGTCGCGTGTCTGGCATCCCCGCAGATTGGAATCGTTCTGACTATAACGTTAAGCAGCGCTCTTTAGCGCTGCTTATTGACTTGTTCGAGAATATCACCGCAAGGTTTCTCCTGGTATCGTTTAACTCCGATGGGTACGTGTCCACAGAAGAGATCAGGTGCGCGCTAGAAGAGTACGGTCGGGTCGATGAGGAGATTCTGAAGTACAACACATATCGTGCCGGTAGAAATTTACGTGAGCGCTCAATCCATGTAAACGAGCATCTTTTTCTGCTTGATAGAGAGGGATGAATAAAGGGCTACAATGGCTAATAAGGAGAGACTTCGACGGAACCGTTACGGAACTGTCATTAATGTGACATCGTCGAAGCAAGAATTGCAGCTTGCTGAGGCACTTGTTAATGTCACTGAGCGTTTAACGGCAAAGTTCGGTGTTGCGTTTAAGCATGAGAAAACAGTGATGCTTGCTGACATCGTTGCTTCTCTTCGGCAGAGCTTTCTGTCAGTAGTATTTTGTGATCCGCTCCCAAATACGTACATGAATCCCGACGGAGGTATTCTTTCGATCGTTTCAGCAGATAGTGAGCGTACGTTTCCTGTGTTGATTACAGAAGTTAAGAATCAGGGAACTAACGACCTTCGACTTAGTATGCAGGTTGAACGCCTCCGCTGTTGATGCCGCACTATTGCAATATATCGAGTAGTGTGATCTTTGCGAGAATTACGAGAAATCAAAAACAGACCTGAGAAAGAATTATAAGTTTTGCAGTTGAATGTGTTCCAGATTATTGGATGAGCTGTGTGATCGAGTTTAGATTTACCGTATAATCGTTATACAAACGAATCGAAAGGAGCAAGATGGAATTGGCGGATCTTTCCACAGAAGCGTTAATTTGGGCGGGTGCGATAATCGCGATCCCGGCCGGATTAATTCTGCTCGTGGGAGGGGCTTTAGTGAAAGCGTTTTTCAAAAGTAAGTAAACGACCGCGAGCGCAGCATCAAAAGAGGTGCTGTGCCGATTACAAGGGGGTATTAATGTCTGGAGCAGGTGTAGCTGCACAGGGCAGGCTGAAGAGGAGCATGGGTAGTCTGGCTATCTTAACTCTTGGCGTAGGCGCGATGGTAGGTTTCGGCTGGATCGTGCTAGTTGGTGGCTGGATAGAGAGCGCGGGCACATTCGGTGCGATTCTCGCGTTCGCTATCGGCGGCGCAATGATGGCGCTAATTGCGCTGATATATTCTGAAATGGTTGCGGCAATGCCGCAGGCTGGTGGCGAGCATAACTATATTATCCGCGCGCTCGGGCCCAGGTGGTCACTAATTGGTTCGTGGGCTATTACTGGCGGATACGCTGCTGTGGTCGCGTTCGAGGCGGTGGCTTTGCCGCGTGCTCTCGGATACGTGATAGATCTTGAGCACATTAAACTGTACGAGGTTGCAAAATCTGATGTTTTCCTAGTTTGGGCGCTGGTTGGTTCTGTAACGGCGATTGTAATCACAATTATCAACATTCTCGGCGCTAAACTGGCCGGTGGCGTGCAAACATTCGTGGTTGTTTTTCTGTTTGTGATCGGTGCGGTGCTGTTTGCCGGAATGCTCGTAAACGGCGAGCCGGCAAAAATGGAGCCGTTCTTTAACGGCGGCGCGGTCGGATTCTTCGCGGTTTTGATCGTTGTGCCGTTTATGTTTGTGGGTTTTGACGTGATTCCGCAGGCGGCTGAAGAGGCGAATATTAGCCCGCGCAAAATCGGTAAAATCTCTATCGCATCTGTGCTGGTTGCGGCGGTGTGGTACATCCTGATTATTATTACGGTTTCGGTTGCGCTAAGCCACGAGCAGCTGGCGACATCCGACCTCGCCGCGGCAGACGCTATCGGAGTGCTCTTTGGTAACGACTTTATGCCGAAAGTTGTTGTTGCCGCCGGTGTTGCGGGTATCATCACATCGTGGAATTCGCTGCAGCTGGGAGCTTCAAGGCTTATCTACTCCCTGGCTCGTTCGGGAATGCTGCCAAACTGGTTTGCGTACATTCACCCTAGGTTCGGCACGCCCGTTAATGCGCTGCTACTGCTCGGCATTATTGCGATGATTGCGCCGTTTTTCGGACGCGCGGCGCTGATCTGGGTTGTTGACGCGGCATCGCCGCTGATTGTGATCGCCTACTTTCTGGTGACTGTGTCGTTTGTGGTGCTACGTCACCGCGAGCCGGGCATGGAGCGTCCGTTGCGTGTTGGCGGTAAAGGAAACGCGGGGCTGTGGATCGGTTACGTTGCAATTGCGGTGGCCGCGTTCTTGATCGTGCTGTACATCCCGGGAATGCCGGGCGCGGCTGTAATGTCGTGGCAGTCGTGGGTAGTGTTCGGGCTGTGGTGGATAGCTGGTATTATCTTTATGCTGCGGATTCCGCGCGGTATTAAAGCCGGGCCTAACGCGGAGCACGAAATAGAAGCGATAATGAAACGCAAGTAGGGTTAAAAAACGGCGGGCGGCAGGAGCTGTCCGCCGTTTTTGTGTCTTGAAACAGGGGTGTGGCGCGGCGCTGCTCTTTGGGTTTACCGATGCTTTCGGTTTCCGTTTGCAGACCCTGGGGCTGCCACAGCAACTGACAGACTCTATCCCCTACACTGTAATTCTTGCTGCACTGATTGTAATGTCGATGCAACCGCGACGCAGAAAACATCTCACAGAATCTAAAATAACCTAGTGTCTGCGTCTGCTATGTTGTCGGATACGGCGGCGGATTCCGTCGGGAGTGCGCCCACTATAGCAACAGATTCCATCAACGGCACTCTTGTTGCAGACACGGCTGACGGGAGCGGTGAGAACATTATTCTTGGGCAGGATGTTTTGGGTGGTGAGGTGCCGCAGGTGGTTGTTCCTGGCGGGTGTTTTCATGGTTCTCGTTCGCTCGGCGCGTGGACTTTGCTTGGCACAACCATGGCGCCGCCTTTTTCTTGGGAACAGTTTACGCTTGCTGAACGCGCCCACTTGTTGCGCTCTCATCCGCGTTTTGCGGCGGATATAGCGCGACTGACTAGGGATTAGCCTTTTTCAACGGGCAGGGGGCTGACAGCAGAGCTGCCACCCCACCTGCTCGCCTGTTGCTTCTGCTTGTGGGTGTTACACGCGAGCCTGTAACCGTCTGCGTGCTACAAGCCCGGCTGTAACACCAACTATCAGTACACCTGCTCCTGCTAGATATAGCCAGTCGGTTGCGATTCCGCCGGTGAGTGGTAGTGGTGGTGCTACGGCCATGAATTTGCGTTGTAAACGAACTGTGTGTTGAACTGTGGCGTTTGCTGTAACCTGTTGCAGTTGATACACCGACGGGGTTTGGCTGGTGAACTCCCAACCATCAGGAGCTGTTATGTTGCGTACTGTTACTGTGCAGTTGCTTCCAGCCCACACCCTACTATCCACAACCTTAGCAGACCACGAAGCATAATTAACAAGATCAGCATAATCAACCATATGCATGAAAGTAGTATTATGCCGAAACGGGGTAACACAGTTGACACTACCCGACAC
>NZ_JAHDSZ010000013.1 GCF_018531145.1 Canibacter zhuwentaonis | reverse complement strand
GTGAGCCTTGGTGCGATTTTCCTTGACCTAGATACTGTGGCGTCGGTTATTAACTTCGGTGCGCTAATCGCGTTTACCTTTATGAACATTTCGGTTATTGCCTGGTTTGCTATTCGCCAGGGTAAGCGTAAAAACGGCAAGGATATTTTCAACTACATCGTGATGCCTGTTATCGCAACGCTGCTCACGGTTATGCTGTGGGTTAATCTTGATGAAATCTCGCTCACGGTTGGTTTTATCTGGTTGGGAGTTGGTGTGATTTACTTGGCGGTTATCACCGGTGGTTTCAAGCAACAGCCTAAGGGCTTTGACGAGTCGGAGCCTGTGACCGGTTTTAATAAGGTTGCTGACGAAGCCTAGTTAAGCGCTGTTAGGGAGCGGGGTGAGCACGGTGTGCAAGCCCCGCTTCTTTTATTTATATGGCGGATCGTGCCGCCCCGTAAATAGGTTTAATGCTACAAAGGTTAGGCTGGACGAAATCAAACAAACCATCACAGGAAAACAGTCAAAGCGTGATGAAACCCAGGACTTTATAAAGAAAATGGAAACACAGGAACTCATGACAGAATTTGATAAAAATGTATGGCTTAGCACGGTAGACTGCCCTACGGTTTATCACGATGGAAGGAAAAAATGGATAAAAACTTTAAAGATATAAAGAAAAAGTACAATAAATTGCGAAATAGAGAGCGTCAAAAAATAGTGAAGAAATTAGTAAAGATGGGTTTTAAAGCTAAGGGGCATCAGGGAACATGGAATTGTACATCTCGAGGTAAAATAAAGCCACGTTATAATTTAGGAATGTGGAAATGGATTGTCGCTAAAAAAGGAACTATTACTGCTGTTGTTAGTTTACAATCCATTGAACAGGATTCAATAACAAAAAACATTCATGTTCTTTTTGATAGAATAAGTGTAGATGTATTTAAAAATAATGGAGGAAAATTGCTCTCTGAAAACAGTGACTCGTATTTTCAATCCATAAAATCAAGATATAATGTTGAAAATGAATTTGATCCAGGATTTGTTGAAAAACAATAACGGGGTTAGAATTACCCTAGGAGAAGATGATCTAGAGCATCTTATAGATATTATCGAAAGAAAGATAGAAAAACTAAATTAAAATAATCTTGTGTTTAGAACGGTAGCGATACCGTTTTTTCTATGTCCAAAACAAAAAGTTTCAGAGTTCAAAGGGAAAGTCTAATTGTATCAAAGACAGTAAGATACTAGATCCGGTTGTGGGCATCGGCGGTATGCTTTCCCTCGCTGCACAGGTTGCACAGCACATCACCGAGCCGAACAGCACCGCGCGCCTTGAGGTGTTCGGGCAGGAACGCCCCGTGTTTCTGACGGTTCATTCGTGTTCTTGCAGCACATGATCTCCAAGATGAAGCCCTATGACCCGCAAGATCCTGTGAATGCTCCAGGCACTCGTATCGCTATTACTATCATTAGATACCCCGCTTTCAGCTTGCGCATTGGAGTGATATTATTAAACCGATTAAAGCCGTTTCGGTGATTTTGATGATCCGCTACTGTGCCATAGCGGTAGAATAGTTGCCACGATATAAAAGAGAGGGAGAATAGTGCCTGAGCTAAACTGGGTTGGCAAAGATAAGGTTATAACCCACCACCTTGACGTGCCCTATCGCGTGCTTGAGCGCCAGTACTCTTTTGATGAGACCGGGCAACACTCTGAAGATAACGGTTCTGAGAACATGATTATCCACGGAGATAATCTTGAAGCTCTCAAAGCACTGCTGCCTCGCTACGAAGGCAGAATCGACTGTATTTACATTGACCCTCCCTACAACACGGGCAATGAGGGCTGGGTTTACAGTGACGCGGTTAATGACCCGCGAATTAAAAAATGGTTGGGTCAGGTTGTGGGCAAAGAAAGCGAAGATCTCTCCCGGCACGATAAGTGGCTGTGCATGATGTACCCCCGGCTCAGGCTGCTGCAGCGCTTGCTCGCGCCAACCGGGGTTATCTTCATTTCTATCGACGATAACGAAGCGGCAAACCTGAAGTTGATCTGTGACGAGGTTTTTGGCTCAGCGTGTTTTGTTGCGGATATTGCGGTTGTGAGCAATCTCAAGGGTAGGAGCAATGCGAAGTACATCGCTACAGCGCACGAGCATCTAATGATGTATCGCGGTCCCGATTTTGTTTCTAACGGAGTTGTGATGCCCGATGAGTATTTAAAAGAGTACAAGCTTAGGGATGAGCTGGGCGGATATCGCTTGCAAGGGTTACGTAAGCGTGGAGCAGCTTCACGTCGCGAAGATGCTCCGAATTTGTTTTATCCCTTTTCTTATAACCCGGTTTCCGGTGAATTGACAGCGGATCCGGTAAGCACCGGAGCTGATGATATTACTATTTTGCCTAAGTTCCCAGACGGCAGTGACGGTGCATGGAGGTGGGGTCGAAAAACCGCGCAGGAGCGAATTAACGAGCTTGAGGTGAAACTTGTTAAGGGGCGTAACGAGTACGACGTTTATCAAAAGGAGTATTTGAACCGCAACGGCGAAGAAAGACGTCCAAAACCCAAATCTATTTGGCAGGGCAGTGAGTTTTCTTCGGAGGCGGGCACTTTAGAACTTAAGAAAATAATGGGCAAGGGTGTTTTTGAAACTCCCAAGTCTTCTGCCCTTATTGAGTACTGCCTCAGTCAGGTGTCTAAACCGGACTGCCTGGTTTTGGACTCGTTCGCAGGATCCGGCACTACTGCGCACGCGGTGTTGAAAGCGAATGCTGTCGACGGGCAGAATCGATCTTTTATTTTGGTGGAGCTGGGAGATTACGCCGATACCGTGACTGCCGAGCGGGTGCGCCGCGTAATTAAAGGGTTTAAGGGTACGCAAACAGGCGAAGACAGGAGTGTCTCCGCACGGGGGGGGGGTACTCGTTTTATGAGCTAGGTGCCCCGCTTTTAATCAACGGTGATTTGAATCCGGAAGTTCCGCTAGAGCGGGTGCGTGAATACATTTGGTTCACAGAAACGGGAGAGGCTTACCAGCCAGGCGAAGCTGACATGCACCCTGATTTTCTTGGTCGTTCAGCAAGTAATACCGCTTGCTTTTTCGCGTTTAACGCTAGCGCGCCGACGGTTTTGGACAGGGATTATCTCAAGTCGATTCCCGCTGCGTGCGCGGCGGAGTCTTACCTTATTTATGCGGATATCTGCTTGCTCACAGACCGGGAGCTTGCCGCTCACAATATTGCGTTCAGGAAGATCCCACGAGATATTACCCGGCTGTAATTTAAAGGAGCAAAACAATGGAACTAAAAAAATATCAAAAGAACGTGATTGGTGATTTGCGCGACTACCTCGCCTGTTTGCGCGAGCAGGACTCGCTGAGCGGAGCATTCGCCGCATATTGGGAATCGCGGCAGATTCATGTTGGAAAAGGCGGAATTGCCGAGTATCAAAACACTATTGAGGGCGTGCCGCACGTGTGCTACAAAGTACCAACAGGGGGCGGTAAAACATTTTTAGCGTGCGCGTCAGTGAAGCTGATTTTTGATGCCCTGCCTGTTATGCGGCGCAGGGCCACTGTGTGGCTGGTGCCGTCTGATTCGATTCTAAAGCAAACACTGCGGGCATTAAAGGATCCGCAGCATCCTTACCGGCAGCGTTTGAACGCTGATTTTAACAGTCGAGTGGAGGTGTATTCTAAGGAGGAGTTGCTGGTCGGGCAGAATTTTAGCCCAGCCACGGTTGCCGAGCAATTGTCGGTAATGGTTTTGTCGTACGACTCGTTCCGCGCAGCCCGCAAAGACGGACGCAAAGCCTATCAGGCTAACGGGAATCTTGCGTCGTTTGCAACAGTGCTCGGTTTACCCGCGCGGCCGATTGAAAAAGCCGATGAAACGGCACTGTTTCAGGTGATTAATCAATTAAACCCGGTGGTGATTGTTGATGAGTCTCACCACACCACGAGCACCCTGAGTCATGAGATGCTGAGCAATTTTAATCCGGCGTTCATTCTTGATTTGACCGCAACCCCAAAACAGCAGTCAAATATTATTTCTTATGTTGATGCGGTGGCTCTGAAACATGAAAACATGGTGAAACTACCGGTTATAGCCTGTAACCGAGCCTCACAAAAAGAAGTTATAACCTGCGCAATAGATCTGCAGCAGCGTCTTGAAACGATGGCAAAATTGCAGGAGTCGCGGGGCGGGCGCTATATTAGACCGATCGTGTTGTTTCAGGCTCAACCCAAGACGGGTGAAGACGCAACATCCTTTGAAAAACTGCGCGAAAAGCTTGTTACTAGTGGAATCCCAGAAGAGCAAATTGCCATTAAAACCGCGACTATTAACGAGCTGAAGAATGTTGAGTTGCTGAGCAGGGAGTGCCCGATCCGCTATATTATTACGGTTAATGCGCTCAAGGAGGGATGGGACTGTTCGTTCGCCTATATTCTAGCGTCACTGGCCAATAAGACTAGCCAGGTTGATGTGGAACAGATTCTCGGGCGGGTGTTGCGCCAGCCGCACGCGACGCGGCAGCGTGAGCAGCTGCTGAATATGAGTTATGTGCTGACCTCGTCAAATGATTTTAACGCAACGCTTAGTCAGATCGTTGCGGGCCTTAACAGCGCGGGTTTTTCTAAGCACGACTACCGCGCTACAGCACAGATACCGTTTGATTTCCAGGAGACCGCTGATGAGCCGGTGCAAGTGGTATCAAAGCCGTCGCAGGTGGTACCAGAGATTGCTGAGGTGGAAGAGTTTCTCGATTTTGACGAGAATGAGGTTTCTTCTTTGCTCGAACAAAACCGGGTGACAGGCGACGCCGATGCCGGGGAAGCGTCGAGTAGTGTGGCGGCTCTAATTATTGAGGACGCACAGCGGCACGGAGTTGACTACGAACAGCAGATTGCGCGGCGCAATAATGAGTCTATTCCCGTAGATTTGCGGGGCGTGACGAAAGCTGCGGAGATGATTCCCGGCTTTGTTACAGAATGCGCAAGCTTGAAAATCCCACAGTTTGTAATTCAAACACCTCCTTCCGCGCTGTTTTCAACCGGTGGTGACGGGATGGATCTGCTCACGCACGAAGCGCTGGCTGCGGGTTTTAAGCTGAGCGACAAGGATATACGGCTTGATTTAAGCACAGTCGATGAGCAAATGTATACTATCGACGTTAAGGACAATGCGGACGTGCCCCGCGCTTTTAGAATGAACACTGCTGAGCAAAAGTTTATGCGTGAACACTTTAGTAAACTAAATACTGCCGCGCAGAAGCGTAATGCGGCGGCAGCTATTTACGAGCGCCTCAAGCAGATAAATTTGATTAAAGATTTTGATATCCGCGCTTATATTAAACGGATCGTTGACAACTTTGGAATCGAGGAATTACTAACTTACCGGGAGCATCCGAATTCTGTAGCGGATAAGATCCGCGATAAAATTAGCGGGTTGCTTGCAGAATATAAAGCCGAAAAGTTTTATAAAGACGTTGAAACCAGGCGCATTAGCCTTTGTGACACGTACACGCTGCCGCAGGAGATGCAACTGAGTTACGCGACATCAACGATCGGCGGTTCGCTTTATGCGGCAGAAGATCGCATGAACAACGACGAAATGGATTTTGCGTTGAGCTTTTCGGGCATGAGTAATGTTCGCTGGTGGCATCGCAATATTGAGCGTAAGGGCTTTGCTATTAACGGGCCTTTCAACCACTACCCGGATTTCATTGTGATGACAACAAGCGGCACAGTTGTTGTGGTTGAATCTAAGGGGGAGCATCTGAAGAATGATGATTCCCAGCAGAAGATTAAGCTTGGTAAAAAATGGGAGTCTTTGGCCGGTGATAAGTTCCGTTACTATATGGTGTTTCAAGACGGTGCAACTCCGCCAGACGGAGCTTTGAACAGAGCTAATTTTCTAGAAATTCTTAAGGAACTCTAGCTTGTGCCGGGCGGTTTGTGCCGTGCATTTCGCCCGAGTGGCTCACAACAGAGCGGGTGGGTAAATCGCGTCTAGCAACAGCACCCGCACAAAAAACCGAGCCACCTTCGGGATTTGAACCCGAGACCTATTCTTTACGAGGGAATTGCTCTACCCCTGAGCTAAGGTGGCGTGTGTAAAACACGCAGCTATTTTACCACGCGCACCACAATATTGCGCGCGCGGTAAAACGCTGGTGAATTACTGGGTACAGGTTGCGGGCGCTGCCGGTGCACCGTTGAAGAACTCCGTCACCTTTTGTGTAACGCACGAGCTTCTGCCAAACGCAACGTGCCCCTCGCCAACGTAGGTGATTAGACTGGCGCTTTCTAGCTGCGCGGCAAGATCCTCCGCCCACTCGTAAGGGGTGGCCGGATCACCGGTTGTACCAATCACGAGAATCGGCTCAGCGCCGGGAGCAGAAATGGGCTTAGCTCGCTGCGGATCGCCCGCCGCCTGCCATCCCCAGCAGCTCACCCCGCCATAGCCCTGATACGGACCAAACACGGGGGCATCCTGTGCGAGCTTAGCGGCATCCGCGCGCATCGCTGCTAAATCTGGCTGCTGTGGTGGATAATCGGCGCAGTTAATGGCGGTGAATGCGGAGTTGGAGTTGTCGGTGTACTTTCCGTCTACGCGGTTATGATACTGGTCGGCCAAATCTAGCGCCGGTCCCGCGTCACGATTTTTCACGCTCTGGAAGAGCCCCTCCAGCAGCGGCCACATATTTTCAGAGTACAGCGGGGTTACAATTGCAGTTAGCAGCACGCTGTCGGTGACCCAGCGACCGTCAGCAGCTTTGATCGGGTCGGTCTTTACATCAGCGAGCAGTTTTGAGACCATTTTCATACCGTCCGCAACGGTTTTTTCAGTTGAGCACTCCACGCTAACGCAGTACTTCCAGTAGTTTTTGAGCGCGTTTTCAAAGCCTTTGGTTTGCACAGCGACCACCTCGCTAGCATCCGCATCAGGCTTTAAAGCCCCATCGAGCACAACTTTGCCCACGTGCTGCGGGAACATTTCAGCGTATCGAGCACCGATGTAGGTGCCGTAGGAAAGCCCGATATAGTTCAGCTTGGCATCTCCCACTAGCTCACGCATCAGGTTGAGATCTTGCACAGTGCTGCGCGTGCCAACGTGCTTGTAGAGAGACCCTGTGTAACTTTCGCAACGCTCGCTGAGTTCTTTATTACTCTTGTGCACCTCATTAAGCCACGCTTGAGTGCCAGGTTCGGGGGTTTTTTCGTTGCCGTAGAGAGACTCGTCGAGCTCCTGGTTGGTGTAGCATTTTACGGCGCTTGAAGCCTCAACTCCGCGAGGCGCCCAGCCGACAATGTCGTATGTTTCACGCAGCTGTTCAAACGCCTGCGCGGATCCCAAAACAAAGTTCACTCCGCTCGCTCCGGGGCCGCCAGGGTTAGCAAAAATTGTGCCTTTAGGGTTTTCTGATTTTGAGGGCAGTTTGGTCAGCTGCAGTTTAACGGCCTCTTTCGCCTCCGGCTTGCTCCAGTCAAGAGGTGCCTCAATATAGGCGCATTCTGCATCACGTGGGGTTGCTAGATTGGTGTTCGGGCAGCTGCCCCAGGTAATTTCTTGTTTTGTATAGTCGACCGTTTTATCTACCACGGGCGGCACAACATCGCTCAGCTGGTTTCGCGCGCAGCCGCTTAAAAACAGGGCGAGAGCTGATCCGCCAGCAATTGCGGCGCATATTTTCGATTTCACACTCTTGGATTTTTGCATACTTTCCTCTGATTAAAACGGTTTTCTAGATGGTGAGCAGCGAGATTAGCGCGGCTTCGAGCGCGTCACGAGACCTCACGTTGCGGGTTATATGGATACGAGCTTTTTCAAGGGCTGTCATAAAAGTTGCTATCTGGGCGGGGGTGAGCGCTGCGCCGAGCGCGGTTATGCGTTGTTCTTGAGCGGAGTTTATCAGCGGCGCGCCGGTTTTAAGCTGCACCGTAAACAGATCTCGGCAGAGCGTCAATAAGTCTAGTAGAACTCTATCAACGGCATCTATGTTTGCGCGTGTTAGCCAGGTTTTGCGCATGGCTTCTATTTTGGTTAATTCGCCGCTTAGCTCGCGCGGCACGGGATCGTTCGGGGCAAGCCCGTAAGCGTGTTTAATCTCGTTTTTTTTGCGGATGATGCGCTCATCAACCTGCGCCTCCCCGTGTTCGGTTGCTGCGCTGTGCAGTTTAGCAGCGACGGTCATTGCGTCGCTGGGCGATTGAATTCGCAGCACCTCGGTTATTGTATCTTCGCGCAGCTGCAGCAGTTCGGGTTTCTGCGCGAGTGCCCGCGCCATGCCGATATGCCCCTGTGCAAGTCGGGCGACGCGCGCGGCGAGATCCGCATCGATGCCGCTGTGAGCGGATAGGAGAGCCGCTGTTTTTGCGGGATCAGGGGTCACCAGGCGCACCAGCCTGGTGCGGGAGCGGATAGTCGGCAGCAGGTCAGATTCAGCCGGCGCGCAGAGTATCCACACGGTTGTTGCTGGCGGTTCTTCGAGGGCTTTGAGCAGGCTGTTTGCCGCGTAGGCGTTCATGCGGTCAGCGTCCTCAATGATAATTATTTTTTTATTGGCGGTAGTTGGCAGATAGTACGCTTCTGCTGCGACCTTGCGCATTTCTGAGACGTTAATTCCGCTTGTGTAGGTGCGCACGAGTGTCACGTCTGGGTGGTTTCCGGAGACTATTTGCCCGCGCAGTGTTTCACGTGAAACATCGGAGTTTGCGTTGTGTATTAGAGCTGCCGCAAACAGGGTTGCGGCGTTGTACCTGCCAGATCCAGGAGGGCCGGTTATAAGCCAGGCGTGAGCTAAGTCAGCACTGTTTTTAGGGTCAGCAGCGCTCTGCAGAGTTGCCACAGCGCCCTCTTGCCCAACGAGTTCGCTCCAAAAATCCATGTTTAGATCCTATTCTATAAGACGCCTATTTAACCTGGCAGGTCAATAAATGTCAGCTCGTGCAGCACAATTTCACTCTGCCCCGAGGTAATTTCAGAAACCGCATTTTTGAACACCTCTGTGCCGGGCGGGGGCACCCAAAACTCCTGGCTTACACGATCCGTATAGTGAGCTTCCCCCGGATGGATGCCGCTTTGCCTGGCGTGCACCATAATTTTTGCGTGAAACTCGTAGCCGCACTCAAGCTGCGCCCGCCGCATTTGCGTGCGCGTTATAAACTCTGAGCGCTGCAGGGTTTCGGCAACTGCGGCGCGATACGCGCGAGTTAGCCCCGCAGCTCCGAGCAGCACCCCGCCAAAATACCGGGTGACAACAGCAACCGTGTCGCTAACTCCGGCCTTTGCGAGGGTTTCATACATCGGTGCACCAGCCGTTCCCGCGGGCTCGCCGTCATCATTGTGCTTGGCAATTTCACCCGCCGCGCCAATAATAAATGCGGTGCAGTGGTGGTGAGCCTTAGGGTGCTCAGATTTTATTGCGGATATAACCTGCCGCGCAGCAGAGTCAGAACTGATCCGCTCTAGACGAGTGATAAATCTGGAGCGGCTGATCTCTATTTCGTGAGATACGGGGCGTGCAATGGTTTTATAGGTTGTCATGGTGCTAGATAGTAGCCTGAGCTTGAGAGCAATTATACCCGCTAGGATTTAAGGGTATGAGTGGTATTAGGGTAGACGTGTGGATCTGGGCCGCGCGGCTGGCAAAAACGCGCAGTCGCGCAACAGCGGCGTGCAAAGCCGGGCACGTTAGAATTAATGGGGTTACTGCAAAACCGGCTCAACACGTTACTGTGGGGGATAGAGTGCGAGTTACTATCGGTGACACTTTTAAGCTGCACGAAGTTATAGGCTTTGCTAGCAAGCGGGGCAGCGCCACAGAGACCGCAAAATTGTTTACCGATTTAACCCCGTCCGCGCCGTCCAAAGCCGAACGCGCAGCTCCTGTGCTGCGAGATGCGGGCGCGGGCAGGCCGTCGAAAAAAGAACGCAGACAGCTTGATAGACTGCGGGGTTTTGTGCGAGGCAAGCTGTTATGAGCGCTGCTAAAAGTGTGACAGTGCTCGAGCCGAAGCAGTGGCAGGCGCGCGCCGCCAGCCATCAAGCCCGCGCAGACGCATTCACACGAGCACACTTAGCGCGCCGCGCACGCGGCATTAAACACCCGATTGAAGATTTTTTATTCACCTACTACTCTTATAAACCGGCACAGCTAAAGCGCTGGCACGCTGGCGCAAACACGGTGCTCCCGGGTGACACGGAGCGGATATCCTGGAAATACTACCGCGAGTGTGCGCTGCCGCCGGCGGTTGTTGGGAGTGCGGTTGATCTGCAGCGGTTTTACGCCCTGCGGCGGCAGGCCGTTTAGATGTTTACAACAGTGCTATATAAAGGGGAATAATGTCACAGCACTCAGCTTCGCAGTTTATGCGCCCCGCTAAGCGGGCAAGTTCGCTTGAGGAGATAGCGCGGTGTCTGCATCGTGCGGGGCACGCCGCCGAGGTTGCTGTGCCAGATGGCGGATCACCTGCTGCGCAGGTCACCGTGACGGGTGTGAGCCTGGACTCGCGCACAGTGCAGCCGGGGGATCTCTACATCGCGCTTGCCGGAGCTACGCGGCACGGGATTGACTATGTGCCGCAGGCACGCGCCGCAGGAGCACGGGCAATTCTAACGGATCGGTGTGCGGCGCAGGGGTACGGATGCGGGCGGGCGCAGGGCACGCGCGAGCAGGTGTCGCCGGAGCATGGGCAGGCGCGGGCGGAGCAGTTCGAGCAGGCGGGGGCACTTGCGAGCGAGCGGGTACAGGCGCAAACTCCGCTGCCCACAATTATTGTCGATAGTGTGCGCGCCAGCATTGGCGCGGTTGCCGAGTTTATTTACAACCGTGACCTGGCGGCGGAGACGATGCCCGCCAAGTTCGCAATCACCGGCACAAACGGCAAAACCACAACAAGCTATATTATCGCCCAGATATTTGGGGCGCTCAAGCAGCCCACCGGGCTTATCGGCACGATTGAAACGCGCATCGGCTCTGTCACCCTGCCGAGCACCATGACTACCCCGGAAGCCTCGGAAACTCACGCATTGCTGGCGACAATGCGGGAGCAGGGCATCCGCGCGGCAATTATGGAGGTGTCATCGCACGCGCTCGACTACGGGCGGGTGAGCGGGGTGCGCTACGATGTTGCGGGTTTTACTAATTTAACCCAGGACCACCTTGATTTGCACTTGAGCATGGCAAATTATTTCGAGAGCAAGGCGCGCTTGTTCACGCCCGAGCACGCAAAAACGGCGGTTGTTCACGTTGCAGGGGAATACGGTGAGCAAATGCTGGCGCGCGCCTGTGAGCGCCTGCCCGGCAGCACGATTGCGCTTTACGATGAAGAAAGCGGATATCCGGCCGCAGCTGCTGTGTCTAACTGCCCGCATTGGACCGTTGCAGTCGCAGAACGGGCGGATCATATCGCCGATGAGGTCGCAGCCGGGCAAAACAACAGCGCCGTACTGGTCGGTGTCGCAGGGCAGGAGGTCACCGTAGGGCAGAGTTTTGTGATGCGCCGCAGCACCGGCGAGGTTTTGCGGGCGACAACGCTTATGCCGGGCAGGTTTAACGTCACAAACGCGGCGCTGGCCGTTGCAATGGTCTACGAGTCCGGAATTACCGCCGCGCAGCTGCAGGAGGTTTTGTGCGATCCGCTCACCCTGTCGCCAAAAGTGCCGGGGCGAATGCAGGTGATCAGCGACAGCCCCTTTGCGATTGTTGATTTTGCGCACAACCCCGACGCGCTAGAGCGGGTGCTCACAGAGATCGGCGGCAGTCGCGCGCACGGCGGGCGCACAACGATTGTGTTTGGTGCGACGGGTAAGCGTGAGGTTGAGAAGCGGCCGCTGATGGGTGCGGTGGCGGTTAAGCACGCGGACACTGTGATCGTAACCGATGATGAGCCGCACGGTGATGATCCTGCGCCAATTCGAGCGGATATTTTAGCCGGGTGCAGGGGTGTAACGGCGAGTGCGCGGCGCGCAACTGAGATTTTAGAAATTGCGCCGCGCGAAGCTGCAATTGAGCGTGCGGTGGCGCAGCTCGCGCCAGGTGACAAGCTGATTATTGCCGGGCGCGGTCCTGAAACAACGCAGGAGTTTGCCGCCGGTGTTGTGCACAGCATCGATGATCGCGAGGTGCTGCGCGCGACCCTGATCCGCCACGGATTTACGCCGCGCAGCTAGGGCGTTTCGGGAAAGATGACTTTCAAGCTAGAAAATCGTCTTTTTAATCTGGGAGACCTGTCAATAATATCTTCTAAGTTTTTCTTGATTTTCTTTAAAAAAATCTTCTAACCAGTCCATGCCATAGGCGCAACTGAATCCTTCTAGGAGAGCAGAGAAGTCAATGTTATCAAATCCCATTTTCTTCAAATCATCAAAGGTATTAAATGGCGAACGGAAGTTTTTGTATTTGATAATTGCTCCAATATCTTTCAAATCTTGCTCTCTTGTGCTAACCATCTTCATGCCCAATACGTATTCAATTTTGGCAACGAAAACGGTTAAATTTTTGAATGAGTATAGGGTCTCACATAAATTTAATGGTGGCTGTATGTTCATATTCGCCACATTATTATTGAGCCATAGCTCTTCGTCAGTATTCAAACTGAACTGTTTCCCTACACGAGCGATAATTTCGTTGATTTTTTGACTTTTTTCATAAAAAGCATCTACATCTTGCGTGGCTCGCAAGCCATGGTACTCTAAGACGTAACCACCAACACAAATAATGGTTAAACGAAGATTTGCTTGAGATAATTCTTGATTCAAGACTTCAAAAACAGGTTTCATTTTATCCATGTTTGTATTTCTCCATCATTTTTTGTACATTAGATAATTTGGCAGGTTTATTTAAGGAAATCACATATTCGTGGGTTGGTGTATGCTTTTGAACAGCATATTTCAAACTAACTTTCTGAAAATTTGTAAGTTCTTGGGAGTTGAGCAATCTTTCAACGTCTTCGTCTGTTAGGTGAGAATGGTCTTCAAAAATAACTTTTCGCAAATAACGAAACCAGTGACCGGCATTAAATCGTGATTGCTCTGATGCATTGATCATATAGTCATACCAATCCATTTTGCCCTCCTCTTTGTTCTTCTTTTAGGGTTATAATTTAGTGTTTGTTGTAGTTTCAAATCAAAATTAGAAAGTTGTAACTCATCTGCTTCAAACGGAGTTTCAGGTATTCTAACATCGAAACGGTCATTATCTGCCATGTTTACGAGTATTGTAGCGGAAAACAATCCTTTACGTAACCATTCTTCAGTGTACAGTTGAGCGGTACCTTCACAAATTTTACGACTTGTTCTGTTAAAGTTTGGCAACTAGGATAAAATTATATTTATGGCGGATTCATCATTTGACGTAGTTAGCAAAATTGACCGTATGGAGGTTGAGAATGCGTGTAATCAAGCTCGCAAAGAGCTCGAGCAACGCTATGACTTTAAGGGTGTCGGCGCTGCAATCGACCTGAGCAGCGACCATATTTTGCTTAAAGCCAACAGCGAAGAGCGAGTGCTGGCGGCGCTTGACGTGCTGCAGTCAAAGTTTGTGAAGCGCGGATTGTCGCTCAAAACCCTCGACACAGAAGATCCTTACGCGAGCGGCAAAGAGTATCGCATAAACGCAAAACTAAAAGAGGGTATTGATCAGGTCACGGCTAAAAAACTCAACAAGCTAATTCGTGATGAGGGACCCAAGAGCGTAAAAAGCCAGATTCAGGGTGACGAGTTGCGAGTTAGTTCAAAGAGTCGTGATGATTTACAAGTAACTATCGCACTGCTTAAAGAAGCTGATGCTGAAGTTGCGCTACAGTTTGTTAATTTCAGATAAATATAGTTGCCCCAGCGGCAAGTAGAAAGGAGCAAGGTTATGCCTGCTCTGTTAGTTTCAGGAGCGCAGTGGGGCGACGAAGGTAAAGGGCGCGCCACCGATCTGCTCGGCAGTAAAGTTGATTACGTTGTTAAATTCAACGGTGGTAATAATGCCGGGCACACAATTGTTATCGGCAAAGAAAAATACGCGCTGCACCTTTTGCCGTCGGGTATTTTAACACCTGGAGTCACACCCGTTATCGCAAACGGCGTGGTTATCGATATTGAAGTTTTAATGCATGAAATTGAGGCTCTGCGCTCACGCGGAGTGGATGTTTCTAAGCTGAAGGTGAGCGCCAATGCGCACGTTATAACCGCCTATCATCGCACGCTCGATAAGGTCACAGAGCGTTTTCTTGGCAAGCGCCAGATCGGCACAACCGGTCGTGGAATTGGCCCGACCTATGCGGATAAAATCAACCGAGTCGGAATTAGAATCCAGGATATTTTTGACGAAAATATCCTGCGCCAAAAAGTCGAAGCCGCGCTCGAGTTCAAAAATCAGGTGCTCGTAAAAATATACAACCGGCGGGCAATTGATCCAGAAGATGTGATCCAAGAACTGCTCGGATACCGTGCAACACTCGAGCCGATGGTTTGCGACACGGCACTGCTCTTGCACGAGGCGTTAGAGGCGGGCAAAACCGTGCTTTACGAGGCGGGGCAGGCAACAATGCTTGACATTGATCACGGCACCTATCCGTTTGTAACCTCATCAAACGCAACAACCGGCGGTTTGATTACCGGTTCCGGAATTGCCCCGCAGCACCTCACCCGGGTTATTTCGGTTATTAAGGCCTACACGACCCGGGTTGGCGCAGGTCCGTTCCCAACAGAGCTTTTTGATGAGCACGGTGATTTTTTGCGCAAGCAGGGCTTCGAGTTCGGCACTACAACGGGCAGGCCGAGGCGCTGCGGCTGGTATGACGCGCCGGTTGCGCGCTATGCTGCGCGGATTAACGGTGTCACTGATTTCGTGCTCACAAAACTCGACGTGTTAACCGGGCTTAAAAAAATACATATTTGTGTGGCTTACGATGTAAACGGCGTAACCCACTCTGAAATGCCGGTAAACCAGAGCGATTTTCACCACGCAAAACCCGTTTACAAAGAGTTTGAAGGATGGCAGGAAGATATTTCCGGCGCGCGTACTTTTGAGGAGCTCCCGGCGGCGGCACAGCACTATATTTTAGAGCTCGAAAAAATGAGCGGTGCTCGTATTTCCGCTATCGGCGTTGGCCCTGAGCGTGAGCAGGTCGTTGTGCGGCACAGCCTTACCGAGGATTAAAACACGGTGTGCAATAATTCTGGAGAGGTAGCGGATCCACTGCAAAACAAGCGCGCAGAAGAGCGGCTGCAGCAGCTGCGCTCGAGCATTGATAATATTGATGCCGCGCTCGTTTATATGCTCGCCGAGCGTTTTAAGTGCACACAGGAAGTCGGCGAATTAAAGGCTGAGCACGGGATGCCTGCGAGCGATTTGGAGCGCGAGGCGAAGCAGATTGCGAGGCTAAAAAGCCTGGCAGCGGAGGCGAAGCTAGACCCGGAGTTTGCCGAAAAATGGTTTAATTTCGTTGTTGCTGAGGTGATTCACCACCACCAGCAGTTGGCGGATAAAACAGACTCGAGCTAGTTTATGCCCAGCAGCAATCTGCGCAGTTCAACAGCTCGCGCGGTGCTGTCTGCTAGTGCCGGGGCGAGCTCTCCGCCGTAAAAAATTTCGCCTAAAAATAGGGTTGTTGGCTCGCAAAGCTCCTGCTGCAGCCAGTGCGCGGTGTCTTTTTCTGCGCTGGTGCCGTGTGCGGCGGGTAGGTTTTCTAGTTGCCACGCTGCTGTTAGCGCTAGCTCGTAAGTGGCGGCTATTGCGCGGGTGGTTGCCGATGCTGCGGCTAAGCCGGTTATTGTGTTTTCGTCGGGTGAGATTATTCGCGCGGCAACGAGATCACTGTGCTGCGGCGCTAAACTGCTTATTTCCAGGGTTACGGGCGCGCTAAAATCAGGGTTTTGCAGCTGAGTTACTGCCCGCGCGCCGGGCTTATTAAACTCTGCGGGCAGGCGCTGCGGTGTTTTGGCGGTTGCCGCTAGTGTGTACAGCTCTGCAATATTGCGCTGGGGGATGCGCTGACAAAGCGCGCTAAACTCTCGCAGCTCCGAGTTGTTGCAGGGCACAAATATTACTGCGCGCGTGTGTAGTGTGGTGGTTGCTGTTGTTACTGTGTGCGGGTGATTATCGGGCGCGGTGGCGGTGCGATCCGCTCTATGCACGGAAATAATTTTTTCGTCGCGCGTAATATTCACGTTGTATAGCTCGAGTTTGTGTGCGAGCGCCGACTTAAGCGCCCGCCAACCTTGCCGGGGTACGATTTTGGCGGATGCTGCTGCCGCGCTCAGAGTTAGTACCGCGCCGCTTAATGATCCGGTGCGAGTTAGCGCGGTATTGATGCCTGGCAGCGCGAGATCGGCGAGTACTTTATGCGGATCTGTCGCGTATTGGGTGCGCAAACCGGGCGCGATAAGCGCGGCGGCGGTCTTTCCCTGCCGCACTTTAACAAGCTCCAGCAGCGACTGCGTTTTGCCGAGTGTGAGCACGGGTTTAAACCGGTCAAAATAGGCTCGGGCGCTGTTTTTTGTGCCACCGAGCAGCTTTTTTGCGGCGGATGTTAAAGGCGCCGCCATAATTCCGCCCAGCTGCGGTTCGGGTACGCGGATAAACTGCGTTCCGCCCACGGCAGGAGGGAGCCACAGCTCTGGTTTTACGGGCAGCGCCGTTATTGCCGCGTTTTGAGGCGATTTTGCGCTGTTTTGCGCGAGAAAATTGGTTATTAAACCGGTAGCATCCGTCACCGGGCGCGCGTCACTTGCCGAACCGGTGCTGTCTTTAGGCGCAATTAGCGTAACTTTCAGATTAACGCTGGCGAGCTGCATTGCAGCCGCGTAGGCAACAAGGCTGTTGCCTACTACGACCGCATCTGATGAGCTGTTTTGCACGGTGATTTACTGTGATGGCGAAGCGTATCGGGGCGGTTGCGGATCGGGCGCTGCACGACGGGGTCTTCTGGGTGCGATATCGGGCGCGGGCGGAATTAGCGAAGTACCGTCGAGTTGCGGTGTTTCCTCTCGGGTAATAGGCGGGCTTGGCGCAGGGGTGTACGACTCGAGAGGGCGCGGCTCGGGTGCATATGCCGGGTGCGCTCGCGGCGCGGGCGCTGTGTTTGCTGACGTTAACGCTGTGGGTGAGGTATTAAACGTTGTTGCGTAGCCGCAGGTGCACTCTTGTGGCAGCGTTTGTTGAGCGGTTGTTGGCGTAACAGGCTTGTGTGCCGCTGAAATCAGAGGCGCTGGCGGAAGTATCGGCGTCTGCTGAGACACCGGCGGCTGAGGCGTTGTGGACACAGCTGCGGGAACTGGCGGCGCAGCTGGCACGGCAGCATCCGCCGCCGCAGGAGATCCCGCCACGGGAGTTGCCGCAGTATAGCCCGTACCTACCGATGCACTGATGCCAGTTTGCACCGCCGGCGGCACATCCGCACCCACGGACACGCTAGCAGGATGCGGCGCGCTAAATGCGCCATCGGGCGCGGCGGCAGCCTTCGTTTCACGGTAGTTTTGCCATCCGTGCGTGTTCTTACGCTTGCGCCACACCAGTTCAATCGCGCCAATATAAACCGCGTACATAATAATATTTAAGATCGCACTGGCAATATTACCGGCGCTCTCAGACTGCTTGGTGTCGCCCGTCACACCGCTCGCGAGAATCCCAAAAACAACCAGGTTATTTACCATGTGAATCGCAATTCCAGCCTCAATGCCGCCCGTGCGAATTGTCAAAAATGTTACGGTTAAACCGAGCAGCCCCACCAAAATTAGCCCCCACAGTTCGTAGCCGTGACCGATAACAAACAGCAGGGTTGTAATCAGGGATGGCACAATCGGGTTGCGAATCCACGCCCCAAGCATCTGTAGCATTGCTCCGCGGAAAATATACTCCTCAGCGGTCGCCTGCAGGGGCACAAGCAGTACAATAATAATCAGCGACCAAACAAGGGTGCTCGCATCAAGCGGGGTTGTGTCTTTGGTGAGCGTATCGGTTGAGGCCTCCCCAAAAATACTCTCAACAACGGTTGCGATCACCTGCGCACCAACAAAGGTGATGACCGCAATGCCGAGCGAGTATCCGAACAGACTCCAGCGGATTCGCCCTACAACCGAGAAGAAAATACCGGTCGGGTGCGCCCGGAAGGTGAGCAGCGCAAGCCAAGTAGCAGGTATCATCAGGATAATCGAGCCGAGCTGATACGCGAGCCGCGCCGGATGGCGGGTATCAATAACGCCCAGATCGTTGGCGATTTTCTGCAGCTCTGCCGGCGACGCAGAACCGCCGGCGGCAGCAACCTGCATCGCGAGAATGTAGGCAATGGTTGCCACAATTACCATAGCAATGTAATAGCCAATACCGATTCCCGCGATGGCAAGCGGTTTCCACCAGGCGTAGTTGTTTATGCCACGCAGTAGCCTGTGAAATGGGAGATGCTGAGACTCTGCGGGAACAGCTTTATGCGCCCAGGGGTATGTTTTTTTGGGCGCTGCGCTTTGTAATTCTGACGTGTGATTGTGGGGCAATTTTACGCACCCTCTAGTTTTTCTGTGAGCAGATTTACGAGCTCCGCCAGTGGCACGCGCGTCTGCTGCATACTGTCGCGCTCGCGCACGGTTACGGCGTTATCATCGAGCGAGTCAAAGTCAATTGTGACACAGAATGGCGTGCCGATTTCATCCTGGCGGCGGTAGCGCCTGCCAATAGCCCCGGCATCATCAAAATCCACATTCCATTTTTCGCGGAGCTTGCTCGCCAGTTTACGTGCGAGCGGTGACAGCTGCTCATTGCGGCTGAGCGGGAGCACAGCAACTTTAACCGGCGCAAGGCGCGGATCAAGACCCAGCACAACGCGAATCTCGGTTTTGTCCTTCGAGTTGGTGAGCTCTTCTTCGCGGTAGGCATCAACAAGAAATGCCATGAGTGACCGGGTAAGTCCCGCAGCAGGCTCGATTACATAGGGAGTCCAGCGTTCGTTTTTGGTCTGATCGAAATAACTTAGATCTTTGCCGGATTTGCTCGCGTGAGTTGCGAGATCATAGTCGGTGCGGTTGGCAATGCCCTCCAGCTCGCCCCACTGCCCGCCGGTGAAACCAAAGCGATACTCAATATCCACAGTGCGCTTAGAATAGTGAGACAGTTTCTCCTGTGGATGCTCATAAAAACGCAGATTGTCAGGGTTAATCCCTAGATTTGTGTACCAGCTCATGCGCTCCTGCATCCAGTATTCCAGCCACTTTTCATCTGTGCCAGGCTCAACAAAAAATTCCATTTCCATCTGCTCAAACTCGCGCGTGCGGAAAATAAAATTGCCGGGGGTAATTTCGTTGCGAAAACTCTTGCCGATCTGCCCGATTCCAAAGGGTGGTTTCATGCGAGCGGATTGCAGCACATTGGCAAAGTTCACAAAGATTCCCTGAGCAGTTTCAGGGCGCAGGTAGTGCAAGCCGCTCGCGTCATCAACGGGCCCCAAAAAGGTTTTCAAAAGCCCAGAAAATTCGCGCGGCTCGGTCCACTCACCCCGCGTGCCGCAGTTCGGGCACACAATCTCTGCCATGCTGCTAGCCTCACGTCCTTTTTTCTCAGCAAAAGCCTCGAGCAGGTGATCTTCGCGCCCTCGCTTGTGGCAACTCGTGCACTCAACCAGCGGATCACTAAAAACATCCACGTGTCCCGAGGCTTCCCACACGGCTTTGGGCAGAATCACGCTGGAGTCAATGCCCACAACATCTTCGCGCCGCTGCACAATCGCCAACCACCACTGGCGCTTAATATTTTCTTTTAGCGCGGTTCCTAGCGGACCGTAATCCCAGGCGGATCGCGATCCGCCATAAATCTCACCGGCTTGGTAAACAAAACCGCGCTTTTTAGCCAGGGAAACTACTTTACCTAGGTTTGACTGTGCCAATTTTTCTCCGAACTGCAATAACTATAAAATCACGTTAATCTACACGTATCGTTATTTTATGCAGTCCACAATGTTTTCGGGTTGTTCGTCTCGCAGAAGCGCGGTGATTTGTCGGCGTAACAGCGCGTGCAGGCGCGGCATCATGCTGTCAGCATCGCCGCCGGTGTGCGGTGTGATGAGCACGTTTTCAAGCTGCCACAGCGGATGCGACTCGGGCAGCGGTTCCGTATCGATCACGTCAAGCGCGGCGCGCAGCCGGCCGGATGTGAGCTCGGCAACTAGCGCGCGGGTGTCAACAACCTTGCCGCGCGCAACGTTCACAAGCAGCGCCGCATCGGGCAGGAGCTTGAGTTTTTCAGCGTTGATCAGGTGTTCTGTGGTGGCGGTTAGAGGCACCGTAAGAATTAAAATATCGGTGTTAATTAGAATCTCATCGAGCTGGTCTGCGCTGTAAACCTGCACAGTTTCACCGCTGGGCAGAGTCTCTGTGCGCGCGCTGTTTGCAACGCGAGTTAGTTTCACTTCAAACGGGGCGAGTCGCTCGCACACAGCCCTACCAACTCCGCCGTTACCAACAACGGTGACGCGCCGATCCGCTAGCGCCCGGGTTGTGCCCGGCTGCCAGGTGCTCTGCTCTTGTGCGCGGAAAAAAGTTTTTAGGTCGCGCTGCGCCGCTATTGCAAGCCCAACAGCAAGCTCGGCAGTCGCGGTTTCATGCACGCTCGCGGCATTCGCAAACTGCACCCCGACCGGCAGATAGTCGCTCACGCCGTCATAGCCGATTGATTGCCACTGCAGCAGTTTCGTGTTCACGCCCTCGAGCGCGCTCAAAATATTCGGTCCGTCAAGATAGGGTGCGACAACCATGTCGAACTTTGTTACGGGAGGTTCTGATTTCATGTCCCACATATATATTGCTACCTGCTCGCGATTAAAGTGCTTAGCAAGATAATTGCAGAGCTCTACGTTTGGCACAGAAATAGTTATTTTGTTCATGCTACTAGTTTATTGCTCACAGCTGAGCAAAATTCTAAATCCCAGTTGTTTTTGTGTTGCAGATGTAAGAATATACTGTATGGCGGTAACTCATCAGCGTTTTACATACACTGACAAGTACGGTGTTGTGATTCACGCACAAAAATGGTTTCCCGCAGATTTTTCTAAGAATCTAACCGGGCCAATTGCGGCGGATCCGGCTGCGGCTGTGAACAGCATTGTGGGCGCTGTGCAGCTGGTGCACGGAGTGGGTGAATATTCCGATCGCTATGGCAGGTTTGCGCGGGAACTGGCGCGCGCCGGGTTTGTTGTTTACGCGGAAGATCACCGCGGGCACGGGCGCACCGGGTTTGCGCAGCACGGAGAAAATCCGCGCAAAATAGGTAAGCTCGGCAGGGGTGGTTTGCGTGCAACAGAGGAAGCAATAACGCAGCTCACGGCGATTATTAAAAAAGAAAATCCAGATTTGCCGGTGGCGGTTTTCGCGCACTCCTGGGGTTCGCTGATGGCGCAGCGGATCATCCAGTGCCAGCCGCGACTCTGGCGTGCTGTTGTGCTGTCTGGGTCTGCTTACCGCACTGCGCGGCACATGAGAGCGGCGGATTTTAATAAATCTTTCGGTGCGAGAGACGGCATGGAGTGGCTGAGCCGCGATGCCGCAAACGGCGAGCGATTTATGAGTGACCCCTACTGTTCAAGCGTTAATATTCCTAAACAGTTTGGGGTGTTGGATGCTCTGCGGCTTTTTGGCAAGCCCAAAGCGGGGCTGGCAGCTGAGGTGCCTATTCTGATTGTTTCAGGAAGCGCCGATCGCCTGAATAGAAAATTTGGGTTACAAAAACTCGCGAGCGATTTTCGCCGCGCGGGCGTGCGTGATGTTTCGTTGCGAGTGTACGAGGGCGCACGACACGAATTATTGCATGAAACAAACAGAGACGAGTTTGTTTCAGACGTTATGACTTGGCTTACCGATCAACTAACAGAAAGCAGTTAAAATGCAGTATCACGGCGAATATAAAACCCCCGGCGGTAAACTCACCGTTTGCGACTTCTCGGTAGAGGGCGGCAAGATAGGTAATTTCCAACTGTCTGGTGATTTCTTTTTAGAACCCGATGAAACCCTTGACTTGATTAACAAAGCGGTTAATGGGCTTTCAAAAAACTCTTCTATAACCGACATCACAGACGCTGTAACCTCACAGCTGCCGGTTGATAGCCACCTTATTGGCACCAGCCCAGCAGCTATTGGCACGGTTATTCGCCGCGCGCTAACGAGCGCTGTCAGCTGGCGTGATTACGAGTGGGATATTATTCACGGCGAGCCGGTGCATCCGCTGGTTAATGCCGCGCTTGATGAGGTGCTCACCAATGCGGTTGCTGCGGGCGAACGTAACCCCACCCTGCGCATTTGGGAGTCGAGCAGCCCGGCGGTGTTTATCGGCAGTTTCCAGTCTGTTAAGAACGAGATTGATATTGAGGGCGCTAAAGAGCTGGGCGCAACTGTGATCCGCCGCATCTCCGGCGGTGGCGCGATGTATATGGTGCCGGAAAACTGCATCACCTACGCGCTGCACGTGCCCGAGTCGCTCGTGCGCGGGCAGAGCTTTGAGGAGAGCTACGCCTTTTTGGACGAGTGGGTTATTGAGGCGTTTCAGCAGATGGGATTTGACGCGCGATACGTGCCGCTCAACGACATCACCGGTCCGCAGGGCAAAATTGGTGGCGCGGCGCAAAAACGCCTCGGCAATGGCGGCGTGCTGCATCACGTGACAATCGCCTACGATATGGATGCCAAGGCGATGATGAAGGTGCTGCGGATCGGGCGCGAGAAGCTGAGCGATAAGGGCATTAAGAGCGCGCAGAAGCGGGTGGATCCGCTGCGCACGCAGACGGGCATGGCGCGCGAAGATATTATTGTGAAAATGGTGGCGGTGTTTAAGCAGCGACACGGTGGTACCGATTCTGAGCTGACAGAGACCGAGCTGCAGCGGGCAAACGAGCTGGTTAAAAACAAGTTTGATAACGACGAGTGGCGTTACAGAGTTGCCTAATACGCGGTAGAATAGTGCCGTGTTGCTTTCAGATCGTGATATTAAAGCTCAGCTAGATAGCGGGCGCATAGGGCTATTTCCGAGTTCTGCGGAGCTTGTGCAACCGTCGAGCGTTGATGTTCGCCTTGACAGGTTTTTTAGGCTGTTTGATAACCACAAATACGCTGAAATAGATCCATCAAGACAGCAGGAAGAGCTAACGCGGCTGATTGAGGCGGATCCGAGCGAGGGCTTTGTGCTGCACCCCGGCGAGTTTGTTTTGGGGTCTACTTTTGAGTTCGTCACGCTGCCTGATGATATTGCGGCGCGGCTGGAGGGTAAGAGCTCGCTGGGTCGGCTGGGGCTTTTAACGCACTCGACTGCTGGGTTCATCGATCCGGGATTTTCCGGGCATGTGACCCTGGAGCTGTCGAATGTGGCAACCCTGCCAATTAGGCTCTGGCCGGGCATGAAAATTGGGCAGCTGTGTTTTTTCCAGCTTTCGAGCGCGGCGGATCGGCCTTACGGTCGGGGCGCAACTAATTCCCGCTATTACGGGCAGCGCGGCCCCACCGCCTCTCGTTCCCACCTTAACTGGGAGGTTGCGGATGTGACTGTAACCGATGCGGGAAGCCTGGGAGTCTAGTTTTCCTGAGCGCGTGCGAGCATAAGCTTCACGCGCTCAGCGCTTTTGTGAGCCTTGCTTGTTAGCTCGTTTTGCGTGCCTTGTTGAGCTGTAGCCAGGCGTAGACCGCCAGCGCTATTAACGCCAGGGCGGGCACGGCGGTTGCTATGCACCACAGTAGGTATATTTTGCCGGTGAAGAGCACGGATATAGCGCTGTAAACGACGAGTGCGCCGTATGCTATCGACGACACCAACCCAAGCCTGGGCACTATATAAAGCAGCGCGATGCTCGACAGTATAAAAGACAGACAGACCGCAAAACCTGCAACGGTCACCTGCGGGATTCCGTGCCACGATTCCTGCGTCTGCGCGTAAAAAGCTAGTACGAGACTGATAAGCTGTATCGCAAACAGCGCGAGCAGCCAATTAGTTGTGTTTTTGTGTATTTTATTTATGCTCATACCCGCGCCTAACCTTCCTTCTTCCAGTTCCTAAGACCCACTAGGGCGCAGCAGAGCGCTAGCGCAAATGTGAGGGCGATTTTCCATCCGCTGCTATCTGGGAAATCTGTGCCGGTGTATGCCGCAACAAGCGCATCAAACCAGATTTTCAGCGGATTCCACTCAAGAATCTGCTGCACAATTTTTGGCAGCGCGTCTATTGGCACGGCAGCGCCCGATCCGAAGAACATAACAAAAAATAGTGCCGTGGTTAGAGCCTGAATTGCACGTGTTCCGAGTGGGAGTGTTCCTAAGAAAAATCCGATGCAACACAAAAACGCGATTAGCCCGATATTTAACAGGATGAACATCGGTGCGATAACTTCAGGGCGCAGCCTGTGGGTAGCCCCTACAACGCTGATTATTATTCCAGAAGCTAAAACGGTTAGCGTTAGCATAGCCGAAATAATTGCCGTGGCAAAGCTAACTCCGGATAGCGGCAGCGACCGATACCGTTTATCAACCTGCCGGGCTCTAAGCTCGGCAATATATATAGACAACCCCATTAACAGGAGGTTGGCTGCAACAATTCCAAGCAGTGAAGGGAATATCAGGTCTATGAATCTAACCTGGGTTTCTGGAATTATACTATCCGCGTAAGGCACACCTACAAATATGTATATAATAAGAGGAAAAGCCAGGGAAAAGAAAACGGCAACCGGTTCTCTAAACAGCAGGAATAGCTCTTGTTTGTACCAAACTTTTAGAATCCGTATTTGAGATCCGGCTTTAGGATGCTGAGACATTTTCGCCTCCCTGCTCAGTTGTTGGCTCTGTTATTATGGAAAACACATCCTCAAGCCGCACCGGCCCGGATAGCACATCCGCTGCCGGATCTTTTTCATCAAGCTGAGCTGCTACCCGTGCTGTTTGATCCGCGCTGCCAATAAGCACAATTGAAGATCCCGTATGAGCAAAGCGCAGACCCGAGTTTTTAACGATTTCTACGGCGGTCGAGCTGGGCGATAACACCCTGATTCTGCGGTCGCCGCCCAGGCTTGCTAGCACGTTGGCGACGCTTCCCCGAAGCTGTATTTTACCCTGTGCCATTACTAGCAGCTCGTCGGCGAATGCTTCCGCCTCTGCCATATCGTGCGTTGAGGTGAGCACCGCGCAGCCCTTGGAGCTTAACGAGCGCACAAAATCCCAGACTAGCGCGCGACCTTCGGGGTCGATGCCGCTTGTTGGCTCGTCTAGCACGAGTAGTGAGGGGCGACCCATTGCCGCGCAAAGAATGTCTAGTCTGCGGCGCTGCCCGCCTGATAGGTTATCGACCGTCGAGTTGAGGTAAGTATCCACGCCCAGCTCTGCCGCCAGGGTTTTCCAGTCGGCGGGGTTGGAATAGAGGCACTCAATCGACCGAATTACCTCTTTTGTTTTTATTTTAGAGGGTAAACCTGAGCTTTGCAGCTGCACGCCGGTATGGAATCTGTGCTCACCGCCCGGCTTAACCGGAATGCCCGCGATAACCGCTTTGCCGCCCGTCATGGAGCGCAAACCGGTTAGCATTTCGATTGTTGTTGTTTTGCCCGATCCGTTTGGACCGACTAAAACAGTGGTGTTTCCGGCGAGTAGTTCAAACGTTACGCCGTTAACAACATTAATTCCGTTGTATGTTTTAACTGCGTCTGTGATCGACGCAATCATTTTCTTATTGAGGGGAGGCATTTCCTTATTTACCGATCTTCTGCGTCTCAAACATAGTATGCTGGAGCGAGGTGGATTTGTGTGTATGCTATGATTTTAAAGATTATCGTCTGGTAAAAAAGTTGTCAAGCAGCCCGGTTTGTAACGTACAGGTAACACGTTGAATTGTTTGCTATAATTCTTATTACTATTCTGAGTGTCAAAAACAGGAGGAGCGGAAAAGGTGCATAAAGCGCTTATTGTGGCTGCTGTTGCAGTGTTCGCATCGGTTCACAGCATAGCGCCTGCTTTTGCTGACCAGTCTCAGGAATACGATTTCAGTGTTTCTGCAAGCCCTGCGCTCGGCCCGGTAACCTCTCAAACCCTCGCCACAACGGCCGACGATCTGATCAACGAAAGCCTGCAGGCGCTTACAACCGCAACGGTTGCTGACTTTAACAACATCGCTCACGGCTTTGATGTTGAGGTTGCAATCGCGCTCGCAAAAAGTGAAGTCGGCACAAGCCGTCCAACCGGTTGGAGCGCCCCCGGTGAGTGCATAATGTCTGCGCAGCGGTGGATTCGCGCCGGTGGTGGTAACTGGTACGGCGGTATCGGAACTCCTGTTGGTAACTATGCGAATGCGATCCGCTTGCCCGCATCTGCTGCTCTTCCCGGCGATATCATTCAGTACGAGCACCTCGGGTCGCCCGATTCCTGGGTTACCGGAGTGCATACAGTGTTGGTGACCGGGGTTAATCCCGACGGTACGCTGCAGATTATCCAGTCAAACATTCCCGCTGGCAGCGGTCTTGTAACCGAGGTTAAGAACTTCAAGCCGACTCCTCCCGCTGGTTTCCAAGCGGTTGTGTGGCGCTTTTAAGCGCCTGTACGCATTACTTCTAGCCGTTCGTCCTCTGAGCGCAGCGATCTAACTGCGCGCTTTGGGACGATGTTGTTAGTCAGGTCCGGGTTTGTCAGCATTTTTTGTGCTGTGCTCATTGGCAGATTCATCTGAGCTGCCTGCTTTGGGCGCGTTAAGGCGCAGGTGCTGCTGCATAAAGCGGGTCACATTGTGATCCACGAAAATATCGCCAGGTCGTAGGGGTCGAGTCAGATACAGCCCCTCGAGCGAGCGCAAACGGCTTAGCGCAACATATGTTTGACCCGCGCTAAAAACCCGATTGCCCAGGTTAATAACAGCGCTGTCGTACGTGTGTCCCTGCGACTTGTGGATAGTGATAGCCCAGGCAAGCTGCAACGGTAGCTGCACAAACTCCGCGACGGGCTTTTTATCCAGGGTTCTATTCTCAGAATCATAAAAATACTGGTTTCTTTCCCAGGTTACAGGCCTGACGCGGTGCTCTTTACCGTCAACTCGCACGGTCACAGCATTGGTCTTGGAAATTGCGGTGACCTCGCCGAGAGTGCCGTTAACCCACCGACCCTCAGCGTCATTGCGTAAAAACATAACCTGCGCGCCGACTTTCAGCTTGAGCACCTTTTCAGCGGGCGTCTCGCCGTTAAAAGTGCCCGTGATCGTGGCGTGCTCGTGAAAAACATCGCCGGGCAGTTTCGCAAGCTCGCGCGCGTTAATCTCGTTTACCACGCGGTTGGTCGTTGCCAAGGTTATGATCCGCTGTTTCGACGGCACCGCGCGCGCACCCGCGCTGTTTAGCGCGTGCGCCATATTCGCATCCACCGTGCCGTTGCGCACAGCAGAAAGAATGTCCTTAAAATGCCCGTCCTTCTGGCGGTGGATTTCGCGCAGTTCGATAACGTGTACGTGCGTTTTCTGCCACACATCCGCATCAAAAAACCAGATCGACTTGTAGGTGTCTTGAAAATAGGCTTTTTCATGCGGATCACGGGGCATCACGGGCGGCAGTTGGTAGGGATCCCCGAACATAATCAGCTGCACCCCGCCAAATGCGAGGTGCGGTTCGTCGCGCGCCTGTCGCAGCGCCCTGTCGACGGCATCCATAAGATCCGCGGAAACCATGGATATTTCGTCGATTATGAGCGTGTTGAGCGTCCGCAGCATTTTTTTGAGCGTCTTGCGCTGTATTAGCGGCTCGTCGGCGAGCACGCCCGTTGGCAGGCGCAGCAGCGAGTGGATCGTCTGCCCGCCGACATTGAGCGCGGCAACCCCCGTGGGAGCGCAGATAGCGATGGTTTTGGCGCTGCTTTTCGCAAAATGGTCAAGCAGCGTTGATTTGCCTGTGCCCGCGCGCCCGGTCACAAAAAAGTGCTCGCGCGTGGATTCGAGGCGCTCGTAAACCTCGAGCTGCTCCCGTGTAAGTTTTATTTTTCTCATTAAAACAGTCGTTCCTGTTGGGGTCTCTTTAATATTAACGTACTTATGGAGGCGGATCTGGCTGCGCCGGACGAGAAGAGCCAAACTTTAGTGACATCGACTAAGGTTTTTGATTTCAACTTGACAAAACAGTTTCAGATAGTAAACTTGAGTGCATAAGGCTCACATATGGTGGCCGCCGGGCAATCCGGTTACTTACTTAAACGAAACAAGGAGTAAAAATGTCAAGAGCAGTAGGCATTGACTTAGGAACAACCAACTCGGTTGTTGCCGTGCTTGAAGGTGGCGAACCAAAGGTTATTGCAAACGCCGAGGGCGCACGCACAACCCCGTCAATTGTTGCTTTCGCAAAAGATGGCGAGGTGCTTGTTGGCGAGACCGCAAAGCGCCAGGCGATCACAAACGTTGATCGCACTATCGCCTCGGTAAAGCGCCACATGGGCACCGACTGGAAAGTTGATATCGACAACAAGAAATACACCGCACAAGAAATTAGCGCCCGCACGCTGATGAAACTCAAGCGCGATGCTGAAACATATCTGGGCGATAAAGTAACCGATGCGGTTATTACCGTGCCGGCATACTTCAATGACGCAGAGCGCCAGGCAACCAAAGAGGCCGGCGAAATCGCGGGCCTTAACGTGCTGCGCATCGTAAACGAGCCAACCGCCGCAGCTCTCGCATACGGTCTCGACAAGGGCAAAGAAGACGAGCTAATTCTCGTGTTCGACCTTGGCGGAGGCACCTTCGATGTGTCACTGCTCGAGGTTGGCAAAGATGATGATCTGTCCACAATTCAGGTGCGCGCCACTTCCGGCGATAACCGGCTCGGTGGTGACGATTGGGATCAGCGGATCGTAGACTGGCTAATTAAACAGTTCAAAAACAGCACCGGGGTAGACGTATCAGACAATAAAATCTCGCTACAGCGTCTAAAAGAAGCTGCTGAACAGGCTAAAAAAGAGCTTTCAACAAGCACCTCAACGAGTATTCAGCTGCCGTATCTGTCACTAACAGAAAACGGCCCCGTAAACCTTGACGAGACTCTCACCCGTGCAAAGTTTGAAGAGCTCACAAAAGATCTGCTCGAGCGCACCAAAAAACCGTTTAATGACGTTATTAAAGAAGCGGGCGTTAAAGTTAGCGAGATCGCGCACGTTGTGCTCGTTGGTGGATCCACCAGAATGCCAGCTGTAACCGAGCTGGTAAAGCAGCTCACAGGAGGTAAAGAGCCCAACAAGGGCGTAAACCCTGATGAGGTTGTGGCTGTTGGTGCTGCGCTGCAGGCTGGTGTGCTAAAGGGTGAACGCAAAGATGTTTTGTTGATCGACGTCACCCCGCTATCTCTTGGAATTGAAACCAAGGGCGGTATTATGACCAAGCTGATTAAGCGCAACACGGCAATTCCAACCAAGCGCAGCGAAACATTCACAACGGCAGAAGACAACCAGCCGTCAGTTTCTATCCAGGTATTCCAGGGCGAGCGTGAGTTCACCCGCGACAATAAAAATCTTGGCACATTCGAGCTCACCGGTATCGCCCCCGCACCGCGCGGTATTCCGCAGATCGAGGTGACATTCGATATTGACGCTAACGGCATTGTGCAGGTTTCTGCTAAAGATAAAGGCACCGGCAAGGAGCAGACGATCACAATTTCTGGCGGATCAAGCCTCTCGCAGGAAGACATTGATCGCATGGTTAAGGACGCTGAAGAGCACGCTGCTGAAGATCAGAAGCGTCGCGAAACAGCTGAAAACCGTAACAATGCTGAGCAGCTCGCCTACTCCGTTGAAAAACTCGTGAGTGAGAATGAAGACAAACTACCTGAAGATGTTAAATCTGAGGTAAACGCGGATCTTGCGGCTCTGAAAGAGGCGCTCGCGGGAGAAGACGATGACGCGGTAAAAGCGGCAGCGGATAAACTCGCAGAGAGCCAGGGCAAGCTGGGGCAGGCTATTTACGTGGCCGCAGCTGAAGCAGATGCCGGAGCAGCCGAGGGCGAAACAAAGTCAGATGACATTGAAGACGCCGAGGTTGTTGAAGACGACGAGGAGCAAAAGTAACAATGACTAACGAGGAACAGTGTCCAGCAGACGGGTCAGTTCCTCAGCAGGGCGAGCCGGAGGTAAACACCTCCGGCTCTGCCGCACCTGAGGAAGAGCCGCTTACGGTTGCAGATATTCTTGACACCGAGCAGTCAGAGGAGGCGCAGTCCGCTTCCGCTGGCGTAGCCTGTGAGACCGGCGGGGATTGTGAGACCGGCGCAGCTGACGAAAACAGCGCGGTAGCTAGCGGATCCGAAACCAACCCCTACCTTGAAGATCTGCGGCGGCTAACCGCTGAGTATGCGAACTATCGCAAGCGCACAGAAGACAATGCCGAGCTTGACCGTGATCGCGCGAAGGCTCAGGTTATTAAAACGCTGCTGCCCGTGCTCGATGATTTCAACCGGGCAGCTCGGCACGGAGATCTGCCCGAGGGCAGCGCGGTTGCGGCGATCGCTCAAAAACTGGAGCAAACCCTTGCAAAACAGGGCTTGCAAGCTTTTGGCGAGGTTGGTGATACCTTTGATCCGTCGCAGCACGAGGCAATTACGATGGCGCCAGTTCCCGATGCGGAGCCAAACACCGTGCTTGACGTTGTTGAGAAAGGATACCGTCTTGGCAGTGTCGAATTGCGGCCTGCTAAAGTTGCGGTTGCGGTAGCGTCAGATGGCTAGTCAGGACTGGTTGGAAAAAGACTTTTACAAGGTTTTGGGGGTTGATTCTAGTGTCACCGACAAAGAATTAACCAAAAAGTACCATAAACTGGCGCACAAGTATCACCCGGATTCAAACCCGGGTAATAAAGCCGCTGAAACCAAGTTCAAAGAGATCAGTGAAGCTTACGCTGTTTTAAGCGATAGCGAGCAGCGTGTCGAGTATGATCAGGTGCGGGCAATGGGCGCTGGTGGCGCAAGATTCACGGCGGGTAGCGCAGGCGGCTTCGAGGATATTTTTAATATGTTCGGAGGCGGTAATTCCCGCGGCGCGCACTTTGGCAGAGGTCAGGGCGCAGGCTTTGAAGACGTTTTCAGTATGTTTTCCGGCGGCGGTTTTGGTGGCGCGCCAGCGCCGGGCGCAAACATTGAAACGACTGCGGTAATCGACTTTATCACCGCAATAAAGGGCGATAAAATAACCGTGCAGACTCCCAAGGGGCAGGTTAAAGTGCGTGTTCCCGCCGGGGCTGGCAACGGCAAAAAGATCCGCGTGCGCGGGGCAGGCGAGGCAAGTCGCGAAGGTGGTGCGCGCGGCGACCTGATAATTACTGTGAAAGTGCGCCCGCACCCGGTGTTTGAGCGCGACGGCAACAACCTCAAGCTGCAGTTACCGGTTACTTTTACCGAGGCGGTTTTTGGCGCTACTGTTGAGGTGCCAACGCTCGACGGTGGTCTGGTGAAGCTGAAAGTGCAGCCGGGCACGCCCAGCGGGCGTATCCTGCGTGTTAAAGGGCGCGGAGTGCAAGCAAAATCGGGCGCGTCCGGAGACCTGCTTGCTGAAGTGCAGGTTGCTGTGCCGCAAAACTTAAACAGCGCACAAGAAAAAGCGCTGCGCGAGTTTGCGCGGGTAGAAGCGGCAGAAAATCCGCGACAGGATCTTTTAGCGCGGGCTAAAAATTAGCGGTCAGGGTGCGGATGCGCTGCGATCCGCGCCCTCCACACACCGGAGGGAGTAACTGTGACAGAATACACGGATTTGTACTCGCCAATTTTTGCGATAGCGCAGGCGGCGGAGCTGGCGGAAATGCACCCGCAAACACTGCGCCAGTATGACCGTATCGGGCTGGTGCAGCCGCAGCGCACGCGCGGCAACACACGGCGATATTCTATGCACAACGTGAATCAGCTGCGCCGGGTTGCTAAACTTTCGTTCGAGGGGATGAGCTTGGCGGGGATTATGCGCGTTTTTGAGCTTGAAAATCAGGTTGCACGGCTTGAAGGCAGGGTGCGTGAGCTGGAGCGTGCTCTGGCGGATGCGAAGACCGCCAATGACAGGCGGGTTTTTGCGGCGGCAAGCCACGGTGAAATTGTGAGCGTTGTGCGCGGTAAGAGGATTCGCCAGGGTGAAGTTTTAGTGTGGCATCCTAAAAATTATTTGTAGTTTATTTATTAAAGTATTTTATTAACTGCTAATTTAGTGGTTTTTCAGAAGCTACTTAAATAGACTATATAAATATGAAAAGCGGTGATCAAAAGCTACGTCCGTTACGAATTATTATCGGGTGTGACACTTTTAAACCAAACATTAACGGGGCTGCCAGGTTCGCAGAGCGACTGGCAGCAGAATTGGTTCGTCGCGGTCACGAAGTGTACGTTGTAGCTCCATCCGCTAGCCGATCCGAGGTGGGAAAGTTCACCGAAACAGTTGAGGGCATTGATCTAATTGTGCACCGGCTGCCCTCTGTGCGCTACAGCGTGCACGAGTGGTTGCGTTTTGTCTGGCCGTGGCGAATTAATGGGCTGGTTAGCGAGATTATTGACGAGGTGCGGCCTGACGTGATCCATTTCCAGTCGCACATCGTTGTTGGCAGGGGGCTTTCTAAGGTTGCGCGCGCCCGTAATATTAGGCTGGTTGCCACTAATCACATTATGGCGGAAAATATTATTGAGTTTATTCCGATTCCGAAGTTTATGCGCAAGATTTTTTTGGCGTGGGCGTGGCAAGATGCTGACAAGATTTTAGCGCGCGCCGATGTTGTGACAACCCCCACCGAGCGCGCCGCGAAAATGCTTGAAAATGTGACGCGGCAGCGGAGTGTGCGCGCAATTAGCTGTGGCATTAAACTCGCTGATTACACCGCTGATTTCACCGAGCGCGCCGAAAAAAGAATTGTTTTTGTTGGTCGCGTCACTCACGAGAAGCAAATTCACGTTTTGGTGCGCGCTTTAAAAAAACTGCCCGACAGTGTTTGCCTTGACATTGTTGGGTGCGGTGCGCAAACAGAGGAGCTGCAACAGCTGGCGCAACAGCTGGGTGTGAGCAGTCGCATTGTTTGGCATGGCGCTGTTAGCAACGCGCAGTTGCGCTCAACTCTCACGCGATCGAGCGTGTTTGCGATTGCTTCCACGGCGGAGCTGCAGTCGATCGCAACGCTTGAAGCGATGGCATCCGGGCTGCCAATTGTGGCGGCCAACGCAATGGCTTTGCCGCACCTGGTGACAGAGGGCGAAAACGGCTTTCTGTTTGAGCCGAGGTGTGCCACGGATTTAGCACACAAAATCACGCGCGTGCTCGAGCAGGATAGCGCCTCGTTTACGAAAATGCAGCGAGCAAGTTTAGCCACCGCGGCAAAGCACGACATTGATTTAACAGTGAGCGCTTTCGAGCGGATCTATCGCGGAAATACCACACCCGGATTATAGTTTGCCGTCGCTCCTGCGGGGGATTTTCTCAGAATCTCATTCCCGAGAATAAGCTGTGAATATTTCCGATTGTCGGATAGGAATCTTTAACTTGCTTTATATGTCTTGAAACTCATGGGATCTGGTGGGCTTTAAGGAGAGCGGTTAGTTTTTGGAAAAACTTGACATTCATAAATAACCCTGTTACATTATCAAGTGTAAGTATCATCCGATATTTATAAAGTAAGAATCTCGAAAATGAGTTTCTTAATCCTCATAGTTAGAAAGGCGTAAAAATGGGGAGATTAGGCAAATGTATAATTGCTGCGGTGGCGGCTATTGCTCTCATGTTTGGCGGAATGAACGCCGCTAATGCACAAGCTAATCGAGTTGATAATGCTTACGGGAATATGAACAGGCACGGGGAGCTTGTTATGTGGGATCATACAAGAACTCACACTTACACCGGTCCTATTAGCTTGAGTGTCTATGATATGCCTTCGGGTCATTTGCGTTTAGGATTAAGAAATATGAAGGTTCGGGGAGGTCCGCAGTTTACGGAGTCGCTTCAGTGGAACGGTAAAGGAATCCAGGAATGGGGAGGAATACTTAAAGGTACTAAATTTGCTTTCCAGGGACGTATGAAGGCTTGCCGCGGTTGGTTCTGTGATACTAGCTGGGGTGGATACGTTACGTACTAGTTTCGCTGAGTCCTTAATGAAAAATAAGTTAGTCGCCGCGGGTGTCTTAGTGTTACTGGCACCGCTTATTGTGGGGTGTGCAGAGAATAACGGTGAGGCATCCGCGGCGAGACTTGGTGCAACCGGGGCGGAGACGGTCACGGTGAAACAGGCGTCATTGGCGCCGGTTGTTTCGCAAAAATCAACTGTTGCGCAGGCAGGAGCTTTTGTTGTATCTTCACTGACGCGGGGAGCGTTTGTGCCTGCGGTAAAAGTTGGCGATAAAGTAGCCGCTGGAAAAGTGCTCGGTCACAGCTCGGGAGCTGAAATAATTACTCCCGTGCCGGTTGTTATTACATCGGTTTTGCCCAAAAATGATGATGTGCCCAAAAATTACCCGCTGTTTGAAATGACCTATCAGGGTTTCGCAATTGAGGCGGATGCGGCAAGAATAACCAGCGGTGTGAGTCTTGCGGATGTGACAGGAAAGTTTCAGATTCTAGAAGGGCAAGGTCCGAATAACTGCACCGCCGTTATGGCTGGAATTGGCACGGGTGATTCTGCGAAAACACAGTCAAATGATGCGCCGCAGTTTCAAGACGATCCTCCAACTTCTGGCGCTGGTTTTATTGCGCCGGTTGGTTTCGGCCCTGAATCTGATGCAGAACCTGATACACCGCAAGACCCCGGATTGTCATCCGGCGGTGAAACCGGGCAACCTAAAAACAAGTTGGATACTGGTGTCTCAGCTGAGCCTTCCCCGCAGGCACCCCGCGCATCCACTGGAAAACTCGTGTGCTTAATAGATAAAGGTCTCGAGGTTCACTCGGGGCTGCAGGCAACCGTTGTGTTCTCGGGGGTTGCTAAGCAAAACGCGCTTGTTTTACCATTAAACGCGGTTGCTGGGCGCGCACAAAACGGCAGAGTGCTCAAAAAAGAGGGTGATGCTGTGGTTGAGACTGAGGTGCAGCTTGGTGTTAGCGACGGTGCACGCATTGAAATAGTATCCGGGTTAAAAGAGGGCGATGAAGTGTTGTTAACACCGCCCGATCTTGACCCGCGCGCTGGATGACGGGTAGCGCAAATGTCAGTTGATTTTGAGCCCCTTGAAACCGTTGCTGCTAGCGAGCCTTCGCGTGGGGAGGCTCTGCTAAAACTGCGCGGTTTAACATCGCAGGTGCGGCTTGGCAACGGCGAAAAACTTGTGACAGTTGCTAATGTTAATTTTAACATAGTGCGCGGACACAGTTATGCTGTGGTTGGCAAAAGCGGATCTGGTAAAACCAGCCTGGTGTCTATACTGGGTTTGCTTAATAATGATTTTAGCGGTGATTATTTTTACGGGGACATATCCGTTAAAACACTTAGTGACAGTGCGCGCTCACGTGTGCGCGCAAAAAATATTGGTTTTGTGTTTCAAAATTATTCTTTAATTAAACACCTACGAGTTTACGAAAACGTTGAGCTTGCGTTGCTCTATAGGGGAGATAAACCGAGCAGGTCGCAACGCAAAGCGAAGATTATGCAAACACTTGAGGCGGTTGGCTTAGCTGAGAAAGCTGCGGAGCTGCCCAGTAAACTATCCGGCGGTGAGCAGCAGCGTGTTGCAATCGCTAGAGCGCTCGTGTGCGAGCCAGAACTGCTAATTTGCGACGAGCCAACAGGAGCGCTTGATAAACAAACGGGGCAGCTAGTTTTAGAACTTTTACATAACTGCGTAAAAAATGCTGGCGCAACTCTGCTGCTTGTGACGCACGATGAAGATGTGGCGGCAAGTTGCGCAACCGTATTGCGCATGGATATGGGAAGGATCATAGATGTTTCTGATGCTTCTTAAAGATTTAAGGCTGAGCCCGCTGCGATCATTTTTAACCAGTTTTTCTATGCTTATAGGCATTATTGCCGTGATTATATCGGTGCTTATTGGCACCGTTGGCAAGAGTTATATAGAGGCAACCAATGAGCAGGTTTTCGGCAGGGCACCAACTTTTGCTATCGGCGTGCAAAACAGCAACGCCGGCGATTTTACAGCTCTTGAAACAATAATTAAAAGATTAAAAGCGACAGGACAGAGTGTTGCGCTGGTTACAACTCCTAAAACTCAGTTTTCTTTTGCGCAGGTTGATCGGGGAGATCCTAATCAGGATCCCGTTGCAATGCAGTTGCTACTGCGAAATAAAGCATTTTTTGACACGGTTTACGCAACCCCCGAATACCGTGAAATATACAACTTACCCCTTGTTTCAGGTCGCTGGCTTAGCGATACTGAGCGCGGTATGAAATTAGAAATTGTCGTAAACAAAGCCGCCGCAGCTGCAATGCAGCAGAATAAAACGGTTTACGGGTTAACAGCGAACAGTCTCAATCCGGTGCCTTTTACCCTCGTCGGGGTTGTTAACGATGGTCAAGATTATCCCCGTTTCTATGTTAACCCGATACCGGTGTCTTTTTATGCGCCGAGCCTGTGGGAAGTTAACGGTGTTGACTTCTACTGGCTTAATAAGTCTGGATATACTTCGGAACAAATGAGCACTGTGATTAACGATATTTTAAGCGATGCGGGTGGCGGTAAAGTAACGCAGATTCGCGAGCAAACAGGAGCTGGCAGTTACGAGGACGCGCTGTTCGTGCTGCAGTTAGGGTTCGGGGCAATTGCGGCGCTACTTCTTTTTGTTTCCGCTGTCGGGCTTATAAACATAGGGCTCGCGTCGCTAGAACAGCGCACACAAGAACTGCTGATCAGGCGTGCTTTAGGGGCAACCCGTGGTAGTATTGGGGGGCTTGTTTTAGGTGGATCGCTGCTGCTGGCGGTGCTGGTTGCTGCGGTTGCAATTGGAGTGTCGGTGCTTGTTGTGGCTTCGGTAATGCTGTTTTTACCGCCTGATTCGCCTGTAACCCCGCCGGAATATCCCTATGCAGTCGCGTTGATAGCTGTTAGCGCGGCGGTTATTACTGCGCTTTTGGGTGGATTGGCTCCGGCTGTTAAAGCTGCCAGGTTGCAACCGGCACTGGCGCTCAGATAGATTTCTAATGAAGAAAGGTGAAAATCATGGAAAACAAAAAATCACGCACTTACTATAAATTGCTTGCGGGGTTTGCTGCCGCAGGTGCTTTATTTTTAGGCGGCTGTTCAGGCTCGAGAGGGTTTGTTTCGTATGCTGATATAAATAAGGAGTACCAGGAATCTGTGGCAAAGCTCAACTGGCCTGCGGGATACACTCCTCCTGAGAACTTAGCAGAAGATGAAGATGGGACTATTTATCAGAGAGGAATTGGGGACACCGCTGCCTCTTCAGAATATGAGTGCGCCTGGTATAAAGAGTGGCTTAAAACATATGCCACCGATGAGCAAGCCGCTAATAACGCGCTAACTCATCTGGATAAAGTGCTAGATATGGGTTATCTGAGTAAGGAGCGTGCGGACGATAACACACGTCAAGCTGTCAGAAATAATCTAGAAAAAGCAAGGCTTGGTGATCCTTCGGGAATTCAGACTTCCGTTACCGCTAACTGTGGAGGTTAATTGAGCGTATAAAATATCTCTGCGAACATATAACTGCTGCTTAAACTCGTTAAGGTCACCGAGCTCGGCAAACTCGTAAAACGCCACGCTGTCACTTTCTAGACCGTGTTGTGAGCGGATCCGTTTCGCAATCATTTGCCCACCGGAAAGGTCACCGAGATAGCGGGTGTAGTGGTGAGCAACAATGCCTGCGTGCCAGCTGACTGCGCTTTTGGGTGGATTGGCTCCGGCTGTTAAAGCTGCCAGGTTGCAACCGGCACTGGCGCTCAGATAGATTTCTAATGAAGAAAGGTGAAAATCATGGAAAACAAAAAATCACGCACTTACTATAAATTGCTTGCGGGGTTTGCTGCCGCAGGTGCTTTATTTTTAGGCGGCTGTTCAGGCTCGAGAGGGTTTGTTTCGTATGCTGATATAAATAAGGAGTACCAGGAATCTGTGGCAAAGCTCAACTGGCCTGCGGGATACACTCCTCCTGAGA